>CAVQNC010000006.1:0-12282 GCA_963713795.1 uncultured Chloroflexia bacterium
GAGCCACTTAGAGCCCCGTCCTCAGCGCCCTGTCCTCCCCGCCCCGCGGCCGACCGTGTGCCCCAGAACTGGCCGCTTGCGAGAGTTGTGAGAGTCAGCTGAGCACGGAAACAGGGCACGGCAGATGCCCGTCCGGCCGTCGGCTGGGAGAGCTCGACGGCCATCTTGCGGGGCTTGCCGACTTGGCCTAATATCCATCTGGGAACCCACTCCCGCGCAGAAGCGGGAGGGGTCCGAGCCATGAGTCGGACGTTTGAGCCGGCCCGGGACTTCGAGCGGAAATCGCTCGCGTACCGGGGCCGGCTTGTTGTTTGTTGCGAGCCTGCCCCCAACAAGCGGAGCATGGAGCGCCGAGCGATGGGACGTCCGGAACGGCTCACCAGGGAGCGGCACGACAGGTTCGTTCAGGCCATCCGGGGCGGCTCCTTTCCGGAGGTAGCTGCCCGTTTTGCCGGGTTCTCTCCCGCCACCTTCTACCGCTACATGGCCGGCGCGACCCCGGCGCACGCCCTTTTCCGCGACGACGTCCTGAAGGCCCAAACGGAGCTTGAGATCAGACTCGTCGGGATCATTACCCGGGAGGCGTTGACCAAACCGCGCTGGGCGATGGAGCTCCTCCAGCGACGATTCCCCGCCCGATGGGCCCGTGGGGCAGCCGTCGACGAGGCGGTCCCAGGGGCGACGCCCGATGGTCCGGGCACAGCCGACGAAGGCGTCGTCCTCGACCCGGCCCTGGTCGAGACCCTCGTGCCAAGGCTCCTGGAGGCAAGCGATCGCCTGCGGGATCGACAGACTCCCTCTCCTGATGACATCGCCCGTTTCGTGGAACGCCGGCCCCGATCAGCGGACGACCCCAAGCCATGAGCGAACCGCGCGATCCTCGGACGACTCGCCGCCTGCCGGCCGAGAGGGCAATCCTGCAATTGCTGTACGCGAGCTTCGAGTTGTTCATGAGCCGGCTGCTCGACCCGGCGGGCCAGCCCCTCGTGGTCGCGGCCCACCACAAGGACTGGGCCAAGCTGTTCCTGAAGGGTGACCGAATTGTCCTGCTCGCCCCTCGTGATCATGGCAAGTCGATATTCGTTCTTGCCTATCTCCTGTGGCGCGCCTGGCGCCACGGCCGCGACCCCGCGACCGGGAAGCCGATGGCGGGCCCGATAGGGTCTTTCTCGGCGGCCCTCTTCAGCGCCACGCAGCCTCAGGCGAAGGTCGCCGTCGCCCGGTTCATGGATCTCATCGTTGCCAACGAGTGGCTGTTCGGGGACCTGCTCGGCCCCCGATCGATCACCCGGCGTGAGCGACGGGCCTGGGCAGGCGGCCACGTCCGGCTGGCCAACGGGGCCGAACTGGCGGTCCACGCCTACCGCACCAGCACCCGCGGGCTGCACCCGGACCTCCTCATCCTCGACGACATCTTGAGCGACCAGAACAGCGGGAGCTCGCACCAGCGCGACCTGACCTGGCGCTACCTCGTGGGCACGCTCCTGCCCATGCACGCTGCGCAGGTCATCGTCGTGGGCACGAGCTTCAACCAGGACGATCTTCTGCACCGGCTGGGCGCACCGGCGAGCGCGGGCCTGGGATTTGAGTGGGCCAAGTACCGGGCCATCGATGCCGAGACCGAGACCGCCCTCTGGCCGGAGCGCCACAGCTATCGCGAGCTGATGCTCCTAAGAGAGGCCGAGCCCACGATCTTCAGCCGCGAATATCAAAACGACCCGCGTGACGACGCGGGCTCGATCTTTCCCCGCGAGCTCACCGGGCGCGCCCTCGAGGCCGGCGCCGGGCTCACTTTCCTGCCCGCCTACCGCAGGACGGCGGATGAAGTGGTCGTGATGGGAGTCGACCTGGCCGTCTCCGAAGCCGCCGGCGCCGACTTCAGCGTCGCCATCGTCGCCGCCTACGAGCGGCGGACCGGGCGGCGGCGGGTCCTGACGGCGCGGCGGGTCAAGGGCCTGGCCCTCGATCGGCAGGTCGCCCTGCTGCACGAACTGTGCATCGAGTTCGGCGTCGATGTCGCGGTCGTCGAGAAGAACGGCTTCCAGAGCTGGCTCTTCGATGCACTTCGGGCCCTGCCGGACATCCGGGCTCGCGTCTTCGGGCACACGACCGGCCGGGCCCGCAACGATCTGGCGGACGGCATTCCAAGCATCAAGTTCGCGCTCCTGGCCGACCAGTGGGTCATGCCGTGCGGCGATGCCGAGTCGCGCGCATTCGCCCGCACGTGGCAGGCCGAGCTCAGTGCCTTTGGCTGGAAGGATGGCCGGCTCGAAGGCCTGGGCGAGAAGGACGACTGCGTGATGGCCAGCTGGTTCCTCGAGCGCGCCGTCCGCCTGGCGAAGGAAGCCCTCGGAGCCGTCGCGGCCGAGGAGCTCGTCTACGCGGAGGATCTAGGGATCGAGCGCGTGCGGATCAGTCCGGATCTCGACGCGGTCGATCGTCTGACGCGCCGGTACGGCTCCGACGATGGCTACTAGGGGCGCGCCGCATCGATGTGCGGCCCGCTCGAGAAAGGCGGGAGGTAAACGTGATCCAGGGTGCCCCCAAAGGCACATATCGCCGTCTCACCGCGGACCAGTCCGCCCACATCAGCAGCCATGAGCGGTGCGACCGTCCGGAGGTCCGGGAGCGGATCGTCAATGCGAAGGTCGCCCGACGATCGCTCGTGCTCCTCGCCAGTCGGCCGGCTTCGCCCACATCTCCATTTAGCAAGGCGGCCACAATGAACGACAAGCCCACAACCACCGTCCAGGAGCGCACGGCCCGCCGGCGGCGCGCCCCCGACCGACCCCTGCCCGAGGGCGTGAGCGGCCCGGCCGGCGCGCCCAAGCCCGGCATCTCTGTACCGCTGGTCGTAGAGGACGTCGCGATCGAACGCCTGCGCCAGGATCCCGCCAACCCGCGCAAGATCTCCGAGGCGATGCTCGAGCGGCTCGACCGCTCCTTCGCCCAGTTCGGCATCGTCTCACCCATCGTCGCCCGCCGGGCCGACGGCGTCGTCATCGGCGGCCACCAGCGCCTGCTGGTCGCGCGCCGGCGCGGCCTGGCCAGCGTGCCGGTCGTCTGGCTCGACATCAGCACCAATCAGGCGCACGTACTCGGTCTGGCCCTCAATCGGATCAGCGGCGAATGGGACGACCAGCTACTGGGCCGTCTTCTGGCCGAGCTGGAGGCCGTGCCCGAGCTCGATCTCGGCCCGTCGGGCTTCCTCGACGAGGAGATCCGGACCCTGCTGCGCTCGCTCGACGCGCGCGAGAAGCGGGAGCGCCCCGAGGACTTCGACCTCGACGCGGCCCTCGAGGAGGCCTCGCGCACGCCGCGCAGCGCGCCCGGGGATATCTGGTTGCTCGGCGACCATCGACTCGGCTGCGGCGACGCGACCCGATCGGTCGACGTGGAGCGCCTGCTGGGCGGTCAGAAGGCAGCGATGGCGTTCACCGATCCGCCCTACGACGTCGCATACGGCGACCACGGCGGCCGGCGGCCCGGATCGCGCCGGCGCCGCATTGCCAACGACGCGCTCGACCCGGCGGC
This sequence comes from uncultured Chloroflexia bacterium, assembly GCA_963713795.1. Classification (GTDB taxonomy): domain Bacteria; phylum Chloroflexota; class Limnocylindria; order Limnocylindrales; family CSP1-4; genus Fen-1039. The sequence continues at coordinate 3,535 of CAVQNC010000006.1, forward strand.
CTGGGAGGCGTTCTGCCGCTCCTGGGCGAGCAACCTGCTCGGTTCGGTTGACGGCGCCATTTACGTTTGCATGAGCTCCAAGGAACTGGGGTCCGTGTCGCGGATCCTGGCCGAGGCCGGCGGCCACTGGAGCGACTACGTGATCTGGCACAAGGACCGCTTTGTGCTCGGGCGCGCCGACTTCCAGCGCGCCTTCGAGCCGCTGTGGTATGGCTGGCGCGAGGGCGCGGCCCACTACTGGTGCGGCGCTCGGGACCAGGCCGACGTCTGGGAGATCCGGCGGCCCGCCGACTCACCGCTCCACCCCACGATGAAGCCCCTCGAGCTCATCGAGCGGGCCCTGGGGGCCAGCAGCCGCCCGGGCGACCTCGTCCTGGACCTCTTCGCCGGCTCTGGCAGCACGCTCGTCGCCTGCGAGCGCACCGGCCGCGTGGGGGCGGTCCTGGAGCTCGATCCGGTCTACTGCGACGTGGCACTCGCCCGCTGGGAGCGGTTCAGCGGCGGCAAGGCGGTGCGGGCCGAGCCATAAGGGCGCGCCGGATCCGATGGGGCTTCGCCGTCGGACAGGCGGGCTCATCGTTGTGCTGGCCCGGCCGGAGCGGCCGCACGCCCGGACGGTCTCAGGACCGCCTACTCCAGGCGATGCCTGGCCGCCGGCTGCCGCCGAGCGGTGCCACCCTCGTGACGAGCGAGCAGGAAGTCGATGAAGTCCCGCACGCTCTCCCGCTCAGGGCCGCTAAGGGCGTCGAGGCGCCTGTCCAGGGGGCCGCCCGGGTCGAGACGAGCGCACTCGGTCGCCAGCCTCGAGCGTTCGATCCCCCAGAGCGACTCGAGCAACTCCACGAACGCGATCCCGGTGGCATCCGAGGCCGCCACGAGATCGGCCGGGGTCGGCCGTGCCCGCGAGGGACGGGTCGGATCCAGGAGAGCTGCGACATAGCCGGGATCGCGGCCCATGACGGCGCTCAAGGCGCGCATCGACAGACCCGAGCGCTCGAGAACGTCCCGGAGCGTTGCTCGGAACTTCTCTTCATTTGGTTGCATTCGGCGCTCCTCCCGGGATCGATCCAATCCAGGGTTGTGGTTGCTAGAAGCGTCATACTGACGTAATATAACGGCATGATACAGCACGAAGTCAGCGCTGTCGAGCGGGGTCCCACGAGCGTTCGACGGCCGCTTCATCGCAAGCGCGCCCATGGCTGCGACCGCCGTAACGACGGCGCAACCGCGAGTCTCCGTTCGGGCGGCCTTCGGCTCTGGATCGCGTCGGGGGCCTCCCACTGCGACCGCTCATCGCCACATACACGGCGACATTCGGGTCGACCTGGGCCCAGGTCACGCGGCGCAAGCACGCCGACGACTTCGCCCGCTTCATCGACTGGCTCGGGAGCCGACGACCTGCCGGTTACGACGGCGTCTCTGGACTTCCTCACACTGGTCGACTATGTCGACCGACCTGCGTACCCGGCCCAAGGTATCGGGTGTCTGGCGGGGAGGTCCCGATGCCCTGGGACGCTCGCTGGCAGCCGGATCGGTCCAGACCCTGTCCGCCAACAGCGTCAACGCCTATGTCCGGCCCATCCGCTCACTTGCCATCTGGCTGGTCGACGAGGGCATCCTCTCGGTCAATCCCTTCCGGCGGTCTCGCCGGCGGGCTTCGCTCAATCCGCTCCTGCCATCGGAGGAGACGCCGACCAAGAGCGCGACCCTGGAGGACATCCAGGCGCTCGAGCGCGGCTGCCTGGGAGAGGGGCCCCTCGATCTGCGGGACCGGGCCATGGTCTCGATCCTGGTCACGACCGCCGCCCGCAACTCGAGCGTCCGGCTGCTGCGGATATCCGACGTCGACTTCGAGCGCTCGGTCATCGTGTTTCGCCGAGCCAAGGGCGGCAAGACTCTCGAAGTGGCCCTGCATCCCGAGGCGAGGGCCGCCCTCCTGGCTTACCTGGAGCACGGACGGGCCGCGTTCCTGCCTTCATGCCCGACTGCTTCCGAGTCCGGCGGCGATCCGGGCTGGCTCTTCCTATCCGCTCGAGCGGGTGAGCCGCGGCCCCTCACGATGAACTCGGTGTCGCTGATGCTGACCCGCCGCTACCACGCCGGGGGCGGGAGCCTGCGCTGCTTCGGCTCACACCGCATCCGCCATGCCACCGCGACCATGTTGGTCAACAACGGCATGCCGCTCGAAGAGGTCTCCCGGTATCTCGGGCACAGCTCGACCGACGTCACCCGCCGCTATGCGCAGCAGACTCCCGGGGCTCTGGGCGAGCGGGCGGCAACTGCTCTGGCCCGAGCGGGCCTCGCGGCCGGTTGATGGGGGCTGCGGCTCGATCGGCTAGCCAGGCCCGATCTGGTGTCCCAAAGCATCTACCTCACCCACGTCGCCCCGTGACAGGAGAGCTGGCACGACCCCGTTCCACACTCCGATCGAAGGGGAAAGGACAACCAGGATGGATGAACAACTCGCCCGGCGGATCGTCGGCGAAGACCTCGCCACGGTGCGTCCGATAGTCACGCTCTCGCGCGACGGGCTGGTCCTGATCGCGCTGGCCTGGAACGTCGAGCGCCCGCCGGCCTACGACACGGCAATGACGGCGGCCGCGCACGGCGGCCTCGAGCTGCACGAGATCGGCGGCGGGACGGTGCCGAGCGTGGAAGCGCTCACCGGGACCAAACCGGTCGTCCTGTTCGCCGGCGACACGATCGTCGGCGGTAAGCAGAACCGGGTCATCAACGTCTCGGTCTGGCTTCCGGCTGCGAAGGCGACGCCGATCCCGGTGTCGTGCCTGGAGGCCGGGCGCTGGAACGCTGGCTTCAGGTTCGAGAGCGGGCGCAAGCTCGACTACGCCTTTCGGGCCGCGATGAACCAGCAGGTCTACGAGCGGACCCGGGCCGAGCGGGCGACCGAGGGCGACAGCCTGCGGCGAACGAGGCCCACCGGGCCCCGAGCTACGCCGCCGACCAGGGTGCACTCTGGAACGAGATCTCGGCCCGGCAGGCGCGGGCCTCAGTCCATTCGCCCACGGCTGCCTTGCACGATGTCTACGAGCGCGAGGCGGTCGACCTGGCCTCGTTCGTCGGCGCGTTCCCATGCCCCGCCGGGGCGAGCGGCCTCGCCGTCGGGATCGGCGGACGCCTGGTGGCGCTGGAGCTGTTCGACTCCTCGGCGACTCTGGCCGGACAATGGCCGCGCCTGGTCGAGGGAGCCGCATCAGCGTATGTAGATCACCGTCGTGCGGTTACCTCGGGCGTGCAGCCGGTACCGCGTCATCGCTATCCCGACGAGGGCGCACTGGGGAGGCTTCTCGGTAGGGCGAAGGCCGCGCTCGGCGATGCCGTGGTCGGCCAATCGGTCGGGGAGGGGATCGACTTGCGACTGCGAGGCGAGAAGGTCCACGGAGCGGCCCTCATCGTCGCAGACCATCCGGTCCACCTGGAACTCTTCCGCGTTGAGGCTTGAGCGTGGTAGGGCCATCAAGGCGCAACCGGGCCAGCCAGGTCCCAAGTCAAGAAGTGGCTAGATAGTCGCGCCTGGTCCGTTCCAGCGTCTCGCCGCTGCTCAGATTGTCTCTCATCCGGCTCGCGATCCGGCTTACGAGCTCTGCGGCGGCGGCCCGATCAACGGCGAGCCAGTGATCCCCCGAACGACAAGAGCAGTACACGCGACGTGTGACCACGGGTGCTAGCCTTGCGAGCGTGTTGGCTTGGGAACTGTGCTATTCGTTAGACGGCCGGGGCTTCTCGGTGACCGTCGACCCCTGCGACGTCGTCCCTCCGGCGTACGGCCACGGACGTGGAGAACCCAGCTTGGAACTCGACGATCGAGGAGCCGCCAGGGATCGTCCGATAACGCTTCATCGCGAGTACAACTGGCGCCAACCGGATGGGACTTGGCGGCGCTGGTGCGTCGGCCTAAACAACGGGCGAGAAGTGGTCGCCCGGGCCCAGCACGACTGCGTCCCGAGTTTGGGTGTCATGGTATTCGGATGCGCTTTCTGGCCGCCCGGAGCTCGGCCCGACGACCGGGTTCGAATTCCGGCCGGCCACGACCGCTTCACCTGCGAGTCCTTCGACGCCGCCCGGGGTGTATGGACAGAACTGCCGGAGGACGAGTGGTGTGAGGAGGCTGCGGCATCCGATAGCTGAAAGCGGCTCGGTCGTTGGCCATACCGTTGCCAGGTCTGAGTCTGATGCAACAGGACGGACGTCGAGGTCATCGGCTTCGGGGAGCGATCGGCACATCGAGCAGTTCAACGCCCGCGCTGCGCGCTCCGAAGAGAGGTTCGTCGGTGGACACTTCCACCGCCCGACCAACCAGTGACTCCTCGCGATCGGCGCCCAGTTTCAGCCCGATCCCGAGCCCCCGGTTCCGGGCTGACCCGTTGTGCGACATCGATCCAGTCGAGCTGAGGCTGGAGTGACCCGGCGTTCGCCTGCGGGCACGCCAAAGAGTCGGCTCCTGTTCGGCGGGGCCGAGCAATGCGCCATCGGCGGCGACATTGCCAGCACCCGGGGGCTAACATCATGCCAAGACCGAGTCCGCCGGTCCCAGCTGGAGCGGGCGCAGGTTTGCTGGCCCCTGACTCAGAGGCACGACGTGAAGACCCTGGGTTCCTTCTACGATTTCGTCCCTGACGGTTCGAGCGAATGCGACCTTTGCGGCTGGAAGGGCGCTAACCGCGACCTCGCGCCCTCGATTCTTTCGCGCACGAACGTCGCGACTTATGACTGTCCGAATTGCGCCGCGACGCTCTTGAGTACGCCGATTCCCTCGTTTGCGGACGTCCGTATAGCTGCCGCTGCGGGCAATCCGCATGCCCAAGCCGACCTCCAGGAAGCGGAGGCGCAGGAACGCGAGCAGACCGCCATGAAGGCCACGGAGCTAAGCGCCGCTCACGATCTTCCGGACCTCGGATTGACTGCGCCCACGGTATTCATTTGGGACCAGGAGTGCGATGAGGATCGCCGCCAATGGACCATCATCCGAACGGCCGAGGTCGGGCGCCTCGTTTGGCGGGAGAGAACGTATTGGGAAGGGCATCGCCGGTTCGGCTCGATTAGATCGCTCCTAATCGAGCGGTATGGTTCGGCGTTCGTCGAGCTCGTGGCGAGCAGCAGGGCCCTCCTCTGGCTCGGTGGCGACGTTCCCGGGGCGCTCACCGAAATCGGTTACCCACGCCTGGCGACGGGGCGCGAGGCACCGTGGATCAGAACCACCGAGCGTTAGGCGGGGCCACGGGACGGCTGAAGTCCGTGTGGTCGCCAGTAGGTTTCACTTTGACACGAGGTGGGGCTGGGGAGTCGGTAGGTCACTGTCACTTCCCATCCGTCTAGCGGCGGATATGTAGGCGACCGTCAGGACCGACGGACCGAAGGCGCGGCGGACGCCGGGCCAACTGGCGATGGTGCTGGATCGACTTGCTTCGTCACAGGCCGCGGCCGGTACCTCGAGGTGATGCGAGTACATCGGGTTTGGCGCCCGCGATCGGTTCGCCGTCCGGGCCCCCGCCCCGCTTCAGATAGCCGCGCAACAGCGCAGTCGCCGCAACTGCTTCTGCGGCGATGACAACGGCACCATTCATGACCAGAGCTGCCGGCGTGCCCCACAAACCACCAAAGCCGCCCGTCAGCCCGTTCCCTATGGGTGTCGAACCGACGGACAGAGTCGTGTAAACACTCAACACTCGACCGCGAAGTGGGCCCGGGACCGCCATCTGGACAAGCGAGTTGGCGCTCGCCGTCGAGGCAACTGCACCCACGCCAGCCGCGAAAACGGCGACGAACGCGACCGGCATCACCCTCGTGCTCGCGAGGACGATTTCGCCCAGCCCGAGCACGATGCCTCCACCGATCAGAACACGAAATCGCGGCCCCGGCAACGTCGCCACCACCAGCGCCGCGACCAGGCCGCCCGCACCCATCGCAGCGAATAGCAGGCCGTAACCGCCGGGTCCGACGTTCAGGACATCCGCCGCCATGACAGGCAGGGTGACGTTGAGGTTCATGCCGAAGACGGAGAAGAACGCGGCCAGCCCGATGACGAGCAGAACCGGCGGCGTGCGCCGGACGTAGCGCAGGCCCTCGGCGAGGTTCGATTGGACGGCGGTGATGCTCCTAGGCATCGACAGCCGATCAACCGACAGCAGGTCGCTTTCGCGCATCGCCAGCAAACCGAACACGACCGCCCCATAGCTGAGGCCGTTCAGAATGAAGCAGAGGGCCGTTCCCAGGATGCCGATGAGCAGGCCGGCGATAGCGGGGCCAACGATGCGCGCGCCGTTGAAGACGGCCGAGTTGAGGGCGATTGCGTTGGCCATGTCGTCACCCCCGACCATTTCGACCACGAACGACTGGCGCGTGGGATTGTCGACGGCATTGACGAGTCCGAGCAGGAACGCGATGACGAATACGTGCCAGACGGCGACGATATGAAAGTACGTCAGGGCGCCGAGGATGAGCGCGAGCAGGCCGGACGCCGTCTGGGTGCCAACCAGCGTCATCCGCTTGGGCCAGATGTCTGCGATGATCCCACCGAAGAGGCTCAGGGTCAGGACGGGCAGGAACTGAACCACGCCCAGGAGGCCGATGTAGACCACCGCCTGGTTCCAACCGACCAGCGTGCCGAGGAGCCAGCCCTGAGCGAGGGTTTGCATCCACGTCCCGGTCAAGGAGATCAGCTGGCCGAAGAAGAAGAAACGGAAGTTGCGGTGTCTCAGCGCCCGTGCCGTCGTCGTGAGTGATCGCCTGTCACCCGAGCTCATCCGACCATATCCCAATGGAGGCCAATCCCGCTCGATGGTCCTCGGTCGGGGCGCGGATCCAGGCGCGCCGGAGAGGTAGTCTCGGTCAGCGCCGCCGCATCAGCTTCCAGCTTCATATCCGGGTACCACCCGCCTCGATCGGTACATCCTACTGAACCAGGCTTCGTGGACCGATCGAGCTGCGGACCGCAGCGGAGCCGGCCACCAGGCGGCTCGCGGAGACTCAGCGACACGGCCGGGCTTGCTTCCCCAGCCCAATCGTCGACGCCGGGTCAGCCACGGGCCGACCGGTCAGAACCTGTCGTCCGGGCGGCAGAAGTAGTTCGCGTTGCGGACGGCGATGGCGTCCTCGGGATCCTCAACGAATTTGCGCTCAAGATTTGGCCAGTGGCCATCCGCCAGTCCGAACATGGACATCGAGGTGAACATGTTGTAGCCGGTGTCGCGATAGTGGGTTTCCACGTACGTGTTCGTCCGGCTCTCGAAGACATGACGGCCCGTGTCCAGCATCGCGAGCATTGCGGCATGGGCCGAGAAATGGACGCCCACGAGCTTGTACCCGAACTCGACGAGATGGTCGATGTTCAAACCGGCCTCAGCGTCATGGGCGTTGAGATCTGGGTACCACTTCAGCCCCGGATCACTGGCCGCGATTTTCTTGCACAACTCCACCCTGTCGCCCTGGACGAGGTGCATCCAGAGGATGCAGATCATGTCGGCTCCCGCTTCGCGATACCTGCGGGACCGCTCCATCGTCTCCTCGAACTGGGTTTCGGGGTTCGTGTCGACGCGGGCGATGAGGAAGCCGTCCGGGCCAAGGCCCTCACGAGCTGCCTTGAACTTGAGCACGGCCTGCTCTATCGGCAGGACGCCTCGGCGGCCGTGCTCGGCGGCGTCGGTGATCAAGACACCAGCGGCCCCGGCCTTCATCAGGCGCTGACAGGCGTAGTACGCGTTGAGCGGCCGTCCGAACCCGTCGTCGGCATCGATGATCAGGGGCAGCTGCGACATGTTGCAGATTCGGTCGGTGACGGCCACGAACTCGTCGAGGCTCAACAGCTCGAGATCGGGAATGCCAGTCAAGCTGCAGGCCAGGTCGCCGCTGCTGACCATGATCACCTTGAAGCCGTTGATCTCGGCTGCCTTCGCCGCGGCGCAATCGGCTAGTTCGGGAACTATGTAGATCTCGTCCCTCTTTAGCATGTCCCGCAGGAGCACGGCCTTGCTCGTCGGCACGTTTGCACCTCTTCCTGTGACAGTCATCGACGTCTCAACGTTGAAGCTATCCAACCATGCCGAACGTGAGATGGACGTACGCACCGCCGCATGCTCTCACTACGGCTCAGGCCTCCGGTACTGGGCAGCCGGCTCTCGCGCCACGAGCGTCTGGGGAAGTAAGCCGTCGCGCAGCGGGCGCTCGCGCGTGGAATCCCAGCCAGCTCGACCATACCGCATCGACAACAATAATGTCAATGTAATTGCCGCCATTATAATGACACATGGTCGCTGACCCGAACTTTGACAAGGACTCAGCGACCACGGGGCTCGGATCGAGAGATCGAAATCGACGAGAGGCCCTCGCGGACTCCGCCGGCCGCAGCCGTACCACAGCGGAGATCAATCGGCCGGAGTGAACCCCGCCTTGTGCTCAGTATCGCCGACAATATAGTTGACAATACTCGCCGAGTGGACTAGCGTCGCCGGGAGCGCAGCCGATCGCTGGGTGTTCCAGTACGAGGCGCTGGTCCGCTGTCTTAGCCGGGCACGCGATATATCGGACCGAACCGCACGACGCGCGATTGCCCCGGGTCCCTCCTTCCCGGGGCGATCGCATTTGGCGGCCCGCCTGGCCCGCTACCGCGCCAAAGGCGTGGTAGCGGGTCGTAAAGGCACGGACCATCCTGGTCTAACGCGTGCCAATCGACCCCCGGACGACCGCCTGGACCGAAGCAGGCTTCGACCCGGCGGGCCATTCGGATCAGGTTGC
>CAVQNC010000007.1:0-324643 GCA_963713795.1 uncultured Chloroflexia bacterium
CGGCGAGTCGGGTCGGAGGGTTGTCGATCGCGGCGGTCAGATTGAGCAGCCGCGCGTCGTCGAGGCGGATCTGGATCGCGATGGCGCCCTGACCGGGCGCTGGCAGGACGACATCGAGATCGAGCCGCTCGGCGATTCGATCGACGCGTCCGAGGCGCTCGAGGCCGGCCGCAGCCAGGATGAGAGCGTCGGTCTCGCCATCGTCGAGGCGCCGGAGCCGAGTATCTACGTTGCCATGGAGTGGATGGACGACGAGATCCGGGCGACGCGCCAGAACGAAGCCGCCACGGCGCGGGCTGTCGGTGCCGACCCGGCTCCCGGCCGGCAGATCGTCAAGACGATGTTCGCGAGCGTCCGCTCGGACGACCAGGACGTCGCGCGGGTCGGCGCGCGGGAGGAACGCGCCGATTCGGAGGCGCGGATCCTCGTCGGTCGGTACATCCTTGGCGCTGTGGACCGCCACATCGACGCGACCGTCGAGAAGAGCCCGCTCGATCGCGGCGACGAACGCGCCCTCGCCCCATGCCGTGTCAGCCGCCCGCCGATCGCCCAGGGTCTCGACGACTACCAGCCGGATGGGCAGGCCCTCGCGCTCGAACGCCGCGGCGACGAGCCGGGCCTGCGCGAGGGCGAGCGCGCTGCCCCGCGTCCCAATCAGGATCTCTCGGGCGCTCACAAGCCGAACAGATCCCGGGCCGCACGTTCGGCGCGCCCGTCGGGATCGTGCCCCAGCCGCTCAAGGGGCTCGCGCAGGAGCCGCGCGGCGAGGTGTCGGCTCATGCCCTCGATGACGTGGCGCGCTTCCGAATCGAGCTGCGGCAGACGCCGCCACAACTCGGCGAGCTCGGCCTGCCGATCGGAATTGGCGCGCGCGGTGAGTGCATGTGCCGTCTCCCGACGGTCATGGGCCGCGAACCAGGTCAGGAACTCAGCGGCGGTCGAGTCGATGAGGGTCTCGAGCCTGGCCATGAGTCCATCGCCGAGTGCGATCTGACACGCATCTTCGCCGAGGGCGAGGGCGTCCGCGGAGACGAGGCGTTGACCGAGCGAGACCGCGAGACCTTCCGCCAGGGCGGACGGTACCGAGAGGTCGACGACGATGGCCGTGCTCGCCAGGAGTTCCTCGTCCGTCTTTGATGACAGTCCCCAGCGACCTCGCAGCGCGACTACGACGCCGGCCACCTCGGCGAGCGCCCCGCCCGGGTCGAATGGCACTGCTCGTCCGCCGAGTCGGACGGCGAGCGCCTCGGCCCGGGTCGCGGTTCGACTCGCGATCGACACCGTTGCCCCGACCGCGAGCCCGGCGCGGGCAGCGAGGGCTCCCATCTGCCCGGAGCCGACGACCAGCAGTCCGCGGCCTCGAAGCGGCCCGGCCCGACGCTCGATCGATCTAATCGCCAGATCGGCCAGTGATGGCGCTCCACCCTGACGCCAGGAGCGAGCCCGCCGCCCGGCGCGGAGGGCGAAGGTGAACAGCCGCTCGAGGATCGGGTCGAGTGTTCCGTTGCCGCGAGCGATAGTGACGGCTTCACGGAGTTGGTGAAGGACCTGATCCTCGCCAACGACGACGGAATCTCGCCCGACTGCGACGGCGATGGCATGGCGGACGACGGCCCCATCTACGTGAAGACGGCCCCCATCGGGGATCTGGCAGGCGCCTAGGGCCTCGCCTTCGTGGACGACGGCGTACGCCTCGACTCGATGGCAGGTCTCGAACACGAAGCCGGCGTGATGGGCGGACCACTCGCGGGCCTCAGCGCCGAACCGCTCCCTCTCCGCGGACGGCACCTGCCGGGCATGCGTCACGAGCGCAACGAGGCGCTTCGGCTCGGTTGCCACTATCGTGCGGGCTGGTCTGCGGGTTCGACGGGCGCCGGGAAAGTGCGAGCGCGGCGGCCGCGACCCTGGACCGAATGGACGCTGTAGCCGGTCATCGTGGCCACGAGCAGCTGGTCCATCCCTCGTTCGGCCAGCTCCATGAGATCGGCCGTCTCGCCCGCATCGAAGCCTCGCCTTCGGGCTGTCGCGGCCAGCTCATGGAAGAATGGGGCGCGGAAGCGGAGGAAACCCTCGACCGTCTGGCTTAGCGACAGACCGAGCTCGGCTGCGACCCGGCCGTGCTCTGCCGCGTTGACCGACGCCTCCTTCAGATGGTGCCTGGCGGACTCTGGTAGGCCGGCATCGAGATACTGGAGGAGTCCAGCGGCGAGGATGTGCCCTCGTTCGCGAAACAGGATCCGCTGCTCGTCGGTTAGAGCGAGAACCCAGGGAAGCTCCGCGGAGATTTCGCGGCTTGCCCGGCGGTACGCACGCGCGATCCGGACGGGAGTCAGCCCGGCCGTGCCGAGCGATGGGCGCCGCGAGCGGTCGGCCGGCAAAAGGCGCTGAAGCGCCGCGCGAGAGAACCGCCGGTGTCCGCCTGGGGTCGTGAACACCCGCAGGCGACCGGCATCGCTCCAACGGCGAAGCGTTGCCGGAGAGACGCCCAGCAACCCGCTAGCCTCGGCTAGGCCAACCCAGTCTCGCTCAAGTGGCTTCTGACGGCTCAAAACCTACTCAAATCTGCCAGAACATAAGCGACCCACTCACTCTAGCAGATGGTTAGGCCTGACGCCTGGTGCCCGAGTACGCCACGGTAGATCTGGATTCGCCACCGCAGCTGTGGATGCGCTTTCGTTCCGGGCGCGCACCCGGCACGAGGTCCCGAACATCAGAGCCTGCCAACTGAGCAGAATGTCCGAGTGATCCAAGGGCCCGGTTTCAGCCCCCTTCCGCGCCTCTCGCGCGATCTGATATAACTACGCCTGCTCGCCGAGCGGGAGTAACTCAGCTGGCAGAGTGTCTGCTTCCCAAGCCTGAGCCTCCCATAGCCAGCAACTCCCCTCGTGGCGACCCCTCCGTTTCTGACCCAGTTATACGCTGTCGCTCGTTGGCGACTTGACACGAGCCAGCCCCTGCTGCGATGGCTACGAGCCACCCAGGATCGAGAGGGCCAAGACGCCGTCTTCCGCTCCTGCGATGCCGCGCCAGGCCGGGTGATCGACGCTCCGAAGTTCGGTGCGAGCTCGCAAACAGGCTCGCTCACCCTTGTTCAGCTCATCTCGGCTTGCGGTTGGGTCTTGGACCAGGGCCAGCAACCGGGCGAGATCGCGACGGTGTTTGTCGGCGCCAGTCTGGCTGGCCCCGGTAACGCGGGCCTTGATCACGATCGCGCCGATGAGCGAAGGGATGGGCATCTCGAAGACGCCGTCCCCGGCGTCCACCTGAACCCGGCGAGACCGGTTCAGCGCTTGGCGGCCACCAAGCGCCTCGAGCGTGATGCCGGGCGGCACAGTCCGCAAATCGGCTCGGCCACCGAGATGGTCGGGAACCAGGATGTCGACGATGCCAGCACCTCGCCTGAAGCGATAGGCCAGTCCTTCGCCGATCCGCTCAGGCTCGAAGCCAGCGGCTCGGAGGAGATCTGCGGCATCTCGGGCGACGGTGGACACGACCCGCACATCGAGCAGCGCGTCGACGTCTGCAGTCGCCCTGCCAATAGCAACCCCGTGCTCAGCTTCGAGGATGGCGACCATCTGACCCCCGATGAGGACCCATGGCAGGCCGGCGAACAGGGCCGCGATCTCCTTGGTCAGCCGCCAGAGGTGTGCATCGGCCTCGCTTGCCGAATGGATGACGATCGGCTGAGTCACGGGTCAATACGGTCGAGCAGTGATGCCCCGAGCTCGCGAACCCGCGGATCGGGATCCTCGGAAAGATCGAGCGCGATGGCCGACAGTGGCGTATTGGGAGCGATCGGCCAAGTAGCCGCGAAGTCCCGAACCCGACGCAGCACGACGTTGGTCTCTCGGCTCGGCTGCAGGTGATACTCCCGGGTGAGCTCCTCGAACCGGCCGCCCTCGATGTATGCCTCGACGACATCGCCAGCAAGCAGGCCGAGACCGAGTTCGGCCGCGGCCGTGGCGCCGGTCAACATGAGGCGGGGATCGTCGCGCAGTCGCCGGAGAAGAGATGGGTGGCATCGCAGCCGCACCGGGAGACCCCGATCGACCAGCTTCGAACTCAAGGCGCGAAGACCGCGATCTCTGAGCAGAGCCCTCACCTTGTACCGGGCGGACCTATCGAGCCACGGAGCCGGCTGGTGATCAGCAATGCACAATAGGCCCCAGGCGTGAGCTGGCGTGAGCCTGCGGCCATGGCCCGGCGCAAGGGCGATCCGGCGTTCCACGCTCTCACTCTCGACAAGCCAGATGTCGCCAACGTGGTTGGCGAGGAGATCGCCGGACTTGATCAGTTGACGGACTCGCCCCTGCGTGACGCCAAGGCGTTTGGCCGCGGGGACGATAGGCAGAAACCCCGGAGCAGGCGAAGACGTATCCTCAAACATAGTGCGAACAGTATAGATGCGGAGGGGTGGCGGTCAAGGCCGGAGACCATGGCGACCTGGGCTGGTCCCCAAGTCTGAGCCTCCCATCGCCATGGCTCCCCTCGTGGCGACCCCTCCGTTTTGACCCAGTTATACGCTGTCGCTCGTGGCCCATTTCGAGGCGCGGGCGGGCGCCGCCGTTCACTGCGCTCTGCCCGGAGTGGCCGCGTGCGTCGCCTTCCCGGGGTCCGTCACGACCGGGTCGACCGCCTCCCGCCCACGTCGAAGCCGAGGCTCGCGTAGGCCGCCAGGCGCTTGGCGTGCATGCGGGCGAGAACGGGCACGCGGGCGTCCACGTAGTCATGGACCTCGACCCGCGCCTTGCCGTCGATCGGTCGGAGCACGCGACCGACGTACTGGATCAGGCGACCTTTGAACGCGATGGGGAACGCGAGAAAGAGCGTGTCGAGCGGCGGGCAGTCGAAACCCTCGCCGAGGAAGCTGCCGGTCGCGAGCAGGACGACGCCATCCCCGGATCGAGCTGCGGCAAGTCGTCGGTGATGAGGCGCCGCGCCTTCTTGCCAATGCCGCCCTGCAAGACGTCGGCCGCAAGGCCAAGCTCCTCGAGCAAGGTCCCGAGCCGTGCGATATGCTCGGTCCACTGCGACAGGACGAGGCAGTTGCGGCCCGCGCGCACAGCCGCGGCGACGTCCGCACAGATCAGCCGCGTCCGGTCCTCGTCCTCGACGAGGCCTCGAAAGACCGACTGGATCGACAATCCGGCCGGGCCGCCGACATCGTCAGTCCCCGGCCGGCGCGGCGACGTGGTCGGTCGGATGGACAACGAGCGCGCGGACGAAGCCCGAGTCCTCCAGTCTGCCGTTCACCCATGCGGTGCCGGATGGGGCCGCAGTACATCGTGATGAGCCCTTCGAGCCCATCACGCCGGTATGGTGTGGCCGTCAGGCCGAGCCAAGCAGGTGCTCCGATTTGGCGAACCACCCGCTCGAACGTGGTCGCCGGCACGTGGTGACACTCGTCGACGACCACGAACCCGTACCCCGCCGTCATCTCGGCGATGTCGTCGCGTCGTGCCAGCGACTGCACCATCGCGATGTCGACGACGCCACGTGGCCGGCTTCGTCCCGCGCCGACGACGCCGATCTGCCTTCGGTTCATCCCGAGGTGGGTCACGAGGCGCTCGCGCCACTGTTCGAGGAGCGGTTGGCGATCGACGATCACGAGCGTGGGCACCGCGCGATGGGCGATGACCGCGCACAGCCAGCACGGTCTTGCCGGCGCCGGGCGGCGCGACGAGCACGCCCAGATCATGGCGACATAGCGCGTCGAGTGCGTCCTGCTGGCCGGCCGGCAGCGTCGCCTGCAGGTGGACGTCGATCCGGGCCAGGTCGGGCGTTGCTCCCGCACCACGAGTCGGCTGCCCGCCTCGGCGATGACTGCTTCGGCCGCCTCGCGCAGGCCGCGCGGCAGCAGGAGACGGTCGAGCGACTCGCCGTAGCAGCGAAGGAAGCGCGGCGTCTTCCAGGTCGAGAGGCGCAGCCGCTCCTTCTCGTAGTAGGCCGGGTTGTGGAGCGAGGCCAGGTGCTTGAGCCCCGCGAGCAGAGCTGGCGGGAGCCCGATCCGGTCGATCGAGAGCATCGCCCCGGCATCGGCCACGATCGTCGCCGGCGCCTTCGGCGCGTCGCGCCCACGGGGCGGCCGATAGGTGGGCTCCAGCGGGCCGGCGGCCACCTGGCGCACGGACTCGGCCATGGACTCGATCGCCTCGGGCGAGCTGCGACCGAGCGCCGAAAGGAACGCCCACTGGTCGTCAAATGGCCGAAGCGTCGACGGGTCCAGGAAGACGGTCGTGCCCCGGCGCCGGCACGCCCCCTGGAGCGGCAGTGCGATCAGGTTGCCGAACGATCCATTCGGCATGAAGTCCTGGGCCGGGAAGAGCCGGTCGTAGCTCGCGAGATCGATCTCGGCTCGCACGGTCATCGCTTCGCGCAGGAGGTAGGCACCGACCCGCCGCGCGGCAGATGCCGCAACCGGCCCGCTGAAGAACATCCAGACGTGGGCGCCCTCGCCCGATCGCGAGCGCTCCAGGGCCACCGGGACCCCGGCAGCCTGCGCCGCGTCGACGTAGGCACCTGCGTCGAGGGGCCAGGTCGGGCCGTCGAAGTCGCACGCCAGGAGCCGGCATCTGTCGTTGCGCAAGAGCGGGTACAGGCCGACGTGCACCCGACCCGTCAGGTGCGCCTCGATGATCCCGTCGTCCAGCGGCAGGTACTCACGATCCTGCCGCCGAGCGTTGGCCGGACCGCCGACGACGGCAGGGCTCCATCCCGACTTCCCGTTGCGCTCGTTCTCCCACCTGGCGGCGTAGACGTCGTCGCGCCCGGCGAACAGCGACCGGAAGAGCGCGACCTTGGCCTCCGGCGACGAATGGCCGTCCACGGGCACCCGGCCGGTTGACGCCAACGGATCGCGGAAGAGCGTGGGCTCCCAGGCGGGCGCGGCGGCGGCACGGCGGTCGCCCGTTCGGGGACCTCCAACCCGAGCAGCGACCGCAGTCGCCGGTTCTCGGCACGGAGGCCCTCCATCTCGAGGCGCAGCTCATCCGGGCTCGAGGCATCGCGCTCACCCAAGGCGGCCGCCCCACACGCTCGTCAGCTCTCCAGGTACGGCAGCAGATGTCGTCGACGGCAGCCGACTACGAGGGCGGTCGTCGGGTCCCAGGCAATTTCCGGCAAGGGAGCAGGTCCCGGGCAAGTCGGCGCGCCTCGGCGGACAGCCACGATAAGTGCGCCGCGCGAATTACCTCCGCCATACCGGCACACTTCTTGTCAGACAGGATCCGGCCACTACGCGTCAGCGATCCCCTTCTCATCCTCAGGCTGCTCGAGGCCGGCCGACGCATCGAGCCATTCAGGGCTGGCCCTGACGATCGCGACGAACGACGGGACGGAGCGTTCCAGGAGCGCCAGGACTCCGTCTGGAGAAAGAACTGGCCTCTTCGTCTGCAAGTGCCATCTCAACAAGGGCATCGGCCACGGCCGGTGCGCTCAGGTACCACTGGTCAACAAGGAAGTCGTCAGGACCCTCAACGAGGATCCCAAGCTCGGCCAAGTCTGGCCCGGAGAAGTGGCGGATGTTCGCGGTGACGATCACATCGGCTCGGCCGGCCAGAGCCGCGGCAACCACGTGCCGGTCATGGTCGGGCACGATGCTGGGTACAGCCGCCATCCGAGCGCGAACCTGAGCTTCGGACACTTCGGCGTCCTCGAACGCGAACTTCATCGCGGCGATCCGCTTTGAGATGCGCTCCTCTTCTATCTCGGGACGAGCCCGAAGGATGCTGCGTTTCGTTTCCTCGAGGATCTGGCCGCTCCAGACCGGCCGGAAGAGCCCGTGCTCGGCGATGAGGAGCTGTAGCTGACACAGCGCCCACGGATGGAGCACGCAGGCATCGAGCAGCGCGCTGTACACCGGTCAGTCTTGGTAGATGCCGAGATCCTGAGCCTCCGGAGTGAGGTCCTCAAGGATCTTGCGGCGCATCGCAGACCGCTTGCTTCGGTACTGCACGATGTCCTCGAAGCGGATTCTGCGATGCGTGCCAACCATCGAGAATGGGATCTCGGATCTCTCGAGCAGCCGGATCAGATGCGGTCGGGACACGTTCAGGATGTCGGCCGCCTGTTGCGTAGTCAGTTCGTGGCTTGTGGGCACTATCGTGACCGCCTTGCCCTGGCGCAGGGCCTTCGCCGCTTCCACGAGGACCTCATAGAGCGGCTCAGGAATCTCGATTGCGGTGCCGTCGGCACCCACCAGACGCGCCTGCGACCGACTGAAGACCTGCTCGATCAGCTTCAGTCTGCGGCGTTCGTCGGCGTCTGCGGTGATCGGACGCTCTGCCAGCATCTCTTGCCTCCTGCGAGGATCCTAGCACTATTCGCAACAAACGAAACGGTCCATTCGGGAGGCGGGGCATGGGACCATTGGGTGAACCACTCGGTGGCCTGGGCACGGCGGCGAACGATGCGCTTCAGGTAGGCCGGCCAACGAGTACCAGCGGGCGCCGATAAGCTGGCCGCGAGACTCGTCGGTCGGAATCGCATCTGGTCACACTGGCGAGCGGCAGACCCCGACGAGGTCGCTCATAGGCAGGACTCACACATTCTTCGTCTGTTTCTGCATACGACCGCACTCGCGCGCCAGCGACCTACAGCTTGTCGCCCGGGCTCAGCCGCTTGCCCACCTCAGTGGCCCGCTCGGCGGCCGCCGACGCCGCGTAGCGCGAAACCATCGTCCGCGAGCGCCAGCCTGCGAGAGTCATCAGGTCGGTCTCGTTCATCCCTCCGGCCAGCATCTTGTGGGCATAGGTCCGCCGAAACATATGCGGGTGGACATGATCGCCGAGGCCTGCGGCCACGCCCCGCTCGTGGATCATCTGGCCCATCCCGGATTCGGTGAAGGCGCCCTTGGGCCCGAGCCACAGGTTGGGCAGGTGCGCGGCGTGATGCGGCCGGAGCGACTTGCCATACCGACTCCCGCCGTCGCGGTACCGCAGGTAGCGGTCGAGTGCCCTGACTGCCTCTCGGCCGATGACGACGATGCGCTCCCGCCTGCCCTTGCCCAGTACCCGTAGCTGGCGAGCATCGAGATCCACGTCGTTCGTATCAGGGTTGTCGGGCGTCCAGCGCAGGGCCGCGATCTCGGCTCGGCGAGCACCGCTGTCGAGCAGCACCCGGATGATCGCCTCGTCGCGCCGGCCCGCGAACGTGTGGTCCTCTGAACAGACGCGGAGCAGGGCCCGCAGCTGATCGTCATTGAGCATCGGGGCCAACAGCTCCCCGACGATCGGTGGCTTCATCCGCTCCATCGGCGAGGCACGATCAGCTCCTCCTCGAGCGCCCACTTGAAGAACGCCTGCAGGCTGCGGTAGCGGTTGTGGGCGGTCGCGGGCCGGAAGCGGTCGAGTTGGACGGAGATGAAGGCCTCGACGTGCACGCGCCTGATCGCAGGGAGAGCGGCGGTCAGACCCTGGCGAACGAGGAACGTCTCGAACAGGAGCGCGGCGTCGATGTACGTCCGCTCGGTCTTGGGCGACAGGTTCCGCGCCGCCAGGTGCCGCCGGAAGCTGGCGATGTCGGCCGCGAGCGGGGTCGTTGCCGGGGTCGTCGGCGGCGTTGTAGGATGAGCGCCGCTCGGTCGGTCAGGTCGCGAGACCCGGATCGGGGTTGGGCTGGGTGGTTTGCGCATTTGGCACCTCCTTCCCAGTTTTCCGCTCCAGCGTCAATGCGACAGGCCCTTCCGGAAGGCAGACGCTCCCTGGGAGCGTGATTCGAGCGGGAGTAACTCAGCTGGCAGAGTGTCTGCTTCCCAAGCGAAGCGTGACCCCGGAAGGCTAGCCTTCCGGAATGCCCGAAGCCCGCTCCCCGCTTCGTCCCGTTGCGCCACCCCTGCTGCCGCTGCCTCCGCTAACGAGAGAGTCGACACGGGCGCCCTTCCTTGGCGCGAACGAGGTCACCTGCTGCGCTGCTAGGGGATTGACCCGGCCATCAGGAGACCATATCATCAGACAACATGACAGCACCCAAGCCGCAGCCCCTTCGGTCCCTGCCTTCGAGCCGCACCCTGCCTGACCGCGCCGCTGACGACCTCCGCGAAGCCATTCGCGCCGGGCTGTTCGGGCCCCAGGGCCGCCTGCCGTCGGAGCCTTCCCTCGCGACCCAACTTGCCGTAAGCCGCGCGACGCTACGGCACGCGATCTCCATCCTCGAAGAGGAGGGCCTTGTCACCAGAAGGCAGGGCTCAGGGACTTTTGTCGTCGAGCCGGTCAACCGACTTCGCAACAACCTCAATGCCAACTTCGGGGTGACCGACCTCGTCGAAGCTGCCGGATGGCAACCGGGGACCCGTGATCTGGCAGTTCGTGAGCATGTGGCTGACCGCGCGATGACGCAGCGACTCGGGCTGCCCCCGCGAAGCAAGGTGGTTTCGGTCGAGCGGGTGCGGACTGCCGACGAGCGAGCCGTCGCCTACACCCTGGACCATCTCCCATCCGCCATGTTGCGCGAGCACAACCTCGATGTCGATCTCTTCGAGACCGGGCTCTCGAGCGAGCAGTCGGTCTATCGTCTCCTGGAACTCCACGGCGTGACGGTGCATCACGGCATAGCGACAGTCAGGCCCGCCGTGGCGACAGAGACGCAGCGGCAACTCCTGGGCCTACCGGCGGGCGCGCTCCTGCTGCTGCTCGATCAAGTCGACTACACCGCCGACGGGGAGGCGGTTCTCCTCTCGGAGGAGTACCACGTCGCGGACCTCCTCGCAGTTCAGGTGTACCGCAAGGGGCCCGGTAGCCGGGCCTAGCACTAAACGGAACACGAAAGGAGGACCTGTCGGTCCGATCGGTGTTGGCCAGCTGGTACGTCGCTCCTTCGCCCCGACTTCTCCCGGCCTCCTCGTCACGTCGGGGCTCCTGATTGCCCTGAGTGGAGTCGGTCTAGTCGGCACTAGTCCATGGAGGTCTTCGAGATGGCTGTTGAGACCCCGGGCCTAAAGCGGAACGCGATTGGCCTGCCCGAAATCTTGTTCCAAGGGATCACGCACATCGCGCCTGCCGCGGGGCTGATCTTCACTTTGCCGTTCATCGCCTCCTACACGGGGGCGGCGATGCCCATCGCTCTGACACTCTCGCTGATCGTGTGCCTGCTCATCGCATCGACGGTCGCCGAGTTCACCAAGTACGTGCCATCGAGCGGCGGCTACTTCACCTTCGTGGCGCGAGGTCTGGGTCCCGTCCTGGGGTTCATGACCGCCTGGTGCTATTTCATCTACGACCCGCTCGGGGGCGCGGCAAACCTCGGGATCCTCTCCGGCATCGGCGAGAACTTCATACAGGGCAAGCTCAACGTCGACATCCCATGGTGGGCGATGGCTCTCGTCGGCGTGGCCGTCGTCTGGGCCCTGACCTATTTCGGGATCAAGATGTCTGGGCGGTCCTTGGTCATTCTGGGCTCGATCGAGCTCGTGATCATGATCGCTCTCGGGTTGGCGCTTTTCCTTTCGCCTGCTTCCGGCTCATCGGTGAGCTCAACCGTCAACCCCTCGTCCGCCCCAACCGGGATCAACGGCATCCTCTATGGCATGGTGTACTCCATCCTGGCGATCAGTGGCTTCGAGGCTGTCGCGCCGCTGGCGGAGGAGACACGAAACCCGGCCAAGATCGCGTCCAAGGCGATCCTGGGATCCCTACTGATCGTGGGCATCTACTACATCGTGATGTCGGTCGCAGTCGCGGTTGGCTGGGGTACCGACAAGATGGGTGACTTCTCGACCGCGACGAACCCGTTCTTCATTCTCGCGGATAGGGTCTTCGGTGTTGGGAGCTGGCTCGTCTTCCTCGCGTTGATCAACAGCGCGCTGGCCGTATCGATCGCATCGGTGAACGCGGGCACCCGAGTGATTTACGCGATGTCGCGGATCGGCGTGCTGCCTAAGTGGTTCGGTCACATCGACCCCAACTACCGGACACCGACCAATGCGATCAACTTCCTGACCGGCGTCACTGTCGCGCTCATCGTGGTCATCGGCGCCTGGCAGGGTCCGGCGAATGTCTACGGCTTGCTGGGCGCGACCATCACGGTCGGGATCATCATCATGTACTCGCTCGCGAACATCTCGCTGTACCGCTTCATGCGGGCGGAGCATCCCGAGCACTACAGCCCCTTCCGGCACCTCATCGTGCCTGCGGTCGGCACCCTCATGCTGCTGCCGGTCCTGTGGGTCACGTTCTACCCGGTCCCGGCCTTCCCGTTCAACCTGGTTCCTTACGCCGTCATCGTGTGGCTCGTGATTGGCGCAATTGTCGCGTGGCGACTCAGCCGCAACTCGCCCGACGCCATGAGCCAGGCCAGCAAGACCTTCCTCGAGTCCGAGGCAGAGCTCGACTGAGCCCTGCTCTGTAGCACTACTCGCAGCTCTGGAAAGAGAGAAGAGGCCATGCCCCGCGTATCGGTTCTGCCCTTGCTCGCCCGCGCCCGGGAGCGCAAGTACATCGTTCCTTCCTTCAATGTCTTCAACCTGGATACCGCGCTTGCGGTCACCAGCGTCGCGGAGCGCGAGCGGTCGCCGCTCATCATCGCGGTCGCCGAGTCGCACTTTGAGTACACGGACTTCGAGATACTCGCTGGCGCCCTTCGAGACCTGGCAGATCGGGCCACAGTTCCCGTGGTGCTCCATCTGGACCATGCCGAGACGCTCGACATCGTTGCCCGGGCGTTCCGGGCCGGGTTCACGAGCTTCCAGTTCGATGGTTACGGCCTGCCCTTCGAGGAGCGTGTCCGACAAACGCGCTCCGTAGTGGATCTAGCGCACAGCCTCGGGTACGGCGTCGAGGCCGAGCTCGGCCACATCACGAAAGTCGGCCAGGACGCCGACCAGCGCGACAACATGCTGGCCGACCCGTCACGGGCGGCCAGCTTCGTGTCGGACACAGGGGTCGACGTTGTCGCAGCAGCGGTAGGAACCGTGCATGGGCTCGCGCCCGGAACGGCAACGGTGGACTTCGACCGCCTCGGCGCCATCGTGTCGTCTATTCCGGTCTACGTCTCCCTCCACGGCGGCTCGGGCATGACCGATGCCGACGTCCGGGTTGCGGTTGCCGGTGGCGTGGTGAAGATGAGCTACTTCACCGGGCTCAGTGAGGCGGCGGCCGAGCGGGTACGTGGATTGTTCGGTGCTAAAGAGCTTCCAAGGCTGACGAGCATCTTTGCCGAGGCCCGGTCCGGTTTCGAGGCGAAGGCCACGGAGCGCATCCGGGTCTTCGGTTCGGCCGGCCAGGCAGACTAGATCCAATCTGTAACGCGAGAACGCCCATGTTCGTCTGCGTGGCGCCCAACGGCGATCTCGACCTGACGCTCCGCCTGTCGCACCCATCGGAGCTGCAGGCGGAGCTGGAATTCGATACCGAGTTGATCGCCGAGACCCCAGGAGGCAAGGGTCACAACGTGGCCCGTTTCCTCGCGGGTCTCGGCCACCAAACGTGCGCCCTCGGCTTCGCCGGCGGCTGGGTCGGGCAACGAATGACGACCCTGCTCGAGTCGGCCAGGGTCGCACCCTACCTGACGCCCATATCGGGAACCAGCCGCTTCTTCGTATCGGTGACGACCGCCGACGGAGTCCGCGAACGCTCTTATCACCAGGCTGGTCCGTCGACCTCCGCCCTCGAGCGAGAAGCGCTCAGTGCCGCGATAGCTCAGCATGCCCAGGGAGCACGCGCTGTTCTTCTGTGCGGCAGCCTACCGCCAGGCACACCGTCTGACTTCTATGCCCGGGCGGTTGCAGCCGCGGCTCCGACGCCGGCGGTGATCGACTGCAGCGGGCCCGCACTTGCCCGCGCGCTTGAGGCGCGGCCCTGGCTCGTCAAGGTGAATCTCGCAGAACTGGCAACCATCGCCCCGGCGGTGCGCGAGGATGGCCTTGCAGACCAACTCGATGCCCTCGCCTACCGCTACGGTGTCTCACGCTGGTGGATCACCCTCGGCCCAAACGGAGCCCTCGCCTGGGAGGACGGCCTGGTCGCCCGGGGAAGGCTGAGCGACATCGAAGTCAGAAACACAAGCGGTGCCGGCGACGCGTTCCTAGCCGGCCTGCTGCACGCAGGAGACCTGGATGGGGATATCGAGCGGCGGCTGTCTTGGGCGCTGGCGTTGGCCGGAGCCACCTGCGAGCAGCCCGCCCCGCTCATGCCCGATCCGTCGCGGATCGACGACCTGCTCCATCGAGTCCAGATTGAGCTGGCTGGAGGCCACTAGCAGATGAGCCTTCTTGGCGTTGACATCGGCACGGGCGGACTCAAGGTGATGGCCATTGAAGCCGATTCCGGCCGCTCGCTCGCCATCGCATTCCGAGAATACCCGGAGACGCGGCCGCGGCCCGGCTGGGTCGAGCTCAGCGGTGACTTCGTGTGGGAGGCATTCATCGAGGCGGTCGGCGAAGTCAACCACCAGCCGTCGGTCCAAGCCGACCCGGTCAGCGCCATGAGCTTCTCGATCTCCTGCGACGAGATCGTGCCGCTCGACAAGAAGATGCGCGCCCTCGCCAACGGCATCGTGTCGGCCGACATCCGGGGTTCCGAGCTACTGCCTCGCATCCGAGAACGGATCGACGAACTCCAGCTCTTCCGCACGACCGGCGTGCCCCTTCATTCGATGTTCCCGCTGGTGCGTCTGGTCTGGTACCAGCAGAACCAACCCGAGGTCCTGCGTGAGGCGGCCAAGTTCCTCGGCTGGGGCGACCTGATCGTCTGGCGGCTTGGGCTGCCCGCGGTCACGGATTTCAGCAATGCCGCGCGCTGGATGGCGTTCAACATCCGTGAGGGCCACTGGGCGGGCGAGCTGTTTGAAGCCCTGGATCTACCGATGGACATCCTGCCCGAGCCCAGGCTCTCGGCCAGCCCGATCGGCGAGGTCCCCGCGGCCATGCGAGATCGGCTTGGGTTCCAAAGGCCGGTGACCGTCGTCACGGGCGCGATCGATCAGATATGCGCGGCCATAGGCGGCGGCATCAGGCGACCGGGTGACGCAGTGGTCGGGACCGGAACATGGGAGGTTCTGACGACCCTCGTCAAGGACCCGCCCACCGACGCGACGTCACTGCGGCGCGGGTTCGCCTACAGTAACTTCGTCACCGCGGGCGAATTCATCGGGATGGCGGCGAACTCCAGCGGGGGCGCCCTGCTGCGCTGGTTCCGGGACGAGTTCGGTCAACTCGAGAAGGCTACGGCCGAACTCACGGGCCAGGATGTATATCCCCTGCTTCTATCGGAGATGCCCCCGGAGCCCACCGGCATTCTGGTTCTGCCCCATTTCCAGGGGTCGCACAACCCATGGATGGATCCCCTTTCGCGCAGTGCGGTGCTGGGCATGACCTGGCAGACGACCCGCGGCGCCTTCCTGCGCGCGTTGCTCGAAGGGATGACCTACGAATTGCGCGCCAACATCGAGGGATTGGCGGAGGCCGGAAGCGAGTTCTCCGTCCTGCGCAACACCGGCGGAGGCTCGCGATCCGCGGCCTGGTGCCAGATCAAGGCCGATATCCTGGACCTGGCAATCGAGACGGTCGATCTGCCCGAAGCCGGATGCCTGGCGGCTGCGATCCTGGCCGGCGTCGGGACGGGGATCTACCCATCCTTTGTTGAACCCCAGACGCGCTTTGTCCACCCTGCGGCTCGGTACGAATCCGACCCCGCGACGAGATCCGTATACGACGCCCTATTCGCAACCTACAAGCAGGTCTATCCGGCGGTTTCGCCGGTCACGCACCAACTCTGAGCCGCCGTCGACGACACGGGCCGGCCTGACTCAAGGAGGCTACGTTGGCCGAGTTCATCTTCATGCTCACCAAGAACGATGCGACCGTGCAAGACGCTCTCGACGTCTACGAGCAGGTCCGCGAGACCGATCTGCGCTGGATCGGCTTCAAGGACATCGGCGTGTCAGTCGAGACCCAGCAAGAGCTTGCAGCTCGTTTGCATGCCGATGGTCGGACGGTGGTCCTGGAGATCGTGAGCACGGATGCCGCGGCGGAATTGTCTTCGGTGCGAGCCGGCATCGAGATCGGGGCCGACGTGATCATGGGCGGGACCAATCCCGACGCTGCCCTGCCGCTGTTGGCTGGGACCGCCGTCAGGTACTTCCCGTTTCCTGGGCGAGTGGTCGATCACCCGTCGATTTCGAGGGGTCGATCGAAGAAATCGCCGCGAGCGCTGCCGCGCTGACCGCGCGGCCGGGCGTTGGTGGCCTCGATCTTCTCGCCTACCGGCATCGAACGGCGGACGTCCCATCGCTCATCCGGGCGGTCGTACGCACCTCAGCGGGCCCGGTCGTTGTCGCCGGTAGCATCGATTCGCTACCGCAGATCGAGACCGTGGCCGGCTGCGGCGCCTGGGGTTTCACGATCGGCGGGGCGGTCTTCGATCGCCTCCTGGTTCCGGGCGGCAGCCTCCACCAGCAGGTCGGCGCGGCCCTGCGGACAGCGTCGAAGACGCGAAGTACTCCTGCTTAGGCCAAGGTGAGCTAACGCGAGCATATTGCAGCGGTGAGCCAGCCGTGCCGGCCGCTGGCTGGTCTCCTGTCGCCAGCCTGTTCGCCTGCGTGGCGGGGGCTACTTGGGCGGGGCGAGGAACTCCGGGGTGAACTGAACGAAACCGCCCCTCGCTCTGACCTCGCCCATCTCGGTCGTCAGCCGGGCCCGGAAGGCGAGTACCTGCGGGCTCATCTTGACCTTCGAGCGGCTCGCGGGGATGCGGCGCTCTACCTCAAAGATAAGCTGCTGAGCATCCTCCGCGTCGAGTCCGCCACATAGAAACGCCTTCATTCTCACATCCACAGATACGACGCCATCGGTCATCCCGCCCGCCGGCCCACCGATGTCCGGCCTGGCTGGGCTCGCGAGCGGGTCTCGCTAGCGCCGGCCGAGCAGGAAGCCCAGGGCGATGCCCGCCGCAAACATGCTCACCACCGCGGCCAGTTCGCGGCGCCAGGTGAGGCGAGCGTGGCTCGTCAGGCGCAGATACCAGAGCGGCTCATCGGCGAAGCAGACGTGGTCGACAGCGAACTCGGCGGCCTGTTGCGCCTCAGAGTCGACGGAGTGGGTACGACGGTGCGGGAGCTTCACGGCTTGGCCTCCTGATTGCCCGCGCCTGGTCGGCGGGGTCGGATCGGAGGCTTCTCGAGCCGGTGCACGCCATGGCTCGATCATGCCACACCCGGGCGGCCCACACGTCGCGCATTCGCATTCGCCGCGGGCAACCCGTACCCACCTACGCGGCCGGCGGCGGGGAAGTAGACCAGAGCCCCGTAGACGCGTATCGGATGCTGGTCGGGACGCCGTCAGAAGGCGACAAACGGTGGGGGACGGGGGAGTGGCTCGCGTAGATCGGGAGGGCGTGTACAGCCCTCGCAATCATGTGGGCAAGCCCAACAAGCAAGGAGAGCGACATGTCAGCAATCGCCACAGCAACCGCCGCCGCAACTGCACACCAAAGGCAACCGGGGCGGGCACCGCGCACCCTCGGCCGGAGCCGTCTTGCAACGGGGCTGGCTGGTGGCAGTCTCGTCGCGAGTCCGAGGGGCGAGGCCAAGATCGCCCCGCAGCTGCGAAGCCTCGTCGTGCCGATCGAGAGCGTCACCCTCCATCCCAACAACCCCAGACGGGGCAACGTCGATGCCGTAGCGGCCAGTCTCGCCCGCTTCGGCCAGCAGAAGCCGATCGTCGTCCAGGCGAGCACGGGCTTCGTCGTAGCCGGCAATCACATCGTCAAGGCGGCCCGCGCTCTGGGCTGGCAAGAGATCGCCGCCAACGTCGAGGCCCTCGATGACGCCTCCGCCATCGCCTTCATGCTGGCCGACAACCGCACGGCAGACCTGGGCGGTTACGACGACGCCCTACTCGCCGCCATCCTGGCCGAGCAGGATGCGGCAGCCAATCTTGCCGCCACCGGGTACGACGCCGACGCAGTGGCGGCGATCCTGGCGGCGGCGCAGATCGCAAGCGGCCGTGATCCCGATGCTACTCCGCCCGCGCCAGAGGCCGCCGATCTATATGTGAGGCCTGGGGATCTGTGGGCCCTGGGGCGTCATCGCCTGCTCTGCGGCGATGCCACCGATCCGGGCGCGGTGGCCCGCCTGGTTGGTGAAGATAGCGTCGACCTGCTCTGGAGCGATCCCCCGTACTCTGTTGCCTATACGGGCAAGACGGCGGCCGCCCTCAAGATTGCCAACGACGATCTCGGGATCGAAGGCACCCGCGCCCTCGTCGCCGCAGCTCTGCGTCTGGTCCCCCTGCGCTCCGGTGGCGCGTTCTACCTGGCATCTCCCGCCGGGCCGGCCCATCTCGCCTTCCTGCTCGCCCTGGCCGACGCGGAGCTGCAGGTCCGCCAGACCCTGATCTGGGTCAAGGATCGCTTCGTGCTGGGGCACTCCGACTATCACTACCGCCACGAGCCGATCCTGTATGGCTGGCGCGAAGGCAGCCATACCTTCCGGGGCGACCGCACCCAGGACAGCGTCTGGGAGATAGCCCGCCCGACTCGGAGCGAGAACCACCCGACGATCAAGCCTGTCGAGCTGGTCGAGCGGGCCATCCGCAACAGCTGCGCTCCCGGCGATACAGTGGCTGATCCATTCGTGGGCAGTGGCACCACGATCATCGCCGCCGAGCTGACCGACCGGCGCTGTCTGGCCATGGAGATCGATCCCCGCTATGCCCAGGTGGCCATCGAGCGCTGGCAGACCTACACCGGCGAGCGGGCGACGCGGGTCGGCCGGGTCGGCGGGGTCGATGGCTCGGGCGGCGCGGCGGCGCTGACTGCGCAAGCTGCGGAGCCGGCGGCATGAGCGGCCGCGGCCGGCCCTCGGAGGCCGAGCTGGCCCTCATCCGCGAACGGGTCGAGACCCTCATGCTGTCGGGCTATCGCTCGCCGGCGATACACCGGGCCCTGAGCGGTCCGGAGGCACCGCGGCCCCTCGACATCTCCGAGCGGGCGGTGCGTTCCCATATGGCCGCTATCGAACGCGCCTGGCGCAAGCGAGCGGACCGCGAGCACCTTGAGGCCGAACGGGCAAAGGCCATCGCGATGGCCGAGGACACCGCCCGCACTGCGCTGGCCCGCTCGGCGGTCAATGCCAACGACAACGTCGGGGTCGGGTATCTCAACGCCGCCCTAAAGGCCCAGGACCTGGTCGTGCGCCTGCGTGGCCTGGACGCTCCGATCCGGACCGAGATCGCCGGTCCCGGCGGCGGCCCGGTGACCCTCCTGGCCCTGGCCGATCATCCCGCCGAGCACCTGGATCCCCGCGAGGAGGCGCGCCGGCTCCGCCAGATGGCCGCCGACGCCGAGGCACAGGCCGACGAGTGCGAGTCCGATGAGGCCTCAGAGCCATGACGAGCCGGTATCGCTCGCTCCTGCGGGAGCGAGCGGCGATCGATGATGCCGCCTTTGGCGAGTACATGAGCGATCTCGTCTTTCCGGCTCACCTGCGTGAGGCGAGCCGCTTCGCCGGGCGCCACGAGCGCGGCCTGATCCTGGCCCCGCGCGGCCACGCCAAGACGACCCTGTTTCTCCATCGGGCCGCCCGCCTGATCGGAGTGAGCGAGGGCCGCCGGCGCCTGGGCATCCTGACCGCGGTCGATGCCGACGCGGAGGGTCGCTCGCGGGCCGTCCGGGCCCTGGTCGAGTCGCCGCGCTTTGCCGAGGTCTTTCCCTGGGCTGCGGCCGGGGTCGAGGGCCGGCCCTGGACCGATGCCGCCTGGACGGTCCGGGGCACCGATCTGGGCAAGGACGTGACGTGTCTGGCCATGAGCCTGGGCTCGGTCCGGGCCGGGGCACGCCTCGATGAACTCCTGGCCGACGATCCGGTTGGTCAGCAGGAGAATACGACCGCGGGCGGACGAGCCAGGGCCCTGGAGACCTACCTCACAGTCGTGGACCCGATGGTCACCCCGTCGGGTAAGCGCATCTTTCTCGGCACCCGCTGGCATGAGGACGACATATACGGCGAGCTCATCCGGCGGGGCTGGCCGGCCCTGATGCGCCAGGCCATAGCTCCTGACGGCACCGCGCTCTGGCCCGAATACTGGTCGGCCGCCCGTCTGGAGGCCAAGCGGGCCGAGCTCGGCTCGGCGGTGTTCGATCTCCAGTACCAGAACGATCCGAGTGGCATGGGTGGCAACGTCTTTCGCCGGGACTGGTTCCGCTACGTCGATCGGGTGCCCGATGGGCAGCGCCGGGTGGGCGTGGACCTGGCCGCCTCATCGAAGGAGCGGGCCGACTACACAGCAGTGGTCGAGTGGGTCGAAGACTCCGAGCATCGCCTGTATCTGTGCGGGGCCTGGCGAGCCAGGCTCGACGAGGGCCACCGGCGCTGGCTCACAGGGTTGGACGACAAGGGTCTTGCAGACGGCTCGCAGCTCGATGGCCCGAGGCTGCTGTGGCCCACATCCTCTCTGCCGCCGGGCTATCTCGGGCTCACGAGCACCAACGGCGCAGCGCGTCCCCTCACCGAGGTCAACATCGAGGCCACGGCCTTCCAGTCGACGTTCACCCACGAGATCCTGACCAATACCCGCCTGCCGGCGAGGGCTGTATTCCCCGATCGCGACAAGGTCACGCGGGCTCGGGCCCTGGCCTCTCGCTATGAGGCAGGCTCGGTCCTCCACTTGCGCGGCGCGCCGGGGTTGGATGCCTACGAGCACGAGGCGGTCGCCTTTCCCAACGGTGAGCACGACGATCTCGTCGATGCGGCGGTCTATGGCGCCGATCTCAACGGGGCGTCCAACGACTTCTACTTCACGGCCGGACGACGGTGGTGATCGAGTGGCCGCCCGCCAGCGCGAGGGGCATCTTCGTCACGTCCGCCGCCTCTAAGAGATGATCGCGCGCGACAACCGGCTGTGGCCGCGGTGCCTCGAGGCGAGGAAGCCGATGTAGTCGGCGACGCTCGCCCTCTCGGTTTCGGTCAGGCCCGCGAGTCGCTCGTCTGCTAACGGCCCTACACCGAGCGCCGCAAGCTCACCCGCCAGGCGCGAGGCCGGTATCCCCCATAGGTTGTCGAGCAGCTCGACGAAGGCGATACCGGTGGCATCCGAGGCTGCCACTAGATCTGCCGGTGTCGGGCGTGCCCGCGATGGACGTGAGGGATCCAGAAGGGCGGCGATATATCCGGGATCACGACCCATGGCGGCAGAGAGGGCCCGCATCGACAGGCCGGAGCGGGCCAGGAGGTCGCGCATGGCGGCTCGGAACTGCTCTTCGTCTGGTGGCATGTGGCGGTCCTTCCGGGCTCGATCGAGCCTGACTTGATGGTTGCTGGAAGCGCTAAGCTGACGTATTATAGCGTCATGCTAGCGCGAGTGGACGACGCTGTCGAGCCCGGTTCGGCAGCCCCGTTCGTCCGGCGCCACGGCCGCCTCGATAGCCTGCCCGCCCTTCCCCTGCGGCCCCTCATCGCCGAATACACCGCCACCTTCGGCTCGACCTGGGCACAGGTCACAAAGCGCAAGCACGCCGACGACTTCGCCCGGCTGATCGACTGGCTGGAGGAACACGACCTGCCGGTCACGACGGCGTCGCTGGACTTCATGACGCTGGTCGACTACGTGACCGACCTGCGCACCCGGCCCAAGGTCTCAGGTGTCTGGCGCGGCGGTCCCGATGCCCTGGGGCGCTCACTTGCAGCCGGACCTGTCCAGACCCTGTCCGCCAACAGCGTCAACGCCTATGTCCGGCCCATACGGTCGCTGGCCATCTGGCTGGTCGATGAGGGCATCCTCTCGATCAATCCGTTCCGTCGCTCCCGAAGGCGGGCCGCGCTCAATCCCCTCCTGCCATCGGAGGAGACTCCGACCAAGAGCGCGACCCTCGACGATCTGCATGCCCTCGAACGCGGCTGCGCCGGCGAGGAGCCGCTTGATCTGCGCGATCGCTGCCATCGTCTCGATCCTGGTGACGACGGCTGCCCGCAACTCCAGCGTCCGGCTGCTGCGGGTAGGGGATATCGACTTCGAGCGGGCGGTCATCCGCTTCCGGCGGGCCAAGGGCGCAAAGACTCTCGAACTGGCCCTGCAGCCGGGAACCGCGGCTGCCATATCCGCCTACATCGAGCGGGGACGAGCCGCCTTCCTGCCTGCCTCCCCTACTCCGGCCGAGGATCCGGGCTGGCTCTTCCTCTCCCATACCGGGCCTGAGCCACGGCCACTCACCATGAATGCCCTCTCGCTCATGCTGACCCGCCGCTACCACGCCGGCGGTGGGAGCCTGCGCTGCTTCGGCTCACACCGCATCCGCCATGCCACGGCAACGCTGCTGGTCAACAACGGCATGCCGCTCGAAGAAGTCAGCCGGTATCTGGGCCACTCCTCGACGGTGCCGACCCGGCGTTATGCCCAGCAGACGCCCGAGGCACTCGGCGTCCGGGCTGCGGATGCGCTGGCGCGAGCCGGGCTCGTGGCGGGCTGATAGGGGCTGTGCCCGATGGCTACCAGGCCCGGCCTGGGGTCCCAAAGCACTTACCTGACCCGCGTCGGCACGTGACAGGAGAGCCGGCACGAGGCCGTTCCACACTCCGATCGAGAGGGGACAAGGGGACAAAGCGTCCGGCCTCAGCCGGCCTCTTCGTAGAAGCGGACGGCCGAGGTGGCCACGCCGGCGCGCTTGGCGAGTTCAGCGATCTTCATGGGCGACACCCTACACCTGATTGACATTCGACCAACTTGAAGGTCTAGGCTCCAATACAGAAGCCTCATCGCACGCGCGAACTCACCAAGGAGCCTGACGGAATGACCTCTCAAAACACGCAGGAACTGAACCTGGGCCACTTTGCGCTCTCGACCGATCAGCGTCTTCAAATCCACCAGTCGGCGGTAGCTCTGGAGCGGCGATGGCATGGGCGCATCAACGTCGAGACCATCGAACGCTTCATGGCGGAGTCGCTTGACCTGATCCTCCCCAATGCCCACATCACGACCTGGATACCGGTCCTGGTCGAACGGCTGACCGACGATCGGCTTCGCGCTCTCATGCGACTGCAATCGACACGGACCGATCTGAACCCGAGCGTCCTCTTCCTGTGCGTCCACAACGCCGGCCGTTCCCAGATCGCGGCGGGTTTCATGCGAAGGCTCGCCGGCGACAAGGTCGACGTCTTCTCCGGTGGCTCGGCTCCGGCAGACGGCGTGAACGAGGCCGTGGTTGCGGCGATGGCCGAGAAGGGCATCGATATCAGCGCCGAGCTGCCACAGCCCTGGGCGGACGAGGTCGTGCGAGCGGCTGACGTCATCGTCGTGATGGGCTGCGGTGATGCGTGTCCGGTGTATCCGGGCAAGCGATACCTCGACTGGGAACTCGACGACCCGGCCGGCAAGTCGGTCGAGGAGGTCCGCCCGATACGCGACGAGATCGAGCGGCGCGTCCGCGGCCTGCTCGCCGAGCTGGGCGTGCAGTCTCAGACCGGCGCGTAGTCTCTGCTGGTTACATGGCTCGTGCTACTCGCCGCTGCCCGAAAGGTCAGGCTCACTTCATGCGATACGCGTTCTTCTCCGATCTCCATTCCAACATCTTCGCCCTCGATGCCGTGTTGACCGACGTAGCCGCCGCCGGTGTCGACCAGCGTTACGTGCTCGGCGATCTCGTCGGCTACGCGCCCTGGCCCAACGAGGTCCTGGACCGGCTACGCGAGGAGGCGATCCCGATCGTGATGGGCAACTACGACGACGGCACAGGCTTCGGGCGCGACGAGTGCGGCTGCGCCTACACGCACCCGGTAGAGAAGGCCCTGGGCGACGCGGGGTTTGCCTGGACCAAGGCCCACACGAGCGAAGCGAACACGGCCTGGCTGCGAACGCTCGCGCCGCAGATCCAATTCGAGGCCGACGGGCTCCGGTTCCTGCTGGTTCACGGGAGCCCGCGGAAGATGAACGAGTATCTGTACGAGGACAAGCCCGACTCGACCTTCGCGCGTATAGCCGCCGGCGCGGACGCCGACGTCATCGTCTGCGGCCACACTCACCGGCCCTACGACAAGACCGTCGCCCGGACGCGCTTCATCAACGACGGTTCCGCGGGCAAGCCGAAGGACGGCGATCCGCGAGCCTGCTGGGCGCTCGTCGAGACGAGTCGAGCCGGGGTGACCGTTGACTTCCACCGCGTTGAATACGACATAGAAGCCGCGGCCCAAGGCATCCTGACCTCGGAGCTACCCCACGAGTTCGCGGGCCAACTCCGCGAGGCGCGTGGCTTTCGGGCGTGAGGGTCGTCCTGAACTCTCGACACTGAACGGTTCGATACTCGCAGTCGCGTGGCCCGCACGATGGCAGCAGATGCGTCACACGCGGCGCCGGGGACCATTCGGAGTTCCCGCTGGCGACAGCCTTCCCGTGGCCAAGACAACCGAGAGTGACCGTCCTGCGAGTGACTGCAGCCCTGTCCCGGTCCCCGCGCCTGTGTGGCCTGAGAGTTAACCGGCCGCCAACACGGCGTTGTTACCAACCTCCGACGATGTCCGGGTAAGAGCGGACACGGAGGCGCACAATCGCACGCCGCACCCTCGACCACGGGCTCGACCGAGAGCCACGCCTGCTCGCCTGTGACCTTGATGGGACCCTGCTCGATGACGGCGGGCGGCTGCGTCCCGCCGTACGCGATGCCCTTTCAGTGGTCCGGGCCGCCGGCGTCGTCGTCGTCATCGCCACTGGTCGGAGCCCGTGGGGCGCTCGTGACATCTGTTCGGACCTCGGCCTGACCGGGCCTCAGATCACGATGAACGGAGGTCTCTTCGGGGCACCCGTGACGGGCGAAATCGTCTGGGCTCACCGCCTCGGCCCTGAGGAAGTTCGGGAACACCTGGCTTTCGCCCGCCTGCTTGGGATCCGGCCGCTGCTGTCCTTCACCGACGGCCATGTCGCGGAGTCAAGTCCCGACAGTATTGGCGCCGGTGGCATTCCGGACTTCGCCGCAGGACCAACACTCCGCACCGTCGACTCGCTCGACGAGGTAGCGGGGGACGGGCCGATCCGGATCTACCTCCCGACACGCCCGGAGATGCACAGTTACGCGGTGGCCGCGGCCCGGGCGCAGTTCGCCGGTCGAGCTTCGATCGTCTGCAACGACGATGCCGGTCTCGAGCTGCTCAGGCCCGCCACGAACAAGGGAGAGGCGCTTCGCGCCGTCGCCGCCCGGCTGGGCGTAGCTCGGCACGAAACCGCGGCCGTCGGGGATGGTCCGAACGACCTGGAGATGCTCCTCTGGGCCGGCCGGAGCGCCGCGATGCGACCGGCCCCTCGGGCGGTGAAGAATGCCGCGAACCTGGTGGTGCCTTCGTCGTCGGCGGATGGTGTGCTCGTCGCCCTGGGCCGATTCTTCCCCGGCCTGACCCTGCCGTCAGGAGGGCCCGACGATCGCCGCCTCGGTGGAGCCGGAGTGAGGCGTGAAAGCAGATCAGACCGAGACTTTCCGGCGCCCCTGACGGGTTCCGCAGCTTGACGGCCCGGCGCACACGACGACTTGTGCCCATTGGTCGGCCCAAACGGCGCCGGTGGGCGGCCAGCGGGTTCAGAGTTATCGTGGCCTTAACACTCCGGTGTTGTCATGGCCCGAGACTCTCGACCGACGGCCGCTCAGTCTCCCTACCTGGCGGTCGGAACACTCCTCCTCACCCCCCGCCGGCCCTACGACCGCGGGGGGTCTTCATATCGCCCCGCGGACGCCCCCCGGGCTGAAAGTGTCGTCGGCCTCGCTGCACCGAGGCGCTGATCCGGGCGGGGCCAAATCGGACGAGCGACCGCGGCTCGTCGGACCGTTCGCCTCCACGTGGGTCTCGGGGCTTGACCGGCTTGATCTAGACGGTCTGAACAGCCGAGCCGAAGCGAGGCCGGACGGCCGCGTGCGAATCTTCTCCCAGGCCGGCGGCGGCCATGGCGGAGACCAGCTGGTCAGTGGGTCGGAACAACGAAGGCCCGTCAGAAATCGGGGCGACGAGCCGCGCGGCGCGTAACCAAGACTCAGACGCGGACTCAGTCGAGGAAACGGCGGCGGAGGGCCCCGATCCGGCCGGCGCCCAACCCGAGGCCCTCGGCGAAGTAGGACTCGACCGTGCCGTGGCGCCTGCGCATCTCGTCGAGGGCGGCCTCCAGGTACTCGGGGCGAGCCTTCAGAACGGCCTCGATGAGCTCCGGCTGCCCGCCGCGGGACATGAAATCCGTCGCCAGGAACTGTGACATCGTCTTCAGCCGCGCGTTGGTGAGCAGGTAATCCTCCATCACCAGGTCGTCAGGGACGCCCAGCAGCAGCAGCAGCGCCGCCACGGCCCAGCCTGTCCGGTCCTTGCCGCCCATGCAGTGGACCAGAACCGGCTGCGGGCCTCCGTCGGAGAGGTCGCCGAAGACGCGGCTCAAAGCGCGGCAGGCGCTCCCCACGGCCACGAACTCACGGTAATGATCCCGGATCAGGCGGATCCCGCGATCTTCGCCGAAAGTGTCGCGGGCGAGCCTGGGGTCTCGCATGGCCTTCTCGATCCGAGCCGGGATGGCGTCGATCACGTCGGCCATCATGTCAACGACGACGTAGTCCACTCCGAGCAGCTCCAGGTCGGGATGCTCCGCGCGTTCAGGTCCGGTCCGCAGGTCGTAGATCCTCCGGATTCCGAGGTCTGTGAAGGCTTCGGCGTCCATTCCGTCCAACCTGGCAAGCACGCCGGACCGGTAGAGCAGGCCGGTCTTCACCAGCCTGCCGTCGGTGGTGGGGTATCCCCCGACGTCGCGCAGGTTCGGCACGGAGGACAGCATCGGAGTCTCGTCGAGGTCGGTCTTCATCTCTCTCCGTCTGGTTGTTGGTCGCTCGGCACGCGCCGCCTGGCCTGGGCTGGAGTGGCGCTCGAACGGGTAACGCTCGCTCTACCGCCGCGGATCGAGGTCCGGCCGGCCGGCTGAACCCGGCCTGGGCGCCGAGCGCCGGCTCCGGCCCCCCGGGCGGCCGTTCCGGCGGCATCATCGTGTTTGAGATGGCGCGCCAATATTAACGCCGCGTTCACGATTTCGACTCGCCGAGGCCTTTCACTCGAGCAGCACGGGCAGTAGTTCCGGCCCGGGCGGCGCACGAGTTCGGCGGCGACCGGGACGGCGGACCGCGCCAAGGCCACTGCCAGATTCGGCCCAAATGCTGCGCCGTGTCAGGCCTCGTCCGGGGCAGGCGGCCTTTCTCGGCCTGATCCCTGCCGGCGATCGCGGGCGTCAAACGACGGCTCGGTCATCCGATACTCGTGGATGAACGCAATCCTGCCGTGGTCGAACCGTACGACAGTCGCGCCGTCCAGCGCGTACCTGGTCCCGTCCACGACACATTCGAATCCCCACTCGAAGGCAGCCGCTGGGCCGTCGACGAGGAAAGACAGAACGTCCCAGCGAGTGACCCGGCTCCCGGTCTCGATCCAATCACGGACCCACTGCTCGACATCGTCCAGGCCTCGGTATGTTGGGCCGTGCGACTCCATCACGACACAATCGGGAGTGAGCGTGGTCAGGATGCCGGACAGGTCGTTGGTCCGCCACCCACGTACGTAGCGCTCGACGAGCTCGCGGGCAGCCTCAGGTCCGAGGCCTGCTGAACGGGGGCGGGGCGTTGTCATGTTGGCGATGATAGCTGGGCCGGCCCACCCGGCTTTCTGTGGGCCACACCCACGAGACGACGACCGCGGCATGCCGTGCTATGTCAGGCGTGCTTGACGACGATCCTTTCGATCAGGTCCGCGACGTCCTCGCACTTGTCGATTGTGTGTTCGAGCAGGGCGTACACGTCCTTCCATTTGAGGACGTCGATCGTCTTGGTGCCGTCGTCGAAGAGACCGGCGATCGCCGATCGGCTCAACCGGTCGCCCTCGTTCTCCAGGCGGTGGACCTCGACGATGAACATGTCGAGGCCCTTGAAAGTTCGAAGATTGGTGAGCGCCTGGTGGAGCGTCTCGCAACACTGGACTACCAGGGCGGCCTGCTTGATCGAGGTCTTGGTCGGCGACTCGATGCGGTAGAGGAGGAACGTGTCCGCGACTTCCTCGATCAGGTCGAGGATGTCGTCCAGGCCGCTGATCAGGGCGTGGATCTCTTCGCGATCGAAGGGCGTCACGAAGGTCGACTCGAGACGCCGGCCGATGTCGTGGCTGATCTCGTCGCCTCGGTGCTCGGTCTCCCGGATCTTCTTGGCCGACTTCTCCACGCCGTCATACGTGCGGAGCATCGCCTCGAGCTGGCGCGCGCCGTCCAGGACATTCGCGGCGTCCTCGACAAAGAGGTCGAAGAAGCGCTCTTCGCGCGGGATCAATCGAAACGATGGCACCTGGACGGACCTCCGACAGGAGTCGCGACCGCCCGACGAGCACGCCTGCTCACGGCTCTTCGCGATCTGCGCGACTACGGATTTGTTGCTCCTAGGGTAGCGGTCGACGGGCCGGCCCGCCAGTCGAGCCCAGGAGACCAGCCGAACTCGCCCGGCTGTGCCATGCTCGAATTCGTGGATGCCGTCGAGATTCTCTTTATCGTCGCCCTGGCCATCCTCTTCGCGTGGGCCCTGGCACTGGCTCTCTCGCGCGGCCGCACGCTCGAGCGGCTCGAGGAGGCGACCGGTGCGTCGGACGCGGACGACGTCGAGAGGCGCGTCCGAATGGCCCTCGAAGAGGCCGGGGCCGCTCGCTGGAACGCGGAGCAGACCGGGCATGACACCGGCTACCTGACCGAGCTGCTGACGGCCGGCGTGGTTCGGCTTCGTGACGACCTGACGGTCGAGTTCGCCAACGAGGCGGCTCACGCGCTGCTGGAGCGGCGTCCGGGCTCCATGGTGGGGCGGCCCGCCCTCGAGGCGTTCGTCGACGTGCGCATCGAAGCGATCGCGCGGACCGCGATGGAGCTCGGCTCGGCCAACGGCGAGTTGACGGTCCGGTCCAGCGCAGGGGCGACGGTCACCGTTCGAGCGCGACGGTCTCCCGTGTCGGGCGTCTGGCTCGTCATCGAGGACGTCTCGGAGTTGCGCCGCCTGCAACGGATCCGGGCGGAGTTCATCGACAACCTGTCGCATGAGCTTCGGACTCCGCTCACCACCATCAGCCTGCTGGCCGAGACGGCGGCCCGCGATGCCGAAACAGCCTCGCCTCGACTGCGCGACCGGATCTCCAAGATAGAGGTCGAAACCGGTCATCTCACCCAGATGGTCAACGAGCTGCTGGACCTGTCGCGGATCGAGAGTGGCACCGCGCGACTGCTGCTCGACGACGTGGACCTGGTTCGCGTTGCCCGCGCCACGGCGGAGCGGCTGCGCCTCTTCGCCGAACGCCAGGGTCTCAGGATCGGCCTGGACCTTCCCGATCGCGTGCCGCCGGTCCGCGGCGACGAGGACCGATTGGGTCAGGTCCTCGTCAACCTGCTGCACAACGCCGTCAAGTTCAGCCCCAACGGCGGTGAGATCGTCGTCGGCGTGCGTGAGGAGGAAGGGCAGAACCGAGTGTGGGTTCGCGATCCCGGCATAGGCGTACCGAGGGCCGACCTGAACCGAATCTTCGAGAGGTTCTACAAGGTCGACCGGGCTCGAGTCAGGGGCCGGGGCGGCACGGGGCTCGGCCTCTCGATCGCACGGCATGTGGTCGAATCCCACGGCGGCCGCATCTGGGCCGAATCGGAGGAGGGCTCGGGCTCGACGTTCATCTTCACGGTGCCGCTGGTGTCGGCGGGCGGGGCCGCGGCTCAACGACCATTCTCCGGTGGCGCGGATGACAGGTCCGGCGGCACCGGCTCGAGCGAGCCCACTGACGGGAACGGCTCGAAACAGCCGGGCGATTCGAGCCCCGACGCCCGCGAGCCCGACCCGGGCGGTTGAGGCCAGCCGGAAAGAGGGCCGGGCGCGGCCTCAGGGTCGGACTGCCGGCCAGGTTGGATAGAGAGTCGGCCGGGCTATGAGCTCGGCGGCTTCGGGGTCGAGCGCCGTGGCGAGGGCGCTTTCCGTGGCGAGGCCGTTTGCCGGGGCGCGCGCGGCCGCGGGGCTCGCGGCCGGGCGGGCTCGACGGTCTGAACGGCGATCGCAGGTCCGGCCTCGGGTGTCGCGGGGGTAAGCGGCGCGGCGGAGACCGGATCGGCGGCGGCCGCGGGGTCAGGCCTGGCGGGTGCCACGCCACGCAACCCGTCCAGCGTCGCCTCGATCAGCTGGCGCCGGTGGCGGGCCCGCTCGAGCTTTCGGACCCGCTTGCGCTCCTGTCGCGCCGCCTCGGCAAGCTGGCGCTCGAGTCGCCGCAGCTGCTTGCGGACTCCGGGCTTCACCTTGCCGGCCCGCTTCGCCTTCCGAGCATCGACGGCCGCCGGCTCGTCGGGCGCCTTGGGCGCGGTCGCGGCCTTTGTGTCGGCCTTTGCGGACTTCCTGGAACGCCCTTTAGCCATTCTGGACCCCTTACTCTGCGTCATCCGCGGCACTCTCGGCCGCGACTCGGCTTCCGACTCAGTCATCGAAGCATATCGCCGCCCGATCGACCGTCAATCGGCGCCCCCGATCGCTCAGCCATCCGAGCCGAGCAGGTCCGGCGGCACCAGCCAGCGCACGACGCCCTGCCCGGGTCGCAAGGGCCGGGCCGTGTCGATGCGGACGAGAGTCGCCTTTCGGAGCGGCAGCTCGGCGACGCCGGTGAGTTCCGCGGCAATCGCGCTGAAGGCGGGATCGTGGCCGACCAGCAACGGCCGTCTCGGATCGCCGGCGCCGCGGAGTATCTCGTCGATCAGGTCGAGATCGAGCGGCCCGCCGAGCTCGTCTACGACTCGCGTTGGCAGGCCCAGAGCGGTCGCGACCAGACCGGCCGTTTCCGACGCCCGGGTCCTGGGGGAGGTGAGGATGGCGTCGGGCCGGAAGCCGGCTGTCGCCAGCAAACTCCCCAGCCTCTCGCACTGCTCGCGGCCCTTCCCGGTGAGCGGCCGGATTTCGTCCGCGCCGGACCACTTCATCGGGTCGCCGGCGTGGGCGTGCCGGAGCAGACACAGCTGTGTATCGGGCCGCGCGTTCATGGCTCGATCATCTCACGCCCGCCCGGTCCCGGCGAGCAGGGAGTCGGCGGCTGAAAGGGCGCCCGCCGCGCGACGCACGCGGCGACTCCTGACGACCTACTCGTTGAGATCTTCGATTTCGCCGGTGGCCAGGAAGACGACCTCTTCGGCGATGTTCGTCACCCGATCGCCGATCCGCTCCAGGTCCTTGGCGGCGAAGAGCAGGTGAGCGCCGACTTCGACCCAGTCCGGCTCGACGCGCATGCGTTCGAGCGCTCGCTCGAAGTAGGCGTGGTAGAGCCGGTCGATCTCGTCGTCCTCGGCGGCGACCCGTCGCGCGGCCTCCACGTCGAGGTCGACGAGGGCGCGCAGGATGCCGTGAAGTATGGAGCTGGCCAGCTCGCCCATCCGATCCAGGCTCGCGCCGCCGGAATTGCCCGCCACGCCGATCCGGGGAACCTGCTTTGCCACCCCGGCGGCGTGGTCGCCGATCCGCTCCAGCTCGTAGGTGATGTGAGACAGCGAGAGCACGAACCGCAGGTCTCCGGCCACCGGTGCCTGCGTGGCTATCGTCGTGATGACCAGCTCTGTCAGGTCGGCCTGGGCGGCGTTGATGACCCGATCGTCCGCTACGATGGCCGCGGCCGCCCTTGTGTCGTAATGGGCGAGCGCACCGACGGCCCCGTCGATCGCGACCGCGACGAGTTCGCCCATGCGAACGACTCCCTCGCGAACCTGGAGCAGCTCGCGGTCGAAGACGACCCTATGGCCGTGGGCGACGAAACGATCGCTCTCTTGCACGCTCGGACCAGCTACGGTTTGGGCTGGCGTGCGATCCGAACGTGGCGCGATGGCGGTGAACCAGGCCCGGAGACGCTCATGGCGGGCAAGCATAGCGCGGGCGGCCGGGTCAGTGGTCGCGGTTGGGCGTGCCCGACTCGGTCGTCACAACCGGATCGGCGTGCGGCGCGCCGATCAACTCCAGGATCGCGGCCTTCGATAGCGTGGTCCGGCGCGAGACCAGGGCGGCCACGCGGCGGGGGTCGCGCCTGACTCGGGCCAGCCTGTGGCCGTCCAGCCGGGGCCACAGGGCGAGCGCCCGAGCACAGTAGTCTGGCTCCACGTCGGGTGGCGGAGCGGGATCGGCGGCCGGTGAGACGGCCGCGAGACTAGTCATCCGTCAATCCATTCAGGGTGAAGACCGGCGGATCCGCGGCCGGTGCCTCGGAGTCGAGCTCGAGCCAGCGCATGGCGTAGGCGAGCTCGAGGACTTCGGCGGCCGAGTCGGGGGTCTGGGCGGAGGTCGCGAGCCGGCATAACGACTCGCGTCGATAGGAATCGAGAAGAGCGCGGCGACTTCGGATGGGTGCGAGCTGGGCCCGCACCAAAGCAACCCGGTCGGCCAGCGCCGGCGGGGCTGCGAACTCCGTGTCGATGGCGGACATCGTCGATACGGTCTCCTTGTCCCTGGCTGAGTGCTGTGGTGAGCGCACGACTGTGGTTCGGGAGGTGCCCGGGCGGTCGCGCCGCCGGTTCACCCAAAGGTGAGGCTGCGACCGGCAGGTGATCGCACGGTGAACCGGCGATTAACACCCGGTCAAATTCCGGCGGGACAGTGGCAGGCGGCATCGGCCCGGCGCGGGCACGGGCGCGCCGTCCGGGCGGCGCCGCCCCGGAGTTACAGGGCCGCCGTCGCCCGGCCGAGTGCCCGCCGGAAAGGGGCCCCGTCGACGGCCCGCCAGGTTGGCCCGAGGGCGCGACGCAGGCGCGCGGTCTCGCGCTCGCGGGAGCGAAGGTACGAGCCGATCGACTCGGCCTCGAGCCTGGTCAGCTCGCCGGCACGGGCGACGAGCAGGTCGCGGGCGAGCTTCGTCGCCACGTCGGCGTCGTGGAGCAGCCCAAGGTGATCCTGCAGTGCCACCACTCGCTGGAGCAGCATGGCGCCGTCCGGACCTAGCGTCTCCCCGAAGAACTCGATGGCGTAGCGGAGCCACTTCGTCGCGATCCGGAGATCGTGAAGTGTTTCGACGTCGGCCCAGGAGAGGACCAGTTCGTACGCTCTGACGGCCTCGTACGCGGCCCAGATCCTGGACGGGGCACGATCGCGGACGCGGTGCGGCGCAGTCGGCGTGGCAACCGCGGCCGCGGCGTTCGCGCCCGACCCCAGGAACTCCTGCATCTCCTCGAGGAAGGCCGCGTAGCCCGCCGAATCCAGCTCCGCGATCAGCTGCGTCCGGGCGTTGGCGCGCTGGCGGCGCCAGAGCGACAGAAGCGGCTCCACGCCGGAGCGCCCATCCTCGTCGAGTCCCAGGCGGTACGCCTCCAGGCCCTCGATGAGCACGTCCAGGTCCCGGACCGCCCCGAGTCGGTCGGCCAGCGTTTCGAGGTGGCGGCGTATCTTCCTGGTCTTGCCCGCCCTGAAGGCGCCGTCGAAGACACGCCAGGCCGCCCGCATTCGCCGCGTCGAGACGCGCATGTCGTGCAGCTCTTCCAGGTCGACGCCAGTGCGCGTCCCCGCTTCTCGCCGCTTCATCCTGGAGAAGTGAAACCGCAGCACCTTGGCTGCCGCCTCGGGCATGCTGTCGTCGGCCACTATGCCGATGGTGCGCGGGCCGGCCTTGGCGCGGGTTTCGGGCTGCGTCTCGGTCTCGGCCCCGTCCTCACCCGTGTCTTCTGCCCGGGCGGGCATCTCCGCCCCGGCCTCCGGGGCCACCTCATCCGCCGTTTCGACGGCCGAAACGACGGCCTCGCCGGGCTCCACGGGATCCTCATCCGCGTAGCCGGAAGGACCTGCGGCGGTGGACGCCTCGTCCGCTGAACCGGCGGCGGACCTGGCGGTCATGAGTTCGGGCGGGGCCGCCCGCCAGCGCCGCTGGGCTTCTTCCGGCAGCGACGGCACGGCCGCTCCAATCGCCTGTATGGCACGGTCGAGCTTGGACCGCGAGACGGGCGTCAGGCCGCGGTCCGCGTCGAAGATCCCGACCAGCGCCGCGAGCGGCGCCTCGTCCCCGCGCTTCAGCTCCACCTCGAGCTCCTCGAACGTGTCGAGGAGACGGCCGAGGCTCATGACCTGGACCTCGTCCAGGCTGATCTCTGCCCGCGTGGACCCTGCCTGCAGGGTCCTGACGCGCCGCAGCTGGCGGATCGTCAGCAACTCGACCAGCGCCTCGTCGCCGCACAGCTCCATCACCACGTTCCGGGCCTGGGAGGCCGGCCAGCCCGCAGGCGCGAGGCCCTCGTCGGCCGGTCCTTCGATCTCCTCGCGGCGCTGAAGCCGGCCGGCCGAGACGTTCCGGGCCTTGAGGCTGATCTCGGTGGAGCGTGAGGTCCTGCGCAGCCGTGCCGCGAAGCCGGCTCGGGCCAGCGCCCAATCGGCCGAATCGACGTAGCGATCCTCGACCCGGACGGAGGTCACCGGTCCGCCGGGCGTGAACGGGCCCAGGTCAGGCGCCACGAGGTAGCGGTCGGCGGCTCCGGGCGTCGCC
Organism: uncultured Chloroflexia bacterium; assembly: GCA_963713795.1. Taxonomy (GTDB): domain Bacteria; phylum Chloroflexota; class Limnocylindria; order Limnocylindrales; family CSP1-4; genus Fen-1039. The sequence continues at coordinate 34,423 of CAVQNC010000007.1, forward strand.
ACCTCGTACTTCATCTCGATCTCGATCTTCCGGGCGGCGGCCATCGACATCCCTCGGTTGCTGCGCTATGCCCTCGGGTCCAGGGAGCCTACGCCGGCGTGCGGTCGATGAGGGGCCACGACCGCCGCTGCCGCCACCTGGACGGCCCGCTCCTGGAGTTTCTCGAACGTGTCGATGGTACCCTCCGCGCCGTTCAGATCCTCGGTTCGGCGGTACGTCCCATCGGCGCCGAGCTGCCATGATCTCCGGTCGTCGGCCAGCATGATCTCCAGGACGTCATCGATCCGGGTCCGGGCTTCCTGATCCTCGATCGGCACGAGCGCCTCGACCCGGCGGTCCAGGTTCCGTTCCATCAGGTCGGCCGAACCGATGTACAGCTCGTGCGCCCCGCCGTTGGCGAACGAGAAGACGCGCGAGTGCTCGAGATACTGGCCGACGATCGATCGGACGCGGATCCCTTCGCTGATGTGCGGCACCCCGGGCCAGAGCGAGCAGATGCCTCGAATGATGAGGTCCACCTGGACGCCGGCCTGCCAGGCGGCGTAGAGGGCGGCCACGCAGGCCGGGTCGACCAGGGAGTTCAGCTTGAGAGTGATGCGCGCGGGCCGGCCTGCTCGCGCGTGTTCGGTTTCGCGCCTGATCATCTCGAGGATCCAGTCGCGCAGGTTCATGGGGGCCACGATCAGGCGCCGGAAGTCGCGCTGCCTCGAGAGGCCCGTCAGGACGTTGAAGAGGTCGCTCACGTCGGCGCCCAGCTCCGGCCGGCACGACAGCAGGCCGAAGTCCGTGTAGAGGCGCGCCGTGCCGGAGTTGTAGTTGCCCGTCCCGATGTGGACGTACCGCCGCAACGTCGAGCCCTCGCGGCGGACGACGAGCGACGTCTTGCTGTGCGTCTTGAGACCCACCAGCCCGTAGACGACATGGGCGCCGGCCTGCTCGAGCTTGCGGGCCCAGACGATGTTCGCCTCCTCGTCGAAGCGAGCTTTTATCTCCACCAGGACGACGACCTGCTTGCCCCGTTCGGCGGCCGAGATCAGGTCGCGCACGATCGGCGAGTCGCCGCTGGTGCGATAAAGGGTCATCTTGATCGACAGCACTTCCGGGTCCGACGCCGCCTGCGAGATGAATCGCTGAGTGGACGCGGCGAAGCTCTCGTAAGGGTGGTGGACCAGGATGTCGCCGGCCCGAACGGCCGCGAAGACGTCCGCCGGCTCGTCCTCGTCGGGCGGGACCAGTCGCGGCGGCACGACCGGGGAGTACGGGGGCAGCTTGAGATCGGGACGATCCAGGCCGGCGATCTGCCACAGTCCGGTGTGGTCGAGCATGCCGGGGATCTCGTAGCAATCCTCCGGGTCCACGCCGACGCCCTTCTCCAGGATCCGCCGCATCGACGCGGGCATCGCCTTGTCGACTTCGAGGCGAACCGCCTCGCCGAAGCGGCGCCGCCGCAGCTCCGCCTCGAGGGCGAGCATCAGGTCGTCGGCCTCGTCTTCCTGCAGCTCGAGGTCCGCGTCGCGGGTTACCCGGAAGAGGTGAGTCTCCAGGATGGCCATGCCGGAGAAGAGCATGTCGAGGTTGGCGGCGATGACCTGCTCGAGCAGGACGAACCTGCTGGGCCCGACCTGAAGGAAACGTGGCAGGACCTCGGGCACCTTGACTCGCGCAAACCGCTCCTCCTGCTCCTCCGGGTCCTCCATGCGGATCGCCAGGGAGAGACTCAGCGTGCTGATGTAAGGGAATGGATGGCCGGGGTCCACGGCCAGCGGCGTCAGCACGGGGTAGATCTCGTCGATGAAGCGGTCCCGCAGGGCCGCGTGGTGCTCCGGCACGTCGGCATAGTCGACGATGTCGATGCCGGCTCGGCCCAGGTCGGAGCAGACCTGGTCGAAGACCTCGCACTGCTCGTCCAGCAACTCGCGGAAGCGCCCTCGTATCTCGGCCAGCTGTTCGGCCGCCGGCTTCTCGCCGGGCGTGGCCGGTGCCGCGTGGGCTTCGGCCTGTTCCATCAGGCCGGAGACGCGGATCTGGAAGAACTCGTCCATGTTGCTGGCGAATATGGCCAGGAACTTGACCCGCTCGAGCAGCGGGTTCCGGCCGTCGCTGGCTTCGTAGAGGACGCGATGATTGAACTCGAGCGAGCTGAGCTCGCGGTTGATGTACGGGAATGCGGACGCGGCGTCGCCCTTGCTGGGCCCCGGTCTGGTCGCGGTTCTCCGTACGATCGCGGTCACGGTCTCTGCATGCGCCTCTACGCCTTCGACTCGACGGCCCGTCGAGTGCATCGGCCCATTCTCGACAGTCGGCGCCGGTTGGCAATAGGCCGGTTTCCCCGCCCGCACGTCGATTCCTGCCGGAGCAGGCGAATTCCCGCCTGGCGCCGCCCCATTTCTGCGCCTCGACGGACGGTTCGGCCTAGCCTTCCGCCCTGTAGCGACGCTCGCCGGTGCGCGGATCCACGTAAACGCGCATCAGGCGATGGCTGGCCGGGTCGGTGAAGACCTCGTTCGTGGGCAGGAAGCGCGGCTCGATGTAGCCGATCTCGCCACCTCCGGGCCCGGGCACATCGTGGTTTCGCTCGGCGGCTCCCGACCGGTATCGAGGACGCTGGAGTACGGCCGCGACCATGATCGCGGCGGCGATGGCGACCGCCAGCACCCCGGTACCGGCGCTCGAACCGCCCGAGCCAATGGCCGCCAGTCCGCCGATGAAGATCAGCGCGCCGATTCCGAAGGCCAGGAAACGGACCCATTCATGAAGCATTCGTTTCCTCCGAGCGGCGCGGGCGTCGAGCCGAGCGGGCGGTCCGAAGTGAAGGCCGTCGGCGCTTACCGGGCCGCCCGGGATTGTGGTCGCAATCGGGGCCGGCGGTGCCTACTCGGCTACCGTGTTGCCGGTGCCGGTGCCGGCGTCCGGGACCACCACGACCGCGGTTCCGTAGGCGACGATTTCCGACATGGTGTTCCCGATCTCGGACGAGTCGAAGCGCATCGACAGGACCGCGTTGGCACCCATCAGCGTCGCGTTCTGGACCATGCGGTCGATCGCCTGCCGGCGCGTGTCCTCCAGCAACTCCGTGTACTCGTGGATCTCGCCGCCGACGAGCGAGCGCAGGCCGGCGGCGAAGTTGCCGGCGAACCCGCGGCTTCGGACGACGAGGCCGAAGACCTGGCCCTTGGCCTCGGCAACGCGATAACCCGCCAGGTAGGGGGTCGTGGTGATGATCATTGCTGCTCCTTCGGTGGCTGCTGAGTAGCTACGGCTCGTTCCGGTGGCTTCGGGCACTTGTCCGGCCCCTCTCGGCCGGGGGTGGGCGTCAGGTCAGATATTCTGCCCTCGCGATCCTGCCCGGTCCGGCCGGCGGGACGAAGCTCCGATCGTCCCGAGGGTCGGCCCCTTGCGGTCCCCTCCGGAAACTGCCGGAATCCGCCCCTGCCGGGTTCCGCCGACGGTCACGTCCCGACGGTTCGGCCTGCGGCGCAGGCGGCACACGGGCAGTCGGCCCGGAGCGCCTCGAACGTGTAGTAACCGGTATCGTGGCCGTCGGCCCACGTCGGCGCCAGGGCGTACTGGCCGACCAGGCGCATGGAAACCAGTTGGGTCTGATCTGACGTGAGCGTGGGGTTCGTGTCGAGCCAGCCCGGCCGGCCCGCCTCCCCCTGGCAGTAGGCGCACGGACAGAGCAGCCGCAGCGAGCCCGCGGCGAAGATGGTGCGGTGTCCGTCGGCCCAGTCGATGGTTACGAAACCGGCCTCGCGATCCGCGTTGATGGCCGTGGGCTGGGTTGGAAGGTTCATGGTCATGGCCCATTCTAGGGCCGGCGTCGGGGCGGACGCCCGGAGTGCGACAGGCGGGCAGCGGATCCGGCTCGAGTTCGTGGCTTGCGACGGCGGCTCCCCGGGAGCGGAGGGCTTCGCTCTCCGATTCCATCTCCGACCTTCCCGCGACCGCGTCGTATCCGCCGGCCGGCTCCAGCCTGGGGCGGCCCAGTTCGGCTACGTCGCTCGGTCTCACACCAGTTGAGACTGCCTCACGGCTCGCCAGGTTCGGCTCGAACGAACTCGGGAGCGTTCGCAAGACTTCGTTGCCGCGCCGCTTCCGGGCTGGGGCGCGTAAGCCGTTCGCTCAGGCCGCGGGTCGCCCGATCCAGCCCGGGGACCGGACCTGAGCCGGCCGCCCGGCGCCTGTAAAGCAGACTTGACAGCCACGTCATGTCAAGCTAACTTGACAACCGTGAAGAACGACGTCCGAAAGCTGCGCGAGGACCGAGCCCTCAGCCAGGGCGACCTGGCCAGACAGCTTGGCGTCTCGCGCCAGACCGTCAACGCCATCGAGACCGGCCGCTACCTGCCGTCTCTTCCGCTGGCGATGGCCATCGGGCGGTACTTCGGCAGGGCGGTAGAAGAGGTATTTCGCGATGACGAGCAGTCGTTGGGAGCGCAGTGACGTGTCGACCAGGATCTTCGGCAGCGGGTGGTGGCTGGTCCTGGTCGGCCTCGCCGTCGGAGGAGTGCTCGGTGCGGCCGACCTCATGGCAACGGGATCGAGCGGTCGAGCGTTGACCGACGTTGCGATCGTCGCCTGTTACACGGTCTTGCTGGCGTTGCTCAGGTCACGCAGCGATACAGCCAGCGTCCTGGCCGGAACTCCGGTGGACGAGCGCTGGGAGTCGATCAATCTCCACGCCCTCGCGGGGGCCGGTCTCGTTGCCGCCGTGGTCTCGCTGGGCGGCCTCGTCCTTGCGGAAGTCACCGGGCACGATGGGTTCGGTTTCGTCATAGTGGCCGGAGCCGTCGGCATCGCCTACATCGGCGGAATCTTGTGGTATCGGTGGCGCCTTTGAAGTACGGTCGTTCCGCCGGCCCGCGAACCCACTCGCTCGAACTCGGGTCTGAACCCCGGGAGGATGCATGTCCCTGCTGATCGACTCGGTTTCCAAGCGCTTTGGCGAAGTCCAGGCTCTCGACTCCGTTTCGCTGCAGATCGAGCCCGGGGAGATCTTCGGCTTCCTGGGAGCGAACGGCGCCGGCAAGACGACCGCCATGCGCGTCGTGCTGGACATCCTCAGGCCGGACTCGGGAACGGTCGCCTGGAACGGCATCGCCAACACGGACCTGCCGCGCGAGACGTGGGGCTACCTGCCCGAGGAACGAGGGCTCTACGCGAAGATGACGGTGCTCGACCAGCTCGTCTTCTTCGCGAAGCTCCACGGCGTGAAGCCGAAAGCCGCCGAGCGGGAGACCCGGGATTGGCTGGAGCGGTTCAGGATCCCCGAATACGCCGACCGCCGGGCCGAGCAGCTGTCCAAGGGTAATCAGCAGAAGGTCCAGTTCATCGCCGCTATCCTCCACGATCCGCAGGTCCTGCTCATGGATGAGCCGTTCACCGGCCTCGACCCGGTCAACGTGGCCATCCTCAAGCAGGCTTTTCTCGAGATGAAGGATCGGGGCAAGACCCTTGTCTTCTCGACCCATCAGATGGAGACGGTCGAGGAGCTGTGCGAATCGATCGCGATTCTCGATCGAGGGCGCGTCGTCGTCGGCGGGTCGGTCCGTGACGTGAGGCGCTCTAGCGGCCGCCAGGTGGTCCGCGTGGCCGTCCAGGGCGACCTCGAGATGGCCTGGCTGGGAACCCTGGACGGCGTGCGCGTCACGAGGCGCGGCCAGGACTATCTCGAGGCGGAGGTGGCCGGCGGCCACGACCCGGGCTCCATCCTGCGGGCCGCCCTGGCCCGCGGCTGCGAGGTCCGCCATTTCGAGATGATGGATCCATCACTCGAGCAGATCTTCATCGAGCACGTCGGCCAGATCGACATGAGCGAGCGGACGCTGGCCCCGAAGGCGGCGCACGCATGAGAGGGTGGCGGACGCTCTTCCCGAACGCCTGGTACGTCGCGGTCCGCGAATACCGCAGCCGGGCTCGGAGCCGCAGCTTCGTCATCGGCACCGTCCTGCTGGGCCTGATCGCCTTCGCGGCGACACAGCTTCCGGTCGTGATCGACCTGTCGATAAGCTCCAGCCAGACACGGGTCGCAGTTGTGGTCCAGGCCTCGGACATGCCGTCCGACTCGGTCACGCTGCTCGACACGCAGCTCAACGGTCAGTCGACCGATCCGGCGGCCCACAAGGACTTCGCGATCAGCTGGCTGCCCGGGGCCGACCTGGCGGCCGCGCAGGCCGCCCTCGAGGCCGGCAAGTACGACGCGCTCCTGGTCATCGACCGTGGCGCCTCGAACGACCTTCAGTTCGCGCTTCGGACCGACATGCCGCAGGACGGCAGGGCCGTTCAGTCGATCAGCGCCGCCCTGGGCTCGCTCGAGATCGAGGATCGGCTCAACCGGGAAGGCACCTCCACGGCGGCTCTTCTGGGCCCGTTCTCGTTGACGGTGTCGCCGGTCAATGGCAGTTCCGCCGACACGATCAGCGTCAGCAACGAAGTCTCGAACAGCCTGCTCTCGACGGGCTTGATCGTGTTGATCTTCATGGCGATCGTCACCTACGGCGTGTGGGTGGCGATGAGCGTCGCGGAGGAGAAGGGCAGCCGGGTCATGGAGTTGATGCTCAACGCCACGACGCCGCTCCAGATGCTGGCGGGGAAGTTGATCGGGAACGGGGCGGCCGGGCTGACCCAGTACGGGATCATCCTGATCGCGGTCGTGGGCGGGCTCCTCGCCGAGGGCCCGATACACCAGGCCGTCCTGGGCTCCAACACCGGCTCTCAGTTCGGTGGATTGAGCCCGGCCGTCCTGGCCGCCTTCATCGTCCTGTTCGTGCTCGGCTTCACGTTGTACTCGCTCCTGTATGCCGCCCTTGGCTCGCTCGTGAGCCGGCAGGAGGACGTTCAGAGCGCGACGTCGCCCTTGATGGTCCTGATCATGCTCGGCTACTTCATGTCCGTCTTCGGTCTCCAGTCGATCGACGAGACCTGGGTGAAGGTCGCCTCGTTCGTTCCGTTCTTCAGCCCGTACCTGATGCTGGCCCGCGTCTCCGCGGGCCACGTCGAGGCGTGGGAGTTCGGACTGGCGGTGCTGCTGCTGCTGGTCGCGATCGTTGTCGCCCTGTTCGTTGCGGCCCGGATCTACAGTGCCGGCGTCCTGCTCTACGGCCAGAGAGTGAGCCTGCGCGAGGTCCTCAAGGCGGCCCGGGTCTCCCGGTAGGCCCGGCAGGAGGGTCGACGGCCCGCGGCGGGCAACTCCGCGCCGTAGCGCGCGACTCCGGCCGTGGTGGGCGGATTCCGGCCGGCGAGACTCCGGCCCGCGCGAGAATCCCGCTTGCGCGCGACTCCGGCGCTGAGTGACCCGCCGGCGCGGTTACGTCCGGCGCGGTTCCGGCCCGGGCGCGACTCCGGCCCGCGACCGGCGTTTCGGCCTGAGGCGCGCGGTTACGTCCAGCGCGGTTTCGGCCGGCGCGCGGCTGCGGGGCGCGGCGGGCGTTTCGGCCCGTGGCGCGCGTTCCGGCCTGTGACGCGCGTTTCGGCCTGTGACGCGCGTTTCGGCCTGTGACGCGCGGCTCCGGCCCGCGCGAGAATCCCGCTTGCGCGCGACTCCGGCCCGCGACGGGAGTTTCGGCATGTTGCGCGCGGTTACGTCCGGCGCGGCTCCGGCCGGCGCGCGAGTCCGACCCGCGGCGGGCAATTCCGGCACCCGCCGGCGCGGCTGCAGCACCCCGCCGGGACGGCCGATTCCTTGTACTCCCCGGGAGAGTGCTATTGGAGCGACCCGCTGACGACCGCCCTCAAGATCCGATGTGGGGCTCGGCGCGAGTCGTGCCACGTCCTGGATCGTCCAATTCGGCAAGGCGGACCGTACCTTGCGGTCGTCCGGGCCTCATCTGGACCGATTCAGGGTCGGCGTTTGACCTTGAGGACAGCGGCGGTACCGGCCTGGACGGCGCGCCGATTGGTAACACTTCCCGGGGGAGTACAAGGCAGTCCGCGGGGTCGTGGTTCGCTCGGCGAGCTCGGGTCGTCAGTCTTCGAGTGGCAATCTCTGGATCAACGCCAGGATCGGTCGCGAAGGCGGCTCGGGGACGGCGTGCGGGACGGCATGGAGCGGCATCTCGCCTGGCTGTGAGGCGATCCATCGCCACAGCCCGCTGCGCCGGCCCGGCAGGTACGGGCTCCGCAGGTGACGCGCCATCACACCGCGCAGTCCCTGTTGAGCCACGGCGAAGTACAGGTCCACGCCATCTCGAACCACGCCCGGCAGAACCACCAGCTCGGCGCTGGCGTGGACGACCCTGGCGAGGTGCTCGCGACGCCGTTCGAGCGGCTGGGCGATGATGGGGCGGCCGTTCGCCCAGAGCAGGTCGAAGGCGAGGAAGACAGGGACAACGCCCGTTGTCTCCCGGTCGCGGATCCGGCCCGCGGGGGCCTGCGGGTCCATCCGGCCCGTCAGGGCCTGCGTGTCCATTCGGCCGGCTCTGTCCGGGATCACGACCTCGCCGTCGAGTATGGCCGGCAGGTCGCCGACCAGCTCCGCAAGCGTGGCCAACTCGGGCAGAAGGGGCGCGAGATCCCGGCCCTCCTCGTCGACCAGCCGCAGGCGCGGCCCACGACCGGCATGGTCAGGCTCGATGAAGGCAAGTACACGGCGGCCTCCCCACCGTGGCTCGAAGACATGTTCGTCCGAGTCGAAGGCGGCATCGACGGGCCTGGCGAGCATGGGCCGCACCGAGCGCGGCAATCGCGCCACGTCCCCCGTAAGCCTCAGCGATAGCTGATCGGACACGCCGGGATAGTACGCCATTCCGGATCGCCTTCAGCCGGCGCGATTCCTTCGTTGTCGACTGCGCATCGCTCCGGACGCGGGGCCGCCCGAGTTCTCGCCGCCGCCGCCCCGGCCGTTCGCCGCCGCTCGCCGCCCCGGCCGCCCGCCGCCGGCCGGGCTCTCGCCGCCGCCGCCCCGGCCGTTCGCCGCCGCTCGCCGCCCCGGCCGCCCGCCGCCGGCCGGGCTCTCGCCGCCGCCCCGGCCCGCACTCGTCGGCCCGCCCTGTCGGCCCGCCCCGTCTGCCCGCCACGACCCCTGTGCTCGCCGCCGCGCCACGGCTCTCGCGGCCGCTCCGCCCGCCGCCCGGGCGCTCGCCGCCGCCCCGGCCGCTCGCCGCCGCCCGGGCTCGCCGCCGGCCCGGGCTCGCTGCCGGCCCGGCCCGCACTCGTCAGCCCGCCCTGTCAGCCCGCCCCGGCTCTCGCGGCCGCTCCGGCCGCTCGCCGCCGCCGCCACGGCGCTCGCCGCCGCCCCTGCCCCCGCTCGTCGGCCCGCGCCGAAGTGACCGACGATCGTACGGCGATCGCCGGCTGCGGCCGGCCGGCCGAGGTCGTGCCGGTCAGTACTTCTCTGGGACGAAGTGCTGGTTCTTGATCGGAGGGCGGATGTAGCCTTCGTCGACCTGCCGGGGCGGCAGGACGATCTGGTCCGGAGTGGTGTCCTCGTACGGGATCACGTGCAGGAGGTGGCTGATGCAGTTCAGCCGGGCACGCTCCTTGTCGTCGGCCTCTACGACCCACCACGGCGCCTCGCGCGTGTCGGTGGCCGCGAACATCGCATCCTTCGCCCGCGAGTAGTCGACCCACTTCGAGCGGGCCGTGACGTCCATCGGGGAGATCTTCCAGCGCTTGGTCGGGTTGTTGATCCGATCCTGGAAGCGGCGCTCCTGCTCCGCGTCGCTGACCGAGAACCAGTACTTGACGAGGATGATCCCGGAGCGGATGAGCATTCTCTCGAACTCGGGCGCCGTCCGGAGGAATTCCTGGTACTCAACCTCCGAGCAGAAGCCCATGACGTGTTCGACGCCGGCGCGGTTGTACCAGCTGCGGTCGAAGAGAACCCACTCTCCGGCGGCGGGCAGCTGGGCCACGTAACGCTGGAAATACCACTGGGTCTTCTCACGCTCGGTCGGGATGCCGAGGGCGCAGATGCGGGCGATGCGCGGGTTGAGCGTTTCGGTGATGCGCTTGATAACGCCGCCCTTGCCGGCCGCGTCCCTGCCCTCGAAGATGCAGACGACCTTGAGCCCGCGCAACTTGATCCATTCGTGGAGCTTGACGAGTTCGACCTGGAGTCTGGCCAGCTCGGAGTAGTAGTACTTGCGGTCGAGCCTCTGGCGCGGCTTCTGGACCAGGTCCCCGGTCGATGGATCGAACCCGTCTACGCGGGCGATCTTCACGCCCTGCCGGCGCGTCGCCCTGGAGCGGACGACCTTCTCCTCTCGAACCACGGCCGCGGCGGCTTCCACGAGCGCGGCCGTGTTCTCCTCGGACGCGGTTTGAGGCGCGGCGGCCGCGAGCGTCTCCGGTCGCGCGGACGCGGCCGCCCGTCCCTGGGCCGCCGCTTTGGCGGCCGGATTCACCGGTCCGCCAGTTACGGCGATCTCGTCGGTCGCGGCATCCTTGCCGCCATGACCCTTGTGGTGTGTTTTCGCCACGTCAGCCTCCTTGGTGCGCACGGTATGCCATGGTCGCCGCCCAGGCAAATCCCTACAGGTAGATATCGGGTCTGGTCTACGCTTCCTTGGCCGGGCCCGCGGCCCGGATGCCCGGCAGCCTCAGGCGCCGGAGATTGACCGCGGCCACTCCGCCGATGATCAGCGCCGTGCCGATCACGACGCGGGCGTCGACCTGCTCGCCGAGCACCAGCGCTCCGAGCGTGACGCCGACGATGGGCAGCAGGTAAGTCACCAGCGAGGCGCGCGTGGCGTCCCAGCGCTGAAGGAGCCGGAACGAGATCAGGTAGGCGACCGCCGATCCGAGCGCTCCCAGCCACAGAGTGGCCAGTATCGGCTCCGGACTGAGCGGCACCGTCCAGGGGTGCTCGACGGCGATTGCGGCGATCGCGGCGATCGGCAGGGCCAGCCCGACCTGTCCGATGGCGATGATCATCGGCCGAAGGTGCCCGAGATGACGGCGGGCGAAGACGTTCGAGAAAGCGTACGAGCTGGCCGCCGCGGCCACGGCCAGCTCGCCTGTGATGCTGCCGCTGCCCGCGTTGCGGCTCACCACGATCACCACGCCCAGGAATCCGGCCGCCAGTCCAGCGAGCCTCGGCGTGTCGAAGACTTCTCCGATGGCGACGGCGGCGAAGCAGACGGTGAAGAGCGGGACGGTCGCATTGAGTATCGCCGCCGTGCCCGACGCTATGGACAGCTCGCCCCAGGTGATCAGCGAGAACGGGATCGCGACGTTGAAGACCGCCAGCACCAGGAGCTTGCCTACCGTCTCGGGATCGCGTGGAAGCGGTTCGCCCGCGGCCCGAACGATGATGGCCAGGGCCGTCGCGCCGAAGAACAACCGGAAGCTGACCAGCTCGAACGGACCGAAGTAGCCGACGCCGATCTTGATGAACATGAAGCTGCTGCCCCAGATCCCTCCGAGCAGCGCGAACAGCAGCCAGTCCGTCCCGCCCGAGCCGCCGTGGGCGATCGCGACTTCGGATTCCGTGGAGGGTCTCTCCAGGGAAGTGCCCGGGTTGGAAGTGCGCGCCATCCGCGAAGCATAGCCTTGCACCTTCGCGATCGGCGGCGCCCACGGCGCGGGAGATGGCCCGCCGTGCTGATCTCGGAGCCGTCGGTCGTCGCTCCGCTCCCGCCGGCCGGCTGAGCCTGCTTCGCGACGGCGGACGCGGGGGTCGGTGGCCCGGTACCATGCCGGGTAACCAGGACGGAGGAAGACCGATGCGCATGTGGGGTGGTCGATTCGAAGGCGCTTCCGACGAGCGCATGGCGGAGTTCACGCGCTCGATCGACTTCGACCACGTCCTCGCCGTCGACGACATCGCCGGCTCGATAGCCCACGTCCACGGGCTGGGTCGCGCCGGTCTTCTCGCTCCCGACGAGGTCGAGGTCCTGGTCGGCGGTCTCGAAGATCTCCGCGACGAAGTCGAGGCGGGGACGCTGGCCTGGGACCCTGCCCTCGAGGACGTCCACATGAACGTCGAGGCCGCTCTCCGCGAGAGGGTAGGACCCGTCGCGGGGCGGCTTCACACCGGCCGGTCCCGCAACGACCAGGTTGCCACCGACATGCGGCTGTGGCTGCGTCGCACCATCGATGGCCTGGACGGCGCGATCGTCGAGATGGAGCGGGCGCTCGTCGGCCTGGCCGACCGCGAAGGCGAGGCGGTCATGCCCGGCCTGACCCACATCCAGCCGGCCCAGCCGGTGCTGTTCGCCCACCACCTGCTGGCCTACGTCGAGATGCTCGAGCGCGACCGCGGCCGGCTGGCCGACTGCCGGCGCCGGGCCAACGTCTCGCCGCTGGGATCGGGCGCGCTGGCCGGCGCCGGCTACCCGCTGGATCGTGAGGCCACCGCCCGGGAGCTCGGCTTCGACGGCGTCACCGCCAACTCGCTCGACGGCGTCAGCGACCGCGACTTCGTGGTCGAGGCCCTGGCGGCCCTCGCGCTGTGCATGGTCCACCTGTCCCGGCTCGCGGAGGAGATCACGTGGTGGTCGAACCCCCGCTTCGGCTTCGTGCGCGCGGCCGACTCGTTCTCGACCGGCTCATCGATGATGCCCAACAAGAAGAACCCCGACCCGGCCGAGCTGGTACGCGGCAAGTCGGCGCGGGTCATCGGCGCCCTGGCCGGGATGCTGACGCTCCTCAAGGGCCTGCCGCTGGCCTACCAGAAGGACATGCAGGACGACAAGCCGGCTCTCTTCGACGCCGCGGCCACCCTGGAGGCGTCCCTTCTCGTGATGACCGGAATGGTGGCGACGCTGAGCGTCGACCGCGTCCGGATGCGCCAGGCAGCGAGCGAGGGATACACCACGGCGACGGCCGTGGCCGATGCCCTCGTCCGGCGGGGAGTGGCTTTCCGGGCCGCTCACCACGTCGTCGGCGCGCTTGTCGCCGAGGCGGAGCGGAGTGGGGGAGGCCTCGAGGCGCTGGACGACGCCACGATCGGGGCCGCGCTCTCCGCCTCGGACGACTCGATCGCGATCGCGCTGGTCGGGGACCCCGCGATCCCGGGCGAGCTGCGGACAGCGGCCGGGCTCGAAGGCGCGATGGCCGGCTGCGACGTGATAGGTGGGACCGCACCGCGGCGCGTAGCCGCGGCCCTGACCGCCGCGAAGGAGAGGCTGGGGGTATAGGCCGTCCGCAGGCCGCGCTCGCCACACCGGCTCGCGATCTAGCGAGCCGGTGTGGCGCCCGTCTGCGGGCATGCGGCCCCGGGGCGGCCGGCTGCTTCCGGAACCGCAACGTCCCGAACAGTTTCCGAACCGCAACGATCGGTGCGGCGGTCGCGGCGTAGTCTTCGGGCATGACGATGCAGGAGTTCGAGCCGGTCGGCGAGTCGTCGGTTCCGCGCGCGCTGCGCCAGGATGAGTCGTTCGTCCTGACATGCGCGGCTTGCGGCTGCCGCCTGACCGCTCGCGAGTCGCTGCGCGACGGCGGCCGCATCGGCCCCGACGCGGCCTGGCGCCATTTCTGGGGAATGCCCGGGCACGACGCCCGCGGCTGTCGTGTCGCCTGCATCGACCTGCCGCACCGGATCACGCCGCTGGAGGCGTCCGCGGGCCAGGCGTAAACGGGGGAGCCAGGCGTAAACGCGAAGACGAAGAGGCGGCCTACCCCGCGTCTTCGAGGCGGTAGCCCACTCCGCGGACAGATGCCGGGACGGGGGCGCCCGCTTCTTCGAGCTTGGAGCGCAGCCTGGCCAGGTGGGGCTTGAGCCACTGCGGGTCGGGGTTTGGCTCTCCAGGCCAGCCGGCCGCCAGCAGGGTCGAGTGCGAGACGACGTGGCCGGCGGCGGCGACGAGCGACGCCAGCAGGCTGTACTCGGTGCGTGTCAGCACGATCTCCTGGCCCGACACGGAAGCCGTGTGCCGGCCGCGGTCGAGCACGATCGCGCCCCACCGCAATTCACCGGCGCCGTGGGGTTCGGCTTCGGTGCCGCGGCGTCGCATGACGGCTCGGATGCGAGCCAGCAGCTCTTGCTTGCCGAACGGCTTGACGACGTAGTCGTCGGCGCCCGTATCCAGCGCCTCGACCTTGGCACGTTCGTCCGCCTCGCCGGTCAGGACGATGATCGGCGTCTGAGACATCCGTCTGATCGCGCGGCAGACCTCGACGCCGTCGAGCCCGGGCATGGCCAGGTCCAGGAGCACCAGGTCCGGGCGCTCCTCGCTGAAGCGGCGGAGGGCGGTGTTTCCGTCGTACGCGGTCACCACGCGGTGGCCGGCGCGCCCGACCAGGGCCGACACGGCGCCGACCATGGCGGGTTCGTCGTCGACGACGAGAACCAGCAGGCTCCTCTCCCCAGGCCTCATGCCAACCACCTCGACGCCTCCGCTCCGCCTACCCTTCCGGACCCGCTTCGGACATCACGCCCGCCTCAGGATGGCCGCTGTCTCCGTCAGTCTGGCGCATCTCGGGGATGGCGACCATGAATTGGCTCCCACCGTACCCATTTGACTCCAACCAGACACGCCCGCCCATGGCGCCCATCAGCCGGCGCGCGGCGTAAAGTCCGATCCCGGATCCGCGCGGCCGGGTTGCCGTCCGGACGTAGGCCTCGAAGACGGACTCCCACTCGGGCTCCGGTATGCCGGGTCCATCGTCGGTGACGAAGACCTGGGTCTCGCCGTCCGCGCTCCAGACACCGACGCTGACCGATCCGCCCTCCGGCGCGTACTTGACCTCATTCTCGAGCAGGTGTTCGAGGACCTGGCGGAAGCGGCCCTCGTCGCCGATCCCCTTCAGTTCATCCCAGGTGCCGGCCCGCCGCAGCGGATGGCCGCGCAGGAGCGGCGCCATCTCGCCGATCGTGTCGTTGACCGCTCGCGTGACGTCGAAGGGCGCGCGAGCCAGGCCCGCCGCCAGGCCGTCGCCACGGACGGAGGCAAGAATCGAGTCGACCAGCCGATCCAGTCGCATCACCTGGGCGATGGCCTGGGCGCGCCACTCTTCGGCGAGGGCCGCGTGAGCGAGTGGACCGGGGGCGTCGGCCGCCGCGACCGGCACTTCGGGCTCGCCGGCGGCTTCGCCCGCGTCCGAGGCGGCGTCGGCCAGCAGATCCACGTAGGCTCGGACGACGGCCAGGGGCGTGCGCAACTCGTGGGTGACGACGGCCAGAAGTTCGGCACGCGCCCCGTCGAGGGCAGTCAGGGTCTGGAGCTGCTCCTCGGCCTCGGCCTGCAGTCGGCCCTTCTCGACGATGCCGCCCAGAAGCGCGCCGATCGTGACCAGGAACTCGACCTCCTCCGGCGAGAAGGTCCGCGATTCGATCGCCTGGACGTTGATGACTCCGATGATCGAGTCGTTCCAGGGCAGCGGGACGGAGAGCATCGACACGAACTGCGACTGGTCGAAGCCCGGAACCCACTTGAACCGCGGGTCGACCCTGACGTCCGGTGACGCGACCGGGCGCCCGAGCAGCGCCGCAAGGCCGGTCAGGCCTTCGCCGACCGCCATGGAGACCGAGCCGACTTGATCACGGTCGAGGCCGTTGGTGGCGGCGAGTCGCAGCTGCGCTCTGTCGCGCTCCATCAGGTAGACGGAGCAGACCTCGACGTCGAGGGCGTCCGTGGTGCGATCCACGATCGTCCGCATCAGCTCGTCCCAGTTCCGGGCCGTGGTCAACAGCTTGGCGAACTCGTGCAGGAACGACAGCTCTCGGAGCTTCCGGTCGGCGTCGACGGGAGCCGGCGAGCCGCCCCCGACGGCGACGTTCCTGGGCGGGCCTTCGGGCCCGAGCCGGAGCGCCGGCCCGCCGCACGTGCCCGAGGACGCGACCGGTGACGCCGCGGAGGAGGCCGACGACCCGACTCTCGTCTTCCTCGCGCCTTCGCGGTGGGCCCGGCTGGGCATCGGATCCGGCCCTCCGTCAGTGCGCTACTTGACCGCGGCCGGCGGGGCGTCGTAGATCCTGGTCGGCAGCTCGGCGAGGAGCGGGTCGGTCCAGGTCCAGGCCGCGCCGTAGCTCCGGCCCACGGCCCCGTGGCGAGCCGCCTCGGTCCGGAGCGGCAGGCCGAAGATCTCGATGAACCCGACCGCCGCGGCGTGGTCGAACGAATCCCCGGCGTCGTACGTTGCCAGCGACTTCTCATACAGCGAGAGCGGACTGCGCCGGCCGGTGACGATGGCGCTGCCGTGGTCGAGCCTGACCCGTACCTCGCCGCTGACTACGCGCTGGCTGCTGGCCGCGTATGCGCGCAGGTCGCGGTGCAGGGCGCTGAACCACAGCCCGTCGTAGGTCAGCTGCGCGATCTCGTCGGCCACGATCCGGTTGAAGCGCAGCGTGTCCTTCGTGAGCGTCAGGCCTTCGAGGGCGCGGTGGGCTCGATGGATCACGGTCGCCGCGGGGGCTTCGTAGATCTCGCGGCTCTTTATCCCGACCAGGCGGTCCTCGACGTGGTCGACACGGCCGATGCCGTGGGCTCCCGCCAGGAGATGGAGCCTCTCAACCAGGGTGACCGGATCGATCCGGTCACCGTCCAGGGAGACCGGTACGCCGCCCTCGAACCCGATCACGACTTCCACCGGAGCGGGGGCCTTCTCCGGATCCACGGTCCAGCGATAGACGTCGTCGCGCGGCGCCGTCCAGGGATCCTCGAGGATGCCGGCCTCGACCGAGCGGCCCCACAGGTTGACGTCGATCGAGTAGATCGACTCCTTCGAGATGGTTATCTCGATGTTGCGGGCCTTCGCGTACTCGATCTCCTGCTCGCGGGAAAGGCCCATTCCGACGCGCATCGGGGCGATCACGGCGAGCGATGGATCGAGGGCGTGGGTGGCGATGTCGAAGCGGACCTGGTCGTTGCCTTTGCCGGTGCAGCCGTGGGCGACCGCGTCGGCGCCCTCCTTGTGGGCCACCTCCACGAGCAGCTGCGCGATCAGCGGGCGGGCCATCGCCGTGGCCAACGGGTAGACCCCCTGGTACAGGGCCCCGGCCTGGACATGCGGCCAGCAGAAGTCCCGGACGAAGCGCTCACGCCCGTCCACAACGTAGGCGCGAGAGGCGCCGGCGCTGATGGCGCGGCGGTCGATATCCTCCTTGAGCACGCCGCCCCCGAGGTCGACCGTCAGCGTCACAACCTCCACGTTGTACTGCTCGCGCAACCAGGCTACGGCGACCGACGTGTCGAGCCCACCGGAGTAGGCGAGGACGACCTTCTTCATCGAGGAGCCTCCGAATGCGCGAGAGAAGGGCCGACAGGAAGCGTAGCCGCTCCGGCCGGTTGGTAACTCTGGAAACGAACGAGCCACCGCTGGAGCGCGGCCTCGGTCTCGAACAGGACGAGCAGAGTGTTGTCCCCGGCCAGCGTGCCTACCTGGTCCCGCAGGCTCGATTGATCGATCGCCTGCGCGATGGCTCCGGCCGAGCCCGGAGTCGCGAGCAGGACGAGACTGAGGCCGCTCCGGCCGATTCTCACGGGGATGTCCTCGAGCAGACGGCGGAGCCGGGCGTCGTAGAGATTCCCGGTGGCCGCGGCCTCGGGCGTGGCGTATACGTGGCGATCGCCGCGTGGCACCTTGACGAGGCCGAGCTCGGAGGCATCGCGGCTGACCGTGGCCTGGGTGACCTCGAACCCGGCGCCGCGAAGCCGCTCGACGAGCTCCTCCTGGCTGCCGATCGGCGAACTGGCCACGAGGTCGAGCAGGGCGCGCTGGCGGCGCTGCTTCGAGTGGACTCCGCTGCCGTTGAGAGTCATTGCTGCCACGTGATCAGGCCTTCCCGGCAGGGGCTTCGCTGGTCGCGCGAACGCCCGTGATCCGGGTCCCGAAGGTGGAGTCGCCGAGCGCGCGGGTCAGCGCGTGCGGGTCGGACGAGTCGGCGATCACCGCCTGTGCACCGGGCCAGCCGACGGCGGTCAGCGCGGCCCTGATCTTCGGCACCATGCCGCCTTTGATGGTGCCCTCGGAGATCAACCGTTCCGCCTCGTCGGCCGTCATCGTCGGGAGCTTCTCGCCGGCGGCGTCGCGTACCCCGTCGACGTCGGTCATCAGCACGAGCTGTCGGGCGCCGAGTCCGGCGGCGATGCCGGCGGCCGCGTCGTCGGCGTTGACGTTGCAGACGATGCCGCCCTCGTCGCGGGCGAGCGGCGCCACCACGGCCACCTGGCCGGCTACGAGAAGAGTGTCGAGGAAGTCACGGCGAATGCCCACGACATGGGCCACCAGACCCAGGCCGGGCAGCCGCTCCGCGATCATGAACCCGCCGTCGACGCCGGAGAGGCCGACCGCATCAACGCCGCGATCCCTCAGGTCCGAGACGAGCTCGGAATTGACCACTCCCCGCAGAACGGCCGCGGCCACGTCCAGGGCGGCCTGGTCGGTGACCCGCAGGCCGCCTTCGAAGCGGCTGGGGACGCCGAGACGCTCCAGCCATTCGGTGATGCGCTTGCCGCCGCCGTGGACGAGCACGACCGGGCGCGTGCGAGCGACCCCGGCGACCTCGTCGAGGACGTGGGCCTGGTCGGCCAGCGTCGTTCCGCCGAGCTTGATGACGAGCACTTCGCTCACGTCGTGTACTCCGCGTTCTCGATGACATAGCCCTCGGTCAGATCGCAGCCGAAGGCCTCGCCGCTGCCCCCGCCGAGGCCGAGGTGCAGCCTGATCAGCACCTCGGGGGCGTCCATTGCCGCCCGCACGGCCGCGCGGTCGAAGAGCAGGGGAGCGCCCTTGAAAACGAGAGTGCCGGCGATCGCTATCTGGAGCCTGTCGAGGTCGAACTCGGGCGCACGGCCGGCCCGAGGCATGGCTTCGGTGTGATGCAGGCCGGCCGCCTCGAGGAGCTGCTCGTCGGGCAGGCGGGCGTTTCCGGCCGCGCTGGCCACGCGGCCCCAGTTGGGATCCCGGCCGTGGACCGCCGCCTTGAAAAGGCTGCTGCTGACGACCGAGCGGGCGATGGCCCGGGCGTCGTAGTCGTCTCCGGCGCCGCTGACCTGGCAGGTGATCAGTGTCGTCGCACCCTCGCCGTCCGCGGCTTGCTGGCGTGCCAGCGACCGGGCCACGGCCTCGATGGCTCCCGAGAGGATGGACGCCTCGTGGCTGGCCAGGGTCACGGACGCGCCCGCACCGCCGGAGGCGAGCAGGAAGACGGTGTCGTTCGTGCTGGTGTCGCCGTCGACGCTGAGCTGGTTCCAGGTTCGCTGCACCACCGGCGAGAGCAGGGCGAAGAGAGTCGCCGGGGCTACGTCGGCGTCGGTCAGGATCACGCTCAACATCGTGGCCATGCGCGGGTGGATCATGCCCACGCCCTTGGCGATCCCGGACACCGTGACCGCGGCCGGCTTGCCGTCGGGGCCCGGCAGCCGAACCGTGGTCGTGGCCAGCTTGATCTTCGTGTCCGTGGTCATGATCGCCCCGGCCACGGCCTCCAGACCGGCGTCCGTCGCGGTGAGGGACGGGACCAGTCTGACCAGTCCGTCGCGGACCTTCGAGACCGGCAGCCGCACGCCGATCACGCCGGTCGAGAGGGCCAGCGTGCGCTCGGTCCTGGTGCCCAGCAGGCCGGCCAGGGCCTTGTTCACCTCGGCCTGGTCGGCGTCGCCGTCGGCCCCGGTGGCGGCGTTCGCGGCGCCGGCCGTCGCGACGATGGCGTCGGCCCAGCCGAACCGGCCGCCGCCGCCGATCTCGGTGGCGCTCAGGTGGGCTCGCGAGAGCTTGATCGGCGCCGCAACGACCTGGTTTCGGGTGAAGACCGCGGCGACCGCGGCTGACTCGCCCGACGTCGCTATCACGCCCAGGTCGCTCCGGCCGGATGGTTTGATCCCCGCCGCCAGCCCGGCGGCCCGGAACCCGCGCGGCATCGCGGCACGCTGCTCGACGGCCGGCAGCCGGTCCGGCAGGGGCGGCAGGTCGGGCCGCGAGGCCGCGCCCGCGGTCGAGTGCCGATCGGAACCTGGGTTCATCGTGTTCGATTCCCTCCGGATAGGCGTTGCGATCGGTGGCCCGCAGGCTCGGCCGCGGAGCCGGCCCGGCGGGAGTGGGCTGTGGTCGGCGTTACGGCGCGATCGGGTACTGGCCGAGGCCGGTCGTCTCGGGCAGCCCGAAGAGGACGTTGAGGGCCTGGACAGCCTGGCCGGCGGCGCCCTTGACCAGGTTGTCGATCACACCCAGGGCCAGGATGCGGCCGCTCCGCGGATCGACCTTTACCCATATCCGGCACAGGTTGCTGCCGAAGACGTGTTTGGTCGCGGGCGGGTCGTCCACCACCTGCACGAACGGCTCGTCGCCGTAGGCTTCTTCGTAGATCGCGTCCAGCTCAGCCTGGGTCACCGGGCGCGTCGGCCTGACGTGGCAGCTGGCCAGGATGCCGCGGGTCATCGGGATCAGATGCGGCAGGAAGTCCACCGTGGCCACGCCCGGGTTGGCGTCGCGACTGGCCAGCGCTCCGCGCTCCCCCTGCTGCTGCAGTTCCTGCTCCATCTCGGCCGTGTGGCGGTGCTCGAAGATGCCGTAGGCCCTGACGCTCTCGTTGACCTCTGAGAAGATGAGATCCACCCTCGGCTCGCGGCCGGCGCCGGAGACGCCGCTCTTGGCATCGACCACCAGATCGCCGATCAAACCGGCCCGCGCCAGCGGCGCGAGGGTCAGGATCGTCGCGGTGGGGTAGCAGCCGGGCAGGCCGACGATCGTCGGCGTGCGGCCGGCCGCGGCGCGCAGCTCCTCGCGGTGGAGCTCCGGCAGGCCGTAGACGGCCGCGGCCAGCAGGTCCGGCGCCGGGTGGTCGAACTTGTACCAGCGCGGATAGTCCGCCGGGTCGTGAAGGCGGAAGTCGGGCCCGACGTCGAGGATCGCGGAGCCGCGTGCGGCTATCTCTGCCGCCATCCCCGCGGCCACGCCGTGAGGCAGCGCGGTGAAGACCGCGTCGGCCTCGGGGACGGCCTGATCGATGACCAGCCCGGATTCGCTGAGGTGCGGATGAGAGGCCGCGATCGGCTGGTTGTCCCGGTTGCGCCCGTACAATCCGGCGAGCCTGACGTTGGGGTGGCTCAGCAGAAGCCTTACCAGCTCGCCGCCGGCGTAACCGGTCGCACCGACGATTCCGACCGTGATCGCCTCCCGACCGCCGGCGCGAAAGGCGGCCGGTCCCAGTTCGCGCTCGGGTCCAGCCTCAGGCGCCGAGCCTCCGCCGGCCGGCGTGCCGCGGGCGGGCGACGACCCGGCGCCGGAGCCGGCGTTGGCGAGGTCTTCACGCGTGGATCGGGTGGCCGTCATGATTGCATGAGTATACGGACCGATGAATAGTCATGCAACATGGCCGAACCGAGAGCGACCGGCGGCGGGAAGCGCAGGCAGGCGGAGCTATGCCACGACCGCGAGACGTGAGGTCGCTGCGCCGGCAGGGGCCCCGGTTTTCGGCATCGCTCCGGCTGGATCCCCGGTTCGGCTACCATGCCCGTCATTGGCCCGACCGGAGGATGGGGCAGCGATGGCATCGGCTCGACACTTGGACGGGGCGGTCCACCCCGGCGCCGCTCGGCGGGCGCGCGTTCTGGCTCGGGATCCGTGGGTGCTGGCCGGCCTCGTCGGCCTCCTGGCCGCGGCGGTCCTCTGGCTCATCGTGCAACCGCTCGCCGGTGTCACCAACGACACCGACGCGGCGACCACGGTTCTCTACTTCAATCGGATCGTCAGCGGGCATCATCTCGAGGCGTTGCTGCCCACGACCCCCAAGCCGTTGCTGACGCTCATCTACGGCCTGGCCTGGACTCTAACTCACGACTGGCGGAGCCTGACGGTCCTGACCGTGGTCGTCGGGGCCGCCGGCGTGGCGATGGCGGCCCGCCTGGCGGCCCGGCTCGGCGGGATCGGCGCCGCCGTCATCGTGACGGTCGGGCTCCTCGCCTGGCCGGACTTCGGGCTCGAGGTCGCCCACGCCAACTCGTTCATATGGGGGCTCTCCCTCTGGCTGCTGGCGGGTGTGCTCGTGACGGCCGACAGGCCGCGGCCGTGGCTGGCGGGTCTGGCCCTGCTGCTGGCGGGGCTGGCGCGAACGGAGACGATCTGGCTTCTCGCGGCCGCCGCGGCCTGCGTGGCCTGGATCGGGCTGCGTGCGCTGCGCGGCGGCAACCGGGCCGGGCTTCGCACCGCCCTGCCGCTGCTGATCGGCGGGCTGGCCCTGCCCCTGGCCTGCCTTCACGACTGGCTGCTGACCGGCCGGCCGCTCTACTGGCTGGGCATTCCCGGCGCCTACACCGCCATCGCCTACCCGGACCTGCAGTCGATCTCGCCGCTGCAGGCGGTCCGCAAGGAGCTCTACTACTACGAGCCGGCGGCGGCTCTGCTCGTGCTGGCATTGATAGGCGGGGCGTGGCTCGTGCTCTCGCGGCGACGGGCCATGGCATTCGCCCTGGCCTCGCTCGCGGGCGGGGTTCTGCTGACGCTGGTGGTGCTGGCCTGGCGCGCCGTGTACATCTCGGTGCGGTACTACGAGGAGGCCGACGCGGCCGTTCTGCTCGCCGCTGCCGTCGGCGCCGCAGCTCTGATCAGCTGGGTGCTCCGACGACCGGCCGTCAGGCGGGCCGAAGGCGATCGATGGGGCCTTCTCGCGCCAGGGCTCGTCGCCGGGGCGCTCGTGCTCGGCGTCGTGGCGGTGGACGTGCCGACCGGAACCGTCGGCACGCAGGCCGAGCCGTCGCGCCGGGCCTATGCCGCCCTGGAAACCAGGATCACGTACCTGTCTTCCATTCTCGTCGGCGCGGAGGGGACGACGGTCACGCTCAAAGGCGCGAACTACCCGGTCGCGGACGCCTCTTCGTGCCGGGTCTTCGTGCCGCGGTCGCTGCTCTCGGTGATCTCGCTGGAGACGGGCGCGCCGGTCACGGCCCTGGGCGATTCCTTCCTGGCCTTCCGCGACGGCACCTACCCGCTCAAGCCCGGGCAGTGGGTCATGCACATCTCGGCGGCCGACGGCAGCGGCGGATCCTATGCCCCGTTCGAAGACGCTCGCCCGACGATCCTGGAGGCGGCGAGCGGGCAGCGCCTCGACATCGTGCCCGTAGTCGTGGACCCGAACGACGGCCTGTGGCTGGACCGCGTCGAGGCCGCTCCGGCCGCTTGAGGCTCCGGGTCAGTCCGCCTGGACGTCCCACATCGGGCCGGTGACCACGACCTCGCCGGACTCCTCGCTCGGCGGCGCGCCGTCCGTCCCGGGGCGTTTGATCGTGTAGCGGTGGCTCAGGCGAGCCGGTCCGGCCGCGATTTGGGCGCTGACGGTGCAGTACCTGGTGGCCGAAAGCTCGATCGAACGGGCGACCGCCGCGGTCTCGACGTCGCCTTCTATCACGTGAAGGATCGTGATGGTGGTGTAGATGTTCGGCGCCTTCTCACGCTGGACGCCGCTGACCTCTACCGAGTAGCGGTCGACGGCCTGGCGCTTCTTGGCCAGGATTTCGACCACGTCCATCGCGGTGCAGCCGGCGATGGCGGCCAGGACGAGCTCGGTGGGCCGTGGGCCGGTATTGCCCGAGGCGTTGTCGATGACGACGTCATGGCCCGAGCCCGTTCTGGCGACGAACCGAGACCCGCCCTCATGCCTCAGGCTGACCTGCTTCTCGCCCACGCTTCTTCTCCCGTGCGCCGGGACGCCGCTTCTCCGGAAGAAGCGTGCCGCCCGGATCTGTCGCTCCAGCGTACCGCTAAGGAGCGATCTCGACCGGCCGTGATCCCCAGGCCCCGCGCGGGATGAGTCCCGCGGATATCGCCGGTCGCCGCCGGTCCGCCCGGCGACGACGCCGGCCACGCCAGTCCGCCCGGCGACGACGCCGGCCACGCCAGTCCTCGGCTGATGCCCGCGGCGCGGCGCCGATTGCTCGGTCGCTTCCGGGAGGCCGCTTGTCCGGCGGCCGGACCGGCCCGCCCGTCCCGGCCTTCTACCGCGCCAGGGCGGCACCCGACTCCACGTGTTTGGCCGCGTTCTCGTCCTGGGCTTCCAGCCAGCGCTCCGCGTCGATCGCCGCCCGGCAGCCCTCGCCGGCCGCCGTCACGGCCTGGCGATAGCGGGGATCATCCACGTCGCCGGCCACGAAGACTCCGTCGATCTTCGACGCGGTCGTGGCGCCGCCTGTTCGAAGGTAGCCCTTCTCGTCGGTTTCGAGCCACTCACGGAAGACCGCCGCGTTGGGCCGGTGGCCGATAGCCACGAAGACGCCGTCCAGCTTCAGGGTCTCCTCGCCCGGTGCGTCGGTCCTGCGGAGTCGCACCGCTTCCACGTGCTCCGCGCCCAGGACCTCCTCGACGGTGCGGTTCAGGTGCAACTCGATGCGGGGATGGGTTTCGGCGCGATCCTGCATGATCTTGCTGCCCCGGAAGGCGTCCCGCCGGTGGATCAGGTGGACCTTGCTCGCGAACCGGGTCAGGAAGAGGGCCTCCTCGAGGGCGCTGTCGCCGCCCCCGACGACGGCTATCTCCTTGTCACGGAAGAAGAAGCCGTCGCAGGTCGCGCAGGCGCTCACGCCGCGGCCCCGCAACCGCGTCTCGCTCTCGAGGCCCAGCCAGAGAGCCTCCGCCCCGGTCGCGATTATGACCGCCCGGGCATGGTACTCGACGCCGGCGGCCCAAAGCCGGAAGGGCCGGCTTCCCAGATCGACCTGGTCCACGTCGGCGTCGACGATTCGGGCCCCGAAGCGCTCGGCCTGCGCCCGGAACAGGCCCATCAGCTCCGGGCCTTGGACTCCCTCGGGAAACCCGGGGTAGTTCTCCACTTCGCTCGTGATCATGAGCTGGCCGCCGCTGCTGACTCCGCCGATCACGACAGGCTCCAGGTTGGCCCTGGCGCTGTAGATCGCGGCCGTCAGCCCAGCCGGCCCGGACCCGACGATCACGACGGGAGCCGCCACGACTTCACCCGACCCACCGCTTGCCGGTGCCGCCGCGGCCGGCCGGGCGGACACGGGTGGAGTGTCGCCGCCGGCGGGGGCCAGATACGAAAAGCTGAGGCCGCTGAGTGGGCTCGTGGTCTTGGGTTTCAGGTCATCGGTCATGGCCGAATCCTACCACTCTCTGATACTCCCCGGGAGTATATGTAAGCCGGACGTCTCGGCCGCTCGAACGAGCCCGCCGGCTGACGCCGACACGTCCGACCCCGCCCGGAGATATGTCGCCCGAGCCCGGCCGACGGTTCGACCGGCCCCGCTCAGATCGCCTTCGGCACGATAGCGTGGACCTGCGGGATTACCTCGCGCCCGAGAGTCTCGAGGTTGCTTGTGTCGTCCACGTTCGCGACGTTGAAGATGACGTGCTGGACGCCGACGTCGGCCAGGGCGCCAAAGCGCTGGACGATCTCGCCCGCGGTCTGCTGCGACAGATCGACGTGGGCAAGGTTCGTCCGTTCGATTTCGTCGAAAGGCCGTCCGACTTCGGCGCAGCGCTCGCGCAGGACGGCGAACTTATGCGTCAGCTGGTCCGGGCCGCCGAAGATATTGCACGCGTCGGCGTACCTGGCCACGAGCCGGAGCGTCTTCTGCTCGCCGCCGCCGCCGATGATGATGCGCGGATGAGGCCGGCTGATCGCCTGGGGCGAATTGAGGAGACGCTCGGCCTGGTAGTGCTTGCCGTGGAACGGCTCGCCGGAGCCGCGTTCGCCCTGCCACATGGCGTGGACGATCTGAAGGGTCTCCTCCAGCATCTCGAAACGGACGCCGAGGGGAGGCATCGGAAAGCCCAGTCCCCGGCTCTCCTCCTCGTTCCAGGCCGCGCCGATCCCCAGGTATGCCCTGCCGCCGCTTAGGACGTCGAGTGTCGTCGCCGCCTTCGCCCAGAGGCCCGCCTGCCGATAGTGGACGCCGCCGACCATGAGCCCGAGAGTTGCCGTCCTGGAATGGGCGGCCATGAACGCCAGCGCCGACCACCCCTCCAACATCGGTTCCTCCGCCGGTCCGACGCCGCGGATCTGGTAGAAATGGTCCATGACCCAGAGGGAATCGAAGCCGGCGCCGTCCGCGGTTTCGGCGATGCGGGCGAGAGTCTGTCCGATCGCGGCATCGCCGCCGGGCCATGTGAACGACGGGATCTGGAGACCGATCTTCACTGGGCGCCTCCAAGCGTCGACGAAACGTTCCGGCGGACCCGGATGGGAGAAGGAAGTGGTCCACAGGTTAGCACCGCGGCCTCAGCCGGCCGGATCCGCGCGGCCCGAACCCGAGCGCGCCGATCGGGCGGAGGTGCCGGCAACCACGCGCAGTTGCGCCTTTGACCGTCCCTCTGGTAGGGTGTCTTTCGATCGGTAGACCGTCCGGATGGCAGCCCGCAGCCGTTCCTGGTTGGAGTCCCGTATTGCGTGAAACATCGACCGCGGTAAGTCGGATTCTCGACCGCCTTGTGCTTCTCGCCAGGCCCCAGGGCGGGGGGTCGGGTGGGCGTGACGCCGCGGACGCGTTCGCCCGAGTTCGCCGCGCCGCGAACCGGGTGGCCGAGCTGGACGGGATCGAGAAGCTCCTCCCGATCGGTCTGTGTGCCCTCCTGATTGCGGCCGCCCTGGCGAGTTCGCTGCCTCAGGTGCCGTCCGCCTCGGCGGCCGGGCAGCCGACTTCGGCGGCGGCGGTGGCGGCCGCGCAGTTCCGGGCTGTCGCTCCGATCGTGCAGTTCGGCCCGGGCGACGGACCTCTCGCCTCCGACTTCAGCGACATCTATCTCGGCGACGGCTCGATCCCCAACACGCTTCAGAATCCGGGTGTCGGCATCGACGCCAGGACGCTGCTGAGGACGTACACGGTGGTCGCCGGCGACACGCTCAGCGGCATCGCCGCCCGCTTCGGCCTGGCGACTTCGACGATCTACTGGGCCAACAAGGCCTCGCTTCCGAATCCGGCTTCGTTGCGCGTCGGCCAACAGCTCCTGATTCCGCCGATGGATGGTCTGCTGGTCAAGGTCGGCACCAAGGACACGCTCGCGTCTCTGGCGGCCAGGTACAAGGTCACCGCCCAGGACATCGTCGACGCCAACAACCTGCCCGACACCAACCTGGTCCTGGGCGAGACCGTGCTGATCCCGGGCGCCAGCGGTGGCGCGATGCCGGTCGCGCGAACCAGCTCAGGCGGAGGCGGCGGGAGCGTCAGGGCGGGCGGATGGATATGGCCCGTCGACGGCAACAGCTACATCAGCCAGTACTTCTGGTCCGGCCACCACGCCATCGACATCGCGGCCGCGTACGGAACCCCGGTCGTCGCGGCCGTCGGCGGAACGGTGATCTTCGCGGGCTGGCGTTCGTACACGGGCGGCGGCAACGTGATATGGGTCAAGGAGGGCACCAAGCTCTACACGACCTACAACCATCTCTCGGCCTGGTTCGTTCACGCCGGCCAGAAGATCTCGGCGGGCCAGCGCATCGGCTCCATCGGCACTTCGGGCGAGGCCACCGGACCGCATCTCCATTTCGAGGTCTGGCTCGGCTACCCATGGGCCCTCGGCACGGTGGCCGACGCGGTGAACCCGTGCCTGTACCTCGCGGGCTGCTAGCCCTAGTGTCCCGATTCGCTGGACGCTGGAGACTTCCGGACGGCCTTGGCCAGGATCTGGTCGGCGGTCTTGACCCAGACAAAGGGCGTTGAGCCCTCGTTCCACTGGGCCGTGAAGGCGTCGATCATGCCGATCAATTCCTTCACGCTTCGGAAGCTGCTCCGGCGCAAGGCCTGGCGTGTGAGGATGCCGAACCAGGTCTCGATCTGGTTCATCCACGAGGCGCTGGTCGGGGTGAAATGAAAGACGATTCGAGGGTGAGCCCTCAACCACTTCGCGATGTCGGGCGTCTTGTGAGAGGAGACGTTGTCCAGGACGACGTGCAGTTCCTGATCGGGATAGACGTGCTCGATGCGGCGCAGGAAGGCGAGAAAGTCGAGGCCGGTGTGGCGCGCCCGAGCTTCCTGGGTGACCTCACCGGTGGCCACGTTGAGCGCGGCAAACAGGCTCGTGGTGCCGTTGCGCTTGTAGTCGTGGGTGTGGCGCTCAACTTGTCCGGGCTTCATCGGCAGCATGGGCTGAGTCCGGTCGAGAGCCTGGATCTGGGTCTTCTCATCGATCGACAGGACGACGGCCCGCTCAGGCGGGTTCAGATACAGGCCCACGACATCGCGGACTTTGGCCTCGAGCTCGGGGTCGGTGCTCCATTTGAACGTCTCGACCCGATGGGGCTTGAGGTTCGCTTCGGCCCAGATACGCTGGATCGTGGTGATGCTGATGCCGGTCCGGGCAGACATCCGCCGGGCACTCCAGTGGGTCACGCCCTGCGGCGGCGGCTCAAGAGTGAGAGCAATGACCCGATCGCGTTCGGTCCGGCCGTAGATCGGCTCGCGGCCCGGTCGTGGTGCGTCGCGCAACCCTGCGACCCGATCTGCTGTGAACCGGCCGCGCCACAGAAGCACCGTCATCGGGCTGACGCCCAAGTCGGATGCGATGGCGCGATTTGGCCGACCCTCGCCGGCGGCCAGCGCGATCCGCGCTCGTGTCGCAATCCGCTGCTCGGTCTTCCCGGCTCGGGCCAATGCCAGGAGCTCAGCCCTTTCCGATTCACTGATGACCAACGGTGGAGCTGGATGGTTTGCCATACCGAGCATCGTAGCTGCGATGCGCGGTACCGTCCAGCATCCAGCGGGCTAGTACACTAGGGCGGCCGGGGGAGCGCGAAGCGGCCGCCGGCCGGGCGCCTACAGGCGCTCGATCCGCCCGGGGGTAAAGCGCGGCCCGAATCTCGGGGCCTTGATCCGCGCCGCCTCGAGCAGTCGAATCACCCGGCCCCGCTGGCCGGCGTACGGGGCCAGCAACTCGAGCATCCGGGCATCGTCGCCCCGGGGCTCGCCGGCGAGAGCCCAGGCCACCAGGTCCGGCAGGTGGGCATCGCCCAGGCTGACCGAGTCTGGATCCCCGAAGGCGGCTCCGCAGGCCTCGGCCGCCGTCCACGGTCCGACGCCCTGGATCTCCTGCAAGCTCGAGCGCGCTTCCGCCGGCGAGGAAGCGATGAGCGGCTCGATCTTCGACTCGAGGCGGCCGATCCTGCGCAGCAGCTCGGCGCGGCGCCGCTCGAGGCCCATCGGGTGGAATTCGAAGTAGGGGAGGCGGGCGAGGCTCGCGCCGGCCGGGGCCAGGCGCAGCGCCGCGGGCCCTGGGGCGGGCTCTCCCAGGCGCCCCAGCAGGGCGGCGTAGGCGAAGTAGGCCTCGCCGGCGGTCACCTTCTGGCCGGTGATCGCGGGTATCAGGGCCGGCACCAGCTGCCCCGTCCGGGGAAGGTGGAGGCCCTCCAGGCGGCGTTGCAGCTCTCGCACGAGACGGTGCCGGGGGACCAGTTCGGCCGGGTCGTCCAGCAGCCCGGCCAGCCCGGCGACCGCGCCCAGGGCGGTTTCCGCGCCGGGCCCCCACGCCTGGGCGTGGACCGCACTCTCGCCCGGTTGGGTCCAGATTCGCAGGCTCGCCGGCCCCGCTTCGGTTCGGCGGGAGAGCCAGACGCCGTCGCGCCCGAACTGGATGGTCGTGTCACGGAGCCCGTGGCGCAGCGGCGCCATCGAGAGCCGGAGGTCGATCGGGCCGGGTGCTTCGAAACGGGCCTCGATCGGGCCGGCCATGACGCCCGTTCGTGGCGGCGCGGTTGGCGGCGGCTCGGCCGTTTGTGGCA
The DNA here is from genome assembly GCA_963713795.1 of uncultured Chloroflexia bacterium. GTDB lineage: Bacteria > Chloroflexota > Limnocylindria > Limnocylindrales > CSP1-4 > Fen-1039. The sequence goes on from CAVQNC010000007.1 coordinate 63,962, forward strand.
GCGCGATTTGTGCCAGGTCGGCCACTCCGGCAGGTGCCGGCGCGCTCGGCGCGGCGGAGGTGGCGGCGCCGTCGTCGTCGGCCCGCGTCACCGGAAGAGATCGAACTCGCGCGGCATCAGCGCGTCGGCGATGCGGCCCTCGCCGCGCGTCGGGTTCGCGCCACGGATGATCGCGGCCGGCCGGCCCGAGGTCTTGCCGAGGACCAGCTCCGCGGCGGTGGCGATCTCGTCGGCCGTGGCTCGGACGGTGCTGCGCATGATCCGGCCGTCCGCGTCGGGCCGCCCCCGCATGTCGTCCAGCGGCACCAGGCCGCTGACGCCGATGGCCACGTCGACGATGCCCCATCGCCACGGCCGGCCGAAGCTGTCCGAGATGATCACGGGCACGTCGACTCCGAAGGCGGACCTGAGCGCCGCTCTGATACGAGTCGCGGACGCGTCGGGGTCCGCCGGCAGCAGCGTCACGACGTGTCCGCTGCCCGGGCCCATGTTGGACGCGTCGATGCCGCCGTTGGCGCAGATGAATCCGTGACGCGTTTCGGTTATGAGCACGCCGTTGGCCATCCGGACGACCCGGCGGGCCTCTCGCAGTACCACCTCCAACTGGCGCGGGTCGCGGTCCCAGCGCTCGGCAAAGGCGACGACCTCGGCACGCGGCTCGACCGTCGTCAGGTCGACGATGGCCCCCTCCGCCTTGGAGACAACCTTCTGCGTGACCACGAGGACGTCGTCCTCGGACAGCGGCAGGACTCCCGGCGTGGACCGGATCGCGGCAACCAGCGCCGCTTCGAGGTTGTCGCCCGGGCGTATCTCGGGGACACCATCGAGCGCGATCGCGGACAGGCGGCCACCGGCGGGGCCGGGCTCCGGGGCGCCGGGACCGCGAATCATCGGCCCGCCTCATGGTCGAGCCCGTGCAGGTCGGCCACCAGGAGGTCCTCCGGCGTGTCCAGGTCGAAGCCCAGCGGCCCCTCGACTTCCACGTAGGCGGCGCCGGCGGCCCGGGCGGCCGCCGCATGGGCGGCCCGGCTGCCCTCTCCGAATAGGAAGGGAATCGCGTCCGGCGGCGCCACCAGGAGGGCGTTCGTGCCCGAGCCGTGGTGGTCAGGCGCGAGGATGACTACCGGCCGCTCCGGCTGGTCCCGCCGAGCGCGGTCGGCGGCTTCGGCCAGCTCGTCAAGGGCCGAGGCCGAGATTCCGGGCAGGTCGACCGGGAGGACCAGTACGGCCGTGGCCTCGGCGCTCAGGCCGGCTCGCGCCTCGTCCAGGCCCTGGTTGAGGCCCTCGATCTCCTGCAGGAGCGAAGCCGCGCCGACCGCCCGGGCTTCCCTGAGCAATTCCTCGTCCATCGAGACCACCACTACCCCCGCCAGCCGCGCTGCGCCAAGGGCCTCCCGCACGGTCCGGCGAAGAAGCGCCAGGATGAGGTCGGCTCGCTCCTCGGCATCGAGGCGCTCGCCCAGGCGCGACTTGGCGCCGCTCAGCGAGCGCACCGGCACGATGGCCACGATGCGGCCGAGGCTGGTCCCGCTCACGAATCGCCACCCTTTTCGCCAGCCATGTCGGAGGGCCGATGGCGGGCCGCGCCGGCGCCGGATTGCCCCGCTCTGCCACGCCGCGCGCCGGCCCAGGCGGCGGCCGCGAGCATCTCGCGGGCCAGCAACGCCCGCGAGCCCGCGTCGGTCATGATCGTGTCCGCGACGGTGACTTCCACTCCGAGGGCCCGGACCGCTTCCGCGAGCGCCTCGTCCTGCCGATCGACGATGAAGGCATCCAGGAGCCCGGCCGCCACGTAGCGTCGCGCCACTCCCAGAGCGCTCGGCTCGTAGCCCAGACTGGCCAGCATCCTGTCGGCAGGGCCCCGCAGCGCCCTGCCGCCGATGATGCCGGAGACGCCGACGGCGGGGACGCCACGTCCCCGAGCCGCGGCGAACTCCGTCAGCAGTCCCGGCACGGCCAGGATCGGGTCGATCGAGACGATCGGGTTGGACGGCCCGATGACGATCGCCTCGGCCGACCGGAATGCCTCGCGGACCTCGGACGTGAGCGCGGCCTGGTTTGCGCCCTCGAAGCGGACCTCGAACACCTCGGGCTCCTGACGCAAACGCACGAAGTAGTCCTGGAAGTCCAGCCACCCGCCCGCGGTCCGGACCCGGGTTCGAACCGGCTCGTCCGCCATCGGCAGGATGCGCGTCGGCACGCCCAGCGATCGAGCGAGCTCGAGCGCGACCTCGGTCGGTCGGGCGCCGCGGCGCAGCCGCTCAGTCCGGTAGAGGTGGGTGGCGAGATCGCGGTCGCCGAGGCGGAACCACGTGTCGTCGCCCAGCCGGCCGAGCTGGCCCATGACCTGCCAGGTCTCGCCGGCGATGCCCCAGCCCTGGACCGGATCGGCGATGGCGGCCAGCGTGTACAGCACGGTGTCGAAGTCCGGGCAGACCATCAGAGCGTGGCGCTCCAGGTCGTCGCCGGTGTTGACTACGATCGTCAATTCACCGGGCGCGAGTATCTGCTGGAGGCCATCGGCGAGCTTCGCCCCGCCCACCCCTCCGGCCAGACAAACCACCCGCATCGTCTCTCCCGCTCAGTCGTAGGCTCGCTCGGACAAAGCGTAGCGCCCGACCGGCGGGCCCGCATTCGCCTCCGCAGGGTCGTCCCGCGCCGCGTCCTACGCCGTCAGCCCCGGCAGCACCTCGCGGCCGAAGACGTTGATCCAGGCGGCCTGGTTGCGCCCGACGTTGTGGAGGTAGATCTGGTCGAAGCCCAGGTCCAGGAACTTCTGGATCTCGCGGCGGTGGACCTCCGGGTCGGCCGACATCAGCATTCGGCCTTTGAAGTCCTCCGGCCGGACGAGGGCGGCCATCTGCTCGAAGTCGCGCGGCGAGCGGATGTCCTGCTTCGAGAACTTCATGCCGCCGTTCGGCCAGTCGGCGACGGCATTCTCGATCGCCTCGGCGTCGGTCTCGGCCCACGAGAGGTGGAGCTGCAGGATCCTCGGCATCTTCCCCGGGTCCTTGCCTGCTTCGCGGGCGCCCTCTTCGAACTTGCCGAAGACCATCTCGATCTTCTCCTCGGGCGCGCCCACGGTGATGAGGCCGTCGGCGAATTGCCCGGTTCGTTTGGCCGTGACGGGACCCGAGGTCGCGATGTAGATCGGCGGAGCCTCAGCAGGCAGCGTCCAGAGGCGGCACGTCTCCATCTTGAAGAACCGGCCCTCGTGCTTGACCTCACGGCCGCTGAAGAGCTTGGTGATGATCTCGATGGCCTCGAACATGCGGTTGATCCGCTCCGGTGCCTCCGGCCAGTAGCCCCCGACGACGTGCTCGTTGAGAGCCTCGCCGGACCCGAGACCCAGCCACGTCCGGCCCGGGTACATCACCTCCAGCGTGGCCGCGGCCTGGGCCACGATCGCCGGATGCATCCGGAAAGAAGGGCAGGTCACGCCCGGACCGAGGTCGCCGCGCGTGCGGCCGCCGGCGACCGCCAGGACCTCCCACACGAACGATGCCTGGCCCTGCCGTGGCGTCCAGGGCTGGAAGTGGTCGGCGGCCATGACGCCGGAGAAGCCGGCCGCGTCTGCCCGGGCGCACAGGTCGAGGACCTCGTTCGGCCCGAACTGCTCGAGCATGGCCGCGTAGCCGATCTTCGCCCTAGCCATCGTCGCTTCCTCCGAGGGTCACCATGCCCGATGGGCGCCTACTTGCCGATGAACCGCTCGTAGACGCGAGCCGGGCGCAACTCGAAAGTCACCCGATGCTGCCCGGCAAATCCGGCGATCTGGGCCGCCGGGTTCTGGTCCGGCTCGTAACGCCGCGCCAGCTCGGCGATCACCTTCTGGCCGCGGGCCGGATCCTCGTCGATCTCGACTTCGCCGCGCATCTCGATGTAGTCCTCTCCGTCGACCACGATGAACGAGACGCGTCGATCGCGCTGGAGGTTGGCCGGCCAGGTCCTGCCGACCCGGCTGTTGAAGATGATGACGTCACCCTGGAGCTGGTACCACACCGCGGCCTGGAGGACGCCGCCGTCCGGGTTGAGCGTCGCCACGACCGCGTAACGGGGGGCGTTGAGGAAGCGTCGGCCCCGGTCCGAGAGGAGGCGGGGGGCGGGAACGGTCTGGTCGGTCGCGGTCATCGAATCCCTCTCTCGGGCAGGCTCGGTTGCCATCGGTTCGAGTTGATACTACCGCCGAACTGCCGCGGAGGCGGCGCCCCACACCGGAATGGACGAACTGGTGGCCGGCTCGGGCCCGGCGCGGCGACGTCTACCTGCTCGAGGCGGCGTGGGTGGTCACGGCGCCCTCCCAGCCGGCCACGGCGCCGATGGCGGGCGGCGTCTCGCGACCCGTCCGGATGCGGCGTGGCTGGATCGGCGTGGGGGACGACCGGCCCAGCAGGAATCCCTGACCGTAATCGACGTCGCGCTCCTGGAGCGCGACCAGATCCTTCCGGTTCTCGATCCCCTCGGCCACGACCTTGGCGCCGATCCTCCGGCTGAACGAGACGAACGCCTCGACCAGCGCCTTCTTCGGCTCGCCGTCCTTGTTGCCGATCCGGCTCACGATCTGGCGGTCGATCTTGATGATCGACGGCTCGAGCGCCGCGATGACGTTGAAACTGGCGTAGCCCGCGCCGGCGTCGTCGATGGCGAAGCCGAAGCCGAGACGGCGCAGTGCGCGCACCTGCCTCTTGAGGCGGTCGATGTCCGCGATGGCCTGCTGCTCCGTGCATTCGACCACGATCTGGCGGGGCGACAGGCCGGCTCGACGAACCCGCTCGGCCAGCGCACCTGCCTCGAAATGCTGGGAGATGAGGCTGGCAGGCAACAGGTTGATGTGGTAGCGAGCGCGACGCCCGAAGGAGATCGGGCCAGCGACCTGGAAGATGCGCGCCAGGGTGGCCTCGACGACGAAGACGTCGAAATCGACCGGGCGCCCGGCGACCAGCGCGGCGTCCACGACCGAGCCGATGGTCTGTGGCATCTTCGGCATATGCGGCCGGAATAGGCACTCCCACTCGCCGGCCCGCATCGTCCGCAGGTCCACGATCGGCTGGAACTCGACGTGATGGTTCTCCTTGAGCGCGAAGAAGTTGTCGAGAACCTTGCTCTTCGCGGCCTCGGGGGTCTCGTCCAGACCGATCCGATCGCCCAGCCCGGAAACCTGGACGGCGTTGCCGAGCGCGACGAAGTAGCGCTCGGCGCTCGGCAGCGAGCGATCGACCTCGGCCATGCCGTAGGCGGACGTTTGGGCCAGCTGAAGGACGATCGGTTCGGTCAGCTCGCGCGCGTCGGCCAGCACGCACCAGCCCGACTCGGCCAGCTCGATGATCCGGGCGTGCGGCAGCTTCTGGGCTACCCGCGATACGAGCCGGCTGTCACGGGACCAGAGAAGGCGCTCGATCGCCCCCTGCCGGGCATGAACGAACCGCACCGGGTTCCTCACTCTCCTCAGGCTCTCGTGGCGGGCACCTTGACCGGGAGACGGTCCGGTCAAACCGAGGGCCAGGGAAGTCTCACGATTCCGCGCTGCCTTGTCGCAGCTCAACGACTCTGAATACGGGAATTGCAACTCGACGGTTCGGCAGTTGCGGCGGTGTGGGCTCCTGCCGGGCCGGTACGTGTATATGTATCCCAGGTTTTGCACACTTTGTCCACACCCAACCCCACATTGGCCGACTCAACCGCCCCGTCCATCGAGGCACGCGGTCGCGTGCCGACCGTTCCGGGCGATCGAGGGAACGCTTCTCAGTGGCCAGGCTGTGGATTCACATTCAGCCCGGCGGCCCGAACCGAGCCCGTTCGGGCAGATGGCCGGGCTCTCGTGAACCAGAATGCGGAGCGGCGCCGGCTTCGGCGCCGAGGCGTCTAGAATCGAGCCCGGCGGATGCCTCGCATGTCCGCCCCTCGAATTGCCCCGCTGGAGTCCACCGATGCCTCAGATCCACCTACGCGCCGAGTCCTCGGACTACGCGCCGGTCGTCTTCATTCCGGGCGACCCGAATCGGGCAACCTGGATCGCCGAGAGGTTCGACGGTGGCGCCGGTGCCGTACGGCAGGTGAACAACCACCGCGGCCTCCTGGGCTATACGGGGACGTACAAGGGTGTGCCGGTCAGCGTTCAGACCAGCGGCATGGGCGCACCGAGCATCTCGATCGTGGTCGAGGAGTTGCTGCGTCTCGGCGCCGAGCGGCTGATCCGCGTCGGCACGTGTGGCGGCATCGGACCCGGCATCAAGACCGGCGAGATCGTCGTCGCCACCTCGGCGGCGCCGGTCGACGGCGCCACGGCGACGTACCTTCACGGCGAGCCGTACGCGCCCACGGCCGACTTCGAGCTGGTGAGGTCCCTGGTCGACGTGGCCGTGAGACACGGCCAGAGGCCCCACGTCGGCCAGGTGGCCACCGTCGACGTCTTCTACAACCCGGATCCGGACTACTTCTCCAGGTGGCGTAGCCGCGGCGTGCTGGCCTTCGAGATGGAGAGCTCCGTCCTCTACTACCTGGCCGCTCGGGCCCGCGCTGCCGGCGCGAACGTGGCCGCGGCGACGATCCTGACCGTGAGCGACATCCTCTCGGAGGAGGCTACTTCCGAGGAGTCGTACCTTCCGCTGGACGAGCTGAACCGCTCGATCGAGCGCACGATCGAGATCGCCCTCGAAGCCGGGATCGCGGGCCGATGACGGCCTTTTCGAAAGTCGAAGACGAGGCCTCCTCGAAGGCTCGCCGGGGCCGGCTCGGCCGGTCGGAGGCCTTCGGTCCCGAGCTCGAGCTGGCCATCGACCTGGCCCACCAGGCCGGCCGAATCCAGATGGAGCGCTACGAACGACTCGAGCAGATAGAGGCCAAGGGGCCCCGCGATGTCGTGACCGAGGTCGACCACCTCTGCGAAGGCCTCGTGATGAGGGCCGTCCAGGAGCGATATCCGGGAGATTCGTTCTACGCGGAGGAGATCGGCGAGGTGGCCGCCCTGAGCGCGACCGGGTCCGGCCGCGTCTGGATAGTCGATCCGCTCGACGGCACGGTCAACTACGCCAACGGCATCCCGTTCTTCTGCATCTCCATCGCGCTGGCCGCCGAGGGCCGGCCGGTCGTCGGCGTCGTCTACGATCCGACTCGCGACGAGACTTTCACCGCCGCGATCGACGGCCCGTCCCTCCGCAACGGCGAACCGATCCACGCGGCCGACAAGGAGCTGCTCTCGGACCTGGTGGTCACCCTGGCCGTGGGGGGACGCGGCACCGTGCGCAAGCGCCAAGCGGCGATGAAGTCGATCCGAGCCCACCGCTCGATGGGCTCATCCGCCCTGACGCTCTCCTACGTGGCCTGCGGCCGGTTCGACGTCTACGCCCAGGGAGCCGGGCTCTCCGCCTGGGACATCGCCGCGGCCGGTCTCATGGCCGAGCGTGCCGGCGCCACGGTCACGAGCCTGGATGGCGGGCCCTGGTTCGACCTGGCCTACCCGGCCAAGAAGTGGACGTGCCTGGCCGCCTCGCCGCGCAACCACGCCGCCATTCTGGCGATGCTGAAGTAGGGCGATCGAGAAGGGCGGCACCGGCGTCACAACCGGAGGCCCCGCCGGAGCGCGGCGGCCGCGCAGCGAGGAGCGGCGGCCCGCAGAGCAGCAGCCCTGGAGTGTCGGGCCGCTCCCGGAATGGCGGGGCCGCTAAGCGGCGGCCGCGGCCGGCCGCCAAGTGCCCCGATCAGTCCTGCCAGAGGTGCGGGCGTTCGGCCAGGCGCGGCTGCCCCAGCTCGTCGCAGAGCGCGGCGAACTCGGCCCGTCGCGCGCCGCGCCAGCGCAGCTCCTCCGGAGTTCGCTGGGGGAGGGGAGCGTCCGTCACGAGAGTGGCCAGACGCCTGAAGAGCAGCGCCTCCGCCCATCGACCTCGGAGCGTGGCGCTGAGGGCGGACGGCGAGCGCACGTCGACGCGCCACTCCCCAGGGTCGGCGGGGATTCTCTCGAGCCGCCCGAAGCGGCCCAGGACGGCCGCGGCCGACCGCGCGCCCCAGCCCGGCAGGCCGGGGAAGCCGTCGGCCGAATCGCCGACGAGGGCCAGGTAGTCGGGGATGGAGGCCGGCGACACCCCCCAGCGGGCTTCGACGCCTGATTCGTCGACCGTCCGGTCGCGGCGCCGGTCGCGCAGGACCACCCTCTCTCCCCGGACGCACTGGGCCAGGTCCTTGTCGGGCGTGCAGATGAGGACCCGATCGACACCCGGCTCGTCCGCCCAGCGGGCGGCGGCGGTGGCCAGCGCGTCGTCGGCCTCGAGATCGACCATGGGCCAGACGACCAGGCCCAGGGCCCGCATGGCTCGCTCGGCCAGCGGGAACTGGGCAAGGAGCTCCGCCGGGACTCCGGCCTCGGTCTTGTAGCCGGCGTAGAGGTCGTTGCGGAAGGATCGGATGACCTGGTCGGTCGCGCAGCCGACGTGCGTGGCGCCTTCGTCACGCAGCAGGCTGAGGAGCGTGTACATCAAGCCGGCGACGGCGCCTACTTCCCGGCCGTCGCGCCCGAACGCGGGCGGCCTGGGCGAGTAGTGGGCGCGGAACAGCTCGTATGTGGCGTCGACGAGATGGAGTTGCATGGCCCTACGGTGAGGGGCGGAGGTTCTAGACCTCGATGCGGTGCATCGTATCGGGCCCGGGCGGTTGCCGGTGCGGCCCGCGCCTCAGTACCGCTCGATGAGGCGAGTGGGCTGGCCGTGCCTCCAGAACTCCAGGATGAGATGGTCCTTAGACTCCGCCTCGCGCACCGTCGAAGCCTCGACGATGTCCAGGCGATAGAGCTCGAACGGGCCGGGCGGTCCGCCGCCGGCGTCCTCCATGAAGGCCGCTTTGCGCTCGTCGTCGAATATCGGGACCGCTCGACCCGACAGGCGTGCGTCGCCGCGAAAGTGAGGTGGGTCGTCCGATCCGCTGTGGAGGGCGATCCGCGGATCACGCCGCAGGTCGGCGAACTTGCGCGATCCGGCCAGCCCTCCGATCCAGACCTCGCCGCGCACGATGGTTACTTCTATCCCGCTGATGCGTGGGGAGCCGTCGGCGCGGATCGTCGCCATCGTCCGGTGGCGGTGCGCCTCCAGGCGCTCCCTCACGAAGGCGGCCAGCAAAGGCGCCTCCGTCTCGAACTCTGCCCAGCTGCTCACGGCGCCGGCGGGAGCGTCGGGCGCCGCCCGGTCAACCGGCGGTGTTTCGGGCGACGAGAATGACACCGGCGGCAGCCATCTCGTCCAGCGCCTGGTCACCGTCATGCGGCGCGAGGTTCACGGCCCTTATCGCATCGAGAAGGACGGCCGTTTCATAGCCCAGGCGGACGCCGTCGAGTGCCGTGGCCTTTACGCAGTAGTCCGTCGCCAGCCCGCATACGACCAGGCGCCGGACCCCGCTCCTGGCGAGAAGCGCGTCCAGCTCGGTCGGCACGGGGAGTCCCCCGGTCGGGTTGCGCATCGAGAAGCCGGAGTAGCCGTCCTCTCCGTGAGACCCTTTGCGGACGATCGGACCCAGAACGGACAGAGACGGGTACAGCTCCGCGCCCCAGGTCTCCTGGACGCAATGGACCGGCCAGATGCCGCCGTCCTGCGCGAAATGGGGTGTGTGGGCGGGGTGCCAGTCCTGGGTATACGCGACCACCGCGCCGGCGCCCAGGGCTGCCCCGACCTCGGCATTCACGAGCGGCACGATCTCGGGCCCGCCGGAGACGAAGAGGCTTCCGGCGGGATCGCCGAAGTCGTTCTGCAGATCGACGACCACGAGCGCCACCTCGGGCGCGTAGCGCGAGGCGGCGTCCTCGACCGCCCATGACTCGGGACCTGGAGATCGCCGGCTGCCAGTCATCGTTTGGGAGTCCTCCGTTCGCGCCGGGGCTCGTTGGCCCCTGATGGCCTTTGTATGCGATCTCGCGCCGGCCCGCAATAGATCAGACCGGTTCCATCGGACAGCCCGCGCGCCTGCGCTGGCCGGCCGTGACTCATAGATCTCTGCAACGTCGATGCAATGATGTACTCCGCTGTCTTCAGGCAATCGTCAGGCAAATCCACGTACTGTGGAAACTACTTTCCCGCCCCAATTCGAATACGAGACGGAGACGCCGGTGACGGGGCGTCTTCAGATGAAACAAGCGGCTCGGGTCCCCCTCCTCGGGCCGCTTGTCTCTGTCCGGAGGATGATCACCGGTCCGGCGAGTGCGCTTTGTCGGCTTGAAGTCGCCCATCTCAAGACTTGGCCCGTTTGATCTGCCGGCTGGCGTCGTACCGGACCTGGTCGTGGTAATCCTCTACGAGGGCGGCATCCTGGCCGTGCCTGGCCCCCTGGTGCTCGTCGGCGCGCCCGGGTGCGACATCCAGCAGATAGCCGATCCCCTGGAATGTCTTGATGCGGCCTGGTTCGCCCGGCTTGGCCCCGAGCTTGCGGCGGACCCGGCTGACCCAGACCCTCAGGTACTGGAGGTCATCGCGGTACTCCGGGCCCCAGACCTTGGTCAGCAGCTCGGTGTGCAGCACGACCTTGCCCGCGTTGACCGCCAGGTGCTGGAGCAGCAGCCACTCGGTCCGTGAAAGCTCGACCAGGTCTCCGCCGCGGGTGACGATGCGGCGCTCGAGGTCGATCTCGATGTCGTCGAACCGGATGGCGCCGCTACCCGGGCTGACGCCGGAGGATCGCCGGAGCACCGCCCGAACCCGAGCAGCCAGCTCGTCGATGTAGAACGGCTTGGCCACGTAGTCGTCCGCCCCGAGGTCCAGGCCCTTGGCCTTGTCGGCAGCCGAGCCCTTGGCCGTCAGGAGGATTACCGGAACCGATCGCCGCTCGCGCAGCTGGCGCATGACCTCGATGCCATCCATGTCCGGCATGACGATGTCGAGCAGGACTATGTCGGGCCGGACCTCCTCGGCCCTCGCCAGCGCCTCTTCTCCGCCGGCGGCCGTGACCACGCGGAAGCCCTCGTCGGTCAGGGCCATCGAAACCAGCTTGGTGATCCGCTGCTCGTCGTCCGCGACCAGGACAAGCGGCTGGGTGCTCATTGCCTCGCTCTCGTTCCGCCCTGACATCGGGTCGGCATGGCGGCACCGGCCGGCGGCACGATTCCCCCGTTCATCCTAACCGTGCTGCGTCCAGGGCGGCAAGGAGAGAGCGTGGAGGCGGCCTCACGATCCGTTCTCGCAAAGGCCCTGCGCGGGCCGGGGTACGATGACGCGCGGCAAGTCGCTCGCGAGGCGGACCGGCGGAGGTTCGCGGGCGACGCCCTCGGACCGATCCGCTAACCTGCAAAGCCAGATCGCCACAGGGCGACATTACGAGCCTCCCGCTCGCGGCCCCGGAGAAGCGCCCCAGCCATGTACTTCGACGAGTTCAAGCACCAGCTGCCCGATATCGATCCGGCCGAGACCCAGGAATGGCTGGACGCGCTCGACCAGATCCACGTCCAGGAGGGCGACGAGCGCACTCGTTTCCTGCTCTACAAGATCCTCAAGAGGGCCCGCCAGCTTCGCGTCGGCCTGCCGCCTCTGACCCAGACCAGATACATCAACACGATCAGCCCCGAGCAGGAGCCCTTCTTCCCCGGTGACGAGGATCTCGAACGCCGGATCCGGCGGCTCATCCGCTGGAACGCGGTGGCCATGGTCCTGCGGGCGAACAACCGGGCGCCGGGGATAGGCGGCCACCTGGCCACGTACGCCAGCGCGGCCTCTCTCTACGAGGTCGGTTTCAACCACTTCTTCCGGGGCAAGGACGACGGCGGCTCCGGCGACCAGATCTTCTTCCAGGGCCACGCGGCTCCCGGCATATACGCCCGCGCCTTCCTCGAGGGCCGCCTGACCGAGGAAAACCTGGACCACTTCCGCCAGGAGGCTCTCTCGGGCGTGGGCTTGCCGAGCTACCCCCACCCGCGCACGCTGCCTGACTTCTGGGAGTTTCCGACGGTATCGATGGGTCTCGGGCCGATCGCGGCCATCTACCAGGCGCGCCTGAACCGATACCTGGCCAATCGCGGCCTGGCGGACACCTCGGCGAGCCGCGTCTGGGCGTTCCTGGGCGACGGTGAGATGGACGAGCCCGAGTCGGTTACCGCCCTCTCGCTGGCCGCTCGCGAGGGCCTGGACAACCTCACCTTCGTTGTCAACTGCAACCTCCAGCGCCTCGACGGCCCGGTGCGGGGCAACGGCAAGATCATCCAGGAACTGGAAGGGCTCTTCAGGGGCGCCGGCTGGAACGTCATCAAGGTCATCTGGGGACGCGAATGGGACGACCTGCTGGCCCGTGACGTCGAGGGCGTCCTCGTGAACAAGATGAACGAGACGGTCGACGGCGAATTCCAGAAGTACTCCGTGGCCGGCGGGGCCTACATCCGCGAGCACTTCTTCGGGTCCGATCAGCGGCTTCGCCGGCTCGTAGACAACCTCTCCGACGACGACCTGGCCCACCTCCGGCGCGGCGGCCACGACTACCGCAAGGTCTACGCCGCCTATCGCGCCGCGACCGAGTTCCGCGGCGGTCCGTCGGTGGTCCTGGCCCAGACGATCAAAGGCTGGGCGCTGGGGCCGGGAGTCGAGGCCCGCAACATCACCCACCAGGCGAAGAAGCTCTCCGAGGCCGAGCTGCGCGTATTCCGCGATCGCCTGGAGCTGCCGATCCCCGACGAGTCGCTCCACGACGCGCCCTACTACCACCCCGGCCCCGACTCGGAAGAGGTCAGGTACATGCTCGAGCGGCGCCGCGCGCTGGGCGGACCGGTGCCGCGCCGCGTGGTTCGCTCGAAGCCGCTTCCGGCGCCGCGCGCCGAGGTGGACGCCGAGTTCGCCACCGGCTCGGAGATGGCCGTCAGCACGACCATGGCGTTCGGCCGCCTGCTTCGAAACCTGATCCGAGACCCGCAGATCGGCCGGTCGATCGTCCCGATCGTGCCTGACGAGGCCCGAACCTTCGGTCTCGATCCGCTCTTCAAGGAGGTCGGCATCTACGCCGCACACGGCCAGCTCTACGAACCGGTCGACTCGGACCTGGTCCTGAGCTACCGCGAAGCTCAGGATGGGCAGGTCCTGGAGGAAGGGATAACCGAAGCCGGCGCCGCCGCCTCGCTGCAGGTCGCGGCCACGTCATATGCGACCCACGGCGTCCCGCTGATCCCCTTCTACATCTTCTACTCGATGTTCGGCTTCCAGCGGACGGGGGACCAGTTCTGGGCCCTGGCCGACGAGCGCGGCCGCGGCTTCGTCATGGGCGCCACGGCCGGGCGGACCACCCTGATGGGCGAAGGCCTGCAGCACGACGACGGCCACTCGCACGTGCTGGCCTCGGTCATCCCCAACATCCGGGCCTACGACCCGGCCTACGCCTACGAGCTCGCCTCGATCGTACGCGAAGGCATCGACCGGATGTGGACGAAGGGCGAGGACGTCTTCTACTACATCACGCTGTACAACGAGAACTACTCAATGCCGAAGCGGCCGGCCGACCTGACGGATGAGCAGATCGCCGGAGGCCTCTACCGCCTCCTCGAGGCGCCGGTTCTCGGCAAGGACGCGCGCATCAAGGGCACGCCGGTGCGGCTCGTCGGCAGCGGCTCGATCCTGCAGCAGGTCGTCGCGGCGCGGGAGCTTCTCGCCGGGCGCGGCATCCCGGCCGAGATATACAGCGCCACTTCCTTCCAGCAGCTCCGCGCCGACGGGCTGGCGACCGACAGGTGGAACCGCCTTCACCCGGACCAGAAGTCCCGCGTCGCCCGCGTGGCGGAGATCCTTCCACCCGATGGCGGCCAGATCGTGATCGCCACCGACTGGATCCGGACCTACCCCGACCTCGTGGCGCCGTGGCTGCCGGCCTCGCGCATCGTTCTGGGCACCGACGGCTTTGGGCGGTCCGACGATCGCGAATCGCTCCGCTGCCTCTTCGAGATCGATGCCCCGCATGTAGCGGCGGCCGCGTTCTCCGGGTTGGCCCGAGGCGGCCAGGTTCCGGCGGCCGATGCCGAAGCCGTCATGGCCGAACTCGGCATCGACCCCGCCGACCTGGATCCACGCTCGCTCTGACCCGTCCGCAGGCGATCACGCCCGATTCCCGGCGGCTTCGTGCGCTCGCGAATCCCGTGAACGAAATGCCCACGACGGCCCATCGGATTGGGCAAGATGGACGCACTGGACGGGCTGAGAGGGAGGACCGAGACGCCGGTGGGAAGGCAGGCCACGACCGATGAGGTCTTCGCCGCGCTGACGCGCCGCAACGTCGACGGCGCGTACCGGCTCGCCTGGGCCATCCTACGCGACGATGCCGATGCCGACGACGCCACACAGGACGCCTTCGCCATCGCCTGGCGAAAGCGTTCGAGCCTGAGAGAACCCGACCGCTTCGAGGCCTGGTTCGGCAGGATCCTCGTCAACGTCTGCCGCGAGCGGCTCCGCGGCGCCAGACCGGGCCGGATTCGCCCGCTGGAAGCGGCACCCGAGCCGGCGATCGGCGACTCGTCCGTATCGCTCTCCAATCGGGACGCTGTCGGCCGCGCCCTGGACCGGCTCGACGCGGACCATCGGATCGTAGTCATCCTCCGCTACTGGGCGGATCTACGTGTCGACGAAATAGGAGCCCGACTGGGGATTCCCGCGGGCACGGTCAAATCCCGTCTCCACAACGCCCTGAGGACGATGCGCCCGCGGCTGGAGGACCGGCCATGAACGAACACCGCGACGATGGGTTCGAGATCGACGCTGAGCTGGAGGCCGGGCTGCGTGACGACCTGCGGCGCGACATCGTTCCCCCTCCTACGCCGGCCCACCTCCGCGAGGCCGTCGAGATGATGGCGGCCGACCATGGACGGCGAACCCGCGCGCCGCGAATCTTGCTGCGCGGAGCCTCGGCCCTGGCGGGCCTGGCCGTGGCTCTCCTGATCGTCGCCATCCTGGCCCTCAGTCTGAGCCTGCGCGGGAGCGGGCCGGCTGCTCCGACCCCGGGACCTACGCCTGGGACTCCCGGTCCGGCCCTGCCGGACCCGACGGCCGGCCAGACGCCGGCCACGAGCTTCCAGTGGACCGGCGACGGCCTGACCGCGTTCGCTTCGACCGGCGACGGCCGGATCCGTTTCACCGAGGACGGCGGCGTCACGTGGTCGGCGCCCGTAGCGCTGCCGGCGGTCTCCGACCCGACCGCTGAGACCAGCCTCGACTTCGTCGACCGGACCCACGGCTGGCAGGTCTCCACGGTCCTCGAGTCCGGTGTCTGGCACATCAGGGTGCAGCGAACGATCGACGGCGGCCTGACCTGGAAGTCGTCGGAGGCTGCGGCGATTCCCGAGGCCACCGGCCTCAGCCTCATCGATGACACGCACTTCGCCGATGCGGACCACGGCGTGGCTTTCGTGACGCGACCGGTCGAACCGCCGGCCCCCGGGTCTTCCCCCGGCTATACCATCTACCAGGGTTGCGTCGAGTACGTCACGGTCGACGGCGGCGCGACCTGGACCGGGCCGAAAGCGTCGGCCTGCCTTCCCGCCAGCGTGGACTGGGCCACTCGGAATGCCGGTGTCGCAATCCAGCCGTCACGAAGGGCGGTCGTGTCCACCGTCGACGGCGGGCTGATATGGCGGACGGCCAACCTACCGGGCATCCCGACCGACGACATGTATTGGGGTCTCACGCCATTCGTCGACGACCGCGGCGACCTCGAGTTGCTGACGATGGTGACGCCCTCCAACGGGAGCTGGTCCACCGCGCCCGTCATCCGGTATCGGAGCGATGACGCAGGGGCGAGCTGGGTCGAGGAATCGCGCTCGACCACGCCCGATGGCCTGGGCCTGGGCAACTGGACTTCTGTCCTCGGGCCCGACTATTAC
Source organism: uncultured Chloroflexia bacterium (assembly GCA_963713795.1). Classification (GTDB taxonomy): domain Bacteria; phylum Chloroflexota; class Limnocylindria; order Limnocylindrales; family CSP1-4; genus Fen-1039. The sequence goes on from CAVQNC010000007.1 coordinate 79,773, forward strand.
CTCACCATCAATTCGGTCGGCACCGGCGCGCCGATCCGGGATGACTTCCTGAGGTCGACCGACGGCGGCCGCACCTGGACCGAGGTTGCGACGAGCGGCTTCAGCATGGCGACGTACATGGACTGGGCCGACGAGATCCACGGCTGGCTCGACGGCATCAAGGATTGCCCGGCGGGGCAAACCTGCGATTCGGTCGGCACCCAATCGGGCGGCGTCTTCCTCACCGACGACGGCGGCCGGACCTGGCACCAGCTGGCGTTCCCATAGGCTGATCGAGGGTCAGCGGCGCGCATTCACCGGCCCGGGCGGCAGCAGTTCGATGATCACCGCTCCGGTGACGTTCACCACGGTCGTCCGGCCGACCTGGACCTTCCAGTCGCCGGCGGCCGCCAGCGGCGTATGGCCGTGGAGCCAGAGCGCGGGCTCGAGGCGCTCCAGCAGCCAGCGGTATCCCTTGAAGCCGCGGTGGTACATGTCGGTGGAGACGTCGCCCGCGGCGAGGGGCGGGGCGTGGCTGGCCACGATCATCGGGTCGCGGTTGCCGACCCGCCGCGCGGCCAGCCGGAGCGCCTGGCTCCAGGCCGTGCGCTCGTCGCGCTGGGCCGCCCTGCCGCGGCGGCCGGGCCACGTGAGACCCGCGATCGAAAGGCCGGCCCGCTGGAGAAGGGCCGTCGACCGGACCGGTTCGGGACAGAAGTCCTGACATTGCCGCCAGCGTTCGTCGCTGTCGTGATTGCCGCGGACGTAGATGAGCGGCGCGTCGAACGCGTCGGCCACGAAGGCGAGATCGTCACATTCGAGGTCGCCGCAGCCCACGATCAGGTCGATCGGCCCTGCCGCCGAGCGGTTTCGGGCGTCGGCCAGAGCCGGCTCGATCATGTCGGAGACGGCCAGCAACCTGATCGGCGCGCCGTCGCGGCCGTCGAACGGGCGCGGGTCCGGCCACACGATCCCGAGCCGTCTAGTCATCCGCGCACGGCTCCGCGTCCGAGTCGCGGCTCACAGACGCCTCGCCGGCGGAATCCTGCTCGACCTGCCGCATCCCCACCGCCGGCCGGCGGCCCTGCGCCGCGGCCTGCAGCTCGCCCCGCTCGCCCAGGTACGACAGGAGATTCCCCGGCCGCTCGCTGGTCCTGCCGTCGAGCGCCACCAGCTCGATCACCATCGCGTCCAGGCCGACCCCCCTGGCGTAGAGCGCGGCCGCGACTCGATTGTGCCCGTCCAGGACCCAGTACTCGCCGTTGTACTTGATCAGGTCCACCGGCGGCAGCGGCTTCATCTGGGCGCTGGCCTCGCGGATCCGTTGCCAGCGCGCCCCCCAGTTCTCACCGCGGAACGGTTTGAGCGGCAGGAAGTCGCCGCCGCGTTGGGCCGCGCCGGCGACGGCCGTGCCGCGGATCTCCTCGATTGGCACGAACCGCAGCCCGAGCTCGTGCGGCGAGGCCTGCCGTGCCTCCGGGAAAAGATCGTAGAGGCTGGCCAGAGGCTCGGCCGCCGCGCCGCTCAGCCATCGGCCGATGGCCGCCTCCGGCACCGACCAGGCCTGGCTGGCCGCCTCGATTACGGACCCGATCGCTCCGGTCACCGGGCCCACGACGTGGTCCATGAACGGCTCGACGGCACTGGCAATCGGCCCCGCGGCGCTCTGGAGGTGGCCGACGATGCCGCCGGACGGCGCCTCCGCATCCGCCTCGGTCGCCGGGGTCTCGGGCTCGTCGCCCGCGTCGCGCGTCTCGTCCATGGCCTGAGCGTACCATCCACCGGGGGCGGCGCCCGATGCCCATCCGCGCGCCGCGTCCTCCTCGGGCCTAGGAGCCTGCGTCACTAATCGCTAGCCGGGTCCTCGTGGGGGTGCGAGAATCTGGTATGCGCACCAAGACCTTCCGGCCATACGACCAAGACAGCCTCCTGTTGATGCCGCCGTCGGTCCGTGACTGGGTCAAGCCCGACGGCCTGGCGGCCTTCATCAGCGATCTCGTCGACGAACTCGATCTCGCTCCCTTCCTGGCCGCCCACGACGAACCACGGGGCATGCCGCCCTATCACCCCGCGTTGATGCTCAAGGTTCTCCTGTACGGCTACGCCACCGGAGTCCGCAGTTCCCGCCGGATCGAGGAACGTCTCTCCAGCGACGTCGACTTCATGTTCCTCGCCGGCCAGGCCCGTCCGGACTACAAGACGATCGGGGAGTTCCGCCGTCGCCACCTGGCCGCCTTTCGGTCGCTCTTCCTGGAGGTGCTGGCCCTGTGCGACAAGGCAGGTCTGGTCAAGCTCGGCCGGGTCGCTCTCGATGGCACCAAGATCCGGGCCAACGCGAGCAAGCATCGGGCCATGAGCTATGGCCGGATGGTGACCCGCGAGACCGAGCTCGCGGCCCAGGTGAACACCATCCTGCGCGAGGCCGAGGCCACCGACGCGGCCGAGGACAAGCTCTATGGCGATGCCCGGGGCGACGAGCTGCCGCCCGAGCTGCGAACACGGGAAGGCCGCCTGCGCAAGATCCGCGAGGCCAAGGAGGCTCTCGAACGCGAGGCGAGGGAGCGGACGGGGGACCCAGAAGCGACGCCCGACCCCAGATCGCAGCGCAACTTCACCGATCCCGAGTCCAAGATCATGCGCAGCCGGACCGAAGGCTGGGTCCAGGCCTACAACGCCGGCGCGGTGGTGGACGAGAAAGCCCAGGTCATCGTGGCCACGACCCTATCGGCCGATCCGACCGACAGCCGCTCCTTGCCCGCCCTGGTCGATGCGGTCGAGGCCAACGCCGGTCGGCGTCCAAAGCGAGTCCTCGCGGACGCCGGCTATGCCAGCAACGACAACATCGACCATCTGAAGAGCGCCGGCATCGATGGTTACATCGCCACAGGGCGCGAGGGCCACGGACCCGCCAGCCCCTCATCACCCCGGGGCCGCATCCCGTCCGGTCTGACGCCCATCCAGCGGATGGCTCGCAAGCTATCGACCAAGGCCGGCCACGCCCACTACGCCCGCCGCAAGGCCATCGTCGAACCCGTCTTCGGCCAGATCAAGGAGGCGGGTGGCTTCCGGCGCTTCAGCCTGCGCGGTCTCGGCTCGGCCACCGGCGAATGGCAGCTCGTCTGCGCAGTCCACAACATCGGCAAGCTATTCAGGAGCGGCAGGGCTGACAAGGTGCTGCCCGGCTGGAACCCGCCAGCGGTCCCACGGACAGCTTGGGCCATCGGATAACGCCAGCGAGGAGTCTGCCCAACCGCTCCCGCGGTCCCACTTCAGCCCTGCGACCCGAAAACGTCTGTCGACCCGATCAACTACACGTCTCGGTCGCTTCCGGACCGCGATTACGGACGCAGGCTCCTAGAGAGCCGGCAGTTCCTGCTCCAGCGTCAGCGACGGTCCGAAGAGGTCGCCCCGCTCCGCCAGCCGGTCGAGGATCGATCGGATCGTCCAGCGGTTGGGGCGGAGATCCGGATCGTCGAGATCGTCCCAGGAGATCGGCGCCGAGACCGGGGCCCCGGGCGCCGGCCGGACGGCGTACGGCGCCACGAGCGTCTTGTTGGCCGCGTTCTGCGTGTAGTCCAGGCGGGCCAGCCCGGAGCGACGGGCCTTCGCCCATTCCCAGCTGACCAGGTCTGGCACGGCCGCGCCTACCGCACGCGAGAGGCCGCCGACCCAGTCGCGCGTCTGGTCGAAGGTGTAGGCCGGCCGGATCGGGATCCAGACCTGGATGCCGCGCCGGCCGCTGACCTTGGGAAAGCCGGTCACGCCCAGGTGGTCGAGGCCTGCTCGATACAGCCGGGCCAGCAGTACGACGTCGTCCCAGCCTGTTCGCGGGCCGGGGTCGATGTCGATCAGGGCCCAGGTGGGTCGATCGGGCGCTTCGATCCGGAAGGTCGACGGATGCAGGTCGATGGCCGCCTCGTTGGCCATCCAGGCCAGCGCCGCGACCCCGTCCGCCACGACGTAGTCACGGATCTCACCCGCGGAGATGGAGGGCCAAGACCAGCGGGCGACCCAGGGCGGCGTATGGCTCGGGAGCTGCTTCTGCCAGAACCCCGGCCGATCGATCCCGCCGGGATGCCGCATGACCGTGAGGGCGCGGCCGCGCAGGTACGGCAGCGCGAACGGCGCGACGGAGACGTAGTAGCGGATCAGGTCGCGCTTGGTGATGGAGTCGGCCGGCCAGATGAGCCTGTCGAGGTTGCTTAGCTTGAGCTCCCTGCCGCCGACGCTCCACTTCCCGCCGCCTGCCGGCATGGCGTCGAGCGCGGCCAGCTCTTCCGCCCGAGCGGTCGACCGGCCGCCCGGCTCCGTGGCCCGGGAGTGGCCCATCGAGCGCCCCGGCCGCGAGCCGGGCCTGCCCGGAGCGGCGGGTTCCACGGGCTCCCCACCGGCGGCGCCGCTCTCACGGACGACGGTCGTGGGATCGGCGTCGATCTCCAGGCCCTTGTACGCGGGGGCTCTCAGCGAACCCTCGGAGGTCCATTCGGCGAACTCGACGCGTGCGACCAGCCGGGGCTCGACCCAGCGAACGTCTTCCTCGCCACGCGCGGCACGGAACGGCGAATCTCGGCGAGCCAGCGGAGCCATGAGCGATTGCAGCCGGGCCCGTTCCCGGGCGTCGAAGCCCGTCCCGACCCTGCCGGCCGCCCGCAGCTCTCCGTCTTCGTACACGCCGACGAGGAGCGCGCTGAGGTCGGCGTCCGAGCCGGCTCGAGGCGTCCAGCCGCCGATGACGAACTCCTGCTCCCGGCGGAGCTTCACCTTCAGCCATGATCGCGAGCGCCGGCCCGGCTCGTACCGGCTCCCGCGCATCTTGGCCACCATCCCCTCCAGGCCTCGCTCCGCGACCGCGGCGTAGAAGGCCTCGCCGTCGCCGACGACGTGACCTGCGTATCGAACGGTCGGCGAGTCGAGCACGACCGACCGAAGGAGACGCTTGCGATCCTCGAGCGCAACCTCCAGCAACGACAGGCCGTCCAGGTACAAAAGGTCGAAGACCTCGTAGACGAGGGCGGCGGGCCGAGGCTCCATGTCGGTCTCGGCGGCCGCCGTTGGCCCTCGCCGCCCGTGCGCCATACCCGGCCAGGCCTGCAGCCGGCCGAAGTCCGGCTCGCCGGCCGCGTTGAGGGCGACCACCTCGCCGTCGAGAATCGCCTCGCGCGCCGTGATCCAGGTCGGCGGGACGGCCAGCTCCGGGAAGTAGTCGGCCGCATTTCGGCCGCGGCGTGTGAAGAGGGCTACGCGGCCGTCGCGGACGTGGGCCTGGACGCGGTAGCCGTCCCACTTGAGCTCGAACAGCCAGGCCGGGTCGCTGAATGGCCGGCCCGTGAGCGTCGCCTTCATCGACTCGACGAAGTCGGGCATCGGCGCGGGGCGAGCGCCCGGCAGGTCGGCAGGGGAGGGGAGCGGCCGGCCGGACCCCGGCGCGGCCTCGCTCGCTCCGGCGGGCGGTGCGCCTCCCGCCGCCACCTCGTCGTTCGTCAGGCCGGTCTTCACCGAGCGCGGCAGCGACTCCGTATCCCAGCCGGCCACGGCGGCGGCGTCGCGCTTCTTGATCAGCAGCCACTCCTCGCGCTCGGCCCGGTCCCCGCCGCCGGTCCGATCCGCGGCGCCCTCCGCGCCGCGGGCGCCGGGACGGCCCGCGCCGCCCCGCGTCCGAACGATGGTGAAACGGCCGCGCAGCTTCCCACCGAACAACTCGAACTTGAGCTCTCCGTCGCGCACGGCCCGGCCGGGATCGTCGGTCGACTCGGCCAGGTATCGGCCCCAGTCCCAGACGATGACGTCGCCGGCGCCGTACTGGCGGGCCGGTATCGTCCCCTCGAAGTCGAAATAGCCGAGCGGGTGGTCCTCGACGTGAAAGGCACCGCGCCGGACGGCCGGATCAAGCGTCGGGCCCTTGGGCACGGCCCAGCTGACCAGTACGCCGTCGATCTCCAGGCGGAAGTCGTAATGGAGGTTCCGGGCGCGATGCCGCTGCACGACGAAGCGGCCGCCGGCCGCCCCTCCGGCTCTGGCGGGCGCGCCGGCGGGAAGCCCGAGAAGCGACGAGGCCCGCTGGCCGGAGTCAGGTGGACCGTGGACCGGCTCCTCGTCGGACGCGGGCGCACCGCCCGCCTCGTCGCCGCTCGGCTCGGGCGTTCGGTCGAAGTCCCGCTTGCGCTTGTACTGTTCCAGGCTCACTTCGCGCCCAGCGTAGCCCGCCGCGGCAACCTGGGCGAGAGTCGCCGCCCCTGGATCCACCGTTCGGTTCGCGAGGAAACCCGTGGCCGAGTCTGGCAACCGGGTCCTTAGCGCTGCTATCAGCCGCTGCTCGGTGCCGCGCCCGCGCCGGACTCGGGATCAGCCCGGCCAGTCCGTGTTCCCAATACGTGCGGCGGGGTAGGCTAGTCACCACGCGGCGGCGAAGCACCGGGCAATGCGAAGGAGCGCAATGGCGACGGGACGCGGATCGATGCGGCGGGCGCCCGCGTCCGCCCGTTTCGGGATCGCCTGGTCCGACCAGTCCGTTCGCCTGCTCGTCCTGGCGGTCGTGGTCGTCGCCATCCTGTGGATGGCGCGGGGCATCATCGGTCCGTTCGTCGTGGCCGGCGTGCTCGCCTACGCCTTCTCACCGGTCGTCTCGGCGATCCACGGCCGGACTCGATTGCCGAGGGCAGCCATCATCGGCCTCGGCTATCTGCTCATTCTCGGCACCGCGGGCGTTCTCGCCTACGTCGCCGCCGATCGGGCCGGCAAGGAGCTGACCGATCTCTCGTCGGGCGGGCGCGACATCATCAGCGCGGCCCTTCACAAGCTGCTGGGAAACACGATCGTCGTGGCCGGCTACAGCTACTCGGTGAATGACCTGGCGACCCAGATCAGGCAGGCTTTCCTGGGCCTGGTCAACTCGCCCGGGAACGCGGTCCAGGCGGCCGAACAGGCGGTCGACATCGGACTGCAGGTAATCCTCTCCCTGATCATCACCTTCTACCTGCTTCTCGACGGGGATCGGTTTGGAAGGTTCGTGCTGCGGTTCCTGGATCGGGAGCAGCGAGCCGACACGCTCCGTATCACGCGGCGAATCCACCAGGTCCTGGGTCGCTGGCTGCGCGGCCAGATCCTCTTGATCGTCCTGATCTCGGTCGTCTTCTACGTCGTCCTCGGCCCGATCCTGCACGTTCCCTACGCCCTGGCCCTGGGCATTCTCAGCGGCTTCCTGGAGGTCATCCCGCTCGTCGGCCCGATCATCGCGGCGGCGCTGGCGGGGACCGTCACCTTCGCCAGGCACGGCACCGACACGACGATCGTGGTGCTGGCTATCTACCTGGTCGTCCGCCAGGTCGAGGACCAGGTTGTCATGCCGCTGGTCATCGGCCGAGCCGTACACCTCCACCCCGTGATCACGATCTTCGCCGTCCTCCTGGGGCTCAGCACGTGGGGCGTCCTCGGCGGATTGCTCGGGGTCCCCGTGGCGGCCGCTCTCAACGTGACCCTGCACGAGTTGTATCCGGATGAGACCGGCGGCGACTCCGATCTGGGCGGGAAGGGCCGCGATCCGGCCGGCGGCGAGGGAGTCACCGAATCGGCGGGCGCCGCGCCGCCGCTCGGCGACCCGGCGACCGCTCCAGTCCGGAGCATCTCGGCTGCGCCGCTGGATGGGGCGACGGCCGCCGCTCCCGCCGTGCCGGACACGGGCGCCAACGCCGCGTCTCCCGCCGCCGCCCCGCCGTCTCCCGCCGCCGCCCAGACCGCTCTCGACAGGAGTGTCGGGCCGACCCGCGAAGGGCCGTGACCGACACCGGGGGTCTGCCGGCGGACGCCGTCGTGCTCGCCCTCGACCTGGGCGGCACCCAGGTCCGCGCCGCCGCGGTCATGCCGGACGGGGAGCGGGTGGCCCGACGGGCCGTGGCCACGCCTCTCGCGGACGGCGCGGAGGCGATCTACGCCGCCTGCGCCGACCTGCTTCTGGGCGTGCGAGCCGACCTTCCAAGCGAAACCAGGGAGCGTCTGGCCGCCGTCGGCATATCCTCGATGGGTCCCGTCGATCCGTGGCGCGGTCTGGTCGTCGATCCGCCCAACGTCCTGGCCCTTCGCGACGCGCCCCTCGCCGACGAGGTCGAGGCGCGGGTGGGGTTGCCGGCGTACCTGGAGCGGGACACGAACGTGGCGGCCCTGGCCGAGCACTGGCTCGGGGCGGCCCGTGGTTGCCGCGACTTCATGTACGTCACCGTCTCGACCGGCCTGGGCGGGGCGATCTACCACGACCGATCTCTGCTCCTGGGGCCGGACGGAACGGCCGGCGAAATCGGCCACGTCTGCCTTATGCCGGACGACGGGCCGCGCTGCGGCTGCGGCGGGATCGGCCACCTCGAGGCTATCGCTTCCGGCTCGGGGCTCGCGGGCCAGGCTCGCGGCGAGGTGACAGCCGGCCGTTCCAGTTTCCTGGCGGGCCGGGCCGCGGTGAAACCGCTCACCGGGAAGGACGTGGCGGAGGGCGAGGCCGCCGGCGATGAGGCGTGCCTGAGGCTGATGATGAGAGCCCGTCTGGCGTTCGCGATCGCCTGTGTCGGCTGGGTGAATGCCTTCGATCCGGAGCGGATCGTGGTCGGCGGCACCGTCGCGGAACGCGGGGGTGACCGCTGGCGCGAGCCTGCCCGCGCCGCCGTGGCAGCCACGGCCCTGTGCGCCCCGGCTCGCCGCGTACCGATCGTGGCGGCGGAGCTCGGGAACGACGTGGGGCTCGTCGGAGCCCGGCCGCTCGTCAATTCGCGCCACGAGGATCCCGCATGGCGCGAACGTCGTGCCCGCCCCTGGCCCGCCGCGACCGGATCGACCTGAGCCTCGGGCGCGTCAGCCGAGACTCGGGGACGGAGATTGGCGGGCCGAGGCTCAGGCGACCGGCTGGCCCCACCACACGCTGGCGGCCAGGATCACGTACAAACCTATCAGCGCCAGGCCCTCCAGCCAGGTCAATTCGCCGTCGATGACGACGAGCGCCGAGAGGATCGCGGTCAGCGCCAGGGCCGCGACGAGCAGCGGCGAAACCACCAGGGTCAGGGCCGGCCCACCCATGACCAGGCTCAGCAGGACGAGAACCGGCACCAGGCCCAGGGCTACCTGCAGGCTCGAATTGAGAATGACGCTGATGGCCAGGTCGCCCCTGTCGGCAAGCATCGCCTGTACGCCGACGACGTTCTCGACGGCGTTGCCGGCGATGGCGACGACGACAAGCCCGGCAAAGGACTGGGACATGCCGAGCGAGTCCATTGCCGGCTTGAGGGCGTCGACGAACCAGTCCGAGACGAAGGCCGCGCCGACGCCGGCGACCACGAGCGTGGCTGCCGCGAGCGGGAGCGGCCAGGCCGGCTCGATTCGGCCGGTGCCGTCGACCGGCCCGATGCCCGGCCCCTTGCCGACGGCGAACGGCACGCTCGCCGCGAACACGACCAGCAGCACGAGCGAGACCACCACCGACAGTTCGGTAGCGTGGCCGTAGGCCGGCCCGCCCGGCGAGGCCGCGATGGTCGGTATGGCGATCGCGGCCGCCGCCAGGAGGAGCAGCGTGGCCATCAGCTTTGTCTGGTCCGTGCCGAACCTCTGTGGTCCGTGGCGCAGCCCGCCGACCAGGAAGGCCAGGCCGAGGACGAGCAGCGTGTTGGCCAGGATCGAGCCGATGAGCGCCGCCCGGACGACGTCGACCAGGCCGGCTCGCAACGCGAAGATCCCGATGAAGAACTCGGGCAGGTTGCCCAGGGCCGACTGCACCACCCCGGTCGCCTGCGGTCCGAGGCGGTGGGAGAGCTGCTCCGTGGCCTGTCCGACCATCGCCGCGAGGCCGGCCAGCCCGACCGCAGAAGCCGCAAACGTGGCGACGCCGGGGGCGCCGCCGAGGCGAAGGAGCAGCGTCACGACGCTGGCGCCGGCCGCGGCCAGAACGATGATCCGGGTCCGGGTCTCGAAGTACTTCAGCACGGGCTGGCCTCCTGGGCCGATTGTGGCGGAGGCGGGTCCGCTTCGCGCGCCGATCCGGCACGGGCCGGGGCGCGCCCGTCTGGCGGGCCGGCCGTCAGTAGGGCGGCCAGGGGATCGCCGGCCGGTTGCGATCGGGGCGGGGCAGGACGCCGCCCGCGAGAAGCGACTCGATTCGACGGGAAGTTGCCGCCACTTCAGCCGGGGCCAGCAGCGGCTCGAGTTCACGGCCGAGGTCGGCGGCGAGTCGTTCGTGGAGCCGGCCCAGGACGGTCCGCTCGTCGCCGGTCAAGGACTGCCCTCGCCAGCGCCACAGGACCGTTCGCAGCTTGGGTTCGACGGCGAAGCAGAGGCCGTTGTCTATGCCCATGATCCTTCCGTCGGGGAGCGGCAGGAGATGTCCGGCCTTGCGGTCGGCGTTGTTGAGCACCGCGTCCAGGACCGCGATCCGGCGCAGGGCGGAGCTGTCGGAGTCGATCAACTCGCCCACGTCCACCGATTCGTCCACCTCCACCCAGAGTTGAACCATGCCCTCGCCGAACGGTCCGTCGCGCATCACCGTGGGCGGGACGATCTCCCAGCCGCTCGCCTCGGACACGGCATGGGCTGCGACCTCGCGGCAGGCCAGCGTCCCGTCCGGGAAGTCGTACAGCGGCCGCTCGCCGCGGATCGGCTTGTACACGCAGCTGGCCGCGATCGAGGCCGCCGGGCCGTCTCCAGGTCGGGCGACAAGGCAGAAGAAGGTCGCGTTCGAGGCGGCCATCAGCCTGCCGACGACGGTCAGGTTGCCGTCGCGGAGCAGCCGGAGCGCGGTCTCCTTGTCGAGGCTCCCGGCGACCTGCCGACCTTCGAGCGCGGCCGACTCCATCTCTTCTCGGGTCAGGCCGGCGACGGTCGGGTATGCCTCTGCGCCCTCGTCCGAGTCCTCATCGCGAAACCGCTCCTCCGCGAGATCACCCTCCGGCGGCGGTCCCGAAGGGCGGTCGCCGGCGTCCGATCCGCCCGAGTTGCGGACGCCTCGATCGTCCCCGGTCGGCCGGCGTTCCGGCTCGCCGGCGCTCCCGCCTTCGGCCGAGGGCACGTTCCGCTCGGATGCCGCCATCTCGCTCAGTGCATGAAGCCGTTTCGTCGGGCGCAGATGTGGCCCTCGGGGTTCAGGGGCTGGCCGCAGAACGGGCAGGGAGGACGGCCGGCGGCCACGACGTCGAGGGCCCGCCGGGCGAAGGCCAGGGCCCGGCGCGGGCTCAGGTTCACGCGCACTACGTCGGACTCGTCGTCCTCGTCGTCATCGGCGCCTTCCGATTCAAGCTGTCCTTCGGACGGCTCATCTTCCTCGGAGATGGCCCGGGCCTCGATGAGGATCGATTCGTCCTCGACGTCCCAGACGATCGCCATCGTGCCTACCCGGAAGGTCTCGGTGAGTGGTTCGTCCAGCGGCGCCGCGTCGAGATCCGCCGGGGCAGGTTCATCGGGCACGTCGGTGCCGCGCTCACGCACCTGGGCGAGCAGCTGGGACAGGCGCTCGGCCAGCAACGTGACCTGGACTTTCTCCAGCACCACGGACACGATCCGGGCCCCGTCGCGGGCCTGAAGGTAGAAGGTTCGGCTGCCGGGCTGGCCGATCGTGCCGGCCACGAATCGGTCCGGGTTGTCGAAGTTGAAGACGCGTCGAGCCATCGGGCCTCCAGACAAGTCGGGCGTCCAGCGCCGCGACAGACCGAATCTATACCCCACCGCCAGATGACTCCGGTTCGGCCGGTGCGCGGCTCACGCGGGCGTGGGCGATCGGGCCCCGGCCTCTTTCACGTGGCGGAGGCCCAGCACGGCTATCTTGCGCTTTGGATTCACAATATAGTAGGCACAGCTTGACAAATAGAAAGTGGCAATGGCATAGTGCCAACATCAGCGAGCAAGAAGCACCAGGCGGGCCGGCAACAGAGCTGGCAGGCCGCCGGCGGTCCGGGCTCGCGGAAGAGGCATCGAGCACATGACCCGCGACGTCATCTCAACCTGTCCCGTCTGTTCGAGCGAACTGGCAATCACCCGGCTTCAGTGCCGGGGTTGCGGTACTGCCATCGAGGGCGAGTTCAGCGTCGGTCGCTTCGGGCGGCTGAACCGGGAGCAGTTGACCCTTCTCGAGAGCTTCCTGCGGGCGCGGGGCAACGCGAAGGAACTCGAACGCGAGCTCAAGGTGTCCTACCCCACCGTTAGAGCGCGGATCGATTCGCTCGTCAGGGCGCTCGGGCTGGCGGATGGAGCCCCGATCGGGGACGACGGCGACGACGTCTCCGGGCGCGCCGGCGACTCGGCGGAGTTGCGCCGAGACGTCCTGGAACGCCTGGCCCGGCACGAGATCACGGCGGACGAGGCGGCGATCCTCCTCCGCGCTCGGAAGGAGTAGGAGATGGGAACGCTGGAGCGGACCGAAACGCTCGCCCATCGCATCGGCGCAAACGGGCACGTCTCCGTGAAGACGCTGAGCGGGGCGCTGCGCGTTCGAGGCGTCGAGGGCGAAGAGGCGCGCCTGACCGTCACCTACCGGATTCGCGCGGCGGACCAGCCATCCGCCGAGCGGGCTCTCGAGACCGGCCGGATCCTGGTCGATCGCGGCCCGGGCTCTCTCGCGATCGAGACGCCGGAACGGCGCCTCTCGACGGGGCTCGCCTGGCTTTTCGGCGGCGCCCGCGTCGGGGCGGACGTGAGCCTCGAAGTGCCGTGGGGCACGCGGATCCGGTACGAGACCATGAGCGGGTCGATCGAGGCCGTCGCCCTGGTCGGCGATCAGAAGTACAGGACCGTCTCGGGCGACATTCGGATGTGGAGCCTGGGGGGGCTTATCGAGGCCGGCTCGATATCGGGATCCATCACGCTCGAGAGCGGCGGCGACGTGCGGCTGCGAGCGAACACGGTCTCCGGCGCGGTCCGGGTCCGCGCCAGGCGATTCCACGGCACGACTCTGTCGACGACCAGCGGGAGCATCGCCATCGTGGGTGAGCTTGATCCCGCCGGTGATCATCGAGCCGAGTCCATCTCCGGCAGCGTCGATCTGACGCCTCTCAACGGCGTCACGGCCGAACTGCGGGCGATCTCAGGCTCGATCTCGTCACAGGTAGAACACCGGCTGGAAGGCGGGCGTGGCTACTGGCGATCGATCGTCGGTGACGGGCGGGCCGTCTTCAAGGCGAATTCCACCTCGGGGGGTCTGAGGATCCTGGCGGCTCAGCCGGGCGACCGCGTCGTCCCGCCGGCCGCTCCCGCAACCGCGGCGGCCCCGGCGGCCCCGGTGGCCCCGTCGACTGGTGCGGCCGCGACGGCGGGAGGGGAGCCGCCCGTGTCGGGCGGCCGTGGGATCGACTCCGACCTGGCGGCCGGTCAGGCGGTGAGCGCGAACGCGGTGAGCGCGAACGCGGTGAGCGCGTACGAAGAAGAATCCGGGCCGCTCGAGACCGCGGAGACGTGGAACCCGGACGAATTGGGCGAGGCCGAGTCCGATGTGGCCGAAGACGAGCAGCTGGCCGTGCTCCAGGCCCTCGAAAGGGGCGAAATCGGCGTTGATGAGGCGGCCGACCGCCTCGATCGGTCGAGGAGGTAGGGCCATGTCCGGCGAGCTCGAAGCACTGCTCAAGCTGGTCTCCGAAGGCAGGCTGTCCGCCGAGGAGGCGGCCCCGATCGTGGCGGCACTCGAGGCCCGGGCAGACACCGGCGGCGCCTCCGCTTCGGCGGGACGTGGCGGCGGGGCGGGCGAGTCGCGTCCGAGAGACGAGGCCCGGCGCGCCGGCGCGGCTCAGGAAGCCCTGGCCGGTCGGCGGATCCGCATCTTCGTCGCCGAGAACGGCAGACCGGTGATCAACCTGCAGATACCGCTCGCTGCGGCGGGCTTCGCAATCGACCAGGTGCCCGGCCTTTCGCCGGACCACCGGTCGCGCATCGTCGAGGCGATCCAGACCGGCATGACCGGGCCGATCCTGGAAGTCTCCGACCACGGTGACGAGGTTCGGATAGTCATCGAATAACCGGGCGGCGCGCGCCGCCGGCCAGTTCCGCTCAATCCCGCTCCGGGAGCCCGTCGGCCCCCGGCCTGGATAGGTATTGCCTGAAATGGACCCAATCAAGTGGAGGAAGCCCGGACGGGCGGCCGTCGGAGAACCAGCCGGCGCGACCCGTGATCCGGCCCGAGGCGACCGGGGTCGCTCGCGACTCTAACGCGACGCGGCCAAGAAGGCCATCCGGCCGGACGCGACCGGAGCCGCTCGCGAAGGGCATTACTCGAGGCGACTCAAGCCCGGGGCGACGGCTCCGGGAGCAGGCCGGCCGGGCCAGGACCTGACATGGCGAACGCTCAAAGGGGACGAGACATGTTGCTGGAGATAGAGGAACTCACCAAGGTGTACCGGACGGGGACCCGGGCCAACGACGGGATCAGCCTTGCCATCGGCGAAGGTGAAGTCTTCGGCCTGCTCGGACACAACGGCGCCGGCAAGACCACGCTCGTCAACCAGGTCGTCGGGCTCCTCAAACCCACGTCCGGCTCCATCCGAATCGACGGCCGCGACATGGTCGCCGACCCGGGCCTCGCCAGGCGCCTCTGCTCCTTCCAGGCCCAGGCCCAGGTGCCGATCGACGGCCTCACTCCGCGCCAGGCGATCGACCTGCTCGGCCAGCTGCGAGGGCTGCCGCGGCGTGAAGTGCAGTGCCGGCGCGAGCGGCTGCTCGGCGTCCTGGACCTCGACGAGTGGCTCGACGTCGACGCCGCCCGGCTCTCCGGCGGCGTCAAGCGACTCGTGGCCTTCGCCATGGCCGCCGTTGCTCCGGGCCGCCTGGTCATGCTCGACGAGCCGACCAACGACGTGGATCCCGTCCGGCGCCGGCTGCTGTGGCGCCAGGTGCGGACGCTCGCCGACCACGGCGCCGCGGTTCTGCTCGTGACCCACAACGTCATCGAGGCCGAGAGGTCCGTGGACCGGCTCGCGATCCTCGATGAAGGCCGGGTCATCGCCGAGGGGACTCCGGCTCAACTAAAGGGCCGGCTCGGCGCGGCTCTCCGGCTGGAGCTGGTGCTGGATCCGGAAGTGCCCGACCAGCCTCTCTCGCCCTTCGGACTCGCCGCGGTCGCGGTGGGCAATCGGCTGACGGTCGGCGTCCCAACAGACGCCGCCGCCGCGGCCGTCGCCTGGGCCGAGTCGCTGCAGCGTGCCGGCTCGGTGGAGGAGTTCACGCTGGGACCGGCAACGCTCGAGGACGTGTACGTGGCGCTGGTCGGCGGCGCTGAAGCGGGACGAGATCAGGCCGAGGAGGTGTTCGATGCAACCGCTGCGTAGCTACCGGCTGCTGGTGACCTGGCAGGCCCTGCGCAAGAAGAACTACCTGCCGCTGATGATGGCGGTCCAGACGCTCTTCTCGCTGGGTATCGTGCTCGGCTACCCGCTTCTCTTCCCGACGCTCGACCGGACCTCGATCTACCTCATTGCGACCGGGGCGCCCGCGATCTCGATGGTCTCGGTTGGGCTCGTCGCTCTGCCGCAGACGATCGGGGAGCAGAAGGCCGAGGGCAGCCTGGCATACATGCGCTCCTTGCCGGTCGCCCGACTCGCCTACCTCGTGGCCGACTTGACCGTCTGGCTCGCCATCGTGATCCCGGGCGTAGTCCTGGGCGTCATGGTCGGCGCCTGGCGGTTCGGCCTCGATCTCCAGGTCAGCCCGCTCGTCGTCCCGGCCGTCCTGATGGTGGCCCTGACCGCGACGTGTGTCGGCTACGCCATCGCCTCGGTCCTGCCCTACATGCTGACCGTGGTCATCACCCAGGCGATAGTCGTCTTCGTCTTCATGTTCTCGCCGCTGACCTTCCTGCCGGACAAGCTGCCGGGCTGGCTCGAGGCCGTCCACCGGGTGCTGCCCATCCAGGCCATGGGCGAGGTCACGCGCGGCACCATCGCCCCGAACGAATTCGGGCTGCCGCTCGGCGCCTTCGTGACGCTGGCGATCTGGTGCGTGCTCGGGTTTGGGGTCACGTACGCGGCCATGTCACGGCGTGGTTGACGGCGCGTTAGGCTGGCACGATGACGCCGTCCGCCCCACGATCGAAGCCGTGACAGGTTCAGCCGGGCTGCCGGCCCGCGACTTCGAGGAGATACGCCTGGCCGAGGCGCTGGAGAGCGGCCGCTGTCCGGTCTGCGATGCCCGCCAGGAAGCTGCTTATGCGGCCCTGCGAGGGCTCGCCCGCGAGGGCGCGACGGATCGAGGTCTGCGGGCTCGAATGGACGAGGGCCTGGGGTTCTGCCAGCCCCACAGCTCCGGCCTGGCGAAGATGGAGCAGGTCCAGACGAGCAGCCAGCTGGCCACCGCCGTTCTCCTGGACGCCGTCCTGCGCCGGCGCCTGGCGGCCATGGCGAAGCTCTCGGTCGGCGGCTCCTCCGGCCAGGTTCGCGGCCTGGCCGGGCTGTCGGACCCACGCTGCCCGGTCTGCGAAAGGGCGGCGGAGGCTTCTCGACTGACCGTCTCCCGCCTGCTCGAGCTGTCCGCGGATCCGGCCTGGGCGTCGGCCCTCGGCACGGCCGAGATCTGCCTCCATGACCTGTACTCTCTCTGGTCGGCAGCCGCGGCGGGATCCAGGGACGAGAACGGCCGCTGGGCGCCGATCCTGGCGGCTCAGCTCAGGCGCCTGGAAGTCCTCCAGAGGACGCTCGCCGAGTTTGCCCACAACAGCACCTACGACCGCCGCCGCTTGATCACGCCGGAGCAGCAGGAGGCGGCCGCCGCCGCGATCCGGCTCTTCGGCGGGACCCCCGATCGCGATCGGGCGCGGTAGCCACCCCGCACCCTTCGCTCTGCGGTGTCCGGTCCACGACGTCTGCCCCGTGCGTGGGCTCCAGGGCTCCGCCCGGACGCGTTAGAGTGGCGCTCCTTTCGTAGAATGGGTGGCCGCTGCGGCTGCTTCGCGCCTGGAGGGACCGTGCCCGCTCTTCCATACCCGGTCGCTCGGCTGATCGACGCCGCCCTGGTCGGCGAGTTGACCGTGGTCGGCCCGGATGGGCGCGTGATCGTCTACGAGATGGTTCCGCTCCTGTGGGGCGACCGGATCTTCATGACCTCCAGCGTTCTCGACAGCGCCAAGGTTGCCCATATCAAGGCGAACCCCAGGGTCAGCTTCTCGGTCACCAACCCGGACGCGGTCGGCTCCTTCACCGGCAAGGTCACCGTCCAGTGCGATGCCCGTGTTGCCGAGGATGATCTCCATGCCGGCTGGGAGAAGCTCCTGGCCAACTTGAAGCGCAAGGATCCGGCGACACTGGGACTCCTCAAGGATAGACGGGGATTTCCGCTGCTCTTCGAGCGCGTGCTGATCGAACTGACCCCGCGGCGGACGTGGTTCTGGCCGGATGGTCGAACCGAGCGGGAGCCCCAGATCACGGTGGCGGCCGAAGTGGCCCGATGAGCCCGAAGCTGCGTCTGCCGCGCCGCCACGGGTCGGCCCCCCCGGCCGGGGCGGCCGAGCGGACGCCGGCGGCTCTCGAGGGGCTCGAGCCGGCGGCGCCGGATTCGGACACGGCGGACGCGTCCGGGGTCACGTCGGCGGCGGATGCGCCGGCCGAAGGGGCGTCGCCCGGGCCCGAGTCTCGCATGGGGCTGGAGCCGGCAGAACCCGACGCGCCGTCCGGGCCGTCCGGCGTCCAGCCGGCGTTCGAGGCGGGACCCGGCCGGGCCCCATCCCAGACCGCGCCGCCCGACGCGGTCGGAATCCTCGACATGCCCGAGGGAGCGCAAGTCGAAGGCGTCCTGGCTTCCGGTTCGGACGCAGGGCGCCCGCCCGAGTCGCCTCCCTTTGTCACGCTGGCCGACGGAATCGCCCGGCTGGCCGTGTACAGGCGGGCGGTGCTGAGCTGGGTGGCCGGCGACGGCTACCCGATGAACGTGGACGTCGAGATCGAGGTCAAGGCGGCGGAGGGCACGGTTCGGTTCGGAGAACCGCCTGGCTTTCGGATCGAGGCCGGGACGCCGGTCGCGCTCACCGGCAGTCACATCCGGCCGCTCGCGGCCGGCGGTTTCGACGATCGCAGCCACATCACGCTGTGGGGCCTGGCGGCGGCCCGGCCGCGCGCCCGGTTTGCGGTCAGCCCGAGTCGCGTGTGGGCGTGGGACGACGGCCAGATGCCGCTTCCCGTCTCATACGGCCGCCGGCTGACGCAGGCGCGCCGCTACTACGAATCTCTCTCGGCTGCGCGCGGCGTGCCGGTCCGCCCGAGGCTCTCGTGGTCGACGGCCGTCCTCCGCGCCGCCCGGGCCCCGGTGCTGAGATCGACCTGGGCGCCAATCCTGCTCGGTCTGGCCGTCGCGGCCCGGACCGGGGTCTTCGACCCGGTCACAGGCCTGCTCACGCTTGTCGTCGCCGGCGCCGCCCTTCTTGCGCTGGATATCACCGGGGGTGTCTTCGATCTGCTCCACGACCCATACCGTGGCAGGCGTGCGGTCGTCACGTCGGATGGAAGTCCGGCTCCGATCCGCGACGCTGTGGCCCGGGTCCGCGCCACCCCCTCCTCGGCGATCGGCTGTTGGGCCCTGGCCGCGGTTCTGGGTCTGGTCGTCGTCGTTACGCGCGGCTCGCCGGCCCTCGCACTCCTGGCCGTTATTGGCCTCGTCCTGGTTGCGGCTTCCACGACACCGCGACTCGATCCGGCCCGGCGAGGCCTTGCCGGGCCGGCCGCGGCGATCGGACTCGCGCCCGTCCTGCTGCTGGGTGTCTACGCCGTTCAATCGCGCGGCCCTCTGTCGCTCGAGGCCGCCGTTCTCTCGCTTCCGCTGGGGTTCCTGGCCGGCATGGTCGTATTTCTGGACGAGATCGCGAGCCCGGCTCATGACGCGGGCGCCGGCAAGACGACGGTGTCGGCGCGCCGGCCTCGAAGTGCGGTGCTCCGTGGCTGCGACGTCGCCGCCGCCGGCGCATTCCTGAGCGTGGCCGCCGGGGTCGCCACCGGTCAGCTGCCGGTGCCGGTTCTCCTGGCCCTGCTCGCCGTTCCGACGGCGATGCGCGTTCGCAGAGACCTCGCCCGCTTCTACGGCAGGCCGAACCGGCTCGCCGGCGCACTCGCCGGGTCGACGCGGATGCAGCTGGACGTCGGGGCGTTTCTGGTCGCCGGCTACCTGCTTGCCATCGGCGCTCAGGTCTTCCTGGGCCGGACGCTGTTTCTGCCCTAGGGCAACCGCGCCGGGCTCAGCGGTCCGCGAAAAACTGGTCGAAGCCCGGGGTCCAGGCCAGTCGTGCGTTCGATCCGTCGGGGTCGGCCGTCACGGCACAGCCTTCGTAACCCGGCAGGGCGGCGACCCAGGCCAGGCGCGTCGGGCCCATGGCGAACGCGGCAGTCGCGTACGCATCTCCAAACGTCAGGCTCGGCCCGACGATCGTGACACTGAGCACGCCCGCCGGCGGCCGGCCGGTGAACGGGTCGCGGATGTGCTCCCCTCGTTCATAGGCTCCTGAAGTGGCCACGCTCGCATCGTTGAGCGCGAGCACGGTGGCGAGCGCGGTGGCGATCAACGGGTGGCGGATCCCGATTCGCCAGGCCTGGCCGGCCGCCACCTCGCCGCGAACCACGATGTCGCCGCCGCCGTTGATGCAGTAGTTGCGCGCGCCGGCAGCCTCGAGGATCCGGCCCGCATTCTCGAGAGCCCAGCCCTTGACCAGGCCGGTGGGATCCGGCCGGCCGTCCGGTCGATGGGCGCGAATGTCGAAGTAGCCCTCGGTCGCGCCCCGCGCCTGCTCGCACAGCGCCAGGACCTCTTGCAGTTCCGGGCTGCTGGCGGTCTCGGCGAGCTCGCCCCGAATCAGGCGGCTGACCTCGCTCTCGGGCTTGTATGGGCTGAAGCGTTCGTCCGCTCCGCGCAGGTAGGCGAACGCCCGGTCCAGCGCCGCCGGCGGGACCGAAGAATCCCGGACGTCGAGGCTGATGGCGGTGCCCATGATCTGCTCCACCCGGCGGAGCCCGGCGATGGCGGTCGTGGCGGTCGAGATCTCGCTCGCCTTCCGCCGACCGGAGGGGGGAGAATTGGGCCGGGTCATGTCGGCATTATCGGTATTCGGCGGCCCGGGCTCCTGGCGGTGCCGCTCCACGGGGAGAAACGAGATGTTCAGACGTCCGATCGTTGTCCTTAGGAGACGGCTGCTGGGCGCGGCCCTGGTCGGTGGGCTTGGGTTCGCGGCTGGTCGCGCCAGCGGGCACCGGGCGGCGACCGCCGCACCCGGCGCGCCGTCGGTTCCTCCGGCGAGGCCAGCCGATCTGACAACGCAGCTCCGGGACCTCGCCGATCTGCACGCCTCCGGCGCGCTGAGCGACGACGAGTTCTCGGCCGCCAAGTCGAGGCTCCTCGGCTCCTGAATCCCCGGTTCGGTCCCAGCGGAGCGCGCGCCTGGCAGGCTGCGACGACTTGTGCAATGCTGCGCCTCACGCGGCGGCGCAGGCTGACTGGTAGCGTCGCCGCATCCCCCCTGTGACATGGCACCGGCCGCCGCCTGCCCGTCGGTGGATCTCGCCGTTGGGCCGGCGGCGCGGCCGTCGACGCGAGGAGGCAGCGGCGACGACCCGGATCAGCGACGCCGACCCGGATCAGCGACCCCTGGACCGCGCCAGCCTCAAGAGTGCCGCCAGGAGGCGCGGCATCGGCATGAGTTCGGGCCGTCCGGCCTCGACCCACGCGCGGTACCGACCATCGATGACGGGTGCGATCCAGTCGTAGGTCTTCCAGCCGTCCGGGACGGCGTAGTTGTCGGCCTGCCGCCCGAAGGCACGGCCCCAGTCACGGGTGTAGCCGTATTCGGGGGCGTAGTAGGCGCCCGTGAAGCCCCGCCCCTCGACGGTCAGCATGTCCGCGGCGAGCCGGCCGTCGGTTCTGTCGCGCAACCAGCACGGCAATTCAGCGCGGTCGTGAACGGCCGCAACGGCCTCGGTCAGGCCCGACCTGGCCACCCAATCGGGATCGACCATCTGGTGCTGGACCAGCCAGGCCAGGTAGACGCCGATGTGCACGTAGCCCTGTTCGGGCGCCTGATCCTTCGGGAAGACGCCCTCCGTGTGCCAGTGCCAGGAATCGTATTCGAGGGCGGAGTCTTCGTCGGGCTGCATCGGGCGATCGTAGCGTGGGTGGCTCGACCGCGCCATCGCCCCGGAGGCCTCCCGCCAGCCTCTCGCCGGCGACACGGGTTCGACTGTGCCGGCCTCGCCGCCGGTCACGGCCGCCCGTCACGCGCCGGCTGCGGCTCGACCAAGCCGGCATCGATGGCGCCGGCTCCGGCTCGACCCGCCCCGCCGGTCCGCCGGTCGTCGGCAGGGGCGCCGTTTCTACCCGGCATGCGATCGCTGGCGCCGGCCCCGGCTCGAGATGCCCGCCGGTCCGTCGTGCGGGCTCCGGCCGCCATTCCTGCCGGGCCGCCGCTCCTGTGACGGGCCGCCCGCGACGATCACCTCCGCTCGCCCTCGGCGACGCCGCCGACGATCAGCCGCGGTATCTGAAGCAGCCGGGCAGGTGGTCGTCGACGAGCCCGACGCTCTGCATGAACGCGTACACGATCGTCGAGCCCACGAAACGAAAACCGCGACGCCGGAGGTCGGCTGAGAGGTCGTCCGACTCGGGCGTCGATGCCGGCACGTCGGCCCGCGTTGTTCCGGGGGGCCTTATCGGAGCTGGACGGGGCAGCCTTCCGGCCAGGTAGGCCCCGAAACTCCCATGCTCGCCGCCGACCGCCAGGAACGCCGACGCGTTGCCGATCGTAGCCTCGATCTTGGCGCGGTTTCGGACGATCGAGGCGTCGGCCAGCAATCGGTCCACCTCGGCCTCACCGTAACCGGCCACTGCCCTGGGGTCGAAGCGGCCGAACGCCAGCCGAAACGCCTCGCGCTTCCGCAGGATCGTGACCCATGCCAGGCCGGCCTGAAAGCTTTCGAGAGCCAGACGCTCGAACAGGTCGCGGTCGTCGCTGACGGGCACCCCCCACTCGACGTCGTGGTAGGCCAGCATGAGGGGGTCGGCGCCCGCCTGGCCGTCCGGCCACCAGCAGCGGCGTCGGTCCGCGGGCCTCATCGGCCCGGCGGGGGAGCGGGCCTGCGGCCGGCTGCGCCGGTCCGGCCGCGTGCGGCGCCGACCCTGGATCGGACTGCCACCTTCACCGGGCGGTCCGGGCCACGAAGCGAGTCGCGGCATCGCGGAAGATCTCGGCCCTCTCGACGACCGAGGCGGCGGCGTCGTAGTCGATCGGGCCGGCGAATTCACTGCCGATGGCTTTGCGAAGATCGGCCGCGTCGAGGAGCCACCGAAAGTAGGCCGAGTACATCCGCCCCGTCTCCACGAAATGGCGACCGTAGGCTGTGCAGATCGCCCCGCCCGACCCGGGCGAGATGCCCTCCGTTTCGAGGCAGGCCCTCGCGAGCCGGAGCATGGCCACACAGCCTCGTTCGGCGGCCGCCTCGAGGTCACGGGCCTCCAGCTCTCGCCGGGCCGATGCCAGGGCCTGGTTGGCCCCGTCGAGGAGCTGGCTGGCCCTTGGGGTCACAAGGCCACCGCTTCGGCTCGGATTGCCGCCAGTGCGCCGTCCGGTTTCGCGTTCCATTCAGACTCGTCTACGAAGATCCGGCTCACGATCAGGCCAGCTTCGCGAGAGAGGGCCGCGCATACGTGGCTCGTTCGCTCGAGCTCCGCGCCGTACTGGCCGACCCTGTCGAGTATCACGATGGTCTCCACGTCCGCGTCGGCTGGAGCGGGACCTGAAGCCCGTGGCCCATACAGGAATACGCCGCGAGCCGACCCGCCGTAGATCCCACGTACTTCGTCGGCCAGACGCCGCGCTATTCGCAGCCCGACGGGATCTGGCTCCGGCCGGGATGGCCGAGCGGTCGTCCGCACGACTCGCGGCGGCGGGCTCGTCGTTGCGGCCGGCTCGACCGGCCCGGAATCGCGGGAGGCCGGCGGGGCCGAAGCCGGATCCAGTCCGATGCCGATCCGGGCCCGGGGCTCTGGCTCCTCCGCGGTCGCCCGCGCCGATGGCGCGGCCGGATGGAGCCCGGGGAGGGTTGCGACAGTGTCCCGCGACACCTTGCTGGCCGCGGACGCGGGCGCAGCGGCCGATGGGAGACCGCCGGCCTGTTTCACCCTTCCTCCGGCGTTCGGCTGGCCCTGCCGCGCCGGCCCCGGCTGGCCCTGCCGCGCCGGCACCGCCACGATGACCGACCGCAGCATCGCCGCAAGTGGTGAATTCGAAGCCCGGAAGTAGACCTGGTTGCCCTCAGCCGCGCGATGGATGAGACCGGCCGCGACCAGCCGGGCCAGCTCGCGACTGGCAGTGCCCGGGCTCGTGTTCGCGCGGCGCTGAATCTCGCGGAGGTGGAGTCGACTGCCCGGATCGTCCATCAGCAACGCGAGGATGCGTTGCCGCACCCTGGATCGCCCGACCGCCAGGTCGAGAGCCGCGCTGTTCTCAATCATTAGAACGTTCGTTCTCAATTACGAAACACTCGTTCTCGGTTATGAGAACGACTGTAGCCTCGTCCGGGCATGTATCAATAGGGGTTGCCCCTGAGATGGCGCTGAGCCTGGAACTCGAGCCGTGGGCGGCCTCGGGGACGGCGGCCGAGTTCAGCCGCGGGGACAACGGCCCCCGCAGCGGAAGCGCGCCGATAGCCTTGAGATTGGCCGTGCCGAGTGACGACTGCTCGACAGCAGGTCCTCTCCCGGACCTCCATACTCGACGCATGGCAGATACAGGCTCGCCTGCGGCCGTACCCGAGGCTGTCGCGCCGGAATCCCGTCCCGAGCACACATCGGCACAGGATTGGATCGACGACCAGGCCCCAGCCCGGTCAATCGGCCGATACCGGGCGGCCCGCGCCTTCGTTCGTGCGGTTGCCCGGGTCTACTCGAAGATCCGGGTCGAGGGGATCGAGCGGCTGCCGGAAGGGCCCTCGATCCTGTGCTTTACGCACGGGAACTGGGCCGACCCTTTGTACATCATCGGCGCGGTCCCAGACCGCCCCAGGCTCTACTTCTTCGGTCCGGAGCAGGAGGAGATGCGCCGAGGTTTCCGGAATCGGATCATGCGGTGGAGCGGCGTCATCGTGCCGTTCCGACCCGGCAAGCGCGGGCTGGTCGCGGCAACGGCTCGCGTGGAAGCCCTGCTCTGCGCGGGAGCCGTCGTGGCCATCGCGGGCGAGGGCAGGATCCATGCCGGCGAAGGAGTTGTCCTGCCACTCCGCGATGGGCCGGCCTACCTGTCTTTGCGAGCCGCCGTACCCATCGTCCCGGTCGCGATCAACGGCACGATGTGGTTGGGCTTCCGGCGTGTTGTTCGGGTTCGCTTCGGCTTTCCAATCGTCATGGAGACAAAGCCCGCTCGGCCAAGACCCGACCAGATCTCGCAGCTGACCACGCAGACTCAGTCCGCCCTGGAGAAGCTGGTCGCCGACTTCCCCGACCAGCCAGGGCCGGGCTCGGTCGGCCGCTGGCTGACCGAGCTCTTCAACGATTGGCCGGAGGGGTCGAGGCCTCCGGCCGACGTCAGAACGTCAGATCACACTGTTTCGGGGTCCAACTCCGAACGATAGGCAGGGCCGACCCCGGCAGCGAGAATGACCCGACTCCGCACGGTTCTCCACCCGGCGGGGCCGGGGCAGGTCGGGTCCTGGATCTTCCCGATGAGTCTGCGATACTTCCGGAGACATACAGAAGGAGGAGATGTGGGCGCCACGGGTCTAGCTGCCAACCCGACGGAGTACCGCGAGCGGCTGGAGACGCAGACCGACGAGCAGCTTGATTCCTGGACTGCCGAGCTCCTGCGGGACGTTGCCAGGCGGCACGGCGTCGCGAAGGCTGTCGCGGACTTCAGGAAGACCGCTCATCTGGACGACAAGAGCCTGCGGCGAGTGTTCGCGCGCGGCGGCGGGGCACCTCAGTCAGTTGGTCTGGACGCGGCGGGGCATCTCATGGTCCCGGCCATCTCGCTTCACTTCCTGGTGCCCGGGCTGCGAGCCGAGGTGACTGACGCCCGACAGAGGTTGATCTCCTACCTCGTCGCGAGCTTCGAAGAGATCGTCTACGTCTGAGCGCGCGCGTTCGCGCCGCTCAACTCCGTTCGGCCAGTTACGAGTCGTA
The DNA here is from genome assembly GCA_963713795.1 of uncultured Chloroflexia bacterium. GTDB lineage: Bacteria > Chloroflexota > Limnocylindria > Limnocylindrales > CSP1-4 > Fen-1039. Next base: position 104,829 of record CAVQNC010000007.1, read on the forward strand.
CATCCGTTCCCTTCCGCCGTTGATGCGTGGCCGCGGCGGCGACCGTCGGACCGCCGGCATCGAGCCGGACCCCTTGGGCAGGAGCCCGAGGCTGCTCCGCATCGCGTCGCTCCGAGCATCGCAATGTAGTTGCTACAGCAATCATATTGCCAGCGTGGCCCTCGCCGGCAGGCATGGTCGCGCGTCCGCGGCGTCATCTGCGCCGGGGGCGAAACGGTGCCCGCCGCTGAGAGGCCCGGGTACGGGGCCTGTCTGGCCGGGTCCAATTCGGCCGGTGTTCGGCGACCCGCGCAGTCGCGCCTGTGGGGAACGCCGAGTCGCCTAGAGTCGTGGTTCCGGGCTGAGCCTGGAGCCCGGTGTCGGTTCGGTCGGACTGCCGGGTGGGGAGGGCGGGTCAACGCCCGCGAACCGCCCGGACACCGCCGCGCCGACTGCCGCGACAAGCCTGTCGGGTTGGTACCCGGGCCGCGCGGGCCGTCACGGGCGGGCCATCCACGCGGCTCGGCCGCCTATTTGTCCGGGCTTCTGCGAACCAGCCCGATCGCGTTCTCGAGGCGAACCCTGACGATCATCAAGTACTTGGCCAGGTTCTGGCGGTCGACGTCGTCGATACTCTTGAGCGTATCGGACTGCAGTACGGCAATGAGATCCGCCATCGCGTCCGTCAAGCGCGCCCGAACGGCTATGAGCGAGTCGTCCGTGAGTGGTTTCTTGGAACCTGCGGCCAGCCAGGTAGCCTCTACCTCTGCCTCGAGGGCATCCTCGAGCGTGCCGGCTGGTGAGCCGGACGGAGGAGCCGCCGGCGCCCGCCGGGCGCGAGGCGCCCCTTCGATCTTCTCGCGGAGCTTGATGAGGGAGAGCTCGCCTCGCCCAACCATCTCGGCCAGGTGCCGGCGTTTCTTGGGGTCCTCGACCTTGAGCAGTTCGTAGGCGTGGGACAGGGTGTCTTTGCGCACAGACACCAGCTCGCGGATCTCGGGCGGCGCGTCGGCGAGGCGGAGCCGGTTCTCCAGGTAGCCCTTGTCCTTGCCGAGCTTCTGCGCGAGCTTGCGGATGCTGTAGCCGTGTTCGCGGATCATCTTGTCGTAGATGAGGGCCTCGTCCATAGGGGAGAGGTCTTCGCGCTGGAGGTTCTCGATGACCGCTATCTCGAGGGCTGTCTCGTCGTCGATCTCCTCGATCAGAGCCGGGATCGTGTCTAGGCCGGCTCCTCTGGCCGCGCGCCAGCGGCGCTCACCTGCGATCAGTTGATAGTGGCCGTTCGGTTGCGGTCGGACAAGAATTGGCTGCAGGACGCCGTGTTCGCGAACCGAGGCGGTCAGGTCGTCCAGGCCGGCTTTGTCCATGGCGAGACGAGGCTGATCGGGATTCGGTACTACCTTGTCGACCGGGATGTTGCGGACGGCGGCCGGACGAACGATGGTAGTGTCGTCCGCGTTGAGGAGGCTCAGGACGTTCTGGGAGAGACCCTGAGACCGCTCCTGGTTGAGCCGAGCGGTGGCGGCGGCGCGGAAATCTGGCCTAGCCAAGCGCGATTACCTCCCTGGCGAGTTCGCGGAAGTTGTTGGCGGCGTCGGAGGCGGTTGCATACGCGGTGATCGGCAAGCCGGTAAGAGGCGCCTCTCCGAGCTTGACCGCGTTCCGGATCATGGTGCCGAAGACGTGGTTCTCTCCGTTCTCGCGCATCTCCTCGAGCATCTCGCGGCCGAGGACCGTCCTTGAATCGTAGAAAGTCGGGAGCAGCCCCAGGACCCGAAGGTTCCGGTTGAGCTTGGACCGGATCGTCGTGATGACCTTCACCAGGGCGGTCAGGCCCTTGAGAGCGTAGTACTGGGTCTGGACCGGGATGATCACTCCGTTCGCAGCGACCAGCCCGTTGATGGTCAGGAGGCCCAGGGTAGGCGGACAATCGATCAAGATGTAGTCGTAGTGCCCTTGAGCCCAATCGTCGATCGCCTCCGCCAGAGCGTACTCTCGCCCGATCGTGTTCAGGAGGTCGACCTCCGTGGAGGCCAGGTCGAGAGTGGCGGGCGCGACGTCGATACGCGGGATCGCCGTCGTCAGGACGATGTCCTTGAGGCGTGCTTTCGGCTCCGCCAGGACGTCGGGCATGGCCCGTTCGACTTCGGCCAGGTTGACACCGAAACCGACCGTGAGGTTGGCCTGGGCATCCATGTCGATGCACAGCACGCGCAGCCCTTGCTCGGCGAGGGCGCCAGCCAGATTGATGGCGGTGGTCGTCTTGCCGACGCCACCCTTCTGGTTTGCGATCGCGATGACGTTTGCCACCGTGGTTTCACCTCGCTCCGACTGCGGTTTCGGGGTGGAAGACCGACTCTTGCCCGTGCGACTTCGCGAAGTAGTCCCTCGAAGCGACGACCGTCGAGCCTGTTGTTGGATCTCCCTGATGCTACCGCACGCACCGCGGCCGGCGGTTCGGGCTTATCCACAGAATTGCCAGGTTGTTCACCGATTCTGTGGATATCGTGTGGCCTTTCTCCAGTACCCGGACGGGCCGTGCGCTACGGGGTGGTTGCCGATGCGACCGGAACCAGAGCTGTCCCGCACCGGCCGGGCCGGCCGTCTTTGCGCAAAGACGCCGTGCTGGCGGGCAATGCCCCGCCCGGTAGGGCCCGGTTGGTGCCAATCCCACTGGAGAGCGGGTGCGCGGCCGGCGGTCATCACGACGACGACTTCCCGGCTGGCAGGCTGGGGCGGCTCCGTGCCATCATCCCATCGCACGCTCGCACAACCAGCGAAAGCGCACAGCGAGAGGACGCGGCACGTGGCGGACGATCGAGGACTTACGCGCGGTTCATCTGACGAGGAGCCTGCGGCCGACCCGGCCAGGGACCGCTGGCGTGCCACGACGCGGGCAAAGGCGATTGCCAGATCGCCCGAGAGGCAGGAACGATTCCTCACGTCTTCCGGGCTTGAGATCCAGGACCTCTACACTCCGGCGGATCTCGTCGGTTTCGACGAGAGCAGGGATCTAGGTCGTCCAGGCGAGTACCCGTACACCCGCGGCGTTCAGCCGACGATGTATCGAGGGCGCCTGTGGACGATGCGCCAGTACGCGGGCTTCTCCACGGCTGAAGACACGAATCGGCGCTTCCGCTATCTCCTTGAGCAGGGTCAGACCGGCCTCTCGGTCGCCTTCGACCTGCCGACCCAGATGGGCTACGACTCGGATGCTCCTCAGGCCGAAGGCGAGGTTGGTCGGGTCGGCGTGCCGGTCAGCTCGCTCGCGGACATGGAGCTGCTTCTCGATGGTCTGCCGCTTGGCAACGTCAGCACATCGATGACGATTAATGCCTCCGCGGCCGTGCTGCTCGCCCTGTATGTGGCCGCGGCCGAGAAGCAGGGGGTGGCGCGGGCCCAGGTAAGTGGCACGACCCAGAACGACATCCTCAAGGAGTACATCGCACGGGGCACCTACATCTTCCCGCCGCGACCGTCGATGCGCCTCGTGACAGACATCTTCGAGTTCTGTTCGAAGGAGCTGCCCCGCTGGAACACGATCAGCATAAGTGGCTACCACATGCGCGAGGCCGGGGCCACGGCCGCGCAGGAACTCGCCTTCACGCTGGCCGACGGCATTGCCTACGTCGAAGCCGCCGTAAGTCGAGGCTTGGACATCGACGATTTCGCTGACCGGCTCAGTTTCTTCTTCGCGTCCTGGAGCGAGTTGTTCGAGGAAGTCGCCAAGTTCCGAGCCGCCCGCCGGATGTGGGCCCGACTTGTCAAGGAGCGTTTCGGAGCCACGAACACCCGCTCGATGGCCTGCCGTTTCCATGTCCAGACGGCCGGGTCGTCCCTGACGGCTCAATCCATCGACAACAACGTCGTTCGCACCACGGTCCAGGCTCTGGCCGCGGTCCTGGGCGGCGCCCAGAGCCTGCACACCAACTCTCGTGACGAGGCTCTCGCCCTTCCGACCGCCGAAGCTGCCCGGCTGGCCCTTCGCACCCAGCAGGTACTGGCCTACGAATCCGGCGTGACCGAGACGCCCGACCCCCTGGCTGGAAGCTACTACGTCGAGAAGCTCACCAATCAGCTCGAGGCCTCCGCAAACGACTACCTCCAGGAGATTGAGGCCCTGGGCGGGACGCTGGCCGCGATCGAAGCCGGCTACCAGCAGCGCCAGATCCAGGAGTCCGCCTATCAGGTCCAGCGGGCCATCGAGAACGGCTCCAAGGTCGTGGTAGGGGTGAACAAGTTCCGCGACGAGGAGACGACCACGCCGTCGCTTCAGAAGATCGATCCCGAAGGCGAGCGGCGCCAGTGCGAGCGCGTTCGCAAGGTGCGCGCGGAGCGGGATCCGGCAGCCTGGGCGGCGGCGATGGGGCGGTTGGAGGACTGTGCCCGAGGCCGGGATAACCTGCTTCCACCGATCATCGATGCCGTCAAGGCCTATGCGACGGTCGGTGAGGTCTGCGATCGGCTTCGCTCCGTTTGGGGCGAGCACCGCGAGTTGATCACCATCTGACCCCGGTCGAGCAGGGGAGCGATCCGGGCCGTATGGGTCGCGCGGCAGCGCTCGGCCCGACTTTGGCAGCTGCTAACAGCTACCCACGATCGCAGTAATGGCAGCTGCTAACAGCTACTCATCGGCGACGTGCCGTTCCTTCAATGTCGGTGGGCGAAGGTCCGCGCTGGACACCGTGCGAGCCTGAAGCTTGATTTTCGGACGCAGAGACCGTCCGTTTGCGTAGTATTGGCCGCACGCCCTCGCCCGGCCCGCCACCCCGGTCTCGAACGCCTGTCCGGTCCCGGTGCACTTCGATACACACAGGAGAGTCATGGATCAGCTCCAGTCCGCCCTTCCCGAGGGCATAGGCATTGGCAGGATCCACCACGTCGCCGTCATCGTACGAAACCTCGAGGACTCGCTGGGCCTCTTCCGAGACAAGCTTGGGCTCGGCCTCGAGTCCGTGATGAACATGGACTACGACCATGTCACGATCGGGTTCCTTCCGGTCGGCGACACCAAGATCGAACTGGTTCAGCCGACGGACGATACGACCGGCTCCTCGCGCTTCCTGGAATCCAAGGGTGAGGGGTTCCATCACGTCTGTTTCGAAGTGCCGGACATCCAGGCGGCGCTCGACGCACTCGCGGCCTCGGGCCTGACGCTGGTCGATGCCGCTCCACGCAAGGGCGGAGAAGGCCCGGTGGCGTTCATTCACCCCAGAAGCTGCCACGGCGTGCTCGTCGAGTTGATAGAGGCGCCCGGCGGTCCGGCCTGGACGAAGCTCGGCTACTGAGGGGACGGTCGCTACTCAGTCACGCTCGCGGCTGCCGGCAATTCGCGGAAGTTTACGGTCTGAGCTCGGCTGCCTCGCCTGGCTGGCCTGGCAACAGCGCCGGGGTCGTGCCTGGTCTCGAATGCGATCGGCCGGGATGGCGTGACGCGATTCGCAGTCGACGCGGCAGGTGTGCCGCTCTTCGCTCCTCCGGCCGGCGATGGCCCACTAGTTGCGCGCACCTAGGAGCCTGCGTCCGTAATCGCGGTCCGGAAGCGACCGAGACGTGTAGTTGATCGGGTCGACAGACGTTTTCGGGTCGCAGGGCTGAAGTGGGACCGCGGGAGCGGTTGGGCAGACTCCTCGCTGGCGTTATCCGATGGCCCAAGCTGTCCGTGGGACCGCTGGCGGGTTCCAGCCGGGCAGCACCTTGTCAGCCCTGCCGCTCCTGAATAGCTTGCCGATGTTGTGGACTGCGCAGACGAGCTGCCATTCGCCGGTGGCCGAGCCGAGACCGCGCAGGCTGAAGCGCCGGAAGCCACCCGCCTCCTTGATCTGGCCGAAGACGGGTTCGACGATGGCCTTGCGGCGGGCGTAGTGGGCGTGGCCGGCCTTGGTCGATAGCTTGCGAGCCATCCGCTGGATGGGCGTCAGACCGGACGGGATGCGGCCCCGGGGTGATGAGGGGCTGGCGGGTCCGTGGCCCTCGCGCCCTGTGGCGATGTAACCATCGATGCCGGCGCTCTTCAGATGGTCGATGTTGTCGTTGCTGGCATAGCCGGCGTCCGCGAGGACTCGCTTTGGACGCCGACCGGCGTTGGCCTCGACCGCATCGACCAGGGCGGGCAAGGAGCGGCTGTCGGTCGGATCGGCCGATAGGGTCGTGGCCACGATGACCTGGGCTTTCTCGTCCACCACCGCGCCGGCGTTGTAGGCCTGGACCCAGCCTTCGGTCCGGCTGCGCATGATCTTGGACTCGGGATCGGTGAAGTTGCGCTGCGATCTGGGGTCGGGCGTCGCTTCTGGGTCCCCCGTCCGCTCCCTCGCCTCGCGTTCGAGAGCCTCCTTGGCCTCGCGGATCTTGCGCAGGCGGCCTTCCCGTGTTCGCAGCTCGGGCGGCAGCTCGTCGCCCCGGGCATCGCCATAGAGCTTGTCCTCGGCCGCGTCGGTGGCCTCGGCCTCGCGCAGGATGGTGTTCACCTGGGCCGCGAGCTCGGTCTCGCGGGTCACCATCCGGCCATAGCTCATGGCCCGATGCTTGCTCGCGTTGGCCCGGATCTTGGTGCCATCGAGAGCGACCCGGCCGAGCTTGACCAGACCTGCCTTGTCGCACAGGGCCAGCACCTCCAGGAAGAGCGACCGAAAGGCGGCCAGGTGGCGACGGCGGAACTCCCCGATCGTCTTGTAGTCCGGACGGGCCTGGCCGGCGAGGAACATGAAGTCGACGTCGCTGGAGAGACGTTCCTCGATCCGGCGGGAACTGCGGACTCCGGTGGCGTAGCCGTACAGGAGAACCTTGAGCATCAACGCGGGGTGATAGGGCGGCATGCCCCGTGGTTCGTCGTGGGCGGCGAGGAAGGGAGCGAGATCGAGTTCGTCGACGAGATCGCTGATGAAGGCCGCCAGGCCGTCGGGCTTGACCCAGTCACGGACCGACGGCGGCATCAACAGGAGGCTGTCTTGGTCGTATGGCCGGAAGGTCTTGGTGCGCATACCAAATTCTCGCACCCCCACGAGGACCCGGCTAGCGATTAGTGACGCAGGCTCCTAGGTGGGCGCCCCTAGATCGACCAGGCGAAGAGCACGTCCTCGGCGTCTTCCGCGCGGCGGCAGAAGTCGACCAGCTCGCCCGCGAGCTGGCGAAGCATCGGCTTCTCCTCCGGGTCGACCGCGCATTCCTCGCCCTCGATGAGATCGATCCAGCGGGCGGCGATCCTGTCGAGGCGGGCTTCCGGCAGCAGAGCGACCCCGTCGATCCAGTGCGGATCGACGCGCTCGATGGTGCGGTCACCGATGCCTGCCAGCCGGTTCTCCAGGCGACTCGCGAGCGGTCGGGCGGCTTCACTGAACGGACCCGGCCTGCCGTCCTCGGTTTCCTCGCGGGCCGCCCTGGCGAAGAGGTCCAACCAGGATGGGTCCATCCCACCGCCGAGCGAGATGTAGGCGGGGAAACGACCGGGGTCGCGCAGGCCCGACCAGTCTTCCATTCCGACGGCCAGCATGATCTCGCGGGCGTCGCCCGCGATCAGGTCCATCAGGACTCCCACGGTCCACCCCGCATCGCCGTGCCGCGGCCGGGCCGTGCAGCGCGATGGAGCCGGCGCTGCCTCGCTCTCAGCCGGCATTCCGACAGGCAGGCGCGCACAGCCGCTCGATACGCCAGGAACGGTGCGCCCGGCATCGAGGGCGAGACGCGAACGGCGAGTCCAGCGCTGCGCATGCTCGATCGGCGCCGGGCTACGACCTGTAGCCGGCGTCGACGAGCAGCTTCGGCAGCTGAGTGGGGGAGTCCGCGACGCGGATCCCCGCCGCCTCGAGCGCGGCGATCTTCTCGGCGGCCGTCCCCGAGCCGCCGGAGATGATTGCTCCGGCGTGGCCCATACGGCGACCCGGGGGGGCCGTACGCCCGGCGATGAAAGCAGCCATCGGCACGCCCCGGAGGTTCTCGGCGGCATAGGCCGCCGCCTCCTCCTCGGCCGATCCACCGATCTCACCGATCATCACGATCGCTTCGGTCTCCGGATCCTCGTGGAATAGCTTGAGAACGTCCAGGAAGGTGGTGCCGATGATCGGGTCGCCCCCGATCCCGACGCAGGTGGACTGGCCCAGGCCCGCGTTCGTCATGGCCTGGACGGCTTCGTAGGTCAGCGTGCCGGACCGCGACACGACGCCCACGCGGCCTGGCTCGTGGATCGAAGCCGGGATGATCCCCACCTTGGCGCGTCCCGGCGAGGTGACGCCGGGGCAGTTGGGCCCGATGAGCCGTGCCCCGGCCCTGCGGACGGCCTCGACGACCGGGATCATGTCCAGCGCCGGGATGCCCTCGGTGATGCAGACGATCGTGCCGATCCCCGCGTCGAGGGCCTCCATGATGGCATCAGGGGCTCCACCGGCCGGTATATAGATGACCGACGTGTTGGCACCGGCCTGCTGCACGGCCTCGGCCACGGTGTCGAAGATCGGGACGGTTCCGTCGATGGCCATCTGGCCGCCCTTGCCAGGTCTTGTCCCCGCCACGACCTTGGTGCCGTAGGCGATCGAGGCCCGCGTGTGGAACTCGCCTTCCCGTCCGGTTATGCCCTGAACCACGAGCCTGGTGTCGTGTCCGACCAGGATGCTCATCGCTCGACCCCCTTCGCCAGCGCCACTGCCTTCTCGGCCGCTTCGTCGAGCGAGGTGGCAGTCTCGAAACGGGCCTCCTTGAGCAGTCGGGCCGCTTCACCCGCGTTCGTGCCGACGATCCGGACGACCATCGGCACCTCGCGCGACTGTTCGGCGTGGGCCTCGATGAGGCCCCGGGCAACCTCGTCGCCGCGGGTTATCCCACCGAAGATGTTGACCAGGATGGCCCTGACCTTGGGATCGGCCACGATGAGCTCCATCGCCCCCCGGACGGTCTCGTGGCGGGCGCCGCCGCCGACGTCCAGGAAGTTGGCCGGCTCGCCGCCGTAGTGCTTGACCAGGTCCATTGTCGTCATCGCCAGGCCGGCGCCGTTCACCATGCAGCCGATCGTTCCGTCCAGGTGGATGTAGTTGATACCCAGCCGGCGGGCCTCCGCGTCCGTGGGATCCTCCTCGTCGAGGTCGCGCACCGCCTCCAATTCGCGGTGCCGGGCCAGGCCGGAGTCGTCGAGCGTGACCTTCGCGTCGAGGCAGACCAGGCGCTGGATAGCCGTGCCGTCGGGCGCCGCCTCGGCGACGATCGCCAGCGGGTTGATCTCCACCAGGTCCGCGTCGTTTGCCATCATGGTCGCGTAGAGCCCGCGGGCGATGGCGACGAACGGAGTGAGAAGCGGGTCGCGCAGGCCGATGGCCAGCCCCAGCGCTCGGGCCTGAAAGGCCCCGAGGCCCAGCAGTGGGTCGGCGGAGACGCGGTGAATCGCGCCGGGGTTCTGGCGCGCAACCTCTTCGATCTCGACGCCGCCCTCGGCCGATGCCATGAGGACGATCCGGCGGCTGGCCCGGTCGATGATCGCCCCGAGGTAGTACTCCTTGACGATCTCCGCGGCGGCGGCCACCAGGACCTTGCGGACGGTGATGCCCTTGATGTCCATGCCGAGGATCTTCGAGCCGACCTCGACGGCTTCCGCGGCCGAACCGGCGAGCTTCACGCCGCCGGCTTTGCCCCGCCCCCCGACGAGAACCTGGGCCTTGACGACGACCTTGCCGGTTCCGGCGTCGAGAAAGGACCTGGCCGCGGCCTCGACTTCGGCAGGGGTCCGAGCCACCTTCCAGGGTGGAACGGGCAAACCCTGGGCCAGCAAGAGCGACTTCGCGTCAGCTTCCTGGATCTTCACGCTCTCCAGCTCCGATTCTCGCGAGCCGAGGGCGCAAGACGGTGTCCACAGCGGCCTCGGCGGCGTTTCGCTGATCCTAGCAGGCGCGGGCGAGCATGCCCTCGGGCTTCAACGGCCGGAATGCCCCGGCTGCGGCACGCGGTCGCCGCCGCCGGGCCGGGAAGTGAAATGCGCACGAGATTGCTCCCCAATCGTGCTGCTCCGTGCCTTCGCCCCGGCTCGCGAGTCGATAGAATGCGGGCCATGGCCCAGACAGTGACGCTCATCCCCGGAGATGGCATCGGCCCCGAACTGGCCGAGGCGACGAGGCGCGTCCTGGACGCCTCGGGTGTCGAGTTCGACTGGGAGGTCATGGAGGCCGGCGAGGCCGTCATGGCGAAGGAGGGAACCCCGCTGCCGCAGGCGGTCCTCGACTCGATCCTGCGCAACAAGGTCGCCATCAAGGGGCCGATCACAACGCCGGTCGGAGTCGGCTTCAGATCGGTAAACGTCGCCCTGCGCCAGACGCTCGGGCTGTACGCGAACCTTCGGCCGGTTCGGTCGATCCCCGGCCTCAAGACTCGCTACGACGACGTCGACCTGGTCATCGTTCGCGAGAACACCGAGGACCTCTACGCCGGCATCGAGCACATGGTCGGCCCGGACGCCGCCGAGAGCATCAAGATCATCACTCGCGCCGCCTCGGAGCGAATCGCCCGCTTCGCCTTCGAGTACGCGGTGGCCAACGGCCGCCGCAAGGTAACGGCCGTTCACAAGGCCAACATCATGAAGTTCTCCGACGGTCTCTTCCTGGAGAGCTGCCGGACCATCGCCGCCCAGTACGAGGGCAGGATCGCCTTCGAGGACCGCATCGTCGACAACATGTGCATGCAGCTCGTGCAGAAGCCCGAGCTGTACGACGTGCTGGTCCTGCCGAACCTGTACGGCGACATCGTCAGCGATCTGTGCGCCGGACTCGTGGGCGGGCTGGGAGTCGCTCCCGGCGCCAACATCGGCACCGAGGCGGCGGTCTTCGAGGCCGTCCATGGCTCCGCGCCGAAGTACGCGGGCCAGAACAAGGCCAATCCGACGGCCCTGATGCTCTCCGGCGTGCTCCTGCTCCGCCACATCGGCCGGCAGGATGCCGCCGAGCGCGTCGAGGCCGCCGTCCGCGCGGTCATCGCCGAGGGCCGCTCTGTTACGTACGATCTCGGCGGGTCCGCCGGGACGAGCGAGTTCGCCGACGCGATCGTCGCCCGCCTCGGCTCAAAGCCCGGGACGGCCTAGAGGCCACGCATCCTGGTCGGCCAGCCCGCCCAGGCATCGTTCGGGAGGCTGCATGCTGCTTCGCTACCGCGGCACCGAGGGAATGGTGGCCTGGGCGTTCCACCGGGTCTCGGGCATCGCCATCTGGCTCTTCGTGCTGCTGCACGTCCTCGACATCTACCTGGCCGGCGGCAACCCGAACGTGTACGACGACATCCTCAAGTTCTACGCCAGCACGCCCGGCCGGATACTGGAGATCCTGCTCGGGGCGGCGCTGCTGTACCACGGGCTCAACGGCCTGCGGATCATGGCCATGGACTTCTGGCCGAGGCTGACCGCCTACCACAAGCAGATCTGGTACGCGAACTGGATCATCTTCGTGGTGGTCGGCGTGCCCGGAGCGTGGTTGATCATCAAGCCTGCCCTGGGCATGTAGGAGGAGCGTCGAGATGGCACTTTACTCGCGCTCCGGCCGGCCCAAGCCACAGAGCGGCGGCTTCGAGCTCGCATCCTGGTATTTCATGCGGCTATCGGGCGTGGCCCTGTTCATCCTGGCCTTCGCCCACTTCAGCCTCGAGCACTTCCTGTTCGATCCCAGCCAGGAAAGCGCGACCTGGATCTTCAACCAGCGCTGGAACAGCCTCTTCTGGCGCAGCTTCGACTGGTTGCTCTTGATGATGGTCGTGCTCCACGCCTTCCTTGGGATGCGCACCGTGGCGATGGACTACCTGGCGGGTGGCCGCCGGACGTTCGCCCTGGCGCTGCTGTACCTCGTCGGCGCCGTGGTCTTCGTCATGGGCACGATCGTCGTCATGTCCGTCCCGCTCACGATGCCGAGCTAGACGATGGACTACCCGTTCGATGCCATCGTCGTCGGCGCCGGCGGCGCCGGCCTGTGGGCCGCTCTCGAGCTGGCCCGCGAGGGCGTGAACACCGCCGTCCTGACCAAGCTCTATCCCACGCGTTCTCATACCGGCACCGCCCAGGGCGGCGTGTGCGCCGCTCTCGGCAACCTCGAGGAGGACCACTGGGAGTGGCACATGTTCGACACCGTCAAGGGCGGTGACTACCTGGTCGACCAGGACGCGGCCGAGGTACTGGCCCGGGAGGCGATCGAGACCGTCATCGAGCTCGAGCACATGGGACTGCCGTTCAACCGGACGCCCGACGGGAAGATCGATCAGCGCCGCTTCGGCGGCCACACCAGCAACTACGGCGAGGCGCCCGTCCGACGGGCCTGCTTCGCGGCCGACCGGACCGGCCACATGATCCTCCAGACGCTCTACCAGCAGTGCATCAAGCACGGCGTCAAGTTCTTCGACGAGTTCCAGGTCGTGGACCTGATGTTCGAAGGGGGAGAGCCCGCGGCGGGCGGCCGGGCCGCCGGTGTCGTGGCCCGTCGCCTGGCCGACGGCCAGCTCCACACGTTCCGGGCCAAGGCGGTCCTGCTGGCCACGGGCGGCTTCGGGCGGATGTTCCGCATCACCTCGAACGCCCACAGCCTGACCGGCGACGGCGTCGCCCTGTGCTACCGGCACGGGATCCCGCTCCAGGACATGGAGTTCTTCCAGTTCCACCCGACCGGCATCGTCGGCATCGGCATCCTGCTCTCGGAGGCGGCCCGCGGCGAGGGCGGCACGCTGCTCAACGACAAGGGCGAGCGCTTCATGGAGCGCTATGCCCCCAAGCTCATGGAGCTGGCCCCTCGCGACATGGTCAGCCGGGCGATGTACCAGGAGATCCGGGCCGGCCGCGGCATCGGCGGCAAGGACTACCTCTACCTCGACGTCCGGCACCTCGGCCGCAAGGTCATCGAGGAGAAGCTGCCGGACATCACCGACTTCGCCCGCATCTACCAGGGCGTGGAGCCGCTCAAGGAGCCGGTGCCGGTCCAGCCGACGGCCCACTACGCCATGGGCGGCATCCCGACGAACGTCCAGGCCGAGGTCGTCTGGGACGAGAAGGGCACGGCCGTACCCGGGCTCTTCGCCGCCGGCGAGTGCGCCTGCGTAAGCGTCCACGGGGCGAACCGCCTCGGGACCAACTCGCTCGTGGACCTGCTCGTCTTCGGCCGGCGGGCCGGACGCCAGATGGCTCGCTACGTCGGCGGAGTGGACCGGCCGCGGCCCATCGCCGAGGCCGTGGAGCCGGTCCGGGCCGAGCTCGAGGCCATCCGAGGCCGGGCCGCCGGCGGCGAGTCGGTGTCGATCATCCGCAAGGAGCTGCAGGACGTGATGATGGACAACGTCGGCGTCTACCGCGACGCGAAGCTCCTGACCGCGGCGCTGGCCAGGGTCGAGGAGCTGCGGGACCGCAACGGAAAGGTCTCCATCGCCGACTGTGGATCCGTCTTCAACACGGAGCTGCTCGAAGCCCAGGAGCTGGGCTACCTGCTGGACATCGCCCACGTCACCGTGACATCGGCGCTGGCCCGGACGGAGAGCCGCGGCGCGCATTCCCGCGAGGATTATCCGGAGCGGGACGACGCCAACTGGCTGAAGCACACCCTCGCCTATCGCGGCAAGGATGGGCCGAGCCTGCGCTACAAGCAGGTCTCGATCACCCGTTTCGAGCCGAAGCCGCGGACGTACTGAGGCCCCCCGATGAACGTCGAACTGCGCATCCTCCGCTTCGACCCCGAGCGCGACGGGGCTCCTCACTGGGAGACATACCAGGTTTCCGTCGACCCGATGGACCGGGTTCTCGACCTGCTCATCAAGGTCAAGGCCGACCAGGATGGGTCTCTCAGCTTCCGGCGCTCCTGCGGCCACGGCATCTGCGGCTCCGACGCCATGCTCATCAACAACCGCAACCGGCTGGCCTGCCGCATCAGGGTCGACCAGCTCGGCCGGAAGATATCGGTCGCGCCCCTGCCGGGTTTGCCGGTGGTCAAGGACCTGATAGTCGAAATGAGCGGCTTCTTCGGCAAGTACCGCTCGGTCAAGCCCTACCTCATCAACGACCAGCCCGAGCCGGAGCGCGAGCGGCTCCAGAGCCCGGCCGACCGTGCCGTCTTCGACGACACCACCAAGTGCATCCTGTGTGCCGCCTGCACGAGCTCCTGCCCGTCATTCTGGGCACGGCCGGAGTACGTCGGCCCGGCCGCCATCGTCCAGGCCCACCGCTTCATCTTCGACTCCCGCGACGAGGGCTCGGCCGAGCGGCTGGAGATCCTCGCCGACGAGAACGGCGTGTGGCGCTGCCGCACGATCTTCAACTGTGTCGATGCCTGCCCGCGCGGCATCAACATCACCAGGGCGATCCTCGAGGTCTCCTCGGCGATCGTGGGGCGACGCGGCTGAAGCGCGGCGACGAGAGCGGCTGGGACTCCCTATGGGCGTCCGTCGGCGCCGCCGGATCGGCCGGTTCGGGGAGGGGAGCGGGCGCTGCCGGCGAGCCCGCGGGTGAGCGCCCGGCGGGACCGGCGTCTCCGGGCCACCGTTCGCTGGTCGTCCGCACCGACGGCGCGGCACGCGGCAACCCCGGGCCGGCGTCTCTCGGCGCGGTTCTGATAGAGGGGGCCGGGGCGGCCTCGCGTCGTCCGGATGCGCCGCCGATCGCGTCCATCTCCGAGTACCTGGGCGTCCAGACAAACAACGTGGCGGAGTACACGGCCGTGTTGCGGGCCCTGGCCCTGGCCCACGAACTGGGGGCGGAAGAAGTGGAGATGCTGCTCGACTCCAAACTGATCGTCGAGCAGCTCCACGGCCGGTGGCGGGTCAAGGACGCCAAGCTGATCCCGCTACACGCCGAGGCGAAGGCGCTGCTGTCACGTTTCTCGCGCTGGAGCGCGGCCCACGTGCCACGGGCGCAGAACAAGCAGGCCGACGCACTCTGCAACGAGGCCATCGATCGGGCGCAGGCGGGCGGACCCTGGGCGGTGGTTGTGCGACCCCCGGCCGCGCCTGGCTGACCGGAGGAACGGAAGAGCGACGCGGCCGGGACGTCGCCGGCGGCTCACCGACGACGGCCGGTCCCGCCATCGGTCACCCGGCGCCGCTCGACCGGCGCTCCCAAGGATAGGGCCGGATCCGGTAGCGCACCTCGGTCGTGACGAACCCGCCGAGGTCGAGGGGCTGGCTCGCGCCGTCCGGCCGCCAGCCCTGCGACTCGTAGAAGCCGCGGGCTGGCGTGTTGGCTTCGAGAACCCACAGCACGAGCGTCGTCGCGCCGACGGACCGCCAGTGGTCAACCGCCGTGCTCAGCAGCGCGCTGCCTGCGCCCGCTCGCCAGGCCTCGGGTAGAACGTAGAGCGCGTATACCTCGGCGGCGGGGGGCGGCACGTCGTCGTCACGCGGCGGACCGCTCGCCGCGAAGCCGACGGCGCGGCCCTCCCACTCGGCGATCCAGCTCGGGGCGCGGCCATCCGAGTCGGATTCCAGCATCGCACGCCAGGCGATTTCGCGGATGTCGACGGACAGCCCGGACAGGAAGTCGGCGGGCAGGATGCCCCGATAGGCGGCTCGCCAGCCGATCACGCCGATCTCGGCGATGACCCGCGCGTCCGCCGCAACCGCCCGCCTGACCGAGACAGCCGCCCGGCGCCGCCGCGCGCCCCGACTGTCGCGGCCGGTCGACTTCGAGGTCGTCATCCCGTCCAGGTTTGTATTCCCTCCGGCTTCGACTACAATCCCGCCTCGGCGAGTCGGCCGGACGATCGCGAGACCACGCCTTCGGGTCGTGGCCTCGAGGAAAGTCCGAGCTCCTCAGCGCAGGGTAGCGGGTAACGCCCGTCCGCCGTGAGGCGAGGACCAGTGCCACAGAGACGTAGCCCGGACCGGGCCGAGCTCGGTTCGGGAGGTGAAACGCGGCAAACTCTGCTCGGAGCAAGGCCAAATAGGAGGACGCGGCTCGAGTGCCCGGGCAACCGGGCCTTCGGGTGGAAGAGGTCGCGCTGCCCAGTCCTCGGGTCGGCCGCTTGAGCCGCCGGGTAACCGGCGGCCAGAGATGGATGATCGTCGCCGTGGCTTCGGCCCCGGTACAGAACTCGGCTTACAGGCCGGCTCGCCGCCATCCTGTCGTCGAGAGCCGGGGCCGTCCGGCGGTCGCGGCCGTCCGGCTCGCCGGTCGAGCCGGAGCGGTCGGGCGCGCGCCATCGCGGAAGGGGGATGGGTGGGGCCGCCCGAAAGAGCCGTTTGGGCCGCTAGTCCTCGTCCGGACGGAAGATGTGGCTCGCCGTGCACACCGCGCAGATCTCAGCGCTCGCCTGCAGGTCTCCGAGCGGCAGCGGCACGCGCCTGTTGGGGTAGAGGCAGCTGACCTCGTACTCCGAATAGGCCCCCATCCCGATGCGGCTGAGGCGGCGAAAGGTGCAGCGGCGAAGGCGCGGCGCCGGGGACGGCGCAGCGGTCGGCTCGAACTCGGTGATCTGCTCAGGTAGAGCCATGGAAGCGAGACGGTACCTCCCTGGAGCGGTGAGGCTAGCACTCCCGGCAAGGGGACGGCAAGCATCGAAAGGTACTAGACTGCGCCGCATTGGCCGACCGGCCCGTCGTCAGGCCGGCTAAACGCAGGACCGGGAGAGGTCGTGGAGTCAGGCGGAGGCTCGATGGACCAGGACGTGCGAGGGGGCTCCATGGCGTCCGGCGAGCCGGGGCCCAGCAGGGAAAGTTCACTACAGGTGCGTGGCGTCGACTCCTCGGATGACCCGCGCCTGCGTGCTGGATCGAGCGGTACGTCCGGTGGGGTGGCCGGTCGCGACGTGCCGTTTTCAACCGGGCCCCGGCCGTCGGGTCCGGGGGCGAATCCCAACGAACCCCTGGACCTCGGGCCTCGTTTCCGCCCCTGGTCCGAGCCGGCATCGTCCGGCGCAGGCCCGACCCGCTGCCAGTTCCTTCGCAGCGTCGGGCCGGACGGGAAGCTGACCGATGCCCAGAACCAGGCCGTGCCGGCACACCGTTGCGCCGCGTTTGGCGACCCGCTGCCCTTGTCCCTGCGGCAGCAGGAGCTGGTTTGTCTTCAGCGGGTTCACGTCAGCTGCCCGCGCTACGCCCGCGGCACCGTCCTCGCCGGCGAGATCGCCGCTTCGGCCCCGACGCGGGAGGACCGGTGGAGCCGGGTCTCCCTCCTGACGCTCGTCGGTATCGGCCTGGTCATCCTGGCGATTGCCACGCTGCTCACCGGCCTCCTGGGGCTGCCGCCCTTCGGTGGCGGGAAGCCCGTGGCCGCCATACCGACCGTCTCGCCTTCCGCCCGGGCATCGCCGACACCGCCGACCGCGCCGAGTCTCACGGCCATTCCGTCCGCCCAGGCTTCGGCCTCGGCCGTGGCGACGCCGGGCCCGACCCCGACCCCGACCGTCACACTCACGCCTCAGCCGACCGCCGTGCCTCAGCCGACCGCAAGCTGGCCTCCGGGCGCGACGGCCTCGCGCATGAGCCTGCTGGTGCCCTGCACCGACCAGGCCGACTGCTACGTCTACACGATCAGGGGCCCCGGACCCGCGCCGGCCGGCAACGGATCGGCCGTGGCCGACACACTCGCCGGCGTCGCCAGGTACTTCGGTGTCAGCCTGGCGGCGATCGAGGATATGAATCCGTGGCTTGGCGGGTCGGCCACCGTCCACCCCGGCGACAAGCTCAAGATCCCGCCGCCCACACGGTAGCCTGCCCGGGTGACGACCACGTCCGTCGGGGAGCCCAGCGCGCTTCCTACCCGGACGGAACTATCCAAAGCGACCCGGTCATACTTACGCGGGCCCAATGGCACTTCCTCCGGGCGGGCCCGGTAGAGCCTCATAGATGCGGCCCGCAGGTGAAAGACGGGCCAGGGCTGGAGTCTCGCCGGCCCGAGATCGCCAATAAGGAGCCTTGGATGTCAATCGGCTGGGTGCCGAGCATGGAGACGGGCGCGCCCCTTCTGGATGCCCAGCGCCGTGCCCTGGTGCAGCGCGCGGATGCGCTCCTTGCGACGCTCGAAACCGGCGGCGACCGATCGCAGGTCGAGCGAGCCCTGCGGGACTTCGGCGACTACTCCGTCCGCCATTTCTCGCAGGAAGAGGACTGCTACCTGCGCGGCTCCTGCCCCGCTCTAGAGTGGAACGGCGCGGCTCGAGCCGAGCTGATCAGCATCGTGGCCGGCTTCCGCGAGTCTTACGAGCGGCACGGGGCGAGCCCCGCCCTGGCCGAAGATCTCTCCTGCGAGCTCTCGGGCTGGGTCGCCCGCTACATACCGGGCCCGGTGACGGAGCTGCCCTGCGTCACTCCGCCGAGGTAGGCTCGAAGAGCCGGGCGAAGCCCGGGTAAGCCCGCAACGGCAGAACCTCGAATTCGATCAGGCCGGCGGCCACCATCGGCAGAGAAGAGAGCACATCTTCCGCCTCGGCGAGGTCGGCGCACTCCAGGAAGAGGACGGCCGCCGGCTCGTCCGCGTGGAAGTACAGCTCCCGGATCACCCCGGCCTGGTGAAGATCCCA
This sequence comes from uncultured Chloroflexia bacterium, assembly GCA_963713795.1. Classification (GTDB taxonomy): domain Bacteria; phylum Chloroflexota; class Limnocylindria; order Limnocylindrales; family CSP1-4; genus Fen-1039. The sequence continues at coordinate 123,251 of CAVQNC010000007.1, forward strand.
GGCTCGTCGAGCCTCGGCCGCGGCGATCTCGGGTGTGAACTGGTCCTCGATCACACCCGCCACGGGCCGCTCGATGGCGAGGATTCGCATCTCACCCCTTCGCGGAGCACTCCGCCCGCGCCTCCGCCCCGGCCGCCGGTGCCTCGGCGATTCTGGCGCGCCTCTGTCGTGAGGCCAGTCTAGCCTCCGGGGACTCCGTCAGATGCGTACGTCGATGGCCGTCTCGACGCGCACAGACTGCTTTCGCCCTTCGACGGCGTGTCCGGGCGGCTCATCGTGCCGCCCTCCGGGTCACTCATTCCGGCCGTTGACTGGCCCATAAGTGGGTGTATGATCCGCCGAGCGGGGAAAAGTGGTGAACAGCGGTGATTTGGCACAGGAGCGGCCTCCTTCCGGGGCTTCCGGTGCCGGACGCAGCCTCAAAGGGAGCCGTTTTCAACCAACCCGCCCACGTAGCGAGGCCTTCGAGCGCGAGAAGCGCGAGAGGCGCCAGGCAGGCGAGCGATCGATGTTCACCGGGGAGTACCGGCATACGGTGGATGCCAAGGGGCGGGTGGCTATCCCGGCCCGGTTCCGCCTGCAATTGGAAGACGGGGCCGTGGTGACACGCTGGCTCGGCGGCTGCGCCGCGATCTTCCCCCGGCCGGCATTCGAGGTGATCGCGTCCAAGTTCGCCTCGCAGCCGCTCGGTAACGAGAACGCCACGGCCGTCTCGCGGTTCATGTTCTCGAGCGCGTTCGAGGTCGAGCGCGACGGCCAGGGCCGCATGGTTCTGCCCCTGGGCATTCGCGAATGGGCCGGGCTCAAGACCGACGCCGTATTCGTCGGGCAGTGGGACCGGGTCGAGATCTGGTCGCCGGAGAGGTGGGCCGCATCTCAGGAGGAAGTCAGCACGCCCGAGGCACTGGCGCGCGCCATCAAGACCTCGGCGCTGTAGGTGAACGCAATGAGCTTCGAGGACCCGCTCGACGAGAGGACCGGCGCGATCGACGCGGCCGGCTCTTCCGAGGGGGGCGCCGAACAGGAGGTAGGGCACCTGCCGGTGATGGCAGGCGAGGTCGTCGAGACTCTCGCCCCGCGTTCCGACAGCCTCCACATCGACGCCACCCTGGGGGGAGCCGGCCACGCCGAGCGGCTCCTCGAAGCGTCCTCGCCTGATGGCCGCCTCCTCGGACTCGACGCCGACGGGGCGGCCATCGCCAGGAGCGCCGTGCGCCTGGGTCGTTTCGGAGACCGTGTCGTCCTTCGACGGGCCAACTTCGCACAGGTTGCGGAGGTGGCTCCGGCCGCGGGCTTCGGCCAGGTCGACGGCATGCTGCTGGACCTCGGCCTCTCGAGCTTCCAGCTGGCCGACGTCGAACGGGGCTTCGGATTTCGCGCCGGAGGCCGCCTGGACATGCGGTTCGACACCAGCCGCGGCCGGCCGGCCGCCGACCTGCTGGCCACCCTGGACGCGCATGAGCTGGCCGCGCTATTCCGCCGCTACGGTGAGGAGCCGTTCGCCGGCCGGATTTCGCGAACGATCGTCGAGACGCGCCTCCACGCTCCCGTAGAGACGGCCGAGCAGCTTGCGGCCCTCGTGGAACGGGCCGTCCCGACGCCGAAGGGACGCCGGACGCACCCGGCCACACGAGTATTCCAGGCGTTGCGGATCGCCGTGAACGACGAGCTGGCTGCCCTGGAGGCCGGCCTGGCGGCTTCGCTCGTGCTGCTCAGGCCGGGCGGACGCCTGGTCGTCCTGAGCTACCACTCACTGGAGGACCGCATCGTCAAGCGCTTCATCGCGGCGGAGCAGCGCGGCTGCGTCTGCCCGCCCGAGGTCCCGATCTGCGTCTGTGGACGCCGGCCCAAGCTTCGCTCACTCGGCAAGTCCAGGGTCGCCAGCGTCGAAGAAGTTGCCGCCAATCCGCGGTCGAGAAGCGCTCGCCTGCGGGGCGCCGAGCGCGTCGCTGCCTAGTTCGCACGGAAGGGAGGAACCGATGAGCAAGCGTCACGAGGCCAGCCGGCGCCGGACATACGGCCGCAGGCAGCACCAGATCCACGAGCGTGCCGAGCGCCCTGTCAGGTTCCTCGGGTGGGTCGAGGTCGACCTCACGGCAGGGATCCCCGAGCAGATCGCGACGGACCAGTACGGCGGCCCTGACGCCGGCAAGTGGGTCCTCACCCCGGGTGTCGCCTGATGGCCGTTTACGAGGGCGCCCGTCCGCGGTCGACGCTTCTTCCACGCCGGCGCCCGGGTGACTCCATCCTCCATCCCCAGGCGCCGGCCCGGCCGCGCCGGACTTCGCGCGTCCTCCTCCGCTCCAGGCGGCGCCCGCGCTTCTTCGGAATGGCCATAGGTTTGATCGTCCTGATCTTCCTGCTGAGCTTCTTCTCGCTCGTCCAGACCGTCCGCATATCCGCCTCCGGCTACGACATGGATCAGCTCACGCAGCAGCTGGAGCAGCTGCAGAACCAGGGCCAGCAGGTGCAGTTCGACATCAACAGGCTCGATCGGGAATCGGCAATCCGCCGGCAGGCGATCTCGAAGGGGCTCACGCAGCTGCCGGCGCCAGTCGTCATCCCGGCTCGCTGAGAGGCCCTGTTTCGATGTTCGGCCGGACGGACTCCCGAGGCCGCCTCCTGCTGTTGCTCATCGCCCTGGTCCTGCTGTCCGGCGGTATGACCGCGCGCCTCGTCTACTGGCAGGTGGGCCAGCCGGAACAGCTGACGGCGCTGGCCGCGGCCCAGGGCCCGTCCTACACGCAGGAAACCATACCGGCGCAGCGGGGCACCATCTACGACCGGACCGGCAAGATCGTGCTGGCCGAGACGATCAACGAGTACCGCATCGTCGGCAACCTTCACGATCTTAGCCAGGCCGACAGGACCCACGACGCGGACGCGCTCGTCGACTACCTGGGCCTGGATACGGCGCCCGCGGCGGCGCTGCGGAAGAAGATCATGGACAACAACGGCTACTACGTGCTCCTGGCTACGAACGTCGACGCGGACACTGCCAAAGCCCTCTTCGCCGCGCAGGCGCTGGGCGACCTGGCGGCGCTCACGCTGGAGATGACGCCCGTGCGTGTCTACCCGCAGGCCGGCGGAGCGCCCAACACGTCGCTGGCCGCCCAGTTGCTCGGGTTCGTCAACGCCAGCGGTGTAGGCCAGTACGGCCTGGAGCAGGAGTACGACTCGATCCTCTCGGGCCGGCCCAAGGTGATCGACGTCGACCCCAACACTCCGGGCCCCTCCGGCGAGCGGGTCGTCGACCCGGGCACTCCGGGCCAGAACATCCGAACCACGATCGACGCCGGGCTCCAGCTCCAGGTAGAGCAGGAGGTCTTCGCGGCCTGGCTCGCGGACCGGGCCAAGACTGTTTCCGCTGTCGTCATGGATCCCAAGACCGGGGCCGTTCTGGCCGAAGCGAGCTATCCGTCCTACGACGCCAATGAGTACACGACCGTCGCCAACCAGAATCCGTCGCTCTTCCAGGATCCGGTCATCAGCGAGGTCTACGAGCCGGGCTCTGTCTTCAAGATGCTCACCGCCTCGGCGGCGCTGACCACCAGGACCACGGCGCTCTCGACCGTGATCGACGACACCGGCGTTCTCAAGCTGCCGGGCGGCCAGGAGGTCGCCGACGCCAACCGCAAGTCCATGGGCCCGATAAGCTTTGCCGACGTCGTGGCCTGGTCCCGCAACGTGGGCGCGGCGAAGGTCTCGTTCCGTCTGGGCAAGACCACGGCGGCGGCCTCGGCGGCCCTATACAAGACGTGGCAGCAATACGGCATCGGCCAGGATACCGGCATCGACCTGGCCGGCGAGGTTGCGGGGCTCGTGCGCAACCCGGCGACCACGCCCTGGGCCCAGATCGACCTGGCCAACGCCTCGTTCGGGCAGGGCGTCGCCGTGACCCCGATCCAGATAATGCGGGCCTACTGCATCATGGACAACGGCGGTCGGGCGGTCACCCCGCACGTCGCGATGCCGGCGTCGGGGGCGTCCGCCGCGTCCGCCGCGCCGGCCGGCAAGCAGGTCATCAGCGCGGGCGTGTCGGCCTCGCTGACGGGCCTGATGGAGCACGTCGTCACCACGGTGCCTTCCTATGACCAGGCGACGTACGTCCACGGCTACTACGTGGGCGGCAAGACGGGCACGGCCCAGATCTGGGATCCGGCCCTGAACGACGGCAAGGGCGGCTGGATGGACAACATCTACAACTACAGCTTCTACGGGTGGATTGGTCACAGCTCGCCGGACCTTACCGTCGGCGTGGTGATCTACCAGGGAACGCCGACCAAGGTCGGGCAGGGCGTGCTGGTCCTTCCGGTCGAGTCGACCAACCTGTTCCGGCGCATCGCGACCGATGCCGCCGTGACCGAGCAGATCCCTCCGAACAAGCAAGGACCTGCAGCGCCGAGCGGGCCAAATGCGAAGTCGTTGGGGTGAAACCCGGTCTCGTACCCTGCGCGATCCGCTGTGCGACACTGGCGGCGTGACCGAGACCCGCCGGTGGGTTCCGCTTCCCGGAGCGGGACCGGACACCCCTACCGACGCCTGTGCCGCCGGAGCCGCCTTCAACCGGGGCGCCGCCGGGGGCCGTGGGCCGACCGCCGGAGCGGGCGTCGATCTGCGGCGGGAGGCTGGCCCCGGCGCGGGAGCGGTCATGACGCCGCGGGCCGCCCGCCGGCCGCAGACCGCATCCCGGCGAGCCGGGTTCGGGGGCTGGAATGACGGGACCGGCGCGCGGGGAGGATCACGCGGGTCCGGCGAGGAGTTTCGGTGAAAGACCACGGAGTCGAGTTCATCCAGGGGCTGCTGCTCGCCTTCGCGTGCATGGTCATCCTCATGCCGCCCTTCCTGCGCCTGCTGCGCTGGCTCGGTATGGGCAAGCAGATCCGCGAGGACGGGCCCGGAACCCACCTCGTCAAGCAGGGCACGCCGACCATGGGCGGCGTCCTGATCGTGATCGTGACCCTCGCCGTGGCCAGCATCTTCTCCGCCTACGACGCTTCGACGTACTCGCCGCTCTTCGTCCTGGCGCTCGTCGGCGCGCTCGGCGCGGTGGACGACTATCTCAACGCCCGGACCGGCATCGGGATCCGCGGCCGCCACAAGATCCTGTGGCAGCTCGTGGTGGCTATCGTCGTGGCCGTCTACGTGCAGAACCACTTCGGCTTCAACGGGTTCCGCGTCCCCTTCATCGGCAACGTCGTCAACACGTCGACAATCGCGATCCCGTTCACCGATCGAGGAGTGGAAGTCGGAGCCCTCGTCTTCATCGTCGTTGCCGTCGTGGCCATCGTCGGGTGCAGCAACGGCGTCAACCTGACCGACGGGCTCGACGGCCTGGCCGGCGGAACCCTCGTCTTCGCGTTCATCAGCTTCCTGATCATCGCCCTGCTGAACCAGCCGCTCCAGCCGAACCTGGCCATGGTCAATGCCATCGTCATCGGGGCGCTGATGGGCTTCCTCTGGTTCAACGTCCACCCGGCGCAGGTCTTCATGGGCGATTCGGGCGCGCTGTCACTGGGCGGGATGCTCGCCGTTACGGCGCTGATCACCGGACAGGTTCTCATCCTGCCCCTGATCGGCATCATCTTCGTGCTGGAGGTCGCCTCGGACATCATCCAGGTTGCGAGCTACAAGATCCGAGGCAAGCGCGTGTTTCGCATGGCCCCTCTCCACCACCACTTCGAGCTCGGCGGCTGGGACGAAGAGAAGGTCACGATGCGCTTCTGGATCGTGGGAGCTCTGGCCGGCATGCTCGGGGTGACGCTTTTCGTCGCCTCGATACCGAAGTAGGCCGGCCATGGCGGGTGGCATCGTCGAACTCGACCGCCTGACGGCAGCCGGCGTGCGCGGCGGCGCGCTGGAGGGACGGTCGGTCACGGTCCTGGGTCTCGCTCGAAGCGGCGTTGCCCTGGCCCGTTTCTTCGCGGACGCCGGGGCCCGCGTCACCGTCTACGATGGCCGGCCCGCCGCCGAGCTCTCCATCTCGATCGAGTCGCTCGGAAGCCGCCGGATCGAGATGCGGCTCGGGCCGCAGGTGGAGCCGGCGTCGGCATGGGCGGGGGCCGACCTGATAGCAACTTCCCCGAGCATCAACCCCGATTTCCCGACGGCCGAGCCGCAGCTCCGGGCGGCCCTGCGAACCGTGGTCGCGGCCCATCTTGCCGACCCTCGCGGCGCCCCGGCGCTCGTCAGCGAGGCCGACCTGGTCCTGCGTATGTGCCCATGCCCGACCGTCGGCGTGACCGGGACCAAGGGCAAGACGACGACGTCGGCGCTGGCGGCGGCTCTGCTGGCGGCAGATCCCGCCCATCCGGTCGTCCTCGGCGGCAACATCGGCGTGCCTCTCGTGGAGCGGCTCACGGAGCTGACGGCCGAGCATCGCGTCGTCATCGAGCTGTCCGAACTGCAGCTGCCGACCCTGTCTCGGGGCACGACAGTCGCCGTCTACACCAACGTGACGGCGGACCACCTGGACCGCCACGGCTCCGTGGAGGCGTACCGGAGGGTCAAGCGCAGGCTGGCCGAGCTGGTCGATCCGATGGGCGCTCTGGTCCTCAACGCCGATGACCCGGTCGTCTCCGAGTATGCCGCTATCGGCACGGCCGCGGCCGTCACCTACCGCCGCGGAGAGCCCCCGCCGGGCGGCCTCGGTATCCGGGATGGCTGGATCGTAGCCTCCGGCCTCGGCCGGCTCGGGGTCGCGGGCGGGGGAGAGGCCGGGACCGGCCCGGACGGCCGCGTTCTGCCGACCGCCGAACTGGCGATCCCGGGCGAGCACAACGTCTCGAACGCGCTTGCGGCCGTCGGCGCGGCGCTTCTATTCGGCGTGGCGCCGGAGGGGATCCGCGCGGCCGCGGCGGCCTTCAAAGGCGTCGAGCACCGGCTCGAGCAGGTCGCCATCGTGGGCGGAGTCCGCTTCGTGAATGACTCTCAGGGAACCCAGCCGGACGCCGTCATCGCGGCGCTGAGATCCTTCCCTCGGCCGCTCGTCCTCATAGCCGGCGGCCGCGACAAGGGCGTCGACCTCTCCGGGCTCGGAACCGTCGCGGCCGAGCGGGCAGACGCGGCCGTCCTCATCGGGGAGTCCGGGCCCGCGCTGGCGGAGATGTTCCGGGCCGACGGCATGTCGTGCGTCGAGGTTGCCGCGTCGCTCGAGAGTGCGGTGGAACGGGCCGACGCTCTCGCCCGCGCGCTTCTCGCGGAGGGCGGGACCGGCCGCCTGGCCACGGTCCTTCTGAGCCCGGCCGCCGCGAGCTTCGACATGTTCGTCGACTATGCCGCCCGGGGCCGCGCCTTCAAGGCCGCGGTCGCGGCGCTGGCCGAGCGGCGCGGCGCCCAGGAGCCGGCCGGATGAGCGGCCGCGATCGCTGGGACACACCGCAGGAGCCGCTCCGGCGCGGACCGATTCACCGGCCCGGCGGCCGCGATCGCCGGGACGCCCGGCAGGAACCGGTCCGGCGTGGACCGATCCGCCCTGCCAGCGGCCCCAGCCGTCCCAGTGCCGTCAGCTCTCGCCAGACGAGCCTGCTGGCCAATCCGAGCGCGTACAGGCGGGACGTCCACGATCCGGACTTCGTCATCCTCGTGACGGTGGTGGCGCTGACCGCGATCGGCATCCTGATGGTTTACGCGGCCTCGGCCATCCCGTCGTATGCGGCAAGCCAGAACACGTTCCAGCTCGTCGCGCCGCAGGTGCTGGCCGGCCTGCTCGGTTTCGCGGCCATGGCGGTGCTGATGAACGTCGACTACCGCTATCTGCGAGTGGTCAGCGTGCCGCTGGCCGTCACGGCCCTGGTGCTGCTGGTGATCGTCGTGGTGCCTCTGCCGGGGCCGCTTCGGAACCTGAGCGTCGCCCATAACGGCTCCACCCGCTGGATCCACCTGGGTCCGCTGCCGGACGTCTCCCCGGCCGAGATCGCGAAGCTGGCCCTGGTGGTCTACCTGTCCCACTGGCTGGCGGCTCGTGGGCTGGGCATTCGGACCTTCTGGAGGGGGTCCGTCACCTTCGCCATCATCGTCGTGCCCTTCCTGCTCCTGGTCGGCAAGGAGCCGGACCTGGGCACCCTCGCGGTGCTGGTGCTGATCGCCTTCTCGCTCTACTTCGCCGCCGGCGCGAAGCTTCTGCACGCCGTCCTGGCCGTGTTCGCCGGCGGCGCTGGCGGCGTCTTCCTGATGCTCGACATCGGCCACTACCCCGTCGATCGCATCTCGTGCCTTCTCGATCCGTGGGCCCGTCCCCTGACCGCCTGCTACCAGACCGTCCAGGGCCTGCAGGCGCTGGGCACGGGAGGGATCTTCGGCGTAGGCCTGGGCAACGACCGCATCGTCGTGCCCCAGGACGCCAACGACTTCATCTTCTCGGTCATTGCCCAGGAACTCGGCCTGGCCGGAAGCGCGCTCGTTATCGCGCTCTTCATCGCCTTCGCCTACGCGGGCATCCGGACCGCCATTCGCGCTCCCGATACGTTCGGCGGGCTCATGGCCGCCGGAATCACGGCCTGGATATGCTTCCAGGCGTTCATCAACATCGGAGTCGTGGTCCTGGTGGTCCCGGTCACCGGCATCACGCTTCCGTTCGTGTCGGCCGGAGGTTCCTCGCTGACGGTGAGCCTGGCCGCCATTGGAATCCTGCTGTCGATCTCTCGCGAAACCGTCGAACGAGGTTGGATCAGTGCGTCTGCTGATAGTGGGCGGGGGTACGGGGGGACATATATACCCGGCTCTCGCCGTCGCTCGGTCGCTGCAGGCTAGACCCGAAGCGGCTTCGATCGACTGGCTCGGAGGCCACCGCGGCCTCGAGGCGGAGGTGATTCCGGCGACCGGAATCCCCTTCCGCCGGCTGCTGGTGCGCTCGCTTCGGTCGGTCGAGATGGACGTCCACGTCGTCCTGGACCCGATCCGGCTTTCGCTCTCGGTCCCGCAGGCCGCCCTGATGCTGGCCCGGCGCCGCCCGTCCGCCATCTTCACGACCGGTGGCTACGTGGCCCTCCCGGTTCTGCTGGCGGCCGCGGCGTTGAGGATCCCGGTCGTGATGTGGGACGGGAACGTCGTCCCGGGTCGAAGCGTCCGCGTCACGACCAGACTGGCCGGCTGCCTGGCGGTCGCCTTCGAGGGCACGTGCCGCGCGCTCGCTCGAGGGCGGCGGCCGTGTTTCGTCACCGGGACGCCGATTCGCGACACCGGGCCGGTCGGCCGGGACGCCGCGCGAGGCGCCCTTGGGCTCGCGGCCGACGACAAGGTGATGCTGATCTTCGGCGGTTCCCAGGCGGTGCTTCGCTTCAACTCGGCCGTAGCCGGGGCCCTGCCCCGCCTCGTCGAGCGGGTGAGGGTGATCCACGTCACCGGCGATGCCGGATACGACGAGGCCGTCGCCGGTCGCGAGGCGTTGCCGGTCGGGCTGCGCGATCGATATCGACCGGAACGCTTCCTCGGCGACGAGATGACGCTCGCTCTCGCCGCGGCCGACGTGGTCGTCGGCCGGGCCGGTTCCTCGACCCTGGCCGAGGTGGCGGCCTTCGGCCTGCCGATGGTCGTGGTCCCGTACCCGCACGCGGCCGGCCACCAGCGTCGCAACGCCGAGGAGATGGTCCGGTCCGGCGCGGCTCGCCTGGTCGACGATGGGGACTTCGACGCGGAGGCGCTGCTGGCCGCCGCCGCGATCCTCGACGATCGCGCAGAGGGCGCCGCGATGGCGGCCGCGGCTCGATCCCTGGCCCGGCCCGGCGCCGCCGGCGCGGTGGCCGAGCTGGTCGTGGCAGCCGCGGAAAGGCGGGCCTTCCCGGACGCGACCCGGATCGAAGCCCTCTCGAGGGGAGCGGCGGAGTGACTCGACCGGCGGCCGGGTCCGCGCCGTCGAACCCGCCGGACAGCTCGGCGCCGCGCTCCACGCTCAACGCGGCCAGCCGGCCAGGTCTCCGACCCGGGGAGCCGCCGCGCCGCCGACCTGCTCGCCGAACTCGCCCGCCCGGCCGGGATCCGGATACGCCGGGACGTGCCCCTGGCCGGGTACACCACCATGCGTGTCGGCGGCCCTGCCGATCTGCTGGCGGTCGCGGGGGACGTGCCGGGGCTGGTCGCCCTGGTCCAGGGCGCCCGCGCCGCCGGGGTCCCGTTCTTCCTGCTCGGTCGAGGCAGCGACGTGGTCGTCGCCGACGCGGGCATCCGCGGCCTGGTCGTCATCTCGAGGGCCGAGGGCTGGCGCATCGAGGCCGACAGGCTGATCGCCGAGGCCGGCCTGCCGCTGGCGCGCGCCGCGACGCTGACCCAGCGGGCCGGCCTGTCCGGCCTGGAGTTCGGGCTGGCCGTTCCGGGCACTGTGGGCGGGGCGGTCTGGGCCAACGCCGGCGCCCACGGCGCGGAGGTCGCAGGCGTCATCGAGTCGGTCGCCATCCTGGGACCGGACGGTGCCGTCGCGACCGAACCGGCGGCGGCGCTGCGGCTGGCGTACAGGGACAGCCGCTTCAAGCGGTCGTCCGGAGACCTGATCCTGGCGGCCACCTTCCGACTGACCCCCGCCGACCCGGTCGCGATCAAGGCCAGGCTGGACGAGATCCGGCGCTGGCGCAGGGAGCACCAACCGCTGTCCAAGGCCAGCGCCGGCAGCGTCTTCCGCAACCCGCCGGGCGATTCGGCCGGCCGGCTGATCGACGCGTGCGGCCTGCGCGGCGCCCGTATCGGCGGCGCCGCGATCAGCCCCAAGCACGCCAATTTCATCGTGAACGAGGGCGGCGCCACCGCTTCCGAGATCCGCCGTCTGGCCGAGCTCGCGCGGAGCTCCGTCGCGGCCGCGTTCGGCGTGGAGCTGGCCTATGAAGTCCAGTTCGTCGGCGACTGGTCCGGCTGGGTCGAGGAGTGAAATCTGCATGAACGGCCGCCTTCCACCTCGCCGGTCAGTGGCGCACGCCCGGCGGCTGCGGGCCAGGCGCAGCGGGCCGCGCCTGCGCTCGGTCCAGTTGCTCGCCGGCTGTCTCATGGCCGTCTGCCTCGCCGGCATGTTCGCCGTCGCCATCGCGCCCTCCTTCGCGGCCCGGACGCTCGAGATACACGGGGCCACCTTCACGGGTCAGTCGATCATCCGCTCCGTCCTGGGGGTGGAGGGCACGCCCAACATCTTCCGCATCGATACGGACCGGGCCGCCGCGACCCTGGTCCGGCTCCCCGCCGTCGAGTCGGCCAGCGTCGAGGTCCGCCTGCCGTCTACGGTGGTGGTGGACATCGTCGAGCGCGAGCCCAGGATCGTGTGGGTGATCGGCGGCAATCGCTACGTGGCCGATGAGGACGGCCTTCTCTTCGGCCTGGTGGATTCGGCCGGCAATCCCATCCCGTCGAACGCGGGCCCGATCGCTGCCGCTACGGCGTCCGCGGTCCCGAGTTCAGCGGCCTCCGGTTCGGCCTCCGGGGCCCCCACGCCGACTCCCACGCCGACGCCGAAGCCGACGCCGAAGAAGCCCGAGACAACGGCCACGCCGGCGAGGCCCGGCACCAAAGGCAGCCCGATCCCTTCGCCCACGGCCGGAGTCTCACCGGCACCGACGTTGAACGCCTCTCTGATTCCGTCGCTCGCGCCCGCCCCCACGCCCGATCCCGCCGCGATAGCCCGCCCGGGCGCCGTGTCGTTGCCGGTGGTCTTCGACCGCAGTTCGGCCGACGCCGGGCTCGGCCTGGGCGGCGTCGTCGACCCGGTCGATCTCGACGCCGGCTACCGGCTGGCGGGGTTGACGCCCGCCGATGTCGGCAGCTCGAGCCGGGCGCTGGCCGTCGTCCTCGACGACGTTCACGGCTTCACCCTGAGCTCCGTACCGCCGGGCTGGGTGGCGGAGTTCGGCTTCTACACGCCGGCGGTCCCCACGCCGCCGATCCGCCCGGACACGATCATCCCGGACCAGGTTCGAACGCTGCGCTCGCTGTTCGCCTACTACGGCGAGGCTCATGTGGCCTGGGTCCGGCTGGTCGGGGACGTCTCGCAGAACCATGTGAACACCTACTACCCCCGCTGAAAGGCGGGCGGCGGGCCCGGGTTGCCCGCTCTCCCCCGGGTCGGTTAGCCTTCACGGGGAAAGCGGGTTCGACAATGGCGCCGGGGGCCGGTCCAACCAGACAACGCCTCGCGATCGAGGCCAGCACCGAGGACGGGAGCCAGTGGAACGCGAAGCAGTGCTCGTCGGAATCGATGTCGGCACGAGCAAGGTCTGCGCTCTGATAGGCGAGGTTGCGGGCGACGGCAGCCTGACCATCGTGGGCAAGGGCGTCGTGCCGGCGAGCGGTCTGAAGAAGGCCGTCGTGGTGAACATCGACCAGACAGTCCGTTCGATCTCCGGCGCGGTCGATCAGGCGGAGCGCATGTCCGGCTACCAGATCGACCGGGCCTTCGTGGGCGTCGGCGGCCAGCACATGGAGAGCCAGAACTCACGAGGCACCGTGCTCGTCAGCGGCCACCACCGCGAGGTCACCGGCGAGGATGTGGAGCGGGCCATGGAAGTGGCTCGAGCCGGCACGGTTCCCGCCGGGCGCGAGGTCCTGCACGTCCTGCCTCGAGGTTTCATCATCGACGGCCTCGAAGGCGTCAAGGATCCGCTCGGCATGAGCGCCGTCCGCCTGGAGATCGAGACCCACATGGTCACCGCCGCGGCCACCGCCGTCCGCAACCTGGCCAAGTGCGTCCAGGCCGCCAACGTCAAGATCGACGAGCTCGTGGCCGCCTCGCTAGCCTCGGCGGAGTCGGTCCTCTCCGACACGGAGAAGGACCTCGGCGTGGCAGTGGCGGATATCGGCGCCGGCACGATCGACCTGGCTCTCTTCCTGGACGGTTCGCCGTTCAAGACCTCGGTCCTGCCGGTCGGCGGCAACAACGTGACGAACGACGTTGCAATCGGCCTCAAGACCAGCCTGCAGGCGGCCGAAGAGCTGAAGATCCAGCACGGCAGCTGCGACCTGTCGACCGTCGCCGAGGACGACGCCATCAGCATCTCCGTCCTCGGGGAGGCGGCCGGCCGCACCATCAGCCGCGTCGAACTGTGCGGCATCATTGAGGCCCGAATGCGGGAGATCTTCGAGATGCTCGGCACGGAGATCAAGGCTTCCGGTGAAGGAATGCTGCCGGCAGGCGTCGTGCTGACCGGCGGGGCGGCGCAGCTGGCCGGGACCGCGGCCCTCGGCCGCGAGGTGCTGAACATGCCGGTCCGCGTGGCCGGGCCCGCGGGCGTCGGCGGGTTGACCGACAACATCCTGAATCCGGCCTACAGCACCGCGATCGGCCTGCTCTACTGGGGCGCGAGAGGCCTCGAGGCCGCCGATCGGGGACCATATCCCCCGGCTCCGGCGGGTGGTCTGCTGTCGCGCGTCCGCGGCGGCTTCCGCAACCTCTTCCCATAGGTGAAAAGCCCCCGCCGGTGAGTTGCCCGGCGCGGACCGAGGCGATGAAGAGCATCGAACTGACCATACACACCGCCGGGCGCCGCGGCCTCTTCGACCTGACCCGGGCCTGTGAGGGATTCGTGGCCGGCGAGGGCGACGGTCTGCTCAACGTGTTCGTGGCGCATGCGACGGCCGGCCTCGTCGTGGTGGAGCTGGGCGCCGGTTCCGACGCGGACCTGATGGCGGCGCTGGACCGGCTCCTGCCGCGCGACGATCGCTGGGTCCATCGCCACGGCTCGACGGGCCACGGGGCCGATCACCTGGTCCCGATGCTGGCTCCGCCGTCGCTGACCGTCCCGGTCGTAGGCGGTCGCCTCACGCTCGGCGCATGGCAGTCGATCGCGCTCCTCGACCCGAACCGGGATAATCCGAGCCGAACTGTCAGGCTGGCTTTCCTGCCCGGCTGACTGCCGTCCTCCACACGGCCCACCGGATTGCCGGTCGATTCGCCCGATCTGCCCTGGAAGTTCGAACTGACGTTCGATCGTCCTTCGTGAGGAGGCCGTTTCAGCGTGCGGTTACGGGCCCACCAATCCTCACGGAGGCGTATACTGCGTGGCATCCGAGCCAGCCCCGTCGCGCGCAAGTGCTCTACCAGTCCCGGGGGGGCCGGACCGAAACGACAATATCTGCCGGACACCTACCCGGAGGATCAGGAATGCCGCTGCGGTCCGATTCCGAGAACTTCGCGCTTATCCGTGTGATCGGCGTAGGAGGCGGCGGCAGCAACGCCGTCAACCGCATGATCCGGGCCGAGATGATGGGGGTCGAGTTCATCGCCTGCAACACAGACGCGCAGGCCCTCCTCCAGTCGGACGCCCCCCACAAGATCCGCATCGGCGACAAGATCACGCGCGGTCTGGGCGCCGGCGGCGACGCGTCGATCGGCCAGAGGGCGGCCGAAGAGGACTCCGAGAAGATCGCCGACGCCCTGCGCGATTCCGACATGGTCTTCATAACCGCCGGGCTCGGGGGCGGAACCGGCTCCGGCGCGGCGCCGATCGTCGCCGAGATCGCCAAGGATCTCGGGGCGCTCACCATCGGCGTCGTCACCAAGCCGTTCTCGTTCGAGGGCTCCCGCCGCAAGATGGTCGCCGAGATGGCCGCGGAGGAGCTCCGGGCCAAGGTGGACACGCTCATCACCATCCCCAACGACCGCCTGCGGGACGTCGTCCAGAAGAACACGTCGATGGTCGAGGCATTCCGCTTCGTCGACGACGTGTTGCGCCAGGGCGTGCAGGGGATCAGCGACATCATCACCGTTCCGGGCCTGATCAACCTCGACTTCGCGGACGTCCGCGCGGTCATGAGGGACGCCGGCTCGGCCCTCATGGGCATCGGCAAGGCGGGCGGCGACAACCGCGCCATCGATGCCACCCGCCAGGCGATCGCCAGCCCGCTCCTCGAGATCAACATCAACGGGGCCCAGGGGATCCTGTTCAACATCAGCGGATCCTCGAACCTCAGCCTCTTCGAGGTAACCGAGGCCGCCGAGGAGATCCGGTCGGTCGCGGACCCGGAAGCGAACATCATCTTCGGAACCAGCTTCGACGAACGCCTCGGGGACGAGGTCATGATCACCGTCATCGCCACGGGCTTCGATCCGAGCCGCAAGCGCGAGCCTCAACGAAGCGAGCCTCGAACCCAGGTGCCCGTTCCGGTTTCGGTCTCTCGCGACGGGCGCGACTTCCAGCGCGAGCTGGACGAGCAGATCCTGCGGACGTCGGACTCCAGCGGGTCTCGGGTTCGCTCGGCCGTGACCTACGGCTACAACGGGGCCATCGAGCGCCAGCCCGCTCCGGACCCGGTCCGGCCCGCCCCGCCCCGCCGCCCCCTGCCGGACCGCCTGCCCACCAGGTCGCCTTACGACGACACGGACCTGGAGATCCCGAGCTTCCTCCGCCGGGCCTCGCAGGAGGAGAAGGGGTAACCCTTCGCGGCTTTGGGCTCGACCATCGATGCGGGTACGGTCGACGGCTTCCGCGGCGCCCGTGCTCGTGTGCTCGCGGAGGTCGCCGGCGCCTGCCGGCGCGCGGGGCGAGATCCGCTCGACGTCACTCTCGTGGCCGTTTCCAAGACCGTGGAGGCCGCCCGGCTGCAGGACGCCGTCGAGGCCGGCCTGACCACCCTGGGTGAGAACCGGGTCCAGGAAGCCGAATCGAAGGTGCCCCTCCTGCCGGGTGTGCGCTGGCACCTGATCGGCCCGCTGCAGTCGAACAAGGCCCGCCGGGCGATCGAGCTGTTCGACGTCATCGAATCGGTCGATTCGGCCGACCTGGCCCGCCGGCTGGACAGGATCGCCGGCGAGGCCGGGCGTTCGCCGCTCGGCGTCTACCTGCAGGTGAACGTCGACCGCGACGAAGCAAAGGCGGGATTCCAGCCGGAAACGCTCGAGTCGGAGATCCCTGCTCTGGCCGGACTTTCGAACCTGCGACTGCTCGGGCTGATGACGGTCGGAAGGCTGGTCGGCCGGCCCGAGGAGGCGCGGCCAACTTTCGCCCGTCTGCGCGAACTTTCGCAGCGGCTGCGCGGTCGGGCAGGGGAGCTGGGCCCCGGCCTGTCGATGGGGATGACGGACGACTATGCCGTGGCGGTGGAGGAGGGAGCGACGGTCATTCGCGTCGGAAGAGCGCTCTTCGGCGAGCGACGGCGGGGCGGCGAAGCCGGGCCGGCCTAGGATCTGGAGCGGGGCGCCGCATCGCGGCGCGATCGTCGGGGCAGGATCGGCCGCGGGGCGCGGGTGCGGGCCGGCCATCCCAGCCCCCGAGTCTTGGGCCGCTGATCCCGCCGCCGCCCCCCGGGCCACAGGATGCTCCGGCCGGCCTCGCGGACGGCGGCCCGCGGAGCCGACGCCATAATCGACAAGGAATGGACTCAGATCGCTGGATCGACCGCTCGCACTCCGCCGCGCGATTCGCCGTGCGGCTCATGCCGCGCGGGGGCTCGGATCGAGTGGACGGCGTATCGCCGGAGGGAGTCCTGCAGGCCCGGGTTTCGGCGCCGGCGGTCGCCGGCGCGGCCAACGCGGCTCTGCTCCGCCTTCTGGCCGACGAACTCGACGTTTCCCGCACCTCCGTGCGGCTGGTCGCGGGCGCCACGGGTCGGCACAAGCTGGTCGCCGTCGACGGCATCTCCCCACAGGACGTCGCCGCTCGGTGGCCGGGCATCAAGGTCTAGGCCGAGCGCGGGTCTCGCGGCGAGTCCCGCTCGGCGGGTGGCCGGGAGGTCGGGGCCTGCCGAGATCGCGATTCCTTCCGGTGTCGCGCGGCGGGCCGCTATAATGCGGCCTCCGGTGCTTCGAACGCCGGTCTCGTGGGCGATTAGCTCAGCTGGTTAGAGCGCGCGGTTCACATCCGCGAGGTCACTGGTTCGAGTCCAGTATCGCCCACCAGATTGCCCAGTATGCGAACCTCGGGGGCCGCTGCGGGCCGCCCTGGGGCCCGGCCGGGCCCTGGTCGCCGCCCCGGGCGTGACTGCCCGTAGCTCGGAGTTTTCGGCTCCGACACAGACGCTGCGCCGGCCCGGGCCGTCAGGCGTCCATCGGCTCGCCGAGCACCTGCGCCTCTGACGCCGGTTGCCGATCGAGGGTCTTGCGGACTCTGGTCAGCAGCTCTTCCGTGGAGAAGGGTTTGCGCAGGTAGGCGGCGGCGTCGCCGCCACCGGCGCCGGCGGGCGCGCCCCGATCCGAGTAGCCGGAAGCGTAGATCGTGGGCAGGCCGGGATACGTCTGGCCCAGTCTTTCCGCCAGCTCCCTGCCGCCCATGCCCGGCATCACGACGTCGGTCAGCAGCAGGTCCAGGGTCGCCATCTCCTTTGCCAGGAGCAGCGCCTCGTCGCCGTTACGCGCCGCCGTGACCTGGTACCCCGCGGCGCTGAGCACTCGCTCGACGAAGCCGCGGACGGCATCCTCGTCCTCGGCCACGAGAACGGTCTCGTTGCCACCTGCCGGCACCGCCGCGCCGGGCCGCACCCCAGCTGGCTCGATGGTTTCGCTGGACCGCGGCAGCAGGACGGTGAATCGGCTGCCCACGTTCGGTTCGCTTTCGACGACGACGGATCCTCCGCTCTGCTGGACGATGCCGATCACTGTCGACAGCCCCAGGCCGGTGCCCTTGCCCAGTTCCTTGGTCGTGAAGAACGGCTCGAAGGCGTGCTCCATCACGGACGCCGACATGCCGATGCCAGTGTCCAGGACCGTCAGCGAGATGTGCGGACCCTCCGACGCCCCAACGTGCCTTCGCACGAAGGCGCGATCCAGATCGACGTTGGCCGTGGAGATCGTCAGAGTGCCCCCCGACGGCATCGCGTCGCGCGCGTTGACCGCGAGATTGAGGACCACCTGCTCGAGCTGGGCACTGTCGGCACTGGCCAGCCCCAGATCCGGATCGAGCTGGACGACCAGGTTGACGTCCTCGCCCAGCAATCGGACCAGCATGGGAGTCAGCCCGTTCAGCACTTCGTTGACGTCGATCAGCCGGACTTGCATCACCTGGCGGCGGCTGAAAGCCAGGAGCGATCTCGTCAGGCTGGCGGCCCTGTTCGCGGCCCGAATTATCTCGTCGACATCGGCGGCCACGTCGGCGGCGACCGGATCCGACCTCGCCAGCTCGGCCGACGCCAGCTCTCCGAACCCGCCGATGGCCGTGAGGATGTTGTTGAAGTCGTGGGCGATCCCACCGGCCAGCCGGCCCACCGCCTCCATCCTCTGCGCCTGCGCGAGTTCGAGCTCCAGGGCCCTCTCGCGGGATACGTCGCGGCCGACCACGACTGAACCGACGATCGCTCCGGCGGCGTCTCGCAGCGGCGCGATGGCGGCGTCCAGCTCGACCGTCGTGCCGTCACGCCGGTGCTGGTTCAGCCTGCCTTCCCAGGCCTCCCCTTGACCGATGGCGGTCGATATCTCGGCCAGCCGCACGGGATCGACGACTTCGCGCAGGAAGGACGGCCGCGCGCCCACGACATCCTCGCCCTTGTAGCCCGTGATCCTCGTGAAGGCCGGGTTGACGTACGTGACCGCGCCGGTTCGATCGGTGGTAAGGATCGCCTCGCCCGCCTGGTCGACGGCCGTGGCCAGGCGCTCCCGCTCGGCCGAGGCGAGGGCGGAGTTCTGCCGGGCGGTAACTCCCAGCCGGGCCACCAGGAGGGCGATGAGCAGCCCCGTCGCCGGTATGTGCTGGCGGAGGGCGTCGAAGTCGTTCCAGTCATGTATCGCTGGAGCCAGGACTGCGACCGCGACGACCGCGTATGGGAACCACGGAAAGGAGCGGGCGTATTCCGTCAGGCCCCTCGCGGGCCGCCTGTCCTCCCTGTTGAGCCACTGGAGCTGGACGGCCAGGGCCAGGCCGAACCAGGCCAGCGAATCGAATACGCCGGGGAGCCCACCGGGCGCGTAGCCGCCATTGAGCGTCTCGACCCCGGTGATCATGTCGCCGACGAAGGCGAACAGGAGGGCTGCGGCGGCGACCGTCAGGGCCGAGCGGCTGCTGTCGCGCAGGCCCCGCAGGACGATCGCGCCGATCATGTAGACCAGCATCACGTCGGCGACGGGGAAGACGGCCTCGTTGAAGGCTGCGCCAAGATCGCGCCCGCCGCTTTCCGAGGCTGGAAAGATGAAGAAGTGCCAGATCAGAATCGCCGCGCTCCAGGTGACGATGGCCACGTCGAGGCTGAACAGCGAGATGTCGTAGCTGGTTCGATCCGACTTCAGCAGGAGCGCCAGGGCAACCGCGACCATCAGATATGCGGCGATCTCGAGTCCCAGCCCGATCAGCCAGAAGGCGTCGAACGACGGCACCGTTCCCGCCGCGAAGTGGAACAGCACCCCGGCCCCGTAGACCACCAGGGCCAGGCCGAGGATCGACCAAGCCGTTCGAGCGCGGGCGTCCGGGCGGGTCGCGACTCCCAGTCGGACCGCTCCAGCCGCGGCGATCGCACCGGCGGGGACCGTCGGGAGGATTGTCAGGCGGCTGCTGAGAGCGGTACCTCCGAACCCCGTGAACCACCACAGCGACAGGCCGGCGATGACGAGGCCGAGCAGGCCGAGCCCCCAGGCCAGCGGGTCACGGATGGAGGCCGCCAGGGAGGCCGCCGTCCTGGTTGACCTGGCCGGCGCGGGCGAGCGGATATCGGGGCCCAGACCCGCGTCACCTTCAGTTCGCCCCGAGTCCGTAGCCGCTCTGAAGCTGGGTTCTTGTTGCCCGCTCATACGCCCCACTCGGCCAGTACCCCCAGATCGGGTGATAGTAGCCCGACGGTTGCTCCGCCGTGGCGACCGGGAACGGACAGGCCCCGTCGTCGACGACTGCCGCCGGCCCGGTCGGCCGGCTCAGGCTGCGTTCGCGTCCGGCGCCGCCGCCAGGTCTGGGAGTCGATCGGCCGGCACCGGCGGGCTGACCAGGTAGCCCTGGCCGAGCTCGCAGCCCATCCCGAGGAGGGCGTCGAGTTGCGACTGCTGCTCGATGCCCTCGGCCACGACCTCGAGCTGCAGGCTGCGGGCCAGCGACACGATGGCCTGGGAGAGGGCCTCGTCCCGCGGACCGTTGGTGATCACGTCAACGAACGGCTTGGCGATCTTGAGAACGTCGATCGGCAATCGCTTGAGGTAGCTGAGCGAGGAGTATCCGGTCCCGAAATCGTCGATCGAGATCCTCACGCCCAGGGTCTTGAGCTGCCTGAGCAGATCGGCCACGATCGCGCTGTCGTCGACCAGGACGGCCTCCGTGATCTCGAGGTTGAGCCGGTCGGCCGCCAGGCCCGATTCGGACAGTGCGTGCGCGATCGTTTCGACCAGGTCGGCCTCGCGCAGCTGGCGCGGCGAGATGTTCACCGCGATCGAGAGACCGGCTGCCGCGCCCCCGTCGTGGTCCCAGGCGGCGACCTGGGCGCAGGCGCGGTCCAGGACAATTCGGCCCATGGGCACGATCAGGCCGGTCTCCTCCGCCGCGCCGATGAAGTCCGCCGGAGCCAGGAGCCCGCGGCTCGGATGACGCCAGCGCACCAGGGCCTCGACTCCCACCATCCGGCGCGTGTTCGTCGCCCACACGGGCTGGTAGAAGACCTCGAACTCGTCCCGCTCAACGGCCCGGCGCAGATCGGCCTCCAGCGTCAGGCGGTCCTGCACCTCCTTGTACATGCTCGGATCGAAGGTCTCGGTCCGCCGTTTGCCCTTGGCTTTGGCAACGTACATGGCCACGTCGGCGTTGCGCAGCAGTTCCTCCGCGTCCACGTCCGCGCCCCGCCCGACGGCGATGCCGATGCTGGCCGACGCGAAGGCCTGGAGCCCGTCGATCTCGAACGGCTCGCCCAGCGAATCCGCGACCCGGCCGGCCAGGTCGGCGGCTTCATCCGCGCTTGCGAGGTCCTCGAGCAGCACGGCGAACTCGTCGCCGCCGACGCGACTCACGGTGTCGCCGTTTCGGAGCACCGAGGCGATGCGCTCCGCGACCGCGACGAGCAGCCGATCCCCGACGCTGTGGCCGTGCCCATCGTTTATCTGCTTGAAGTCGTCAAGGTCGAGGAAGAGAACGGCCACGACCCCGCGCCGCCGACGTGTCCGGACCAGGGCGTGCTCGACCCGGTCGGCGAGCAGGGACCGGTTGGCCAGACCGGTGAGGGGATCGTGCAGGGCCTGGAAGGTGAGCTGGCGCTCGAGCGCCTTGCGGTCGCCGATGTCCCGCGCCGTCAGCACCAGGCCGGCTACTTCGGGCACGCCGAGCATGTTCGAGGCCACGATCTCGGTTTCGCAGTAGGAGCCGTCGGCTCGCCGCAGGCGCCACTCCGCTCGCCGCGTCGCGCCCTGCACCGCGGCTACCTCGGCCATGATCGCCAGGCTCATGGCGGCGTCTTCGGGGTGAAGGAGTTCGGTCAGCGGGAAGTGCTCGAGCGAGTCCGGTACTCGACCCAGGACTCGCGCCGCCGAGGGCGTGATGTACCGGATACGCGAGTCGGAGTCGGTCACCATGACCAGGTCCGAGCCGTTCTGCACCAGCGCGTGGAAGCGGGCCTCGGTCCGTCGCGCGGCTCCCGATGCGACGAGTGCCGCGTTCTCACGGGCAGTCGCGCCGAGCCGCAGGAGCACCAGCATGATCAGGAGACCGCTGGCCGGTATGTGCTCCTCGAGTGCTCCGAGGTTGCCCCAGGATCCGATCGCGGGAACCACGAACGCCACCGAGATCGCCGCGTACGGCAGCCAGCTGAAAGAGGGGATTCGCCCTTCCGATTGGTCTTCGTCGGCGCTTCGATCGCGCACGAGGACGACCGAGATAACCGCGATGACGGTCCAGAACCAGGCCTGGAATAGACCGGCCAGACTCGCCGTTGATGGCGAGGGCGTAAGTGCCTGGATCGCCAGGCTGAGACTGGATGCGAAGACGAAGACGAAGGCGAGGACGAGGAGTTGCTTGACCGGCAGGCTGACCCCGGGCACCGGGATTCTGGTGGCTGCTATCGCGAGGAAGATCAGGGCGAGGTCCGCGGCGGGATGGATCGTCACGAAGATGAGGCGAAGAGCGTCGGCCCCGGCGGCGTAGCCGACAGGATCCAGGATGAGGTGCAAAAGGAGCATCCCCGATGAAAGGCCGACGATCAAGACATCGAGTCCGAATAGGACGAGATCCGTCCCGGTGGGCTTGACTCGTGGGAGCAGCAGTATCGCTGCGACCAAGAACGGTGGCAGGCCAAGCCCGGCGACGAACAGGAAGTCCCCGGGGACTCCACCCGTCGGGGCAGCTATAGAGTTCGGGATGGCGAGCTCCACCAGCCAGTACATGGCGGCCGCGACAACGACCAGCCAGGCCATCCATCGGTCGAGACCTGGGAACACTCGCCCGCCGGCGACCCCTGCCGCGAACATGCCCACGACCGTCGCTCCGGTGAAGGTCCCCGGCCCACCCACGGCCGCGGCAACGGGCAGCGCGCCGAGTCTGAGGATCTGCCTGAGGGTGCAGGCGGAGACAAATGCGACGAGGATCGCCGTGAGCCAGGCGGTGTGATCGCGGACGAGGGGCGGCACCGCTGATCGTTGGGTTGCGCTCGTTTCGGCAGACAACTCGTCCCTCAGGCTGGCCGACCGCTGCCCTGTGCGGCGCGGACACGGCATCCGAGCGTCATATCGCAGCGGGTGTAGTGGATGTCGGTCGGCAGTGTCCGCGCTTGAGCCGGCCTGGGCTGGGGACCATTGCCGCGTGCCACGTGCGCCGACGATCGAGGCCGGATCGCATCGTTCCGGAGGGCCGCCGTTCCTCGCCGTTGAGCTAACGTGTGCCACATGGAGCGAGATGATGCTCGGGCTTCGAGCCCCAAAGATCGGCGAGCGTCTTCGGAACCAGCCGGGCTGCCCCGCCTGGTGTCCGTGGAGGCGATTCATGTTCGAGTTCCGTTCCGGCGCCCGCTGCTGGACGCAACCGGCGAGTTCACGCACAGGCACTCCTGGCTCCTGCGCGTCGTGGACGAGGATCGGTACGAAGGGCTCGGTGAAGCCGTGCTCAACCCGGTCACGACCGACGTCGCGGCCGGTTCGCTCGCGTCGCTGATCCGCGAGATCGTGCCGGCGCTCGCCGCGGGCAGGCCGCCGGCCTGGGCCGAACTGGCAGCCGAGGGCGAGCCCGGCCGGGCCGCCATGGCGGGTCTCGACGGAGCGGTCGGTGCGCTGCTGGCCGCCCGAAGGGTCCCCGGCCGGCCGGCCGGTGGGGCGGCCTCGGGACCTGCCGATCGAGCGCCGGTGACCCTGCCGGGTCGGGCTTCCGGCCGCGCCGGCGCCTCGCCCTCGATTCCGGTGAGCGCCGCCATCGCCTTCGCGGGTCCCGGTGCCGGAGCCGACGCGGCCGCCCAGGCGGTCGAGCTGGGGTTCGAGACTCTCAAGCTCCGGGCGGGTTTCGAGCGCACGACCGACCAGCTCGTCGATCGGCTGCGGGCCATTCGGGGGGCGGTCGGCTCCGAGCCCCGCCTGCGTATCGACGCCGCCGGCGCCTGGGATCTCGAGACCGCCGCCGAGCGCATCGCCGCCGTGGCGCCGTTCCGGGTCGAGTACGTCGAGCAACCGCTCCCGGCCTGGGACCTGGCCGGCCACGCCGCGCTGCGCGAGCGGATCCGCGTCCCGATCGCCCTCGACGAGAGCGTCGACTCCGAGGGGTCGGCCCGCGCGGCCCTGGCGGAAGGCGCGGCGGACGTGATCGTCGTGAAGCCCGCCCGAGTCGGTGGGCTGGCGGCGACGTTGCGCCTGTGCGACGCCGCCGCCGCTGCCGGAGCCTCGGCCGTCCTGGGCACCTACTTCGAAACCGGCGTCGGCATCGCAGCGGTGCTCAGGATCGCGGCGGCCATCGGGGAGGCCTCGACCGGCACCGTCAGGGGCTCGGGCCGGGGAGGGGAGCGGGGCGGCGCCGGTTCGTCAGCCGGGCGGGCCGTCGAGGAGGCCGGCTTCGAGCCGGCCCACGGCCTGGCCACTGCGGGCATCCTCGTCCACGACCTCCTGTCCGTGCCGCTGCCCATCGAGAGGGGCCGAATGGCCGTCCCGGCCGCCGTCGCGCTCGACGAACCCGAGGTCGCCCGCTACACCCTAGAGCGCTTCGAAGCTCGGCCGTAGCCCGGGAGTCCTGCGACACGGCGGCTCTGGCGGCCGGGCCCAACCCGCCGGATGGGCGCATCATTAGGGCCATGAGAACGCCTCACGATTCGCCAGACGAATCCTCATCCAACGTGCTGGACTGCGTCATCGTCGGCGGCGGCGCCGCCGGCCTCTCGGCGGCCGTCAACATGGGTCGCATGCGGCGCAGCGTCCTTCTCGTCGACGAGCGCGACCGCTTCCTGTGGCATCACGTCGCCTACAACGTCCTGGGATTCCCCGACGGGATAGCCGCGTCGGAGCTGCGCCGGCTCGGCTGGCGCCACGCCGCTAGGTATGGGGCGCGGCTGCTGCTGGGCCACGTCGCCACGGCCGGTCGAGACGGCGGCATGTTCCGGCTCCGGATCGACAGGCTGCCGGCGGGCGGCGCCTGGGGGCATGGTCCCGGCCCCGGAATCCCGCGCGACGCCGAGATGGCCCAGGTTTTCGAAGAGGTTCCGGACGCCGGCCCGATCGAGGTTTTGGCCCGTACGTTGATCCTGGCCACCGGCGTAGCCGGGCACTTCCCTGAGTTTCCGGGCCGGAACGAGTGCGTGGGCCTAAGCCTCTTCTGGTGTCTCCATTGCGAGGGCTACGAGTCGATCGGCCGGGTCGTGGGCGTCGTCGGCCACGACGAATCGGCCGTTCAGACCGCCCTGGACCTGCTCGTCTTCACCGATCGCGTGACCCTCGTGGCCGGGCGGCCGGAGGGCTTCGAAGTTGCCGCTTCGCGGCTGGCCGATCTCGCCGGAAGGGGGATCGCCGCACACCCGTGGGGCGTGGCCGAATACGAGAACCGGGACGGCCGGATGCTGGCGCTCGTCCTGGACGATCCAGGTCGAACGCGCATCCCCGTCGAGCAGGTCTACACCATTCGCTCGACCTCGCCGGTCGGCGATCTCGCCCGCCAGCTCGGCCTCGAGCTGACGGCTGGCGGCCAGATCGTCGTGGATCCGGAGCAGCACACCAGCGTGCCGGGAGTTTACGCGGCCGGGGACGCGACCAGCCTGCACGACCACCAGTTGAGCGCCGCCATGCACGAGGGCAACCAGGCCGCCTGCGGAGCCAACTACCATCTCTACGACCCGGCTCAGCAGGGGCCCACCGGCGACGGGGAGTGCTGATGGACTGGGACCTCCCAAGGAAGAGCCGGGGCTCAGCTTCGGCCCGGCCGAATCAAGGTCACTGGACCGCCAGCGGGCAGATCGCGACGAAGTCGCACCAGCCGCAGGCCCGCGCCCCTGGAGTCGGGGAGAAGCCGCTGTTCTGGATCTCGCGGGCGCGGGCGGCCAGCCGGGACCGCACGCCGTCCAGTTCCGCGTCGGTCCGGTCGGCGTGGCAGCGCAGGCCGTGCTCGACGAAGTCCAGGGTCACGCGTTCCGGCCGGCCCAGGCCCAGCCCATCGCGGCAGCCCAGCGCGTAGATCGACAGCTGAAGGCTCGACTCCGCATCCCGCGGCGAACCGGCGCGCCCCGTCTTGTAGTCGATCAGTTCGACGCCGCCGGAAGCAAGGCGGTCGATCCGGTCGATGTAGCCGGTGATGACGACGGCCGCCTCCGGATCCGGCCCGGGATCCGGCCGGAGATCCAGTCGGAAGCGAACCTCTTCGCCGATCGTCTCGGCCGGATCGGCCGACTCGGCCGCCCAGAAGCGGTCCAGCATGCGCTCGGCGCGGGCCCGCCATGCCCCCGCGTCGGATTCGGCGGGCAGGGAGCTGCTGGCCCACGCCGCCTCAAAGAAGCGCTCCAGATCTGCCCGATCCGGTGGCTCTTCCTCGTGGGCCAGCCTCTCGCGCCGTGCGCGCGTGAACTTCTCGAATGCCGCGTGCGCCGCGGACCCGAAATCCGCCGCCGGTCTGGGCCGCTCGGCCTGCAGGCGGCAGAGGTACCGAAGGGCGTACTGGCGCGGGCACCGATCGAAGGCGTCGAGGGTGCTGTAGCTGAACCATACCGGCCGCTCGACGAAATCGAAAGGCGACCCCCCGGCGATCACGTAGGCGGCGATGACCTTCGGGTCCTGATCGGCCGACCGTTCGGCCTCAACGGTCCCGGCTTCACCTGTCGCCCTCGCAACCCCCAGCGCGTTCGTCATGCCCGGAGTCTGAGCCGTCGTCGTGTCAGGTTGTGTGTCACGCCCGCTGAGATTCGGTCGCGCCGCGAACGTGGCATTCTGGTGCCGCAAGCGGCCGCATCGGCGGCGGCGAGAGGAGGTTCGGGTGGTCGTGTCCGACAAGGTCCGCTGGGGCATCCTGGGCCCGGGCGGCATCGCCGCAAGGTTCATGCGCGACGCCGGCCGAGCATCCAACGCGGTGGTCGTCGCGGCCGGCAGCCGCAGCCGTGAGCGGGCCGCCGAATTCGCCTCGCGGTTCGGCATCCCCGGCGCCTACGGGTCGTACGAGGAGCTCCTGGCCGACCCGCAGGTTGACGCCGTCTACGTCGCCGTCCCGAATTCGCTCCACCATCCCATGACGATGCTGGCGCTGGCCGCCGGCAAGCACGTCCTGTGTGAGAAGCCGTACACGCGCCGTCCCGAACAGGTCGAGGAAGCCTTCGACGCGGCCGACGCGGCCGACCTGGTCCTCATGGAGGCGTTCATGTGGCGCCATGCCCCCCAGATCCGGCGCTTCCTGGAGCTGCTGCCCGAGGTGGGAGAGGTCCGGTCGATCCGGACCACCTTCAGCTTCGTCCTGGCCAGAGATGTCGACGTGCGGCTCGCCGCCGGCCTGGACGGCGGGGCCTTGATGGACGTCGGGTGCTACTGCGTAAGCGGCTCCCGCCTGGTCG
This sequence comes from uncultured Chloroflexia bacterium, assembly GCA_963713795.1. Taxonomy (GTDB): domain Bacteria; phylum Chloroflexota; class Limnocylindria; order Limnocylindrales; family CSP1-4; genus Fen-1039. Next base: position 150,044 of record CAVQNC010000007.1, read on the forward strand.
CCGGCGTGGAGCCGTCCCGCGTCTTCGGCTGGCAGGCGCCGGCAAGGTCTGGCGTGGACGAGAACTTCTCCGGGATGCTGCAGTTTCCGTCGGGCCTGGTCGCCGAGTTCGTGACCGGCTTCACCTCCGACCACCGCTCGCTGGAAGTGATCGGGGCGAGGGCGACTCTCTCACTGCCGGATCCCTGGCACGGCGAGCTCGGCGGGATCAGGCTCGGCGGCCGCGAGATCGACGTGACCTGGGAGGACTCGTACCGCCTCGAATTGGAGAACATGAGCTCGGCCATCCTGGGCGACGGGCAGCCGCTGCTCGGCCGGGCCGACGCGCTCGGCCAGGCCAGGACCATCGACGCGCTGTACCGTTCGGCGGCGTCCGGCGCGGTAGTCTCGCTCGAAGGTTGACGCCGCGCCGCGCGGCCCCATCGAAGGCCCAGACGGCCTTGCACCTCGGGCCGGCGGCAACGCCGGGGCCGTGGGGCGACCTGCCGGCCATCTTCTGCCATGCTGGTCGCATCAACACGGCGCCGCGCCGCGACGCCCGCATGAGGAGGGCCCCATGGCTCTGCACCTCAAACCTCGCAAACGTATCGGGCTCGTAGCCCACGACAACAAGAAGCACGACCTTGTCGAGTGGGCCCGCTACAACCGCGGCATGCTCGCCCAGCACGATCTCGTGGCGACCGGGACGACCGGCTTGATGCTGGGGCGCGAGCTGGATCTGCCGGTGACCTGCCTGCAGTCGGGCCCGCTCGGCGGCGACCTGCAGGTCGGCGCCATGATCGCCGACGGCACGATCGACTTCCTGGTCTTCTTCTGGGATCCGCTCGAGCCGCAGCCTCACGACACCGACGTCAAGTCGCTGCTCCGGATCGCGGTCGTCTGGAACATCCCGGTGGCCTGCGACCGGGCCTCGGCCGACTTCATGATCTCGTCGCCGCTCATGACCGGGGCGTACGAGCGAACGGTGCCGGACTACACGGCCCACAACGCCCGCGAGCTGCCCGGCGACGATGAGGCGGCCGAGGCCGACGAGGTCGCCGAGGTCGCCGAGGGCGACGAGGGCGATCGCGCGCTCATAGACCCCTCCCTCGGCTCGATTTCCTGACGCCTGCGCCGCCGGGCGCCAGGGGCGGCGAGTTGCGAGAATACGCGGATGGATCGACAGCTCCTCTCCGGTGACGAGGCCGTCGCACTGGCGGCCCTGAATGCCTCCGTGGCGCTGGGAACGGGCTACCCCGGCACGCCGTCGACGGAGATCCTCGAAGCCTTCGACGTGCTGGGAGGCCGGGCCCAGTGGGCCCCCAACGAGAAAGTGGCGTTGGAAGTGGGCCTGGGGGCCGCCTTCGGCGGTGCCCGCGCCCTGGTGACGATGAAGCACGTTGGCCTGAACGTGGCTGCGGACCCGCTCTTCACGGCCGCGTATACGGGGGTCTCCGGCGCGCTGATCGTCGTTACCGCCGACGATCCGGGCATGGCCTCCTCGCAGAACGAGCAGGACAACCGGCGCTACGCCGTCGCGGCCGGACTGCCGATGATCGAGCCGTCCGACTCGCAGGAGGCCTACGACTTCTTCTTCGCCGCGGTCGAGATCTCCGAGCGGTGGCACATCCCGGTCCTGTTCCGGATGACCACGCGCGTCTGCCACTCCAAGTCGATCGTGACGCCGCGCCCGGCCGGCGCGGATTCGCCCGGTGCCTTCGCCCCGCCGGCGGCGAAGCCGCATTTCGAGCACGACATCAACGCCCGCGTGATGATCCCGGCCAACGCCCGCCCCGCACACCGGCGCCTTCGCGCGAAGCTGGCCGAAATTGCGGCCTGGGGCGAGCGCGGGGCGTGGGAGGCAGCTCCCGGGCGGGTCGCGCTGAACCGCATCGAGCCGGGCGAGGCGGCCCTGGGGATCGTGACCGACGGCGTCTCCTATCTGCATGCCGCCGAGGCGGCCCCAGGGGCCGCCATCTTCAAGATCGGGCTTGTCAACCCGCTCCCGGTCGAGAGGGCTCGCGCCTTCGCCGCGTCCGTGGCGCGGACCGTCGTTGTCGAAGAAGGCGATCCGCTGATCGCGGACTCGCTCCTCGCCGCCGGCATCGCCGTGGAATCCAAGCCCGAGATGTACCGCTTCGGCGAGCTCGACGTGCCGCGCGTCCGCCGCATCCTGGCCGGCGACACCAGCCCCGAGCCGCCGGGGGCGCGGGGCAAGCCGCCCGAGTTGTGTCCGGCCTGCCCGTACCACACGGTCTACGCCGCTCTGAAGAAGCACGACTGCATCGCCGCGGGCGATATAGGCTGCTACACCCTGGGCGTGCTGCCGCCGTACGGGGCGATGGACACGTGCGTGGCCATGGGCGCCTCGATCGGCGTCGGCCTGGGCCTGCGCCACGTTCTCCCGCCCGATGAGGCCCGCCGCGTCGTCTCGATCATCGGCGACTCCACGTTCGTCCACTCCGGCATCAGCGGGCTGGTCGAGATGGCCTACAACCCGCCGCCGACCGGCCACGTCGTCATCGTGCTGGACAACGGCACGACCGCCATGACCGGTCAGCAGGAGCACCCCGCGACCGGCCGGCGACTCGACCACGGCCCCACGAACCAGCTCTCGATCGAGGGCATCGCCACGGCCATCGGCATCCAGAGCGTGACCGTCCTCGATGCCTTTGCCGAGCCGGAGGAGTTCGAGCGCCTCCTCCTCGAACGCCTGGCCGTGCCCGAGCTGTCGGTCATCGTCGCCCGCAGGCCCTGCATTCTGGCCGCGGCCGACATCAGACGGTGGGAGCAGGCGGCGGCCGAGTTCCGTGCCCGTGCGGCCGAGCAGGCCGCCGTCTGCGAAGTGGAGGCCGAGCCGTGAGCGACCACGTCGGGCCCGCCGCCGGCCGGGCGAGCTCGACGCCCGCGACGGGAGTGATCAACGTCGTCCTGGCCGGCCTCGGCGGGCAGGGCGTCATCAAGGCCTCGGACATCCTGGCCGACGCCGCCGTTCGGGCAGGGCTGGACGTGAAGAAATCGGAGCTCCACGGCATGAGCCAGCGCGGCGGCTCCGTCAGCTCCGACGTGCGTTTCGGCCGCACCGCCGCCGACCGGGTCCTCTCGCCGATGGTGCCGCGCGGCGAGGCCGACTTCCTGCTCGTGCTGGCACCCTCGGAAGTCGAGGTCACTCGGCCGTTGCTGAGGCCCGGCGGCGTGCTGGTCGCCCCGGACCTGATCCCGGAGTCGGCGCTGCCCAACAAGCGCAGCCTCAACGTGGCCCTGCTGGGCGCGCTCAGTCAACATCTCGAGCTGCCGGCGGAGGCACTCCTCGAGGCGGTCAGGGCGGCGCTGCCCGAACGGCTGTACGCGGTAAACGCGGCGGCATTCCAGTTGGGCCGAAAAGTCGCCGGCGGCGAAGGCACAATCCGCTAGGCGGAGGCCCTCGTCGTCCGCCGTCGCGCCGGGCGCGTGAAGCCGGCAACCGGGACATCATCCGCCAGAGGAGGCCGTAGTGAGCGCCTGGAACGACCCGCCGGGGGGTTTCCACCCGATCAGCGCGCCCGACTTCCTGCCGCGCGAGCAGCTGGCGGTCATCCAGCTCCAGCGGCTGCGGTCGGTCGTGACCCGGGCCTTCGCCCGAGTGGCGCTCTTCCGGTCGCGCATGGAGGAGCGTGGACTCTCGCCCTCCTCGGTCGCGTCGCTGGCCGACATCGCGGCGCTGCCGTTCACGGTCAAGGCCGACCTGCGCGACACCTATCCGTTCGGGCTCTTCGCCAGCCCCATGGAGGAGATCGTCCGGCTCCACGCCTCGTCCGGTACCACCGGCAAGCCGATCGTCGTGGCTTACACCCAGGCCGACCTGGACGTGTGGACGGAGGTGATGGTCAGGAGCTTCGTGGCCTGCGGAATCCACCGCGGCGACGTCATCCAGAACGCCTACGGCTACGGGCTGTTCACGGGCGGCCTCGGCGCCCATTACGGCGGCGAGGCGCTGGGCGCGACCGTCATCCCGATCAGCGGCGGAAACACCGAGCGCCAGCTCATGGTCATGCAGGACTTCGGCGTCACGGCGATCTGCTGCACGCCCAGCTACTTCCTGCATCTGCTCGAGTCCGCCCGGGACACCAGGACCGACTTCTCCAGGCTGCGGGTCGGCGTCTTCGGCGCGGAGCCGTGGAGCGATTCGATGCGCGAACGGATCCAGGACGAGAGCGGAATCCGCGCCCACGACATCTACGGCCTGTCCGAGATCATCGGCCCCGGCGTCGGCATCGAGTGCGCCGAACGGGATGGTCTCCACATCTTCGAGGACCACTTCTACCCGGAGATCGTCGACCCCGAGACCGGCGAGGTCGTGCCCGAAGGCGCGGAGGGCGAGCTCGTCCTGACGACTCTCTCGAAGCAGGCGATGCCGCTGGTCCGGTATCGAACTCGCGACGTAACCGCCCTGATCCCGGAGCCCTGCGCCTGCGGCCGAACGCTTCGCCGCATCCGCCGAATCGGCCGCCGATCCGACGACATGTTCATCATCCGCGGCGTCAACGTCTTCCCGTCCCAGGTCGAGACGGCACTGCTGCGCGTCGAGGGCACGCTGCCCCACTACCAGATCATCCTGACGCGGGACAGAGGCCTCGACCAGATGGAGGTCAAGGTGGAGGTCACGCCCGAGGTCTTCTCGGACGAGATCCGCAAGCTCGAGGCGCTGCAGCAGCAGCTCGAGGCGTCGATCGAGAACATCCTCGGTCTCCGCGTGAAGGTGACCCTCGTCCAGCCGCGCTCGCTCGCCCGCAGCGAGGGCAAGGCGAGGCGCGTCAGCGACCTGCGCAGTGTCTGACGAGTCAACCGTCGAACGGCGGTGTGGAGCCATCGCCGCTTCTCCGCCGAAGGAGGCCCATAGGTGAAGCTTCAGCAGCTCTCACTCTTCCTGGAGAACAAGCCCGGCGTCCTTCGCGAGCCGTGCGAGGCGCTGGCAGCGGCCGGGATCGACCTGCTGACGATGTCGCTGGCGGACACCGCCCAGTTCGGGATCCTGCGTTTCATCGTCCGCGACCCGATGCGTGCCAAGAACGTTCTCGAGGAGGCGGGCATGGTCGTGCGCATGACGGAGGTCGTCCCGGTCGAGGTCGAGGACAGGCCCGGCGGGCTGGCCCGAGCGCTGGCCGCCATCGAAGAGGCCGGTCTGGGCGTCGAGTACATGTACGACTTCGGCGCCGCTTCCCGCGGCGGAAAGGCCGCCATCGTCTTCCGCTTCGAGGACCCGGACGCGGCCCTGGCCGCTCTGGAAGCGGCCGGGGTTCACGTCCTGACCGGCGAGGAGTTGCTGCCGGGGTAGGGCCTCGGACGCGAAGCCCGTTGCCGCGGCGGTCCCGCGGGGACGTCAGCCGTCGCGGCCGCGCAGGAGGGATACCCGGAAGCCGCGCAACTCGCCCGTGGCGAGGCCGCTCTTGATCGTCGGGTCGTCTTCCATGATCCGGCGGGCCGCGGCCTCGTCGGGAGCCTCGATCACGGCCACGCCGGTGTTGATCCGGCCCAGCGTGGGGCCGGCCATGATCAGCGTGCCCTCGGCCAGGAGCCGCTTCAGACGCTCGAAATGCTCGTCCCAGACCCGTCGCTCCTCGGCCGTCATGGTCGCGGCGAAGTCCTCCCTGTCGATGTGGATGAAGTAGATCCATTCGGCCATCGGCGTCCACTCCAGTGCGCTCGTTCGCCCTCTCCGGCGAATGGTTAGAGTCCAGACGCTAGGATGAACGAAACGTCAAATCGTGAGGTTCCAGCCGGGCTGGCATGGCGGGAGGCGGCGGGATGAGGCTTCGAACGTTCGGACGATTGGGCTGGCAGGTCGGCGAACTCGGGTACGGCATGTGGGGCATGGCCGGCTGGTCCGGCTCCGAGGACCAGGAGTCCATGGCCTCGCTCGAACTGGCCGCCGCCCGGGGCGTGAACTTCTTCGACACGGCTCAGGCCTACGGCGACGGCCACAGCGAGCAGCTGCTCGGGATGCTTCTGAAGGGCCAGCGCGGCAAGCGCCTGTTCGTCGCGACCAAGGTCCCGCCCAGAAACCGCCAGTGGCCGAGCCATCGCGGCGTGCCGCTTGCGCAGGTGTATCCCCGGGCCTACGTGCGCGAGTACGTCGACATCAGCCGGTCGAATCTCGGCGTCGACACGATCGATCTCCTGCAGCTTCACGTCTGGGAGGACGACTGGCTGGAAAGCGGCGAGCTGGCGCAGACCGTGGCCGAGCTCAAGCGCGAAGGCTCGATCAGGGCCTTCGGCATAAGCCAGAACCGATGGGAGCCCTGGAACGGCCTCCGGGCCGTCCGGTCGGGGCTCGTGGATTCCGTCCAGGTGATCTACAACATCTTCGACCAGGCGCCCGAGGACGAACTCTTCCCGGCCTGCCGCGAGAACGGCGTAGCCGTCATCGCCCGCGTTCCCTTCGATGAGGGCAGCCTGACCGGTACGCTGTCCAGGTCGTCGACCTGGCCCGAGCGTGACTGGCGCAACACCTACTTCGTGCCCGAGAACCTGGCCGCCTCGGTGGCGCACGCCGACGCTCTCAAGCCGCTGCCGCCCGCCGGAGTGAGCCTGGCCGACATGGCCCTTCGCTTCATCCTCTCGAACCGCGACGTGAGCACCGTCATTCCGGGCATGCGCAGGGCGGCCCACGTTGGTTCGAACGTGGCCGCGGCCGCGGCCGGCCCGCTGCCGCCCGAGCTGATCGCCAGGCTTCGGGCTCACCGCTGGGACCGCACGCCGACCGACTGGTCGCAGTAGTTCGACGCGGGAAGTCGAGGCCGGCCCGGGCCCCGCGCCTTGCCGCGGGCCGGCGGGGGCTTCGCGCCGAAGATCCGCGGCGGGCCCTCAGCTCGTTTCCCGGGCAATCCGTCGCAGGACGGCCGGCAGTATTCCGCCCTGACGGTAGTAGTCGAGTTCGATCGGGCCGTCCAGCCGGGCCGTCACCTCGAACCTCCGTTCGGTGCCGCCCGCTCCGTCCGAGGGACCGTCGGCGCGCGCGCTGACCGTGAGTCGGCCTCGCGGAGCCGGCCCGTCGACCGGCATCTCCACGGTGTACGACTCGCGGCCGGTCAACCCGAGGCTCGCCGCGCTCTCGCCGGGCAGGAACTGCAGGGGCAGGATGCCCATTCCGACCAGGTTCGAACGGTGGATCCGCTCGAAGCTCTCGGCGATCACCGCGCGAATCCCGAGCAGCCGCGGGCCCTTGGCGGCCCAGTCGCGCGACGACCCCGAGCCGTACTCCTTGCCGGCGATCACGATGAGCGGCACGCCCTCCGAGGCGTAGCGCACCGCCGCATCGAATATCGTCGTCGGGTCGCCATCCGGAAGATTCACGGTGAACGGCCCCTCGCGCCCGGCCAGGGCGTTGTGGAGCCGGATGTTGCCGAAGGTCCCGCGCATCATGACCTCGTGATGACCGCGCCGAGCCCCGTAGCTGTTGAACTCCGTCACGGGCACGCCGTGGGCCTGAAGCCACTGTCCGGCGGGAGACGAAGGCGCGATCGATCCGGCGGGTGAGATGTGGTCGGTCGTGACCGAGTCGCCGAACAGGCACAGGGCGCGCGCCCCCGCGATGGCGGCGATCGGGCCGGGCTCGTTACGAAGCCCCACGAAGAAGGGCGGCAGGGCCACGTACGTGGAGTCCCGGTCCCAGAGATAGCGGTCCCCCGACGGCACGTCGAGCGCCTTCCACTGCGGGCCGCCTTCGAAGACCGAGGCGTAGGCGGACCTGAAGAGCTCGCCGCTGACGGCCGATCCGACAGTGGCCCGGATCTCCTCGCCCGATGGCCAGACCTCGTTCAGGAAGACGGGCCGCCCGTCCGAACCGAAGCCGAGAGGCTGGGTCGTCAGGTCGATGTCGACCGTGCCGGCCAGGGCGAAGGCGACGACCAGAGGCGGCGAGGCCAGGTAGCTGGCCCGGACGAGCGGGTGGATCCGGCCCTCGAAGTTGCGGTTGCCCGACAGCACGGCCGCGACCACGAGGTCGTCCTCCTCGATGGCCTTCGCGACCGGGGCGTCCAGCGGCCCGCTGTTGCCGATGCAGGTCGTGCAGCCGTAGCCGGCCAGGGCGAAGCCGAGCTTCTCGAGCGGCTCGAGCAGCCCGGCCCCCTGCAGGTACGCCGTGACTGCGCGAGACCCCGGCGCCAGGCTCGTCTTGACGGTCGGCGGCACGCCGAGGCCGCGGGCCACGGCGTTGCGGGCCAGGAGCCCGGCCGCCACCATCACCGTGGGGTTGGACGTGTTGGTGCAGCTGGTGATGGCCGCGATGGCCACCGATCCGGTCGCGATCTCGACCGAGCGACCGGCCGCCTCGACCCGGACGGATGGGTAGGCAGCCTCGCCCGCGTCGGCCGGTGACCCGGCGGAATTGCCCGAGCCCGACGACCCGGCCGCGACAGGCGCCCCGGCCTTAGGAAAGGCCGCTCGGAAGTTCCTGCTGAGGTCGCGCAGGGCCACCCGGTCCTGCGGCCGCCTGGGCCCCGCCAGAGAGGGCTCCACGGACCCCAGGTCCAGCGTCAGCAGTGCATCGAACTCGGGCGTCACGCCGGGCCGGCGCCACAGGCCCTGCTCCTTCGCGTAACGCTCCACCAGCGCCACCTGCTCGGCGGCTCGGCCTGTGAGGCGCAGGTACGCGAGCGTCTCGTCGTCGATGGGGAAGAGCGTCGCCGTCGGCCCGAACTCGGGCGACATGTTGGAGATAGTGGCCCGGTCGGCCAGGGCCAGCCCCGCCAGGCCGTCGCCGGTGAACTCGACGAACGCGCCGACTACCCCATAGGAGCGGAGCATCTGGGTCACGACGAGCACGAGGTCCGTGGCCGTGGCACCCTCGGGCAGCTCGCCGGACAGCCTCACCCCGATCACCCTGGGCATCGGCTGATAGAGCGGCTGGCCGAGCAGGACCGCCTCGGCTTCGATGCCGCCGACGCCGTAGCCGAGCACGCCGAGACCGTTGATCATCGTCGTGTGCGAGTCGGTCCCGACGAGGGTGTCGGGAAAGGCGACCTCGCCCAGCCCGTCCCGGTCGCGGCGACGCGTCACGACGGAGGCCAGGTATTCCAGGTTGACCTGGTGGACGATGCCGGTCCCGGGCGGGACCACGCGCAGGTCGTCAAAGGCGGCCTGGGCCCAGCGGAGCAGCTGATAGCGCTCGCCGTTGCGTTCGTACTCGCGCTCGACGTTGAAAGCGAACGAGCCGGCCGTGCCGTATCGATCGACCTGCACGGAGTGGTCGATGACGAGGTCGGCGGGCACGAGCGGGTTGACGCGCGACGGGTCGCCGCCGAGCTCCGCCATCGCGTCGCGCATGGCGGCGAGGTCGACCACCGCGGGGACCCCGGTGAAGTCCTGCAGGATCACCCGCGCGGGCATGAAGGGGATCTCGACCTCGGAGGCACCCGGCGCCGCCGCCGCGCCCGGCCGCCAGGCCGCCAGCGCGGCGACGTCCGACTCGCGCACGATCCCGCCGCCCGCGTGTCTGATCACGTTCTCGAGCAGGATCTTGATCGTGACGGGCAGGCGGTCGGGCTCGAGGGCCGGTCGCACCGATTCGGATCGCCACAGGGCGGAGAGCCGGTAGATATCCGGCAGGCCCGGGCCGAGTTGAGCGCGGGCGCGGAACGGATCGATGGCAGACAAGTTCGGCTCCTTCGAATCTCGCTCGGCCGGCCGGCGCATCCCTCGTTGGCTCCCGCGCTCCTTGCTCACGCACCGCCAAGTGCGCTCGCCGCGGTGCTCGTCGCCGCCTTGGGACTGCGCTCGTCGGGCCGAGCGAGCCATTTGTCGCCTCAACCCCGGCGGGGGTGCGCCTCTGCCGCCGGGGACCTGGTGCGTATTGTTCGTCGTCGCGCCGAATCTCGCCAGTCGCGCGGCGCGCGTATTCATGGGCGCGCCCAGGCTTCCGTTTGCACGCTCGCGCGTCTTCAGGCGCGCTCGTCGCCGGCGCGCCTCGCCGTCCGGGACTGCTCTCATCCACCGGCCGATTCCCGTCGCCCGACCGGTCGATCCGGGCTAAACTCGCGGCTGACGCCGTTCCGGCGCCCCGCCGCGCGGCAGCGTGGCGAGGGCTGCCCGGAGGCAAGTCCGCTGGGTGAATGCCGCCGGTGCGCGGTCGGGGAGGGAGGTCGCGTGTGATGTGGCGTGGCGGTGCGAGCCGCGGTCCAAGTGGTTCAGCCGGAAGCGAGACCACGGACGCACGGGATCCGCTGCCGCGCGTCATCGAGCAAGAGATAGGCCGCCATCGACACGGTGACCAGATCCATGCCCACACCCAGCCGCATCCCCACACTCGCGGCACGGCGACGGCCCCGACGGTCGGTATCGTGGGGGCCGGAGCGGTTGGTACCGCCCTTGGGGTGGCCATCAGTCGGGCCGGCTGGCCGGTCGTCGCCGTCGCCAGCCGCGACGCCGGCAGGCGGGAAAGGTTCCGCGGCCTGGTGCCGAGCGCGCGCGCTTTCATGGAGCCCGCCGCCGTCCTTGATGAAGTCGAGCTGGTCATCCTGGCTGTGCCGGACGACGCCATCTCGGTCGTCGCGGAGTCCTTGCGCCTCTACAGCGGCCAGACGCTCGTCCACACGAGCGGCCTTCTCGGGGCGGAGGTGCTCTCCTCGGCGCTGGCCGCCGGAAGCCACATCGGCGCCTTCCATCCGCTGGTCTCGTTCACCTCCGACGTGGAGCGGTCGGTGGCCGGCCTCCGAGGCGCGACGATCGCCCTCGAGGGCGACGACTCGATCCTGGGGCTGCTGGCCGACCTCGCCGAAGCGATCGGTGGAGTAGCCGTCCGTCTTCCACGCGGCACGAAGCCGGCCTACCATGCCGCGGCCGTCCTGGCCTCCGGCGGGCTAGTCGCGCTGCTCGACGCCATCGTCAAGCTCAGCGCCGCGGCCGGCGTCGACGAACGCGGCGCGCTGAACGTCTATGGTCGCCTCATCGAGCAGACGCTGGCTAACGCGCGGGCCAACGGCGTCGGCGCGGCCCTGACCGGCCCGATCGTGCGCGGCGACGTGGGCACCGTCGAGGCTCACGTGGCGGCACTCCAGAGGCTGGCGCCGGGCGTCGTGGAGATGTATCTGGCGGCCGCCAGGCGCGAGATCAGGATCACGGAGGAACGTGGCGCTCTGGCACCGGAGCAACTCGAGCTCCTGCGCTCCGCGCTTGCAAAGGTTCCCTGACCGGGTACGATTGGCCATATGCAGCACAGCATCGTCGCCAAGTACGTGGCCTGGCCGGCCGCCCGGTTCGTGCGCCCCGGAGGGCGTGAGTGGGAGAGGCGGCTGGGCCTGCATTCGAGCCTGTCGTTCCAGCGTGAGGCCGTGCGCCGGACAATTCTGCGCCCGTCCCACGGCGGGCTGCAGATCGCCGACTGGCGCCCGGCGACGGTCCACCGTGGCGGCCCCTGGAGCGGTCTTCCTCGCGCCGCTGTCACGATTCGCTGGTCCGGCGGGCGGCCGCAGGCCGACCGCCGGTCGAACCTGGCCGCGGCGCCGTGGCGAGGCTGAGCAGCGCGACCGCGACCTCCGCCGGCGGCATCGTCTTCCGGTTCCAGGATTCGATTCCCCAACTGGTGCTGGGCCGCCGGAGGCGGGAAAAGGACGCCTCGACCTGGACGCTGCCCAAGGGCACGCCGAATCCCGGAGAGAGCCTCGAGCAGACGGCCCTGCGCGAAGTGTGCGAGGAAACCGGCCTGACGGTTCGTATCCTCTCGCCCCTGGATTCGATTCGGTACTCCTTCGTCCAGCACGGCACGCGCATCCACAAGACGGTGCACTACTTCATGATGGAGCCGACCGGCGGTGGCCTGGAGGACCACGACCGCGAGTTCGAGGAAGTCCGCTGGGTTTCCTTCGACGAGGCGGCCGGGCTCCTGTCGTTCGATACGGAGCGCTCGCTCGTCGGCCTCGCAGCCACCAGGCTGCCGGATGCGACGGCCCGATCTTCAGCCGGAACTTCAACCACGTGATCTTCGCGTCCCGTCAGCCAGGCCCGGGCAACCGGCGCCAACAGACCATGTCCGGAGGTCGACCTCGATGGCTCAGTCTCACGTCACGCCCCTGACGACGCCGCTCGCTTCCCGACACGCGGCTCTGGGGGCGAAGATCGTGGAATTTGGCGGGTGGCTCATGCCGCTCCAGTACTCGGGCATCCTGGAGGAGCACCGGGCGGTCAGGGCGCGCGCCGGCCTCTTCGACCTGTCGCACATGGGCGAGCTGTTCGTCGAGGGACCGGAGGCGGCCGCTGGGCTCGGCTACTCGCTCTCCACGGACCCGGCGAAGCTCAAGGTGGGCCGGGCCCACTACTCGATGATCCTCTTTCCCGAGGGCGGCATCCTGGACGACCTGATCGTCTACCGGCTGGGCGACGAGCGGTTCATGGTCGTGGCCAACGCCTCGAACGCGACCGCCGTCAGCGATGCGCTGGCCGAGCGACTGGCCGGCTGCCGCGCCGTCCTGGACGATCGTTCGCTGGCTACGGCGCTGGTCGCCCTCCAGGGGCCGCGCGCGGCCGGGATCATGGCGCCGCTCACCGACGTCGCCCTCGACGGGCTGCGCTACTACGCCATAGCCGAGGGACGTGTGGCCGGAGTGCCCGCCCTCCTGGCCCGTACCGGCTACACGGGCGAGGACGGCTTCGAGGTCTTCGTCGAGATCGCCGCCGCCGGGACGGTCTGGGACGCCCTGATGGAAGCCGGCAAGGTCGAGGGTGTGTTGCCGGTCGGGCTCGGGGCCCGGGATACGCTCAGGCTCGAGGCGGGCATGCCGCTGTACGGCAACGAGCTCGGTCCCGATACGACCCCGGATGAAGCCGGTCTGGGCCGTGTAGTGCATTTCGACAAGGAGGGCGATTTTGTCGGCCGAGCCGCGCTCGAGAAGGCCCGGGCCGAGGGGCCGCGAACGAAGCTCGTGGGCCTCGTCCTGCGGGCTCGCGGGATCGCGCGCCACGGCTACCCGGTCTTCTCCGGGGCTCGCCAGATCGGCCGGGTCACGAGCGGAACTCTCTCACCGACTCTCGGCCAGCCCGTCGCGATGGCATACGTCACTCCTTCCAGGGCCGAGCCCGGTACGATAGTCGAGGTCGGCATTCGGGATCAGAGAGTTCCGGCCGAGGTCGTGCCCCTGCCCTTCTATCGAAGGCCGGCCTAGGTCGCCTGCCAACGCGGAATCGTACCGGCTGCCCGGCGAGATACGCCGGAGATAGCCGACAGGAGGAAGCTCTAGCGATGGTGCCCGAGGATCTGCGATACACGAGAGAGCACGAATGGGTCCGCATCGAAGGCGAGCTGGCGACGGTCGGAATCACCGAGTTCGCGGCCGAGCAACTCGGCGACATCGTCTTCGTAGAGCTGCCCGCACTGGGCCGGACAGTCGAGCAGTTCGCCGCGGTCGGCGTCATCGAATCGGTCAAGGCCGTTAGCGACCTGTTCGCGCCGCTGGGCGGCGAGGTCGTCGAGGCGAACGGCGAGCTCACGAACGCGCCGGAGCTCCTGAACAGCGACCCGTTCGGAAAGGGCTGGATGCTCCGAATCCGGCTGGCCGACGCTTCACAGGCCGACGCCCTGCTGGATGCGCCGTCCTACGAGGCGCTCACGTCGGAAGCCTAGATAGGCGTCGACACGAACATCACTCGAGCAGGGAGCGGATTCGATGGCCTACGGACCGCACACGACGGAGGATCGCGCCCGCATGCTGGGGACGATCGGCGTCGACTCGGTCGACGATCTCTTTGCCGACATCCCGCCGTCCCTGCGGTCGTCGGGTCTGGATCTCCCCGGGCCCGAGCCCGAGGTCGAGGTCGCGGCCCGGCTCCGCGGCCTGGCCGGCCGAAACCGGGTCGATCTGGCCAGCTTCCTGGGGGCCGGGGCTTACCGTCACTTCAGCCCGGCCGTGGTCGACCAGCTTCTCCTGCGCGGCGAGTTCTACACCGCCTACACGCCCTACCAGCCGGAGATCAGCCAGGGCACGCTCCAGACCATCTACGAATACCAGTCGCTGATGGCGGAGCTGACCGGCATGGACGTCGTCTCCGCCTCCCATTACGACGGGGCCACGGCGACGGCCGAGGCCGCCCTGATGAGTTGCCGCGCGACACGGCGCGAACGTGTCCTCGTCAGCCGGGGCGTCCATCCGCACTACCGCGAAACGCTCTGCACGTACTTCGGCGGGGCCTCGCTGGTCGCCGACGAGATCCCTCTCGTGGCCGATGGACCGGCCGCCGGCAGTACCGATCTGGCGGCCCTGGAACGGATGCTGGCGGACCCGGATCGCCCGGTCGGCGGGGTGGTGGTCGCCAACCCCAGCTTCTTCGGCCTGCTGGAACCCATGGCCGAGATCGGCCGCCTGGCCCATGCGGCGGGCGCGCTCTTCGTCGCGGTCGTGGAGCCGGTTTCGCTGGCCGTCCTGACGACCCCGGGTGAGTACGGGGCCGACATCGCCGCCGGCGACGGCCAGCCGCTCGGCATACCGCTGGCGTACGGCGGGCCGTACCTCGGCATCCTGGCCTGCCGCGAGCCGCTCGTCCGGCAGATCCCCGGGCGCCTCGTCGGCATGACCACGGACGTGGACGGCCGGCGGGCCTTCGTCATGACCCTCCGGGCGCGCGAGCAGGACATCCGCCGCGAGAAGGCCTCGAGCAACATATGCACCAACCAGGCCCTGTGCGCCCTGGCTGCGGCCATCTACCTGGGCGCGCTGGGCCCTCACGGGCTGCGGGATGTAGCGGCGCTCGGCGCCGCCCGGGCCGGGGAGCTGGAAGGGGCCCTGGCCGCCGCCGGCGCCCGACGTCTTCACCCCGGACCCTACCTGAACGAGTTCGCCGTGCGCGTCCCGGGCGCTCCCGCCGTCCACGCCCGGCTCCTGGCGCGCGGCATCCTGGCCGGGCTGCCGCTGGCCCGGGCCATCCCCGACGATCCGTCGCTCGCCGACGGTCTGCTCGTGTGCGCAACGGAGGTCACCACGCGCCGGGAGATCGCGGCGTTTGCTGCGGCCCTCGGCGAGGAGCTCGCGGAGGTGGTTCGATGACCGCCGCGGGAGATCGCCTGCGCCCCACCATCTTCGAGCGCTCACGCTCCGGCCGCGGCGGCGGCAAGGTGCCGCATCCGCCCAAGGATGCACTGGCGCGGATCCCCGCCGGCCGGCTGCGCTCCGCCGGGCCGCGTCTGCCCGAGGTCTCGGAGCCGGAGTTGACGCGCCACTACGTCAACCTGAGCCAGCTCAACTACGCCGTGGACACGGGCTTCTACCCGCTCGGCTCGTGCACGATGAAGTACAACCCCAAGATCGACGAATGGGCGGCCCGTCTCGAAGGGTTCGCCGGGCTCCACCCGCTCGTTCCTGACGAACTCGCGCAGGGCACGCTCGAGCTTCTCTGGGAGCTGGAGCGGGCTCTGGCTCAGATCGGCGGCATGAAGGCCGTCACGCTCCAACCCGCGGCCGGAGCCCAGGGCGAGCTGACCGGCATCCTGATGGTCAGGGCCTATCACCGCAGCCGGGGCGACATCGAGCGGGACGAGGTCCTGGTACCGGATTCGGCCCACGGCACGAACCCGGCCACGGCCTCGATGGCGGGCTTCAAGACCGTTTCGATCCCATCCGCGCCCGACGGCGGCGTGGACGTGGAGGCCTTCCGTGGGGCCCTCGGACCCCGGACGGCGGCGGTCATGATCACCAACCCGTCGACCGCCGGCCTCTTCGAGTCGCGGCTGTGCGAGTTGTTGGAGGCCGTCCACGAAGCAGGCGCGCTGGCCTACATGGACGGCGCGAACCTGAACGCCATCATGGGCCGGTTCAAGCCGGGAGAAGCCGGCTTCGACGTCATGCACATCAACGTCCACAAGACCTTCGCCACGCCCCACGGAGGCGGTGGTCCGGGCGCCGGACCGGTCGGGGTGGGCGAGAAGCTCCTGCCGTTCCTGCCCTCGCCGCGCGTCCTGCGCGAGCCCGACGGCCGGTTCCGCCTGGAGACGGCCGGCGAAAGACCCACCAGCATCGGCCGGGTGCGAGCCTTCGCGGGCAATACCGGGGTTCTCGTTCGAGCCTATGCCTATATCCTCGCCCACGGCGGGCCCGGCCTGTGCGAGGTCAGCGAAGACGCGGTCCTGGCGGCGAACTACCTCAAGGCTCGCGTGGCCGAGATCCTGGACGTCCCGTTCAGCCGGCCCTGCATGCACGAGTTCGTCGCGTCCTCGGCGACGCTCAAGGCCGAGACGGGAATTCGCACCCTCGACGTCGCCAAGAGGTTGATCGACTACGGCTTCCATCCGCCCACGATCTATTTCCCGTTGACGGTGGAGGAGGCTCTGCTGATCGAGCCGACCGAGACGGAATCACTGGAGACACTAGACGCCTTCGCCGAGGCCCTGCGCTGCATCGTGGAGGAGGCCCATACCGATCCTGACCTTCTCCATTCGGCGCCGCACACCTCGCCGGTCCGCCGCCTCGACGAGACGACGGCCGCCCGCCAGCCCAACCTGCGGTGGCGAGCCATGACCGGGGGCCAGACACCCTGCCCGGATTAGGCGAATCGGAGGCCCCGCCGCAGGATGGGATTGTGAGCCGAAATAAGCTGCTCGAGACCATCGGCGAGAGCAACCGGGGCGGAAACGACGGGTCGCGATGACGCCCTCGGGCTTGTCTGAGGCCTGATCGAAGACCGAGCGCCGGTTGTTTGACACCCCGACGGTGCCTGGGCATAGTACGGCCCAGTGACAGCCTCGCCCCGCCCGTCGCCAAAACTAGCGTTCGTCTCCAGCTGGTGGAGGGCGAGACGCCGAAGCTCCCGGCCTCGGCCGTCGGCTCGTCCTCGCCCCGGCGCCACCTGGATGCGTGACCGTCTGGTGGGCCTGCTCGTGGCCGCGGTCGTGGTTGCGGGCGCCTGCGGTCCCGGTACGGGCGCCGGGACGTCACCGACCGGACTGCCGACCACTGCGCCATCGCCGACGGCTTCCGCCACGCCGCTCCCTCTGGCGATAACGGGATCGACGTACGCGGCCGCGCCGGCCACGGTCACCGGCGGCAAGGTCGTCCTGGCCGAGTGGGTCTTTCCGGACACGGTCAACCCGTACTACTCGATCGGCGGCGACACGGCCGCGTCCGACCTCGAGGTTTCGGACAGCATGTTCGACGGCCTGCTGACCGTCACCCCGGACCTGAAGTACGCGCCTGATCTGGCCATGAACGTTCCGACCATCCAGAACGGCGGGGTCGTGCTTGCCGGCAGCGGCATGGATGTCACGTGGACCCTCCGCCCGGGGATGGAGTGGTCCGACGGCAAGCCGATCAACTGCGACGACATCGCGGCTACCTGGCAGTGGATGCTGAACAAGGACAACGGCAACCTTGCCAACGGCACCGTCGGATGGCAGGACGTCACTGGCGTCGACGGCGGCACCGGCACCAACTGCGTCATGCATTTCGGCACGGTGTACGAGGGCTATCTCGACCTCGTCTCGCCCTTGCTCCCGGCCCACTACATCACGACCATCCCCGTCAAGGATGCCCGGACCAAGCTGTATCCGATGAGCAATCTGGCCAGCGGGGTCTACAGCGGCCCCTACATACCCGTCAGCAGCGACGGGCACACCAAGATCACGCTGAAGCCCAACCCGAAGTGGCAGTCCATCAGCGGCCACGCGCCCTGGCTTGCGTCGGTGACCTGGAAGTACTACAGCGACGCCGCCTCGATGATCGCCGGGTTCAGGACCGGTGACTTCGACGTCGGCCAGGATCTTACCGAGACGGACATTCCCGCCCTCACGGGCATCCAGCCGGCCCAGCAGGTCATCCACGACTCGATGACATACGAGCTGCTCGCCTTCAACAACGCCAGCTTCAGCCTGAAGTTCGGCGGCGACGCCTCGGACATCATCCAGGCCATCAAGCTGGCGACCGATCGCAAGGCGATCACCCAGGGGCTCCTCGGCGGCACCGTCGGCGTCATCAATGACCCCGTCTCGCCGCTGGCCTGGTACTACACGAACGTCGGCACCACGGCGGCCGCGGCCTCAGGGGAGCCCGACACCGCCACGGCCTCCGCGATCCTCGCCAACGACGGCTGGACCATGGGCGCGGCCGGCTACCTGGAGAAGGCCGGCAAGATCATCGAGTTGAACTACTGCACGACGACCAGGCAGTACCGGCTGAACAACCTTCAGGCGATGGCGGCTCAGCTCAAGCAGATCGGGATCAAGGTCGACGTCAACTCCAAGCCCGACTCGGATGTCTTCGGGCTCTGGAACACCACCAAGCCCACGACGCTCTGCAACCTGCAACACGGCAACTTCGACGTGGCCGAGTTCTCGTACATATCGCCGCTCGACCCGCTTGGTGGCTACCGGATCTATCAGTCAGGCGAGATCCCGGACAATCCGCCGCACGACGGCGCGAACATAACCCGAGTCAGTCTGCCGACGCTGGACGCCGCCTACGACACGGTCGCCGCGAGCGCGGACCTGGTCAAGGTTCGCGCAGCCATGTACGCGATCCAGCAGATTTACGGCTCCGACAGGAACACATACGAGCTTCCGCTCTACTTCCACAAGGATGTCTGGCTTGTCGACCCGATGCTCCACAACTTCACGGGCAACCCGACGGTCTCCGGCGGGGAGTGGAACATCGGCGATTGGTGGGTCGGATGACGCCTGCGGGCCCGTCGGCCGGGCGGCGATAGGTCTCGGGCAGAGGCGGCGGGCAGCGCGGCGCCTGGATCCACACGAGTCACGTGCGCGGGCGGCCGTGCCCAATGATCGGTCTGGGTCCTGCCGCGGGCAGGACCCGTGCTCTCACCGGCCACCTCCACGTCTGCCGGGGAGGGGACCGCCTCCGACGCATTCTGCGGTTTGACACTGGGACGGTGCCCCGGCATAGTAGCGGCCAGTGACAGCCCGACATTGCCCCCGGCCCAGGTGCAAGTAACGTCGTGTCCCGGCTTTTCTTGACGGAGGGCAAGACGCCGCAGGCCCTAGCCTCGGCGGTTGGGTTGGACTCTTTAGGGAGGCGCCTAGATGCGTAAACGGCTGATCAGTATTTTCACCGTCACGGTGCTGGTCGCAGGTGCGTGCAGCTCGTCGACCAGCACTCCCACGACCGCTCCTAGTACCGCCCCGACTACCGCCCCGACTACCGCCCCGACTACGCCCGGGGCGTCGCCGACTCCCTTCGCGGTCCAGCTCACGGGCAGCACCTACAAGCCGACTGCGCCCGCCAGCACCACCGCGAGCGGTTCGGTCGTCGTCGCCGAGTGGCAGTTCGTCGACACGGTCAACCCGTACTACGCTCAGGCCGAGACCGACATCGAAGCCTCCGACAGCATGTTCGACGGCCTCCTGAACCTCTCGCCCGATCTTAAGTACGTCCCCGACCTCGCCACCAACGTTCCGACGATCCAGAACGGCGGAGTCGTTCTCAATGGCGCCGGCATGGACGTCACCTGGGACCTCAAGCCCGGGATGAAGTGGTCCGACGGAACGCCGATCACCTGCGCCGACGTCACGGCCACGTGGAAGTGGGTCATGGATCCGGCCAACACCGGTCTCGCCGGTGGCACCGTGGGTTGGGACCAGATCACCGGCATTGACGGTGGCACCGGCACCACCTGCGTCATCCACTTCAAGTCGCAGTACGAGGGCTACCTCAGCCTCGTCTCGCCCGTGCTCCCCGCGGACTACATCACCAAGATCCCGGTGGCGAGTGCCGCCAACGACCTGTACCCGCTCGGCAATCTGGCCAGCGGCGTCTACAGCGGCCCGTACATCCCGACCACCGTCGTCACCGACGCCCAGATCACGATGGTTCCGAACCCGAACTGGGCGACCATCAGCGGCCACGCGCCGTATCTGACCTCCGTGATCTGGAAGTACTACGGCGGCTCCGACACCGAGATCGCCGGCTACCAGGCCGGTGAGTTCGACGTGGGCAACGACTTCAACAACGCCGACATCCCGTCGCTCGCGTCGATCCCGGCTTCGCAGGTCATCGCCCACGATTCTCTGACCTACGAGCTCAACGCCTTCAACCAGACTTCGTTCAACACCAAGTTCGGGGCTGACGCGGCCACGGTCATCAAGGCCGTGAAGCTCGCGACCGACCGCCAGGCCATCGCCAACGGACCTCTGGCCGGCAACGTAACGGTCACGAACAACTTCATCTCCCCGCTGACCTGGTACTACAAGAACGAGGGCGGCTCGACGGCCGCCGACCCGACGACGGCATCCAAGCTCCTTGCCACCGCCGGCTACACGATGGATTCCTCTGGCTACCTGGCCAAGAACGGCAAGGAAATCTCGCTCAACTACTGCACCACGACCCGCCAGGTCCGCGAGGATACGCTCAAGCTGATTGCCTCCCAGCTGAAGGCGATCGGGATCAAGGTGACCACGAACGCCAAGCCGTCGAGTGACGTCTTCGGCGACTGGAACGGCACGCCCGCCAACACGCTGTGCAACCTGGTTCACGGCAACTTCGACGTGGCCGAGTTCGCATACGTCTCGCCGCTCGATCCGCTCGGCGGCTACAACGTCTACACCACCCAGGGCATTCCGGATCTGCCCCCGCACAACGGGCAGAACGTCACCCGCATCAGCATCCCGGCCCTCGACGTGGCCTATGACACCGTCCTCTCGACCGTCGATTTCGCGAAGGTCCAGCAGGCGATGTACACCGTCCAGGATATCTACACCTCCGACCAGAACACGTACGAGCTTCCGCTGTACTACCGCAAGGATGTCTGGCTCGTAAACCCGAAGCTTCAGAACTTCACGGGCAACCCGGGCACCGGCGGCGGCGAGTGGAATATCGGCGACTGGTGGCTCCAGAGCTGATCCACAGACCATCGGCTGATCCGGCGATCGGTCGGCTCAGTTAGTCGCTAAGAGAGGGCGACGGGCCTTCGGGTTCGTCGCCCTCTCGCACACGCGAGCGAGATCGATGATCAAGTACATCGTTAGGCGATGCATACAGGCGATACCCGTCTTGATCGGCATCACGATCGTGACGTTCGTCCTGATGCACCTCCAGCCGGGCAATCCGGCCGATCGGTTCGCCCAGAACCCCAAGATCACGGCGGCCCAGATCGCGGCCTTCGAGCACCGCTGGGGCCTCACCGATCCCCTCTGGGAGCAGTACTTCAAGTGGCTAGGGGTGATGGGTGACAAAGGGTTCCTGAACTTCTTGCCGGGTGGGACCATACACATCGCCGGCCTCTCCATCGCCCTGCCGGGCGGCGACAACGGCATCATCCACGGCGACTTCGGCTACTCCATCAACGATGGCCAGCCGGTGGTGGACGTGATCGCGGGCCGTCTGCCCGCAACCGTCCTCCTCACCGCGACGGCCTACGTGATCTGGATCACCCTCGCCTTCGTGCTGGGCGTCTATGCGGCCGTGCGAAGGTACGGCCTGTTCGACTCGACGCTGACGATCTTCAACTACATTGGCTACTCGCTGCCGACCTTCTGGCTGGGCCTCATCCTCATCACTTTCCTGGCCGAGGGCACGCCATTCAAGTGGTTCCCGGCGAGCGGCATGTGGGACGCGCGGACGGTCCCGCCCTTTGCGACGGCCCAGTACTGGACCTTCTTCGGCTCCGACCCGCTGTATGCGGTCACGGACCTGGCTCGTCACCTGGCCTTGCCCGTGCTGACGCTGGTCGCGGTCAGCATCGCGGGCGACTCGCGCTACATCCGCTCGACCATGCTCGACTCGCTCAACCAGGACTACGTGAAGACTGCACGCGCCAAAGGCGTGCCCGAGAGAACGGTCATCTTCCGCCACGCCCTGAGAAACGCGTTGCTGCCCGTCGTCACCAACGTCGCCCTCGAGCTGCCGTTCATATTCGGCGGGGCCGTGGCGACGGAGACCGTGTTCTCATGGCCCGGCATGGGCCGGCAATTCGTCGAGTCCGTGGGGCATACCGACTACCCGGTCCTGATGGGCATCCTTCTCATCTCGTCGGTGATCGTCGTGGCGGCGAACCTCCTGGCGGATGTTATGTACGCGGTGGTCGATCCCCGCGTGAAGTACGACTGAGGTACTAGCGCGTGGATCCCCGCATCGAGGATGTGGACACGCCGGCAAGCGGCGGTCCGACGGCTGATTACGAAGTCGCCCTGGTCTCATTGAACCAGTGGCAACTCGCCTGGCGCCGCTTCAGGAAGCACAAGCTCGCTCTCCTGGGTGCCGCGCTCTTCCTGGGCATGGTCCTGATAGCCATCATCGGCCCGATCATCCTGCCCTACGATCCGACGTACGTGCCTTCCTTTGCGGACAAGTTCTGCCCGGACAGCACGAGGATCGCTTACAGCGGTTGCCCGCCGCTGACTCCGGGTCACCTGCTCGGGACCACTGGGAGCCTGCGCCTCGACCTGCTGACGCTGATCGTGAACGGCGCCCGGCTTTCGCTCATCATCGGCGTCGGCGCATCGCTCTTCTCGACCGTCATCGGCACGATCGTCGGCGGAATCGCCGGCTACTTCGGCGGATGGGTGGACAACATCCTGATGCGCATAGTCGACGTCCTGCTCAGCGTGCCGTTCCTTTTCGTGATCATCTGGTGCGCCAAGGTCATCGGCAACGGCGACTGGCGGGTGATCCTGATCGTCTTCGCCGTCCTCGGCTGGCCGGGTCTCGCCCGGCTGGTGCGGAGCCTCTTCCTGACCCTGAGGACTGAGGTCTTCGTCGACGCGGCCCGGGCCGTCGGTGTGGGCGACATGCGGATCATCTTCAAGCACATCCTGCCGAATGCCGTCAGCCCGATCATCGTCGCGACGACCCTCTCGGTCGCGGGCGTGATCATCAGCGAGGCGTTCATCAGCTTCATCGGCTACGGCGTGGACCCGGCCAAATACCCGACGTGGGGAAACATCCTCACGGGCGGGCTGGACTTCGTCGGCCAGGGCAACTGGTGGTGGACGCTGTTCCCGGGCCTGGCGATCGTCATCACCGTCCTGGGCATCAACTTCATGGGCGACGGTCTGCGCGACGCCCTCGACCCGAGGAGCCGTGAGTGAGCATTGATCCCGTCCCCACGAACCCAGCTTCGGCCACGCAGGAGGCTCCGCTCCTGGACGTCCGCGGCCTTAGAACCTACTTCCACGTCATGGACGGGACCGTCAAGGCCGTCGACGGCGTCGACTTCTCGATCCCTCGCGGCGGTACGGTCGGACTCGTCGGGGAGTCGGGCTGCGGCAAGAGCGTCACGGCGCATTCGATCATGCGCCTGATCGACATCCCGCCCGGCGAGATCGCCGGCGGGGAGATCTGGTTCGACGGCCGCGACCTCCTCAAGCTGTCGAAGGACAAGATGCGGCACGTTCGCGGCGGAGAGATCGCGATGATCTTCCAGGAGCCGATGACCAGCCTCAACCCCGTCTTCACGATCGGTGACCAGATCTCAGAGGCGGTCCTTCTTCACAACAAGACCAACAAGAAAGAGGCGATGGAGCGGTCGATAGAGTCCCTTCGCCTGGTGGGCGTCTCCGCTCCGGAGCGGCGTGTGAAGCAGTACCCGCACGAACTGTCCGGCGGCATGCGCCAGCGAGCGATGATCGCCATGGCCCTCTCGTGCAACCCTAAGCTGCTCATCGCCGATGAGCCCACGACGGCCCTGGACGTCACGATCCAGGCCCAGATCCTCGAGCTGATCAAGGAGCTGCAGGCGCGGACGGGAACGGCCCTGCTGCTGATCACGCACGACCTGGCGGTCGTGGCCGAGACGGTTCAGACAATCTCCGTCATGTACGCCGGCCGGATCGTCGAGGCGGGAACCGTGGACGAGGTGCTGCTCAGTCCGCAGCACCCGTACACGCAGGGGCTTCTCAGCTCGATCCCAGGCGTCAAGAAGCGCGGCGAGGCCCTCTCCGTCATCAAGGGAGTCGTACCCAACCCATTCCGCATGCCGCCGGGCTGCAAGTTCCAGCCGCGCTGCCCGTTTGCATGGGAGCGCTGCACTCAGTCCGAGCCCGCCCTGCTGGCTACCGCTGGCGGTGGGACCTCGCGCTGTTTCCTGCATGCGCCCGAGGGAGCCAGCCGGAGGTCGGCCTTCGAGAAGGCCGCAGCCGGGGCAGTCGAAAGCGCGGCCGGCTGAGATGAGCGACGTCTTGAACCCAACGACGCAGCCGACCGCAGCGGCGACCGGGGCAGTCGCGTCCGCGGTGCCGCCGACGCGGGGCGAAGTCCTCCTCGACGCCTCACACGTCAAGAAGCACTTCCCGATCATGGGCGGCCTGCTGCGGCACCAGATCGGCCAGGTCTATGCCGTCGATGACGTGAGCCTGCAGATCTACCGCGGCGAGAAGTTCGGCCTGGTCGGGGAGTCCGGCTGCGGCAAGACGACTTTCGGGCGGACGATCCTGCGGCTGGAACGGGCCACCGCCGGCGCGGTCTCGATGAACGGCGTGGACGTCCTCACCCTGAAGGGCAAGGCCCTGAAGAAGATGCGGCAGCGGATGCAGATCATCTTCCAGGACCCCTACGGGTCGTTGAACCCGCGGATGCCGATCAGCGACATCATCGGCGAAGGCCTGCTGGCCCAGGCCGACAAGGAGAACGGATGGGCCACGCGGTCCATCCGGGACGCGCGCGTCGGCGATTATCTCGAGGCCGTCGGCCTCAGGCGCGACTACTCGCGGCGGTACCCGCACGAGTTCTCCGGCGGCCAGCGACAGCGGATCGGCATCGCCCGCGCGCTCGCCCTGGCGCCGGAATTCGTCGTCTGCGACGAACCCGTCTCCGCACTGGACGTGTCGATCCAGTCGCAGATCCTGAACCTGCTGTCGGACCTGAGATCGGAGTTCAACCTCACTTACCTGTTCATCGCTCACAACCTGTCGGTCGTGCAGTATTTCTGCGATCGGATCGGAGTGATGTACCTCGGCAAGCTGGTCGAGGTCGCGGCGACAGACGTACTGTACGAGAGCCCCCAGCATCCATACTCGGTGGCTCTCCTGTCGGCCATCCCCGTGCCCGATCCGCGTGTGCGGAAGAAGCGGCTAGTCCTCAGGGGCGACGTTCCGTCGCCGGCGAACCCGCCGTCCGGATGCCGTTTCCATACGCGCTGCTGGCTCCGCGAGAGGCTCGGCAATCCGGCGGAGTGCTCGGAAACGGAGCCGCTCCTGCGGTCGGTGGGTAGTGGCCACGACGTGGCCTGCCATTTCACGGAGCAGGTGACAGCCCAGGCAGTCCAGGAGGCCGCGCAGGCTCAGTCGACCATCAACACGGCCGTGGCCGCGGAGGACTGATCGAGCCGCGTTAATCCTATGCGGACGCGGCCCGTCTGATGTACGGTGATAAGAGCCCCCGGGCGAGAGCCCAGGGTTGATTCTGTGTAGCCAGGCGGGCGGGACTCATCGCGCCTCACGGCGCGGTTGCCCTCGGTCCCCCCGATGGCGACTACGTGGAAGGGAGTGGAGATGAAGCGTCTATCTTCCTTGTTGGCCGTGGCGGCCCTGATTGCCACGGCCTGCAGTAGTGCGGCCTCGCCGTCTCCGACGGTTGCGCCCGCTACTCAAGCCCCGGGAGCCACCCCGACGGTGGCTCCGACCCCGACGCCCGGGCCCACGGCGGTCGAGGGCGGCACTATGGTGTACGCGCTCAACGGTGACATGGTCCTGGCCGATCCTTCGCTCGTCAGCGACGGCAACTCCCTGCTCGTCGAGGCCCAGGTCGTCCAGGGCCTGCTCGGGCTGCAGCCCGGCACGATCAGCACGGTCATCCCGGTGCTGGCCGCTGCCCTGCCCACCGTCAGCGCGGATGGCAAGACGTACACGTTCAAGCTCCGGACCGGCATCAAGTTCCAGGACGGCACCGACTTCAACGCGGACGCCGTCGTCTATAACTACAACCGCTGGCAGAACTTCCCGGCCGGCGACCTCCAGACCGACGCCTACTACTACGGCGCCGTCTTCGGCGGCTTCGGGTCGGCCTCCAACGTGGCGTCTGTGACGGCCCCGGACGAGCAGACCGTGGTCATCACCCTCAAGACCCCGCAGTCCAACTTCGAGCTGGCCTCGACCCTCGCCGTCTTCGGCATCCAGAGCCCGACGGCGCTGAAGAACGGCAACGCGGACGCGACCCCGATCTCGTCCAACAAGTACGCCCAGGGCGAGCTTCCGCAGGGCCAGGACATGGTCGGCACCGGACCGTTCATCTTCAAGGAGTGGGTCCCAGGCGACCACGTCACCCTCGTTAAGAATCCGTCCTACTGGGACGCCGCCAACGCGGCTTACCTCGATCAGGTCACCTTCAAGCCCATCGGCGACTCCACCGCCACGCTGCAGGCCCTGCAGTCCGGCGGCGTCGACGCGGCCTTCTCGATCTCGCCGACGGACGTCAAGACGGCGCAGAGCTCCGGGCTCACGATCATCGATCGCGGCGCCTCCTGCAACCAGCTCAACCTCGACATGAACCAGAGCGTCGGCGGCAAGGCGACCATCTACGCCAACGCGAAGGTCCGCCTGGCCATCTCCGAGGCTGTCAACAAGCAGAGCTACGTGACGGCGTTCTACTCGGGCCTGGGCAAGGTGCCGACGGGCTTCATGCCGCCGGCCACCATCGGCTTCAAGGCCGAGACACTGCCCGCCTACAACGCGGCCCAGGCCAAGACCGACCTCGCCGCGTCCGGCGTGACCGGCTCGGCTCTCAACATCGACCTCTACTACCCCTCCAACGTGGTCCGGCCCTACATGCCTGATCCCCAGGGCATCGCTACGGCCATCGCCAACGACCTCACGGCGGCGGGCTTCACCGTGAGCCTCAAGACCGAGGACTGGCACGGCGGATACGTCAGCGACGCCACGGCCGGCAAGCTGCCGCTGTACCTCTTCGGCTGGACCTGCGACTGGGCCGGCGCCGACAACTTCCTCTATACGGCGTGGTTCGGCTACCAGAACGGCAAGCCCAACCCGCAGTTCGGCTGGGCCAACGCCCAGGCCAACACGGACATGCTGCAGGCTCTCCAGGCGCCCACTGAGGCCGCCGCGAACACCCTGTGGGGCCAGGTCCAGGATCTCCTGGCCCAGGATCTCCCCGTGGTTCCGATCGTCAACTCGCAGCCGCCGGGCGCATACACGTCCAAGGTCCACGGCTACGTGGGCGCCAGCAACGGCATCGAGTACCTGAACACCGTCTGGCTTTCGCAGTAGCGCCCGCAGCCGGGCGGCGACACCGCGCGGCAGGGCTGTAAGATTCGATGAAACGGGCCCCCCGGGGTCGGTCAAGACCCCGGGGGGCTCCTATCAGCGGAGGGATCTCCTCACAGCGTGGCAAGGTTCATCATCCGGCGCGTGCTCGTCGCAATCCCGGTCCTCTTCGGCCTGTCCCTGATCCTGTTCCTGTTCCTCCGGCTCCTGCCGGGCGGCGGGCCGGCCGAAGCCATCCTCGGGCAGCACGCGACGCCGCAGCTGGTGGCCCAGATCACGGCCACGGAGGGCCTCGACAAGCCCCTCTACGTGCAATACATGACCTACGTAGGCCGGCTGCTCCACGGTGACTTCGGCGCGAGCTTCATCGACGGCCGGGAGGTCGCGGCCACTTTCCTGGTTCGCTTCCCGGCAACGATCGAGTTGACGATGGGAGCCCTGATCTTCGCCATCGGGCTCGGTATCCCCCTCGGCCGGCTGGCCGCGCGGCACCCGAACAGCTGGATCGACGGCATCGTGACCGTCATCTCACTCTTTGGCATCTCGATCCCGGTCTTCGTCCTGGGCTACACGCTGGCCTTCATCTTCGGGGTCGAGCTCCACTGGCTGCCGACCTTCGGACAGCTCGATCCGCGCCTGCCCATCAACCCGGTCACCCACTTCGCGATCATCGATGCCATCCTGGCCGGCAACTGGTACGTGATCGACGCCGTCTCCCACCTGATCCTGCCGTCGATCGCCCTGGGCACGATTCCCCTGGCGGTCTTCACAAGGATCACCCGCGCCTCGGTCATCGAGGTCAGCAACGAGGACTACGTCCGGACCGCCCGGGCCAAGGGCTTGGCGGACCGGCGCGTCAACAGCCGCCACATCATGCGCAACGCCTGGCTGCCGGTGACCACCGTCATCGGCCTGGAGACCGGAGCGCTGCTGGCCGGCGCCGTGCTGACCGAGACCGTCTTCTCCTGGAACGGGGTGGGCTCCTGGGTCGTCAGCTCCATCCAGAACCACGACTACATCGTCGTCCAGTCGCTGATCCTGATCTTCGCCGTGATCTTCCTCACGGTGAACCTGATCGTGGACGTGGGCTACGCCTTCCTCAACCCGCGTATCAGGTACGGCTGAGATGACGACCTCCACTGGCGTGGCCATCGCTCCGACCGCCCGGGTCAGCCGCGGGCTCTGGCACGACGCCTTCCGGCGCCTGATGCGCAACCGCCCGGCGATCGTGGGCATTGTCTTCATCGCGATCTTCGTGTTCGGGGCCGTCTTCGCGCCTCTGATCGCGCCGTACGGCCCGACGGTAGGCTCGCTCGCGAACAGCCTCCAGGGCCCCAGCCCGGCCCACATCATGGGCACGGACCTCCAGGGCTACGACGAGTTCAGCCGCGTCCTCTACGGCGCCCGGATCAGCCTGACGGTCGGCGTGGTCGCCGTCGTGTTCGGACTGATCGGCGGCGTGACCGTCGGCGCAATCGCCGGCGGAGCCGGCGGCGTGGTCGACGGCGTGCTGATGCGAGTCATCGACGTCCTGCTGGCCGTTCCCGGCATCCTGCTGGCGATCGGGATCGTGGCCTGGCTCGGCCACGGTGAGATCCAGATCATGCTGGCGGTCGGCATCTCCTACTCGCCGATCTTCGCCCGGCTGCTGAGGGGCAGCCTGCTGGCCCTGCGCGAGTCGGACTACGTCATCGCCGCCCGTTCCATGGGGGCGTCGCCCCTTCGCATCCTGCTGCGCCACATGATGCCGAATGCCCTGACGCCGCTGATCGTGCAGGCCACGCTGGCCGCGGCGACGGCCATCATCGACGTGGCCGGCCTGGGTTTCCTGGGACTCGGACCGGGAGACCCCAGGGTGGCCGAGTGGGGCGAGATGCTCACGAACTCATCGCGCTTCCTGCAGTCCGCACCGTATCTGATCTTCTTCCCCGGCGCCGCGATCGTCATCAGCGCCGTCGGTTTCAACCTCCTGGGCGACGGGCTGCGCGAGGCGCTCGACCCACGCTTGAAGAGGTAGTCATGGCCCTGTTGTCGGTGCGCGATCTGGTCGTTCAATTCAAGACCCACGATGGCACGGTCTATGCCGTGAACGGCGTCTCCTTCGACCTGGAGGAGGGCGAGACCTTGGGCCTCGTGGGCGAGTCGGGCTGCGGCAAGAGCGTCACCAACCTGGCCGTCATGCGGCTGCTGCCGCAGCCGGCCGGGCGGATCGTGAGCGGTCAGGTCAACTTCCAGAACGAGGATCTCGTCGGCCTGGACGAGGCCGAGATGCGCGACCTTCGGGGCAAGGAGATCGCCATGATCTTCCAGGACCCCATGACGAGCCTGAACCCGGTCCTGACCATCGAGGAGCAGATGGTCGAGACGATCAAGGCCCACAGGAAGGTCTCGGGCAGGGATGCCAGGGCGCGGACGATCGAACTCCTGACGATGGTCGGCATTTCCGAGCCGGAGCGGCGCCTGCGTGACTTTCCGCACCAGTTCAGCGGCGGCATGCGCCAGCGCGTGATGATCGCGATGGCCCTGGCGCTGGAGCCCAAGCTCCTGATCGCGGACGAGCCCACGACGGCTCTCGACGTAACCATCCAGGCCCAGGTTCTCGAACTGCTGAGCCGTCTCGCCGCCGATCAAGGGACCGCCGTGATCCTGATCACCCACGATCTCGGCGTCGTGGCCGGGATGACCCGCCGCATCAACGTCATGTACGCCGGCTATGTCGTGGAGAGCGCAACGACGGCCGATCTGTTCGCCAAGCCCTCCCATCCCTACACCGTCGGCCTGCTGCACTCGATGCCGCGCCTCGACGCCCAACCCGGCGAGCCGTTGATTCCCATCGAAGGCACGCCACCGGATCTTCGTTTCGCGCCCGTCGGCTGCCCCTTCGCGCCCCGCTGCGCCTGGCGCGTGGAGCGCTGCTGGAAGGAGATGCCCGGGCTCGAGCCGATCGAGGCGGCCGCCGACATCCAGATGACCGGACCGAGGGCGACCCATAGATCAGCGTGCTGGAACCGCCCGACCGCGCCCGAGGCGGACGCGGGCCGGCCGATGAGGCCCGATTTCAGCCCCGCGCCCGCACCGATCGAGGCGGACCGATGATCTCGCCGACGGCGCCCGCCGCCGGGCCCGAGGTCGTGCAGTCGCCGACGACTCAGCCCCTCGTTCGCATCGAGGGCCTGCGGATGTACTTTGCGATCACGAGCGGGATCCTGGTCAGCCGGCATATCGGCGACGTGCGCGCGGTCGACGGCATCGATCTCGCGATCGAGAAGGGCGAGACGGTCGGGCTGGTCGGCGAGTCCGGCTGCGGCAAGAGCACGGTCGGCCGCACGATCATGCGCCTGTACCGCCCCACGGCCGGCCGGGTCATCTTCGACGGCCAGGACATCACCGTGGCCGAGGGCTCCAGGCTTCGAGCGGTGCGGCGGCGGATGCAGATGATCTTCCAGGATCCGTACGCAAGCCTCGATCCGCGCATGACCGCCGCCGGGATCGTCTCCGAACCGATGGAGATACACAAGATCGGGTCCGGAAAGGAGCGCCACGAGCGCGTGCGCGATCTGCTGGCGACGGTCGGGCTCGACCCCGACTACGGGGATCGCTACCCGCACGAGTTCAGCGGCGGCCAGCGCCAGCGCATAGGGGTGGCCCGGGCTCTGGCCCTGCATCCCGATCTCATCGTCGCCGACGAGCCGATCAGCGCCCTCGACGTCTCGATCCAGGCCCAGATCATCAACCTGCTCGAGAAGCTCCAGGGTGAGTTCGGCCTGACCTATCTCTTCATCGCCCACGATCTCTCCGTCGTGCGGCACATCAGCGATCGGATCGTGGTGATGTACCTCGGCCGGATCGTCGAGGTCGCCGGTTCGCGCGACCTCTACGAGCGGCCGCTGCACCCGTACTCGGTGGCCCTTCTCTCGGCGGTGCCGATCCCCGATCCGGCCGTCGAGAGTCGCCGCCGCCGGATCATCCTGACCGGGGACGTCCCGAGCCCGTCCAATCCGCCCTCGGGCTGCACCTTCCACACCCGCTGCTGGCTGCGTGAACGCCTCGGGAACCCGGAGCGGTGCGTGGCCGAGGCTCCGGAATTGAGGGAGCTGGCCGGCCGCCACGCCGTCGCCTGCCACTTTGCCGAGGAAGTTGACGGGACGGCCGAACAGGTCCAGGTAACCGGCCGGCCCGGCAAAGCGTCCGGTGCCACGACCGAGGCGCCGGCCGCGCCCGTGCCGGCGCCGCCGGCCGCGCCCGAGGGGACCAGGCCCCCATACCGCGCGCAAAGCTAGACTCTGGTGAGCAGATCTCGTTGACGGCGCGCTCGTCGCCCGTATTCGGCGCGCCGGAGCCGGGACGGTCGGCAGCGAGAACCAGGAAGGATGGGACCGTGAAGCGTTGGGCATCGATCGCGGCACTGGTGGCCCTCGTGGTTGCGGCCTGCGGCGGCGGTTCCAGCGCGACCGCGCAGTACGTGGGCCCCAAACTCGGTGGCACCCTCACCGTCGCGCTCGATGGCGACATTCACGGCGCCGATCCGTCGCTGGTCAGCGACACCGAATCCATCTACGTCGCGAACCAGGTCGTGGAGGGCCTGGTCGGGCTGGAGCCCGGCACTACCAGCACCATAGTTCCGGTCCTGGCCTCCGCCCTACCGACGGTCAGTCCCGATGGGCTCACCTACACGTTCAAGCTGCGGACGGGCATCAAGTTTCACGACGGGACCGACTTCAACGCCGCCGCGGTCAAGTTCAACTACGACCGCTGGAATGCGTATCCGAAAGGCGACCTCCAGACCGCGGCCGCGTACTATTCGGCGGTCTTCGGGGGCTTCGGCAGCTCGT
The DNA here is from genome assembly GCA_963713795.1 of uncultured Chloroflexia bacterium. Taxonomy (GTDB): domain Bacteria; phylum Chloroflexota; class Limnocylindria; order Limnocylindrales; family CSP1-4; genus Fen-1039. The sequence continues at coordinate 181,972 of CAVQNC010000007.1, forward strand.
CCAACGTGTTCGCGGTCGACGCGCCGGATCCGACGACGGTCGTGTTCCACCTGCGGCACGCCCAGAGCAACTTCCTGATCACCCAGACGGTGTCTGTCTTCGGCATCCAGAGCCCGACCGCCATCACGGCCAATGACGGCAACAATCCGAAGCTGGCCAGCAACCCGTACGCCCTGGGGACCAACGGGCAGGGCAAGGCCATGGTCGGCACCGGGCCGTTCATGTTCAGCGAGTGGGTTCCGGGCGACCACGTCACCCTGGTCAAGAACCCCGACTACTGGAACTCGGCCGCCGAGCCCTATCTCGACCAGATCGTGTTCAAGCCCTACGCGAACTCAACCGCGGAGCTGGCGGCGCTCAAGTCCGGCGCGGTCGATCTCGTCGAGTCGCTGGATCCGGCCGGCGTGGCGCTTGCGCGCGAGGATTCAAACCTGGTGGTGCTCGATCGTGGCTTCGGCTGCAACCTGACCCAGCTCGGGATGAACGACTTCGACACGATTGGTGGGCAGCCCAACCTGCTCGCGAACTCCGGCGTCCGTACTGCCATCGCGGCCGCCGTGAACAAGCCGGCCTACATCAGCAACTTCTACGCGGGCGAAGCCACTGTCGCCGACAGCTGGCTCCCGCAGGGTGCGCTGTACTACAAAGGCGAGTATCTGCCGACCTTCAATATCGCCGCCTCGAAGGGCGACCTGGCGGCGGCCGGCGTACCCACCAGCGGCCTGGCCGTCGACCTGTGGTACCCGACCGACGCCCCCGAGGCAGTCTTCCCCAACGCGAAGGGACTGGCCGAGGCGATCGCCTCCGATCTCGGCGCGGCCGGCTTCACGGTTACGCTCCACAGCGAGGCCTATTCGCCCAACTACCTCTCCGATCAGGCAGCCGGAAAGATGCAGATGTGGCTGCAGAGCCGGTCCTGCCGGTGGGCCAGCGCCGACGACTTTCTCTACGCCTTGTTCGCCTACAGCAGCGGCGCTCCCTCGGCCATGTTCGAGTACAAGAACGATGCCCTGAACGCGCTCATGGCCACGGCGCTCGCCGACACGGATCCAGCCACCACGGCGGCCGACTGGGAGAAGGCCCAGGATCTGATCGCGCCCGACATGCCGACCGTTCCCCTCCTCAGTGCCAAGCTGCCGGCCGGCAGCCAGGCGTACGTGAAGGGGTTCGTTGGAGCAGGCAACAGGACCGAGATCCTGAACACGGTCTGGCTGGACAAGTAGGGGCCGGCTCGGCCTGCGGCGGGGAAACGGCGCGCAGGGGTCCGCGCCGCGGCGCCGAGCCGCCGACAGTGGGATCTGCCCGGCAACCGATGAGGCGGCCGCGTTGCCGGCACGCCCGCGGCTTCATTCCCGACGGTCCGAGGCTAGACTTCCGGCATGAAGCCGCTTCGCATCGCCCTGGCACAGCTGGCGCCGACCCTGGGCGCGCTGGACGACAACATCGCCCGCCACCGCCGCACGCTCGAGACGGCCCGGCTGGCCGGCGCCGACCTGGTCGTCTTTCCGGAACTCGGCCTGACCGGTTACCAGCTTCAGGACCTGGCCGCCGAAGTGGCGATGGCCGCCGACGACCCGCGGCTGCTGAACCTGGCGGCCGCAGCGGACGGCCTCTCCGCGATCGTGTCGTTCGTGGAAGAGGCCGCCGACCACAGGCTCTTCATCAGCGCCGCGCTGCTGGAAGAGGGCGAGGTCCGCTTCGTCCACCGCAAGCTCTTCCTGCCGACGTACGGGCTTTTCGACGAGCGCCGCTTCTTCGCCGCGGGCGATCGGCTCCGAATCGTCGATTCCCGCCTCGGCGTGCGGCTCGGCATCGCCGTGTGTGAGGATTTCTGGCACCTGGCCGTGCCCGAGACACTCGCCCTCGACGGCGCCCAGATCCTGATCAACGTCTCATCCTCGCCGGGCCGGGACCTGGCCGCCATCCACGAAGTCGGGCTCGGAACGGCGGCCTCCTGGCGGACGTTGATGCGGACCTACGCCCAGCTGACGACGAGCTTCGTGGTCTTCTGCAATCGCGTCGGGACCGACGAGACGGTCAGCTTCTGGGGCGGATCCGAAGTGATCGCCCCGAGCGGCGAGGCGCTCTTCACGGCGCCGCTCTTCGACGAGGGCCTTCACTTCGTGGACATCGAGTTGGGCGACGTGCGACGCGAGCGCATCGGCCTGCCGCTCCTGCGCGACGAGCGACCTGAGCTGCACCTGCGGGAGCTGCGTCGCATCCTGGCCGAGAGGACGGAGATGACCCTGGACCAGGCCAGCGAGGGTCCCGTCGACGCGAACCCGCGCCCGAGCGGGGCCAGCGGCGCGGGCGCCGGACCCGGGCAGGCCGGAGGCCCACCCGACCGGTCCGAGCGGGACTGATGACCGCCGGTGGGGAGCCCCATGCCGGCGGCATCGGGCCGGAGGATCGACTCTTCGAGCTCCCGCCGGAGCTGGCGATCGACACAGCGGTCGCCCGGCGGGTCATGGTCGACTTCATCCGCAACCAGCTCCGCCAGGCCGGTTTCTCCCGCGCTCTCCTGGGGCTTTCGGGGGGCATCGACTCGGCCCTGGTCGCATTCCTCGTTGCCGAGGCCATCGGCCCGGAGGATCTCCTGTGCGTCCTGATGCCGTACCGGACCTCGTCCCCGGAGTCGGTCGCCGACGCCCGGCTCGTGGTCGACCGGCTCGACTGTGCCAGCGAGATCGTCGACATCAGCCGGATCGTCGACGGCTACTTCGGCCGCGGCGACGAGCCCGGTGACGGCGGGGCCGCGGCGCGTGAGGCGAGCCCGCTGCGGCGCGGCAACTTCATGGCCCGGGCCCGGATGTGCGTGCTGTACGACCGATCGGTGCCGTGGGGCGGTCTCGTCGTCGGCACCGGCAACAAGACCGAGGCCCTGATCGGCTACTCGACTCTCTTCGGCGACTCGGCGTCTGCCTTCAACCCGATCGGCGACCTGTACAAGAGCCAGGTCCGGCAGGTCGCCGCCGCCATCGGCGTGCCCGAGTCGATCATCCGCAAGGCACCGTCGGCCGATCTCTGGCCCGGCCAGACCGACGAGGTCGAGGCCGGCTTCACGTACCCGGAGCTGGACCGGCTGCTTTTCTGGATGATCGACAAGCGGCGCAGCGACGAGGAGTTGCTGGCCATGGGCTTTCCGGAGCCGGCGGTCGACCGGGTCAAGCGGCTCGTCGCGGTCTCCGAATTCAAGCGCCAGGTTCCGCCCGTGGCAAAGCTCGGCCCGCGCACCACCGGCGTGGATTACCTGTACCCACGGCGGCGACCGGGGTCGGCCCGCCGATGAGCCGCGCGGCCGCCGGCGGCGCCGGTCGATCTCGACGCTCCGCGGCCGGCGAGTCGGGGGGCGGCGTGGCCGAGAGCGAGAGTGGGGGAGCAGGCGCCGGGATTCGCCCGCAGGGGCTCGGCCGCCTCTTCGTGGTGGCCACTCCGATCGGCAACCTTGGGGACGTCACGTTCCGCGCCGTCGAGGTGCTCAAGAGCGTGCCGCTCGTCGCCGCCGAGGACACTCGCCTGACCAGGCGGCTCTTTGCGCGGTACGAGATAACCACGCCCATGGTGAGCTATCACGCCCGGAACAGTCGGGGTCGCGAGTCGGAGCTGCTCGACCACCTCCGGGCCGGGCGTGACCTCGCTCTCGTCAGCGACGCCGGCACGCCGCTGGTGAGCGACCCCGGGGCCGAGCTGGCATCGGCCTGGGGCGCCGAGGGCGGCGCGGTCGTGCCGATCCCCGGCGCTTCCGCCGTGCTGGCCGCGCTCGTAGCGAGCGGCGTCTCGGCGGCCCGCTGGAGCTTCGAGGGCTTCCTGCCGCGGAGCGGCAAGGAGCGGCGCAACCGCCTGGCCAGGATCGCGGCCGACGAGCGGGCCTGTGTCGTCTACGAGGCCCCATCCCGGGTTTCGGCGACACTGGCCGACCTGGCGGCCGCGGCCGGCGGGGATCGGCGGGCCGCCGTCTGTCGCGAGCTGACCAAGCTCCACGAGGAGATCGTGCGGGGAGCGCTGGCCGACCTGGCGTCGCGCGCGGCGGCCGGCGCCATCACGCTGCGGGGCGAGTTCGTCCTGGTCATCGAGGCTGCCGCGAGCGGCGCGGCCTCGCTGCCGGCCGGCGGCGCGGAGCCTGTCTCGATGGCCGAGGCGCGGGCGGACGTGGCCCGCCTCGTGGCGTCCGGAGCCCGGCGGGCCGATGCCGCCCGGCGGGTCGCCGCAGCCACCGGCCTGGACCGCCACGCCCTGTACCGGCCCGGCTGATCCGGTGGCGGCCGGAGGGGCCGGGGCCGCCGAGGCCGCGGTGCCGTCCTGTCCGCCCGAGTCGGGACGGCCGCGGTGCCGTTTTCTCTGCCCGAGACGGCGGCGGCCATGCCTCTCGCCGGGCGCCCGTCACGTCCCGGCGACCGGGAAGGCTGGAGACTGACCGGCCGGCGCTATACACTCTCCGCAGGCGAGGTTCGCCCAAGAATCTCCATCCGTGCGACCGCAGGGAGGGTCTCATGACGGGCAAGCTCAGGACAGTCCTGGCGCTAGTTGCGACCGCGACGCTGGTGGCGGCGTGCTCGAGTTCGAGTGCCACGCCAACCAAGGCACCGCTGAAGATCGGCGTGGTAACTGACGTAGGCTCGGTCACCGACCACACGTTCAACCAGTACTCGTACGAAGGTGCGAAGGCGGCCGCCACCGCCCTCGGCGCCACGGTCAACTACGCGGTTCCGGCCGACGCCTCGGACTACACCAAGGACATCCAGGGATTCGTCGACCAGAACTACAACATCATCGTCACCGTCGGCTTCAACCTGGGCAACGCCACCATCACGGCCGCGAAGGCCAACCCGAACATCTGGTTCGTTGCCGTTGACGTGGCCCCCTGCGTCGACCCGACGGGCGCCCCGGACAGCACCTTCGCCTGCAAGGGCGACGCCGCGACCCTCCTGCCCAAGCTCATCGGGATCCAGTTCCAGGAGGATCAGGCCGGCTACCTGGCCGGTATCGTCGCCGCGGCCGTCAGCAAGACCGGCGTCGTCGGCCAGATCGGCGGCATCAACAACAACCCGGCCGTCGTGCGCTACATGCAGGGCTTCCAGCTCGGCGCCGCGTCCTACAACTCCAGCATCCAGGTGAAGACCGGCTGGTTCTCGACCGGTGACCTGACCAAGGCCTACGGCGACCCGGTCTGGGGCAAGACCTACAGCACCCAGTTCATCTCCCAGCAGGGGGTCGACGTCCTCTTCCAGGTCGCGGGCAACACCGGTAACGGCGCCCTCGACGCCGCCTGCGCCGCCGGCATCTACGGCATCGGCGTGGACGTGGACGAGTTCCTGACCTACCCGAGCGCGGACAAGTGCATCGTCACCTCGGCCGAGAAGAACGTTTCGGCGGCCGTGAACCAGACGGTCACTGCCATCGCCAACAACACCGTTACCAGCGGCACGCTCGTCAAGGACGGCATCGCGAAGTTCAATGCCGCCAACAACGGCGTGGGCTACGCCCCCCTCAGCGAGAACACGCTGGTGACCTACCCGTCCGACCTCCAGGGCAAGCTCGATGCCGCCGTCGCGGCGATGAAGGCGGGCACCCTGACGACCTGCCCGGCCCAATGCGGAACCTGGACCGGCCAGTAGTCGGGCCTCGGTAGCGCAAGCCAAGTCTCGAGCGGGTCGCGCCTTCACGGCGCGGCCCGCTCCGTCTATCCGCCCGGCCTCGACCAATCGAGGAAGCCATGATCGACGACGCCGCCAGCGGGAGCGCCCCGGCTCTCGAGATGCGCGGGATAACGAAGCGATACCCCGGTGTGGTGGCCAATGACCACATCGACCTCGACGTGCGCCGGGGCGAGATCCACGCCCTGCTCGGTGAGAACGGCGCCGGCAAGACCACGCTGATGAACGTCCTGTACGGGCTGGCCCGGCCGGACGAGGGCCGGATCCTGATGGACGGCCGCGAGGCCCAGATCGCCGGACCGGCGGATGCGATAGCCCGGGGCATCAGCATGGTTCACCAGCACTTCATGCTCGTGCCCGTACTGAGCGTCGCCGAGAACGTGATACTCGGTTCCGAGACGATGTCCAACCGCGTCTTCGTGGATCGGCGCGAAGCGAGCCGGCGCATAGCGGCGCTGGCCGCCCGCTTCGGTTTCGACCTCGACCCGGACGTCAAGGTCGGCTCCCTTTCCGTTGGGCAGCAGCAGAGAGTCGAGATCCTGAAGGCCCTGTACCGCGACGCCGGAATCCTTGTGCTCGACGAGCCGACGGCCGTTCTGACGCCGGGCGAAACCGAGGAGATCTTCGCCCTGCTGCGCCGCCTCGCCTCCGACGGGCGTTCGATCGTGTTCATCAGCCACAAGCTCTACGAGGTCCTCGAGGTCGCCGACCGGATCACGGTTATCCGGCGTGGCCGGGTGATCGGGGAGAGGAAGCCGGCCGAGACGACCGAGGAGGAGCTCGCGGAACTCATGGTCGGTCGCGAGGTGGAGCTGACCGTCGACCGCGGCGTCTCGAGCGTGGGAGACCCAGTGTTGCGCGTGGAGGGGCTCCGCGTCGCCGACGATCGCCATCACGAGGTCGTTCCCGACGCCACGTTCGAGATCCGCGCCGGCGAGATCCTAGGCGTCGCCGGCGTCGCCGGCAACGGCCAGGACGAGCTCGTGCAGGCGCTGATCGGCCTGCGGCGATCGCTCGGCGGCAAGGTCACCCTGATGGGGCGGAACGTGACGGGCCTGTCGCCCCGCCGGTTGAACGAGGCCGGGGTGGGCTACGTCCCCGGCGACCGGCACCGCTTTGGCTTGATCCTGTCGTTCCCGCTGTATGACAACCTGGTCCTCACCAGCTACTACCGCCCGCCATTCGCGCGCGGCCCGCTCCGCAACGACTCGGCCATCCTCGAATCCGCGGCCGCGCAGGTCGACCGCTACGACATCCGCACGCCTTCCGTCCAGGTCAAGACATCGACCCTCTCGGGCGGAAACCAGCAAAAGGTCGTCGTCGCGAGGGAGTTCGATCGGGACTTGACGCTGCTCATCCTGGATCAGCCCACGCGCGGCCTGGACGTCGGCAGCATCGAGTTCATCCACCGCCAAATCATCGCCAAGCGCGACGCTGGTACGGCCGTGCTGCTCGTGTCGGCGGAGCTCGACGAGATCATGGAGATGTCCGACCGGATCACCGTGATGTACCGCGGCCGAATGGTGGCCGAGCTGGACGGGCGGACCGCGGACAAGAGCGAAGTGGGCTTGTTGATGGCCACCGGCGGCCAGGAGGGGGCGACTCAGAAGGAGGCATCGGCGTGAGCCGTCCGGAAACGATCCAGCCGCCGATGGTCCGAGCTCGGAAGGCCGTCGTCCGCGCCATCGTCGCGTCGGCCCAGCCGGTCGCCGAGCCGCTGGTTGCCATCCTTCTGGCGCTCCTGGTCGGGGCCGTCGGCATCACCGCCTTCAGCGGGCTCCTGGCCGGCCATTCGAGTTTCGACGTCGGCCTTCCCGTGGCCGCCTACCTGGCCCTGCTGCAGGGAGTGGCGAGCCCCAACGGCTTCACCTCCACGCTCGTCTACTCGACCCCGCTGATCCTGGCTGGCCTCGGCGTCGGCCTCGGCTTCAAGGCCGGCCTCTTCAACATCGGCGGTCGCGGCCAGTTCCTGTTCGGCACCGTCGGAGCGATGGCCGTCGCGTCGACCGTGGGCGTGACGCAGAGCTCGTACATAACGATCCCGCTGGCCCTCCTCGCGGGGGCCTTGTTCGGGGCCGCGGCAGGCTTCATCCCGGGCTTCCTGAAAGCCACGTCGGGAGCCCATGAGGTCGTGACCACGATCATGCTCAATTACGTCTTCGTCTTCGTGACCTACTGGGCGATCAGCGGTCCGCTCGTCCTGCCCAACGCCCATCAGCCGATCACGGCCGACGTGAGCGACAGGAACGCGGCCCTGCCCATCATCCTCGGGCGGGACGGCAACGCCGGCATCCTGCTGGCCCTGATCGCCGTTCCCGTCATTTGGTTCTTGCTCTACCGAACGACGCTCGGGTTCGAGATCCGAGCGGCCGGTGCCAACGCCGACGCGGCCCGCTACGGCGGCATGAGGACGAATCGTCTGATCGTCCTGACCATGTCGATCGCCGGCTTGATGTGCGGCCTGGCCGGCGCGACGACGCTTCTGGGCGTGGTTCATCAGATCGCGCCCGGCTACGACACCACCGTCGGCTTCGACGCCATCACCGTCGCCCTGCTGGGACGATCCAACCCGATCGGCATCCTCTTCTCCGGCCTGCTGCTGGGCGCGATGCGGGCCGGCTCGCAGTCGATGCAGATACAGGCCGGCGTGCCCGCCGAGCTCGTGGATGCGCTCCAGGCGATCATCCTGGTCTTCCTGGTGGTCAACGCCCTGCGGCGCTGGCTGGATCGCAGGGCGGCAAGACGCGGCCCGACGCCGTCGGTCGGCGCCGATCTTCCCGGAACGGCGGAGAGCGTCGCATGAACGCCATTCCACAGGCGCTGGATGCCATCCCGGTGCTGGGCCTCGTATTCCAGTTCCTCGGGTACACGCTCGCGAACCTCGAGTACATGTCGCAGACCACGGTCGCAGTTGCGGTGCCGATTACGCTCGCGGCCCTGACGGGCGTCCTGTGCGAGCGGTCCGGCGTGGTCAACATCGGCATCGAGGGCATCATGCTGACGGCCGCGTTCGTCGGGTGGATCGTCGGCGTCGCCGTCTCCGGCGCGCTCGGCCCGGGCACGCCGCTCCCGCTCTTTGGCGTGACCGTGCCGCTCCTGGCCGGCCTCGTGGCGGCCATCCTGGTCGGGATGCTGGTGTCTCTCCTCCATGCCTGGCTGGCCATCTCGATGCGCGTTGATCAGATCATCAGCGGCACGATCGTGAACATCGGAGCCGCGGGCGTCACCGGCTACCTCTACACCCTGATCGCCTCGCAGGCGCCGACCGGAGCGGGCAGCTTCGCCCAGTACCAGGTTCCAAAGGAGGTGGCCGATCTCCCGCTGGTCGGCTGGCTTATCAACGCCGTGTTCAGCCAGGGCCCCATCGGTCTGAGCACGATCGTGATAGTGATCGTGCTGCAGGTGATGCTGTTCCGATCCCGCTGGGGCCTGCGGACCCGGGCGGCCGGGGAGCATCCCAGGGCCGCGGAGACGGTCGGCATCGACGTCATCCGGCTTCGCTACCGCAACGTCGTCATGTCCGGCGCGCTCGCCGCGCTCGGCGGCGCCTGGCTGAGCATGGAGCAGACCAACAACTTCAACGCGGACATGACCGCCGGACGCGGCTTCATCGGCCTGGCGGCGATGATCGTGGGCCGCTGGACGCCTCTTGGAGCCTTCGGGGCGGCCCTGCTGTTCGCCTCGGCCACCGGGCTGAGCACCTCGCTCCAGATCTCACCGCCCAAGGGACAGCTCGGCCAGCTGATGGCCTACGTCCCGGGCGAGTTCTGGGAGGCGCTGCCCTACATCATCACGATCGTGATCCTGGCCGGCGTGATCGGCCGGAGCATCGCCCCGGCCGCCGACGGCCAGCCTTACGAGCGCGAATCGGCGACTTGATCGGCGAGGCTTTCAAGCCGGGAGCCGGCGCTCAGGCGTTCCGCAGGAGCGACGGATAGAAGGTCGTCTTGCCGGCCGCGGTCTTGAGGCGGGCCCACTCGTCCAGGATCGCGACGGCCTCGTTGGCGGCGTGGATCGTCCGTTCCTCGGCGCCGTTGTCGCCGAAGGCGTTCGTGGCCCGGTTGCCCACGGCACCGAGGACCGCGCCGCTCCTCATGCCGAAAAGCCTCGCCAGCAGGAAGAGGGCGGAGCATTCCATCTCGAGGCAGGCGACGCCGGCTTTGCGCATGTCCTCGATAACTCCGTCGGCGGCCGATTGCCAGAAGCCGCCGGTGACCGGACGTTCCTGGCCGAGATAGAAGGACCCGACGCTGCAGACGATGCCGAGGTGATAGCGATAGCCCAGGCGCTCGCAGGCCTCGATCAGGGCCATGTAGACCTCGGGATCGGCGAAGGCCGGATACTCGGGCGGGAGGTAGCGCTCGGACGTTCCGTCCCGCCTGACCGCCGCGACCGGCACGATCAGGTCACCGGGTTCTATCTCCGCTCGCAGGGCGCCACACGTTCCGACGCGTATGATCGTCCGGCCGCCGATGGTCGCGAACTCGTGGGCCGCGATCTCGAGGCTCGGTGAGCCGATCCCGCTCGAGATCGCCCCGATCGGGACGCCCTTGTAGGTGCCCCGGGCCGAGCGGTACTCGCGGTGGAAGGCCAGCTCCTCGGCGTCGTCCCAGGTGGCCTGCATCCTCTGGACGCGGCCGGGATCGCCGGGCATCAGTACGGTCTGCGGGATCTGCCCGGGTGAGAGATGCAGGTGATACTGTGCCCCAGTCTCGTTGGTCGGCGCGTCGGCGCGACGCCTGGCCGCGGTCGGGCCGTTAGTGTCCATCGGTCTTCTCTCCTCGGCGGGATGGTCCCTGGTCGCAGGAGACGCTATCACTCATCTGGCCGGCAGTCGCATGTGAGGTCGTCGCGATGACGAGGGGCGGTATCCAGTTGATCGATCGGGCCGAGGCGGCCGCCCGATTGCCGGAGTTCGATGCCCTGCTGCAACTGGCACTGACCGCTCAGACACGGGCCCGGGCGCCCTATTCCAGGTTCAACGTCGGCGCGGCGGTGCTCGGCGGAAGCGGCGCGGCCTATCCCGGGTGCAACGTCGAGTCGGCGTCCTACGGGGCGACGACATGCGCCGAAAGGAGCGCGGTCGTCGGGGCGGTCGCGGCCGGCGAGTCGGCAATCCGGGCCTGCGTCGTCGTCACGCCGACGGCCGAGCCGTCGAGCCCGTGTGGCATCTGCCGCCAGCTCCTGAGGGAGTTCGGCACGGACATGCTCGTCTTCGCGGCGTCGAGCGTGAGCGACTCCGTCTACGCGGCGCGATTGGGCGATCTGCTGCCGCTGTCGTTCGGCCCGGGAAACCTCGAAGAGGCGGGCGCGAGCCCTGAGGCGGGGGCGGTATGACCCAGACGTCGGCCGCCCCGGGAGACGCGGGCAGGGGCGCCGGCTTCGAGCTGGGCCGTGAGATACCGCCGGCGGAGCAGCCGGCCAGGCTCGATGCCATGGCAGCCGAGGTCCGCAGCCGTACGGCCATGGTGCCGCGCCTGGGGCTGGTGCTCGGCTCGGGGCTGGGCGGGCTGGCCGATGCCGTCGAGGCCGAGAGCTCGATCGGTTTCGCCGAAGTCCCGGGATGGCCGCCGGCCACGGCCCCAGGCCACGCCGGGCGGCTGGTCATGGGCCGCCTCGCCGGAGTGCCGGTCGTGATCATGCAGGGCCGTTTCCACCTCTACGAGGGTCACTCCGCCGGTCTCGTGGTCGAGCCGGTGCTGCTCATGCGGCGCCTCGGGGCCGAGATACTCGTGCTCACGAACGCGGCCGGGGGAGTCAACCCAGCCTTCGACGCCGGTACGCTGATGATCATCTCCGATCACATGAACATGACCGGGCGTCATCCGCTCATCGGGCCCAACGCGGAGCAACTCGGGGCCCGCTTCCCGGATATGACCGGCGTGTGGGAAGCGGACCTGAGGTCCCGCCTGCGCGCCGCGGCGGCGGCCGAAGGAGTGGCGATGACGGAGGGCGTTTACGCCTGCCTGCTGGGGCCGAGCTACGAGACTCCGGCCGAGGTGCGGATGCTTGCCCGCCTGGGCGCCGACGCCGTCGGCATGTCCACCGCGCTCGAGGCGATCGCGGCCCGATGGGCCGGCATGCGGGTCTGCGGCGTCTCGCTCGTCACCAATCCTGGCGCGGGGCTCTCTGGCATGGAGTTGAGCCACGCCGAGGTTCTAGCTGCCGCCGAGACGGCCGGCCCGCGACTGGCCCGAGTTATCGCTCGCTTCGTAGGGGAGCTGGGGCCTGGATAGACCGCGGCTGAGTCGTCCGCCAACTTGAGTTGGCCGGAGCGCAGCCCGCCTGGGGGAAACGAGCCGCGCTCCGGAGGGTGGGATCTAGGCCAGGACGAGTACCTGGTCCGAGTCGCTCGAGGCGCCCTCGGGTGCTTCGTCCGTGGTGCCGGTCTCCTCGGAGTCCGGCACGATCGGGCCGGCCGCGTCTCCCGAGGCCTGAGAAGCGAGCGACTCGGCCTCGTAGTCGCGCTTGCGGCGCCCCGAGAGCATCTCGACGGAGGTCGCGACGACTTCCGTCTTCCAGTGGCGCGTACCGCGGTCGTCGTCCCACTGGCGGGTCTGCAGCCGGCCCTCGATGGCGACCTGCTGCCCCTTACCCAGGTACTGGCCGCAGACCTGCGCGAGGCGGTCCCAGACGACCACGTTGTGGTATTCCGCGCGCTCTTTGCCGTTGCCGCGGAACTCGTTGGTGGCCACCGCGAAGGTGGCGACGCTCGATCCGCTGGCCAGCGATCGAAGTTCAGGGTCGCGGGTCAGTCGGCCGGTCAGAAGGACCTTGTTCACGGTCCCGATCTCCTCTTCCGGCGCCGTTGGGGCGGCGCCCTGTGTGACGGCGGGTGCCCGAACCGTACCGATCCACGATCACCCGCGGCTCATCCAGGGCTTATCGGAGTCGACCCCATCTCATCGGGGAGCGGGCCCTCGCGGTCCCAAGTCCTCCGACTGGCTTCGCGTCCCGGCGACGCCGGAGCGGCCCACACCTCTTGACAGAGCCCGAGCGTGAATTCATAGTTGGCAACATATGAGCACTATGGCGCACATTTGAGCATGGCAGCCGGCGCGACGATACTCGGCCGGGATGAGCTGGGTCTGGACACCCGGCTGATGCTCCGCGCCGCGCAGCTCTACTACCGGCTTCACCTGACCCAGGACCAGGTCGGCGAGCGGCTCGGCGTCAGCCGCTTCAAGGTCGGCCGCCTCCTGGAACGCGCTCTGCGCGAGTCGGCGGTCCGGATCGAGATCGTCCATCCCGACGTTCGTCTGGTCGAGCTCGAGGACGGCCTCGTCGGCCGGTTCGGCTTGCTCAGCGCGGTCGTAGTCGACGTGCCGCCGACCGCCTCGGCCCCGGACCAGGAGCTTCTGGCAAGGGAGCGGGTCGCCGGGGCGGCCGCGGCTCACCTGACCTCGCTGCGGCCGATCGGTTCGATCGGCGTGTCGTGGGGCCGCACGATGCTCGAGGTCGCGGCGCACCTGCGCCCCGGCTGGACCGCGGCGTCGGAGATCGTCCAGCTGAATGGGGCGATGTCCCGCTCCGCCCGCCCCACCCGGGCCCAGGAGGTGGTGGAACAGTTCGGGCTCACCAGCGGGGCCGCGATCCAGCTGATGCCCGCCCCGGCGATCGTCGGCTCGGCCGAGCTGCGCGAAGCCCTCGAGCGAGACGCCTCCGTGGGCGAGACGCTGGACGCGGCGCGCTCGGCGCAAACGGCGGTCTTCAGCATGGGCGTCCTGGGCGCGGACAGCGTCCACGTCGCGTCCGGCTTCATCGGCGACCCGGACCTCGCGGCGCTCGCGGACGCCGGGGCCGTGGGCGACGTGCTGGGGCGGTTCCTGTCGCTGGACGGTCACATCGCGCTGCCGTCGCTCGACCGGCGGACGATCGGGCTGCCGCTCGAGGAGCTTCGGGCGAAGGCGCTTACCGTCGGCGTCGCCGCCGGGCCCGGCCGCGGGCCGATCGCGCTGGCCGCCCTTCGATCGGCCTGCGTCAACGTGATGGTGACCGACGAGGAAACGGCCACGTGGGTGATCGACCATGCGTGACGGGCGCCGTCCGGCGAGTCTCTCCGAGGAGCAGGTCCGGGAAATCGTGCGCGGGATCGTCGACGCGGCTCTGGTCGGCGGCGGGACGGCCGCGACGGGGAGCGCGCCGCCGGCAACGCCGGCGGCCTCCTCGACGCAACCGGCCACGTCGACCCACGCCGGCTCCGAGCGTGTCGCCATCGCCATCGGCGCCGACCACGGTGGATCGGCGCTCAAGGACGTGATCGCGAAGATGCTGACCGAGACCGGGTTCGCGGTACAGGACTGCGGCACCCACGGGGGCGAGCCGGTTGACTACCCGGACATCGCCCACGCCGTCGCCCGCCTGGTGGCGGACGGGACCTGCAGGTGGGGGATCATCCTGGATGGTGCCGGGATCGGCTCCTGCATGGTTGCCAACAAGGTGCCCGGCATCCGCGCCGCCCTATGCCACGACCTGTCGAGCGCGCGGAACAGCCGCGAACACAACCATGCCAACGTCCTGACCCTGGGCGCCCGCTTCATCGGCGAGGGGTTGGCCATCGAGATCGTGCGGGCCTGGCTCGGCACGGAATGGGGTCCCGGCCGGCATGCCGCCCGGGTCGAGAAGATCACGGCGATCGAGCGCCGCTACATGGCTGCGGCCGGTGAGGTTCGAGGATGACCGAGGCAAACTACAGCCGCGACGAGCTCGTCGAGCGGATCACGAGCCAGGTGCTGGCCGCCCTGGGCGGGCCGGGCAACGCCGGCGCCGCGATCGCCCCGGGCGGTGTTTGTGCCGGGTGCGTCGGCGCGTGCGCCGCCCAGTGCGCGACGAAGGTCCGCGACGTCGTGGCGGGCGGCGCCTCGCGCGTCGAGTACCACGGCCAGGCCGAGGACGTCCCCACGGATCTGGCCCGCTACATCGATCACACGCTCCTGCGCCCGGATGCCGTCGTCGCCGACATCGACAGGCTCTGCGCGGAGGCGGCCGAGTTCAGGTTCGCCGCGGTCTGCGTCAATCCGACCTGGGTTCGCCGCGCGGCGGAGGACCTGCGCGACTCCGAGGTCGGTGTCGCCTCGGTCGTCGGCTTCCCCTTCGGAGCCACGCCCACGGAGATCAAGGTCTTCGAAGCGCGCCGCGCCATCCGGGACGGCGCCCGGGAGATCGACATGGTCATCAACATCGGGGCCCTCAAGAGCGGAATGCAGGCCCAGGTCCGCGAGGACGTCGCCCGGGTCGCGGATGCCTGTCACGAGGCCGGCGCCCTCTGCAAGGTGATCATCGAAACCGGCCTCCTCACCGACGAGGAGAAGGTGATCGCCTGCCGGCTCGCCCAGCAGGCCAGGGCCGACTTCGTCAAGACCTCCACCGGTTATGCCAAGGGCGGAGCCACCGTCTTCGACGTGGCCCTGATGCGCGAGACCGTCGGCCCGAAGATGGGCGTCAAGGCCTCCGGCGGAATCCGCACCGCCGAGGACGTGCAGGACATGATCGCGGCCGGGGCGACCCGGATCGGGGCATCCGCCGGCGTCAAGATCGTCACGGGAGAGAAGGGCGCACATGGCCAGTATTGACCTTCGGGCATATGTATTCCTCGACAGCCTCCAGGCCCAGTACGCGGCCTTCCTGGGGACGGTGGCGCAGGGATTCCTGCCGCTCGCCGGCGACGCCTCGCTGGAGATCGAGATCTCGCCCGGGATCGAGATCAACCGGCTGACCGATGTCGCGCTCAAGTCGACGACCGTCAAGCCCGGCATGCAGATCATCGAGCGCTACTACGGCATGCTCGAGATCCACTCGCCGTCGCAGGCCGAGGTCCGTGCCGCCGGCGCCGCGATCCTGGCCGACATCGGGCTGGCCGAGACTGACCGGATCAAGCCGCACGTGCTGTCCTCCCAGATCATCCGCAGGATCGACGACCATCAGGCTCAGCTCATCAATCGAACTCGCCACGGTCAGATGCTGATCCCCGGGCAGACGCTCTACGTGCTCGAGCTGGAACCGGCCGCCAACGCCGCGCTCGCGGCCAACGAGGCCGAGAAGGCGGCTCACATCAACATCCTCGAAGTCCGGTCCTTCGGCTCGATGGGCCGCGTCTATCTCGGCGGCGAGGAGCGCGACATCGACGTCGGCTGGCGCGCCGCTCTGGCGGCGATCGAGGGACTCGCGGGACGCGAAGCTAAGGCATAAGGGCAAACGGCGGCGATCGAAGGGTCGAACGGCCGAACCAGAAGGAGACAGGGTCGATGGCAGAAGCGCTTGGAATGATCGAAGCCCGCGGGTTCGCGGCCGTGGTCGAGGCTGCCGACGCTATGGTCAAGGCGGCCAAGGTCGAGCTGGTCAGCTACGAGAAGACCGGCGGAGGCTACGTGACCGCCGTGGTCCGCGGCGACGTGGCCGCCGTCAAGGCGGCCGTCGACGCCGGCGTCCGCAACGCCGCGAAGGTCGGCGAAGTCGTCGCCAGCCATGTGATCGCCCGGCCGCACGTCAACGTCGACCTCGTTCTGCCGCTCGGGCGGCTGGAAGAGGCGAAGGCAGAGGCCGGCCAGAAGTAGCACGCAAGTGGCGGCGCGCCGGCCGGGTCCGGCGCGCCGCTCCAGCAGGCGGTGACGAGATGCTCCTTGGACGGGTTACCGGGACCGTTGTCGCGAGTCGCAAAGAGCCGCTGATGGAGGGCTGGAAGTTGCTCGTCGTGCGCCAGCTCGACGCCGAGAACAGGGAAGCCGGCGGCTACGTAGTGGCCGCCGACACTGTCGGCGCGGGCGTCGGCGAGGTCGTGCTGTACGCGACGGGCAGCTCCGCTCGCCAGACAGAGACGACGCGCGACCGGCCCTGCGACGCCGTGATCATGGCCATCGTCGACACGTGGGAGATCGGCGGCACGGAGGTCTACCGCAAGTAGCGGGCGAACACCATGAGCGGGCTCGACGAACGCGAAATCACCGAGATCATCGAACGGGTGCGCCGCCGCGTCTCCGCGGCCGGAGAGGCCCGGCCCGGCGAGGGGTTGCGCGCCGAGGACGAGCTGGCGGCTGCCGCGGCGGCCGAGCTCGGCGACGGCATCCACGCCACGATCGACGGAGCCGTCGGCGCCGCCGCCCGAGCCTTCGGGGAGTTCCAGGTCCAGGGCCTGGCCGGGCGCAAGGTCATCGTCGACGCCGTGCGTCGCTCGATGCTCGATCACGCGGAGCAGCTGGCCCGGATGGCGCACCAGGAGACGCACCTCGGTCGAGTCGAGGACAAGGTGGTGAAGAACCGCCTGGTAGCCTCCAAGGCACCCGGTCCGGAGGACCTGGAGGTCCAGGCCACCACCGGCGACGCGGGGATGATGGTCACCGAGTTCGCCCCGTTCGGCGTCGTCGCCGCGATCACGCCGGTCACAAACCCCACTTCGACGATCATCAACAACACGATCAGCATCGTCTCGGCCGGCAACGCCGTCGTCTTCAACGCTCATCCCGGCGCGCGCCGCTGCTCGGCGGAGACGGTCAGGCTCATCAATCGGGCCATCGTCGGCGCCGGAGGGCCTCCAAACCTGGTCTCGGCCGCGGCCAATCCGACGATCGAGAGCGCACGCGCCCTGATGGCACACCCCAGCGTCCGAGTGCTGCTGGTCACCGGCGGGCCCGCCGTCGTGCGCGAGGCCCTCAAGTCCGACAAGCGCGCCATTACGGCCGGCCCCGGCAACCCGCCCGCCGTGGTCGACGCGACCGCCGACATAGAGCGGGCCGGCCGCGACATCGTGCGCGGCGCTTCGTTCGACAACAACATCGTCTGCATCGACGAGAAGCTAGTCCTGGTCGTGGACACCGTCGCCGACCGCCTGATCCGGGCGATGACCCAGAACGGCGCCTATCTGCTCAAGGAGCACGAGCTGCGGCGCCTCGAACGGGTCGTCTTCAAGGAGATGGGCCAGCCCGGAAAGCCCGGCGTCATGAACCCGGTCTGGATCGGGCAGGACGCGGCGAGGATGCTGGCCGAGATAGGCGTCCAGACCGATGCCGCACCCCGGCTCCTGATCGCCGACGTGCCGCGTGACCACAGCCTGGTCTGGACGGAGCAGATGATGCCGCTGCTCCCGATCGTGCGCGTCGGCACGGTGGAGCAGGCGATCGACCTGGCCGTCCGCGCCGAGCATGGTTTCCGCCACACGGCGTCCATCCACTCCACCAACGTCGACACCATCACAAGGATGGCCCGAGCCATGAACTGCAGCATCTTCGTGACCAACGGGCCCAACTTCGCCGGCCTCGGAGAAGGCGGGGAAGGCTTCACCTCATTTTCGATCGCCAGCCCGTCCGGCGACGGCCTGACCAGGCCCCGGACCTTCTCGCGCGAGCGGCGGATCACCGTCGTCGGCGCGCTGCGGATCGTCTGACATGACCAGCCTCGCCATCGAGCCGGCCCTCGCGCTCCTGGAGCTCGACTCGATCTCGGCCGGCATCGCGGCCGGCGACGCGATGGCAAAGTGCGCCCCGATCGACATCCTTCGAGCCGGCACCGCCCACCCGGGCAAGTACCTGGTCCTCATCGGGGGCAGCGTCGGGGACGTCGAAGAGGCGCTCGCGGCGGGCCGTGAGGCCGGGGCATCGGCCGTCCTCGACGTCACCTTCCTTCCCAACGCCCACGCCGAGCTCGTCGCCGCGATCGGCGGCACGTGCCGGCAGGCGGCGGGCGAGGCGCTCGGCGTCATCGAGGCCGCCACCGTCGCCGCAATCATCGAGGCCGCCGACGCGGGGCTGAAGGGCGCTCGGGTCCGCCTCGTGGAATTGCGCCTGGCGGACGACCTCGGCGGCAAGGGCTACCTGCTGTTCGATGGCCCGGTCGCCGAGGTCGAGGCGGCGATCGAGATCGGAGCCGGGCGCATCGCCGGAACGCCCGGCCTGGCCTCGCGGGTCATTCCGCAACTCCACGCGGAGATGGCCGAGAACCTGGCGGCGGATGCGCAGTTCCGCGACCGAGTTCGGGCTCCCGGTCCGGGTGGCGGGCCCGCACGAAGACAGGCTCGAACGGCCGCGCCGGCGCCACGACGCAGGGGTAGGTAGACCGCCATGCAGCTCGCCAGGGTGATCGGCACGGTCGTGGCCACGGTCAAGGCGCCCGGGCTCGAGGGCGTCAAGCTCCTCGTCATCCAGCCGCTCGACCGGTCGCTGAAGCCGGCCGGCGGCCAGCTAGTCGCCGCCGACGCGGTCCACATGGCCGGCCCGGGCGAGCTCGTCTATTTCGTTGCCGCACGCGAGGCCGCGCAGGCGATGCCGGACCCGTTCGTTCCGGTGGACCACGCCATCGTCGGGATCGTCGATGCCGTCTCCCCAATCGCCGGAGAAGAGCCGTGAAGCTGGGTCGCGTTGTGGGCACGGTCGTCTCCACGATCAACGCGCCCGATTTCGAGGACCGGACGCTGCTCCTGTGCGACCTCCTCGATCCGTCCGGCCTGCCGGCCGGGGGGTACGTCATCGCGGTGGACACGGTCGGCGCGGGCGCCGGCGAGATGGTCCTGATCCTCGACGAGGGCAACTCCGCCCGCCAGGTGCTGAAGGCGCCCGGCGCCCCGATCCGGACGCTGGTCGTCGGGATCGTCGACGCCGTCACGGAGGGGACCGGGTCGGGCTGGTAGGGGCCGCTCGAAGCGACGCCACCGCCGGCGCGGGACACGGGACGGCGGCCCGGCCGCCCGGAGTCATGGCGGCGCTATGCTGGGGCGGACGGCACCCTGGGAGAGCCGCCTGCGTCGCACGAGGAGGTCAGGATGTCCGCGAGGAGCCAAGCCCGCAACGGGCTCGGTGGTCTGGTTCTTTCGGGCGCGTTGCTGATGTCGGCCGCGGCCTGCGGCAGCTCGGGCGCCACTCCGGCCCCGACTCCATCGGGGCCCGCCGTCGCGTCTCCGTCGCTGGTTCCCAGCGTCGTTCCATCGTGTGGATGCTCATTCCCGGCATCGGCGGCGGCTCCGACGGTCGCGCCCGGGCAGGGTGGCACCGTTGTCGCCTGGGGCGACGACAGTTCCGGCCAGACCGATGTTCCGGCCGGTCTCACGGGTGTGATCGCCGTGGCCGCAGGTGACGACCTCAGCCTGGCCCTCAGGTCCGACGGGTCGGTCGTCGCCTGGGGCGGCTCGGCCGACCCCGCCGAGACGCAGGTGCCGGCCGCGGCCGTGGGCATCAAGGCAATCGCGGCCGGGAGCAACTTCGCCCTCGCCCTCAAGTCGGACGGCACCGTGATCGGCTGGGGTGACAACTCCTCGGGCCAGCTGACGCCCCCTTCGACGCTCAAGAACGTGGTCGAGATCGCGGCCGCGGGTTCCTTCGCCCTCGCCCTCGAATCGGACGGCAAGATTGTGGCCTGGGGCGACGATTCGAACGGTCAGACGGACCTGCCTCCCGGCCTGGCGAGCGTGACCCACGTCTCGGCCGGGTACGACTTCGGCGTGGCCTCCGTCGCCGACGGAACCGTCGTGGCCTGGGGCGACAAGAACCCGACCGACGTCGCCAGCCACGTCACCACCGTTCCGTCGGGCCTCGCCGGCGTCGGCGTCGTGTCGGCCGGCTTCGCCCACGTCCTGGCTCTCAAGTCGGACGGCACGGTCGCGGCCTGGGGCGGCAACCAGGACGGTGAGACGACCGTGCCGCAGGGCCTGCACGCCCTGGCGGTCGCGGCGGGCGGCAACTTCAGCCTTGCCCTCGAGTCCAACGGAACTGTTGTAGGCTGGGGTGGAAACGAGTCGGGACAGGCGACCCCACCGTCAGGGCTCGCAGACGTGCTCGCCATCGCCGCCGGCGGCAGCCACGCGCTGGCCATCGTGGCCTCCGGGTCTTAGGAGCAGCATGAAGCAAGCCCTCAAGGTAAGGCTCGCGAACCGCGCGCCGCTGGACCTGGCCGCGCTGGACGAAAAGGCCCTGATGGGCGTGATCGACCACTCGCTGCTCAGGCCCGACCTCACCCGCCGCGACGTCGAGGCCGGTTGCGACCTGGCGGTCGAATACGAGACGGCGACCGTATGCTGCCGGCCGGCCGACCTGGCATTCGTCGTAAACCGCCTGCGTCGCTCGATCGTGGGACCCACCACGGTGATCGGCTTCCCGCATGGGGCCAGCATGTCCACGATCAAGGAGCGCGAGGCGATCCTGGCCGTCGACCAGGGCGCGGTAGAGCTCGACGTCGTGATCAACATAGGGGCGCTGCGGTCGGGCGATCTGGGTTACGTCCGGGACGAGCTGGCGGGCCTGATCTACGCCGTGTCGCCGACGCCCGTAAAGGTGATCCTGGAAACGGCCTATCTGACCCCCGAGCAGGTGGAAGAGGGATGCCGGGTGGCGCTCGAGGCCCGCGCGGCGTTCGTCAAGAACGGGACTGGTTTCTCGCCGCGCGGCGCCGAGCCGGGCGAGATCGCCTTGATGCGCCGCTTCGTCGGCGACAATGTCGGAGTCAAGGCGGCCCACGGAGTCCGAACTCTCGATGCCATGCTGGCCGTCCTCGCGGCAGGCGCCTGCCGCGTCGGGGCGACGGCAACGGCCTCGATCGCGGCCGAATGGCGGACTCGCGGACCCGAGGCCGTGCGGGAGGTTCTGGCCGGCAGGGTGGTGGCCGCCCCGGGCGGAGCGTACTGAGGCTCGACCTGCGCCCGGTCACTACCCACCCAGAGGTCGGCCGTCGGGCGAGCCCGCTGCCCTGCTATACTTCCGGCGCCCGCGGTCGAGCGCCATCGGGTTCCAGAGACAACATCGCCAAGGAGGCACCGTTGCCCCAGGAAGGCGTGCTGTTCGCCCCGTGAGACGAACCACCACCTTCGCTCCCTCAGGAGCCGCGGCTCCAACGGAGGGGCAGTCTACCCAGGTCCCCGGCCCGTCGGCCGAGGGCCTTTTAGTTTCCCCGGGCTCCCGCTGGGGCGACCGCCGGGACCACCGCCAGGGGGAGGAATAGATGCCCGCCACCGTGATCGTCGGCCTGCAGTGGGGTGACGAAGGCAAGGGCAAGACCACTGACGCGCTGGCCGAGCACGTCACGGCCGTCGTCCGCTACCAGGGCGGCGACAACGCCGGTCACACGATCATGCTGGGGGAGGAGGTCTTCAAGCTCCACCTCGTCCCGTCCGGCGTGCTGTACCCGCATATCGCCCCGATCATCGGCAACGGCGTGGTGGTCAACCCGGCCACCCTGCTGGCCGAGCTGGAGATGCTCGCGAGCCGCGGCATCGAGGTGGACCGGGTCCGCGTCAGCAGGCACTGCCACGTCATCATGCCGTATCACATCGCCCTGGACGGGGCGATGGAGGCGCGACTCGCCCTGGCCGCCGTCGGGACGACGCGCCGCGGCATCGGGCCGGCCTACGCCGAC
Organism: uncultured Chloroflexia bacterium; assembly: GCA_963713795.1. Taxonomy (GTDB): domain Bacteria; phylum Chloroflexota; class Limnocylindria; order Limnocylindrales; family CSP1-4; genus Fen-1039. Next base: position 203,955 of record CAVQNC010000007.1, read on the forward strand.
AGGGCCTGGCGGATCGGGATCCGGATGGAGGACCTGCTCGACGGACCGGCGCTGCGAAGCAAGCTGGCCAGGATCCTGCCCGAGAAGAACGCGACCCTCCAGCGCCAGCATCGAGTCGAGGGCTTCGACCTGGACGAACTGGTCTCGGTCGCCACCGAATGGGGCCGGCGTCTCGAACCTCACCTGGCCGACACGACCCAGCTGGTCCAGGAAATGCTGGGCCGCGGCGAGCATCTCCTGTTCGAGGGCGCCCAGGGCACCCTGCTCGACCTCGACCACGGCAGCTACCCGTTCGTGACTTCGTCGAACCCGATCGCGGGCGGCGCCTGCACCGGCGGCGGCATCGGGCCGCTCCAGGTCGACGAGGTGATTGGCGTCATGAAGGCCTACGCCACTCGCGTCGGGGCCGGCCCGTTCCCGACAGAGCTGACCGACGAGATAGGCGAGGGGATCACCGTCCGCGGCCGCGAATTCGGGACGACCACGGGGCGGAGGCGCCGCGTCGGCTGGTTCGACGCCGTCCCACTCCGGTACGCCGTCGCGGTCAACAGCGTCAGCTCGATCATGCTCAACAAGATCGACATACTGTCGGGCCTCGACGAGGTCCTCATCTGCATGGCCTACGAGGTCGACGGCGCCCGTGTCGACTGGTGGCCTTCGGACGCCGACGTGCTGGCCCGGGCCAGGCCGATCTACGAGCGCTTCCCCGGCTGGTCCGAGCCGATCCACGATTGCCGCTCGATGGCGGAGCTGCCCGAGAACGCCAGGCGATACGTGGATGCCGTGGAGCGCCTCTCGGGCGCGCCGATCTGCTTCGTCTCGGTTGGGCCCGAGCGGCACCAGACGATCGAGAGAATGGCGCGCCCGCTGCGGCCCAGGCCGCCCGCCGCGGCCGGTGCCGCGTTCGGAGCCCCAGCGGGAGCGGCGACGTCGACGCCGGATCAGGCCGCCCGATGACTCCCGCGACCTCGCCCAACGAAACCGCGCAGCCCCTTGGCCCGGCCCGCGTCCTCGTCCTGGGCGGAGGCGGCCGCGAGCACGCTCTCGTCTGGAGCATCAGCCGGGAGGCCGCCGTCGAGGCGGTCCTCGTCGCGCCGGGGGGCGACGCCATAGCCGCGGAGCCGAAGGCGCGCTGCTTTCCCGGCGTCTCGGCCCTGGATCCGGCGGCGGTCTTGGACCTCGCCACTCGCGAGAACGTGGACCTGGTCGTGGTGGGACCCGAGGCGCCGCTGGCCGCCGGGGTGGTGGACGTCCTGACCGACGCCGGCATCCCCACATTCGGGCCTACGCGCGCCGCCGCTCGGATCGAATGGAGCAAGGCCTTCTGCCGCGAGGTCGCCGCCGCCGCCGGCGTGCGCATGGCCCGCGGCCGCGATTTCGTCGCCCTGGAGCCCGCGCTCGACTACGCCAGGGAGCTGGCGGAGGCGCCGGGGTCTCGCGGCGTCGTCATCAAGGCGGACGGCCTCGCGGCCGGCAAAGGTGTGACCGTCTGCGACGACCTGATCACGGCCCAGGGTGCGCTGGCTGCGCTCTTCGCGGCGCTGCCAGCCGGCGATCCCGCCCGGCCGGTCGTGGTCGTGGAGGAGAGGCTGGCCGGGGCCGAGGCCAGCCTGATCGCGCTGTGCGACGACCACGGGGCGCTGGCCCTGCCGCCGGCTCGGGACCACAAGCGGCTCCTCGACGACGATCGTGGTCCCAATACCGGCGGCATGGGCGCCTACAGCCCCGTGCCCGACCTGCCCGAGAGCCTCTGCGCCACGCTCGTGGATGTCATCCACCTGCCGATCCTGGTCGAGCTGGCCCGCCGGGGGGCGCCGTTCAGGGGCGCCCTCTATGCCGGGTTGATGCTCACGCCCGAAGGCCCGGTCCTGATCGAGTGCAACGCCCGGTTCGGCGATCCCGAGACACAGGCGCTTCTGCCGCGCCTGGCCGTGCCCCTGGGGCCGCTGCTCTACGGCGCGGCCCAGGGTGATCTGGCCGCCGCGGCCGGCGAGTTGGGGCTGCACGGGCGGATGCTGCCGACGACCGGCGACGCGGCGGTGGCCGTCGTCCTGGCCGCGGCGAACTATCCGGGGACGCCGCGCAAGGGCGACGCCATCGCCGGGCTGGACGAGGCGGCGAAGCGCTCCACGATCTTCCATGCCGGCACGGTCAAGGACGGCGACGGTGGCTTCCGTACCAACGGCGGCCGCGTGCTGGCGGTCGTGGGCCTCGGAGCCTCGATCCCGGCGGCGCGCGCCGCCGCGGAGGCGGCCGCGGATGAGGTGACCTGGTCCGGCATGCAGCGCCGCCGGGACATCGCCGCGAAACTCCCGCCGGCGGCCGACCCGGCCGCGTCTTCGCCGGATCCCGTTTCGGAAGCGGCCTGGACGAAAGGCGGTGGCCGGTGATCCCGCGATACACCCTCCCGGAGATGGGCGCCATCTGGACCGAGCAGGCGCATTTCGAGGGGATGCTCCAGGTCGAGGTCGCCGTGGCCCGGGCCCAGGTCTCCCGTGGCCTGGTTCCCGCCGGGGCGGTGCGAGCCATCGAGGCCCGGGCCCGCGTGGACGTCGACCGGATCGCCGAGATCGAGAAGACGACCGAACATGACGTCATCGCGTTCGTCAGCCAGGTCGCCGAGACGGTCGGGGAGGAGGGCCGCTACCTGCACCTCGGCCTGACGAGCAGCGACGTACTCGACACGGCCCTGGCGTTGCAGCTCCGCGCCGCCGGGGCGCGGTTGATCGAGGACTGCGAGGCGCTCGTCGAGGTTCTGGTCGCGCGCGCCCGAGCCGAGGCGAACACCGTGATGATGGGCCGCACCCACTCCGTCCACGCCGAGCCGACGACGATGGGGATGAAGATCGCGGGCTGGGCCTTCGAGATCGACCGCGACCGCGCCCGCCTGGCCGCCGCCGTGGACGACGCCGCGACCGGCAAGATCTCCGGTCCGGTCGGGACCTACAGCCACCTCGATCCGGACCTGGAAGAGGAGGTCCTGGCCGACCTTGGCCTGCACCGCGATCCGATCTCCACGCAGATCGTCCAGCGCGACCGGCACGCCGCGCTGGTCGCCGCGATCGCGATCACCGGGGGCAGCCTGGAGCGGATCGCGACGGAGGTCCGCAACCTCCAGCACACGGAGATCGGCGAGCTGATGGAGCCGTTCCGGGCCGGCCAGAAGGGCAGCTCGGCCATGCCCCACAAGCGCAACCCGATCCTCTCGGAACGGATCGCCGGAATGGCCCGGCTCCTGCGCGGCTACGCCGCCGCCGCCATGGAGAACCAGCCCCTCTGGCACGAGCGCGACATCAGCCACTCGTCGGCGGAGCGGGTCCTCCTCCCCGACGCCACCATCCTGCTCGACTACATGCTCGTCAAGACTCGTGGCCTGGTCGAGAAACTCGTCGTCCGCCCCGAACGGATGCGCGAGAACATCGAGCGCGGGTTGGGACTCCACTGCAGCAGCCGCGTGCTGATGGCCCTGGTCGAGGAGGCGGGCCTTTCGCGCGAGGAGGCCTACGGCGTTGTCCAGCGCAACTCGCTGCGGGCGGCCGACGAGCGGCGCCATCTGCGAGACCTGCTCGCGGCCGACCCGGATGTCGCGGCCCGCCTGTCGGACGAGGCCCTCGCGGCCTGCTTCGACGACAGCCACTTCCTGCGGAACGTCGGAGCCGCCATGGCCCGGCTGGACCAGCTCGTACCGGCTCGAAAGGAGGCCGCCAATGTCGCCCGCTGAGAGTGCAAACCCCGGAGATCCGCGGGCGGCAGGCCCGGCGCTCCACGCCGGCAGCGGCTTCGTTCGCTCGGGCAAGGTTCGCGATCTCTTCGAGGTGGGCGATCGGCTGCTGCTGGTCGCGAGCGACCGCCTGTCCGCGTTCGACGTCGTCCTTCCGACGCCGATCCCGGACAAAGGCCGCGTCCTGACCGGCCTGTCGCGCTTCTGGTTCGGCCGCACGGCCGACATCGTGCCCAACCACATACTGGGCACAGACCCGGCCGGGCTGCCCCCCGGCTTCGCCGACGAGGCCGGCCGGCGGGAACTGCGCGGCCGGATGATGCTCTGCCGCCGCGCGAAGGTCCTGCCGGTCGAGGTCATCGTCCGCGGCTACGTCGCCGGATCCGGCTGGAAGGACTACAAGCGGACGGGCGCCATCTGCGACATAGCCCTGCCGGCGGGCCTGCGCGAATCCGATCGGCTGCCGGACCCGATCTTCACACCTTCGACGAAGGAGGAGGTCGGGCACGATCAGAACATCGGCTTCGACGCCATGGTCGGACTGGTCGGCGGCCAGATCGCCGAACAGGTTCGCGACGTCGCCTTGCGCCTTTACCGGCGCGGCGCCGAGATCGCCGAGGCGGCCGGCATCCTCCTGGCCGACACCAAGTTCGAGCTCGGCCAGGCCCTCGACAACGGCGAGCTGATCCTCATCGACGAGGTTCTCACGCCCGATTCGAGCCGGTTCTGGGACGCCTCGGACTACGAGCCCGGCCGCGCCCAGGCCAGCTTCGACAAGCAATTCGTGCGCGACTGGCTCGAAGCCCAGGCGTGGGGCAAGACCTACCCCGGGCCGGAGCTTCCGGCCGACATCGTCGCCGGCACGCGCAAACGGTATGTCGCGGCCTTCGAGAGGATCACCGGGGCCGGCTTCGAGCGCTACCTGCAGGAGGACGTGATCGCCCCATGAGCGAGTTCCGGTATGCCGTCAACGTTCTACCAAAGCCGGGCATCCTGGACCCGCAGGGCCGGGCCGTGGAGTTGAGCCTGCCCCACCTGCGCGTCACGAACGTCTCGAGGGTCCGCGTCGGGCGCCGGGTCGAGCTGACCGTGACCGCGGGGTCGGAGCCGGAGGCCCGGGCCGCCGTCGACGGGCTCGCCCGGGAGCTGCTCAGCAACCCGCTCATCGAGGTCTACGCCATCGAGCTCCTCGAGGGCACGTCGGCGGCGGTTTCGGCCGGGGCCGCTGCCCGGTGAGAGTCGGTGTCGTCACCTTCCCGGGATCCAACTCGGACGTCGACTCGCTCAACGCGCTGACGGTCGCCGGCGTCGACTCGGTCACGCTCTGGCACGAATCGCCCGACCTGGCGGGCGTCTCGGCGGTGATCCTGCCGGGCGGCTTCGCCTACGGTGATTACATCCGGGCCGGGGTCATCGCCCGGTTCTCCCCGGTGATGCGCGGCGTCGAGGCGTTCGCGGCCGCGGGCGGGCACGTCCTGGGCATCTGCAACGGCTTCCAGGTCCTGGCCGAGGCCGGCCTCGTTCCCGGCGCGCTCCTGCGCAACCGCTCGCTGCGCTTCGCCGGGCGCCTCGTCTACATCAAGCCCGAGCGGCTGGACTCGCCTTTCACGCATGCCGCGACCGGCGAGCCGCTGAGGGTTCCCGTCGCCCACGGCGAGGGCTGCTACTACGCCGACGCGGCCACCCTCGACGAGCTCGAGCGCGGCGGCCAGGTCCTCTTCCGGTACGTCCGCGAGGACGGCACGCCCGCCCTGGATCCCGACGATCCGGCCAACCCGAACGGCTCGCTGCGGGCCATCGCCGGCGTCTGCAACGAGGCCGGCAACGTGGCCGGGCTGATGCCCCATCCCGAGCGGATGGCCGAGGGCGTGCTCGGCAACCCCGGCGGGATGCAGCTGATCCGCTCCCTCGTGGAGAGTGCCGCGGCATGGGAAGCGGCCGGACGCCCGGCGCAGCCGGCGAGCGCAAAGGCGACTGCAGCGGCGGAGGCAGGACGATGACCGACGTGACCGCGAACCAGGCCGCGCCCGCCGGGCCGGAGCCGCTCCACCGCCAGCTGGGCATAACGGACGGCGAACTGGACGCCATCCGGGGCAAGCTCGGCCGCGACCCCAACCACACTGAGCTGGCCATCTTCAGCGTGATGTGGAGCGAGCACTGCTCGTACAAGAGCTCCAAGCCGCTGCTCAAGACCCTCCCGACGCGCGGCAGCAGCCTGATGGCCGGCGTGGGCGACAACGCCGGGGTCGTCCGCATCGGCGACGGGCTGGCCGTCGCCTTCAAGATCGAGAGCCACAACCACCCCTCCGCGGTGGAGCCTTACCAGGGCGCCGCCACGGGTGTCGGCGGCATCCTGCGCGACATCTTCACCATGGGCGCCCGCCCGATCGCCGTTCTGGACGCGCTACGGTTCGGCGACCCGGCCGATCCGCGCACCCGCCTCCTCGTCGACGGCGTCGTCCGTGGCGTCGGCGGCTACGGCAACTGCGTCGGCGTGCCGACCGTCGGCGGTGAGCTGGTCTTCGATCCCACGTACCAGGGCAATCCGCTCGTGAACGTCATGGCCATCGGCCTGCTCGAGGAGCGGATGCTGATCCTGGCCGAGGCGCCCGGGCCCGGCAACTACGTTGTCCTCTTCGGATCCACGACCGGTCGCGACGGCATCGGCGGCGCCAGCGTGCTCGCCTCGGCGACTTTCCAGGACCAGGACCCATCCAAGCGACCGGCCGTACAGGTAGGCGACCCATTCGCCGAGAAGCTGCTGATCGAGGCCAGCCTGGAGATGATCGGCCGGCGGCTCGTCCTGGGCATCCAGGACCTGGGCGCCGGCGGCATCAGCTGCGCCACCTCCGAGTCGGCCGACAGGGCCGGAACCGGGATCCTGCTGGACCTGGACGCGATCCCGCGGCGGGAACCCGGCCTGGCGCCGTGGGAAGTGATGATCTCGGAGTCCCAGGAGCGGATGCTGGCGACGTGCCTGCCGGAGAACTACCCGGCCGTGCGCGAGGTCTGCGAACGCTGGGGCATCCCGATCGCCCTCGTCGGGCGGGTCACCGGCGACGGCGACATCGCCGTCGTGGAGGGCGGCATCGGTCCGGACGGGGTGCCGAACAAGGATGCTCACGAGATCGCGCGCGTCCCGGCCAGGGCGCTGACCAGCGACGCGATCGTCCACGACCGCCTGGCCACGCCGCCGACGCGCCGCCGCCAGGCGCCCGCGCCCGGCATCCCGCTCACGGCGCAGGATGGACTGCCCGAGCGCGGCATGGACCCGGCCGCGGTCCTGGCCGCCCTCCTGGGCAGCCCAAACCTGTCCAGCCGCCGCTGGGTCTACGAGCAGTACGACTCCTCCGTCCAGAGCAACACCGTCGAGTGGCCCGGCCACGGCGCGGCGGTGCTGCGGGTCAAGGGCACCAGGAAGGCCCTCGTGGCCACGACCGACGGGAACCAGACGGTCAGCGCGATCGACCCGCACCTGGGCGCGCAGCTGTCGGTGGCCGAGGCCACCCGCAACGTCAGCATCACCGGCGCCCGACCTCTGGGGATCACGAACTGCCTGAACTACGGCAACCCGGAGCGCCCCGAGGCCTTCTGGCAGCTGCAGCAGGCGGTCCGGGGGATGGGCGACGCTTGCCGGGCTCTGGGCATCCCGGTCACCGGCGGCAACGTCTCGCTCTACAACGAGTACTCGGGCGGCGCCATCTCGCCCACGCCGGAGATCGGCGTCGTCGGCCTGCTCGACGACGTCTCGCTCCTGGTCCGGCCCCCCTTCGCTACGGTCGGCGACGCCGTGCTCCTGGTCGGGAGCAGCGCTCCGGGCATGGCCGGCTCGGCCTACGCGTCGCTGGCCGGGGTTTCGTCCGAGGACGCGCCTCCGAGCCTCGACCTCGAACGCGAGGCGGCCCTGCAGTCGTTCGTCCGCGAGGCCATCGGCCGGGGCCTGGTCGCCTCCGCCCAGGACGTCTCCGGCGGCGGCCTGGCCGTGGCCATTGCCGAGTGCTGCATGTGGGGCGGAATCGGCGCGACGCTGCGGCTGGGGGTCTCGGGCTCGCCCGCGATCGAACTCTTCGGCGAGAGCCCGTCCCGGCTCGTTCTCTCGTGCCGCCCGCGCCACGCGGCGGCGATCGAGCTGCTCGCCCGGCAGTTCGCCCTGCCGGCCGAGATCCTGGGCAGCGTCGGTGGCGACAGGCTCCGCATCGAGCTCACCGGCCAGGGCGCCACGGGCGCGGCCGAAGAACGCGGTTCGCGTGTCGCCGACGCGCTGGACGTCTCTCTGGCGGACCTGCGCCACACCTGGGATCACGGCCTGGCCCGCGCCCTGGGCGTAGAGCCCGGCCCGGGACACGATCCCGAGGCCACCGACGCCGCCTCCTCGGGCGAGGTTGCCTGACCATGTGCGGCATTTTCGGCGCCCTGACCCCCGGGGCGGATGCGGCGGGTATCGCCGCGCTCGGCGTCTTCTCACTCCAGCACCGCGGCCAGGAGTCGGCCGGGATCGCCGTCAGCGACGGCGAGCAGCTCATGCTCTACAAGGAGCTGGGACTGATCGCCCAGGTCCTCGACGAGCGCCGCCTGCCCAGCCTGCGGGGCCACCTGGCCATCGCCCACTGCCGCTATTCGACCACGGGCTCGACGGTCTGGGAGAACGCCCAGCCGACCTTCCGGCTGGGCCGGGGCCGATCCATCGCCATCGGCCACAACGGCAACCTGGTAAACACGCGGGAGTTGCTGGCGCGGCTCGAGGGCGGCAAGTCGCGCCTGCCCGCCACGACCGACACGGAGCTCCTGACGGCGCTGCTGGCCGACGACCCGTCCGGCGACACGGTCGAGGCGCTGAAGAGGGTCTTGCCGACCGTCCAGGGCGCCTATTCGCTGGCCATTCTCGACGAGAAGCGGGTCATCGGCGTGCGCGATCCGCACGGCTTCCGGCCGCTGGTCCTGGGCCGGCTCGAGCCCGCGGCTGACGATCCCGAGGGAGCGCGTTCGGGTGGCTGGGTCATCAGCTCCGAGTCGGCCGCCGTCGAGGTCGCCGGCGGCACGGTCGTCAGGGACGTGGAGCCGGGCGAGATCGTCATCCTCGAGCAGGGCAAGGATCCGGTTTCGGTTCGCTTTGCCGAGGGTCGCGAGCAGCTGTGCGTGTTCGAGCTGATCTACTTCGGACGGCCCAATTCGTACATGCTCGGCCGGAACCTGTACGAGTCGCGGCGCCGCATGGGCCTCGCCCTCGCGGCCGAGGCACCGGTGGACGCGGACATCGTGATGCCGGTGCCGGACACCGGAGCGCCGGCCGCGGCCGGTTTCGCCGAAGGCTCGGGCCTGCCCTATCGAGAGGGCATGGTCCGCAATCGCTACTCCGGCCGCACCTTCATCCAGCCTTCGCAGGCTTTGCGCCAGCGCGGCGTCACCGTCAAGTTGAGCCCGCTGCGCGAGGTGGTGGCCGGCCAGCGGCTGGTCGTCGTCGACGACTCGATCGTGCGCGGCACCACCACCCGCCAGATCGTGGCCCTGTTGCGGAAGGCCGGCGCCGTCGAGGTCCATCTCCGCATCAGCTCGCCGCCGATCCATCACCCCTGCTTCTACGGCATCGACACGCAGATCGAAACAGAGTTGATCGCGTCGACCCACTCGGTGGACGAGATCCGGGAATTCGTCGGCGCCGACTCTCTGACGTTCCTCTCCAAGGATGGGGTCCTGCAGGCGCTCGACCTGCCCTACGAGCGCTTCTGCTTCGCCTGCTTCGACGGGCGTTATCCGGTGCCGGTCCCGTACAACACGGCCCGCCACAAGTTCGTCCTGGAGGATGCGCCGGGCGAGCCGGTCTCGCGGGGGGAGGCCGAGGCGCTGGCCGGGACGACGCCTCATGACTGAGCGTGGCGGCGGGTCGCGCGGGGCAGCCCGCGGGCACGGACCGGCCGTCGCTTCCGTCCCCGCGGGCGCCAAGAAGGCGGGGCGTGGGGCGCGTACGGCGCCGCCGGGGTCGACATCGAGGCCGGCGAGCGCGCCGTCGAGTTGATGCGAGCTGCGGTCGAGGCCACCCGGCGACCGGAGGTGATCGGCGGCCTCGGCGGTTTCGCTTCGGCGATGGCCCTGCCGCGGGGTATGCGCGAGCCGATCCTGGTCAGCTCGACCGACGGCGTCGGGACGAAGACGGCGATCGCGACGGCGCTCGGCCGCTACGACACCATCGGCCGCGACCTCGTGGCCATGTGCGCCGATGATCTCGTCTGCTCCGGGGCGGAGCCGCTCTTCTTCCTCGACTACATCGCGGCGGGCCGGGTTCTGCCCGAGCGGATCGCGACCATGGTGGGCTCGATCGCGGACGGCTGCGGCGCGGCGGGATGCTCGCTGATCGGCGGCGAGACGGCCGAGCACCCGGGGCTGATGGCGCCGGACGAGTTCGACATGGCCGGCTTCTGCGTCGGCGTCGTGGAACGCGACCGGGTGCTCGACGGGACGGCCGCGCGGGCCGGCGACGCCCTGGTCGGCATCGCCTCCAGCGGGCTCCACAGCAACGGCTTCTCGCTGGTGCGGCGGATCGTGGCCGAAGTCGAGGTCCCCCTCGACGAGGGTTATGCCGAGCTGGTCGGCAGGATCCTTGGACCCGGGACGAAGCCCGAGCCGGAGACGCAGCCGCTGACCCTCGGCGAGGTCCTGCTGACACCGACCCGCATCTACGCCCGCGCGATCCTGCGGCTGCGGAGAAGGCTGGACGAAGCGGGCTCGGAGCTCAGAGGCGCCGCTCACATCACCGGCGGCGGACTGCCCGGCAACGTGCCGCGAGCCCTGCCCGAGGGTCTCGGGGCCCGCCTCCGTCCGGCTGCCTGGCCGATGCCTTCGATCGTGCGGCTCGTAGGCGCCCTCGGCGGCCTGTCAAGGGAGGAGCTTCGCTCGGTCTTCAACGGGGGGCTGGGGATGGTCTGCATCGTGCCGCCCGAAGCCGTCGGCACGACCATCGCCTGCCTGGCCGAGGACGGCCTGCCGGCCTGGCCGGTCGGCGAGGTGGTGGCGGTCGATCCGCCGGGAGCGCGGTACTCGGAGTCGTAAAGGCGTAGTTTCGGCAGCCTGGGGCGCGCTGGAGCGCCCGGCCGATCGTACGGAGGAGGAGCGGCGTGGCGCACAGGATCGCGGTTGGCGTATCGGGAACCGGCAGCAACCTGCGTGCCCTGCACGCCACGATCGAGCGCGGCGCGCTCGACGCGGAGATTGCCCTGGTCTTCTCCGACCGCGAGTGTCCGGCCGTCGAGTGGGCGGTCGAGCAGGGTATCGACGCCCTGGTCGTGCCGATGCCAAAGCTCAGCGAGGTTGAGAGAGAGAGTCCGCGGACCGTGTGCTCGTGCAGTCTCTCGAGGCCGTCGGGCCGGAGTTGATAGTCCTGGCCGGCTACATGCGGGTCCTGGGGCCGACGGCGCTGGCCGACCTCGGTCGTCCGGTGATCAACCTGCATCCGGCGCTGCTGCCGTCGTTCCCCGGCGCGCACGCCGTCAAGGACGCGCTCGAGGCCGGCGTCAAGGTCACAGGCGTGACCGTCCACTTCGTCGACGGCTCGCTCGACGCCGGGCCGGTCATAGCCCAGGAGCCGGTCCCTGTCCTCGCCGGCGACACCGAGGAGACGCTCTTCGAGAGGATCCACACGGTCGAGCACAGGCTGCTGCCGCGAGCGGTCGGACTCGCCCTCGCCGGGGCGCTCACGATAGAGGCGGACGGCCGAACCGTCCTCATCGACGCGGCCCGCGCGGCCGAGACGATACCGTTCCCCCGGCGGGCGCTTCTGTCCGTTTCCGACAAGACCGGCCTGCCCGAGTTCGGGGCCGGCCTGGTGCGCCTCGGCTTCGAGCTGGTCTCCACGGGCGGAACGGCACGGGCGTTGCGGGCGGCGGGCCTCCCGGTCACCGACGCGGCCGCCGTGACGGGTTTCCCGGAGATGCTGGATGGGCGGGTGAAGACACTCCACCCGCGCATCCACGCTGGGATCCTCGCGGATCGGAGACTTGCTTCGCACCGCGAGCAGCTGGCCGCGGCGGCCATCGACCCCTTCGAGCTCGTCGTCGTCAACCTGTACCCCTTCGCGGCGGCGGCCGACCGGCCGGGCATAGCCTTCGACGACCTGGTCGAGGAGATCGACATCGGCGGGCCCTCCATGGTCCGTGCCGCGGCCAAGAACCATGCCTCGGTTGCGATCGTGACCTCGCCGGCCCGGTACCCCGCCATCCTCGCTGAGCTGCAGGCGGACGGTCGGGTGGGGGAGGGACTTCGCGCCGCGCTCGCCGTCGAGGCATTCCGCCACACCGGCGCCTACGACGCCCAAATCGCCGCCGAGCTGCCCGGCCGGATGGCCGCCGCCGGCGTCGCTCTGCCCGACGAGCCGGGCCTGCCGGGTTCATCGGATCCGTACCCGCCGACGCTGGTCGTGGGCCTGGAGAAGGTCGAGAAGCTGCGCTACGGCGAGAACCCGCACCAGCGGGCCGCCCGCTACCGCCGCCCAGGCACGACGAAGTGGGCCGGGCCGTTCGCCCTGGGCGGCTCGATCCTGCAGGGCAAGGCGCTCTCGTACAACAACGTGCTCGACGCGTCGGGCGCCGACGCGATCGCCCGCGCGCTGCGCGGGCCGGCCTGCGTCGTCGTCAAGCACACCAATCCGTGTGGAGCCGCCGAACGCGACACGCTCCGCGAGGCATGGGACGCGGCCCTGGCCGGGGATCCGGTCTCGGCCTATGGCGGCGTCGTGGCGCTGACACGGGAAGTGGACGCCGCCACCGCGGCGGGGCTGGCTTCGATCTTCCTGGAGGTGATAGTCGCCCCGGGCTACTCCCCGGAGGCGCTGGCGATCCTGGCCCGCAAGACGAACCTCCGGTTGCTGGAGGATCCGCTCCTGGGAGTGACCGAGGCCGCGCCCGCCCCGGATCCCCTGGGATCGATCCGAGTCGCCGGCGGCGGCGTGCTTGTGACGGCGCCGGATGTCATGCCGGACGACCCGGCGACGTGGAAGCTGGCCACCACGCGGGCCCCGTCCGAGGGCGAGATGCGTGACCTGGACCTGGCCTGGCGGCTCTGCCGGGGAGTGGTTTCGAACGCGATCGTCCTGGTCAAGAATGGGATGGAGATCGGCCTCGGCTCCGGCCAGACGAGCCGCGTCGACGCCGCCCGCCAGGCCGTCTCAAAGGCGATCGCATTCCACGGCGAGGATGCCTTGCGTGGGGCAGCCTGCGGATCGGACGCCTTCTACCCGTTTCCCGACGCCGTCCAGGTCTGCCTGGACGCGGGCGTGACGGCCTTCGCCCAGCCGGGCGGCTCGGTGCGCGACGCAGAGGTCCTGGAGGTCGTCGAGAAGGCCGGCGCGGCGATGGTGGTGACCGGAGTGCGCCACTTCCGGCACTGAGGGCTGGCGGCGGAGAAAGAGGTCTCCGGTGGTCCCGTGGGCCGGGTCTACTCGATCGTGGCCAGGTCCTCCTCGATGAGCTCGCGGTCTTTCGGATTGGAGATCGCGTCCAGGGCCACGCGTGCCTTCTCGATCCAGCCGCGGGCCGCGGCCGTGTCGCCGCTCGTGGTATAGGCCCGGGCCAGAGCCACGTAGGCCCCGGCCAGGTCCCAGTCCTCGCCGCCGCCGGTCGCGGTCAGGATCTCCAGGCAGCGGCGGGCGTGCCAGACCGACGGCTCCGGCCGCTTGAGCACGGCATATACGCGTGAGCAGAGATACTCGCCGCGGGCCAGGTTCACCGCCACGCCTACGCGGCCCCAGTGGTAGCGCGAGGCGTGGGCGGTGTGGATCATCTCGTCGTCCTGGGCGGAGGAGCGAGCCGGCAGCTCCATCAGCCGCCACGTCTCGTTGTACAGGCCGGCGGCCAGACGGCGTTCGGTCTCTCGATCCAACTCGGGCGGCTGTGTGGGCATGTGGGCCTCCATCTGCTCGGGCGAGTCCCGTCCCGTTCTGGCCACATTCTGGTGCTTCCGTCGGGCCCGGTCCCTCGTGGCTCGCGTCGCGGGCCGGACTCGTTCCGCAGCCAGCGCCGCTCCTGCTACCATCGGGCGCCATGAGCCCCGCCGATCGCTACTACGTCACCACCGCCATCGCCTATGCCAACAACAAGCCTGGACTGCACACCCTTTACGAGGTGGTCGGAGCCGACGTCGTCGCGCGCTGGCATCGCATGAAGGGGGACGAGACGCGCTTCCTGACCGGAACGGACGAGCATTCGGTCAACATCGCCCAGCGGGCCGCCGAACTCGGCCAGTCGCCGCGGGCATTCGTCGACGAGAACGTCGCGCTGTTCCGCGCGGCCGAAGGCGCCCTGCTCATCAGTCCGGACCGCTTCATCCGCACGACGGACCCGGACCACATCCGGTCGGCCCAGGAGATGGTCCGCCGGGCCTACGCCAACGGCGACATCTATCTCGGCAGCTACGAGGGCTGGTATTGCCCGGCGGAGGGCTTCAAGGCCAGGTCCGACGTCGTCGAGACGGCCGAAGGCTCGCGCTGCCCGAACCACCCGACCGTGCCGCTGCAGTGGCTGTCGGAGAAGAACTGGTTCTTCCGGCTCTCCGCCTACCAGGAACGGCTCGAACGGTACTTCGAAGAGCATCCCGACTTCGTCCAGCCCGACTACAGACGAAATGAAATGCTGGGCTTCATTCGCGGCGGCCTCGAGGACTTCTCGGTCAGCCGCGCCGGGGCGACCTGGGGGATACCGTTCCCGATCATGGCCGACGGCTCCTCGTCGGAGCTGCCGGACGGAGCCTGGGATCCGGCGGCGGGGACCATCTATGTCTGGTTCGACGCCCTGATCAACTACGTCACCGGCGCCGGTTTTCCGGACGACCCGGCCGCCTTCGAGTACTGGTGGCCGGCCGACCTGCACGTCATCGGCAAGGACATCGCCCGGTTCCACACGATCTTCTGGCCGGCCATGCTCTGGAGCGCCGGACTGGAGGCGCCCCGCCACGTCTGGATCCACGGCTGGCTTCTGGCCCAGGGCGAGAGGATGAGCAAGAGCCTCGGCAACTTCCTCGATCCGCTCGACGTGGTCAGGACCCTCGGAGCGGACGGAGCCCGCTACGTGACCCTGCGTGAGGTTCCATTCGACCGGGACGCCGACGTCTCGTGGGATTCCTTCGTCCGCCGTTACAACGCCGACCTCGCAAACAACTTCGGGAACCTGCTCAACCGGACCGTCTCCATGGTGAACCGCTACTTCGACGGTCAGCGGCAGGCGTTGACACGCGGCGGCCTGAGCCGCAAATGGGAGGAAACACTGCCGGCCTACGTCGAGAAGCTGGGTGCCTGCCAGCTGAGCGATGCGCTGGCGGTGCTCTGGGACTTCGTCGACGCGGCCAACCAGTTCGTGGACGCCGTGCAGCCGTGGGCGCTGTCGAAGGCGATGAAGGCGGGCGACGAGGAGGCCGGCGGCCGGCTGAGGGCCGCCCTGGCCGACCTGGTGGAAGGGTGCCGGCTGGTCGCGCTGGCGGCGGCGCCCTTCATACCGGCGGCGGCACCGCGGGCTCTCGCCCAGCTCGGCTACGACTATCCGTATGCGGCCGACGGCAGCGGCGGCCCGCCGCTCCTCGAAGAGCTGACCTGGGGCGCCCGGTCCGTCGAGGCGGGCCGGGTCGCGACGGCCGAACCGCTCTTCCCGCGCATCGAGGCGGCGGCCGCGACTCCGGCCGCGGGCTGACCGCGGGCCGCCCGGCGCGAACGTGAGGCTCGTCGACAGCCACGCTCACCTCCAGGCCGATGCCTTCGGGCTCGATCGGTCCGCCGTGATGGCCGCCGCAAGCGCGGCCGGCGTCGAGCGCATCCTCGTCCCCGGCTGGGACGCGGCCTCGTCGTCGGCGGCCCTCGATCTGGCGGTTGAGCTCGGCTGGATCGACGCCGCCGCCGGGATCCATCCGCACGATGCCTCCGCGGCGACCGACTCCGATTGGGCGACGATCGAACGGCTCGCCGACGATCCGCGCGTCGTCGCGATAGGGGAGACCGGCCTCGACTTCGACAGGATGCACTCCCCCCCGGAGGCGCAGCTGGCCAACCTCCGGCGACACCTGCGCCTCGCCCTGGCCGCCGGCAAGCCCGCGATCCTGCACTGCCGTTCCGCGGCCGGCCGCTGCGACGCCCAGGACGCGCTGATCGCCGAGCTCCGGGTCGCCGGCTTCGGCGGAAAAGCGGCTCGCGGCGCCTTCGGCGATCGCCCCCCGGCCATCCTGCATTCGTTCTCGGGATCGGTCGAGTACGCCCGCGCCGCGCTCGACCTCGGCCTCGCGATCTCGTTCGGCGGGCTCGTGTTTCGGCGGGGCGAAGAGAGCTCGGCCGAGGTCGCGCGTCTCGTTCCCGCCGGGCGCCTTCTCGTCGAGTCGGACTCGCCTTACCTGGCCCCGCCGGGCGTGCCGCGCTACAGGCCCGCGGTCGTCACGACCGCGCGGCCGGCACCGGCCGCCGGCACGGCCTCGGCCGAGGTTCTGCGGCCGAGCGCCGGCGAACCCGCGGTCGCCGCCGACTCCACGGCCGTATTCCACGGCCGGCGCAACTCTCCCGAGTGGGTCCGCATCACCGCCGGGTGGCTCGCGGAGTGTCGAGGCGAGACGCCGGGTAGGATTGGCGAGGGCTTGATCGAGGCCTACGACGCGACATTCCGGGGCCGCTTCCCGGGTTGAACGTCCCGGCTAGCCGCGGCCGGGCCGGGACGCCGGCCCCTGAGGAGACGAACGTGACGGACCGGAGCTTCCAGCAGGCCAACGACCGGTCGAGAGAGCGGCTCGCCAGGCTCGCGGCCGGACTGACCCGTGACCTGCTGCGCGTCGACCTCGGCGAGGGCTGGACCGTGGCGTCGGCCCTGGCGCACGTGGGCTTCTGGGACCGCTGGCAGGCCGGGCGCTGGGCCCAGATGCTGGACGGAAGCTGGAGGGCGGACAGCGCGTCCTTCATCGCCGCCGAGCACATCGCCAACGAGGCTCTTGATCCGTACTGGGCCGGGATCGACGCCGACGGGGTTCCCGGCCTCGCGGTCGAGGCCGCGGCCAGGCTCGACGAGCTGATCGCGGCGGCCCCGGACGCGACGGTCGAAGCCCTGGAGGGAACGCCGAGCGCGTTCCTTCTGCACCGCCACCGGCACCGCGACGAGCATGTCGATCACATCGAGCGGAGCCTCGCCGCCGCCGGGCGTCCGATCGGAGCGATCGCCGGAGGCCCGACCGATCGCCCCTTCGAAGATCGGAATGCGGCCAGCCGGGGGCGCCTCGTCTCGGTCGTCGGCCGCCTGACGCGGCAAGACCTGGCTCGACCCACATCGGCCTCCGAAGAGGGCAGCTGGACGATCGGGCAAACGCTCGCCCACCTTGCCTTCTGGGACCGCTTCCTCGCGTCTCGCTGGCGAGCCGCCCTCGCGGCCGGACCAGGGGCGGAGCCAAGCTTCCTCCCGGGTGAACTCCCGGACCTGCTCAACTCGGCGCTGGAGCCGATGATGGCGGAACTGGCGGGCAGCCCCGGCGGCGGCCTGCTCGATGAGGTCGTGGCCGCGGCCGAGGCCGTCGACGCTCTGATCTCCCGCCTGCCCGCCGAAACGCCGATTGCCCGGCTGCTCGCCGACCGGCCGAGCTGTCTCGATCGCTCGGTCCACCGCGCCGTTCATCTGGACGCGATCGAGCGCGGCCTGGGCCGGTAGGCCGGACCGAGCCGGACCGAGCCGGGCCGGGCCGGGCCGGCGGACCGTCACCTGCGCCGGAGGCGGGCGCGCGGTCGATACGAGTCGGAACGAGGCCGGCGGGCGGGGCGATCGACGGTGACCGCACGCGCCACATTCCTCGTGGCATCCCCCAATTGGATGAGACGGGCTGGTACGATCGCCGGGTCATCGCGCCGACGTATCTGCCGGCGCACCGAATTCATCACGGAGGAATACCGATGCTCAACCTCGCGGGGCGCCATGGTCGACGCGGTCAGGGTCTCGCCGAATACGCCCTGATCCTCTCCCTGATTGCCATCGCCGCGATCGCCGCGTTGCTCGTGCTTGGCGGCGTGATCCAGCACATCCTCAGCCAGATCGGGACCGCCCTATAGGGCCGGCGCCGCACTCGCAACCGGCGACGCACTCGCGGCCCGCCTCACGCTGGCGCGCCGCGGGCCCGTCCGGGGTCTCGCCGGATACGCCCTGAGCCTCGCTCTGATCGCGCCGGTCGCGGCCGGGGCATCCACCTGGGCGGAGGGGTAGACGGCATCCTGGGCGCCATCGGCGCGTCGGCAGGGGACCGCACACTCGCAGACGGGCGGCTTACCGCCCGTCTCGGATTCCTGTCAGGGTCGGAGCGGACTCAGCTCCGCTTGCGCGCCTTCCAGACCTCCTCGCTCGGCCAGCGGCGGGCCCATTCAGGCGTGACGTAGATGTGTCCGGCCGTGGCGATCTCGGGCGCCTGGATCTCGGCCAGGTCGTCGACCTCCAGGCCGTTGGCCCGGAGCAGGCGGATCATCTCGCCGTGCGCCAGGTGGAATTCGACCGATCCGTCCGTCGAGCATTCGAACCTGTGCGGCCCGAACTGATCGCGGATCAACCGGTCGCCCGTGGCGTCCTCGCTCTCTGAATAACACAGGAGCTGGAGGTAGCCGTTGATCAGGAAGATCAGCCGCCCTCCGGGTCGGAGAAGGCGGGCGGCTTCGGGGATCCAGCGATAAGGATCAGCCCAGATCGCGGCGCCGTACTCCGAGATCGCCATGTCGAACGACGCATCCGGGAAGGGGACGGACTCCGCGTTGCCGAGGATCAAGGGGAATTCGAGCCCGTGCTCGGCCTGGAGACGCCGGGCGGTCTCGAGCTGCCTGGGCGAGTTGTCTATGCCGACCGGTCGCGCACCCAGCCGAGCGAGCCAGGCGGAGACATAGGCGGTGCCGCAGCCCAGCTCGACGACGTCCAGTCCGGCCGCTCCGTCGAGCAATCGCAGCTGACTCTCGGGCGTGCTCCAGATCCCCCACGATGGCTCCGCGGCCGCCCAGTTCCGCTCGCCTTCGGCCACCCATTCGGGCGCCCAGCGGTCCCACGCTGCGCGGTTTCGCCGGACGTAGTCGGGTGGATCGCCTCGAACGGCCATGATGCCGGCAGTCTAGCGGGGCGACGATCAGGTCGCGCCGCGTAACCGGGCCCGGTCGCTGCGGCACGCGGCGGCCGGCGAGGCGGTAGCGCCGCCGATCTCCTCACGCCGATCTCCTCACGCTTGACAGCCCGAAGCGGCTTCGTTAGGCTGTTAGCACTCTCGATGGTAGAGTGCTAATTCGACGGAAAGGCATCGCCGAGGCGTTAGCGGAGGAGCCCTGCAGGTCCGCCGAAGCGCACCGCGAGGGGCCCGTGGGCCTCACAGCCTGACCCGGTCGAAGGATTCGGGCAAGAGCGTTCACGCCGGTTTGCGCCGGTGCCGAACGGACCACATCCAGGTGTTGCGACGGCAGGCAACAGCTGCCGTCATCAGGAGGAATTGCGCGTTGGCAACGGCCACTGCGACCAGCAAGAAGCTGAAGCCCCTCGGGGATCGCGTCGTTATTCAGCCGACCGCTCGCGAGGAGATGACCAAGAGCGGCATCGTTTTGCCGGACACGGCAAAGGAGAAGCCACAGGAAGGCACGATTCTCGCCGCCGGACCGGGCAAGACGCTCGACGACGGCAAGCGCGAGCCCATGGACGTCAAGGTTGGCGACCGGGTCCTCTACGCGAAGTACGCCGGCACCGAGTTCAAGGTCGACGGCGAGGATCTCCTCATCGTCAGCCAGAAGGACATCCTGGCGATCGTCGAGGACTGAGGGCGGCCGGGATACGGCCCCGAACACCGGCTCGGCCCGGTCATGACCCGGGCGGCCGGAGCAATGCGGAGGAAACACAGACTTGGCTAAGCAGCTCGTCTTCGACGAGACGGCTCGTCGATCTCTCAAGCGCGGCGTGGACCGCCTGGCCGAGGCCGTCAAGGTCACGATCGGGCCCAAGGGTCGCAACGTCGTCCTGGACAAGAAGTTCGGCTCGCCCACGATCACTAACGACGGCGTGACGATCGCCCGCGACATCGAGCTCGAAGACCCGTTCGAGAACATGGGCGCCCAGCTCCTCAAGGAAGTGGCGACCAAGACGGACGACGTCGCCGGTGACGGCACGACCACGGCGGTGGTCCTGGGCCAGGCCATGATCAACGAGGGCATCCGGAACGTCACCGCCGGCGCCAACCCGATGCAGATTCGCGTCGGGATCGAGAAGGCCGTCGAGGCGGTCGTCGCAGAGATCAAGAAGCAGTCACGCCCGATCGACTCTCGAGAGGAGATCGCAGCCATCGCGAGCATCTCGGCGGCGGATCCGGAAGTCGGCGACATCATCGCCGAGGTGATGGACAAGGTCGGCAAGGACGGCGTCGTCACCGTCGAGGAAGGCCAGTCCCTCGGCCTGGAGAAGGAATACACCGAGGGGATGCAGTTCGACCGGGGCTACATCTCGGCCTACTTCGTGACCAACCCCGATCGGATGGAAACGGTTCTCGACAATCCCAAGATCCTGATCACCGACCGGAAGATCTCGGCCGTGCCGGACATGCTCCCGGCCCTCGAGAAGGCCGTCCAGATCGGCCGCCCGGTTCTCATCATCGCCGAGGACGTGGACGGCGAGGCTCTTGCGACGCTCGTCGTGAACAAGCTCCGCGGCACGGTCCAGGTCCTGGCGGTCAAGGCTCCCGGTTTCGGCGATCGACGCAAGGAGATGCTCCGCGACATCGCCATCCTGACCGGCGGAACCGTCATCAGCGAGGAGATCGGGCGCAAGCTCGACTCCGTCACGATCGAGGATCTCGGCGAGGCTCGCCGCGTCGTCGCTACTAAGGACGACACCACGATCGTCGACGGCGCCGGTGCGCCTGAGGCGGTCAAGGGTCGGATCGCCCAGATTCGCGCGCAGATCGAGGAAACCACCTCCGACTACGATCGCGAGAAGCTGCAGGAACGCCTCGCCAAGCTCGCCGGCGGAGTCGCCGTCATCAAGGTGGGCGCGGCAACCGAAGTCGAGCTCAAGGAGAAGAAGCACCGCATCGAGGACGCGCTCTCGACCGTGCGGGCGGGCATCGAGGAAGGCATGGTCGCCGGCGGCGGTGCCACTCTCCTGCACTGCCAGGCAATTCTCGACGTGCTCAAGATGGACGAGGCCGATGCCCAGGTCGGCGTCGACATCGTCCGCCGCGCTCTCGAATACCCGATCCGCCAGATCGCCGACAATGCCGGCGCTCACGGCGAGGTCATCGTCGACCAGGTCCGCGGCATGAAGGTCGGCTTCGGCTACGACGCCCTCAAGGGCGAGTTCGGCGACATGTTCGAGAAGGGCATCGTGGACGCCGCCAAGGTGACCCGGTCGGCCCTCGAGAACGCTGCCTCCATCGCCAAGATGGTTCTCACGACCGAGACGCTGATCACCGACATTCCGGAGAAGAAGGACGCCTCTGCCGCCGGCCACAACCACGGCGGCGGGGACATGGACTTCTAGCTGCCCTCGCACAACGGCAAGAAGCCCCGGGCAACCCGCCCGGGGCTTCTTCGTCTGTAGCGTGAGACAACTACCTGCCTGGTGGGCATCAGTTTGACAGTCGGGCGGGCGCGGCCGATCGTGGGGCGGCACTTAGTCCGCCCAAAGGAGGTCGCACCTTGTTTCGCGCCCCAAAGTCGGCCCTCACTCTGTTTGCCGGATTCGCACTGGTCATAGTCAGCGCCTGCAGCAGCAGCGCATCCTCGCCAACGGCGGGTGCATCCACGAACGCCGGCGCCTCGCAGGCGATGGGCTCCCCGTCCGCGGCAGTCGCCACCACCAACCCGAATGATCCGAACTCCATCATCACCCAGGTCATCAGCAGCAGCACGGCCGTCACGTCGTTCCACATCAAGCTGACTGTCGGCGGCACCATCAACGCCTCCGCTCTCTCGAGCGCGGCCGGCAGCACCCTCAGCGGCGACCTCAAGCTCGACGGCACGACGGTCGAGGGCGACGTCGACGTAGCCAACGAGGCGGCGCATCTTGCGCTCAACGTGCCGGCTCTGCAGATGCTGGGCAACGTGCCACTGACCGGCGACCTCATCCTGGTCAACAACGCTCTCTACTACAAGGTCTCCCTGCTCGGGACCAAGTACTCGATGGTCGATCTCAGCTCCCTGGGCTCCAGCCTGGGCGCGCTGGCCAGCGGCCTCCCCGTCGCGGTCCCAACTGCCGCCGCCGCGGCCAGCCTCAACATCACCGATGAAGTGACGCAGCTTCGAGCGGCCATGGTCGCGGCGGGCGTCACCCCGACACTTGTCGGCGTGGAGCAGATCGGCGGCCAGCCGGCCGACCACATCAGCTTCTCTATACCGCTCGACATGATCAACAGCGAGCTTGCCGCCGAGGCCAGCCCCAGCCCGGCTCCCAAGCTCGACTCCGCCTCGGTGGATCTGTGGGTGTACACGTCCAACTACCAGATCGCCCAGCTGGAGATCAAGGGTGCGTCGTCGACGGTTGGAAACCTGGACATCATGCTGACCGTGAGCAACTACAACCAGCCCGTCACCATCACGGCGCCTCCTGCATCCGAGGTTCAGACCACCTCGTAGGATCGCCAGGCGGGCCCTATGCCCCGGTCACAAACGAGGAACCCCGGGCGGCCACCCGGGGTTCCTCCGTATGCGGGGCAGTCGCCGGGTTCGCCGGCCGCCGGCCACCGGCGCGTCCGTCTTTCAGACCTGCCTCGCCCGGTCCCGCTACACTGCCGTAGGCCTTGGGTGTCGCGTTGCCCTCGGCCGCGGATCGTGCGCCGCGAAGGAATCGGCCCTCAGCTGGTGTGGAGGATGCAGGTGTCACGTCGGAAATCAATCGCCGTAACAGCGGCCGGCGCCGTCGCCGTCATGGCGCTCCTTGCCGGTTGCTCGTCCTCGCCCCTGACCGACAGCCGCAAGATCCTCAGCAACGCGGAGACCTCTCTCAAGAACCTCAAGTCCGTCCACTTCCAGATCGAGGCAGGCGGTCAGTTCATCATCGGCGTCCAGGAGTCGCCCTCGCCCTCGCCGACGCCCGTGCCTACCGCTACCCCCACGCCGACTCCCACTCCCACGCCCACCGCCAGCGCCACGCCCACCGCCAGCGCCACGCCCAGCCCCGGCCCGACGCGCACCCCCAGCCCGACGTCCTCCGCCCAGGCCAGCGCCGCCGCCTCCGCCCAGGCCAGCGCGGCCGCCAGCGCGTCGGCCTCCGCCAGCGCGAGCGCGGCCCGAAGCGCGGTGGCCTCTGCCCTCGCCAGCGCCGAGGCCGGCGCCGCCGCCTCCGCCAGCGCCAGCGCGGGCGCCTCCGCGGATGCAAGCGCCGCCGCCAGCGCGGCCGCTTCCGCCATCGCCAGCGCCGCGGCCGCCGCCGTCCCGACGCCCACTCCGATCTATACGTCCATGCCGATCGCGCTCACGGGCAGCTCCGCGTACGGCGACATCGACTTCGTGAACGGGGCCGCACACGTTACCGGCGGTGTGCCGGGCATTCCCAGCATGTCGGGCGAGGTGATCATCGCGAACACCTATGCCTACGTCCGGAGCCCCGGTGGCACGCAGTACAGCTCCGAAGGGGTCTCGGATCTACCGATCAACCCGGCTGATCCCAGCGGTCCGCTGTTCGTCGTGCAGCAGATGGTCGCCCTGGCCGACGACCCGAGCGTGGACCCGGTGCTGGTCGGGATCGAGCAGGAGCAGTACGGCACCTGCTATCACATCCGCGTCGACGTCACCAAGGGTGGTCTCAACTCCAAGCTGTCGAGCCTGAACCTGGTCCAGCTGCTCGGCAGCGGCGAACTCGACCTCTGGATTACGGAGGGCGACTTCCAGCTGGAGCGGCTGGAGTTCTCGACCAGCGACCCGAGCGCCGGGGCGGCGGCCGTCCGTCTCGTGCTGTCCAACTGGAACAACGTCTCGCCGATACTGGCGCCGCCCGCGAGCGAGGTACAGCTGAACGCGCCGGCGGCCAGCTGACGGCGCGGACCGGTTCCATGGGCCGGGGCCAGCTCGGCCCTCCTACAATTCCAGGGTGAGCTCAACACCGAAGCGCGCGCGAGAGATCCCAGGCGGCAACGGCCGCGGGGATCGAGCACCCGATCCGGCCGACGGCGTCCGGGTCGCGCCCTCGGCCGGTCAAGCCGTGGAGGGATCGACGGCCAGGGAACCACCTCCGCCGGACGACGGACCGTTGTTCCCGGGCGAGGCTCCGCCGCCGCCTGACGAGGCCCCGCCGGAGGCCTTCGACGGGCCCCGAATCGAGCCGCCCGAGGCTTCGCCCTTCGAGCCAGAGCCCGTGGCCCTGGCCGAGCGGCAGGCCGCCACCGAAGTCCTAGCCCAGAGGATCCTGGCTCGGCTGAACCCCGAGCAGCAGCGAGCCGTCCGCACCGCCGACGGCCCCGTCCTGATCCTCGCCGGCGCCGGCAGCGGCAAGACGCGCGTGCTGGCCCATCGTGTCGCATACCTCGTCGGCGTCCGGGGTGTCCGGCCGTGGCAGATCCTCGCCGTCACCTTCACGAACAAGGCCGCGGCCGAGCTGCGAGCCCGCATCACGGGACTGATAGGTGACGAGGCCGGTCGCGAAGTCGCGATGGGCACCTTCCACGCCCTGTGCGCGCGCGTCCTGCGGCGCGACGGCGCCGCCATCGGCCTCGACCCGCATTTCGTCGTCTACGACACGGACGACCAGGCCGCCCTGATGAAGCAGATCCTGCGCGAGGAGGATCTGCCGATCACGGGCGAGTACAAGCCGAGCGCCATCCTCGGGGCCATCTCGCGCGCCAAGAACGAGATGCTCGACGCCGACTTCATCGCGGCCGACGCCCACACCCACCGGGAGCGTGAGATCGCCCGGCTCTACAGGCGCTACGGGGCCAGTTTGAAGGCGGCCGCGGCGCTCGACTTCGACGACCTTCTCCTCGAGGCGGTCCGGCTCTTCCACGAGGCGCCGGCGGTGCTGGAGCGATACCAGGGTCGCTGGCGGTACCTCCACGTCGACGAGTACCAGGATACGAATCGCCCGCAGTACCTGTGGGTCAAGGCTCTCGCCGCAGCGCACCGGAACCTGTGCGTCGTCGGCGACGACGATCAGTCGATCTACTCCTGGCGCGGCGCCGACATTCGCAACATCCTGGACTTCGAGGGCGACTATCCCGACGCGACCGTCGTCAAGCTCGAGCAGAACTACCGCTCGACGCAGTTGATCCTGGACGCCGCCCACGCCGTGGTCACTCACAACTCCTCGCGCAAGGACAAGAAGCTCTGGACCGAGAACGGCGGCGGGCGCCCGATCGCACGCTTCGAGGCGTACAACGAAGAGGAGGAGGCCGAGTGGATCGCGCGCCAGGTGGAGGAGCTCACCGGCGCGCGGACGTCGATCCTGACGCGGCGGGCGGACGAGGAAGCGGAGCGCTGGGAGCGGGGCGACGTGGCCGTCATGTACAGGACCAACGCCCAGAGCCGGGCGATCGAGGAGGCCTTCCTTCGCTACGGCATCCGCTACCAGCTCGTGGGCGGGACTCGCTTCTACCAGCGTCGCGAGGTCAAGGACGCGCTGGCCTATCTGCGGGTGCTGCGGAGCGACACGGACCAGGTCAGCTTCGAGCGCATCCTGAACGTGCCAGCTCGCGGCATCGGCGAGAAGAGCCTGGAGGAACTGCGGGTCGCGGCCGCCGGCGGGCGGACAGTCCGGCCGGCGGCAGAGAGCCGCGCACCCGGCGCGGCCGATGTCGCCGTTCCGGGCGCTGATGGAGGCAGCGCCGCCGGGTCTGCCGGCGCGCCGGGAGTCACGACCTACTGGGGCGCCATCGTGGATGCGTCTGAGGGCCGGCTGCCTGCGCTGGGGCCGCGCGCCCGCGGAGCGTTGGGCGGATTCGCCGCGCTGATAGCGAGATTGCGCACGCGCGTCGGGATCCTGCCTCTGCCGGAGATGCTCGATGCGGTCCTCGAGGAATCCGGCTACAGGGCCATGCTCGCTGATGGTTCCGAGGAGGGCGAGGAACGCTGGGCTAACCTGCTCGAGCTGCGGTCGGTGACGACGCGCTACGACGACCTCACGCCGGACGACGCCCTGGACCGGTTCCTGGAGGAGACCGCGCTGGTTGCGGATCAGGATTCCTATGAGGCCGGCGCGGACGCGGTCACGCTGATCACGTTGCACGCGGCCAAGGGGCTCGAGTTCCCGGTCGTCTTCATCGCCGGCCTGGAGGAGGGTGTGTTCCCTCACAGCCGTTCGCTCGACGACGAGAAGCAGCTCGAAGAGGAGCGGCGGCTGGCGTACGTGGGCATCACTCGGGCGAAGCGACGCCTCTTCCTCTCGCATGCCGCCCGGCGGGCGACGTGGGGACAGGGTGGCCTGTCGGTGCCGAGCCGTTTCCTCTACGAGATCCCCGCGGCTTTGATGACCGGGCCGCACCTCGACCGGATGGACGACTTCGACGACGACGTCGGCCAGGTGGACCCGGACCTGGTGTTCGGACGTCGGCTGGGGAGCAGGTTCGGCACGCCGATCAGGGCCGGCGGGGGAGCGTATCGGAGCGGCAGCGGCCGGGCCGGCGCTCCCAGGGCCGGCGAGTCGTTTCGCCCGACCCGCGATCTCGGGGCGAGGCGCGAGGCGTATGACTCGGGTGCGCGATCGGGCAGTCTGGACGTTCCGGCCGATCTCCCGGACGGTCGCGGTCCCTCCGGCCCTCCGCCCCAGGCTCGCCCGGTTGCGCCCGCCCGTTCCCGCATTCCCGGTGAGCGGCAGTTCCGGGACGGGGATCGCGTCCGCCACGCCCGGCTCGGCGACGGCATCGTCGTGACGTCGAAGCTGACCCGCAGCGACGAGGAGGTCACCGTGGCCTTCTCGAACGGCGGCGGCGTCAAGACGCTCCTGGCCAGCATCGCCAACCTGGAGTTGCTGGGCTGACTACTATTCCGCAGAGACCGCCCGCGAGGCGGCCTCGTCAGGTCGAAGTGCTGGAGAAGGTGGATGGCCCCGAAGATGACGAAGTCGAACGTATCGCGAGCCAGCCGGGCCAAGATCGGAGGCAAGCCCTCGATCGCGCCGTGCGCGTGCTGCGGCATCGCGCCGGATCCGCACGGCCGGCCCTTCTCGATAACCTTCGCCGTTCCCGACGTGGTCTTCGAGATCCAGGAAGAGCTTCTGGACACCTGGGGCGAAGATCCCTTTCTGGCGATCAAGAACGTCGGCTTCTTCCTCCGGGTCCTTCTTCCGGTCAAGCTCTCGGACGGCTTCTCGGTCGCCTTCGGAACCTGGCTGGAGATACATTCCGACGACTTCCGCAACGCCTGGCAGACCTGGAACTTCCCGGAGTACTCGGATCTTGTCGTCGAAGGCTACGTGGCCAATGCGATCGAGCCCTGGAAGAAGCTGCCGCACGAGCTCGTGCGAGCCGTCGTCCGCGACCCGGCCCAGGTCCCTTACCTGGCCTCCAGCGAGAACCCGCTCATCACCAGGATCATCGGCGAGACCTGGCCCCACGCCGACGTCCTGGTGCCCTACGCGGACCTCTTGAAGACGGACACCCGGATCGGGGGCTGAAGGAAACCGGCGGTATTCGCCCGTTTCGGCGCCGGCCGGCCACGTCGTCTCGTGCGGCCGGCGTCCCGCTCTCCGTGCCTCATTTGGCTAATGTCGGCAAGTCGCGTAGAGTGGTTCCACTGAACATAGTTGCATCGGCTCTATAGGGACGGGCAGCCGCCGGGCCTGCTCCGCTCCCGGAGACGGCAGAAAGCCGTTGGCCGATCCTCGGGTCAGCGATCGCTCGAGACCAGATCGGATCGATCCGGCGCCTAGGGTCTGCCATGGTCGGTTCGACCGGCGGCCCGGCGAGGTGTTATGAGCGCAGGCAACGTCTTCGTCGCGACCTACCCTCCGCGGCGCTGCGGCATTGCCACCTTCACGCACGACCTCGCGGTCGCGACCGGCGACCACGAGATCGTCGCGCTGCACCCGCCCGACGGGCCGGCCGTCTATCCGGCTGAAGTGAACCACCGGATCAGGCGTGATGTCCGAGACGACTACCTTCGTGTGGCGAAGTCGCTAAATCGATCGGATGCCAGGGTGGTCTCGATACAGCACGAGTACGGCATCTGGGGCGGCGACGACGGCGAATCCGTCCTGGATTTCGTCGCGGCGCTGCAGATGCCCGTCGTTTCCACGCTGCACACCGTCCCGCACACCCAACGCCAGGGCAGCGCCGCGTCCTGATGGGGCTCGTCACCGCCAGTGCGGCGACGGTGGTGATGTCGCGCTCGGCGGCGGCAGTGCTGGGGCGCGTTTACGGCGTGGAGCTCCGACGTCGTCGATGTCGTGCCTCACGGCGTGCCCGCTGCCGCTGGTGGAGCCGGATTCGGTCAAGCCGGGGCTCGGGATGGCGGCGGCCCCGATGATCCTGAGCTTTGGGCTGATCGGGCCTGGGAAAGGTTACGAGGCGGTCATCGGGGCAATGCCGGCCGTCGTCCGGGCGGACCGACCGCCTACTACGTGATCCTCGGGGCGACCCATCCGGAGCTGCTGCGGCGCGAAGGGGAAGCCTACCGGACGAGGCTGAAGAGCCTCGCCGGGACCCTCGGCGTGGCCGACGCATGTGCTGTTCGTCGATCGATTCGTGACCCGATCGGAGTTGGGCACCTGGCTCACCGCGGCCGACATATTCGTCACTCCCTATCCGAATCCCGACCAGATCGTGTCCGGTACGCTCGCCTACGCCATGAGCGCCGGTAAGGCCTGTCGTCTCCACGCGCTACGTCTATGCGGTGGAGATGCTCGAGGGGGGCCGGGGCATAGTCGGTGGCATCGGGCTCGCCGGAGGCGCTGGCCGGACCGCTGGCCGAGTTGGTCCGCGATCGCGGCCGGCGGAACCAGTTCGGGCGGCCGGGCCTACGAGTTCAGCCGGACGATGATCTGGCCGGAGGTGGGGGCTACGTACCAGAGGATTTTCGATCGTGTCGGCGCCTCGCGGCGTCGGCGCCGACCGACGAGGGCTGTGGAGGAAATGGGGGCTGGCCGTGTTCGATCGTGCGCCGACCAGCACACCGGACCCGTCCGCCCGGCCATCGCCAGATGGATCCAGAGCGACCTCAGTCCAAGCTCCCGGCCCGGCGGCCGTTGTACCCCGTAAGCCGGGTGCATCTCGACGGCCATGAGCGGCGACCTCGGGCATCTGGCAGCACGCCCGGGGTGTCGAGCCGGACCCCGGATTCGGCTACTGTACCGATGACGTCGCGCGGGCGCATGGTGGTCGACGTGCTTCATTCCCGTGAGTTGGGGGCTGCGCCGTGCCGTGGAGGGCAGCGTCTCGGCGCTCGCTCTCGGTTCTCAGCGGCGCGTTCGCACTCGAGACCGGCGATTCCTCGGTCTCCGCCAGGCCGAACGGCGGATGGCTCGATGCCGACGCCTCCGAGGACTGCCACGCCCGGGCCCTGGATGGGCTCGCCGCGCTGATCGCCGCAACACCCGCCACCGAAATGGCCGAACAAGCCCGAACGCTGTTCGACCGGGCACTGCCGGCTGCGGCTTCATTCGGAGGCGATACGGGCCATCGCGGCGACCCGTGCTTCGGCGTGTGACGCGTCGCGCGCCTCGGGGGTGCCCGTCCACGCCGACTTCTGGCTGATCTTCAGAAGAATGGCCGACCGCCTGCTCGCGTCGGCTTCGGCGCAAGGACACTTTCGCGATCCGGCCCGCCCCGATCGACTAGGCCGCCTGAGGCGCCGCGAACTGAGGGAGTGGCCATGGCCCGAGTCCATCCTCACCTACGAGAACGCCCTCGTGCCGCGGGCGCTCATCGTCGCCGGGCGACCGCCTCGGCCGGCCCGCGCTGCTCGCCCGGGGCTGCTCCGTGCTCGACTGGCTGATCGACGTTCAGGCGGGCGACGGCGGCGTTCTCGCCCATCGGCAACCAGGGCTGGTGGCCCCGGACGGGGCCAACGAGCCAGTTCGACCAGCAGCCGATCGAGGCCGCCGCGATGGTCTCGGCGGCCGCGGAGCCTTCCGCGCCACGGGCCGCCAGCGCTATCTGGACGGCCGCGGAAGCGGCCTACGGCTGGTTCCTGGGCGACAACGATCTGGGCGTGGCGCTGGCGGACCCTTCCCGGGGGCCTGCTGCGACGGCCTCGGCCGGCCGGCCCCAACCGGAACCAGGGCGCGGAATCAACTCTGATGTGGCTGATGGCCCTCGAGGAGATCCGCGATCTCCGCGCGATCGGCCGCGGAGAGCGGGTGTCGGCTAAGCTCGACCGGGGGTCGGCTCGTGTCCGTGAGGATGTGCGAGCGTGAGCGACGGCGGCGGCAGGAAGCTCTTCGTCAGGCACCCATCGAACCCGATCATCACGGCCGACCATCTGCCATACCCGGCCAACACGGTCTTCAATCCAGGCGCCGCCCGCGTCGGCGGCGAAACGGTCCTGCTGATGAGGGTCGAGGACTTGCGCGGGATCTCCAGCCTGCAGGTGGCTCGGAGCAAGGACGGCGTCGCGGACTGGCGGATGGACGAGAAGCCGCTCCTCGCGCCCGATCCCGCCCATCCCGAGGAGGTCTGGGGCTGTGAGGACCCGCGCCTCGTCTTCCTGCCCGAGCGCGAGGAATGGGCCATCACCTACACGGCGTACAGCAGTCGCGGCCCGCTGGTGTCGCTGGCGATGACCAGGGACTTCCGGACGGTGCAGAGGCTCGGGCCGGTGATGCCGCCGGACGACAAGGACGCCGCGCTCTTCCCGCACCGGTTCGACGGCCGCTGGATCATGATCCACCGCCCGGCGCCGCTTCGCGGTCCGGCCCACATCTGGATCTCGTACTCGCCGGACCTGCGCCACTGGGGCGACCACACCCTCCTGCTCGAGGCGCGCGAAGGGGCGTGGTGGGACGCCGGCAAGATCGGGCTCGGGCCGCCGCCGCTCGCCACCTCCGAGGGCTGGCTGATGATGTATCACGGTGCCCACACCACGGCGTCGGGACCGATCTACCGCGTCGGCCTCGCCCTGCTGGACCTGGAGCATCCCGAGGTCGTGCTGCGTCGATCCGACGAGTGGGTGATGGCGCCGACCGACCGCCTACGAGGCCGTCGGCGACGTCGACAAGGTCATCTTCCCGAACGGCTGGGTGCTCGACGAGGCGGCCGATCGGCTCTCGCTCTACTACGGCGCAGGCGACTCCGTGGTCGGCCTGGCCGTCGCCCGCTTCAGCGAGGTGATGGAGTACGTGCAGCGGGCCCCCTCGTACCGGCATCGCCGGTCACGGACGACGGCGGCGGCTGGTCGGCTCAGACCGCTCGCGCAGATCGCGTCGGCGGCGAATATGCCCTTGGCGGGCGACTCCGCCTCAAGCGGCGCGATGCGCGACTATGGGGGCATGCCCACGGCCACGTTCCGGTTCCACGGGTCGCTGAACGACTTCCTGCCTGCCGCTCGCCGCGGCCAGCCGGTCGCGCGCGAGTTCGAGGCCACGCCGGGCGTCAAGGACCTATCCAGGCGCTGGGCGTGCCCCACCCCGAAGTGGACTCATCGTGGTGAACGACCGAGCGGTCGGCCTCGACTACCGGCTCCGGCCGGACGATCGGATCGAGGTCTTCGGGCTCGACAGATTGGACACGGCGGGCGACCGTCGAGTCGACGAGGCCGCTACCGCCGGTCGCGGCCTGATACCGGCCCCGCCCGAACCGCCGCGGTTCGTCCTCGACGGCCACCTCGGCCGGCTGGCGCGTTACCTTCGAATGCTCGGGCTTCGACTCGCGGTACGACCGAAGCGCGGCCGACGCCGACTGGCCCGACATGTCTGCCGACGAGGATCGGATCCTGCTCACCCGCGATCGCGGCCTCCTGAAGCGCTCGATCGTGCGGCATGGCTACCTGGTCCGCGACGACGACCCGCGCCGCCAGCTGGCGGAGGTCGTGGGCCGCTACGGGCTGGCGCAGCGGGCCGCCCCGTTCAGCCGCTGCGTGCGCTGCAACGGCGCGATCGAGCCGGTGGACGGTCGGAAGTGGCCGAGCGCCTGGCCGGCGAGCCTCGCACCCTCCGATCCTTCGACACGTTCGGCCGTTGCGCCGACTGCGGCTCGATCTACTGGCCCGGCTCGCACTTCGAACGCATGAGCCGCCTGGTGCAAGAGGTGCTGCGCGAGGAGCCGCGTATCGGCGAGAATCAGCCGGCGAGCAGGACATGGCACGGAGGACGGAGCGGTGACCGAGTCGATCGAGTCA
Source organism: uncultured Chloroflexia bacterium (assembly GCA_963713795.1). Classification (GTDB taxonomy): domain Bacteria; phylum Chloroflexota; class Limnocylindria; order Limnocylindrales; family CSP1-4; genus Fen-1039. Next base: position 235,874 of record CAVQNC010000007.1, read on the forward strand.
GACGGTCGGGCTGCCGGTCGCGGCCGAGGCCGTCGAGGCTGCCCGCGCGCTCGGGGCGGAAGAAGCGCGCCGCCGGCACGACGAGCTGGTCCCGATCATCCGGCGCGCCAGCGAGCTCTACTACCAGCAGGACGCGCCCGAACTCTCCGACGCCGAATACGACCGCCTCATGCGCGAGCTGGTCGCCCTCGAGACCGCCTTCCCGGAGCTGGTCACGCCCGACTCGCCGACCCAGCGCGTTGGCGCGGCCCCGGCCGGCGCCTTCGGCGAGGTCGTCCATCGGCGGCCGATGCTCTCGCTCGGCAACGTCTTCGACGAGGACGAGCTGCGGGCGTTCGACCAGCGGGTCCGTCGCGGGCTGGGCCTGCCGCCGCCCCCGACCCGGCTCCCGACCTGCGCTACGTGGCCGAGCTCAAGATCGATGGCCTGGCCATCTCGCTGCGCTACGAGCGCGGCCGCTTCGTCCAGGGCGCGACCCGCGGCGACGGCACCACGGGCGAGGACGTGACCGCCAACCTGCGGACGATCGAGGCCCTGCCGGAGCGGCTGCGCGAACCGGCCACGGCCGAGGTCCGCGGCGAGGTCTACATGCCCAAGGCCGAGTTCGCCCGCATCAACGCCGAGCGCGAGGAGGCGGGGCTGCCGACCTACGCCAATCCGCGCAACAGCGGCGCGGGCTCGCTGCGGCAGATCGACTCGCGCGTGACCGCCGAGCGGCGGCTCTCGTCGTGGACGTACCAGCTGCTCGAGGACGGGCCCGACGGCCGGCCGACGGTCGCCAGCCAGTCCGAGGCGCTCGCCCGACTCGCCGCCCTGGGCCTGCCGGTCAACCCCGATCGGGCCGAGGGCCTGGACATCGACGGCGTCTGCCGCTTCCTCGAGGAGTGGCGCGAGAAGCGCCACGAGCCTGCCGTACGAGACCGACGGCGTGGTCGTCAAGGTGGATCGCTTCGAGCAGCAGGAGCGGCTGGGCATGGTGGCTCGCGCGCCGCGCTGGGCGATCGCCTACAAGTTCCCGCCCGAGCAGGTCGAGACGGTCATCGAGGACATCGTGCCGTACGTCGGCCGGACCGGGACGCTGACGCCGGTCGCGCACATGCGGCCGGCGAAGGTGGCCGGTTCCACAGTCGCCCGGGCCACGCTCCACAACCTGGACGAGGTCCGCCGCAAGGACCTGCGCATCGGCGACTGGATCGTGCTGCAGAAGGCCGGCGACGTGATCCCCGAGGTGGTGCGGTCGATTCCGGAGCGCCGGACCGGAACCGAGCGGGTCTTCGAGATGCCGGCCGCGTGCCCGGTCTGCGGCACGGCGATCGTCCGCGACGAGGGCGCGGTCCGCCATTACTGCCCGAACCCGCGTGCCCGGCGCGGCTGGCGCAGGAGTTCGCCCATTTCGCCGGCCGCGGCGGGATGGACATCGAGGGCGCCGGCTGGGCGGTCCTGGAGCAGCTCCTGGAGCGCGGCCTGGTCAAGACCCGCGGCGACTTCTACCGGCTCACGGTCGAGGACCTGGAGAGCCTGGACCGGTTCGCCCGCAAGAGCGCCGAGAACCTGAAGGCGTCGATAGAAAGGTCGCGCCGGCGGCCGCTGGCGCGCGTCCTGAACGCGCTCGGCATTCCCCAGGTGGGCGAGACAACGGCGATCGACCTGGCCGCCTGGATCGCTTCCCGCTGGCCGGCCGAGGGCATGGACGGGGAGTGGACGGCGCTCGTGGCCCGGTCGCTGCCCGGCATCACCGCCGAGGAATTCCAGGAGGTGCCGGGAATCGGCCCCGTGGTGGCGGCCGCATCGCCGGCTACTTCGCCGAATCCCGAGACGGCGGGCGTGCTGGCCGACCTGGTCGCCGCCGGCGTCGTTGCCGAGCCGCCCGCCAGACGAGTGGCTCCGGGGAGTGGCGCCGGGTGGCGCCGCCGGACCCCTCGCCGGCAAGACCGTCGTCGTCACGGGCACGCTCTCCGGCTGGGATCGCGCCGGCGCCGAGGAGGCGATCCGCGCCGCCGGCGGCAACGCCGCGGGCTCGGTCAGTCGAAGAACCTCGTACGTCGTCGCCGGCGAGAACGCCGGCTCCAAGCTGGCCAAAGCCACGGAGCTGGGCGTGCCGGTCCTGGACGAGGAGGGCTTCCGCCGCCTGCTGGCGGGGGAGGAGCCGTAGGAGGGGTCGGCAAGCGGGCCCGCCGCCGCGCCCCGCGCGCGCGCGGCGCTCGCGGCTGCCCCGCCGCGGCCCCCGTCAGCCCATCGCGGAGTTGATCTGGCCCCAGATCCAGTCCGGCCGCCACGCGACGTCCGGGCCGAGGAGCATCCGCGGCGCCTGCCACGTCTCCTGCCAGCCACGCGCCTGCAGCTCGCGCCAGGCCGCCTCGTGCTCGTCGGGGATGCCGGCGCGGACATGGGCCCGGCGGGGACGATGTGGCGGTGCAGGTCCAGCAGGAAAGCCCGTCCTCGAACCGCGGCGCCACGATCGCGCCGTAGGCCCGCTCGGCCGGCAGGAGGAAGCCGCAGACCGCGCCGTCCCGCTCGAGGACCCAGCCGCCGGCCCGCTCCGGCCGCGCTCTCGGCCAGCACGCCCAGCGGCACCGATCGATCTTCGGCCGTCGCCAGCCGATCGAGCTCGAAGACGGCCGGCAGATCGGCCGGTTCGAGCTTTCGAACGTGGGCCCCAGCGGGCCGGCCGGCGGGTCGGGCAGATGGTCGGCCTGGAGCTGGTGGTAGTGGGTGACGAGCCGGAAACCCATCCGCTCGTACATCGGCCGGCCGTCCTCGGTGGCCTCGAGCGAAAGCGTCGTGCAACCGGCCGCCCGAAGCCGCCGGCACAGCTCCTCGGTGATGGCCCGGCCGATGCCGCGGCGGCGAAACCCGCCGCCACGACGATCGCCCCCAGCCACCCGACCGGGCCGTTCGCGGTGGCCAGTCCGGTGGCGATGACGCGGCCGTCGACGACGCCGGCCAGCGGCTGGCACGTCGGCGTCCGCAGGACGAACTCGTAGAAGCGCCGCCGGTCGCGCCAGCCCTGGGCGATGGCCAGGGCCACCGCCGCATCGACATCGGCCGCGGTCAGGTCGCGGAGCTCGAAATCCTTCCCTCGGCAACCGTTCATGTCCTCACCCGAACGCGAAGCCGAGTACGCTCCAGATGAGCGCCGGCTCCCACTCGATCGGATCACCCCGCAGCATCCGGGGGGCCTCGAAGGTCGGGCTCCAGCCGAGCTTTCGAGCCGCAGCCGCCCGTCCTCGTTGCCATTGACCACGGCCGCGCGAAGTTCTTCGTCCGGCCGCGGCCCAGGTGGCGCAGCAGGTCGAGCAGGCAGGCGCGCGTCGTCGGGGTCGGGGGCGATGACCGCGGCCGAATCGGGCTCGATCTAGATCAGGAAGCCGAGCAGCTCGTCGCCCGCCTCCAGCAGCCAGCCACTCCCGGCCAGCGGCGCCAGCAAGCCTCGTCGGTCCTCGCCGGTGGCCCGAGGTCGAGCGCCGATCCGATCGATGTCTCCGGGGCGGATCGGTCGGAGGATGGTTCCGTGCGGCGGCATCGGCGCGGCATCGAGCGGGAGCGCCTCGAGGATCTGGTACCAGCCATCGATCCGGAAGCCCATCTGCTCGTACAGCGGCCTGCCGTACTCGGAGGCGATCAGGGCATGGGTCGTGCAGCCGGCGGCGTCGAGACGGGCGCAGACGGCGTCCGTCATGGCTCGCCCGAGACCTCGTCGCCGCAGCGACGGTCGACGAAGATCGATCCCACCCAGCCGACGGGGCCGTTGATCATCGCCAGACCGGTCGCCACGACGGCTCCGTCGCGCAGGCCACGAGGGCTGGCAGCTCGGGTTGGCCAGGACCGCCTCGAGGAAGGGCCGCCGCTCGTCCCAGCCGCCCGATCGATACAGCTCGACCGCGGCATCGATGTCGGCCGCCGTCATGTCGCGGATCTCTATTTCGGTCATGGAGTCCTCGCTCTCGCCTGCGGATCGCTCAACTCTACGCATCAGCCCTGGCCTGCGTGGTTCCGAATCCGAACCGGCAGGCGGCGGCTCCCTATCGTTCGGCGGCGTCCGTTGGCATCCGACGCACGACCGCGAAGGGCGGCCGGGCCGCCGCAGGTTCGGGAGGCCGGGCCGGGGATCTCGGGGCGGTCTTTGCGAGTACGTCCCGTCGTGGGCGGCCGTCCGCGGGCGCCGCGGAGCGCGACTCCCGGTTACGGTGCGAGGCGGCGATGCGGCCGGCGGGCGGCCCGGTTCGCGGAGGCGTCCCGGCCCGGCGAAACGTCATGACGAGCTCGAATCGAGCGCCGCCGTCACGTCCAGTGGCCGGCGCCGGCTATCGCCGCCCCGCCCGTACCGCGATGTCGACTCGTTCTTGCTCAGACCCGGGGCGATCCTTGCCGGCAACGACCTCGACGCTGAAAGGCGGAAGGTACGGGTTGCGGAACTTGCGAACCCCTTCCTCGAGCCCATTCACGGTCGTAGCGGCCTTCACCACCCCGGCGACGTGCGAGGCGATCTGCTCCTGGATCATCGGCATGATGTCATCGCCGAGGGAAAGCCTGACGGTCTTGTAGCCTTCGCACGGCCACGGCCACTCGCGCGTCGGTGTACCCATTGCGCACCTCATGATTGTCGAACGCACGGGAGTCTACGACCCGTTCGTTGCCCCGCCCCAGCCCGTCTCAGCCCACGGGCGCCTGCCCGCGACCGACCGTCGGCGGGTCGGCGCCAGGCCGCGAACAAGGGCCCGGCCGACCTTCCCGACGGGTCCGATCGCACGGATACGGCGCGGGTGCCGGCGCAGCCACGACCCGGAGCCCGAGGCTCCCGCCGGCGCGGGTGGCCCTCCAGACCCCTGCTGTCCGGCATCCACCCGGCGCCCCCGGCGGGGCGCCGTTCACTTATGTCATGTCGGGTCCGGTATCATCCCCGCCATGGCCAACCTGACCCGTGCCGACGTCGAGCACGTCGCCCACCTCGCCCGCCTCGGTCTGACCGAGGAGGAGCTGGCGCGCCTCGAGGGCCAGCTCAACCACATCCTCGACCAGTACGCGATGCTGGCGACGCTCGACACGGAGCACATCCCGCCGACGGCCCAGACGATCGAGCTGGCGAACATCCTGCGCGAGGACGTGGTCCAGCCCTCGCTGTCGGTCGGACGATGCCCTGGCCAACGCCCCGGAGCGGAGCGGCGGCCACTTCGTCGTGCCGGCGATCCTGGGCGGCGGCGAGGGGGGGCGTAGCCCGTGGCCGACCTCACGCGCCTGCACGCCCACGAGATGGCCGCGCTGCTGCGCGGCGGCGAGGTCTCGTCGCGCGAGCTGACGGAGGCGCACCTGGCCGCCGCCGAGCGGCAGAACCACGCCCTCAACGCCTGGCTCGTGATCTACCGCGCCGGCGCCCTGGCCCAGGCCGACGCCGCCGACGGACGCATCGCCGAAGCGCGCCGCGACCGGCGCCGCCGCGCTGGCCGCGCTCCATCCGCTGTGCGGCGTGCCGGTCGCGCTCAAGGACCTCGTCTCGGTCAAGGGCGGCCAGGCCACCGCCGGCTCGAGGATCCTGAAGGGCTACATCGCCCCGTTCGACTCCACGGTCACCGCGCGCCTGCGCGACGCCGGCGCCGTGATCCTGGGCAAGACCAACATGGACGAGTTCGCCATGGGCTCGTCCACCGAGCACTCGGCCTACGGCCCGACGGCCAACCCGTGGGACCTGACCCGCGTCCCCGGCGGCAGCTCCGGCGGCTCGGCGGCGGCGGTGGCCGCCTTCCACGCGCCGCTCGCGCATCGGCACGGACACCGGCGGCAGCATCCGCCAGCCCGCCTCGCTGTGCGGCGTCGTCGGCATCAAGCCCACCTACGGCCGCGTCAGCCGCTACGGCATCGTCGCCTTCGCCTCCAGCCTGGACCAGATCGGGCCGTTCGCCCGCGACGCCCGCGACGCCGCCGCTGCTGCTCCACGCCGTCGCCGGCCGCGACGAGCGCGACGCCACCTCGGCGCCCGTGCCCGTCCCGGCGGAGCTGCTCGCGCCTGCCCGCGGGCGACGACGAGGCGGCCGCCTACCTGAAGGGCCGCCGCCTCGCGCTGCCCGAAGGAGTACTTCGTCGAGGGCATGGAGCCCGGCGTGGCGGCGCGCGTCCGCGAGGCCGTCGCCGCGATGGAGGCGGCCGGCGCCGAGGTCGAGGAAGTCACGCTGCCGCACACCGAGTACGGCCTGGCCACCTACTACATCATCGCCCCGGCCGAGTGCAGCTCCAACCTGGCCCGCTACGACGGCGTCAAGTACGGCTTCGCCGACCGGAGCTCCGGCGAGTTCATCGCCGACTACCTCCGGACGCGCGGCGCCGGTTTCGGGCCCGAGGTGAAGCGCCGGATCATGCTCGGCACCTACGCCCTCTCGGCCGGCTACTACGACGCCTACTACCTCAAGGCGCAGAAGGTGCGGACGCTCATCAAGGCGGACTTCGACGCGGTCTGGGCGGCCGGCTTCGACGCGATCTGCGCGCCGACCAGCCCGACCGTCGCCTTCCCGATGGGCGCGAAGATGGCCGACCCGGTCGCGATGTACCTCTCGGACGCCTGCACTCTGCCGGTCAACATGGCGGGCCTGCCCGGGGTGTCGATCCCGGCCGGCCTCTCGGACGGTCTGCCCGTCGGCCTCCAGATCATCGGAGCGCCGTGGAGCGAGCTGTCGATGCTTCGTCTGGCCCGTGCGTACGAAGGGATCACGGCCAGAGCACCCTGGCGGGACCTCGAGCCCGCCGAGCTGCACGCTGACCGACGATCCCACCACGCCCAGCCCGATCGAGCGGAAGGAGCGCCTCAGACCGGCGCTCCCGCCGCGGGCCCCGGCGGCCAGTCCTGAGGACCACCGATGACCACACCCACGACCCGCTCCACCCGACCTCGACGACCGACCCCTCGATCCTCAACTCCGAATCCGAGCCGGAGCGGCCGCCGCTCTCGACCCGCGTCCTGGCCCGCCGCGTGGACGAGGTCCCGCGCTCCGGGATCCGCCGCTTCTTCGACATCCTGGCGACGATGACCGACGTCATCAGCCTCGGCGTCGGCGAGCCCGACTTCGACACGCCGGAGCAGGTGATCGAGGCCGGCCGGCACAGCCTGGCCTCGCGCCGAACCCACTACGCCAGCAACTACGGCACGATCGAGCTGCGGCGCGCCCTGGCCCACCACCTCGAGCGGCTCTACGGCGTCCGCTACGACCCGACCGAGGAGATCCTGATCACCATCGGCGCGTCGGAGGCGCTCGACGTGGCCGTTCGGGCCACGATCGATCCGGGCGACGAGGTCATCCTGCACGAGCCCTCCTACGTCTCCTATCGGCCGGCGGTCATCTTCGCCGGCGGCGTGCCGGTTGGCGTGCACACGACCATCGACGAGGACTTCGCGCTCGATCCGGCCAAGGTCGAGGCGGCGATCACGCCCCGGACCAAGGCCATCCTGCTCAACTACCCCTGCAACCCCACCGGCGCCGTGCTGCCGCACGAGGTCCAGGACGAGATCGCCCGCATCGCCGTCCGCCACGACCTGCTGGTCTACAGCGACGAGATCTACGACCGGCTCGTCTACGGCGGCTACCAGATGCGGACCATGGCCGCGCTGCCGGGGATGCGCCGCCGGACCGTCCTGATGGGCGGCTTCTCCAAGGCCTACGCCATGACCGGCTGGCGCGTCGGCTACATCTGCGCCCCGTCGGAGATCCTGGAAGGGATCCTCAAGGTCCACCAGTACGTGATCATGTGCGCCCCGACGGTGTCGCAGGACGCCGCCCTCGAGGCGCTCAAGACCGGCGAGCCGGACGTCGCCCGCATGGTCGGCGACTACGACCGGCGGCGGCGCCTCCTGGTCGACGGCTTCAACGCCATCGGCCTGCGAATGCTTCGAGCCGCGCGGCGCCTTCTACGCCTTCCCGCAGATCACCTCCACCGGCCTGACCAGCGACCAGTTCGCCGAGGCGCTGCTGCAGGAGGAGTCCGTGGCCGTGGTGCCGGGCACTGCCTTCGGCGAGGCCGGCGAGGGCCACGTCCGCTGCTGCTACGCCACCAGCGAGGCCGAGCTGCGCGAGGCGCTGGTCCGCATCGAGCGCTTCGTCAAGCGGCGGAGGGGCGAGGCGTGACGCAGCGGCCGGGCGCACCGGCCGGAGGCGGCGGCGCTGGAGCGGTACGAGGCCGTCATCGGCATCGAGATCCACTGCCAGCTGAAGACCGCCAGCAAGATGTTCTGCGGCTGCTCCACCGAGATCGATGGGGCAGCCCCGAACAGCCACTGCTGCCCGGTCTGCCTGGGGCTGCCCGGCGTCCTGCCGACGATCAACAAGACGGCCGTCGAGTGGGTCATCGCCACCGGCTTCGCGATCGAGGCCACGGTCGCGACCGACGACGCGCTGGGATCGCAAGAACTACTTCTATCCCGACCTGCCCAAGGGCTACCAGATCAGCCAGTACCAGCTGCCGCTGGCCGCCAACGGCCGGCTGACCTTCGACACGAGCGACGGGCCCGTTCACCGTTCTCGTTCGGCGGGCTCACCTCGAGGAGGACACCGGCCGGCTGATCCACGAGGACCGGGGCGGCCGGCGGGTCAGCCTGATCGACTTCAACCGATCGGGCATGCCGCTCATGGAGATCGTCACCGAGCCGGACATCCGCACGGCCGAACAGGCCCGCCGCTACGCCGAGGAGCTGCGCCTGCTGATGCGGACGATCGGCGCCTCGGACGCGGAGATGGAGAACGGCCAGATGCGGGTCGAGGCCAACGTCTCGATCCGGCCGCGCGGCCGGGAGGCGTTCGGGACGCGCGTCGAGGTCAAGAACATGAACTCGATGCGGGCCGTGGAGCGGGCGATCGCCTTCGAGATCGAGCGCCAGGCCGGCGGTGATCGACGCGCGGCGGGACGATCCACATGGAGACGCGCGGCTGGGACGAGGCCAGCCAGTCCACGTACCACATGCGGCCCAAGGAAGAGGAGAACGACTACCGCTACTTCCCCGAGCCCGACCTGCCGCCGCTGCTGACCACGCCCGAATGGCTGGCCGAGATCAAGGCCCGGCTGCCGGAGCTGCCGGCGGCGCGGCGGACGCGCTACCGCGAGGCGTACGGCCTCTCCGCCTACGACGCCTCCGTGCTGGTCAACGACGCCGCGGCCACGGCCCTGTTCGAGGGCGCGCTGGCGGCCGGCCGGGCGTGCCGGCCAAGCTGCTCGCCAACTGGGTGACGGGCGAGTACATGCGCCTGGCGAAGGGGGAGGGGAGCGGCGGGTCTGTGGATCCGGCCGAGCTCGCCGCCCTGGTCAAGCTCGTCGCCGACGGCGCGATCTCCGGCACGAACGCCAAGGAGGTCTTCGCCGAGCACTTCGCGTCGGGGGCCGGCGTGGCCGCCATCGTCGAGGCGCGCGGCTTCCGCCAGATCTCGGACGCCGGGGCGCTGGGCGCGGCGATCGAGAGGTGCTCGCGGCCAACCCCGCCGCCGTCGCGGACTATCGGTCGGGCAAGGCCGCCGCGGTCGGCTTCCTCGTCGGCCAGGTCATGAAGGCGACGCGCGGCCAGGCCAACGCGGCGATGGTCCAGGCCGCCCTGCGCGAGCGGCTGGACAAGGCCGAGTAGGCGGACCGAAGGAGCGGCGATGGGCCTGATCAACCTGATCTGCTGGGTCCTCGGGGTCGTACTCATCGCCGCCGGCTATCTGCGGGCAGGGGGCCGTGGAGCCGCTACCAGGAGCTCAAGGCGCAGGAGGCGAACATCGCCCGCTACGAGGGCTGGCGCGGCACGCGCCTGCGTGACGACGGCCCCAGCGCCGCCTCGATCATGGCCCAGGAGCTGCGCCGCCGGGCCCAGATCGGCGGCCTGATCCTCATCGCCGGCTTCGTCCTGGTCTTCGTGGGCTTCGCCGTCCACTAACGGCGCGGGCGCGGCCGCGTGGACTTCGGGCCGAGTCGGCGACGGTCCTACGTCGCTCGTACCGGTTGGGCCTGGGGTGGGTCAAAGGTGAGCCCTCCGATTGGCTCGGACGGGCGAGCTGCAGCCGGGGGATCGGTGGCACAATGCCCGCGTTCGCCCGACCGAGGCGGCTTCAGCAGCCAGGCCCAACGCCTTCTTGCGGCGCGGCTTCGACCACGAGCGACGTACGAAACGGAACACTCCCAGGCAGCACGCACGACGCCGTCTTTCGAGACGGCGTCGTGCGTTCGTGTCAGCCTCTCGAGATCCAGCCCCGCGCGAGCCTGCGGATCTCGATGGCTGTGCAGCGGTCCATGACGACTGCCAGGCCGCCTTCGGCGGCGATGGCGGTCTCCGGGTTGACGACGCCAAGCTGGAGCCACAGCGCCCGCGCCCCTACCGCGACTGCCTCACGGGCGATCTTTTCGGTGAGCTCGGGCGCCGGAAGACATCCACGATGTCGATTTGTCCCCCAGGGCGACCGCGGCCTCGGCCAGCGTGGCCACGGCCGGTATGCCTTCGACTGCGGTCTCGTTGGGGTTCACGGGCACGCACTGGTAGCCGGCGCGAAGAGAGACCGAAGACGCCGTGCGAAGGCCGGGCGGGATTCGAAGAGGCGCCGACCACGGCGATCCGACGGATAGCCCGAAGCAGCTCCGCGATTCCCTCATCGTCGAGAAGCGGGACGAGTCGTCGGGAATCGCGTGGTCATCGGACCCTCGCGCTCCCGACGGCTTCGGCGAGGCGCTTTTCCCCGGCAGAAGGCCCGGCCGTGGGCGGGGCCGGAGTGGGCCGGGGCGGTCCGCCGTGAGTACCGAGAGGACCGCGTCGAGCTCGTGCTGGAAGCCCGCCGGAAGGTCGGCGTGGAAGTCGCTGAGGGCGATCCCGCCGTCGGCGACGTCCTCGACCGTCAGGCGCCCGATCGACTGCCGGTCGCGATCGCCACGATGGCCGCCGTGACCGCGACGTCGTAGCGGTTCATGACGCTGACGATCAGGCACGGCTGGATGTCGGGCACGGTCTGCCAGGCATCGGTGTCGACGGCCACGAGCCGGGCCTTGCGGGCGCAGGCCTCCCGCAACGCCCCGATCCCGGACAGGCTGGGCATGGCCATGATCACGCCGCTCCCGCTTTGACCAGGCCGGCGGCTGCCGCCCGGCCCTTGTCGGGCAGGTCGGGCGAACCGGCGTAGGCGACTACGGCGACGGCGGGATCCGCCTGTGCCGCTCCACTCCGGAAACCCGCCGCGTAGTTGGCCGACCGGGTGTCGGTCTGCGTGTCGCCGACCATCCCGACCGTGCCCGAGCCCGCGAATTCCGCCGCCACGTATCCGCCCAGATATCCCGACTCGGCCTCGTCGAAGGCCAGCCCGTGGACATTGGCTGGCGAGCCGTCAGGGACGACGACGTCGATCTCGAGAAACTGCGTGGTGGGATGCGCGGCGGCAGCGGCCTGAACGGCGGCGTCGGCGTCGGCACCAAAGGTCACGACGACCGCACCCTCGGAGCCGGCGGCCCCGTCGAGGTCGTTCGAGAGGTCGGCGTTGGAGACCGGCTGCACGAGCGAGTCGTGGCTCCGATCCGCCCTGCTACGGCCTGGATGCCGTTCCAGGTAGGCCGGCCGGCGTCCAATCCTTGGGCTCGCCGATCGCGGCCACCAGGGTGACGGACTTGACGATCCGTGGATTCGGGGTTGGGGTTGGGTGGCCGTCGCGGTCGAAATGCCGGTCCCAGTCGAGATGCTCGTGGCAGCGGGCGGCGGGACGGTCGGGGAAGGGCGGGGCTGGGCTGGTTGGGAAAGAGGCCGCAGCCGGCGAGGAGGAAGGCCAGGCCGGCGCCGGCAAGGCTCAGGGGCAGCTTTCTGGATTGGATCATCGTGCCCGAATTGTCACGGTCACTGCGGACGAGCGCGAGCGCTGGATGGCCCGTGAGGTCTCCTGGAGTCGAACATAGTAGGCGAATTGTAGGTGGCCTTCGAGCGCGGGGCGGCCGACCCGTGCGGTGGGACCGCCGGCCCGGCTCCGACAATTCGGCTCCGGTGCGACGCCGGGTCGCTCAGACGGGTGCCACAGAGGCGAGACTTGCCGCTCGGAATAGGATGGCGGCAGAGAGGCAGATGGACGAGCATCGAACCCGGTGACGAGCGCATCGAGGTGGCCGATGGGTCGAGTTGCGCGTCCTGCGCTGGGTCCGCCGCCGGCGGTCGGCGCGAGCGGCTCCGCGGATCCGGACCGAAGGAGGCCGACGGCCTTCCTGCTCGTCCACGGGCTGGCCTCGAACGCGCGGCTGTGGGACGGCGTGGCGCGGCGGCTTGGCCGGGGCCGGACGCCGTTCGGCGGCGGTCGATCTGCGAGGCCACGGCCACTCGGACAAGCCGGACGCCGGCTACGACTTCGCCACCATCGCCGCGGACCTGCGGGCGCTGATCGGCGCGCTGGGGCCCGGCTTCGAGCGGCCGATCCTGGTCGGGCAGTCGTGGGGCGCGGGCGTGGTTCTCGATTTGGCCGTGCGCCATCCCGATCTGACCCGCGGCATCGTCCTGGTCGACGGCGGGCTGACCGACCTGCGCGACGCCTTTCCGACCTGGGAGGTCTGCTGGGAGCGGCTGGCGCCGCCGCAGCTGGTCGGCATGCCGCTGGCGTCGGTCGAGGGGTACTTCCGCTCCGCTCACGCCGACTGGCCCGAGGAGGGCTTCGAGGGCTCGCTCGCCAACTTCGAGATTCGGCCGGACCGGACCATCGCGCCGTGGCTGTCGCGTGACCACCACAAGGCGATCCTGGAGGCGATGTGGGGTCAGCGCACGGCGGAGCTGTGGCGGGCGCTGCGAGTGCCGGCGTTGATCGTGCCGGTAGACGGCGGCGAGAGCGACTGGACGAAGGCGAAGCGCGCCGGGGCCGAGGCGGCGTGGCGGCGACGGCGGCGGCCGGCGTCCCGGCCCGGGTGCCTGGTTCAGGGCGATCACGACATCCATGCCCAGCACCCCGCCGAGCTGACCGAGGCGATGCTGGCCGCCGATCGGGACGGGCTCTTCTCCGGAGCCGTTCCCGGCATGAGCGGGTCGCTGCCGCGCATCCTGACGATCATGGGCTCGGGCGAGACGACGCCGACGATGGCCCGCGTCCACCGCGCCGTGCTCGATCGGCTGGGGGAGCGGCCGGTTCCGGCGGTCGTCCTGGACACGCCGTACGGCTTCCAGGAGAACGCCGACGACATCACCGACCGGGCGGTGGAGTACTTCCGAACGACCGTCGGGGCGCCGTTCTCGGTCGCCTCGTTCCGCTCCGCCGAGGCCGACGCGCTGACCCGCGAGACGGCGCTGGTCCGTATCCGCGATGCCCGGCTGGTCTTCACCGGCCCGGGCAGCCCGTCCTACGCGCTGCGGCAATGGGCCGGGTCGGAGATCCCGCGGCTGCTCGCCGAGAAGCTGGCCCGGGGCGGCGCGGTGACCATGGCCAGCGCAGCCGCCCTGACGCTGGGCCGGTACACGATCCCGGTCTACGAGATCTACAAGGTGGGCGAGGCGCCGCGCTGGCTCGACGGGCTGGACCTGCTGACGCCGCTCGGCCTGCCGGTGGCGGTCGTGCCCCACTACGACAACGCCGAGGGCGGCAACCACGACACGCGCTTCTGCTACCTGGGCGAGCGGCGGCTGCAGATGCTGGAGGCGGAGTTGCCGCCGGAGGTGTTCATCCTGGGCGTGGACGGGCACACGGCGCTGGTGCTGGACCTGGATGCCGGGATCCGCCTCCGTCCTGGGCCTGGGGACGGTCACGGTGCGCAAGGACGGCCGGAGCACGGTCTTCCCGGCCGGGAGCGAAGTGACGATCGCCGATCTGGTCGCCGCCGGCGCGGGGTGGCGCGGCGTCGGCCGGGCGGCGGCGGGCGCCCGCCCTCGCGGCGTCGCGCCGGGCTTGCCGTCCTCGGCGCCGCGCCGGCCTCGGCCCCGCTGCGTGAGGAAGTGGCGCGCCTGGAAGCCGTCTTCAGCGCCTCGCTCGACGAGTGCGACGCCCCGGCCGCCGTCCGCGCCATCCTGGCCCTGGAGGAGACGATCCAGGCCTGGTCGCGCGACACCGACCAGTCCGACGCCCTGGCCGCGGCGCGGTCTGCGCTTCGGGCGGCCATCGTCTGCCTGGGCGAGATGGCGGTGAGGGCAGCGCGACCCGGCCGAGCTGGTCCGGCCGTTCGTGGACGCGCTGCTGGCCGAGCGGGTCCGTGCCCGCGAGGCTCGCGACTGGGCCGCGGCCGACGCGATCCGCGACCGACTGCTGGCCGCCGGCATCGAGCTCCACGACTCCCCCGACGGCACGACCTGGGAGCTGCGCCCGGAGGCGCGCGGAGGCGCCGGTCTCCTGAGCCGCGGCGCGGTCCGCCGCGGCCGGACCGCGACCGGGTACGCGGATCCAACACGGCGCTCGGTGCCGCGCCCGGCCGCTCGCGATTTGGACCGGCGGCCCCGGACCGGGCCGTGCGGCTACCATTAGCCCCCGTGACCGTCGCCCCGAACGATTTCGTCCACCTGCATCTCCACTCCGAGTTCAGCCTGCTGGACGGGCTCGGGCGCATCAACGAGCTCGCCGAACAGGGCTCGCAGCTCGGCTTCGACGCCATGGCCATCACCGACCACGGCGCGCTGTACGGGGCGGTCGCGTTCGTCCAGGCCGTCGCGGCCAAGGGCATGAAGCCGATCGTCGGCGTGGAGACATACGTCGCCCGGCGGAGCATGCGCGACAAGGAAGGCAAGGCCGACAGCCAGCCCTTCCACCTCGTCCTGCTGGCCGAGAACTGGGAGGGCTACCAGAACCTCTGCCGGCTGGTCACCGACGCCCACCTGGACGGCTACTACTACAGGCCCCGCATCGACCGCGAGCACCTGGCCCGCCATTCGAAGGGCCTGATCGGCCTCTCGGCCTGCCTGGGCGGCGAGATCCCCAAGGCGCTCGAAGGTCGACGACTGGGAGCTGGCCCGCAAGATCGCCGGCGAGTACCGCGACATCTTCGGGACGGACCGCTTCTTCCTGGAGCTGCAGGACCACGGCCTGCCCGAGCAGCGCCGGCTCAACGAGCAAGCTCCTGCGGCTGGGCCCCGAAGTCGGCCTCCAGCACGTCGTCACCAACGACCTGCACTACGTCCGGCGCGAGCAGCACGAGGCCCACGACGTGCTGCTGTGCGTCGGCACCGGCAGCAACCTCGACACGCCGGGGCGGATGCGCTTCGAGTCGAACGAGTTCTACCTGAAGTCGGCCGCCGAGATGGCGCGCGCTCTTCCCGGACAACCTCGACGCGATCCGCCGGACCCGCGCCGATCGCCGAGATGGTCGACATGAAGCTGCCGTTCGGCCAGCTTCGGATCCCGAGCTTCCCGGTGCCCGAGGGCGAGACGATCGAGAGCTGGCTGCGCAAGGAATGCCAGGCCGGCCTGGCCCGCCGCTACGGCACGGTCACGCCGGAGCTGCAGGCCCGCCTCGACTACGAGCTCGACGTCATCTGCCGGATGGGCTACGCCGGCTACTTCCTGATCGTGGCCGACTTCACCGCGCTTCGCCCGCGAGCAGCGCATCGCCATCACCGTCCGCGGCTCGGCGCCGGGCAGCATCGTCACCTACACCCTGGGCATCACGCCGGTGGACCCGATCCACTACCAGCTGCCGTTCGAGCGGTTCCTCAACCCCGACCGCGTGACGATGCCCGATATCGACGTCGACTTCGAGGACGGCCGGCGCGAGGAAGTCATCAACTACGTCAGCCGCAAGTACGGCGCCGACCACGTCGCCCAGATCATCACCTTCGGCACGATGCTGGCCCGGGCCGCCATCCGCGACGTGGCCCGCGTCGTCGGCATGACCTACGGCGAGGGCGACCGGATCGCCAAGGCGGTCCCGAACCAGCTCGGCATCAAGCTCGACGAGGCGATCGAGACGAGCCCGCAGCTCAAGGAGATGTACGACGAACGAGCCGCCGGTCCATCGCGTCATCGAGTTCGCCAAGCAGCTCGAGGGCGTGGCCCGCAACGCCTCCACGCACGCCGCCGGCGTCGTGATCAGCCGCGAGCCGCTGACCGAGCTGATGCCGCTGCAGCGGGCCACCAACTCCGACGCGGTCATGACCCAGTACGAGATGCACGCCGTCGACGCGCTGGGGCTGCTCAAGTTCGACTTCCTGGGCCTCTCGAACCTGACGATCCTGCGCCAGGCCGTCGACCTGATCCGGGAGCACCGCGGCGAGGAGATCGACCTCGAGAAGATCCCGCTCGACGACGCGAAGACGTTCGAGCTGCTGGCGTCGGGCGAGACGACCGGCGTCTTCCAGCTCGAGTCGGCGGGCATGCGGCGCTACATCCGCGAGCTCCGGCCCTCCACCGTCTTCGACCTCGCGGCCATGGTCGCGCTCTACCGGCCGGGCCCGATGGACAACATCCCCGCCTACATCCGGCGCAAGCACGGCGAGGAGAAGGTCACCTACCTCCACCCGCTGCTCGAGCCGTATCTCAACCGGACCTACGGTGTCTTCGTCTACCAGGAAGACATCATGTCCGCCTCGACGGCCCTGGCCGGCTTCACCGGGCCGGAGGCCGACATGCTCGGCTACGCCATCCGCAAGAAGAAGGCCGCGCTGATGCGCGAGATGCGCGAGAAGTTCGTCCGCCAGGCGGCCGAGCGGGGCGTCAAGCCGCAGGTCATCGACGCCGTCTTCGCCGCCTTCCAGCCGTTCGAGCGGTACGGCTTCAACAAGGCCCACGCCACCTGCTACGGCCTGATCGCCTACCAGACGGCGTACCTCAAGGCCAACTACACGGTCGACTACATGACGTCGGTGCTGACCGCCTTCCGCGACAACGAGGAGAAGGTCGCGGCCGCGGTGGCCGAATGCCGGCGCCTGGGCATCGAGGTCCGGCCGCCGGACGTCCACCGCTCGTTCGTCGAGTTCACGGTCGAGGACGACGCGATCCGGTTCGGGCTGCTGGCGGTCAAGAACGTCGGCGAAGGGGCGATCGAGTCGATCATCGCGGCCCGCGAGGAGGGCGGCGAGTTCCGCTCCCTGGCCGACTTCTGCTCCCGCGTCGATCTGCGGCTGGTCAACAAGCGGGTCATGGAGTCGCTCGTCAAGGTCGGGGCGATGAGCCGGTTCGGCCACGCCGGCGCAGCTGCTGGCGGCGCTCGACGACGCCATGGCCGCCGGCCAGGCGGTCCAGCGCGACCGAACGAGCGGCCAGACGTCGCTGTTCGACATGGGGTCGTCGCCGGAGGCGCTGGAGCGGCCGCTGCCGCAGGTGCCGGAGGCGCTCTCGCGCGAGCGGCTGCGCTGGGAGAAGGAGCTGCTCGGGCTCTACCTGTCGGAGCATCCGCTGGGCGCGATGGCCGACCAGATCGCCCAGTTCGTGACGGCCTACTCGGGCGACCTGAAGGACGAGTCGCTCGACGGCCAGCGGGTCGTGATGGGCGGCATCGTCACGGGCGTGCGGACCGTCATGACCCGCAACAAGGAGACGATGGCCGTCGCCACGCTGGAGGACCTGCAGGGGACGCTGGAGGTCGTGGTCTTCCCGCAGGATGTACGCCACGAGCGGCGGCACCTTCGCCGAGGGCGCGATCCTGCTGGTGGCCGGGCGGGTGGACCATCGCGGCGAGGAGGCGTCGCTGCTGGCCGACGCGGTCTGGGTCTGGGAGGACGCCGCGTCCCGCGGCCCCGCGGCGATCGCCGAGGAAGTGGCCGCCGGCGAGCGCGGGCGGAGGGGCCGCCGCGTGGGGCGGCGGCGCGGCGCGGGCAGCGGCGACGGCGGCGGAGGGAGCGGCAACGGCAACGGCGACGGCAGCGGCAGCGGCAGCGGCGGCAGTACGCCAGGATCGCCTCGGCCGGCGGCCGGGTCCGCGTACTCGGCCGCGCCGGGACCCGGGCACCCGGCCGTGGCCACGGCGCCTGCGGTGCCCGTCGATGCGCGTCTCGCCGCTGCGCGGCGGGGGAGTATCGGCTCCGTCGCGGCGACGCCGGCTCCAGCCGCGGCCCCGCCCCGGCGACGCGGCCCCGGGGCGGCCGCCCGGCGGCCGCGCCCGCCATGGCCCTGCGGCCGTGCCGCGCCCGCCGCCCGCCCCGTCGGAGCCGCTCGCCTCCGTGCCCGCCCCGGACGACCTGGCCGCTCTGGCGCCCGAACGCGAGGAGCCGCCACTCCCCGATGAGGCGCGAGCCGTTGCGGCCCGTGCGTCGGCGGCACCGACCGCGCCCTCGAAGCGCCCGCCTCCGGCATTCTGAACGTGCGCTTCACGCACGGCGCCGACACGGGACGCATCGTGCTGGCGATGGAGGAGTTGCGAGCCGTGCTCAAGGATCGGCCCGGCGCCACGCGGGTCGTCTTCCACCTCCCCGGGCGAGGGCGCCACGCTGCCGATGGAGGTACGCGGCGGCGTCGCCTACGATGCCGAGCTCCTGGCCGAAGTCAGGCGCCGCCTGGGCGAGGGTCTCGTGCGTCTGGATCTTTCGACGCAGGAGGCGCGATGACCGGCGGCGTCGCGGGGGTGGTCGCAGACCGCCGGGCCGACCCGATAGTGACTCTTCAGCGCCGAGCGTTCGGCTTGAGAGTTTCCGGGACCGGGATCCGTCTGGCGGCGGCCGTCGCCGGCCCGGCCGCGGCGCTCGTGCTGTGCTCGGGACCGCGTCAAGGCGATCGTCCTGGTTGCTGCCGTTCTGATCCCAATGCCGGCGCTGCTCGCTCTTCTGGCTTTGCGTTCGCGGTCGACTGGCCGGCCCAGGAAGTGCTCACCTGGATGGACCATGTCGCAGCGACCGAGTGGCGAACGCGGACGGGGAGCCGGATGCCGCGCAATTCGGTCCTGGCCGGCGAGTGGCTACGCGGTCACGCCGAGTCGGAGGTTCCGGCGGACGCCTGGGCTTCAGCTCTGCTGATGGCCGGCCGCCTCGAGGAAGCCCGTTGCAGGATCGACGCCCTGCCCCGATCGACGCCCGCACAGCTCCATCGCCGCCTTGATCTCGAGCTGGCCGCCGACGCTGCCGGCGGCCGGGCGATCGAAATGTCGGCCGTGGATGACGCCGCCGCGCGCGATACCGCCGCCGATCCGGTCGCCGTGACGGTCCACCTCGCCTTCCACGCCTCCGTGGCCGCCGCTAGTAATGGTATCGATGGCCTGCCAATTCTCGCCCCCGCGCGGCCCGCGCTCGGGCGGCTGCCGGCCGCCCTGATCCTGAAGCTCGGCCTCATGAGGTTCCGTTCCGCCTTAGGTCTCGGTTTCTTTCGGGGCCTGGCTGCTGGCCGCGACTCTGATCGGGCTGGCGACCGCGGGCGGCGTCGTCTGGTTCTAGAGCCGAGCTCTGCCGCTCGTTCGAACCCGTCGTCCTGCCTGACACGTCGGGCCCAGAAATACGGCCGCGTCAGGTTTGCCGGGTGCGACGGGCCATTTGTGAAGGGTTCTTAAGGGCAATTCGGCGGCCGACATTACGTCTCGACTCCAGGCGAGCGTCTCGCCGAAAGCCACGGCGGGCCCGGTCATGCATAATTCCGCCCGGGTGTCGACCACCCTGGAGGGGCAAGGAGAGAGATCAATCGAATGAAGATCCCGTCCCTGCTCCGAAGGCCCCTGGCCGCCGCCGTCTTGTCGTTCCTGTTTCCCGGCCTGGGTCAGGCGGCGGCCGGCAAGCCCAGCCGTGGAGCGATCGTGGCGATCCCGGCCCTGGCGGTGTTGGGTGCCTTCTTCCTGATCTTGATCGTGGACGGGCACTCCGTTCTCAACGCCGCCTTCGACCAGCAGTGGTTGACGAGCCTGCTGCTTCTTGACGTCGTGGCCCTCGCCTACCACCTGTGGGCAGTGGTCGACTCCTACCTGCTGGCCAGCAAGGCGGTGGCGAAGCCGCGCCGCCGCGGCCCTTCCACGAGGAAGTGGGGCGCGACGGTCGGGGTCGCGATCATCCTCTCGGGCACGGTAATGGTTCATGCCGGCGTCGCCTCGGTGGACCTGGGCTGGCAGAACTCTCTGTCCTGCCTCTCCGCCCTGACCCCGTGCTTTGCCGGTCCTACCCTGGCGCCCGGGCAGACGATCGCGATGACTTCGGACAACCCCGATGAGCAGGTTCTGCCGAGCGCCGGCACGGGCGCATCCGGCTCCGCCGGCGCGTCTGGCGCCGCTGCCTCGCCGGGCCTCTCTTTCGACCCGAACGCGACCTTCGATCCGGCTTCCCTGCCGTCGTTCGTGACATCCAACGCCGCCGAGAACTGGGCCGCCGACGGGCAGCTCAACATCCTGCTCGCCGGGGTGGATGCCGGCCTGGGCGGCGGACGCAGCACCGGCCTGAGGCCGGACACCATGATCGTGCTCCACGTGGACCTCGCGTCCGGTCGCGCCGCCATGATCGGCATCCCGCGGAACACGATGTGCGTGCCCCTTCCCTCGAACATAGCCGTGCACTACACGAAGCCCACGAACGGCTGCCCGGCGTACACCTGGCCGTACATGCTCAACTGGCTGGCCAATGAGGCGGGCTGGAACCACCCGTCCAACTTCCCCTTCTACCAGGGAGCGGGGCTGGAATACACGCGTGCCATGACGGCGACGGAGCAAGCCATCGGGACGCTCACGGGCCTGACGATCGACGGCTTCGTGGTGATCAACCTCGAGGGGCTGGTGACCCTCATCGACGACCTTGGCGGTATCAACATCGACGTGCCCACCACGGTGGCCGACTATCCGTGCGGTCCGGCCGGCACGTGGGCGGCGAAATGGCGATCTGCGACATCTGCGGCTCGGGCTGCGCATGTCGGCCAGATTCACTTCGGGTATTCGACCCCCGATGACACCGGCGCCGTGATCCCCCACATGATCGCGGATGCGGCTCAGTCGGGCGGCAAGCAAACGATCACCTGGCACCAGGGTGCCGACATAGCCTTCGTCATCAAGCCGGTGAACAACACATGGATGGGGACTGGGCTCTGGCCTATGCTCGAACCCGTATCTACTCCACCGACTACGCTCGGATGATGCGCCAGCAGCTGGTCCTCAAGGCCATGCGGAACACCTTCGACCCGTGCTCGGTGCTGCCGCAGATCCCCTCTCTCGTCAACGCCCTCGGGAGCGCCTTCTGGACCGACATGCCGCTCAGCGACGCGACTCAATGGGCGTCGCTGGCGAAGAAGATCACCGGCGGGAACGTCAAGAGCATCACCCTCGACCCCGCCACGCTGGGCGTCAACACCACCTACATCAACCCCACGACCTGGGCCAGGGCCAAGAGCATCGTGGCCCACAGCCTCGACAGCGTGCCCGCCGCCACCGGCACCGGCGGGCGCCGGCGGGGGAGGGCTCGGCTGCTGAACATCTGTCCTGGAAACCACCGCCGTCCGGGTTCCGATGCCCGGCCGTCATGCATCGTCGAGGCTGAGCGTTGCGTAGATTGCGTGGCCTGTCTGGTCGCTTCTCGTGGCAGTCGCCCACCGCGGCCGCCTTCCTGTCGTTTCTTCTGCCCGGTCTGGGACAGGCCGCGGCCGGAAGGCGCCGGCGCGGCCTGGTGGTGGCCCTGCCGGCGATCGGCCTGCTCGTGGTGGTCGGCGCAATCCTGGTATTCGCCCGGCACGACCTCTACAACGTGGTGTTCTCCGAGGACTCGCTGACCGCCCTGGTCCTCATCGACGCCGCGATCCTGATCTACCGTCTGTGGGCCATCGTCGATGCCCATCGGATAGCCGGCTCGGCTCCCGCCTCGTCGTTCATCGGCTTCAAGGACCAGACGAAGGCGCCCCCGCGGAGATCCAGGCATCCGATCACGGTGGTGGTCCTCGGGGCCGTGATGGTTGCCACGATTGGAACGCATCTCGCGCTGGGTGCGGTCACGCTCGAGTACCGCGACGTCCTGAGCTCGATCTTCAATCCGAATGGGCCGAGCTGGTTCGGCAACGGCAATCTCGCCGCCGGCGAAACTGCGGCCGCCTTCTCGAACGATCCTGGTCAGACGGATGTCCCGACCGCGACGCCGGGGCCGTCGCTGGCGCAGGCGATCGGGTCGCCGTCGGTCACCACCTCCGGAACGTTCACTCTGCCGACCGCCGGTCCCACCACCGCGGCCGGAATACCCATCTTCCCGGTCGAGGACGTCAGCGGTTCGGACACGGATCCCTCGCAGTGGGCCGCCGACGGCATGCTCAACGTCCTTCTCGTCGGGGCGGACTCGGGGGTCGGCCGGTGGAGTCTCCGAACGGACACGATGATCCTGCTGCAGGTGGACATCGCGACCGGCCAGGCCGTCATGTACGGCATCCCGCGCAACCTCGAGAACATCCCGCTGCCGCCCGAATCGGCCAACGCCTACGCGTGCCACTGCTTCCCGTACCCGAATCTGCTCAACGCCCTGTGGCGTGACGCGGTCAACCGGCCCTCGGCCTACCCGTACTCGGGCTCTGATTTCGTGCGCGGCTTCAAGGCCCTCGAGGGCGCCATCGGCCAGTACCTGGGGCTGCACGTCGACGGCGCCGTGGTCATCAACCTAATGGGCTTCGTCGGCCTCATCAACGCTCTCGGCGGCATCGACATCAACGTTCCCGTGGAGATCAAGGACAGCCAGTACTCGAGGCCGCAGGACGGCAGGGACATCAGCATCGACATCAAACCGGGCGAGCAGCACATGAACGGCCTGGTCGCGCTCGAATACGCCCGCAGCCGCCACCAGGACTCCGATTACGGCCGGATGTCACGCCAGCAGGCGGTTCTGCTCGCGCTCCGGGCCGACCTGAACCCGTGCTCGCTGCTCACGAAGATCCCGTCCCTCATCAGCGCCGCCGGCAGCGCCTTCTGGACGGACATGCCGATCGGTGATGCTCCGACGCTCCTGGCCCTGGCCGAAAGGGTCGGCACGGAGAACATCAAGAGCATCGAGCTGGTGCCCGCGGTGACCGGGAATCCGGTCGGGTTCCTGACCGTGCCGCGCTGGGCAACCGTGCGCAACATCGTCGCCCATGGGCTCGACGGGGTGCCGGCGGCCAGCAGCAGCGGCGGCGGCGGCGGAGGGGGCGGGCTCAGCTGCTGAGGAGACCCTGGCCGCGCCGACGGCACGCGAGCGGACCCTCGCCTTCCCGGGCGGGCGCCG
Source organism: uncultured Chloroflexia bacterium (assembly GCA_963713795.1). GTDB lineage: Bacteria > Chloroflexota > Limnocylindria > Limnocylindrales > CSP1-4 > Fen-1039. Next base: position 258,876 of record CAVQNC010000007.1, read on the forward strand.
GTTTCGGCCGAGTGTGGTGCCGACGGCGGGAGTTGAACCCGCATGACCTCACGGCCACTCGATTTTGAGTCGAGCGCGTATGCCAGTTCCGCCACGTCGGCACGGTCCGGCGGGCATGGTACAGCCTTCGGGGTCCGGCGGTGGCGCCCGGCAGGGTGGACTCGGCCGGCGGGCGCACCGGGCGTCAGCTCCTGGCGCGGCCCGGCTCTGCCGCGGGCGAGCATCGGCCGCGTGCTATCCTCGCGCCGCCGCGGCCGGTCCGCGCGCCGAAACGAGGCGAAGCCCTCGTGGATGAGAGAGTGGCTGGCGGAAGTCGTGACCGACCCGAAGGCTGAGGAGGATCGCCGCGCCGACGGGGCAGGCCAGGCGATCGACGCCGCCCTGGTCGAGGAGGCGCTGCGCGGCCGCCTGGAAGCCTTCAACGAGCTCGTCATCGCGCCACCAGGACCACCTCTTTGGGCTCGTCTACCGGCTCGTGCCGGACCGCGACCAGGCCGCCGACGCGGTCCAGGAGGCCTTCTTCAGCGCCTACCGGAATCTGTCGTCGTTTCGCGGCGGCAGCGTTCGAAGCTGGTTGGGCCGGATCGCCATCAACGCGGCGATGGATCTGCAAAGGTTACGACGCCGACGGCCGAGCCAGCCCTACCCCGAGTTCGAGGACGACACCTGGCAGCCCGCGGCCGGGCAGGAGGTGGAACCCGAGACCAAGGCCCTCGCGGCCGAGCGCTCCAGGGCCCTCGCCGGGGCGCTGGCCGATCTGCCGTACGAGCAGCGGAATTGCATCGTGCTGTTCGACGTCGAGGGCTACGACTACGCGGAGATCGCGCAGATCATGCGCGTCGAGATCGGCACGGTTAAGTCGCGCATCCACCGCGGCCGGCTCGCCCTGCGAAGCGCGCTGGCCGCGGACCGGGAACTGTTCCGTGGTTGAGATCGTCTGAGGAAAGTGATGGATCGGACCGCTCCCGCCGCTCACGCCGACCACGACGAACTCCTCGTCGCCCGCCTCTACGGCGGCGACGTCAGCGATGTCGAGCGTGCCCGCGCCCTCGATCTCCTGGCCAATTGCCCGGAATGCGAGTCCCTCTTCGCCGATCTCGGGGCCATGGCCGACGCCACCGCCGCGCTGCTCGTGCCCCCCAGGCCGCGCGACTTCCGCCTGACCGAGTCGGACGCGGCTCGACTCCGCAGGAAGGCCGGCTTCCGTCTGGCGCTCTTCGGGCCCAACCTGCGGCGATCCCTGGGTGGATCTCTGGCCGCGCTCGGCATCGCCGGGATGGTCCTGACGAGCGCCGTTTCCTTGCTGGGAGGCGCGGCGGGCACCGCGGGCGGGTACGCGTCGAACGGGGACCGCGCCGCCGTCCTGCCGGAGTCGGGCGGCACGAAGGCGGCGTCTTCGCCGGGCGCGCAGTCGAACACGGGGGCCGTCAGCCTCGCCACGGCCGCGCCTACGGCCGCGCCCGCCATTCCGAGCGCACTGGGACCTGCCAGCCCGATCCTGGCGCCGAGCGTCGCCGGCCTCGCCACAAACGGCAACGCCCCGACGCCGCCCGCGTCATCTCCTCCGGCCGAGACCGGCCAGCTGGCCGCTTCCTCGGCCGGAAACCAGGGCGCGTTCTCCGGCGGCGGGGCCTCGACACCGACCAAGAACTTGCCCGTCGGCGCCGGTTCGAGCGGCCCGGACGCGAGACTCGTCTGGCTGGCGTTCTTCGCGGCGCTCTTCGCGATCGGCCTCGCGGTCGCCCTGCTGCCCCGCCGGCGTCGCGGTCCGGATCGCGGAGCGGCGTCCTGACGCGTCGGAGACGCGGCGTCCCGGCCGGCCCAACCCCGGCTAAACTCTAGTCGCCGGACCCTGCTCCGCCGGCCGCGAGCTCGAGGCCCCAATGCCCCGCCTGATGCTGCTCGACAGCAACGGCCTCATCTACCGTGGCTATCACGCCCTGCCGCCGCTGACCACGAGCAAGGGCGAGCTCGTCAACGCCGTGTTCGGCTTCTGCAGCATCCTGCTGCGTGGCATCCAGGACGTCCGTCCGGAGTACGTGGCCGCGTGCTTCGACCTGCCGGGACCCACCTTCCGGCACGAGCAATTCGCCGACTACAAGGCCACGCGCGCGCCGATGCCTGACGACCTGCGTTCGCAGTTTCCCAAGGTCCGCCAGGTCGTGGCCGCGCTGCGCATACCCGTCTACGAGATGGCCGGCTATGAAGCCGACGACGTCATCGGCACGATCACGCGCGATCTCGACACGCGGGGAATAGAAACCACGGTCGTGACCGGCGACCTCGACATGCTCCAGATAGTGACCGACCACACCCGGCTGATGACGACCCGACAGGGGGTCGACTCCACCGTCTACTACGACCCGGCCCGGATCTGGGAGCGGTTCGAGCTGAGGCCCGACCAGATGATCGACTACAAGGCCCTGAAGGGCGACCCGACCGACAACATTCCGGGCATCCCGGGGGTAGGGGAGAAGACCGCCGCCAGGCTGGTGGGCCAGTTCGGCTCCATCGAGGGACTCTATGCCCGGCTCGACGAGGTCGCGCCCGACAGGCTGCGCGAGAAGCTCGTCGAGGCGCGCGAGCAGGTCTATGCCAGCCGGGAGCTCTCCCGGATAGTCCGCGATCTCCCGATCGTGCTCGACCTCGAGGCGGCTCGCCTGTCCGACTACGATCGCGCCGAGGTGGTCAGGCTCTTCCGCGAGTTCGAGTTCCGGACGCTGATCGACCGCCTGCCGCCGCTGACCGGCGAGTCCTCCGTCGATGCCGCCGAGGCTCTGCGAACCGCGGCCGGGAGCGTGCCGGCCGCTCGAGTAGCCGGGGCGCCCGGCGGCGGTTCCGGCGGTGCGGCCAACCCCGGCGGCGCGGCCGGGGCAGGCTCCTGGACGCGCCGGGCCGGCCGGGAGAGGTCGTCTCTGGTCGGCGAAGGCGAGGGCCTGCAGCTTACGATGGACTTCGGGTCGGCCGGACTGGCCGAGCACGCGCCGGCACAGGCCGAGGCATCGGCGCCTGCGCCTTTGCGACCCCGGCCCGACGGCCCCAAAGCCGAACCCGCCGACCTGCCGGCGGCGCTGAGGGCGGCCGTTGCCGACCCAAGCCTCATGGATCGTTTCGAAGCCAACGAGGCGGGGGCCGCGGATGCCGCGGAGTGGCTGGCCGGCCGCGACGAAGTTGGGGCCGCGCTCCTGATGAGCGATCCGCGGCCGATGCGGGGCGTACCCCAGGCGCTCGCCCTGGCCGGCGCGGACGGCCGCGTCCTGGTGGCCGATGGCCACGACGCGGCAGGATGGCTTGGAGATCTGCTGCTGAAGTCGGGCGCCCGGGTCGTCGGCCACGAGACCAAGCCCCTCGTCGTGGCGAACATAGCCGGCGGGGCAGCCACGCCCCTGCCCGTGGCCTTCGACACCCAGATAGCGGCCTACTTGCTCAACGCCTCGCTGCGGAGCCAGACGATCGCCGACGTCGCTCAGGAGCGCCTGGACGTGACCCTGCCGCCGGCCGGGGATGCGCCGGCCCTCGTCCGCGTCGGGCTGGATGCGCTGGCCGCGCTGGCCGCCCGCGAGTCGCTGGAGACGGCCCTGGCCGAATCAGGGCTCGACCGCCTCTTCCGTGAAGTGGAGCTGCCGCTGATCCCGGTGCTGGCCGAGATGGAGGTGGCCGGCGTCGCCATCGACAGCGAGGCGCTGGGCCTGCTCGACGTCGAGTTCGGGCGCGAGATGGCGCGGCTGGAGTCGGAGATCTACCTGGACGTCGGCCACGACTTCAATCTGGGTTCGCCCAGGCAACTGGAGCAGATCCTCTTCTACGAGCTCAATCTCCCCAAGGGCAAGCGGACCAAGACGGGTTACTCGACCGACGCGTCGGTCCTCGAAGAGCTGAAACCGGCCCATCCGATGATCGGCAAGCTGCTCGACTGGCGGCTCTACTCGAAGCTCCGATCGACCTACATCGAGGCTCTGCCGGCGCTCGTGTCCGAGCGCGACGGCCGGTTGCACACGACCTTCCATCAGGCCGTCGCCGCTACCGGCCGGCTCAGCTCGTCCGATCCGAACCTTCAGAACATTCCGATCCGGTCGGACCTGGGGCGGCGCATCCGCCGGGCCTTCGTGGCCGGCGGACCCGACGTCACGCTGCTGGCGGCCGACTACTCGCAGATCGAGCTGCGCATCCTGGCCCACGTCTCGGGCGACGAGCATCTTCGCGACGCCTTCGCCCGCGGCGCCGACATTCACCGCGAGACCGCCGCGCGGGTCCTCCACAAGCAGCCGGCGGACGTCACCCACGACGAGCGGTCGATGGCCAAGATGGTCAACTTCGGACTGGCCTACGGCATGAGCGATTTCGGGCTCTCGTCGCGCGCCGGGATCTCGCGGGCCGAGGCGAAGGAGTTCATCGACAACTACTTCGCGACGTACTCCGGCATCAGCTACTACATGCTCCACATCAAGGAGCTGGCCCGCCAGCAGGGCTACGTTTCGACGCTGCTCGGCCGCCGCCGCTCGATCCCGGAGCTGCGGATCCCCGCGCTGCGGTCCGCCGGCGAGCGGATGGCGATCAACATGCCGATCCAGGGAACCGCCGCCGACATCATCAAGATCGCCATGATCAGGCTCCCGGAGCGGCTGCGGTCCGCGGGACTCAAGGCCCGCGTCCTGCTCCAGGTGCACGACGAGCTCGTGCTGGAGGTTCCGCGCGGGGAGGTGGAGACGGCCGCGCCGATCCTGCGGGCAACCATGGAAGGCGCGCTCAAGCTCGACGTGCCGCTGACCGTCGACGTCAAGGTCGGCGACGACTGGGAGTCGATGCGGCCGCTCACGCGCGAGGACGAGTTGCTGGCGGAACTCGGCGAGGCCCCCGTGGACGTCGCCGCGGGGTAGGCGACCGGCGCGGAAACGGCAAGGCCCCGACCGAGAGTCCGGCGTGAGCGCGGAGTGGTTGCGCCGACGCCGTCCGACTCAGGTCGGGGCCCGCACCGCGAATTCTGCGAAGCCCTTAGAGGTTTCGGAGGTGGTCGTGTTCGGACGGGCGCGAGTCGCTGCCGAGAGCGACCGTGAGCGCGCCGACGAAGAGAACGAGTACGACGAAGGTGATCAGTTCCATGGCGGTACCGTACGCCTGGCACTTGATTAGAGCAAGTCGATGTTGTTCAATTGCTAATCATGAATGCTGATCATTATGCCGACGTCCAGTTCCGCCACCTGCTCAGCTTCCGGGCCGTCGCCGAGACTGGTTCGTTTCACGAGGCCGCCGAATCGCTGGACTACACCCAGTCGGCGGTGAGCCAGCACGTGGCCGCCCTGGAATCGATCCTGGGCGTCCGGCTGCTCGACCGATCGCGAGGCCGGCGGACCGTCGAGATCACCGAAGCTGGCGTGCTGCTGCTTCGCCACGCCGACGCCATCGTCGCCCGGATGCAGGCGGCCAGGGCGGATCTGCGGGCGTACGCGGAGGGTGCGACCGGCCGGCTGAGCGTTGGGACGTACCAGAGCGTCGGCGCTCGGGTGCTGCCGGCCACCCTCGGCATCTTCACGGGGCTCTGGCCCAGCGTCGAGGTCCACCTCATGGAGACCAACAGCGACGACGGTCTGCTGGATCTCGTGGAGTCCGGCGACCTGGACCTGTCGTTCGCAGTCTACCCGCTGTCGGAAGGTCCCTTCGAGGCGGTGGAGCTCTTCCGCGATCCGTACGTTCTGGTGGTGCCATCCGGTTCGGCGCTGGCGCGGCTGGACCGGGTCGCCACGCCGCTCGAGATCTCGGAGCTGCCGCTCATCGGGTTTCGCCACTGTCGCAGCACGGGAACGGCCGAGGAGTATCTGCGCGCCAACGGCGGCAACCCGGAATGGGTCTTCCGGTCCGACGACAACACCACCGTCCAGGCGCTCGTCCAGGCGGGCATCGGAGTGGCCCTGGTGCCGCGCCTGACCGTGGACGAGAGCGATCCGAAGTGTGCCGTGGTCCCGACGGAGGTTCCGCCGAGAGTTCTGACCCTGGCCTGGCACCGCGATCGGTACCGCTCGACCGCCCAGGTGGCCTTCGTCGAACTGGCGCGGCAGGTCTGCCTGGAGCTTCAGCAGAAAGTGGCCCCGAAGCTGGCCTAGGTTCGGACTGGCCGGCGGGGGCGAATCAGCCGGCCCGGATGTCCACCTGCCAGCTGCCGTAGGCGCCGCCGAGCGGCGCGGCCGCGGTCTCGAACTCGGTCCGGAGAGAGGCCATCGCCTCGGGCGTGATGACCAGCGATTGCCGGACGACGACGAGCCAGTAGCCCGTGCGCGCGGAAGTGTCTACCTCCACCTGCCGGCTAGGGCTCGTGAGCAGGCGGGCGAGCTGCTGCGCGGCTTTCACGCCGGGGACGTAGACGAAATGGCGCGTCTCGTGCGGGGCGGTCGGGTCGGCTCCGACCTGCCTCAGCTGCGCCACGGCCCGGGCCACCGGGTCCTCCGTCGACGCACCGGGCCTGCCGCCCGGATGCCTCTTGAGGAAGCCCACCGTGCCCTCCGTCACTGCCTGCTGGGCGCACGCCGAGCGGCGCCGCCGTCCCGGGTCGATGGTAGCGGGCGGAGCCTCGGGCTGCTCATCCCACGGCCGGGGCAGCACCGGCTGCGAGCCCTGGCTCGCCGGCGCCACGCATCCCGGACGCCGCCCCGCTACGCTCTAGGCATGCCCGAGCTGCCGGAGGTCGAGACGATCGCCCGTGATCTGCGTGGCCTCGTGAGTGGCGCGCGGATCGTAGGCGCACGCTCGAACTGGGCTGCGACGCTGCGGAACCGCACACCCGACGCTTTCGCGGCGGCAGTCACGGAACGGGAAATCGAAGGCGTCGGCCGGCGAGGCAAGCAACTCCTCGTCTGGCTCGGGCCAGGCGGCGGCTCAAAGGATGCCGCTGATCGCGGCGGTGCGGCCTCGGAGGCCGCGGACGCCGCCGGCTCCGGCTCGGCTGGTCGGACGTCGGCGCGGAAGTCGCGAACGCCCCGCGCGCCCGGCACGTCCGGAGCCCTGCCTCGGTCGGCCGACCCGGACGAGGCCGAGCCTCTCGTGCTGACGGTCCACCTCAAGATGACCGGCCAGCTGTTCGTCGTACCCGGGGGGACGCCGCAGGATCGTCACGTCCACGTGGTACTGGTCCTGGCGGACGGCCGCGAGATCCGGTACAGGGACATCCGCAAGTTCGGGCGAATGGGGCTGTACCGGCGCGACCCGGCCACCGGGCTGCCGGTCGAAGGGGCGGCCGCGGGAGTGCTCGCGGTCGGGGCCGAGCCGCTCGCCGACGAGTTCACGGCCGGCCGTTTCACGGCTCTTCTGGCCGGCCGCCGCGGCCGGCTCAAGACGCTGCTGCTGAACCAGGACTTCCTCGCCGGCGTCGGCAACATCTACGCCGATGAAGCGCTCTGGCGGGCGCGACTCCACCCGCTGCGCGACGCCCATTCCGTCTCTTCCGGCGAGGCACGGCGCTTGCACGCCGCCCTGAGGGACGTCCTCGCCGAGGCCGTAGAGCGGCGTGGCAGCTCGGTCGACGACTACACCGCGCCGGAGGGGGACGGCTCCATGCAGGAGCACCTGGCCGTCTACCAGCGGGCCGGCGAGCCCTGCCTGCGCTGCGGCCGCTCCCTGAGGCGGATCGTGGTGGGCGGACGATCGACGCACTTCTGCGGCTGGTGCCAGCGGCTTCCGGCCGCGCAGCGCGCTGCCGCGGCAGCGCTTCTCCATCCCGCCCGGGCCTCGGCCGGCGTTTCGGCCGGGCGTGGTCCCCGCTGGACCGAGCTTTCCGGCGAAGGCGCCCTGGGCCGGTCCCGGGCCGAGGAGGCACGCGCCGCGGAGAAGGCCGAAGAAAAGGCGCGGCGCGTCGCCGCGGCTCGTCGGGCCGCGGCCACGAGGCGCGCGGCCGCCCGGGCCGGAGGCCCCGGCTGATGTCGATCGTCCGTCTCGACGGAGTCGTTCGCGAGGTCGGCGACTTCGTCATCCTCGACCACGTCGACGCCGCCGTCGCGGCCGGCGACCGCATCGGCCTCGTCGGCCCGAACGGCGCCGGCAAGACGACCCTGCTCCGGCTCCTGGCGGGCCTGGACGAGCCCGACGCCGGGGTCGTCCATCGCAAGCGCGGCCTGACCGTTGCCATGCTGTCTCAGGAGGCGCATGTCGACGTGGCCTTCATCGAGGCGGCGAGCCTTCGGCTGGCGGTTCGGGCGGGCGCGCGGCGGCTCGAGGACCTGGAGCGAAGGCTTCGAGAGCTCGAGCACGAAGGCCGCGTCACCGGGGCCGAGTACGAGACGATGCAGCACGAGTTCGCGGTCAAGGACGGCTACTCCCTGGACCAGCGCGTCGAAGCGGCGCTCTCGGGCCTGGGCTTCGACCGCGCCGACTGGGACCGCCCGCCCACGAACCTCTCCGGCGGCGAGCAGACGCGCGCCGCCCTGGCCCGCCTTCTCCTCTCCGATCCGGAGCTCCTCCTGCTGGACGAGCCCACCAACCACCTCGACCTGGGCGCGCTGGAGTGGCTCGAGGATCATCTCGGCCGGCGCCACGGCAGCCTCATCGTGGCCTCCCACGACCGCACCTTCCTCGACGCGACCGTGACCCGGATCTGGGAGTTGCGGGACCGGCGGTTGACGCCGTTCCGCGGCGACTACGCCTCCTATGCCCGGCAGCGCGAGGAGCGCGACCTGCGCGCCGCCGAGGAGGCCGAGGCCCGAGCCGGCGCGATCGCTCGCGAGCAGGAGCTCATCCAGCAGTACCGGCACCAGCGCAAGCACGGCAAGATGCACGAGCACGAAGCTCGCCTGGAGGCGCTGCAGCCGCTGGACAAGCGAAAGTCCGACGCCCGGCTGAGGTTGCCGACCGAGGCACTCGCGGGCGGTTCGGCGGCACGCTCGTATGATTCGGTGGTCAGGGCGGAAGGGCTGGTCGTCGGGTATCGGACTCTTGCGGTGCCCGCCCCGGTCGCGTCTGCCGCGGGCGGCGCGGCACCGGGCCCCGCCGGCGCGCCGGTGGCCTCCGCTGGTCCCACGGCCCGGCCGAATGGTGCCGCGAATCGCGACACCGACCCGCGGGAATTGCCCCCCGCCGAGACGCCCGTCGCGACGATTCCGTGGCTCGAGCTCCGGCGCGGCGACCGGGTCGGCATCGTCGGCCCCAACGGCGCCGGCAAGACGACGCTGCTGCGTACGATCGCCGGGGAGCTCCAGCCGCTCGACGGGGCGCTGGACCTCGGCCGCAACGTCCAGCTCGGCTACCTGGCCCAGCTTCGCGAAGCGCCGATCCCCGGCGCCACGGTCCTCGACGCGCTGCTCGACGAGATACCGCTCAGCCCTGCCGCCGCGCGTGGCCACCTGGCGCGCTTCCTGTTCCGCGGCGACGACGTGTTTAAGGAAGTCACCGCTCTCTCCGGCGGGGAACGGTCTCGCCTCGAGCTGGCCCTGCTCTTTCTGATGCCTTCCAACCTGCTCCTGCTGGACGAGCCGACGAACCACCTCGACATTCCGGCACGCGAGGCCCTGGAGGCCTACATGGCCGGCGCGGAGGCGACGCTGCTGATCGTCAGCCACGACCGCCGGCTCCTGGAGAAGGTGTGCGCTTCTCTCTGGGTCGTCGACGAAGGCCTGGCCGTTCCGTTCGAGGGCGGCTATCGCGCGTGGAGGGCCGCCGTCGCGGCCGGTTGGACGGTGAAGGCCGCCGCCGAAACGGAGGCGGGGCGGCTTCGCGGCGGTCGCTCGCGGGAGTCCGGCGTCCGGAAGCCGGGGGGCGCGGCCGGGACGTCGGGCCGGAAGGCCGGTCCGCCGTCGACCGGCGACGCGGCCTCCCCGAAGCGGCGCGGCAGGGCCATGGAGCCGGACGTGCCGACGGCCGCCGCGGTCGCCGGCTCGGCGGCCGCCCGCCGCCCGGTCGATAAGCTATCCAAGGACGCCTACCGGCGCCGCCGGGCTCAGCTCGACGAGGAGCTGGCCCGGCTCGCCGAGCGCAAGCGCCTGCTGGAGTCGGCACTGCTAGATCCCGGCGTGCACGGCAATTACGTCGAGCTGCGCCGGGTCAGCGCCGACCTGGCCGTCGTGAACGACGCGCTCGCCGCCGCCGAGGAGGCGTGGCTGGAGATGGAGGAGGCGGCACCGTGACGGAAGACGGGCCCGGGACGAGGGAAGGGGACGATCCGAACCAGGGCTCGCTCGCGACGCGGGCGCCGGTCATCGGCCTGATCGGCCCGATCGGCTGCGGCAAGTCGACCGTGGCCGGCTGGCTGGCCGAGCTCGGCGCCATCGTCATCGACGCGGATCGGCTGACGCGCGATCTGATGGCACCCGGGACCCCGGTGACGGAGTCCATTCTCGCTCGGTTCGGCGAGGGGTACCGCCTGGCGGACGGGTCGCTCGACCGCGCCGCGCTCGGCCGGATCGTCTTTGCCGACCCGGAGCGCCTGGCCGAACTCGAGTCCATCGTCCACCCGGCCGTCGGCCAGCTTGAGCGGGAGGAGATCCGCGCGGCCGACGGGCGCCGCCCGAGTGCGATCGTCCTGGAGGCGATCAGGCTCGTTGAAGCCGGCCAGGCCCGCTGGTGCGACGAGGTCTGGCTGATCGTCTGCGAACCGGCGGTACAGCTGGCCCGGCTGACCGGCCGGGGCATGCCGGAGGCGGATGCCCGCCAGCGGATCGCGGCGCAGGCCGCGTCACTGCCGCTGTGGCGCTCGGCCGCGACCCGGACGATCCGGACCGACGGCGACGCGGCGGCGGTCAAGGCCGCCGTCTCGGCCGCTCTCGACCAGCTGCGTGAGGCCGGCGGCAGTCGGTCCGGGGCCGGGACGGGCCATGCGCCGCCTTCAACGTAGAATGGCCGCGTGGAAGCGTCCCACGGAGCTCGCCGCCGCTGGTACGTAGCGGTTGGCGCGGCGGGCTTCGTCGTCGTCATCGCCATTTCGGCAGGGTTCATGAACCTTCCGCGCGGCACCGCCCAGAGCCCGCCCGGTTCGGCCGGATCGCCGGTGGCGCTCGACTCGATCGCCGGCCCGTCGGTCGGCCCCACGGCGAGCGCCGCGCCGGCCACGGTTCCGGCTACGGCGCCCGGCACAGACCAGCCGCCCGGCCCGACTTTCCAACCGATCAACGTCTTCGCCACGCCGACTCCGGCGCCGGCCCGCGGGGCCTTCCCGACGGACCCGAGCTTCTTCAGCGACTCGCTCCGACCCCTGCCGGCGCAGTCGATCGACTGGCTGGGGCTCAAGGCGGCCGGCCGCGTGGCCTTGACCGATGGTCGTGTGACCGTGCTCGGCGCCGCCGTGGACCCGCTGATTGTTCCGTCGACCGGCCTGGCCGCGCCGGCCGGGCGCGTCCTCGACACGTCGTGGACGCGCTGGATCGTCGAGCCGCCGGGATACGGATCGGACGAGAAGGGCACCCGCTACTCGGACCTCAGCTACTGGAACCTGTGCGGCGACGGCGCGGCGACGGTGGCGTTGTGGTACTGGCAGCATCTGACGGGCCATCCCGACGTGACCGGCACGGCCGGTTACTTCCTCGATCCCTACGCGAACGAAGGTGTGCCATGGCCGGCCCGAGGGCCGACCGTGGCGGTCTCGAACGGGAAACGTATCGGCACCTACTGGTCCGGCTCCGACAGAGTCAGCGGCTACACCGCTCACGGTCGGGGCTTCGTGATGTACCTGGCCATGGCCGCGCAACCGGCGACCTGGCAGGCGACCGGGCTGGCGGTCTTCGCGCGTGGCGGCAAGGCCCTGTACCCGACCGCGGGAACGTCCCGCCAGAACATCCTGGCGGGACTCAACTGGGAGGTCTCCGGCCACGACGCGAACACGTGGACGCAGGCCTACTACACGTCCGTCATCAGGTCCGACCCGACACTGGCTCGTGACCTGAGCGCGGCCGTGACGCTCGACGTCGGGCGCGACGGCGTGCCGGTCGTGGCGGCGGTCGACACTTTCAACCTGCCTAACTGGCAGGCCGGCTCGGCCACGCCGCATACCCGCCATGCGGTCGCGATCGTCGGCTACGACAACACGTCGAAGCCGCCCACCTTCACCTACCTCGACACCTGCGGCCGTTCCTGCAACGACCGCGGCGGCAACCAGAACGGCCAGATCCACGTGATCCCTCAGTCGCAGATGGTGCTGGCGATCCAGAACGTCGCCGGCTCCGGCTTCATCTGGTAGGCGATCGAGGGCCGCATGCGCCGGACCCTGGTTGCCGGGTCGGCCGCCCTGGCCGCCCTGCTGGCGGGGGCGGCGCTGTTCGCGAGCCTGCCCGGCCCGCGAGGCGAGATCGCTCTGACCGCGCCGAGCGAAGAGCTCACGCCCGGTTCGCCGCCGGCCGGCCCGACCGCGACGCCCGTCCAGATGCCCACGCAGGCGCGCTCGCCGGCGCCCACGGCCGGCCCGACTTTCCAACCCATCGACGTTCTCGCGAGGCCCACCGCGGCCCCGTCACGCGGCGCGCTGCCGACCGATCAGGTCGACTCGCCGGCTCCCCGGCGTCCCGTGCCCGCCCAATCGGCCGAGTGGCTCGACCTCAAGGCCGCAGGCAGGATCGCCCTCGTGGACGGGCAGGTCGTCGTCCTCGGTGCCGCCGCCGACCCGTTGCTGAACCCCGCCACGGGCCTCCCGGTTCCCGCCGCCCGGACTCTGGCAACGGCCTACGCCCGCTGGATAATCGAACCCCAGGGCAGCGGTTCAGATGCCCGGGGCAACCGATACACCGACCGCAACTACTGGAACCTGTGCGAAGCGGGTGCGACCACGACGGCGCTCTACTACTGGCAGCAGCTGACGGGTCGACCGGACGTCACCGGCACGGCCGGATACTTCCTGGATCCATACGCCGCCGAAGGCGCGGCCTGGCCTTCGCCGGGTCCGACGGTCGCCCGGTCGAGCAACGGGGCTCGCATCGGTACTTACTGGTCGGGCTCCGACAGCGTGAATGGCTACACGGCCCATGCCCGCGGCTTCATCATGTACATCGGGATGGCGATGCAGCGGCCCGGCTGGCAATCCTCCGGTGAGGCCGTCTACGCCGACGCGAGCGGCGAACCGTTGTATCCCACGATCGGCGCCCCTCGCACCAACATCCAGGTCGCGCTGAACTGGGAGGCCTCCGGGCATGCCGGGGCCGGGTGGGCCGAATTCTGGTACGCCTCGGTCATGCGCTTCGATCCAACGGCCGGGCGCGACCTGGAGATGGCGGTCAGGCTCGACGTCGGGCGCGACGGCGTTCCGGTGGTCGTGGAGCTGGACACGCACGACCTGCCGAACTGGCAGGCGGGCGCGTCCACGCCGCACATCCGCCACGCGGTCTCGATCGTCGGCTACGACGACGCCGCCAGCCCGCCGACCTACACCTACCTGGACACGTGCGGCCGGGCCTGCAACGACCGCGGCGGCAACGAGAACGGGCAGGTCCACGTCATCCCGCAGTCCCAGATGGTCGCGGCCATGCAGGACACAGTCGGAGCCGGCTTCATCTGGTAGGGGCCCCCGGCCGGCCCGGCGGAACCCCGAGGCCGCATCGGCGCCCCTGGCGGCACGTCCGGATTCGCGGGCGTCAGCGCCCGCCGGCCCAGGCGCCTACGGGTTCGAAGATGAGCGGCACGTCCACCACGATGACCTCGCTCGGTTCCGTCGCCACGATCTCGATCGCCGGCCGCAGGGACACCCTGGCCGCGGCCCCGGTGGTCACGGGCTGGCCCCCGAGCATGACGGCGCCAGAGATCAAGTAGACGTAGGCGCCGCGCTCCGCGCCGATCTCGTGCACGACCTCGACGTCGGGATCAAGCGACGCCACGTAAACGGACGCCTGTTGGTGGACCTTGACGGCGTCGCCGGGCTCGCCGACAGGCGCGACCACCTTCAGCAGCCTGTTCGTCCGGTCGGCCTTCGTGAAGACGCGCTGTTCGACGCCGGGCTTCAGGTCCGCGGCGTCGGGGATGATCCAGATCCCGATGAATCGCATCGGGTCCGTCTCCGACGCGTTCATCTCCGCGTGGGCTCCGCCCTGCCCGAGCGTCATCCGCTGGATCGATCCGGCCGGGAGCGGCCCGGGAGCGCCGCCGACGTTGTCCTCGTGCCGAAAGTCGCCTTCGAGCACATAGGTCAACGCCTCGACGTCGGCGTGGGGGTGGAGGGCCCAGCCGCCTCCGGGGAAGACCCGGTTGTCGTTGAAGACTCGCATGGCGCCGAAATGCTCGTTCGCGGGATTGGGGTCGCGGTAGCTCCCGAAGTTGAAATGCCAGCGGCAGTCGAACCACTCGCCGGTCTCGTGGTGGATTTCCTTGTCGCTGCGGATGAGGTTCATCGTCGGTCTCCTGGGCTGACGGGAATTGACGCGGCGTGCGGCGGGCAATCTGGCACTAGGACCAGGCTTCGAGCTGGGTCGACCTCGATCGGCTTCCGGTTGCTTGAGACGAGCGCATAGTCGCACGCCCGGCGACCTCCGGCCAGCCACGATCGCACGCGGCCGCGCGGCGCCGCGATCGTGGCAAATGGCCCGGCAGGCGGGTCCGTCGACGGCGAGAGGTAGAACACCCGTGCTATTCCGCCCGGGCACGGTATACTGGCGACCCAACCTGACGAGGGTGAAGTGCCCGACTTCCGGCTCGTCGCCGACTTCAAACCGACCGGCGACCAGCCCCAGGCGATCGAGAAGCTGAGCGAAGGCCTGGCCAGAGGCCTGCGCCACCAGACGCTGCTTGGCGTCACGGGCTCCGGAAAGACATACGCCGTGTCCCAAGTGATAGCCCGCCACGGCAAGCCGACGCTGGTCCTGGCCCATAACAAGACCCTGGCCGCCCAGCTCTATTCCGAGTTCCGGGAGTTCTTCCCGGACAACGCCGTCGAGTATTACGTCAGCTACTTCGACTACTACCAGCCCGAGGCCTACCTGCCGCGCTCGGACACGTACATCGAGAAGGACTCGAGCCGCAACGACGAGATCGACAAGCTCCGCCACGCCGCCACGAAGGCGCTCTTCGAGCGGCGGGACGTGATCATCGTGGCCAGCGTCAGCTGCATCTACGGTCTGGGCGCGCCGGTCGACTACGGGGCCACGATCCTGCGGCTGCGCGTCGGCGGGCAGTACCGGCGCGACGCCGTGCTCCGCCACCTCGTCGATCTCCAGTACCAGCGCAACGACGCGGCCCTGACCCGGGCCCGATTTCGCGTTCGCGGCGACACGCTGGAGCTGGTTCCCGCCGCCGAGGATCGCCTCGTCCGGGTGGAGTTCTTCGGCGACGAGGTCGAGCGCATCACCGAGCTGGATTCGCTGACCGGCGAGCTGCTGGCCGAGCGCAAGGAAGTCAACGTCTATCCGGCCACCCACTTCGTGACCCCGAAGGACAAGCTGATCGCCGCCATCGGGGCGATCGGCGACGAGATGGAGGTCCGCGTCGCCGAGCTGGAGAGCCAGGGCCGCGAGCTGGAGGCCGCCAGGCTCCGGCAGCGCACCACCTTCGACCTCGAGATGATGCGCGAGCTCGGCTACTGCACCGGCATCGAGAACTACTCCCGCCACCTCTCCGGCCGCGAGGCCGGCTCCCGCCCGTGGACGCTGCTCGACTACTTCCCGCCGGACTGGCTCCTGGTCGTGGACGAGAGCCACATGTCGATCCCGCAGGTTGTCGGCATGTACAAGAACGACCGGACGCGCAAGGAGATCCTGGTCGACTTCGGCTTCCGCCTGCCGTCGGCGCTGGACAACCGCCCCCTGACATTCGAGGAGTTCGAGGCCAGCCTCAACCAGGTCGTCTACATGAGCGCGACACCCGGCCCCTACGAGCTGGAGCGAAGCGAGCAGGTCGTGGAGCAGCTGATCCGCCCGACCGGCGTCGTCGACCCGCACATCACCGTCAAGCCGACCGAGGGCCAGATCGACGACCTCCTCGAGCTGATCCGCGGTCGCGTCGAGAAGGGTGAGCGGGCCATCGTCACGACGCTCACCAAGAAGATGGCCGAGGACCTGGCCGACTACCTGCACGAGCTTGGAGTCAAGGTCCAGTACCTCCACTCCGAGGTCGACACGCTGGAGCGCGTGCAGATCCTGCGGGACCTTCGGCTGGGCGTCTACGACGTGATCGTCGGCATCAACCTGCTGCGGGAAGGGATCGACCTCCCGGAAGTGACTCTCGTGGCGATCCTGGACGCCGACAAGGAGGGCTTCCTGCGCAGCGCGTGGTCGCTGATCCAGATGATCGGCCGGGCGGCGCGCAACACCGAGGGCGAAGTGGTCATGTACGCCGACCACGTGACCGAATCGATGCGGGTCGCCATCGACGAAACCAACCGGCGGCGCGCCGTCCAGGAGCGGTACAACACCGATCACGGTATCGAGCCGGTCACCATCGTGAAGGGGATCCGCGACATCAACGACCGGCTGCGCGCGGTGGCCGAGGCCCACGGGACGTACATGACCGCGCCCGGGCAGGAGCGCGCCCTCTCGGAGCTGGCCAAAGGAGAGGTCGAGAAGCTGGTCGCCAAGATGGAGGCCGAGATGCGGCAGGCCGCCCGCGACCTGGAGTTCGAACGGGCGGCGGCGCTTCGCGACGAGATCCAGGAGATCAGGCTGCGGGTCCTGGACGAGGATGCCTCGGCGGCCGTGGCCCGCGCCGCGGAGCGGGCCGCCAGGGCGCCCGCCGCGCCCGCTGGTTCGCGGCCGGCTCCGGCCAGGTCGGGACGGACGATAAAGCCGGTGCGCCAGGCGGAGCGTCAGGGCAGAGGAGTGAACGGCGGCGACGGCGAAGGCCCGGATGCGACAGAGCTGGAGGTCACGGAAGTCCGGGTCATGCCCGCGGGCGAAGAGCCGGGCGGCGAGCAGCCCGGCGAGGATCTCGCGGCCGCCTCGACGGCGGCCGGCTGGCTGCCCGGCATCCGGGACGAGCACGAGGATGACGGCTGGGCGTCGAAGTGGCTGGATCGCCCGACGTGGGACCATACGGTCACGCCGAACGTGATCAAGCGAACGGGAAGCCGGCCGCCGGGTCGCGGCCGCCGCCGGCGCTAGAAATCGCAGGCCGCCGGCCACAAATGCCCGGGCAGAGCGCCCGGCCTGGAGGAGGATCGATGGACCCGCTGAGTGAAGCCTTCCAGCACCACACCTGGGCCACGGAGAAGCTGATCAGGCACCTTCGCGGCCTGCCGGCCCCGGCGCTGACGGCGACCGCTGCCGGTGTGTACGGCGAGGTCCTGCCGACGCTCTCGCATCTGCTCCAGGCGGACGGCCGCTTCCTCCAGTACCTGGAGGGGACGCCGCCGCCCAGATCGGGGCCGGATCCGACCCGTGACCTCGCCGATCTGGCCGACCAGGTTCGCGACCAGGCGGTCCGCTGGCGGATCGTGCTGTCGGGCATCCGTGAGCTGGACGTCACGATACCCGCCCGAGGCGACCGCCCCGAGATGCCGCACGCGACAAACCTGCTGATCGGCCAGGCTCTCCACCACGGCAACGACCACCGCACCCAGATCTGCACCGTCCTGTCGGTGAACGGCTACGAGGTGCCGATCCTCGACGTCTGGGCCTATTGGCGGGAGCGCCGGTTGGCGCCGTCGACGTAGGGGAGCGGGATCTCGACGTGCCGGCGCGGGCTCTCCCGACCGGGATCAAGCATTCTGCTTGGCCAGCGCGCGGCCGCCGCCGACCGCCAGGACTGCCAGCATCGCCAGGATGATCACCAGCGAGCCCCGAAGTGTCGCCACGCCTGCCGCCGTGCCGATTACCGGTGGGCCGATCAGGCCGCCCGCGTAGCCCATCGTCGAAACGGCCGCGATCCCCGCGGACGCGGGGATCCCCGGTTGCGACCCGGCCGCCCGGAAGAGCGTGGGGACGACGGCGGCCAACCCGAGGCCCATCATGCCGAAGCCCATGATCGCCACTGCCGGGATCTGCACCGCGAGCGCCAGGCCCAGGCCGAGCGCCGCGAGCGCCGCGCCGCCGCTGACGAGTCGGGCCGAGCCCAGGCGCAGGCTTAGCCGGTCGCCGGCGAGTCGGGCGAGCGCCATGCAGCCCGTGAATGTCGTGACGGCCAGGCCGGCCACGCCCTGCGACGCGTTCATGGTGCTCTGCAGGTAGATGCCGGTCCAGTCGGTAGCGGAGCCCTCGGCCATCAGCCCGCAAAGGGCAAGGGCGCCCAGCAGGACCAGCGGGCCCGTCGGCAGCCGCAGCCGGCCGCCGCCTTCGGCGTGCTTGTCGGGGAGCATCGTGAGACGCAGCACCACACCGCCTATGGCGAGGCCCGCCGCCGCGACGGCGAATTCGGGGAACACGGCGATCCCCATGGCGGCAACCTGGGTGCTGACCAGTGCTCCGGCAAAGGCGCCGATGCTCCAGCAGGCATGGAGCCGCGACATGATCGGACCGGTACCAGCATGCTCGACCGCGATCCCGTTGGCGTTCATCGAGACGTCCATCGTGCCCTGCAACATGCCGAATATCAGCAGGGAGATCGTCAGGCTGGCATAGTTCCACGACGCGCCGATGAAGACCGTCATGACCGCGCAACCGATAGCCGTCAGCGGCGTCATGACGTGGGTTCCGAACCTGCTGCCGAGCCAGCCGCCGAACGTCATCGTGAGAACGCCGCCGACCGACGCACCCAGAAGCGCGAATCCGAAGCTGGCCGCATCCAGGTGGGTCTGCTCCTTGACCGCCGGAATCCGGGCGGCCCAGATCCCGAAGGAGGCTCCGTTCATCATGAACGCGCCGGCGACGGCCAGGGCTCGAATCCGAAGGCTGGGTCCGGCTGCCGGCGTGGAAGTCACGCGGCCACGCCGAGAGCGCGCGTCACCGCGACCACCAGGACCGCCGCCGCGACTCCGGGCAGCAGCAG
Source organism: uncultured Chloroflexia bacterium (assembly GCA_963713795.1). GTDB lineage: Bacteria > Chloroflexota > Limnocylindria > Limnocylindrales > CSP1-4 > Fen-1039. Next base: position 277,680 of record CAVQNC010000007.1, read on the forward strand.
GCGGGTCCGCGCCACGACGAGCACGCAGACGCCGACCGCGACCGGCTCGATGCCGATCAGCAGCTGGGGCGGCCTGTCCGACGTGAGCAGGCAGTTGACGGCGGCCAGGGCCGCGAGCGCCGCCGGGCCCGCCAGCCTCAGGTAGGTGACCGCCCACGACGGCAGCCGCTCGATCCCGGGCGCCAGCATCGGCAGCGCCCGCGAGGGGTAGGTGACGGCCCACATCAGGAAGGCGAGGGGCACGAGGGCGATGCTCATGGCAGCCCGGCCTCCGCGGAGGGTTCGGGCGTCTCCGGTGCGCTCGACTCGTCGTGGGCCGAGGGCGGCACCGCCAGGCCGAAGCAGGGTCCGAGCAGCGCCCCGGCGACCAGCCCGAGAGAGGCCCCGGCGGCCAGCCCGACCGGCACGGCGACGACGACGGCGCCCAGGGCCGCCGCCACGTCGCGGCGGCCGGAGACCATTCCAAGCGAGAGCCCGGCCATGGCGGCGGGGAAGGCGATGTCCAGGCCGAGCCTGGTCGTGTCGACCGCGCCGCCCACCACGTAACCCAGGCACGAACCGATCGTCCACGGCACGAAGATGGCCATCGCGGCGATCCAGTAGCCGCGTCGCTCGAAGCGCCCGATGCGCCGAAAATGGGCCAGAGCCAGGGCGAAGGTCTCGTCGGTTAGGAAGTGGGCCATGACGGCCCGCTCGCGGCGGGATCGGGCCGTCGTGTATGGGGCGACCGCGGCTGAGTAGAGGAGATGGCGGGCGTTGATCAGGGCCACTACGCCGGCGATCGCCAGCCACGACGCACCGTCCTTGACCAGCCCGGCGGCGGCGAACTGGGCGCCGCCCGCCAGGGCGATCGTCGAGTTGGCCAGCACGTCCAGGAACGAGTAGTGGGCCTGCAGCGCGGTCAGCCCGAAGACGAGCCCCACGGGCAGCGCGTAAGCCGCGATCGCCAGGCCGTCCCGGGTGAGCTGCCGGCGCGACTCTTCAACCGAGGCGGACAAATCCGCCGTGGTCGTGGTCGTGGTCGTCGGGGTTTCCCCGCTCATCGTCGCTGCCTCGCCCGCTGGTCTGTGCCCGGACGTCGGATGTTACCGGACGCCGCCCCGGAGCGCGGCGTATCCTGCGGCCATGCCACAGGCGTGGGATCTCAGAGTCCGGCTCGCGGCCTTCGCACGAGGAGGGTAGTGAGTGGGCGCCGGTGATCCCGGGACGCCGGATCGGTCTGCCGCGCCGCTCGAGCTTCTGAGGGCCGGCAACGAGCGGTTCCTGAGCTCGATCGCCGCCGCGCCCGATCCGGAGGCCGCCGCTCGGTCCCTCGCGCGGGCCGATCCGTACGCGGTCGTTCTGGGATGCTCCGACAGCCGCGTACCACCTGAGTTCGTTTTCGACGAAACCCTGGGCCGCCTGTTCGTCGTCCGAGTCGCCGCGCACGTGGCCGGCAACGACGAGATCGGCTCGATCGAGTACGCGCTCGCACGCTGGAACTGCCGCCTGGTCGTCGTCCTGGGGCACACTGAGTGCGGCGGTGTCGCCGCCGCGATGGACCCGCCGCCCGCCGGGGCCGAGCCGCCGCCCGCCGCCGGTTCCATGCACCTCTCGATGCTCGTCGGCTCGGTCCGATCGAACCTGGGGTGGACCAGCAGCCAGCCGGCAGGCGATCCCTGGGCCGAAGCGGCCAGGATGAGCGTCCGGCGGACGATCGAGCGGCTTCTCCTGTGGTCGACGCCCATCCGAAGCCGCGTGGAGGCCGGCCAGCTCGCGGTCGTCGGCGCCGTATACGACGTTTCAACCGGCCGGGTCGAGTTCCTGGAGCAGGCGGGCCGGCGGCCGTAGGCAGGGGCGGCGCCTCCGAGTCGGTCGGGGTGTCCCGTCTGACGCCCGGCGACCGCGCCGCGTCTCGTGAACGGCTGTTCTATTTCCGGCGAGTGGCCTACAATGGCCGCCTATGCCGCAGGAACTACTGGTCGTTCGCGGGGCCCGCGAGCACAACCTCAAGAACGTCACCGTGGCCATGCCACGCGACCGCCTGGTCGTCATCACAGGCCTGTCCGGCTCGGGCAAGAGCAGCCTCGCCTTCGACACGATCTACGCCGAGGGCCAGCGGCGCTACGTCGAGAGCCTGTCGGCTTACGCGCGCCAGTTCCTCGGCGAGATGCAGAAGCCGGACGTCGACCAGATAGACGGCCTCTCACCGGCCATCTCGATCGACCAGAAGGGCGCCAGCCGGAACCCCCGCTCGACCGTCGGCACGGTCACCGAGATCTACGACCACCTCAGGCTCCTGTTCGCTCGCATCGGCCACCCTCACTGCCCCACGTGCGGCCGTGAGATCGAGCGCCAGTCGGTCCAGCAGATCGTCGACCAGATATACGACCTGCCGGAGGGGACCAGGCTGATGGTCCTCGGGCCGGTCGTCAAGGACCGCAAGACAGAGGGTGACCGGGTCTTCGACCAGATCCGCCGCCAGGGCTTCGCCCGCGTCCGGGTCGACGGCGAGCAGATGGACCTGACCGAGACCAGGCAGCTGGACAAGTACAAGCGCCACACCATCGACGTGATCGTGGACCGCTTCATCGTGCGCCACAGCGGTGCGGAGGATGGCGCCGAAGACGGCGGCCCTGGCGAGACGGCCGGAGCCGGCTCCGTCGCCGGGGCGGCCGGCGCGTCGCTCGCGGACGGGGCCCGGCCCGACTCGTCGCGCCTGGCCGACTCGGTCGAGACGGCGCTGCGCCTGGGCGAGGGCGTCGTCCTGATCGCCCCGGCACCGCGCGAAGGAGAGGCGCCTGCCTTCGAGGAACGGCGCTACAGCGAGCGGTACAGCTGCCCGTACGACGGCACTACGGTCGACGAGCTCGAGCCGCGCAGCTTCAGCTTCAACTCGCCGCACGGGGCCTGCCCGAGCTGCACCGGCATCGGCAGCCGGCTGGAGATAGACCCGGACCGGGTCATCCCGAACAAGAACCTGGCGCTGACGAACGGCGCCCTCGTGCCCTGGGCTCGCCTGCCGATGGAAAACTCGTGGCACGGCAAGATCATCGAGGCCGTCTGCAACGAGCATGGCTGGGACTTCAACGCCCCGGTCAAGAACCTTCCGCCGGAGGCGCTCGACTACATCCTCTACTCGGGCCGGGGCGAGCGAGTCGTCATCGGCTATCGCCACGAGCGCGGCGAGAACACCTACGGCGCAACCTTCGAGGGCATCATTCCCAACCTCGAGCGCCGCTACCGCGAGACCGAGTCGGAGTTCATCAAGTCCGAACTCGAGCGCTACATGGTCGCCCGCCCCTGCCCAACGTGCGAGGGCCGGCGGCTCAAGCCGGAGATCCTTGCCGTCACCGTTGATGGTTCGAACATCTGGCAGGTCTCGACGCTCTCGATCACGGCCGCCTGCGACTGGGTCGGCGGGCTGCCCGACCGGCTGACGGAGCGCGAGAGGACGATCGCCCGGCAGGTCCTGAAGGAGATCGCGTCTCGGCTCGGCTTCCTGCTCGACGTCGGCCTCGACTACCTGACGCTCGATCGAACGAGCCAGACGCTGTCGGGCGGCGAAGCGCAGCGGATCCGGCTGGCGACCCAGATCGGGTCGAGCCTGATGGGCGTGCTCTACATCCTCGACGAGCCTTCGATCGGCCTCCACCAGCGCGATAACGCCAAGCTCATCGCCACGCTCACCCGCCTGCGCGATCTCGGCAACACCGTGCTCGTCGTCGAGCACGACGAGGAAACCATCCGAACGGCCGACTGGGTCGTCGACATCGGGCCCGGGGCGGGGGAGCACGGCGGCGAGATCGTGGCCTGCGGTCCGCTGGAGGCGATCCTGGCCGAGCCCCGGTCGATCACCGGCGCCTACCTCCGCGGCGAGCTGACGGTGGAGATCCCGGCGCGGCGCCGGCCCGGCAGCGGCCAATCGCTCGTCGTGCGGGGCGCCCGCGAGCACAACCTCAAGAACCTCGACGTGGCCTTCCCGCTCGGCCGCTTCGTGGCCGTGACCGGCGTCTCGGGATCGGGCAAGAGCACGCTGGTCTCGGACGTGCTGTACAACGCCCTGGCCCACGAGCTGAACGGCGCCCGCGAGAAGCCGGGCGACTTCGACACGCTGGAAGGGCTCGGAGCGATCGACAAAGTCATCGACATCGACCAGAGCCCGATCGGCCGCACGCCGCGCTCCAACCCGGCCACCTACACGGGCCTTTTCGCGCCGATCCGCGAACTCTTCGCCGGAACCCCGGAGGCGCGGCTGCGGGGCTACATGCCGGGCCGCTTCAGCTTCAACGTCAAGGGCGGCCGCTGCGAGCACTGCAAGGGCGACGGCATCCTCAAGATCGAGATGCAGTTCCTGCCGGACGTCTACGTTCCGTGCGAGGTATGCAAGGGCAAGCGCTACAACCGCGAGGCACTGGAGATCCACTACAAGGGCCGATCGATCTCGGACGTCCTGGAGATGACGATCGAGGAAGCGCTCGACTTCTTCGGCGCCGTGCCGAACGTGCGGGCGAAGCTGCAGACTCTCTTCGACGTCGGCCTCGGCTACGTTCACCTGGGCCAGCCCGCCACGACTCTTTCCGGTGGCGAAGCCCAGCGAGTCAAGCTGGCCACGGAGCTGTCGAAGCGGGCCACCGGCCGGACGGTCTACGTTTTGGACGAGCCGACCACGGGCCTGCACATGGCGGACGTGGAGAAGCTGCTCCACGTCTTGCACCGTCTCGTCGACGCCGGCAACACCGTCATCGTGATCGAGCACAACCTGGACGTGGTCAAGACCGCGGACTGGATCGTCGACCTGGGCCCCGAGGGCGGGGAGCGGGGCGGCTACGTGATCGCGGAGGGCACGCCGGAGGAAGTGGCCCGCGTGCCGGGTTCCGCCACGGGAGAGTATCTGGCCCGGGTCCTGCGGGGAGAGCCTCTGGTGCCGCTCTCGGCGGTGACCTTCGCCGAGTCGACCGGCCACGTCCGTCTCGCCGAAGCGCCGGCCGCGGTGCAGATCGTCGACCTGCCAGAGAAGCGGGCGGCCGCCGCCGGAGTCCGGCCGGGAGGGATCGGTTGAGGCAGGGCGCGGCGGCGAGTTGCCGGAGCGTGCCGCGGTGCCGCCAGGGTGACTGAAGGTCGGGAGCCGGCCAGGCACGAGGTTCCCGCCGTGGACGAGGCGGCGCTGGCCGCGGCGCGGGCCGCCGACAAGCTCCTCGATTGCGCCCGCGAGCGCGGCTTGCAGCGTTGGGCCGATTTCCTGGCGCCGCTGCCGGAGCAGCTCAGAGACGCCGGAGTGGGGGAGTTGCGAGCCGTCGCCCTGCGTGCCAGGGCCGCCTACGGCCCGCGCGATTCGATCCGTGATGCGCTCCCGGAGGAGCTGACCGGCCGGTTCCTCGACGATCTCGATCGCCTGCGAAAGACGCTTGCCCGCGAACTGGCCGAACGCTGACTCGCTTGGCGCCGGCGGGGACGCATCGGAGCCGCGTCCCCCGGGGCGGCGCGCCCCCGGGTCGCACCTCGGCTATCCTCGCCGCAGCGCGCCGCGTCGCGCGTCGCCACTTCCCGGAGGCAACCTCATGAGCGTTTGGGCCGACGATCCGCAGGCGCTTCATTGCTCGCCGGCTTCCCCGGCAAGCGGCGCCCGGCCGTCGGCGCCGCAGGGTGGGCCGGACGCGTGATCGAGCCATCGCCGGTCCCCGGCCGGGGGCAGGCTCAACTCCCGCCCGGCATTCGAGTCGCCGGCATGGGCACTCGGATCGGCGCCTGGTTGATCGACAGCCTCATTCTCGGCCTCCTGCACGGGGTCTTCTGGGTCGTTGTCGTGGCCGTGGGAGCACTCAAGATCGACGCCGAGGCCCAGCGCCAGCTGGAGGCGTCGCCGCTGACTCTGCCCACGGTCGCGCCCTATCAGGCGAACCTGCCGCTTCTCGCCGCGATGATGACGGCGTTCGTCGCCCTGAACGTTGCCTACGCCACCTTCCTGTGGGCTCGCTTGAGAGGAATGCCGGGCCAGAAGCTCCTGTCGCTGCAGGTCGGGTCGTCCGCGACGGGCCGGAATCTCAGCCTCGGCCGGGCCCTCGTGCGGGCTCTGGTTGCCGTCGGTATTCCGATGGGGGCGATTGCCGGGGTCCTGTACGGGGCCCTGGCCTTCGAATCCTCCGTTCCGTGGCCGGACGTCACGAATCCGAAGTCTGGGGGGCCCGCGGACGCGTGGCTGGCGAACTGGTCGGGGCCGCTCGACCTGGCCATCCTTGCCGCCTTGCTGTGGCCGGCGCTTCTCCTGGTCTGGACGATCGCGAGCCCGAACCGGCAGGGTCTCCACGACCGGCTAGCCGGCTCGCTGGTGGTGGGCAAGGGGATGGCTCGCGTGCCGTCCTTCTACGGCTACTACCAGGGCGCTGTTCCACCCGGTGCGTGGCCGCCCGGTGCCGTTCCGCCCGGCGCCGTTCCACCTGGTGCGTGGCCGCCCGGCGCCGTTCCGCCCGGCGCCGTTCCGCCCGATGCGTGGCCGCCCGGCCCGCCGGTGGCGGACCAGCGTCTGCCCGGTTCGGGCGATGTCACCCCGGGGCCGTCGCTGATGCCACCTGGGAGGCCGGGCCCTGAGGCTCAGGCGCCACCCGGCGCGGGTGATCGGCAGGGACCGGAGGGATGGCCGGTCCCGGGCTGGATCCAGCCGGGCCAATCACCGGACCCGGAGAGGAAGTCGGCCTGGCTGCCGCCGGAAAGCCGGGCCGGCGTACGGGCCCGGCTCGGCGGGGGAACGATGAATCGGCGGATCGCCGCTTATGCGTTCGACTGCGTCTTCCTCTATGCCCTGTACGTGCTGAGTGCCTCGGTCGCGGTCGCGGCTTTTCTGCCGTCATCAGCCAGCGCCAGCCTTGACGATCGGACGCTCATCATGCTTGGGCTGATGGGCGGCATCGAGCAGCTCGTCTACTTCGTTTCGGGCTGGGTCTGGCGCAGGGGCACGATCGGGCAGCGATTCTTCCACCTGCGCGTGACCGATGCCGCGACGGGCAAGGCCCTGAGCCCGATGGACTCGGTGGTGCGCTGGGCCGTGCTCCAGGGACCGTTCGCGCTGGCCAGCATAGTTCCGGGGCCGTTGCAGGAAGTTGTGGTCGTTGCGGCAGCCGGCTGGCTTGTCTACCTATTCCTCACCACGCTGCTCGATCCGGACCAGCGGGGACTGCATGATCGGTTCCTGAACAGCCGGGTCCGTCAGGACGTGTGACGCCTCGGCCCGGCCTCAGCAGGGAACCGCGTCCACGCTCAGCTCGGCGTCGCTGAAGGCTTCGAGCAGGAACGGCGACGGCGAGGCGGGATCGTAGACCAGCGTCAGAGACCGGCGGGCGCGCGTCCAGGCCACGTACGCCAGCCGGCGCTCCTCTTCGAGGGCCCGAGCTGGCTCGGGAGCGTCGCGGAGCGACCGAGCCGATGGAAAGCGCCCCGCGTCGAGGCCAACGACGGCGACATGATCGAATTCGAGGCCCTTCGTCGAATGGGCGGTTGCCAGCGTCAGGAGGGCGTCGTCGCGGCGCAGTTCGGCGACACGCGCCCGATGGCGTTCAAGCGCGGCCGCCAGCTCGGACAGCGTCCGATACGGCGCCGCCCATCCGATGACGGCGGCGAGCAGTTCGCCCGTCTCGACCGGGAGCGGCTCATCGGCGTCCCGCGCATCGGCTCCCGTCGTCGTATCGGCGGGCCGCGGTGGAGGTGCCGCGGGCAGCAGCCGTTCGAGACCATCGCGGCCCAGCTCCACGAGGCGCGGAAGCGGCGACTCGACGGCCGCCCGCACGGCGGCCGCAGCCTCAATGATGGCGTCGACGCGGCGGTCCTCGGACAGGAACCTCAGCCTGGGGGCCCGAAACGGCAGGCCCATCTCGACGGCGACCGCTGCCGCCGGCAACAGCTCGGCATTCGTCCTCGCGAGGATGGCTCTGGTGCCGGCGTCGTCCGGCCAGCTCTCGAAGATGTGCCGCATCCGAAGGGTCTCGTCCGATCCATCCGGGGCGAGGATGAGCCGCCCACGGGTCGTCGGCCCGGCCAGAATCGTCTTTGCGAACCTTTCGTCATTGTGAGCGACGAGCCGGACCGCTCGCTCCACCACGGGGGGAGGACATCGGTAGTTGACGGTCAGGTCTATCCGCTTCAGGCCCGGGAGCGAGTCGGCCAGCGCGAGCACCCTCCGCACGTCCGCTAGTCGCCAGCCGTAGATCGTCTGGTCGTCGTCGCCCACGAGAAAGATGCGGTTGTCCGGAGCGGCCAGGAGCAGGGCCAGGCGCAGCTGCGACCGATCGACGTCCTGCGTCTCGTCGACCAGCAGGTGCGTGCATCTGGCCCTCCAGCGGCGAAGAAGGAGCGGGCGAGCCTCCAGCAGCCGCAGCGCCCGCGCCACGAGGTCGTCGAAATCGAGGCCGCCGGCGTCTGCGATCGCGCCCTCGTAGCCCAGGAAGGCCCGCGCGATCGGCCCCGGTTCCGGGTCCTCGCCGACCTGGGCCGCGGTTACGCCGAGATCGAGCTTCAGGCGGCTGAAGGCGTCGTCGAGCCGCCGGATGGCGCCGCGGTCAATGTCCGGCCACATGTCGCGAAGCACCGACTCGCGGTCCAGCAGAGGCTCCACGCGCTCGCCGCCGTCGGCCAGGATCTCGCGACCGAGGGCGTGAAACGTCTTGACGCGGACACTTCCAGGGCCGAGGCCGAGCGGTTCCAGGGCGGCGTCCACCCGCGCGGCCATCTCGTCCGCGGCGCGCTTGTTGAACGTGACGGCCGTTATCCGCGATGGGTCCGCCCCGGTGGCCACGAGCCAGGCGATCCGGGCGACCAGGGTCGTGGTCTTGCCGCTGCCCGCCGGAGCGACGCACAGCACGGGCCCGGGCGGCGCGGTGGCGGCCTCTCGCTGGTCGGGCGCGAGCCTGGCGAGGCGTTCGGTGACCGATGAGTGAAGCATGAGCGGCAGAATGGCAGGGGCCGATTATCGGCCGCTTATCGAGTCAGAATGGACGCTGCAGCGGCCAGACGTACTCAGGTGCGCAGGCGACGCACCAACTCGGGCATTCGGCACGTCGGATGCCGTTGGGCTCGGACCTGGACGAGGGCAGGCGATGCGTTTCCAGTTCGTGGGCGCGGGCGTGGTACTGGCGGTCGCGATCTGCGGCGGGGGCTGCTCGAGTGTTAGCCCTACCGAACCGACGCCTGGGCCCACGGCGACGGCCGGTTCCAGCGCGACGGCCACCGTGACGGCTGGTAGCGACGGCATTGCTGGTCCTAGGCTGGGATCTGGCCTAGCTTCGAATCTGGACAGACTGACCAGCTACCAGTTCTCCTGGACGTACGGGACGGGTCCGTCCCTCGTGGCGCCGTCACCCGGCGGGTCGTACGGAATCGCCGGCACCGTGATCAACTCGCCGGTCAAGTCTTACAGGATCGATCAATGGGGCGTCGACTTATGGGTGGTAGTGGGTGACTATGCCTGGTCTTCGTATGACAACGGGCGCTCCGTGACAACCTCGGCGCTCCTGGGCAAGTAGCTACTCGTCCGCGCTGAGCGCGTCGACCCTGAAGTCCCTGCTTCCTACCCGAGACTACTTCACCTTCGACTCCAATGCCCCGAACTTCGACCTGGTCGGCGACGAGACCAGGAACGGCATCGTCTGCGGCCACTACAAAGGCGATGCGGGTGTCGTTGTGATGGATGGTCTCAGCGCTAGCCCCGGCAACTTCCGGGCCGAACTCTGGGTCGCCAAGGACGGTGAGTACCCGGTCAGCGGCTTCTTCGGCTTCGACGTTCCCGGCCAGGGCAGCTACGGCTACCGGTTTGACATCACCCACGTCAACGATCCCGCCAACATCATCACCGCGCCGACTGATATCGTTCCCACCCCCGCACCCACGCGTACGCCAATTCCCGATGCGACCGGTGTGTCCAACGTGGTCGCCTGGGGCGATGACATCTGGGGCCAAACGGACGTTCCGCATGGCCTGTCGGACGCCGTCACGGTTGCGGTTGGGGGGAAACACACGCTGGCCCTCAGACGCGACGGAACGGTCGTGGCCTGGGGTCTCGACGTGGAAGGCGAGACGCACTTTCCGGCCGGTCTTTCCGGTGTGGTCGCGATAGCGGCGGCAGACCAGATAAGTCTCGCGCTCAAGAAGGATGGCACGGTCGTTGCCTGGGGCAGCCCCGACATGTCGAAGGTTCCGCCCGGCCTTTCACATGTCGTCGCGATCTCAGCCGGCCCCAGCTACAGCCTTGCTCTGAAATCAGATGGCAGAGTAGTCGGGTGGGGTGCATGGCCGGCGAACGTTCCAGCAGGTCTGTCCAATGTCATGGCCATCGCGGCCGCCACCGACCACAGCCTCGCTCTCAAGACGGATGGCACTGTGGTCGCCTGGGGGTACATCGATTTCGCCCCCGCCTACGTGCCGGTTGGCCTGTCCGGCGTGATTGCGATCTCGGCGGCGGGAGGCCTCGCCGTGGTGGCCGGCACGCCCTAGCCAAGAGCGAGCCGGGAGCAACGCCGGAGCGAGCCGGTCAAGACGCTCGGTGACGGGGGAAGGAGGCACGGGCGGAGAATGGCAGGGGCCGATTATCGGCCGCCTGAGATACGTCGTGGATTGCTTGGAGGATCCGGCGTTCGATGGAGCGGGCGCTCGCCGCCTGGACGGGTTGGAGCACCCGGGGCGGCCCGGCTGCGGTCCAGGATCCTGCCGTTTCGCGTACTGATGATCGGGCCAGGCGTGGCCGAGCTCGGAGCCTTGGTCACGAACGCGATCGTCCGGCTTGCTTTGCCCCAATCCTGCCCGCCAGGACAGAGCATCATGGTCGCGGTCGAGCAGGTCGCAGGCGGCTGGACAGGCCGGTCCCCGAGCTCGGACGTTGCCGGCCGCACAACAAGAGCGGCGGGCCGAGAGTCATGATGGGGCCGCGATGCCGACGATCTGAGGAGGCGAGGGTGGGAACCGGACGTCTGGCCCGAATGGGCTCGATCTTCTCTCTTCTGCTGGCCGTGGTTGCCTGTTCGGGAACGGCCACGCCAGGCCCGACGGCCAGCCTCCGCTCGCTGGCGCCTGCCAGCCCGCGCCCGACGGCGACGCCCTCACCGACGCCGACCCCGACCCCCAGCCCAACGGCCAGCCCGCGGCCGATGGCCCCGGCTACGCTGAGGCCCGGCCCGAAGATGGCCCTGGCTCGCCAGGACCAGGCTGCGGTCCGTCTCGCCGACGGCCGCGTGCTGATCATCGGCGGCACCGTTCCTTTCACCGGCAAGTGCGGGATGGCTTGCGTTGGGCCCGCCACGGCGAGCGTGGAGGTCGACGACCCCAGCACCGGAAAGTTCAGCCACAACGGCTCGCTGGCCCAGGCACGCAGCGATGCGACAGCACTGTTGCTGAATGACGGCCGGGTGCTGGTCGCGGGCGGCCCTTTCGGCGTTCCGACCGAAACGATGGAGATATACAACCCTGCCACGGGTAAGTCGGCCCTCGTCAAGCTGCCGGCCAGCCTGGCCAGTCTGCCTGATGACGCCGCGATCGCGCTCCTCGCCGACGGCAGGGTGCTGATCGCCGGCGGCTCGTACGATCGCGACGAATCCACGTCGAACGCGACCCTGATCTTCGATCCCGCAAGCGGCGCGTTCAGCGACGGACCGCTCATGGCGAAACCCCGCGCGGGTGCCACGGCGACGCTCCTGGAAGACGGACGAGTACTGATCGTCGGAGGGGACGACTACGAGGGCGGCTACGGCTACGGCGTTCCCGCTGTCGGCGTGGAGTTGATCGATCCTTCGAAGCCTCTCTCCCAGTCCACCTTGCTCGTGCCCCAGGACTACCCTGGGGCTTCCACCTTTACGTTGCTCTCCGACGGACGCGTTCTCGTCACGAATTGGGGTTGGTACCTCAGCGGCCCGGGGGCTTGTGGAGTCCCGGAAGTCTCGGAGATGTTCGATCCCAGGACGGAGGTGTTTACGCCGTTGGCCCCGATGACAACGCCTCGCACCGGATCGACTGCGATCAGGATCCCGGATGGCCGAGTGCTCTTCCTGGGCGGGGTGGACGCCAGCTGCGTGGCCCTGGGCACCGTCGAGGCGTTCGACCCCGACAGCGAGACCTTCCAGGTGATCGCGACCGGGTTCCCTAAGATCGACTTCTTCACCGCCGCGCTGCTGGGCGACGGCCGGATCCTGGTCGCCGGCGGCAGCAACGACACCTCAGGCCAGATGACCGCCGCCAGCTGGCTGCTCGAGCCTTGATGAACTTGAAGCACATGGAATTCACCCGGCGACCGCGGCCCTGTGCGTAATGGGAGTGATGAGTCAAGCTGGGACTGAGATGTAGATGACTGGGGAGGCGAGGGTGGGAACCGGACGTCTGGCCCGAACGGGCTCGATCTTCGCTCTGCTGCTGGCCGTGGCGGCGTGCTCGAGCACGGTCACGCCCAGCCTGACGCTTGTCACGAGCAGTGCCGGGCTCGTGACGCCGTCGCCGTTCCCGACGCCCAGCCCGACCGCCACGCCCATCCCGACGGCTTCGGCCACGCCCAGCCCGACCGCCAGCCGGCGCCCGATGGCCCCGGCGACACTGAAGACAGGCCCGAAGATGACCATCGCTCGCGAGGGCCAGGCTGCGGTCCGTCTAGCCGACGGCCGCGTCCTGATCGTGGGCGGCACGGTTCCGTTCGTCGGCAAGTGCGGGATGGCTTGCGGTTCGCCGGCCACGGCGAGCGTGGAGATCTACGACCCCAGCACCGGGAAGTTCAGCCACAACGGGTCGCTGGCGGAGCCTCGTACCGATGAGCAGGCGCTGTTGCTCAACGACGGCCGCGTGCTCGTGGCGGGCGGCAACGGCCAGTACGGCGGGTCGCTCACCACGATCGAGATCTACGACCCGGGCCGCGGGACCTCGGTCGTGGTCACGCCGCCGGCTGACATGGGGGACCTGCCCACCTATCCCACGGTTGTGCTGCTCGCCGATGGTCGCGCGCTGATCGCCGGGGGCTCGTACACCAACGACGCATCGACTACGAACTCCACGCTGATCTTCGACCCGGTAAGCGGCGGGTTCAGCTACGGACCGGCCATGGCTTACCCCAGACAAGGCGCGACGGCGACGCTGCTCGACGACGGGCGAGTGCTGATGGCGGGAGGAGACTACTACGAAGGCTTCTACGGCTTTGCGCAGAGCAACGCCGAGTTGATCGATCCGTCGCGTCCCCTCACGCAATCCCCCCTGCTGATGTCCTACGACCCGGCGACTTCGACCCTGCTCTCCGACGGTCGCGTTCTCATCGTGGGAGGGAACCCTTACCAGAGCGGCGCGAGTTGCATAACCCCGGTAGCCCCGCAACTCCTCGATCCCAGAACGGAGAGCTTCACCCCGGTCGGTCCGATGACAACGCCTCGCACCGGATCGACTGCGATCAGCATCCCGGATGGCCGAGTGCTGTTCTTTGGCGGGGTGGACGCCAGCTGCGTGGCGCTGCGCACGGTCGAGGCGTTCGACCCCGAAAGCGGGACGTTCCGAGTCATCGCGAGCGCGTTCCCGAAGATCAGCGGTTTCAGCGCGACGCTGCTGGGCGACGGCCGGATCCTGATCGTCGGCGGCGGCAACGGCACCTGGAACCAGATGACCGCCGCCAGCTGGTTGCTCGAACCCTGATGACCTCGAGGCACGTGATATCCACCGCCGCGGCCGCGGCCGCGGCCCTGTGCGTGACGCTGCTGGGCTGCTCGGGGCAGACCGCGTCGCCCTCGTCCGCGCTTACCGCGGCACCGACTCGTGTGCCGACTTCGGCGCCAACCGCCGTCGCGTCACCTTCGGCCATCTGCACGGCCGCCCAGGTGCTCGCGCGGGTCGACCAAATGCTGGCCGGACAGGACTTCGAGGCCCACTACCTGACCATCGGCGGGGAGTTCACGCTTTCGGTCTGGCTGGTGGACCCGGAGATCGACCCGGCGACGCCCCAGTCGGGCCTGGCCGCTGCCGACCGCCAGGCCGTTGGGCGCGGGCTGTCGCTCTCGTTCCAGCTGGTCGACCAGGTCCCGTGCCTTCAGCGGGTGTTCGACCAGGTCAATCCCATGATCGTCGACGGCCGCTTCCAGCACTGGTACAAGGACTTCCTTCCCGTCAGCGCCTTTGTGGGCCTGCACGACCCCACCACGGACGACCTGATAGCGGCGGTCGAAGCCGCCGGGACCGCGCTCGAAGAACCACGCGCCACGGTGCCGCAGGCAGCTCAAACTCCGCCGTCGGGCTCATGCGACTGGTCTGAGGCGCGAGCCGCCATCCATTCCTACTTCGGCTCGGAAGCCAACACGGCCGCTTACCTGATCATCGGTGCGGGACTCGTGGACGGGGGCAATACGACGGCCAACGCACCCGACGACGTGGGCGTCGAGGTCCAGTGGCCTGTGCGCGACACGGCTGAAGCGGCCGATCCGCCGGTCCTTGGACGCCTTGACCACGTCGCCGAAGCCCTGGCCTGCCTGTACCCCGCCATCGACTCGCTCGAGGCCTTCGTCGTGGACCAGGCAGGCCGGACCCTGGCCTACGTGGTGGTACCGGGGTCGATCATCCGAGCCCGGACAATCCCGCTGCCTCCGGGCGACGTCCGCATCTACCGCATGGCGCCCCCGGCGCAGCCGTAGGGCGTTTGCCGGGGTCCCCGCGGCGGGCCGGCCGGTCGGTCGGGCTATGAGACGGGCACGTAGCCGCTCTGCTTCACCACGCGCTGGCCATCCGAAGAGAGCAGCCAGTCCCTGTACAGCAGCGCCGGGCTTCCCGCCGCCGCGTCCTTGCGGGTCACGACGTAAACCTCGGCCGCCAGCGGGTAAGTCCGCGACGAGATCGTCGCCGACGTCGGCTTGACTCCGTCGACGCCGATCATCTTGACCTGCGGATTCGAGAACATGACCGCGGCGTAGTAGTAGACGGAGAAGCCGAGGCCGAGTCTGTCGCCGCCGCCGCCAGTCAGGGGATCGCCGCCGATGGCGTTGTACGGCCCGGCCATCGTCTGCACCACCATCTGGGGGGCGTCGACCATGGGAGTCTTGCCCATGACCATTGATTTCATCAGTTCCTGGCTGCCGGAGTTGGGCTCGCGCTGGTAGGCGTAGATCTGGGCCGCCGGATCGCCCAGGTCGATGCCGGCCCCGCTCCACGTGGTGATCCTGCCCGCGTAGATGTCGCGCAGCGTCGCCACCGGCATGTTCTCGGTCGGGTTGTTCGTGTTGACCAGGAACACGAAGGCATCCAGCGCGAAGGCTTTCGTCTCGAGCTCGACCCCCTTCGCCGACGCTTCGGCGAGCTCGTCGGACGAGGGCAGGCGTGCCTCCAGGAGCACGTCCGTCTTGCCCTCGATGAGGTTCACGTAGGCGTTGTGCGTGGTGCTGAACTTGATGCCGGTGATGGTCGACGCGGTCTGCGACGGAACGGCGGCCTTCGGGTCGGGCACGTATGTCCGCTCGATGTTGGCCGCCGCGGGAGCCGACCAGACGCACGGAACGCCCAGCAGGTCACAGGCCAGCAGGCGCGCCAATGGGCCGGTGGTGGTGGATCCGTCCACGCGCGGGTAACCGGCCACGATCGCGGACCGCATTGCCGGAATGTCCGTCGGCGGGGTGCCCGGCCCGGCGCAGCTCAAGACGGCGCCGGCCGCAAGCGCGGCGGTGCCGAGAGCGGTCACCATTGAACGCTGGTTCTGCACGATGCCCCTCCAGCTATCCGGCCCGCCACCACAATCCCTCGGCGCCGCCGGGCGGCGAGTCTAGCACCGGCCGGAGTCGCGGCGCGGTCCCCCGTCCGGCCCTGCAGCGACGCTGGAGCCGGCGCCCGAGTGACGCCACCGGCGTGTGGGGGCGGCGCCTCGCCCCGCCGTCGGCCGTCGTGCGCCGCCGCGAGCGCGAGGGTTGGTCCTGATGTGGCCTCAGACCGTATAGTCGGACCATGCCCGGACATCCTAGAGCCGCGTCTCCTGCATCGCGGCGAAGGCGCACGACGAGAGAGTCATGCCGGTAGTGCCGCGCCTGCCGCGTCCGTCGCGGTCATGGCGCCCGCCGCGCGGCCTCGTTGCCGTCGCGTGTGCCCTGCTGGTCGGCGCGCTCCTGTGGGAGGTGCCGCAGGCGTTGCAAGGATCCGCCCAATCTCCGTCCGTGGCCGCATCCACTCCCTCGGGGATCGCCTTCGACTCGGCCTCGGCGGTCCTCTCGCCGGCCCCAACCAACCAGCCGGCGGGGAGCCGGAACACGCCCAAGACAGGTCCGACGCCGAGCGCCACCGCCCTCGCCACTCCCCGGGCAACCGCCACGAACCCGCCGACGATCCCCCAGGCGGGCGCCTCCTGGCAGCCCGACCCGGTTCTCGTCGGGGCGAAGCTGGATGGCATGGTCACGATCTCGGCCGGCCGCGCGGTCATCCTGGGAGCGGCGCCGCTCCCGAAGGCGTACCCCGCCGCCGCGGCCCTGAATACCAGCTGGACCGGCCTGATCCAGGAACCGCCCCGAACCGGCAAGGACGACAAGGGCATTGCCTACACCGACTACAACTACGCGCTCTTCTGCGGGGCGGGCGCGGCGGCCGTGGTCCTCTACTACTGGCCGACGGCGCGCGGCGCGGTGACCACGAAGTTGGGCTACTTCGTCGAGCCGGTCAATCTGGGCACGAACCGCTACGCCAGGACGTACTGGACGGCCCGGGACGCCGGCGGCTACGGGCGCGGCATGATCATGTACCTGGCCGAGGACCTGTGGCCCGTTCCGGACAGGAACCAGTCGTGGTGGTCGCGGCCCGGCCTCATGAACTGGAGTGCTCATCCGCCGAGCACCGACGTCCAGAACCTGGTGGACGGGATCAACTGGCAGGCTTCCGGGGGTTCGCGGCTCAACTACTTCTACGTCATCGTCCCGGCCTCGCAGCTGACCGCGGCGGCCCTGCGCCACGACATCCAGGCCGACATCGCCCTGGGCGTGCCGGTCGTGATAGCCGCTCGGACCTCCGACGGAACGAACTCGCTGCCGTTCTGGCGCGTCAAGCCGGCGAAGTCGGCGGTCAACCACTTCGTCACCGTCGTCGGCTATGACGACACGGCGGGCACCTACGAAGTCATGGATACGTGCGGCACGACCTGCAACGACCGCAACGTCCGAGCTGGCGTGGGGACCATCCGGCAGTCGGCCCTGTTCTCGCTCATCCAGGCTGAGTCGGACGACGACGGCATCATCTGGTAGGCGGAATCTCAGTCAGCCTCTGCCGTAGACGGTCGCCTGGGAGTTCGACCAGATCGCCCGGTAGCCGGCCTTCGTGATGAGAGACTCCGTCTGCGTGATCAGGTCGGGCCAGAGCCCCGCCGGCTCGAGCACGACGTAGCCGTACCCGCTCGCGAGCTGCTCCGGCAGCTGGTCGAAGCCGAGCAGACGACCGCCCACCGTGTGGATGTTGAGCAACGGATCGAGCGACACCGACGTCTCCATCGCCCCCGTGAAGACCCCGATGGGGACTGAGACCCACTCCTGGAAGCTGCTGGCAATGTTCAGCACCTGCGTCTGCGGACCGAGCCGCCCCGCTTCCTCCTCGGATCGGAGCATGTCGACGACCGCCTGCTCAGGCCCGTCGACGATGTGGCGTGAATCCGGGTAGAGGCCGTACCAGTAGCCGAGCTGCGCCTCACGCAGCGCCAGCCCCAAGGATTCGGCGCCACGGTGCTCTCCGATCTGGACGTCGGTGGCGAGCGGTTGGGTCAGGGGATACTCGGCGACCAGGAGCAGGGCGCCGATCGCCACGGGTCTGAGAAACCAGAGCCAGCGCTGCCGGGCGAAGGCCGCCAGGACTCCGGCGCCCCCGATCGCGAGCATGACGGGCAGCCAGTATTCGATCGTCTTCGGGACCTCGTAGTGGACGGACTGCTCGGTCAGGCCGGAGTTGCCGATGAAGCCCGACGTCGCCCAGCCGGCCAGCCCGGCCGCGATCGCGCAGCCCAGCAGGATCCAGCCCCGATTGGGCCGCAGCAGCGCCAGGGCCGCGCCGCCGGCACACAGCCAGACCAGGTAGGGGAAGTCGACCATGAGCTCGCCGGCCGGATCGGACGGGCTGGTCGGGTCTCCGGACGGTGGAATGAGCCGGCGGGCCAGCACGAACAGGGCGACGATCGTCACGCCGATCAGCACGACCCGGGTGAAGTCGGCGGACGGCGGGTCGCCCCCGATCTCATCGATCCCGAGGCTCGGACTCCGATCGCCGGCTCTCATCGTCGGGAGACCTGCCATGGGCCCCAGGGCCGTCGGTCGGGCCGCCAGTCGATCCGCCGCCACGCCGATCGCCGCCGAGAGACCGAAGGCCGCCCCGATCCCCGCCACGACGAATATCGCCCCGACCCACGCGGGCGCGCCGATTCCGCTCATCGTCAGGAATTGGGGGATCGCGAGGATCAAGCCTCCGCCGATGGCCGGCAGCAGCCGCCTGGTCAGCCGCTCCGGGTAGAGGACCATGATCCCTGTCACGGTCGTGATCGCCACCAGGCCGACGATGGGGTGCACGAGGACGCTCGCCCCTAGGGCACACGTCAGGCCTAGGTCCGGGACCCGTGATCGACCCGAGAGCGCGCCGGCGCCGCGCTCGGTGCCGTCCCCGCGGTCGGCGCCATCTTCGGGTCGCCCGTGCCTCCGCAGATCGGCGGCAATCCCGGACAGCGCCCAGAGCGCGAGCGGAAAGACGGTGACGGTGTCGCGGGCGTCGGGGATGCGCATGAACGTGAACGTGAGCGGGAAGGTCAGCAGGACCCAGAAGCTCGCGCTGCCGCCGAAGAGGGCCCCGGCCAGGCGTCGAATGGCGAGCGCCACGAGGATCGTCAAAGGCAGGGCAAAGGCGGCGTCGGCCAGGATCGCGTCCAGGTTCGTGATGGTGGTCAGCTGGCCCAGCAGAGAGACGTAACCGAGCATCAGGCGCGACGGGCCGTAGATAGGGGATGGGGAGGTGGTCAGGGTGCTGAAGCTGCCGAAGACGCGGATGTGTTCCACCGGGGCCACGTGGTTGGGCAGCACGTCCGAGAACGGAACGGCGGGCGAGGCGAGCTGGAGGATCAGCGGTCCGGCCCAGACCGCCACGACGAGGAACCACCAAGCCGCGGGACGCGAGACTCGGAAACGCACCGGCACGGACATGAGGGGCCGCCCCCGCCTGGTGCCCAGGTAGGCCGCGCCGACCGCCGCGTGCAGGGCGAGCAGCTCAGGCCAGCCGAAGAGACCCAGGCTGCCGAGCAGGAAGAGCGTCGCCGCGTCCAGGATCACCGCCGCGGCGAAGCCGGCGAGCGCCAGGTCCGAGAGGCGGCGGAAGGCCGGGCCGCCCAGGAGCCGAAGAGCGACGGCGCCGGCCAGGATGTTGGCGGCGGCCGCGGCGGCGATGAGGACCGCGGCCGGTCCGGTCGTGGCCAGCTGTGAGAGGACGCCGGCGACTGCGCCGCCGTAGGTGAATCCCCAGTCCGGCGACGCGTGCACGACCTGGAGGCCCGCGAACAGAAACCCGAACCCCAGCGCCAGCGCCGAGCTCATGGCCGCCACGTCTCGATGGCGTCCGGCAAAGCCGCCGGCAAACCCGAACGGTGTGACGGCGAGCCGTCCCTCGGTATATTCCGAGTCGGGACGTCCGGCGGCGTCGCTCATAGGTAAATCATCCCACAGGCGCCCCCGGCGCTCGCGAATCGAGGTCCGCCGGAGCGGCTCCCGCGAACCCGGTTCGGCGGATCAGCTTGGCTCCGGGCGTCCCGCCGATGGCCTGGAAGAGCCGCCGCGGCGGCACGGAGTCGGCGGATTTGCGGGAGTCCCCCGACGCGTGGCGGCGCCGGCCGGGACTACGATGCCGCAATGACGAGCCTCACGCGGGATACGTGTCCCGCCTGCGGAGCCTGGCTCATTCTCGTCGAGGTCCTGTGGGTGGCCGCGGCCTGGCGCCGCTACCCGGAGACCGGCGCTCGCGTCGTGTACGAGTGCCCGAACTGCGCCGGTGTCTACGAAACCTGGGCGGACGAGCGGGATCCGCTGGAGGAGATCAGCCCTTCAGGCCGGTGGCTCCGCAAGGAGCTGGCGGCCAGGCGTCGCGGCACCGGAACCTGACGCGGCCGGGGCCCGAAGGGCCCGCCGAAGCGCCGCACCGGCCGCGGGCCGCCGGGACTGGGCGCCGGAACCTGATCTCGGTGCCTCGACGCGGCCGGTCGCGATCAGAGGGCCGCGAAAGCCTCCAATTCCTCGGCCGAGAGCCGCCAGTTCGCGGCGGCGACGTTGGCTCGAACCTGATCGGGCGTGCTGGCGCTGGCGATGACCGTGGCCACGATCGGCTGGCTCAGGAGCCAGCCGAATGCCAGATCCAGCAGCGAGTGGCCGCGGTCGGCGGCGAAACCTTCGAACTTCCCGATGCGCTCGAAGTTGGCCGGCGTGAGGATCTCGGCCGCCCGCGCGCTCTCGGACAACCGCCCGTGGCCGCCACGGTTCGGGCCGTACTTCCCGGTCAGGAAGCCGGATTCGAGCGGGAAGTAGGGGATGATCCCCAGCGCGTGAGCCTCGCAGGCCGGCAAGACCTCGGCCCGGACCTCCCTCCTGATCAGGTTGTAGTACATCTGGGCCGAGATCGGTCGGGCCAGGCTGGCGGAGCGGGCCGTCCAGTCGGCATCGACGATCTGCCAGGCCGCGAAGTTGCTGTGTCCGACGTACCTGACCTTGCCCGAACGGACCAGGTCGTCCATCGCCCGCAGCGTCTCCTCGATCGGCGTTTGCGGATCCGGCACGTGCAGCTGGTAGAGATCGATGTAGTCGGTGCGAAGGCGGCGCAGGCTCTGCTCGACCGCCCGGACGATCCACCGCCGCGATGAGCCCCGCTCCCACGGCGATCCGCTCATGGGGTTGCCGACCTTCGTCGCCAGCAGGACCTCGTCGCGCCGCCCGGTTAGGAGCCGCCCCAGCTGCTCCTCGGAGCCGCCCGGGCCGGTCTCGGAGGAGCGGCCGTAGACGTCGGCCGTATCGATGAAAGTTATGCCGTGCTCGAGGGCTTCGGCCAGGACCGCGCGAGCCGCCTCGTCGCGCAGGCGGCCCCCGAAGTTGTTCGTGCCGAGGCCTACCGCCGATACGAGCAGACCTGAATCGCCGAGCCGTCGGAACTCCACGTGCCGCACCTCCTGGAGTTCCAGCCTAACCCGACGCCCGCCGGCGTGCATGGGCCGCGGCCTGCCGGCGCGCCCCGCCGGAGCGAACCGGGGCCGCGGGCGGCCCTCTCGCGGCGGCGCCCCGGCGATCCGCCCGGTCCACCGTCCACGTCTCCGGGCCGTCCGGTCCGACGGCCGCCGCTGCCGATCCGTAGAATGTCCGCCAACCAGCCCGAGCTCCGGTCGCGCGGCGATCCCGCCCGGCGATCGATTGCCACGGGCAATGCGCCGGCATCCAGGCGCGGATCGGCCGGCAAGGTCGACCGAGCGAGCGAGAGAGGACTGCGGTGAGATGACGACGACGCAGACTGGAAGGGCCGGCGCGGACGAGGGGCCAGGGGCCGGCTTCGTCGAGCCGATGATTGGCCTCACCTTCGACGACGTGCTGCTCGTGCCCCAGTACTCGGAGATACTGCCGGGCGAGACCGACGTCCGCAGCCGGTTCTCCAGGACGATCGCCCTGAAGACGCCGATCGTCAGCGCCGCGATGGACACGGTCACCGAGGACGGGATGGCCATCGCCATCGCCCTCGAGGGCGGCGTCGGGGTCATCCACCGTAACCAGGCCCCCGAGCGCCAGGCTGAGCAGGTCGCCGCCGTCAAGGCGGCGGTCGTGCCGGCCGACGCCACCCTGGCCAACGTGGACCGCGACGGGCGGCTGCGCGCCGTGGCGGCCGTCGGCGTCGGGCCGGATTCGGTGGCGCGGGCCGAGGCCCTCGTCAGGGCCGGGGTCGACGCGCTGGTGGTGGATACGGCCCACGGCCACACCCGTAACGTCATCGACGCACTGCGGCGCTATCGCGCCAGCTACGGGACCTCCATCGACATCGTGGCCGGCAACGTCGCCACGGCCGAGGGAACCGCCGCGCTCATCGAGGCCGGCGCGGACGGCGTCAAGGTCGGCATCGGGCCGGGTGCCATTTGCACGACGCGCGTCGTCGCCGGCGTCGGCGTCCCGCAACTCACCGCCATCATGCTGGCCGCGTCGGTGGCGCGCCGCCACGACGTGCCGGTCATCGCCGACGGTGGCATCCGCTACTCGGGCGACATCGTCAAGGCTCTGGCCGCCGGGGCGGACTCGGTCATGCTCGGCCGACTGCTCGCGGTCGCAGAGGAAAGCCCGGGCGAGGCGGAGCGCGTCGGCGGCCGCGTCGTCAAGCAGTTCCGCGGCATGGGTTCGCTGGCCGCGATGTCGGCCGGCAGCGACCGCTACCCGCAGGTCGATCGGCGCAAGCTCGTGCCGGAGGGAGTGGAGGCGCTGGTGGCCGTCGCCGGGCCGCTCTCGGGCATCCTTTACCAGCTCGTCGGCGGCATGCGCGCGGGCATGACGTACTGCGGAGCGGAAACCATCGCCGACCTGCGGCTCAAGGCTCGCTTCGTGCAGCTTACCCACTCGGGCCAGATCGAGAGCCACCCGCACGACATCGAGATGGCCCGTTCCGCGCCGAACTACCCGTAGGCCGCCTCCCGCGCTCGAAGGATCGAGCGGCCGGAGTGGATCGGCGCGCCGGAACTCGTCCGGGCCTCGGCTCGTCCATGCGGTGAACCGTGGCGCGGGCAACCACGTACGGTTGATAGGCGTGGCCTGGAGTGGCCACGCAACCGGATACGGCCCGCGCCAAGGGGGAGCCGATGGAGCGAGGGCTGAGGCATCGCCTTCCGGGACCGGCACGACCTGTGCCCGCCGCGCCCGGGAGCGGGGACGGCTTGCTCCGATCGAGGCGCTCGGGCATCGCGGTCGCCCTGGCCGTGGTCTTCGCCGTCGCGGGCGGCGCGGCTCTCTTCTCGGTTCGACAAGGCCAGTCGTCGCCTTCGCCCGCGGCTCCCGCGTCCGCTTCCTTCGACCTCGAAGCGGGCGGCTGGGGATGGTGGCGGGCAGGCGAGCCGGCCCCCGGCCTGGTCAGCCGCATCGCGAACGGGTATCTCGGCGAATGCGTCTCCGGCGGACTCCCCGCTGCATGCACGTAGAAGGACGGCGTGAGCTGGGATCTCCCGCCCGACCCCACCGTATTCGCGATGGTCGGAGCCGCCCCGTTCGCGGGCTGGTCGGTAGCCCACGGCAACTCCGGCTGGGTGGCGACGGGAACCGTCGATCCGGGCACGTGGCGCTCGAGCGACGGCGTCCACTGGTCGGCGGTCGCGGTCGATCTACCCGGGCTGCAACGGGCGCAAGTCCAGGCCGTCGTCGGTGGGTTTGCGATGGTCGCGCAGGTCTACGACGGTCATCAGTCGTCGGCGCGGGTTCTCACCTCGAGTGACGGCGCGGTCTGGACGCCGCTGGACCTGCCGGCGGGCGTCTCGGCGCCGCAACCGGGCGGAGCGGTCGGCCTGATTGCGGTAAGGAGCGACCAGGTCAACGGCTCGCCGGTCAACCACGTCGACGGCTCGACCTGGCGTGGCAGCAAGCCGATCAGTCCCAATTCGGCGGGTTGTCCGTCTCGTACCTGGCTGAGCTATACGGGCGCCTGTTCGCCATCGCCGCGGGCCCGGACCCGGGCAGCACCGGCGCGGCCCTCGTTTCCACGAATGGCTCCGAGTGGATGAAGGTCTCGACGCTGCCTGCCGTACCGAACATCACGTCCAGTGACGACAACGCCATCGTGATCGCCGCCTCCGGCAGCGGCGAGGAATGGGAGACAGGGGACGGTCTCTCCTGGAGCCGCGTGGTTCTGCCCGACTCGCTGAGCTTCATCGGCCCCGCCAGGCTCCTGCCTGACAAGTCCTTCATCGCCGTAGGCCAGCTCGTGTCCACTCCGGCCCTCCAGTTGCTGAGATGGACCAATGGCCCGGACTGGCACGCCGACCAGGGCGACCTGAACGGGAGCATGATCGCGCTGGCCGTAATCAGGGACCGGCTGGTCGCCAGCGTCCTCGATGGCGTCGCGCCTTCCGCCGTCGCGAGCTCGTCCCTGCCGTCGGATTTGCGGCTCTGGCAGTCGAGCGACTGGGGCAGGACCTGGCAGCCGCTGCTCGGGCCTGACGGACGGCAGCTCGCGGGCATCGGCGTGCAGGTCGGCGATCAGCTCGGCGTCGAGGTGCCGGACGCTCAGTCCGGTAGGCATCTGGAGTGGCTGGGGCAGCCGCCGGCGACGCCGGCTTCTCCCACGCCCACCGCCGGCAGCAGCGCGCTGTCGGGCCCGTCGTCCACACCGGCCGCGGAGATCACCGCCACCGGCAGCGAGACCGCAGATCCCTGCTCGCAGCGGCCGGCCTGGTTCCCCTCGCTCCAGACGAGCCTGTTCGGTCTGTCGGGCTGGTACGAGGTCGCCGCCGACTTCGGTGCCGAGACGTACGGCTGCAGCTTCAGCGGCGGCGCCGCCCTGGGCAGCCATCTCGTCGTCCTCGGCATGTGTGACGGCCCGCAGACGATCCAGGTCGCACTTTACGCGCAAGACAACCAGGCGAAGCTCACTCCGCTGGCCGGTTTCACCGTCGCGTGCCCGACGGGCAACTCAGGCCCGCAGGTCGTGTACCGAATCGACAACGTGCTGCCCTCGCTTTGGGGCGAGTCTGTGGCGCCGTTCGGGAGTGCCGGCCCCTATACGGGCAGGTATGCCTTCCTGGTGGAGACCACCGCCCAGCTGTCGTCCGCATCGCCCTCGGCCGGCCCGTCCAGCTAGCAACGATGGGTCGTCGCCCTAGAATGCCCGGGTGACCCCCGACCTGAAAGCCACTCTCGAGCGACTGCCCGACGGCCCCGGCGTGTACCTCATGAAGGACGCCCGCGGCACGGTCATCTACGTCGGCAAGGCCCAGAGCCTGCGGAACCGCGTCCGCAGCTACTGGCAGAAGCAAGCGGTCGGGCCCGGAAGGCCAGCTGATCCGCAGCGTCATCGACAAGGTTGCCGACCTCGAGTACACGATGACCGACTCGGTCAGCGAGGCCTTGCTGCTCGAGATCAACCTGGTCAAGCGCCACCGGCCGCGCTACAACGTCCGGCTCAAGGACGACAAGAGCTACCCCTTCATCAAGCTCACCCTGGCCGAGGATTTCCCACGCGTGGAGCGGACGCGCAAGCTACCGGCCGACGGCAGCCGCTACTTCGGGCCGTACGCGTCGGCCAGCAGCGTCGACGACGCGATGAACCTCATCCGCCGCATATTCCCGTTCCGGACCTGCACGCTCGACATCCACGAGGGCCGCAAGGCGATCGAACGACCCTGCCTGCTCTACCACATCAAACGATGTCAGGCTCCCTGCGTCGGCTACATCTCCAAAGCGGACTACCGGGCCGACGTCGCCCAGATCGAGCGCTTCCTCGAAGGCCGCCAGGAGGTCGTGGCCCGCGAGCTGACGGCCCAGATGCGGGCGGCCTCGGAGGCGACCGAATACGAGCGAGCGGCCGCGCTCCGAGACAAGGTCAAGGCGATCGAGCGGACCATGGAGTCGCAGAAGATGGCGGCCCACGCCACGACCGAGGAGGACGTGCTCGGACTGGCCCGCCAGGACACCCAGGCGGCGGTCCAGCTCTTCGCCGTGCGCGGCGGCAAGATGGTCGGCCGGGACGTGTTCCTGCTCGACGCTCCCCGCGAGTCGGACGACGCCGCCGTGCTGAGCGGCTTCATCCAGCAGTACTACGAGCGCGCCACGTCGGTCCCGCCCGACGTGCTCGTGCCCGCCCTGCCCGAGGACGCGCCGGAACTGGAGGGATTCCTCACGGCTCGGCGGGGAGCCGCGGCCCACCTGCGCGTCCCCCGGCGCGGCGAGAAGCGGGAGTTGATGGAGCTGGCGGCGCGCAACGCGGCGGAGACGCTTCAGCGCGAACATGCCCGCTGGCTGGCCGACCAGGGCAAGACGCTTGCGGCCCTGGAAGAGCTCGCCGAGGCGCTTGGTCTGGCCGGCGCGCCGCTTCGCATCGAGTGCTACGACATCAGCAACTTCCAGGGGGCGCAGTCGGTCGGCAGCATGGTCGTGTTCGAGGAGGGCCGTCCGCGGACCGGCGAATACCGCCGCTTCCGGATAAAGGACGTCCAGGGCGCGAACGACTTTGCCAGCCACCAGGAAGTGCTGCGGCGCCGCTTCAAGCGGGCCAGGACCGGCGAGGAGGGCAGCGAGGAGGAGCTGCGCTGGCAGCTTCCGGACCTGGTCGTGATCGACGGCGGCAAGGGCCAGCTCTCCGCGGCGAAGGAGGTCCTCGACGACCTGGGATACCACGATCTGGCGGTCGTGGGGCTGGCCAAGGAGCGCGAGGAGATCTTCCTGCCGGAACGGGAAGAGCCGGTCCTGCTGCCCACGACCTCGCCCGCGCTGTACCTGATGCAGCGGCTGCGCGACGAGGCCCACCGCTTCGCGATCACCTACCACCGCTCCCTGCGGGCCAGGGCGGCCACGCGCTCGGCCTTCGACGACCTGCCCGGCGTGGGACCCAAGCGAAGGGCCGCGCTGCTGCGCGTCTTCGGCTCGGCCCGGCGGGTGCGCGAGGCGCCGCTGGAACAGGTCGCGGCCGTCCCCGGCATCGGACCGGTTCTGGCGGCGAAGATAAAGGCCGGCCTCGAGGGGTAGAGATGCGGAGAATCGTCGCGGCGGCGATCACCCGGGCACGGCGCGGGTGAGCCCCCGCGGGAATGCCCCTGTGGCGGGGTCGCACGCCGCCCGGCCGAACCCTGCTATCATCCCGCCTCGTGCGAAGACTGCTGCCCATCCTGATCGTTGCCGTCGGCATCCTGGCTCTCTACGTGGACCTGCCGGGATCCCACTTCGTCGTCCTGAGCAACATCGACGGCGGATTGAATCAGACGCTCGACACCAAACTCGGCCTGGACCTGCAGGGCGGCTTCCAGATCCTCTACGGCGCGGTGACGCCGCCGGGTCAGCAGAACCCAAACTCGACCCAGATGGAGACGATCCGCTCCATCATGGAGAACCGCGTCAACTCGACGGGCGTCTCCGAGCCGATCGTCGAGACGGTCGGCTCCAACGAGGTCCTTGTCCAGGTCCCGGGCGCGACCGACCCGAGTGCCATCGAAGCCCTCGTCGGCCAGACCGGCGAGCTCGACTTCGTCCTGCTGCCGCCGGCTCAGTACGGCGACGAGACGGGGACGCTGACCTGCCCGACCGAGTCGAACGGCTGCCTGGCGATTCCCGCCGAAGGGGCCAAGATCGATCCATCGCTGCCGGCTCAGTTCACGGGCAAGCAACTCGACGCGGGCGCCATCAGCGCCGCCGTCGATCCGAGCCAGAGCAACGGCTCGTGGCTGGTGAACTTCGCCTTTGCCGGGAGCGCGGCGACCGACTTCTCGACGTGGACTGGCCAACACGTAAACGACTATTTCGCCATCGTCCTGGACGGGGTCGTCCAGTCGGCGCCGTACATCAAGAGCCAGATCACCGGCGGACAGGGCCAGATCAGCGGCTCGTTCACCGCCGCCTCGGCCAAGCAGCTGGCGACGATCCTTTCCTACGGCGCCCTGCCGTACCCGGTGGCGGAAGAGTCCAGCACTGAGATCCCGGCCACCCTCGGCAAGACCTTCCTCAACCAGACGCTCTTCGCCGGAGCGATAGGGATCGGCCTGGTGCTCCTGTTCATGCTCGTCTACTACCGGCTGCCGGGCCTGGTCGCCTGCATGGCCCTCATCTACTACGGTCTGGCCGTGTACGCGGTCTTCCGGATCATTCCCGTGACGTTGACCCTGGCCGGCATAGCGGGCTTCGTACTCTCGGTAGGCATGGCCGTCGACGCCAACATCCTGATATTCGAGCGGACCAAAGAGGAACTGAGGGCCGGCAAGACTCTCGCGACCGCCGTCGAGGCGGGCTTCAGTCGAGCCTGGAACTCGATCTTCGACTCGAACGTGTCGTCCTTGATCACCGCGTTCATCCTCTACTTCTTCGGCTCGGCCACGATCAAAGGCTTCGCCCTGGTCCTCATCGTCGGCGTCGCCACCTCGATGTTCACGGCCGTGACCGTCTCGCGGACCCTCCTGCGTGTCTTCGTTCGCCAGCAGATGGCCCAGAAAGCCTGGCTCTTCGGCGTGACCGACGAGGAGTTCCAGGCCAGGGCCATGGGCGGCAGACTCGCCCGGCGGGAGGCCCGCGGTCGTGTTTGACGTCATCGGCAAACGCAACTGGTTCTTCCTCTTCTCGGGCCTGATCGTCGTTCCGGGCTTCATCTTCATCCTGCTGACGCCCCTGACCAACGGGAAGGTCGGCCTCCAGTTCTCCGTCGACTACACCGGCGGCACGCAATGGGAGATCCAGTTCAAGAATCCCAACGTGTCGTTGACCGAGGTCAAGACCATCCTCGTGCAGCAGGGGATCGCGGACGCCGAGATAACCGAGGACAGCGCCAACAACATCACGATCCGAACCAAGCTCACGGACCTCATCCCGGCGCCGACGCCGCAGCCGACGGTCAACGCGAGCGCCAGCGCCAGCGCGGTCGCGTCGGCTGGGGCGAGCGCCAACGCCAGCGCGGCGGCATCGGCCGAGGCCAGCGCAAGTGCCAGCGCGCTGGCTTCCGCCCAGGCGAGCGCCGGGGTCACGGCCGCACCGACTGCCACGCCGTCGCCCAGCCCCAGCCCGAGTCCGTCGCCTTCGCCGACTCCGAACAGCGTCGACCAGGCCGGCAAGGCATGCTCACTGCACCTGCCGACGATTGGGCCCCTGGCCAAGGTCGCCGCCGCTCTTCAGGCCGACCCCAAGCTGGGTCCGATCGCCTGCACGGGCATGGAGTCGACCGTCGGACCGATCGTCAGCTCCGAGCTCATCCAGCAGGCCGTCATCCTGATCCTGTTCGGGTCGCTGGGCATCCTGATCTGGATCGGGATCCGCTTCGGCAGCATCAAGTTCGGCGCGACGGCCCTGGCCGCCCTGCTCCATGACGTCATCGTCGTGGTCGGCACGTTCGCGATCCTGGGCACGATCTTCGGAGTCCAGATCGACTCCCTGTTTGTCACGGCCATGCTCACGGTCATCGGCTTCAGCGTGCACGACACGATCGTCGTCTACGACCGGATTCGCGAGAACAAGGCCCGCCACGCCGGCGAGCCGTTCGACCAGATCGTCAACCACTCGATCCTGCAGACCTTCGGCCGGTCGATCAACACCAGCCTGACCGTCGTCGTCACGCTCGTCGCCCTGCTGTTCTTCGCGGGCTCGTCGATCCACTACTTCGTCCTGGCCCTCCTGATCGGCATCATCTCCGGCACGTACTCGTCGATCTTCAACGCCAGCCCGCTGCTGGTCGTCTGGCAGCTCTGGGAAGATGGCCGGCGGGCCGAGCGGCTGGCGGCCCTGCGCGGCGGCCGGCGGGCCTGAGAGTCCCCGGCGCGCGGAGGTCGGAGTTCATCCCGGCGAGGTCGGGCCGGATGGATCAGTCCTGGGCTCGGTTTGATCGCAGATACGCGGCGGATGAGGACCGGGTGTCATCCTGGACGCCATGATCGTCTCCAACTTCCAGTGGCGGCTGGCCGACGCGCCGCCCGTCGAGGCTGCGTGTGAAGCGCTGGCTGTGGAGCGCGGCATCTCGAAACGGCTCCTCAACCTCCTGGCCGCCCGCGGCGTCGAGACCGCCGGCGAGCTGGCTCTCTTCCTCGGGCCGGCCGAGGATGGTCTCCACGACGCGAAGCTGCTGCCGGACGCCGCCGCCGCTCTGCGGCGGGTCTCGGAGGCCCGGGCCCGAGGCGAGCGCGTCCTGGTCTACGGTGATTTCGACGCCGACGGTCTGACGGGTCTGTCCATCCTCGTGCTGGCGCTGCGCTCCCTGGGCATGGACGCCGAGCCGTACGTGCCGGAGCGGCTGGGGGACGGCCACGGCCTCTCGCTCCGGGCAATCGAGCGCGCCTCGGCCGAAGGGCGAACGCTCATCGTCACGGCCGACTGCGGGACGAGCAGCTCCGCCGAGATCGAGGTGGCCCGGGGCCGCGGGATCGACGTGCTCGTCACGGATCATCACCACGCCGCCACGTGGCCGGCCGGGGCCGTGGCGGTAGTCAACCCCGCACGTGAAGACAGCCTCTACCCGGAGCGACGGCTGACCGGGGCGGGCGTGGCCTGGAAGGTCGCCCATCTGCTGATCGCGGAGATGGCCGAGGGCGGCGCCTCCGCCGGCGGTCGGACGCTGCCGCCGGTCGTGCGCGAACTGGCGGACCTGGCCCTCATCGGGACCGTCGCGGACGTGGCGCCGATCCTCGGCGAGAACCGGTCGATCGCGCTCCTGGGCCTCGATCGGTTGCGAGCCGGAGGGCGCCCCGGCCTGGCGGCCCTGCTCGAGCGAGCCGGTCTCGCCAGGGAGCGCCTGGATCTGGACGACATCGGCTTCGCCATCGCGCCCCGGCTCAACGCCGCGGGCAGGGTGGGGGAGGCGGCTCGGGCGGCCCGGCTGATACTGACCACGGACGCCGCCGAGGCGGCCGCGCTGGCCGCCGAAATAGAGTCGGCCAACCTGGATCGGCGCGACATCACGAAGACTGCGGTGGCCGAGGCGCGGCGCGAGCTGGGGCTCGAGCCGGGCAGGGAAGGCGACCGCGGCACGGCGGGAACGGACGCCGTCGGGGCGAGACTGCCGGCCGCCCTGCTGGTCCGAGGGGAGTGGCCGGTCGGCATAATCGGACTCGTGGCGGGCCGTCTCGCGGAGGACCTGGGGCGGCCGGCCGTGGTCGCGACGACGCTGGATGCCGAGGCCGGCACCCTGCGCGCCTCGTGTCGGAGCGGCGGCGCAATCAACCTGGCCGAGGCTCTCATCGCCTGCGCCGACCTGCTCATCCGTCACGGCGGCCACCGCGCCGCGGCCGGCTTCGACATAGCGGCCGAGCGGTGGCCGGAGTTCGCGGCGCGCTTCGTTCAGATCGCCGCGGCGGAGGCGTGGCCTGCGGGGCCGCCCATGCTGACCGTAGACCTCGTCCTGCCCGCGGATTCCGTCGACTTTGCCCTGGTCCGTGAGCTGGCACTGCTGGCCCCGACCGGAGCCGGCAATCCGGTTCCGACCCTGGCCATCACCGGCCTGACGGTGAGCCGGGTCAGGGCGGCAAACGGCGGGCACACCCAGCTGGTCCTGCGCCGCAGCCGGGACGTGGTCGACGCGGTCGCGTTTCGTCGCCCGGACCTGGCGGGGATGCTTCACGAGGGCGACCGGATCGACGTGGCCGCGCGGGCTGCCAGCCGCGTGTTCGGCGGCTTCGAATCGATGCAGCTGGAGATCGTCGACGTTGCCGCCGAGGGCTCGCAGCCGGCCCTGGCGCTGCCGCGACCGGGCGGCGAGCGGCGGTGAACGGAGGTCTGGCCTTCGTAGCGATGGGCCGGGCGGCGCCGCGATGAAGATGGGCCGGGCGGCGCCGCGATGAAGCTGCCGCCGGTCGGCTAATCTTCGACCTGATGAGTACCTACCTGGAGCGTCTGGCGCTGCGATCCCGGCGCGTTGGATCCGTGCTCTGCCTGGGCGTGGATCCCCAGCCCGAGACGCTGCCGGCCGGGTTTCCGCCGAACCTCGAAGGGGTCGAGCGGTTCTGTCAGGTGCTGATCGACGCGGCCCTCCCGTATGCGGCCGCCGTCAAGCCCAACCTGGCCTTCTTCGAGGCGTTCGGATCGGCCGGGGTCGCGGCGCTCGAACGACTGCGCGGTCGCGTACCCGCTGACGTGCCCTTCGTGGCGGACGCGAAGCGTGGGGATATCGGGACCACTGCCGCCCGCCAGGCGATCGCCCTTTACGACATCCTCGGCGCCGACGCGATCACGGCCAATCCTTACCTGGGCGCCGAGGCCATAGAACCGCTGGTCGGACGCGCCGATCGTTTCGTCTATCTGCTGTGCCGCACGTCCAATCCGGGAGCTGGCGAACTGCAGGGGCTGGAGGTGGCGGCCGACCCGGAGGCCGGCGCTCCGGCCGAGCCGCTCTACGCCAGGGTGGCCCGGCGGGCGGTGGAGTGGGGTCCCGGCGGCACCGTCGGCCTCGTGGTCGGGGCGACGGCCCCGGCCGAACTGGAGCGGATTCGCGGGATCGCGCGCGGGCTCGCCTTGCTGGTCCCCGGCGTCGGAGCACAGGGCGGTGAAGTGGAGCCGGTGCTGCGGTTCGGCCCGGCGCTCGACGCTCCCGCCGGCGGGCGCCCCGGCGGCGGCCTGCTGGTCAACGTCTCGCGGGGCATATCCGGCGCCGCGGGCCCGGCGGGCGCCTCCCCGCGAGGCGGACCCGCGGACGTGGCCGACGTTCTTCACTCCGCGGCCGGAGAGTGGGCGCGCAGGCTGAGCCTGCCCGCGACGGCCGGGATCGATGGCGGCGCATGAAGCCTCGGGCCGGTTCGGCCGCGAGGACTGGGAGGTGGCCTCGACGGGTCGCCGGACCGCGGCCTGGTTCCTCGACCTGGTTCTGCTGTCATTGCTGGTGAGTGCCGCCGCGGTGGGCCTGGGGGCGTGGCACGCGACGACCAGGAGCATGGTCAACGACGACGGTTCGACCTGGACGGCGTCGACGTACTACCTGGACCAGCTCTGGTTCTACACGTTGCTCGCCGCCTTCTCGGTGGCCTATTCCATCGTGTCGTGGCGCATCGGCGGGGCCACACCCGCGCAGCGCCTGCTCGGCCTGCGCGTGCTCGACGCGACGGAACCGCGACTGGTCTCCTGGCCACGCTCGGCCGTGCGCTGGTTCGCCCTGTTCGGCTGGACGTTCGTGGGCGCGGCCTCCAACGGGACGGACGGGCTGACCCTGGCGGCCGCTCTCTGGCTGGTCGTCCTGCTCATCAGCCAGGTGGGCGGGGACGGCCGGCAGGGTTACCACGATCGATTGGCCCGGAGCCTCGTCGTGCGGAGACGGCTGAGGTTGCCGCCGGCCTGGGACTGAGTAGGCCGCTGGGCCTGCGCTTCGGCTCGCCGGCGCCCTCCCCGGGAATCGGGGTGGCATCTGGGCGCGATACACTGACCGCATGAGTGGCAAGGTGGATGCGTCTGGGTTCGGCCCGGGCGGCTCGGCCGACGACATCGGCCCCGTCCCGGTCGACGGCGGCCCGCCGGCCGGCCGGGTCGGAGGCGGTCGGTCGGGCAATCCGGCCGGCCACGCGACGAACGCGAGACTTGCCGCCGCCGGACGGCGTGGCGCCGCCGGCCCGCGCAGAGCGGCAGCCGGGGCGGACGGCGACCAGCGGGTCGTGATCCTGAGCGGACTCTCCGGGGCGGGCAAGACCGCCGCCACGAAGCTCTTCGAGGATCTCGGCTACACGTGCATGGACAACCTGCCGGGCGAGCTCCTGCCGGACCTGGCCGAATTGATGTCGATCGATCGCCAGCGTTTCGACAGGGTGGCAGTCGTCCTGGACGTGCGCGCCGGTAACGCGCCGCTGGCGCTGGCGGCGATGCGTGGAGCGCTCGAGGGTCGAGGCATCAGGCCGAGGGTCATCTTCCTTGAAGCTCGGGACGACGTCCTCATCAGGCGGTTCTCGGAGACCCGACATCGACATCCGCTGGCCGGCCGGCGTGGCATCGCCGGGTCGATCGCCGAAGAACGCCGGCTGCTCGATCCGGTTCGGGCCGACGCAGACGTCGTGCTCGATACGTCGGACCTGTCGCTGCGCCAGCTCAAAGAGGTCATATTCGCGAACCTGGAGGTCGCCCCTTCGGAAGATCAGTTCCTCTTCCAGCTGATCAGCTTCGGCTTCAAGTACGGCGTCCCGCTCGAGGCCGACCTGGTCTTCGATGTCAGGTTCATGGAGAACCCCTATTACGTCGACACGCTCCGGCACCTCTCGGGCCTCACGCCCGCGGTCCGCGACTACGTCATGACCCAGCCCATAGCCCGGCAGTTCTTCGACTTCCTGGTCAAGTTCCTCGAATTGACCGTTCCCGGCTTCAAGAGCGAGGGCAAGACACGGCTGACGATCGCGATCGGTTGCACGGGGGGCTACCACCGATCCATCGTCGTGGCGGAGGAGCTGCGCAAGTGGCTCGAAGATCGCGGCTTCGGAACTGTCGCCGTCTACCACCGGGAGCTGGACCGAGGATGAACAGGCTGCACGTCCGAATACGTGGTGCGGTGGTTCGGCGCTGGCTGCAGCCGGGGATCGGGCTCAAGCGCTGGCTGGTGGTCGTCTTCGGCGGCGAGCTGTTGCTGGCCCTTGCCGGCGCCCTCCTGCTTCGCCAGGTCTACCGGGACTACGACTTCGGTCCAGGCGGGAGCGTGCTGTACGTCCTGACGCTCCAGTTCCTGCCCTACTGGGTTCGCGGCCTGGTGGTCGGCGTCGCCGGCGTCGGCCTCTTCATCTACGGATCCTGGCGAGCCGTCCGCGTCCTGATGGGACCCTTCCTGACGGCCGAAGGCGATCAGCCGCTCGTAGAGGTGATATACCAGAAGCGGTTCCTGTCGCGTGGCCCGAAGATCGCAGTGATCGGCGGGGGGACGGGTCTCTCCACGCTGCTGCGGGGCATCAAGGAACACACCAGCAACATCACGGCCGTGGTCACGGTCGCCGACGACGGCGGGTCCTCCGGCCGTCTTCGCGAGGAACTCGGCATTCCGGCGGTCGGCGACATCCGCAACTGCATCGCGGCGCTCGCCGACTCGGAGCCGCTGATGGCCGACCTGCTCCAGTACCGGTTCGCGGGCGGCGCCGAGGCGAGCCTGACCGGGCATACCGTGGGCAATCTGCTGCTGGCGGCGATGACCTCGGTCCAGGGCGATGACTTCGAAGAGGGCGTCAGACAGATGAACCGCGTCCTGGCGGTGCGGGGCCAGGTCGTGCCGGCCACGGGCACGGCGGTGACGCTCCACGCCCGGCTCGTCGACGGGACCGAATTGACCGGCCAGTCCGTCATCGCGAAATCGACGCAGATCGATCGCGTCTGGCTCTCTCCGGAGAACGTCGCCGCGGGCGACGACGCCCGGCGGGCGATCGAGGAGGCCGACCTGATCGTCATCGGACCCGGCAGCCTGTACACGAGCATCATGCCGAGCCTGCTCCTGCCCGAGCTTCTCTCGGCCGTGCGGTCGTCGGCGGGCGTGAAGCTGTATATATGCAATGTGGCCACGCAGCGCGGCGAGACGCAGGGCTACGACCTGACCGATCACCTCGACGCGTTGGAGCGCCACACCGGCAGCGGTTGGATCGATGCCGTCCTGGCCAACAATCGGTTCGACGCCAGGCGCCCCGGCGGCTACGGCGCCGAGCCCGTCAAGCTGCGCTGGCCGCCGGCCGCGGTCTTCTCCCAGGCGGCTACACCGCGGCTCGTGCTCGAGGATGTCGTCGATCCCGACAATGCCCACCATCACGATCCGGCGCGGCTGGCCGCGGCCGTGATGCGCGTTTACGAGGCGGAGTCCTACGGCCGGCATCGCTCGAGAGTCCCGCGGACGGCGTAGCCGCGATGCAGGGTGCCGCCGCTCCACGGCGCCAGGGCGGCGTACTTGGGCCGGATCGACCGCGGTCGTCCGTTGGGCAGGTGCCTGGGACGGTCCGTCACCGCGCCGGGGGTCCCCGTCATGACTACCGCTGAGCGCGACCTCGTCGAGTCGCTGCGGGCCGAGCTGGCGGCCGTGGAACCGCCCCGACGCTGCTGCCGCGCGGCGGAGCTGGCCGGCCTGGCCGGCGCGTTCGAGCCGCGGCGCCGGACGGTCACCCGGGTCGCCCTGAGGTTGAGCCGGAGCAGGGCGGGTGAGGCGGCCGATGATGGCGCGCGCGTCCTGGCCGCCGACGGAATAGCGCGCGTCCTGGCCGCCGACGGAATAGCGGGCGTCCTGGCCGCCGACGCGCCGGGATCGCCTGCATCGGCCGCGCACGCACCGGTCACCCCGGGCCGGGCGCCGTTCGACTGGGACCGTGCCGCCGAGCATTGCCGGATCGCCTACCTTCGAGGACGTTTCCTCGGGCACGGCTCGCTGAGCCTGGCCTCCGGCCGCACGCATCTCGAGTTCGTCCTTCCGGCCGGGGAGGCCAGGCAGCTCTGCGATCAGCTGGCCGGGTTCGAGATGCCGGCCACCTGGCGCATGCGGCGCGGGCGCGGCGTGGTGACGTGGAAGAGCGTCGAAACCGTGGTGACCTTCCTCAAGCTCGTGGGCGGCGGCTCGTCGATCCTTGAGCTGGAGGCGAGACAGGTCTCACGATCTGTGCGGGGCGACCTGAACAGGGTTATCAACGCCGAGTCGGCCAACCTCCAGCGCGCCGTTGCCGCCTCGGCGCGCCAGCTCGAGGCCATCGCCGCCCTCGAGACCGACGGCCGGCTGGGCAAGCAGCCGTACGTGGTCCGGCTGGTCGCGGACGCCCGCCGCGAGGAGCCGGAAGCTACTCTCACAGAGCTCGCGGAGCGGCTCGGCGTGCACCGCTCCGCGGTTCAACGAGCCCTGGACCGGATGGAACGCCTCGCTCTCCACGCCGACGAGGGAGCAGGGACACGGCGGGGAGTCCGAAGGGGTCCGCGCACGTGATCTCGCGGCGGCGTTCGGGCGTATAGCCGGTGTAGGGGACTTCGGGGCTCCGGCACGGTCCGTCGGCGGGGGAAGCATGGACGAGCGAGAAGGCGGGATGGATCAGGCGACCGAGGGGCCGACCGAGGCCGGGCAGGCGGGTCCTCGAGCCGGCGCGCCGCCGGTGGCCGCGGGCCCGAGGTCGCTGCGGGTCCGGCTGGCGGGCGCGGTCGCGGTCGCGGTCGTGATCCTGTGCGCGGGAGGCGCCTTCATCGCCCTCGGGTACGTCGGAAGTGGGGGGAGCGCTTCCCAGGCGTGCCCGCCGGCGGCGACCCCTGGGCCGGCAGGGCTCTCGCGCGAGTGCGCGGTCGAGCTTGCCAGGGCGCGCCTCGGCGATGCCGGTGCGCTCATATCGGTCAGGTCGGGTCGATTTGGCGACCTCATGGCCTCGGGATGGCCTCAAGACGCGGATCGAAATCGGATCGTCTGGGCGGTGGAGTTCGTCGCTCCGCCCGTATGCGTCCAGCCGCCGCCCGGACCCGGGAATTCGATCGCTCCGTGCGTCAGCTACGGACCTGGCGTGCTCACCGTCGTGCTGGATTTCGCCACGGGCGAGTTCATCTTCTCCGGAGGCGCGTACTGAGTGCCACACGGGGCCGAGTGACATCCGCGGGGGGCCGGACGGTCGCCGCTCGAAGGGCCGAACCTCACTCAGACGATTTCCCGCACTCTGTCATCATTCGAGGCTATGAGACCCCTGATCATTGCCGCCAACTGGAAGATGAACACCACCCCCGCGGACGCTGGAGAGCTGGCCGCGACAATCGCCGCCCGGACCGAGGAGCCGGGCGTGGTTCGAGTCATCTGCCCGCCATACGTGTGCCTGGCCGCCGTTCGCGACGCGCTGGCCGGCAAGGACGTCGGCGTGGGCGCCCAGAACGTCCATCACGAGCTGGCCGGCGCCTACACCGGCGAGATTTCCGCCGCCGCGCTCGCGGGGCTGGCGACGTGGGTGATCCTCGGCCATTCCGAGCGCCGCCGCGACGCCCTGGAATCCGACGAGCTGATCGGCAAGAAGCTGGCGCGCGCCGTCTCGTCTGGGCTGCGCCCGATCCTGTGCGTCGGCGAGCTGCTGGCCGAGCGTGAAGCCGGCCGGGCCGTGGAAGTCGTGGCCACACAGCTGCGCGGAGCCCTCGCCGGCAAGGAAGTGGACGCCCTCCTGGGCGCCGGGTTCGTGATCGCATACGAGCCGGTCTGGGCGATCGGGACCGGCCGGACAGCTTCCAGCGCCGACGCCGCGGCCATGGCCGAGGCGATCCGCTCGACCCTCTCGGCCGATCTCGGCTGGGGCAGGAACGCCGAGCTCGTTCCGGTCCTCTACGGCGGCAGCGTCACGAGCGCCAACATCGGCGAGTTCCTGGCCGAGCCCTCGATCGACGGCGCCCTGGTGGGCGGCGCGTCGCTCAAGCCGGATGAGATGGTGGGCATGGTGGCCCGCGCCGCGATGACCGCCGGAGCCCGCGCCGCGGCCGAAGGCAAGCCCGCATGACCGCCGCGAGCGGCCCCGGCCGTCCTAGGCCGATCGTCCTGGTCGTGCTGGACGGGTTCGGCATCGGGCCGGACCCGGCCGTCGACGCCATCGCCCAGGCTCGGATGCCCAACTGGCACGCCTTCCTGGAGCGGTGGCCGCACAGCGTCCTCCAGGCTTCGGAGGAGTTCGTGGGCCTGCCTGCGGGGCAGATGGGGAACTCGGAGGTCGGGCACCTGAACCTGGGCACCGGCCAGCCGGTCCTGCAGGATCTGCCCAGGATCGACAAGTCGATCGCGACGGGCGGCTTCTTCGCCCGGCCGGTACTCCTGGAGCTCTGCGCCCGGGCGAAGGAGGACGATCACACCCTCCACCTCATCAGCCTGGTCGGCCCCGGCGGGGTCCACGCCAACGATCGCCACCTGGTGGCTGTTGTCGAACTGGCGGCGCGCGAAGGCGTGAAGCGTGTTCGCGTCCACGGCCTGCTGGACGGCAGGGACACCCCGCCGCGATCCGCCATCGAGTTCGTCCCGGACCTGGAGGCACGTCTGAAGGCCGCTCACCCTGACGCGAAGATCGCCACGATCGGCGGGCGCTACTTCGCGATGGACCGCGACAGGCGCTGGGAGCGGACGGGCAAGGGCTTCGATGCCATCGTCCACGGCGTCGCGGATGCCCATGCGCCCTCGGCCGTCGCGGCCGTGGAAGGTGGCTACGCCCGCGGCGAGAACGACGAGTTCATCACGCCGACGGTCATCGACGGGGTGGACCACGGAACCATTTCCGGCGGCGACGCGGTCCTGCACTGCAACTTCCGGGCCGACCGGGCCCGGCAGCTCTCCCATGCGCTGGCCGATGCCGAATTCGGCGGCTTCGATCGCAACGCCGCCGGCCCGATGCCAGAGGGCATCCTGTACGCGACCATGACCGAGTACGAAGCCGACCTGGCGGTGCACGTCGTCTTCGGCCCCGAGGTCGTGCCTTCGCTGGCCGGGGCGGTCAGCAAGGCCGGCTGGACCCAGTTCCACGTGGCCGAGACGGAGAAGTACGCGCACGTCACGTATTTCTTCAACGGGGGCCGCGAGGAGCCGTGGCCGGGCGAGGATCGCAAGCTCATCCCCAGCCTGAAGGTCGCCACGTACGATCTGCAGCCCTCGATGGCCGCCGAAGGCGTCTGCGACGCGCTGGTGGCGGCGATCGGAGGCGGCAGGTACGACCTGATCGTCGCCAATTTCGCCAACCCGGACATGGTCGGCCACACCGGCGTGTGGGAGGCCACGATCAAAGCCTGCGAGACCGTGGACGCCTGCCTGGGACGTGTCGCCGATGCGGTCCTGGCCGTGGACGCGGAGGATCCGGCGCGCCCGGGAGCCGTCCTCTTCATCACCGCCGACCACGGCAACGCCGACGAGATGAAGGACGAGGCCGGCAACCCGGTGACGAAGCACTCGCTCAACCCGGTGCCCTTCGTCGGCATCGGCCGGTATCTGGCCGGAAAGCGCCTCGAGAACGGGCGGCTGGCCGACGTGACGCCGACCATCCTGGAGGTCGGCGGCCTGGAGCCCTGGCGGGACGTGACGGGCCACTCGCTTCTGACAAGGGGATAGCCCGCGGCGACGACAGCCGACGCGGTCGCCAGGCCCGACCAGACCGTGGTGTAACCGGGAGGCCGCGGCCTTGTGCTAACATGCGCCGGTCCGCTGACGGGCGGACCAAGAAACGAGGTCACTTCGAGCCGTGAACCCAGCTCTCGCCATCGGACAGGACATAATCGGCGTCTTCCTGATGATCGCGATCCTCATGCAGGCTCGTGGAACGGGCCTCTCCGCCACCTTCGGCGGAGACTCGTCCGTGTACCGCAGCCGCCGCGGCATCGAGCGTCGCCTGTGGCAGTTCACGATCCTTCTGGCGGTCATGTTCTGCCTCTTCTCCGAGGCGAGCTTCCTCCCGGGGATGCACTCCTGACCTTGCGGGCAGGTTGGCACGAGGCGTTTCCTCGGCCTGACGGGCCCTCTTTCGGGATGTCCTCGGGCGCACACGGGAAGCCATGAATCGCCGCGATCGCATCGCCGTCCTGGGGCTGTTCCTGGCCCTGGCGGTGGTCGGCGCGGTCCTCCTGATCCCCACGCCCTCGCCCGCACCCGCAGCCTCGGCTCGACCGAGCGCCGGCGCGGTCCCGTATCGCGAGGGCGTCGTGGGCCACCCCAGCTCGATCAATCCCCTCACGGACCGCTCGCAGGCGGACCAGGATCTCGTCGCCCTGCTGTTCCGCGGTCTCGTCAAGGCGGGCCCGGACGGGACGGTGGTGCCCGATCTGGCGACATGGACATCTACGCCGAATGGACTCTCCTACACCTTCACCATCCGCGACGATGCCTACTGGGAAGACGGCCAGCCGGTAACGGCCGCGGACGTGGTCTTCACGATCGGCCTGGTGCAGAGTGCCCAATACGCCGGGCCCGTGGGGTCGTCCTGGCAGGGAGTTCGGACCACGGCAGTGAGCGCCTCGGCGGTCACCTTCACCATGACGCTGCCGATCGCGGGCTTCCTGCGCCAGTCCGAGCTGCCGTTGTTGCCGTCGCATCTCCTCAAAGGGACGTCGGCCGCCACCCTGGCCGACTCGGAATACAGCTCCCGGCCGATAGGTGACGGACCCTACCGGATCCTCGAGCTGGACAACTCCCACGCCCTGCTGGAACGCGTCGCGTCCGTGGACGAGACACCGCTTCAGACCGCGACACCGTCGGCGACAACCCCGAGCGCCAATCCGAGCGCGAGCGCCTTCGTCTTCGCGACAGCGACGCCCCGCGTTCCGAAGGCAACCCCTACCCCGGCGCCTACTCCCACGCCGGCGCCTACTCCCAGCCCGACGGTTGCGCCCACCCCGACGCCTACTCCAGTTCCCATCCCGAGCGGGCTCGCCCTGACGCCGGTCTCCAGCATCGAGCTGGTCTTCTACAACGATGCCGCCTCGGCGGTGGCCGACTTCCGGGCGGGCAAGCTTGATGCCGTCGGCGGCCTGGATCCGAGCCAGACCGACACGGCCCTGGCGACCGCCGGTTCGCGGCTGCTGGGCTACCCGTGGGCCAGCCTGCTGAGCGTCGTGCTCAACCAGCGCTCCAACTATCCCGAACTTCGCGATGCCAACGCGCGAACCGGGTTGCTGGCCGCGATCAATCGCGATCAGCTCGTCTCGACCGTCCTGGAGGGCCGGGGCAGCGTTGCCGGCGTGCCCATCCCGGACTGGTCGCCCTTCTACGACGCCAGTTCGGTCGTTTCGACACCGTTCGGGTTGGCCGGCGTGCAGGGTTACCTGGCGACGGCCGGCTGGCGCGAGACAACCGAAGGCTGGATCGTGCCGAAGGGCACGGCGCCCTACACGCTGGAACTCCTGACCCTCAACGAGGCTAGCAACCCGGTGGTCTACCAGACGGCGCTGCAAGTGGAGGCCTCCTGGCAGGCCATCGGCCTGGCCGTGCAGCTCGATGCCGTACCGACCAACGTCTACCTGGACCGCCTGAACAGCGGTGACTTCGCGTCGGCAATCGTCGACTTCGACGTTGGGCTGGACCCGGATCTCGGGCCGATGCTCCTGTCGTCGCAGGTTGGATCCGGCGGTTCCAACGTGTCGGGGCTGCAGGATCCCACTCTCGATCAGATGCTCCTTGCCGTACGCAAGACCGTCGATCCTGCCGCGCGCCAGGTGGCCGTGTCGGCCCTGGAAAACTACCTCTCTACGTCGCTGCCGCTCCTGCCGCTGGCCTTCCGAGACTACGATCTGGTGGTCTCGAACCGGGTCTGGGATATCGTTCCCAACCAGCTTGCGGACCCCTCGGGCAGATTCTGGGATGTGATAGACTGGCGCCTCGCCAGCGGCCGGTAACGCCGATCGTTGT
Source organism: uncultured Chloroflexia bacterium (assembly GCA_963713795.1). Lineage (GTDB taxonomy): Bacteria > Chloroflexota > Limnocylindria > Limnocylindrales > CSP1-4 > Fen-1039. The sequence continues at coordinate 319,569 of CAVQNC010000007.1, forward strand.
GTGCGCCGAGGTGGCGGAATTGGCAGACGCGCTGGTTTCAGGAGCCAGTGGCCGCAAGGCTGTAGGGGTTCAAATCCCCTCCTCGGCACCAGGTTTGCTGCGCAGCGACGTAGAGCCGTCGCAAAGAGATCTCGTGCCCAGGTGGCGGAATTGGTATACGCGTACGTTTGAGGGGCGTATGGAGCAATCCATCCGGGTTCAAGTCCCGGCCTGGGCACCACCCTCTTCCTGATCCAGACCAGGTGACGAGACGGCCTTGCGCCGACTCCAGGGCTTCCGGGGCGGTTAGCTCAGTGGCTAGAGCGCCTCGTTTACACCGAGGATGTCGCAGGTTCGAATCCTGCACCGCCCACCAAATCGCTCCGCCGCCGGGCCGTGCTCTCGCGACGGCGCCGCCGCTTGCGGCCCGCGGCCGGGCCCTGGATCACGGACCGGCGTTCTCGCTCCCCACGGACGCCGGGGCCAGCGCGGTTTCGACCGACTTTCGCCTCCCCAGGAGCGGCCGCACGACCGGCCCGAAGGCGACGGCGACCCACATGCCCAGCAGCGCCGCGAAGCCGAGCGTCTGGCCGACCGCGACGGCGGCCACGACCGCCTCGCTGCGCATGAGGTCGGTGAAGGGCAGGCTGATCGAGGCGACGGCCGACCCGCCGGCCGAGCCCGCGCCCGGACCGGCCCCGGAGACTCCGAGTCCCGGGCTGCCCGGGCCCCCGAACCCGCCACCGCCGCCGAAACCACCCGAGCCGCCGGAAGCGCCGAAGCCGCCGAAGGTGTTGGCGGACCCGAGCACGGCGTGCAGGTTGACGGTGTTCAGCAGCGCGATCCAGCAGTAAGCCAGGGCGCGCCCGAGATAGGGAGCGGCCAGGAGGGCGGCGGCCGGGAAGAACGGGAAGAGATAGCGCTCGTGAACCCGCGTCGGGACGGCGTAGAAGGCGAAGGCGACGACCGCGAATGCCAGCACGATGGTGCGGCGGTCGTCGCGGAACAGCAGGCCGGCGACCACGAGCAGGCATACGGCGGCCAGCAGCAGCGCGCCCACCTGGAAGGCCGTCAGGCCGGCGAAGACGACGATGGAATCCGAAGTCCACGAGCCGCTGCCGCGGGCTATGGAAGCGAGCGGCTGGCTGCCGACGAGCGCCCAGGCGTTGAAGGCGTTCGCGGTCAGGACCGCGTACTGTCCGGTGACGGACTGGAAGAGCCCGATCAAACCGGCCACCTGTCCGATGACCGGCAGACCGGCCAGGCTTGCCGGTGCGTACGTCGCGATGTCGAAGGGCAGGAGCGGAACGATGCCGACGATGGCCCCGAGGAATATGGCCATGCCGAGCCTGAGCGGGCCCTGGTCGGTCAGGCGGCCGCCCAGCCTCTCGTCGAGTGCTGACAGCCGGCGGCCGAGTGACGGAACCGGGCCCGATCCCACACGCAGCAGGTGTCGCCTCACCAGCACCGGCAGCACCACGACCAGGCATATCGCGTCCTGCGGCTTCACCAGCACGCCCAGCACGGCCAGGATCATGGCGGGCTCGCTCCAGCCGTCGGCAAGGACGAGCAGCGCGGCCAGCATCAAGAGGGCGCCCACGGCGTCGACCTGGCCCCACAGGGCGGAGTCGTACCAGCTGACCGGGATGAACAGGTAGAGGGCCGCGGCAATGAGGCCCGCCCTCCCTCCGAACCAGCGGCTGCCGGCGCGGTACAGGAGGACGGCAATCACGAGGTCGGCCAGGATAGGCGGGATCCGGATCAAGGTGAGGATCGCGGCGCTCGTGGAGATGTTCAGGACCGGGGCGAGAAGCGTTCCCACTTCGCCGACCAGCCACAGGACGTACATGTATCCGGGCGGGTAGTTGGCCCCGCTGGAGGCGTAGAAACCGCCCGGCCCGACGCGGGCAAGGGTCGCGGCCCATTCGTCGAAGGACGCCAGGTCGGTCGCGAAGCCCTGCCCGGGGAAGACGACGTACGCCAGGACGACGCGCAATGCCAGGCCGGCCGCGAGCGCCAGCAGGAACCACGTCCGCGTCGAGACCCGGCGGAGGAGGGGAGCGGCGTCGGGCACGAGTGTCATCGACCGCAGCGTGGAGCCACAGGTTGAAGCGAGCCTGAACGACCTGCGGGAGCTGGTAGCCGCGGATGTCGGGGCGGCCGGGACTCGGCGTTCCCGACCGAACCCGGGACGGATCTGCCGAGTCGAACGGATGGCGGCCAGGAAGAAGCGCCGCAGGTCCTCTCAGCGACCATTCGCGAGGTCCTTCAGGGTTTCTTCAGTTGATCGCCTGCTAGACTGAATTCCCGCACAACGGTTGTTGCGGCCCACACCGATGGAGGAGGGACATGGTCCCCGTCATCATCATCCTCGTTGTCCTGGTAGTCCTCGTCGTCTTCGTCGTCGGGATCTACAACGGTCTCGTGACCAAGCGGAACCGCGTCGACGAGGCCAACTCGCAGATCCAGGTCCAGCTCAAGCGGCGCCACGACCTGATCCCGAACCTGGTCAACGCGGTCAAGGGATACATGGACTTCGAGAAGGGCGTTCTGACTCAGGTCACGGAAGCTCGCGCCAACGCCGTCGCCGCCGGTTCACAGGGCATCGCCGCCCAGGCTCAGGCCGAGAATCAACTGACCGGCACCCTTCGCTCCCTCTTCGCCGTCGTGGAGAACTACCCGCAGCTCAAGGCCAACGAGAACGTGATGTCGCTGCAGGAGCAGCTGCAAACGACCGAGAACCAGATCGCGTTCAGCCGCCAGCACTACAACGCCACCGTGCTGGAGTTCAACAACTCGTTGCAGGTCTTCCCGAACGTCCTGATCGCCGGGCCGCTGGGCTTCACGAAGCGCGAGTTCTTCGAAGCCGAGCCGGAGGCCGCCGAGGTCCCCGTCGTCAACCTGGGATAGTCGACCGGCCGGCCCCGCGGGCGCGAGCGCGCGGGGCCGCGGCGTTCTGAGGCATAGATCCGTGGCAACCTTCTACTCTGAGGAATCGGCCAACCGCCGAAACTCGTTCCTGCTTGCGCTCGTAGTAGTCGCCTTCCTGGCCGTCTTCGGCTTCGTGATCGGCTACGCGGTCGGTTACGGGACCGGTGACGAGGTGGCGTTCGGGATAGGCGCCCTGGCCATCGCCGTCGGCATCGGCTGCGTAAGCGCCCTCTTCTCCTACTACGGCGGCGACAAGCTCGTGCTCTCGAGTTCGCACGCCAAGGAGGTAAGCGCGCAGCAGGCCCCGGCCCTGTACGACGTGGTCAGCGAGATGGCAGTCGCGGCGGGCGTGCCGATGCCCAAGGTCTACATCATCGACGACCCTTCGCCCAACGCCTTCGCGACCGGCCGCGACCCCCAGCATTCCTCGGTGGCCGTGACGACCGGCCTGCTCCAGAAGATGGACCGCGAGGAGCTCCAGGGCGTCCTCGGCCACGAGATGTCCCACGTCCGGAACTACGACATCCGCTTCACCTTGATCGTGGGCGTCATGGTCGGCAGCATGGCGCTGCTGGCGGGCCTGTTCCTGAGGTACACGTTCTTCTTCGGCGGCGGCCGGCGCGGCAACAGTCGCGAGGGCGGTGGCGGGCTGGCGGTCCTCATGATCCTACTCGGCGTGGTCATGTCGATAGTCAGCTACTTCTTCGGTGCGCTCGTCCAGATGGCGGTCAGCCGCCAGCGCGAGTACCTGGCCGACGCCTCCTCGGTCGAGCTGACTCGGAACCCGCACGGCCTCGAGAGCGCCCTGGCCAAACTCGCCTCGGACAACGAACCGCTTCATTCGGCCAACGGCGCCACGCAGCACCTGTACATAGTCAACCCGCTCAAGAAACTGGGCGGCGGCTCGAACCTGTTTTCGACCCACCCGCCCATCGTGGACCGCATCAACAGGCTTCGGCAGCTCACGGGCGATCCGCCCCTGAACCAGATGCAGGTGCGTCAGCTGACCGGTCTTGAGTAGCCCCGGGAGCTCCGAGGTGTGTACTTCGGCTCGGGGCGCTCGGCCGTATGGATTCCTTGCAGCGGTCCGGTCCCTCGTGGTACCTTTCCACGCGCCGACCGGCAGCCAGTCGTCAGTACGGGCCGAGATAGCTCAGTCGGTAGAGCACGCGACTGAAAATCGCGGTGTCGCCAGTTCGATCCTGGCTCTCGGCACCAAACAGTGGACTGGCCTGGTATGCGAGCGGAAGTGGCTCAGTTGGTAGAGCATCACCTTGCCAAGGTGAGGGTCGCGGGTTCGAGTCCCGTCTTCCGCTCCACTCCCTTCATGCTGCCGGCCCGGACGGTAGCCCGCCAAGAGATCGAGCCTCTGCCCCTTCGTCTAGTGGTAGGACAGCGGACTTTGGATCCGTTAGGCGAGGTTCGAATCCTCGAGGGGCAGCCAGTCTGACCGTTCACGCCGGTTCCCCTGCCGGCTCGCGTCCGAGGCGACGTACCCAAGTGGTTAAGGGGGAGGTCTGCAAAACCTCTATTCAGCGGTTCGAATCCGCTCGTCGCCTCCACTTTCCCTCGCCAGGCGATCGGCTGGGCGACGACGCGCTCGGCCGGCGGCGCGAGACGCCCAAGTCTCGCCGGCACGCCGCGGTCCGTTCAACTGGAGGGCGAGGGCCCGCCGAAGATGCGCGTTGTCTCGTTGACGCTCAGCCACCGCCTCAGCAGATCCGGGTCGAGGGCCAGGACCGCCAGGACGAACAGGACGATCAGGGCGACCGCGAGGACCATCGCCAGTCGCGACCGAATGCTCCGCACGACGACCCGTTCCTCTGGTTCCGGGCCCGGCTCCACGGTCTCGGGGCGTCCGGCTTCGGGCTGCTGCGAGCTCATTGGTGCGGCCTGGCGACCACGCCCGCCCTCCTCTTGTTGATCACGTGACTGGGATGCCACTGGCGGTCCATCCCCCCTACGGTGCTTCCGGACGCCGAATCGGTCAAGTGCCCACGATCCTGTCTCCGGGCCGCCGAGCCGCCGAGCGGCTGAGGCGGCGGGCGCTACCGGTGGCTTCGACCACGGGCACGGGTCGATCGGCTCGACCACCCGAGGCTCACGGCACCGGGACCTCCGCCGCGGTGATATCGGGCGGCTCCGGCGCGCTAACCTAGAGGCCA
>CAVQNC010000008.1:0-263040 GCA_963713795.1 uncultured Chloroflexia bacterium
TGCCGGAGTGGCGGAATTGGCATACGCAGCGGACTTAAACTCCGCGGCCCTCAGGGGCGTCAGGGTTCGAGCCCCTGCTCCGGCACCACGATCCTTCCAGGGGCCTGACCCGACCGCGAACCCCGGCCGCCGGCCTTGCCGCGGTCTTCGGGGCGGCGCACCCACGCTTCAAGTCCCGGCCGGTGCGGTCCCGCGCCGAGTCCCCCGTCAGGCCCCGCTCCGCGGCTCCCTGGCCGGCGGCTTGTCGCCCGGACAAGAAGAAACGGGACGCTTTCGCGTCCCGTTTCTCCCCGGTAGCCGATCCGGTCAGACCCCTGCATCGATATAGCTCAGGAGCTGAGCGAGACTTCCACCGATGAACATGACACCCGCGACCGCGACGACGGCGATGAGAGAGAGGATGAGTGCGTACTCCGCGAGACCCTGTCCTTCCCCGCGGCGAAGGCCGAGGAACATGACGCCTCCTTTCTTTGGCGACGGTTGGCGTTCGTCGCGACGTTCGGTCGACCGCGGAGCCTGAGCTTCGCGGCTGTGATGGCCCGAGCGTCGACCAAGAATAGGCTCGGGCCTAGGCCGGAGGCGACATAACTTCCGTACTCTCGACCCGGACAATTAGGGAGCCGCGATCCGTCGGCCGCCCGCTCGGGGACGTGCCTCGGGCGCAGATCCCGCGCCTGCGCGCGTTCGTTCGGCCACGTCTTCACTCGCGGCAGCTGGCGGTCGGCAGTCCCTGCTAGAATGCGCCGGTCCTTTCGGCTCCGACCGGTCGGCGTTGTCGCTCGCGAATCGGAGCATTCCCATAGGAAGGAGTCCTTGGCGCATGCGCCGATACGAACTCATGCTGGTCCTGCGTCCCGATCTGGCGGACGACAAGGTCCAGGCGTCGCTTGAACGAACCGCCCGGGCCATCGCGGCCGGAGGCGGCCAGATCGTCAAGCAGGCCCCCTGGGGCCGCCGCCGTCTGGCCTATCCCATCGACCACCATCGCGAAGGCTCGTACTACGTCATCCTCTTCGAGGCCCCGGCCACCGCGATCGCCGAGCTCGAGCGCGGCCTTCTAATCAGCGAGGAAGTGCTTCGCCACCTCGTCACGCGAGTCGAGCGCCCCGTGCGGGCCGCCCGAGGCCGTGACGCCGAGGCGGACGCGGAGGTCGTTCTCCCCTCAGATGACGAGGAGCCGGAAGAGGACGTCGAACTGATCGATGAATCCGAGAGCGAAGCGGCGCCGGCCGCTATCGACTGAGGCCCGCGCCAGGCGGAGCTGGAGGGACGCTCGATGTCGCTGAACAAGGCGATGATCATCGGCAATCTCGGCCGCGATCCGGAGATGCGGTATACGCCCAACGGCCAGGCGGTGACCCAGTTCACGGTCGCCGTCAACCGCAACTACAAAGACGCCAGCGGCGAATGGAAGGAAGAGACCGAGTGGTTCCGGGTGGTGGCCTGGGCCGCGCTTGCCGAGCGCACCGCCGAGTACCTTCGGAAGGGCCGCAAGGTCTACGTCGAGGGCCGGCTCCAGACTCGCAGCTGGGAAGGCCAGGACGGTCAGAAGCACTACACGACCGAGCTGATCGCCAACACCGTCACGCCGCTCGATCCGCGACCCCGTGAGGACGGAGCCGCGGAGCCGGCCGGTGCCCGTCCGGCCAGGAGCGGACCGCCCGCCGGCCCGGCCGGAGGCGATGACTTCGGGTCGGGCGACCTGGACGAACTGCCCTTCTAGGGCCGGGCACTGAGCCCACAGACGAAGACAATCCGCCGCGTCACGCACGCGGCCGCACGCAACTGAGGACGCAAGCCAATGCCTACCAATCCGCGAGAGAAGACACGGGGCAAGCGCGACGACTACTACCGCGATCGCCGCCGCCGCAAGGTGTGCTCGTTCTGCGCCGACAAGACGGTCATGATCGACTACAAGGAAGTCAACCGGCTGCGGCGGTTCCTCTCCGAGCGCGCCAAGATCGAGCCCCGCCGCAAGACGGGGACTTGCGCCAATCACCAGCGCCAGCTGGCCGTGGCCTTGAAGCGGGCCCGGATCGTCGCTCTTCTCCCGTACGCCCCCCAGCACGTTCGTCCATAGCGGATACGCGCCGGCCGCGCCCTCGATGGTGCGGCCTGTCAAGCTCGCCGTGAGCGCCCGGACGGGCGTTGGAGGCTAGTTGGACGCCCTGCTGCTGGTCGCCTCGTTTGTCGTGATCCTGGTCGGCTCGGAGCTGTTCACGAACGGCATCGAGTGGTTCGGGCACAAACTCGAGCTGGGCGAGGGAGCGATCGGTTCCGTGCTGGCCGCGATCGGCACGGCCCTGCCGGAGACGATGATCCCGGTCATCGCGATCGCCTTCGGTGGCAGCACGGCCGCGAGCGAAATCGGCGTCGGCGCGATCCTCGGCGCTCCCTTCATGCTGGCCACGCTGGCGATGTTCGTGACCGGCGTGGCGGTTGTCCTGATGCGACGGCGGCGGGCGAGCGGGAGGACGCTTGCGGCCGACCAGGGCGTAGTCGGCCACGATCTCGGCTATTTCGGCGTCGCCTATGCCATCGCGATCGGGGCGGCGTTCCTTCCCGTGGAGATGGAGTGGCCGCGCCGGCTGGTCGCCGTCGTGCTCCTGTGCATCTACGGCCGCCACGTCTGGGGCCACTGGCAGGCCGAAGCAGCCGAGCACGAGGGCCTGGAGCCGCTGCGGTTCCACAAGCTCGACCGGCGCGCTCCCCAACACCCCGAGCCGCCGCGACTCTTCATCGTCTCGGTCCAGGTCGTATTCGCCCTGGGTTGCATCATCGGCGGCGCCTGGAGCTTCGTTCACGCCATCACCGATCTCTCGGCCTCGTTGACGGTAAACGGAACGCTGCTTGCCCTGGTCGTTGCCCCGATCGCGACGGAGTTGCCGGAGACGCTCAACAGCGTGCTCTGGGTTCGCCGCGGGAAGGACACGCTGGCGATGGGCAACATCACGGGCGCGATGGTCTTCCAGAGCGCCATTCCGACATCTGTCGGCCTGGTTCTCGCGCCCTCGCTGTGGGCGGTCGGCGGCGCGGGGCTGGCCTTTGCGTCGGCCGCGATCACATTCGCCTCCGTGGCCGCGATCGCCGTGCCGATGGTGATGCGCAAGAGCATTGGGTCGTCGCAGCTTCTCGTCGGCGGGGCCTTCTACCTCTCGTACGTGGGCGTCGTGATCGTCGCGCTCGCCCATTCGGGCGGCTGACGCCGCCGCCTTTCCTTTCAGGCTGGGCGGTGGTATACGGCCGCTATACTTGACTTTCGCCGGTTAAGTGCCGGCGGCCAGCACCAGGGAGCGTCGACAGATGGTCACCGAGCAAGCACCGACCCCGGCCGCGAGCGCGGCGTCCGGGCCAGACCAGAACAACCTCCTCTGCTATTTCAGAGGCGAGTACGTAAGGCTCGGCGATGCTCGTGTCTCGATCATGACCCATGCGTTCCTGTATGGGACGGCGGTCTTCGAGGGGATCCGGGCCTACTGGAACCCCGACGAGAAGCAGCTCTATGCGCTGCGAGTCCGGGAGCACATCGTCCGCCTGCGCAACTCCAGCAAGATCATGCTCATGTCCGACGTTCCCTCGGTGGAGGAGTTCACCGAGCTGGTCCTCGGGGTCCTGGAGCGCAACCACTTCCAGGAGGACGCCTACTGCCGCCCCTCGGTCTACAAGAGCACCGAGGCGATCGGCGTACGGCTCCACGGCCTGAACCACGAGTTCTACGTCCTGGCGATCCCGATGGGCGACTACATCGACACGGAGAAGGGGATCCCGACCGGGACCGTCTCCTGGCGCCGAACCAGCGACGTCTCGATTCCGTCGCGCAGCAAGATCACCGGCAGCTACGTGAACCCGGCCTTCTCCAAGAGCGAGGCGATGCTCAACGGCTTCGAGGAGGCCATCGTACTGACGGCCGACGGCCACGTTTCCGAAGGCTCGGCCGAGAACCTGTTCATGGTTCGGGACGGCGTCCTGATCACGCCCCCGGTCAACGACGACATCCTCGAGGGGATCACGCGCGCCGGCGTCTTCGAGATCGCCAGGTACCTGGACGTTCCCGTCAAGGAGCGCTCGATAGACCGCAGCGAGCTTTACATCGCTGACGAACTCTTCCTGTGCGGCACGGGAGCCCAGGTCTCACCCGTGGGATCGGTCGACCACCGGGCGGTCGGCGACGGCCGCGTGGGGCCGATCTCCAGGCGGGTCAGCCAGACGTACTTCGACGCCGTTCGAGGCCGCCTGCCGGCCTTCCGCCATTGGGTGACCCCTGTCTACAAGAGTGAATGACGCCCCGCCGCGGGACTCTTCGACTCTGCGGCCCCTCGTCGCCGTAGCGGAGCCCGTCGCGGCCAGAAGTCGCGGGCGGTCGCACCGACTCCTGGAGATGATCCCCGGGCTGGTCACGTGGACGCTCATCCTGGTGATGGTTCCGCTTGCCATCCGCTGGCCGGTGGTTCTCGGCGTCTTCGTGCTGTGCTTCGACTTCTACTGGATGTACCGCGCGGCCGTGCTGTCGGTCAGCGTGGCCATCTCGTTCCGGCGCATCCGCAGGGTCGTCGCCACGGACTGGCGCCAGCGGGCCTTCTCTCTGTCCGACCCCCAGGGCCGATACGACGAGCTGGCCGGTCTGATCGAGAGGGTCGGCCTTCGAACAAACGACCTCGAGGCGGCCGGCGAGAATCTGGCCGCCCTAGGCGGCCGCCGCGAGCTGCGCCGGCTCGTGGACGAACGGCGCGCCCTCGAGCGGCTCATCAACCTCGGCGAGCCGATCCCGGATCCTCGCCAGATCTGGCACGTCGCCCTGGTGCCGACGTACACGGAGCCGTACGAGAAGCTGTACCAGACGGTCAAGGCCCTGGCCGAATCCGACTATCCGCGCGACCTGCGGATGGTCGCGATCATCACCCGCGAGACGGACCTTCAGGGCCGGGAGAACGTGGCCAGGTTGCGCGAGATATTCGGCTCGCAGTTCCTCCACTTCTTCCACATCCTCGACCCGCTCGAGCCCGGCGTGGTCGTGGGCAAGTCGAGTGCGATGGCTTACGGCGGCCGCTGGCTGTATCGCGAGCTGAGCTCGCTCGGTTTCGACCCCAAGCAGGTCGTCGTGACCGACCTCGACTCCGACTACCGCGTCCACAAGCAGTACTTCGGCTACGTCACCTACAAGTTCGTGACCGATCGAGACCGCTACCGGCGGCTGTACCAGCCCGTGCCGATGTTCCACAACAACCTGTGGCAGTGCCCGCTGCCGGTTCGGTTGATCGCGGTCAGCTCGACGCACGTCCAGATGTGGCATCACCTGACGCCCGAGCGGCTCATCAGCTTCAGCTCTTACTCGGTCTGCCTGCGGACCATCCACGAGGTGGACTACTGGGCGACCGACGCGATCCCCGAGGACAGCCGCTTCTACTGGAAGAGCTTCTTCCGGTTCAGCGGCCAGTTCAGGGCCGAGCCGCTCTTCATGCCGATCTACGGCGACGCCGTGCGGGCCCGGTCCTATCCGCGAAGCGCTCGTTCAGCAGTACACGCAGATCCGCCGCTGGGCCTGGGGCGTGACGGACGTCCCGTTCTTCATCGACAACGCCCTCAACCACAAGGAGATCCCGCTGCACGAGCGGATAGCCCGGCTGACCGAGTTGTGGTGGGAGCACATCAACTGGGCCGTAGCGCCGTTCTTCCTGCTTTTCGGGGCGGCCCTGCCCGTGTGCGCTCAACCAGACCTTCGCCCTGACCATCTTCGGCCAGCAGCTGCCCGTGTACGCGTCATGGCTCCTGACGGGAGCCACCGCGTCGCTCCTCGTCCTCGTGTTCATCGAGGACCAGCTGGCTCCGCCGCGCCCGACGGAGTGGGGCATTTGGATGCGGGCCGTTTCGTGGCTGCAGTGGATCTGCCTGCCGCTGGTGGGGATGATCTTCACGAATCTGCCCGCGCTCGACGCGCAGACGCGCCTGCTCACAGGGCGCTACCTGGAATACAGGGTCACTGAGAAGGCCTAGCCGCATCCCGGCGGTTGGGCAGGCGGCGGGATCGAACCGTGCCTGAGGTACGATCTCGGCAGCTGAACGAGACTTCCGAAACGGCCCGGCCTGAAGTGGCCTCGGGTTCGGTACGATATCCACATAGGCACCCCGTCGCGACGGTTCGGCCGGCTTGCCGCAACCGGCTCCCCGGCAATGGGGCGAGGGGACCGTCGAACCTGTCCAGTTCGCCAGAGCCGGAGGACCATGTTCCGACCAGTCAGCTCCAAGCCCGATCTCGTCGCCCAGGAGCACGAGATCCTGAACCTCTGGCGCGAGCGGCGGACCTTCGCGCGGCTGCGCGCGCAGAACGCCGGCAAGGAGCGCTGGAGCTTCCTCGACGGCCCCATAACCGCGAACAACCCGATGGGCGTCCACCATGCCTGGGGCCGCGCCTATAAGGACCTCTTCCAGCGTTTCTGGGCCATGCAGGGCCGGGACCAGCGCTATCAGAACGGCTTCGACTGCCAGGGGTTGTGGGTCGAGGTCAACGTCGAGCGGGACCTCGGCTTCACGAACAAGCGCGACATCGAGGACTACGGGATCGCGGAGTTCGTGAGCCTGTGCAAGCAGCGCGTCCTGACCTACGCCGCCCGCCAGACGGAGCAGTCGATCCGGCTCGGCATGTGGATGGATTGGAACGACCCGGTCGAGCTGCGGCGCCTACGCGATCTGCTGGCGGAGGACCCGAATCAGCCGGTGACGACGACCGGGGCCGACGGGCAGCCGCTGACGGACACGGCCGAGCAGCTGGTGGGCCGGCTGGGGATGCCGGAACTGGGCGGCAGCTACTTCACCTTCTCGAACGAGAACAACTACCTGATCTGGTCTTTCCTGGCCGAGTGCCACCGTCGCGGCTGGCTGTACAAGGGCCACGACTCCATGCCGTGGTGCGCCCGTTGCGGCACCGGCATCAGCCAGCACGAGATGACCGAGGGCTACGCCGACCGCGAGGACCCCGGCCTGACCGTGAAGTTCCCGCTGCTGGACCGCCCGGGCGAGGCGCTGCTGGTCTGGACCACGACCCCTGGACGCTGACCTCGAACGTGGCGGCGGCCGTGGGCGAGGATCTTCGCTACATCAAGGTGCGGCAGGGCGAAGAAGTCTTCTGGCTCGGTCGCGGCACCGCCAGGAGCGCTCTCGTCGGACCGTTCCAGGTCCTCGAGGAGAAGCCCGGCCGCGAGCTGGAGGGCTGGCGATACTCCGGCCCGTTCGACGAGCTGCCGGCCGTCCAGGACGCCTTCGCGGCCGGCGGCACGGCCGGGCCCAACTACGAGCACCGCGTCGTCGTCTGGGACGAGGTCGGCGAGGAAGAGGGCACCGGCATCGTCCACATAGCGCCCGGCTGCGGGGCGGAGGACTTCGCGCTCGGCAAGGTCGCTCGGGCTGCCGATGATCGCGCCGCTCGACGAGAACGGCGTCGTCCTGCCCGGCTTCGGGCCCTACTCGGGCCGCGACGTCCGCGACGTGGCCGATCCCATCGTCGAGGCGCTCAAGCACCACCACCGCTTCTACCGGCTCGAGACGATCACGCACCGCTACCCGCACTGCTGGCGCTGCGGCACTCCGCTCGTCTTCCGCCTGGTCGACGAGTGGTACATCAGCATGGGGCCCGGTCTACGACGTGCCGCGCGGGCAGCTGACCCGCGAGCAGGTCGACGCCAGCCTCCGCTACCAGATCATGGACGTCGATCGAGTCGATCCGGTGGATCCCCGGCTTCGGCTATGAGCGTGAGCTCGACTGGCTGCTGAACATGCACGACTGGATGATCAGCAAGAAGCGCTACTGGGGGCTGGCGCTGCCGATCTACGACTGCGACTCGTGCGGCAAGGTCACGGTCGTCGGCGGGCGCGAGGAGCTGGCCGAGCTGGCCGTCGAGGGCTGGGAGGCATTCGAGGGGCACACCCCGCACCGGCCTTTCGTCGACGCGGTCAAGATCCGCTGCTCGGGCTGCGGCCGGCCGGTCGGCCGGATCCGCGACGTCGGCAACCCCTGGCTCGACGCGGGCATCGTGCCCTTCTCGACGATGCACTACCGCAGCGACCCGGAGTACTGGAGGCAGTGGTTCCCGGCCGACTTCGTCACGGAGAGCTTCCCGGGCCAGTTCCGAAACTGGTTCTACTCGATGCTGGCCATGAGCACCGTGCTGCGCCGCGAGGCGCCCTTCAAGACCCTCTTCGGCTACGCGCTCGTCTTCGGCGCGGACGGCCGCCAGATGCACAAGAGCTGGGGCAACGCCATCGAGTTCGACGAGGCGGCCGAGCGCATGGGCGTCGACGTGATGCGCTGGATGTTCGCCAACGCCCGGCCGGAGGACAACATCCTCTTCGGCTGGCACGCGGCGGACGAAGCGCGACGGCGGCTGCTGGTCCTGTGGAACGTCTACTCGTTCTTCGTCACCTATGCCCGCCAGGCCGGATGGCAGCCGGGCGGGGCCGCGCCGGCCGTGGCCGATCGGGGCCCGCTCGATCGCTGGATCCTCTCCAGGGTCGCGAGGCTGGCTGGTGAGGTCGAGGCGGACCTGCGCGATTACGACGCCCTGGACGCCGTCCGCGAGATCGACGGCTTCGTCGAGGAGCTATCGACGTGGTACCTGCGCCGCTCCCGCAAGCGCTTCTCGCGGGGCGCCGACCCGACCGACCGCGCCGCGGCCTTCGCCACCTTCCACGCGACCCTGGTCGACCTGACCCGGATCCTGGCGCCGATCCTGCCCTTCCTGGCCGAGTCGATGTACCAGAACCTGGCGGTGGCCGGCGGCATGGCCGGCGCGCCCGACAGCGTCCACCTGACCGCATGGCCGACGGCCGAGACGGCCGGCTTCAGGGAGCCCGCCCTGGAGGATTCCATGGCGGTGGTCACGCGCGTGGTCGATCTGGTCCGCACGCTGCGAAGCGGGCGGGCATCAAGGTCCGCCAGCCGCTTGCGCGGATGTGGCTGGCCTTGCCGGGCGCGGAGATGGTCGAGAGGACGGCGCTCCTGGCGCTCGCCTCAGACGAGGTCAACGTGAAGTCGATCGAGCTGATCGGCGACGAGTCCGAGCTGGTGGACCGTCGGGTCAAGCCGCTGCTGCCCAAGATCGGCAAGAAGCTCGGCCCGGCGATCCCGGCCGTGATGGCCGCCGCGCGCGACGGCCGCTTCGAGATCCTGGCCGACGGTTCGGTCGCGATCGCCGGCGTGACGCTCGCCCCCGACGAGGTGGAGATCCAGGCCACGCCCCGGCCCGGGACGGCCGTCGCCCACGACGAGGGCCTCGTGGTCGTCATCGACACGGAACTCACGCCCGAGCTCCGGGCCGAGGGCGACGCCCGCGAGCTGCAGCGAGCCATCCAGGACGCTCGAAAGGAAGCCGGGGTCGAGCTGGACGACGAGGTCCTCGTTCGGGTGGAAGCGCCTGAGGCGGTGGAGCGGACGCTCCGCCGGTACGTCGGCTCGGTCGAAGCCGAGACTCGCAGCAAGATCGAATTCGGGCCGATGCCGGCGCGAGCTCGGCGTCCCTGGCGGTCGACCTCGATTCGGGACCCGCGCGCGTCGGCTTGATGCCGGAAGCCGTCGGCCCTTAGGCTTAGGGGAACACCACGGAGGCCAGGTCACTGGACCCTAGCGAATCGCACCCAACGGACCCGCTGCCGCCCCGCCCGTGCCGGCGCCCGGGAGGGGCGGAGGCGCGCGGCCTTGATCGCGTTTCGCCCTCATCGCCCTGGCGATCGGCGTGAGCGACCAGGTCCTGAAGGCCTGGGTAGTCGCCAACTTCAACGTCAACCAGCCGTCGCCGGTCCTGGGCGATTGGCTGCAGATCGACTTCATCCACAACTCCGGCGGTCTCTTCGGCCTCTTCCAGGGCTCCGCCGCGGTCTTCGCCCTGGTGACACTTGGCGTCGTGGCGGTGCTGGTCGCCATCGAGGTGGTGTCCGGCTGGCGGAGCTGGCTCGTGACCGTGACCATGGGCCTGCTCCTGGGCGGGGCGATCGGCAACTTCATCGACCGCATTCGCTTCGGCTACGTCATCGACTTCGCCGACATCGGCATCGGCACGTGGCGCTTCTACATCTTCAACGTCGCGGACTCGGCGGTGACGGTCGCGATCCTGCTGATCTTCGCCATGTGGTTCGTGGGGCCCTCACCTGGGGGTCCACCTGCCCCGGAGACAGGGACGGGCGGCGGAGACGATGACCGCGACGGCGCCGGCAGCGCTGAAGGCCGGTAGGGGATGAGGCGGCTGACGTTCACCGTTCCGGATGACCGCCGGCGGCCGGGTGGATCGTTTCGTTGCCGACGTCTCCGGCCTGTCGCGCAGCTACGTTCAGAAGCTCATCTCGGAAGGCCACGTCACGGCCGCCGGGAGCCCGATCAAGTCCAACGAGCCGATCGTCCCCGGCGAGATCCTGGACCTGGAGATCCCGGATCCGAGGCCCCTGGATCTCGCTCCGGAGCCGATCCCGCTCTCCGTCGTCTACGAGGACGACGACCTGCTGATCGTCGACAAGGCGGCCGGGCTGGTCGTTCATCCTGCCCCGGGCCATCCGGGCGGGACGCTCGTGAACGCCCTCCTGGCCCGAGACACCGAGTACGGCGGCATTGCCGGCGTGCAGCGGCCGGGCATCGTCCATCGCCTCGACCGCGACACGAGCGGCCTGCTGATGGTGGCCAAGGACGACCGGGCGCAGGCCAGCCTGATGGCGCAGCTCAAGGCTCGCGGCGTGAAGAAGACCTACCTGGGGCTCGTGCAGGGCGCGGTCGTGGCCACGTCCGGCCGGGTCGAAGCGCCGATCGGGCGCGATCCGCACCACCGGACTCGAATGGCCGTCGTCGCCGCGGGCCGTGCCGCCGTCACCGGCTACCGGGTCCGGGAGCGGCTGCCCGGCTGGACGCTGCTGGAGCTGGATCTCGTGACCGGCCGGACGCACCAGATCCGCGTTCACCTGGACGCGATAGGCCATCCGCTGGCGGGCGATCCGGTCTACGGCACCGGGACCTCGCGGCGAGGCCCGGACGGGCTCGAGCGCCTGTTCCTGCACAGCTGGCGGATCGAGCTGCAGTCGCCGGGCGACGGCCACGTCATTCGGGCGACCGCGCCTCTTCCGGCCGAGCTCGAGTCGGTCCTGGAAGGGTTGCGAAGCAGGGCCTCGGGCGCGCTGGGCTCGGGCGGAGCTACGCCGGCTCGGCCGAGGCGACGGCGTCCGTGGCCCCGGTCAGAAGAGGCCGGCATGAGGCGGATTCCGGGCGCCCGGCGCCGAGGGGCCGACGGTCGCGCCGGCCGCCGTCGAGGGTCGCCCGCCCGCGGCCGAGTCGGATCCACCGAACCCCATGCTCGTGATCATCTCGGGGCCGTCCGGGCGTCGGCAAGGACACGATCATCGAGGCTCTGCAGAAGCGCGGCCACCGGCCGGAGTACCACTACGTCGTCACCTGCACGACGCGGGCCCGGCGGCCGGACGAGATAGACGGGGTCAGCTACAACTTCCTCTCCCCGGGCGATTTCGCCGCTCTGCGCGACTCCGGCGAGCTGCTCGAGGCGAACGAGGTTCACGGCAACTGGTACGGCACGCCGCGGGCCGGCGTTCGGCGCGCTCTCGCCGGTGGCCAGCACGCGATCCTGAAGATCGACGTCAAGGGCGCCCGAGTGGTGAAGGCGTGCGTTCCGGAGGCGCTGCTGATCTTCGTGCTTCCTCCCTCGGTCGAGACGCTGGACGGAGCATCTCAAGGCGCGCAGCACCGAGTCGCCGGAGCAGCTCGAGATCAGGCAGCGCAACGCCGCGATCGAGCTGGCCCGCAAGGACGATTACGACTACGAGGTCGTGAACGAGGAAGGCCGGGTCGACCTCACGGCGCAGCGCATCGAGCAGATAATCGAGCAGGAGGAACGTCGCGGATCGCGCCGCGCGGTCGATCGTCTGAGGGGTCCCACGCAGGGGCACGCTTGATGGCTCGACCTGGCGATCCGACCTTCGGCTGGGACGACGAGGTCCCTCGAAGCCGTCGGCGTGCCCGAGGATCGCGCGAAGGGCCCGAGTCGGAAGGGCCGGGGTCGCGGAGCCGGGGGAGCCAGCTCCACGGGAGGTCGCGGTCGATGCGCCCGGCGCCTCGAGGACCTACACCTACGAGGTTCCGGGGCGGCTCTCCGGCATCGAGGACGGCGAGGCCGTGCTGGTCGAGTTCGGCCGGGGCCGGCAGGCTCTGGGCGTGGTGCTCGGACCGGCGCGCGAGACCGCGCCGGGCCGACGTCAGGCCGATCCTGGCGCGGGTGCGCGCCGATGGGCCGCTTCTGCCCCGCCTGACCCTCGATTTCGCCCGCTGGATCTCCGAGGAGTACCTTGCGCCGCCGGCCGCGACGCTGCGCTCGATGCTGCCCCCGGGATGCTCGAGCGGCTGGAGCTGGTGGCCGAGCGGTCGCCGGAGAACGCCGGGCGGACTCCGACGGCCGGGCCCGCCGGGGATCGCGACGAGGAGCCGCGCTCGCTGGATCGCCTGGCCGCCGGGCCGCGACCGGTCCGCGACCTGGAGGGTGCCGGACGGCCGGGCCGCCACGCTGCGGCGGCTGCGGTCCATGGCCGCCCGCGGCTCGGTGCGTCTGGAGTGGACGCTGACGGCGGCCTCGGCCGGGCCGCGCTTCGAGCGCTGGCTGACCTTGACCCGGAGGGGCGGCGGTGGCCGGGCCGAGTGGCGGCGCGGGCGCCGGGAGGCCGGCCAGGCGGACCGGCCGCCCGGCTGGGGCCGCGCCAGCGGGCCCTGCTGGAGGACCTGGTCGCGGCCGGGCCGGCCGGTGCCCGGCGCTGGCGGGGGCCGAGGCCGCTCGGCGCCACGGGTCGGGGACCGCCACGGGACTCATCCGGCGCGGCCTGGTCGCGGCCGAGATCCGGGAACGGCCGCGCCGGCCGCTGGCGCGGCGGCCGGCCGGCCGGCGGGGGACCCGGCCCGAGGGCTCGGCTCTGACCCCGCCGCAGGGGAGGCTCTGGCCACGATCCTGGCCGCGGCCGAGGCCGGCGACCCGACGCCGCTGCTGCTGGAGGGGATCACCGGCTCGGGCAAGACGGCGGTCTACGCGGAGGCGATCGCCGAGACGATCTCGGCCGGCCGGCCGGCTCTCGTGCTCGTGCCCGAGATCGCGCTGGCCATGCCGCTGGTCGATCGTCTGCGGGCCGACCTGGACGCGGAGATCGCGATCCTGCACTCGGGCGCTCGGCGAAGGGGAGCGGGCCGACGAGTGGCGGCGCATCCGGGCCGGCGAGGTCGACGTGGTCGTGGGGACGCGCACGGCATTGACCGCGCCGCTCGCCGAGATCGGGCTGATCGTCGTGGACGAGGAGCACGACGCCGCCTACAAGAGCGATCGCACGCCGCGGCTCCAGGCCCGCGATGCCGCGCTGGCCCTGGCCCGCCTCGCCGGGGCGGCCCTGGTCCTCGGAAGCGCGACGCCCTCGGTTGAGAGCGTCGGGCGCGTCCGCGAGGGCCGCTACCGCCACGCGGTCCTGCCGGACCGCCCGACCGGCGCGCCGCCGCGTGTCGAGGTCGTGGACCTGCGGGCCGAGCTGGCCGGCGGCAATCGCGGCCTGCTCTCGGCGTCGCTTTCGGCCGGCGCTCGCGTCGCTGCCGCCGGGCGAGCGGGCCATCCTGGTGATCAACCGGCGGGGTACGGCGTCGGTGGTCGTCTGCCGCGACTGCGGGCACGTCCAGCGCTGCCCGGAGTGCGAGCGCAGCCTCGTCTATCACCAGGCCGGCGTGACGCTTGCGCTGCCACCACTGCGGCACGGCTTCGCCCCTGGCGTCGCGCTGCCCGGCCTGCCGCTCGCCCCGGATCCGCTACCTGGGCGGCGGCACGCAGCGGGTCGAGGAGGAGGTTCGGGCGGCCTTCCCGCGCCTTCGGGTCGGCCGTCTCGACCGAGACGTCGCCGAGCACAAGGGCGCCGTGCAGCGCGTCCTGGACGCCTTCGCCGAGGGTCGGATCGACGTCCTGGTCGGCACGAGCCTGGTGGCCAAGGGTCTGGACATACCCGAGGTGACGCTCGTGGGCGTGGTCTCCGCCGACGTCGCCCTCAACCTGCCCGACGAGCGGGCCGCCGAGCGGACCTACCAGCTGCTCACTCAGGCCGTCGGGCGCGCGGGCCGTGGCGAGATGCCCGGCCTGGCCATCATCCAGACCTACCAGCCCGACCATCCCGCGATCCAGGCCGTGGCGACGGGCAACGCGGCCGCCTTCTACGACGCCGAGCTGGAGGTCCGCCGCCGCTTCGGTTCGCCGCCGTTCGGCCGCCTGGTCAAGCTGACCGTCGGACTGCCCGACCGCTGGCCGCCGAGCACGAGGCCGCGGCCATGGCGGATCGACTGCGCGCCGCGGCCGCGGGTCGTGCTGCTCCTCGCCGAACCGGCTCCCCCATCGCGGTGCTCGGGCCTGCGCCCGCCTACGTCGCCCGTCGCGCCGGCCGCTGGCGCTGGAACGTCGTCCTGCGCGGCGAGCGGCCGCTGGAGCTGCTGACCCCGCCGCCGGGCGCCCCGTGGTCGATCGACGTGGATCCCGACTCGCTGCTGTAGCGGCGTGGCCTTCGCCTGGGCCGCGGCCGGCGCCGACCGCGGACCATGTCGCTCGGGCGGCCCGCCGTTCGACCGGCTCCCGAGTCGGCCGGATGCCGTCGCGCGGCCGCTCGGTATACTCTCGGGCCATGAGTGTTCGACCGATCGTTCTCCTTGGCGACCCCCGGCTCCGGCTGAAGGGCGAGACCGTCGACAGCTTCGGCAAGTACCTGCACGAGCTGCTCGACGACCTGGCCGAAACGATGCGCAAGGCCCCCGGCGTCGGGCTGGCCGCGCCGCAGCTGGGCGAGGCGGTGCGCGCCTGCACGATCGAGGTCGAAGGCCAGCTGCACGAGCTGGTCAACCCGCGCATCGTCCGTTCGGACGGCGACGACCGCGACCTCGAGGGCTGCCTCTCCATCCCGGGCTACGTGGCCTACGTGACCAGGCGCGAGAAGGTCTGGGTCGTGGCCCAGAACCGCCGCGGCAGGAAGATCAAGGTCGCCGGCTCGGGGCTGCTCGGCCGGGCGCTGCAGCACGAGCTCGACCACCTCGACGGCAAGCTCTACATCGACTACCTCGACTCGATGGACGAGCTGATCGCCGTTGCCGCGGACGAGGACGAGGACGAGGAAGGGCGACCGGCGACGGCGCGCACGCCGGTAGGGTGAGCGACGCGGCGGCCGAAGGCTCGAGCGTCGGTCGCGCGTCCCCCGAGTCCGGCGTCGGGACGATCTTCTTCGGCAGCGGCGGGTTCGCCGTGCCGGTCCTCGATGCGCTGGCGGCCTGCCCGGCGTTCGGATCGAGGCGGTCGTGTCGGCTCCCGATCGACCCGTCGGCCGAAAGGCGGTGCTGACGCCGACGCCGGTGACGGCGCGGGCCCGCGAGCTCGGCCTGCCGGTTCTCAAGCCCGAGCGCGTCCGGCGGCCCGAGGCGGTCGAGGAGCTGCGGGCGCTGCGCGCCCGACTTGATCGTGCTGGCCGACTACGGCCAGCTGATCCCGCGCGTCCTGCTCGACCTGCCGGCGCGCGGGTTCCTGAACCTGCATCCCTCGGCGCTGCCGCGGATGGCGAGGCGCCGCGCCTATCCCCGCCACGATCCTCGCCGGCGACACCGAGTCCGCGGTGACGCTGATGGTCGTGACCGAGGAGATGGACGCGGGGCCGATCGTGGCGACCGAGCCGTTGGAGGTCCGGCCCGACGACACGGCCGTGACGCTGGAGGAGCGAGCCGCCGGACGCGGCCGCGCGGCTGCTGCGCCGGGCGCTGCCCGAGTGGCTGGCGGGCCGCCTCGTCGCCCGGCCCCAGGCGGAGGGGCGTCACGCTCACGCGGCCTCTGCGCCGCGAGGACGGGCTCCTGGACCGCGCGATCGCCCGGCCGTCGAGCTGGAGCGGCAGGTTCGCGCCTACCAGCCCTGGCCGGGCGGCTACGTGGAGACGAGTCTTGGGCGCTTGATCGTCTGGCGGTCACGAGTAGGGCCTTCCGAGCCGGGGGACGTCGCCGGCCGGCTGGTCGCGGCGGGACGAGACGGGCTGGCTCTCGCGACGGCCGCGGGTCGGCTGATCCTGGAGGAGGTTCAGCTCGCCGGGAAGAAACGTGGCCCGGCCGCGGAGCTGAGGCGCGGCCATCCGGGGCTCGTTTGACCGTGCCCGAAAGCCTGCCGCCCGGCCGACGTGCGATAATCGCCGCCCTGTGAGCCCCACCGACGCGACCGGAGATCGGACTGCCGGCGCCCCCGTCCCCACGCCCGCGCCGGCGCCCGAGCCTTCTTCCGGCCGCGCGCCGGCTAGCCATTTCCGCTCTGCGGCGGACGGTCGTCCCGGGCTGAGCGGGCTGCCCGAGGGTGCCCTGGAGGCGTGGCTCGAGGCCGAAGGCCAGCCACCGTACCGGGCCAGGCAGATCCGCGACGCCGTCTGGCGCCGGAACGCCGCGGTCGCCGAAGAGCTGGTGACGCTGCCGGCGCCCCTCCGGGCCCGCCTCGACGAGGCGTTCCGGATCGACACGATCGCCGAGGACGAAGTCAAGGTCGCCGACGGCGGGCTGACCGAGAAGGCCCTGCACCTTCTGTCGGACGGCGCGCTGATCGAATCGGTCCTGATGCACTACCCGGCCCGGGGCTTCGTCGGGCCCGGCCGGCCGCTCCATCGCGAGCGGCACACGCTGTGCATCTCCAGCCAGGCCGGCTGCGCCGTCGGCTGTCCCGTTCTGCGCCACCGGGCGAGCTAGGTTTCGGGCGCGACCTCGAGACCGCGGAGATCGTGGACCAGGTCCGCCACGCGGCCCGCCGCCTCGCCGCGACCGGGCAGCCACCTGACGAACGTCGTCTTCATGGGCATGGGCGAGCCGCTGCTGAACCTGGACCGCGTCCTGGAGGCGGTGGCGATCCTGGCCGATCCGGCCATGTTCGGTCTCGGGCGCACGGCACGTCGTCGTCTCCACCTCCGGCGTCGTGCCCGGCATTCGCCGGTTGACCGCGCTCGGGCCGCAATTCACCCTTGCCATCAGCCTCCACGCCGCCCGCGATCCACTGCGCGACGTTCTCGTCCCGTTGAATCGCCGCTGGCCGGTGGCGGAGGTCGTCGCCGCCGCCCGCGATCATGCGCAGGTAACCGGCCGGCGCGTCAGCTACGAGTACGTGATGATCTCGGGCGTGAACGACACGGACCTCGACGCCGATGCCCTGGCCATGCTCCTGCGAGGCGACCTGGCGCACGTCAACCTGATCCCGATGAACCCCGTGGCTCATACGCCCTGGCAGGCCAGCGATCCGGAGCGAGTATCGAGGTTCGCGGCCCGAGTCAGGCAGGGAGGAGTCGGCGTGACGGTGCGCGCAAATCGCGGCCAGGACGCCGGCGCGGCCTGCGGCCAGCTGGCCGCCGACAGGGCGGGGGAGCCCCCGGCGCCGGCCGTGGCCCATCGCCGAGAAGCGATCCTGCGCCAGAGCGAGGCCGCCCTCCGAGGCAGCCGCAGCGCGGAGGCTCTGCCCGCGGACCTGGAAGCCGCCGTCGGGACGGCGGCGAGTCGCTGATGGCCGCCCACCGAGCTCTCGTCAGCGCCAGCATCCTGGACTCGGATCTGGCGGGCCTGCGCCGCGAGTGCCGCAGGGCGCTCAAGGCCGGCGCGGACCGGATCCACTTCGACGTCATGGACGGCCATTTCGTGCCCAACATCACCTTCGGGCCGGGCGTCATCGAGCGCGTCCGGAGGATCGGCAAGCAGCCGTTCGACGCCCACCTGATGATCTCGGAGCCGAGCCGCTATGTCGGACCAGTTCATCGACGCCGGCTGCGACTCGATCACGTTTCACGTCGAGGTCCAGGAGCCGATCGAGCCGACGCTGCTCCGGATCCGCGCGGCCGGCCGGCTGGCCGGTCTGGCCGATCAAGCCGGCGACGCCGCTCTCGGCGCTGGAGCCTTATCGCGACCTGCTCGACATCGTCATGGTGATGACCGTGGAGCCGGGCTTCGGCGGCCAGAAGTTCATGGCCGACGCCGCGACCAAGATCGACCCGGCGCGCGAGGTCTTCCGCGATCGACCGGGCGAGCGGCCGTCGCGGCGCGAGGTCCACGTCGACGGCGGGGTCAACCGCGACACAGCCGAGCTATGCGGCCGTCTCGGAGTCGATATCCTCGTCGTTGGCTCGACGCTGTGGAAGAAGGGCCGCGACATCGAGCGCGAGATCAAGCTGATCAAGGCCCTCGCGGACGAGGGCTACCGGAACCGGCGGCCCGCGACGGCTCCGGCCAGGAAGCGCACCGCAGGAGAGGCTGAGTGAACGAGGAAGCGGCGTTGGGCCCGCGTCATGCCCGCGGCCGGGCCGGCCGGGGAGGCGCGTCGGCCCGAGGGCCGGCGCCGCGAGTCCGCCTCACGCCCATCTGGGTCGCCGCAACGACCGGCTCCTGCTTGTCGCCGTCACGGCGTACGCGGTCCTGCTGTCCATCCTGATGATCTGGCGGGGCATCGCGGTCACGCCGGACGTGGTCGTCGTGGGCTTCGGGCTGGCGCGCTCTGATGCTGGGCCGCGGCAAGCTCTTCCTGCGCGACTGGATCCCGTTCGTCGCGCTCTTCTTCGCCTACGAGCTGATGCGCGGCTACGCCGACAAGTTCGGCCTGCCGATCCACGTCACCGATGTCATCTCCCTGGAGCGCATCGATCGGGCTGGGCGGGCTGCCCACGACGCTGGTGCAGAGCCTCCACCAGGGCCCGGCGTCGCAGCCCGGACAACCTGGCCACGATCTCGGTGGTCTTCTACTTCCTTCACTTCCCGCTGCCGCTGGCCATCGGGTTCCTGCTCTGGATCCACCAGCGCCGCCTCTACTACGACTTCGTCGCGGCGCTGATCGTGCTCTCGATGGCGGCCTTCGTGACCTACCTGCTGCTGCCGGTGGCACCGCCCTGGTGGGCCGCCCAGCAACGGCCTACGTGACCGGCGTGCTGCATCTCCGCGACACGGGCTTCAACGGTCTGGCCAATCTGTTCCTGGGCTTCGGCCACGACTACTTCTACTCGTACACGTCGGTCTACAGCATCAGCTCGAACGACGTGGCCGCCTTCCCGTCGCTCCACGCCGCCTACCCGTTCCTGGCGTTCCTCTTCGCGCGGCGAGCCTTCGGCAAGGCCGGCTGGCTGATGCTGGCCTACACGGCCTGCGTCTGGTTCGCGATCGTGTACCTGGGCGAGCACTGGGTCGTCGACATCATCGGCGGCGTGGTCTACGCGTTCGGCGCCTACTTCGCGATCACCCGCGGCCCGAGCTGGGCCCGGCGCTTCATGGAGCGGGTGGCGGACGAGGAGATCGAGGCCGGAGTGGAGGCCGAGGACGAGGGCGACGTCGGCGCGCTGCGCCGGCTCGGCCGGCGCGTGCGCTGGGCGCTGGTCGTCCAGGGCCTGCGGTGGCCGCCGTCGGGGCGGTCGTGGCCTACGGGATGAACAAGCTCGGCTGGGCCGGCGGCACGGGCAGCGCCCTGTACCTGGTGCCCTGGCTGGCCATTCTCGGCGGCCTGTGGCGGGGCGCCGCGGGTCTCGTCAGCCGTAGGGGTCCGCCGTGCGCGCCCTGCTCCAGCGTGTCTCTCGGGCGGAGGTCCGGGTCGACGGCAGCGCGTCGGGGCAATCGACCGCGGCCTGCTGATTTTCCTCGGGCGTCGCGCCGGCCGACGACGAGTTCGTGGCCGCCGGACTGGCGGCGAAGGTCGCCGGGCTGCGCATCTTCGCCGACGCCGAGGGCCTGACGAACCTCGTCGATCGGCGAGGTCGGCGGCGTCGGCCCTGGTGGTCAGCCAGTTCACCCTGTACGCGGATGCGCGCCGGGGGCGGCGGCCGTCGTTCATCGGCGCCGCCGGTCCGATCGTCGGCGAGCGGCTCTACGAGGTCTTCTGCGAGATCCTGGCGTCGACGCGGCGTGCCGGTTCAGCAGGGCCGCTTCGGGGCGGAGATGGAAGTCGAGCTGGTGAACGAGGGCCCCTTCACCGTCTGGCTCGACAGCGCCGAACTGGGCATCGAGCCGCGCGATAGCTCGTAGACTGAGCGTGCGGGCCCGCGAATGCGTACAAACAGAACGGCGCCGAGCCTGGGCTCGACGCCGAGTGAGTTGCGCGAATCGGCCGGCGGGCCGGCGGCGGTTACTGGTCTGCGCGCGAGAGCGTGCGCTGGCAGCGGGTGCAGACGAGGGCCTTCACGGACTTGCCGTCGACCTGGATTGTCGTCTGCTGGAGGTTCGGGTTGAAGCGGCGATGCGCGCGGACCCGGTTCATCCCGGACGACTGCGCGTTGAAGCCGTCCATCGAGACCTTCCCGCAGACGGCGCAGGAGCGAGCCATGAGGTCCTCTCGAATACGTGCTCGAAGTTCGCGGTCCCGACCGGGGCCGAACGGGGCGGTATGATAGCACACCGTTTCCGCCGCTCAGGCTGGAGGTCGTGCTAGCGCATGCCGGAGCGTTCGATGGCCGGCAGATCGATCGTCACCCGCCGCGCCATCGTAGACATCGTCCGAACCGCCGTCCAGAGCAGCTACGGCGTAACAGGATTCAGCGACCCATCCTTCAGCCGTCGGTTGCTGCGCTGGGTCGGCCTGGATCGGCCCGGGATGCGGCTCACCACCGAGGGCGGACTCCGTCTCGACCTCTTCATCACGGTCGCCTTTGGCGTGCCGGTGGCCGAGGTCGCCCGCCAGGTCGATTCGGCCGTCCGCTACTCGCTGCGGCACTACGTCGGGACGGAGGTTGCAGGCCTGACGATCCACGTCGACGGGCTGCGCTACCAGCCGACCGCGATCGAACGAGCCGAAGCGATCGAGCGGACCGAGACGATCGAGCGGACGGACGATCGGCGCCAGAGCGGGGCCCGGCGACACCGGATCCGCGGCCGCGGGGGAGACGGCGCCGAGAAAACGCAAGCCTAGATGACAGCGCGAGCCAACCGATGACGCGCCGAGCCGGTGACGGAGCCGGGCTGCTGGCCGCCTTTCGAGCTGCGGTCGACAATCTCGCCGCCCACGTCGACGAGATCAACGCCCTCAACGTCTTCCCGGTCCCCGACGGCGACACCGGCAGCAACATGCTGGCGACGGTCAGGGCGGCTCTCGCGGAGGCCGAGGCCGTACCCGATCCGATCCGCCGATCGAATCGCCCAGGCCATCAGCTTCGGGGCGCTCATGGGTGCGCGCGGCAACTCCGGGGTCATCGCCTCGCAGATCTTCCGGGGCATGGCCGAGGGGCTCGGCGGCAAGCATCACTTCAACGGCCACGACCTCGCCCATGCCCTGACCCAGGGCACGGCGACTGCCTACAAGGCGGTTGCCAAGCCCGTCGAGGGCACGATCCTGACCGTGATTCGCGAGTCGGCGGCGGCAGCGGTGGTCGCGGCCGAGGAGGGCGGCGACCTGGAGGATGTGCTGACGGCCGCGGTCGAGGGCGCTCATCAGGCCGTGGCCAAGACGCCGTCGATGCTGCCGATCCTGCGCGA
Source organism: uncultured Chloroflexia bacterium (assembly GCA_963713795.1). Classification (GTDB taxonomy): domain Bacteria; phylum Chloroflexota; class Limnocylindria; order Limnocylindrales; family CSP1-4; genus Fen-1039. The sequence continues at coordinate 21,483 of CAVQNC010000008.1, forward strand.
CGCCGGCGTGGTCGATGCCGGCGGGGAAGGCCTCTACCGGCTGATGCAGGGCGCGCTCCAGTACCTCGTCGTCGCGCACGCCGTCCGTGCACGTCGACGGAATCGCCGGCGGCGGCCGGGTCTCCACCCTGGTGGCCCATGCCGACGAGGGCTTCGGCTACGAGACGATGTTCCTGCTGCAGTCGCGCGGGGCGCCGCTCGACGTCGACGGCGCTGCGGGACGAGCTCGAGAAGATGGGCGAGTCGGTCCTCGTCGCCGGGCGACGCGCGGGCGGTCAAGGTCCACGTCCACAACGAGCGGCCCGACCACGTGATCGCGCTGGGGCTCTCGATGGGCTCGCTGACGCGGATCACGGTCGAGAACCTGGACGCCCAGTCGCACGAGGTTCGCGAGAGGCGCGCCGCCGAGATCGTCGGCGTCCCGATCGAGGCCGCGCGCGCGAGTCCGGTGCACCACGAGGCCCGGCCGCATGTCGACCTGGGCATGTACGGAGCCGAGGTCGATCCGGTCAGGCCGACGGCGGTTCGAACGGCTCGACCGGGCCCGAACGGGTCGGGCGCGTGCCGGCGCCGGCCGAGATGGTGCCGCTGGCCGTCGTCGCGGTCGCGGCCGGCGATGGGCTGGCCCGCATCTTCGACTCGTACGGCGTCGCGGCGGTCGTCCACGGCGGCCAGACCAACAACCCGTCGACGGGCGAGCTGCTCGATGCCGTCGAGAAGATGGGAGCGGAGGAGATACTGCTCCTCCCGAACAACCCCAACGTCATCCTGGCCGCGCGCCAGGCGGCCGAGATGACGACGCGGCGCGTTCGAGTGGTTCCGACGCGAAACGCGGCCGAGGGCTTCGCGGCCCTGCTCGCCCTGGACCCGGAACGGGATGCCACGGCCAACGCCGAGGTCATGACCCTGGCCGGCAGGGCCGTTCAGACGCTGCAGGTCACAGAGGCCGTGCGCGACGCGACGATCGGCGATCGCAGGGTGAAGACGGGCCAGACCATCGTCCTGGATCCCGACGACGGCCTCCTTGCCGCCGGCAGCGATCGAATGAAGGCGATCCTGGCGGCGCTGGAGGCGCTCGAGCCCGGCTTCGAGTTGATCACGCTCTACTACGGTGCGGGCGTCGATCTGGCCGAGGCCGAGGCGGTGGCCCGTCGGGTCAGGGAGTGGCGACCGGGCGTGGAGGTCGAGGTGATCCACGGCGGGCAGCCCCACTACCGGTACCTGATCGCGGCCGAGTAGGCACGTGGCCGGGCGGGGATACGACGGCGCGAGGGGGACGCGTCGGGTGGGCGGGCACCGGCGGACGCGGCCTGGCGGGGCGGCTCGCGGCGAGCGCCGTGACGCCCCGGGCGGCTCGGTCGCGAGGCGTCCGGCTGCCGTCCGGGCCGGTCGGCCCGGAGACACCGATCGGGTCGAGCGGCCTGGCCGGCGCGACCGTCCTGCGGCGGGTCGGCCCGCGGCTCGGCATCCGCACCGTGCGCGACCTGCTCTTCCATCTGCCCCGCCGCTACGACGACCTGCGCGAACTCAGCACGGCCCGCGATCTGGCCCGCGTCCCGGACGGCGAGGCCGCCAGCGCCAGGCTCCAGGTGCGCGGCGTCCGCGTCGGAGCAGACCTTCCGCCGCCGGGTCCAGAGGACCACCGCCTACCTGGGCGACGAGACCGGCGAGGTCGAGGCGACGTGGTTCGGGCGGCGTTTCATCGACCGCCGGCTGCGAGAGGGCCAGTGGATCGTGATCAGCGGCAAGGTCCGGCGCCGCGGCTTCACGACGACCCTCGACAACCCCGAATTCCAGCCCGACGACGGCACGGCGTTGCTCCACGCGGGTCGGATAGTGCCCGTCTACCGGCTGACCGCCGGCCTCACGGCCGCGACCCTGAGGCGGGCGATCCGGCAGGCCCTCGACCGCGTCGGGTCGACCTATCCGGAATACCTGCCGGCGGAGGCGGCCGCCGTCTGGCGACGGAGCCGGCCAGCGGCGCGGCCGGGCCGAGCGGCGCGGCCGGGCGAGCGGCCGTGCGCAATGCCGATCGCCGCCGCCCTCGAGAGCGCTCACTACCCGGAGACGTTCTCCGCCCGGGACGCCGCCCTGCGCCGGCTCGGCTTCGACGAGCTGCTGGCCCTGCAGATCGGCATGGTTGCCCGCGACCGGGGCCGGCGAGTCGGAAGTCGGGGAGGCGGTGGAGGTTCCGCCGGCGCGGATCCGCCGCTCGGTCGGCGTCGTGGAGGCGGCATTGACCGAGCAGGTTCGGGCCCGAACCGGCGAGGCGGAGCCGGCCCGGCTGACTCCTGATCAGGCCGCCGCCGTCGCCGCCATCGCCGCCGATCTCGGCCGGCCCAGGCCGATGATGCGGCTCCTCCAGGGCGATGTCGGGTCCGGTAAGACGGCCGTCGCGGCGCTGGCCCTCGCCTTCGTCGCCGACGCGGGCCGCCAGGGCGCGCTGCTGGCCCCCACCGACCTGCTGGCCCGTCAGCATGCCGTGGCGCTTCGCCGCCTGGTCGAGCCGCTCGGACACGGCGTGACGCTGCTGACCGGCAGCCTGCCGGCCCCGGAGCGGCGCGCGGCTCTCGAGCAGCTGGCGGCGCCGGCCCCGCCGGACGGGCTGCTGGGCCTGACCGGCGGGCGGATCGTGGTGGGCACGCACGCCCTCGTCCAGGAGGCGGTCCGCTTCGCGGACCTCGCGCTGGCCGTGGTGGACGAGCAGCACCGGTTCGGCGTCGCCCAGCGCGAGGCGCTGGGCGCGAAGGGCCGCTCTCCCCACGTGCTCCTGATGACCGCGACGCCGATACCACGGACGCTCGGCCAGATCCTGCTGGCCGATCTCGACGTATCCGACCTGCGTTCGCTGCCGGCCGGACGCCTCAGGATCGGCACAGGCATACGGAGGACCGCCGACCTGGCGGGCTCGAGGGACGATCCGTAGTCGCGGCGCCTACCCGCTCATCGTGCGGGAGGTCCGCGCAGGCCACCGGGCCTTCGTGGTCGTGCCGCTCGTCGAGGAGGACGAGGAGACGGCCGCCCGGTCGGCCGGCGAGGTTGCCGCCGCACTGCCTCTGCAGCTGGCCGAGGCGGCATCGCGCCTGGGGCTGGAGCCGGAGCCGGCCCCGCGGATCGGCGTCGTGCACGGACAGATGAAGGCCGCCGACCGCGACGCCGCGATGGACCTCTTTCGCCGGGGCGACCTCGATGTGCTTGTCGGCACGACAGTCCTGGAAGTGGGCGTGGACGTGCCCGAGGCCACGGTCATGCTCATCCTCGACGCGGACCGGTTCGGGCTGGCCCAGCTCCACCAGTTGCGCGGCCGCGTCGGGCGGGGAGAGTCCCAGTCCTACTGCATCCTCGTCTCCGATTCGCCCGATGCGACGGCCAGGGCCCGGCTCGAGGCAGTGGAATCACATACCGACGGGTTCGACCTGGCCGAGCTCGATCTCGAGCTGCGCCGGGAAGGAGAGTTGCTGGGACTTCACCAGAGCGGCCTGCCTACCCTTCGGATCGCTTCGCTCAGGGACAAGGGCGACCGCGAACGCGCCGCGCAGGCACGTGACCTGGCCGAGCGGCTCCTGGATGAGTCCGGCGCGTTGCGGCCCGGTCATGAAGCCCTCGCCGCGGAGCTGCGATGTGGCTGGCTGGCGCGGGTGGGTGCGGGCGAGGTCCTCGCGGACGTGCCGGTCGAGGCTGAGGGAGGCGACCGATGGCTGAAGCCGGCCGGGTCATAGCCGGCACTGCTCGGGGTAAGCGGCTCCGCGCTCCCGGCGAAGGAACCAGGCCACTCGGCGACCGAGTCAAGGAGGCGCTCTTCGCGATCCTGGAGCCTTACCTGGCCGGCTCGAAGGTGCTGGACCTGTTCGCGGGCTCCGGCGCGGGCGGGATAGAGGCGCTCTCTCGCGGTGCCGCTGCGGCGGTATTCGTGGAACACGACGCCAGGGCGACCAGTGTCATCGCCGAGAACCTGGCGGGCGCTCGCCTGTCCGAGCGCGGCCGCGTCGATCGCGCCGACGCCCTTGCCTACCTGAGGAGCCGAGCCCGCGCCGATGGGCCCTTCGACCTCGTCCTGGTCGATCCGCCCTATTCCGACACCGACCTGATGGTCGCGGCGCTGACGCTCATCGGGTCCGAAGACACGCTCCTGAACCCGGGGGCATGGGTCGTGGCCAAGCACTTCTGGCGGACGCCTCCACCGCCGGCCGCCGGCCTGCTAGCATCCGTCAGGACGCGTCGCTTCGGCGAGACCGCCGTCACGTTCTACCGTCGGGGAGCAGACAGGTGAAGATCGCCGTCTACCCGGGCTCGTTCGACCCGATCACCTATGGCCACCTCGGCGTGGTGTCACGGGCGGCCGACGTCTTCGATCGAGTCATCGTCGGCGTCCTCGTGAACCCCCAGAAGGCCGCGCCCGCATTCGCCACCGACGACCGGGTCGCGGTCATCCGTGAGGCGATCGACGAGTGCTGCCCGGCCGAGGTCGCGGCCCGTATCGAGGTCGAGTCCTTCGACGGCCTGACGGTCGACTTCTGTCACCGCCGCGGCGCGAGGTTCGTCGTCCGGGGTCTGCGAGCCATCTCGGACTTCGAATCGGAGCTCCAGATGGCCCACACGAACAGGAAGCTGGCTCCCGACGTCGACGCCGTGTTCTTCATGACCGCGCTCGAACACAGCTACCTGAGTTCGAGTCTGGTCAGGGAGATCTCCGCCTTCGGCGGAGATGTGAGCGAGATGGTGCCGCCTGGTGTCGCAAGGCGTCTGGCGACCCGGGAGCGAGGTCTATAATCGCGTCATCCGGCAGCCCTTTGTCACCTGCCCCAGGAGGGCCCGACCGATAGACATCATCGTCCTGATCGAGCGCCTCGAGGCGCTCGTGGCGAACGGCCGGAAGCTCCCGCTGACAAACAGCGTGATCATCGATCAGGCTGATGCCCTGGAGTGGATCGACCAGCTCAGGGTGACTATTCCCGAGGAGATCAAGTCCGCCCGCCGCGTCACCAACGAAGTCGAGCGGCTCCTGGAACAGGCCCGTGAGGAAGCCGAGCAGATCCTGGCTCGAGCCCAGGAGCAGGCGACCTACCTCATCGAAGAGCGCGAGCTGACGCGCCAGGCCGAGGAGTTGAGCCACGAGATCGTACGCCAGGCGCAGCTCGAGTCGGACGAGATCAGGCGCGGGGCCGACGACTACGCCTCCGAGGTCCTGGTTGGTCTCGAGAGCGAAGTGATGCGGACTCTCAAGACCATAAAGCGAGGATTGGAGCTGCTGGACGACCGGCGTTCCGCGGCTGCCGGCACCGCGACAGAGGCCGAACCGGCGGCCGTTGAGGGCGACGGCCAGGGAGAACCCGACGAATACGAGCAATCGAACACCGGGGAAACCGTCCGCAGCTGAGTTGCTCATCTTCAACGTCGGCGGTCTGATGGCGGAACCGGCCGGCTCGGTGCGCAACATCCACGTCTCTGCGCCGCCGCTCGACTTCGGATCGGAGCTGATCCAGGTCCGCGACGTCGTGGGCGATCTCCGCTTGACGCGCACGAACCGCGGCTTGCTGGTCCACGGCGTGCTGCGATCTGCCATCGCCCAGACCTGCAGCCGCTGCCTGAGCGAGATCGACTGGCCGGTCGAGATCGAGCTGCACGAGGAGGCGCTGCCGAGCGTCGACTTCACCAGCGGCCTCCCGGTCGACACGACGGCTGAGCGGGACGCCTTGCGGCTCACGGATCATCACGAGCTCGACCTGGAGGAAGAGGTAAGGGACGGCCTGCTGCTGGCTGAGCCGATCGCGCCGCTGTGCCGCGCCGACTGCCCGGGGCTCTGCATCGTGTGCGGCCTCGAGCTGGCCAGCGGCCCGCACGACCATCCGGACGAGGAGGTGGACCCACGCCTCGAGGGCTTGCGCGGGTTCATCGGGGGGCCCGAAGCCTAGCCGGCTCCGGCGCGGCGAGGGTGGAGGCGGCCGATCGTGCGCCCCGCGGTGACAGCGAGGCGGGGAACCGCTAAACTCCCGCCTCGGTCCCATGCGCAGGGTATGCTTCGCCTTACCCCGTCACGGTTCTGATAACCGCGCCCCGGCGCTATCCCGGCCCAGCCATCTGGCCCCGCGCCGGAGCGAAAGGAGTAGACAGTTCAATGGGTGTTCCGAAGAGGAGAGTCTCCCACGCCCGGCAGGGCGACCGCCGGTCACATCATGCGATGACGGTCCCGCACCTCGAGCCGTGCCCGCATTGCCACCAGCCCAAGCAGGTTCATCACGCCTGCCCGGTGTGCGGCTACTACGCTGGCCGGCCCACGGTCGAGATCAAGCAGGAAAAGCCGCAGCAGCCGGCCTGAACCGGTGGACCTCGAGACGGTTCGCAGGGTCAACGACGGCTCCGTCCGAGTTGCCGTCGACGCGATGGGCGGGGATCACGCGCCTCTCGAGGTAGTCAACGGGACGCTGGCCTGGGCCCGCGCCCACCCGGGAGACACCGTCCTGCTGGTCGGGATCCCGGAGCGGATCGAAGAGGCGGCCGCGGGGCCGGTTTCGTCGAACGTCGAGATCGTGGCCGCAAGTCAGGTCGTCGAAATGGACGAATCTCCGGCCCTGGCGCTGAAGGCCAAGAAGGACTCCTCGATCATGGTCGCCATGGACCTGATCAAGCAGGGGCGGGCCGACGCGCTCGTGACGGCCGGCCATTCGGGCGCGGGCATGGCCGCCGCGGTCCTGAAGCTTGGGCGGCTGCCCGGGGTGGACCGCCCCGCGCTGGCGGTCCAGATGGTCACCGAGACGGGTCCGTTCGTTCTGCTCGACATCGGGGCCAACATGGACTCCACCGGCAACAACCTGTACCAGTTCGCCCACATGGGCTCGCTCTATGCGGAGCGCGTCCTGGGTGTCGAGAAGCCGCGCGTGGCGCTTCTCTCGATCGGGGAGGAGAAGGGCAAAGGCGACCTCGCGGTCCAGCAGGCGACCCAAATGCTCGATGACGACGGCAGCCTGAACTTCGTGGGCAACGTCGAGGGCCGCGACCTCGTCAAGCACATGGCCGACGTGGCGGTCTGCGATGCGATGGTCGGCAACGTCACGATGAAGTTCTTCGAGGGCCTGGCCACGTTCATCGGTCACCTGTGGGAGAAGGAGTTCAGGCGCCTCCCCCTCGGACCTGTCGGCTATCTTTTCATGAAGCCCGGCGCGGACCGTATCCGCGGGCTCTTCGACTACGAGAAGCTGGGCGCCTCGCCGCTGCTCGGAGTGAAAGGCATGGTGCTGATTACCCACGGCTCGGCCAAGCGGCGCATGATCGAGTTCGCAGTAGAGGCCGGTGCGACGGCGGCCAGGGCGCACATCCCCGACTTGATCGCGGACGCCTTCCGCGGCCAGCCGCGCCGGCCGGAGCCGGAGACGGAGTGACTCGATGATTGCTGAGCCGGCAGGAAGCTCAACCTCGCGGCCGGGAGCCGACCCGCTGACGGTCAGCCACGGCGTGATCGTGGAGATGGTGCGGGTCGCGGCGCTGGAAGTGCCGGGCGTTCTGAAGGTCGGCCACGGCGGGCCGCTCGGATGGCTCGCCGGCTCGCCGGTGAGGGCCCGCGTCCGCGAAGGCCGGGCCTCCGTCCGGGTCTGGATCGTAGCTCGGCCCGGCCATGCCCTCCGGCCGCTGGTCGCGCAGGTGCGGCAAGCCGTCGGCGCGACGGTGGTCCGGCTTCTGGGCCTCGATCTGGGCGAGGTGACCGTCGTGGTGGACGGGGTAGGGGGCTGGGGTCAGTGACTTCGGCCGCGGACGACGCGGGCCTGGGGGCGGACGGCGGCCGCGCCGCCACCGACGAGGTCAGGTCTCACCGACTCGGCCGGCGGCTGGCGCTGGCCGCCCTCTTCGAGGCCGAGTTCGGCCAGCGAACGGCCGCGTCGATCCTGGAGCGCCACCTCGCCGAGGGGGGAGCGGACGGGGCAACGGCCGATTTCGCGCGCGACCTCGTCTCGGGCGTCGTCGAGGAGCGCGACCGAATCGACGCCATGATCGAGCGGCTCGCGCCGCAGTATCCGGTCGTGCAGCTGGCAAGAATGGACCGCACTCTGCTGCGTAGCGGCATCTGCGAGGTGCTACACTCCGGCACGCCGTCCCGGGTGGCGATTGCCGAATGGGTCGAGCTGGCGCGCACCTACAGTGGCGAACCGGCCCGGCGTTTGGTCAACGGAGTACTCGGGAGGATTGCTCGCGACCCCGAAGCCGGTGCGCGCCGCGCCCCGGATCCGGGGCCGCAGTAACCGTCAATTGCAGGCCCAGGAACCCCGAGGAGGGCGTCAGTGGCAACTACCTACGAGCGACTCAAGAAGATCGTCGTCGAGCAGCTCGGCGTCGACGAGGAAGAGGTCAAGCCCGAAGCCTCGTTCGTTGACGATCTGAACGCCGATTCGCTGGATCTCGTCGAGCTGATCATGAGCCTCGAGGAGGAGTTCGGCACCGAGATTTCCGACGAAGACGCCGAGAAGATCCGGACCGTGCAGGACGCCGTCGACTACATCGACGAGCACGCGGCCTAGCCCGCAAGTCGACTGATGCGCCCCGCGGCCGCTCTCATCGAGCGGCTGGGGCTCCCGGTCCGTGACCTCGACCTGCTACAGCAGGCGCTGATCCACAGCAGTTACCTGCACGAGCATCGGGACCTGGCCGCAGGCCACAACGAGCGCCTCGAATTCCTGGGCGACTCGGTAGTGAGTCTGGCTATCTCGGACGCCCTCTATCGCCGCCATCCCGACGACGACGAGGGCGTTCTCTCCGCCCGGCGGGCCTCGATCGTGAGCACCGCCGGCCTGGCCCGCCTGGCCCACCGGCTCGAGCTCGGTGAGTACCTGTTTCTCGGCGAAGGCGAATCGCAGCGCGGCGGCCGCCGAAGGCCCGCCCTGCTGGCCTCCGCCTTCGAGGCCCTCGTCGGCGCCCTCTACCTGGATCTCGGGTACGACGCAACGAGCGGATTCGTGACTGCCCTGGCCGCGCCCGAGCTGACGAGAGATCGTCCGCTGGGCGCGCTGAAGAGTCCCAAGAGCCGGCTCCAGGAGTACACGCAGCGCCTCTCCGGCGAGAGGCCGCAGTACCGCCTGATCGACGCCGTCGGCCCGGACCACGACAAGGTCTTCAGGGTGGAGGTGTCGGTCGGGGGCCGCGTAGTGGGGGTCGGCCACGGCCACTCCCGCCGCGTGGCCGAAACCGAGGCGGCGGCCCACGGCATCGACGCCCTGCGGCGCCGGTCGGAGGAGGCGGTCGACGGCCCAATCGATGCGCCGGAGCTTGCCGAGTTCACCGCAGCCGAAGGTGACGAGGACCCCGGGGGCTGGGACTCGGAGGACGATGAGTGGGGCGTGGCCCGCGAGCCGTGGACGGAGCTCGACGCGCCCGCGGCGGCAAGCGATCTCGAGACCCCGGGCGACGAGCTCTCTGGCGGTGAAGGCCGGTGATCTTGATCGCGACGTGCGGCGGTAGGCGCGTCTGCGCGTTCCCCGCCGGCCGGCCGGAGGGCCGCGGCCGATGACGGCACCCGCCCGCCTGCTGGCCCTGAGGGTTCAGGGCTTCAAGTCGTTCGGGGAACGGACCGTCGTCGAGTTCGGCCCCGGCATCAGCGCGGTCGTCGGTCCGAACGGTTCCGGCAAGAGCAACCTTGCCGACGCCCTGCGCTGGGCCCTCGGCGAGCAGGGTCGTGCCCTCCGCCTTCGAAGGTCAGAGGACGTCATCTTCGCCGGCTCCGAGAAGCGCTCGGCACTGGGCATGGCCGACGTCACGCTCGTCTTCGGCAACTCGGATCGGCTGCTGCCCATCGACTTCCAGACGGTCGAACTGGGCCGTCGCCTCTTTCGTTCGGGGGAGAACGACTACCTGCTGAACCGGCAGCGCGTACGGCTGAAGGACCTGGTCGACCTGCTCGACTCGGCCCACCTGGCCGACAACGCGTTCCTCTTCATCGGCCAGGGCATGGTCGACCAGGCGCTGGCTCTGCGACCGGAGGAGAGGAGGCCGCTCTTCGAGGAAGTGGCGGGCGTCCGCAGGCACGAGCGCCGCAAGGAGAAGGCCGAGGAGCAGCTGGTAGAGGCGGAAGCGAACCTGGCCCGGGTAGAGGACGTTCTGGCCGAACTGCGGCCTCAGGCCCGCAGGCTGGCGGCGCAGGCGGAACAGCAGGCCTCGCGCCAGACGGCCGGCCGGGAGTACGGCCGGGCCATCGTAGCCCTGGCTCGCTCTCGCTGGAGGGAGGCTGCCGGCAGGTCGAGTGAGGCCGGCGCCCGGCTGGCCGGCGGCCGCTCCCAGGTCGAGTCGGCCCTGGCCGACCTTCGCGCGGCCGAGGAATCGGCGGCCGTGGTGGCCCGCGAGCTGGCCACAGGCTCGGAGGCGGAGGCCGGGCTTCGAGCGGCCTACGAAGCTGCCCGGGCGGCACTGACGGACCTGCAGCTTCGCGACGCACGGGCCGCGAGCGAGGCCGCCGCGGCCGGGCGTGACCGCGAGCGCCTGGAGCGTGAACTGGCGGAAGCCGAGGCGGATCTCGTGGTGCAGCGCCGCGAGCTGGCCGCACCGCTGCCCGCGCGTGACCTCGCGCTCGCCGGCGCCGTCGCCGAGGCCGACAGATCCCTGGCCGAGGCCCTGGAGGAGCTGGCCTCGATGCGCTCCGCCGAGCAGGCCCAGGGAGAGGCCCTGGCGGCTCTCCGTCGCGTCGAGGCGGCTCGTTCGGCTGAGATCGAAACGGCCCGGCGCCGGCTGGCCGACGCCGAACGCCAGGCGGCCGACGAGCGGGCGGGTGCCGCCGAGCTCGCGCGGCGTCTGGTCGAGGCCGAGCAGGCCTGCAGCGGCCCGAGGGCGGCGCTCTCGAAGGCTCTCGTCGACGAGAAGAGTGCGGTCGCGGCGAGAGAAGCGGCCCGGGCGGAGCTCGATCTGCGGGAGGGGGCGCGCCAGGCCGCGGCCGAGAAGGCGGGGGAACTGGCCAGCCGTCTCGCCGGATTGCGCGGCCGGCTCGAAGGGCTTCGGGCACGACTGGCCGAGGAAGAGACTCGAGGCCTCTCCAGGGCAGCGCGCCGGGCCGGCGGCCGCCCGCTCTCAGACGGACTCGAGGTTGAAGCGAGTTTCCGAGCGGCGGTCGAGGCGGCCCTCGGGGAGGCCGTGCGCGGATATGTCGTCGGTCCGGAAGCAGCCCTCGGGCTGGACGGGCAGCGCGGCGTGCTCGTCCTGGACTCGTTTCCGGGGCAGGAAGGCCGCCGTGGCGCCGGCCGGGAGGTACGGGAGCGCGGGGCGGAGTCCGGCGAGACGATCGTCGCCGCCGCGGTGGATCACGGCGGCGGTCGGCTGGCGGACGCGATCCGGGGCGACCCGGTCGGAGCCGCGAGCCGGTTGCTCGGCCGATCGGTCTGGGTGCCCGACCTGGGCGCCGCCCTGGCCATCCAGCCCGAGCTGCCCGGTGGCTGGGCCGCGGTGACCCGCGCCGGCGCCGTCGTGACTTCGGCCGGAGTGGTCAGCCTCGGTCGATCCGAATCGCTCCTGGAGCGGCGAGCGGAGGTCCAGCGGCTCGAGACGCAGGTCGGAGAGCTGGAGGTGGAATCCGCCGCCGCCGCCGACGAGGCCGCGGTTGCCGCGACGGCCGCGACGGCCGCCCGTGCCGCCCTGGAGGGCGCGCGAGAGATCGAGCGCCGGACCGGGGCGGCTCGTCGCGAGGCAGAGGAGTCGGAACGCAGCGCGGGGCGCGCCCTCGAGGCGGCCGCCAGGGAAGCGGCCTGGAGGTCCTCGCAGGCGGCGCGCCTGGAAGCCGAGCGCGACCGCCTGAGCGAGTCATTGCGGGTTGCGATGGCGGCCGGCGCCTCCGTCGGGGCCGGACCCGCCACCCTCCTCGACGGCCGCGCAGCCGGCCCGTCGCCGGCCGATGCCGGCGATCGGGCCGGTGCGCTTCGAGAATGGGAGGCGCGGGCGGCCTCGCTGCGATCGCGCCGCGACCAGCTGGCTGCGGAGGAAGCACTGCTCGAGGCGAGCCGGCGAGAGGCCGAGGTTCGACGCGCCCGGGCCGCCGCCGCCGCGAACCTGGACCAGGAACGAGTCGCCAGCCTGGAGCGGCAGGCGAAGGAGCTGGCCGGGCGAGAGCAGCAGATCGGCGCCGAGCGGGAAGGCCTGGGCGAGCGCCTGGCCGCGGCCACCGTGCGCGAGGCCGCTGTCAGGGTCGAGCTGGAAGCGCTCACGTCTGCCGCCGCGGCCGCGCGGGCGCGCCTGAACGAAGCCGAATCGGCGGCGGCGCATTCGCGGGAGAGGCTCAGAACCTGCCAGGAGCGCGTCCGGGGCGCCGAAGTGGCCGAGCTCGAGGCCCGCCTCGCGCTCGACGCGATCCGCGAGCAGGTCCTTCTGGAGCTGGCCGGTCTCGGCGACCTGGGAGTCAGGCTGCTGGTCGAGGAGAGCGAGGGAGTCGGGACGGAAGCCGATGCCGCTCGAAGCGCCGGGGCCGGCATCGACACCGGGGCGTGGGAGGTCATGGACGCGAACGGCGAATCGGAGAGTTCGGCCACGGCCGGCATCGAGAGCCTGGTGGCGGAAGCGACCGCCCGATGGGCGAGAGAGCCGGCGGCCGAGCCGCCCGGGACCGCCAGGCTGGCCGCTCTTCGGCGGCGGTTCCACGAGCTCGGCGCGCCCAACCCGTTCGCGGTCGAGGAATACGAGGCCATCCGGACGCGGCTGGACGGTCTCGAGGCGCAGCGCGCCGACCTGACCTCCGCCATCTCCAAGACGCGAGCTCTGATCGAGCAGCTGAACGCGATGATCGCGACGCAGTTCCGGTCGACGTTCACCGCCCTCGAGACGGCCTTCGATGCCCGCTTTCGCCAGCTCTTCGACGGCGGCTTCGCCCGGCTGAACCTGACCGAGCCCGACGATCTGGCCGCCACTGGCATCGAGATCGTGGCCAGGCCCCCCGGCAAGAAGGCCCAGCCCCTGAGCATGCTCTCGGGCGGCGAGCGGGCCCTCACCGCCGTGGCCCTTCTGTTCGCGATGCTCGAAGTCCATCCCGTGCCGTTCTGCGTCCTCGACGAAGTGGACGCGGCCCTGGACGAGGCGAACGTCGGTCGCTTCGCGGAAGCGCTGCGCGGCCTGGCGGATCAGACCCAGTTCATCGTGATCACGCACAATCGTGGCACCATCGAAAGTGCCGACGCCCTCTACGGAGTTACCGTGGGCGAAGATGCCATCAGCCGCGTTGTCAGCCTGCGCCTCGAGGAAGCTCGCGACGTGGCGGACGAGGTGGCCAGGAAGAGCTCGGCCTCGGCCGCCGGCTGATCGGGAGGTATCACCCTGTTCCTGCGACGAAGACCGAAGGATGACCCGGAGCCGGCCGGCGCGGACCGGCCGGACGAGGCGGCCGGGCTTGCCCCCGAGTCCGGCTCTTTCGAGACGCCGGGCGACCTGGCTGCCGGACTGGAGCGCAGCCGGGGCGGCTTCATGTCGCGCCTGCGCGGCATCCTCAAGAGCGGTCCGACGGACGCCGACTGGGAATCCGTCGAGGAGCTGCTCATCGCCGGCGACGTCGGCGGCGGGCTCGCGATCGAGGTCGTGCGGCAGGCCCGAGCGCGCAAGGATGCACCGACCGCCGAGGCGGCCGTTCGGGCCGAGCTGGCGGCGCGCCTGCTCCCCGCCGAGCGGGACTGGCGCCCGGGTTCGGCCGAGGCCGGCGGACCCGCCGTGATCCTGATGGTCGGCGTCAACGGCACCGGCAAGACGACTACGATCGCCAAGCTGGCGCACCTGTATCGGTCCGATGGAGCTTCCGTTCTCCTAGCGGCCGCCGACACCTTCCGGGCCGCCGCCGCCGACCAGCTGCGCATATGGGCCGATCGGACCGGGAGCCAGTTCGTGAGCCACGCTCCCGGCGCCGACCCCGCGGCGGTCATCTACGACGCGCTGGATGCGGCCGTCGCCCGGCACGCCGACGTGGTCATCGCCGACACGGCCGGCCGGCTCCACACCAAGTCGAACCTGATGGACGAGCTGGCCAAGATGCGTCGCGTCATCGGCAAACGCCTGCCCGGGGCGCGGCCGGAGGTCCTCTTCGTGCTCGACGCGACGACCGGACAGAACGGCCTGTCACAGGCCAGGGTGTTCCACGAGACGGTGGGTTTGACCGGCATCGTCCTGACGAAGCTGGATTCGACGGCCAAGGGCGGCATCGTCTTCGCCATCGAGGACACGCTGCACCTGCCGGTTCGTTTCGTCGGAGTCGGCGAGAAGCTCGGCGACCTCGTGCCCTTCGATCCGGACGCATTCGTCGGGGCGCTTTTCGCCTGACCGGAGAGACTCCCGGGATGGCGGCCGACTGTCAGGCCGAGGCTCGATGCGGTACACTCCGCGAGCCTTCGGTGCCGCCAGAATCCGCGGCCCAACGCCGCTCTCCATTCCGGTGCGGCGGGACGGATCAGGAGAATCCCAGCCGCTCATGTTCGACGCCTTAAGCGACCGGCTGCGCAAGACGCTCGGGGCCCTGACGGGCCACGGCAGGGTAAGCGCTGCCGACGTCGATGCAGCCATGCGCGAGGTCCGGCTGGCCCTTCTCGAGGCCGACGTCAACTTCAAGGTGGTCAAGGACTTCGTCGGCCGCGTCCGCGAACGGGCCGCGGGAGCCGAAATCCTGGAGAGCCTGACCGCCGGGCAGCAGGTCGTGAAGATCGTCGACGAGGAGCTGGTCGCGCTCCTGTCGGCCGGCGACCGGACGCTCCGGCTGACGGGCACTCCCGCCGTCCTCCTCCTGGTCGGCCTGCAGGGCTCCGGCAAGACGACATCGGCCGCCAAGCTGGCCCGCTACCTCCACAAGCAGGGCCGCCGGCCTCTGCTCGTCGCCGCCGACCCGTACCGGCCGGCCGCCGCCGACCAGCTGGAGACGCTGGGCAGGTCGATCGAGATCCCCGTCTATCGGGCTCCGGTCGGGACGGACGTTCTCGGCATCGCCCGCGGCGGCATGGACGCGGCCCGCAAGCAGGTCCGGGACACCGTCATCCTCGACACCGCCGGCCGATTGACCGTCGACGCGCCTCTCATGAAAGAGATCGCCGATCTGGCCGCCGCCGTCAAGGCCTGCGAAACGTTGCTGGTCGTCGACGCTATGACCGGACAGGAAGCCGTCCACGTCGCGGAGGCCTTCCATGCCGCCGTCCCGGTCTCCGGTCTCGTCCTGACCAAGATCGACGGCGATGCCCGAGGTGGCGCGGCCCTCTCCATCAGCGCCGTGACGGGCCTGCCGGTCAAGTTCCTCGGTACCGGCGAGAAGACCGACGCCCTCGAGCCGTTCCATCCCGACCGGCTGGCGAGTCGCATCCTGGGCATGGGCGACGTCCTGACCCTGGTCGAGCGGGCCCAGGAGCACTTCGACGAGAAGCAGGCGGCCAGGATGGCCGAGAAGCTGCGCAAGAACAGCTTCACTCTTCAGGACATGCTCGACCAGATGGAACAGGTCCGGAAGATGGGCCCGATGGGGCAGATCATGGAGATGATTCCGGGCCTGGGCGGGTATGCCAGGCAGGCACAGGAGTCTGTCGACCGGGGCGACCTCAAGCGGGCCGAGGCGATAATCCGTTCGATGACGCCCATCGAGAGAAGTGATCCGAACGTCCTCAACGGGGCCAGGCGCCGGCGCATCGCCCGCGGTTCCGGGACCCGCCTGCAGGACGTCAACCAGCTGATCAAGCAATTCACCGAGTTGCAGAAGGTCATGAAGCAGATGTCCGGTGGTCGGCTCGCCAAGCGCATCCCCGGAATGTTCGGCTAGGGGAGGGAGCCATGGATCCCAGACGGGACGGTTCGGGCGGCTTCGACGGAGCTCCGGCCCCCGTCGGCACCATCGTGCCGATCGGTGACCAATGGGCCGACGGCGTCAAGCCCGCGATGGTCTCGAGTCGTTCGCGGCGGCTGAGGTGGGGCATAGCCGGGGCCGTCGTACTGTGCGTGGCCATGGTGACCGCGGCCGGCGTCTTCGTCCTGTCCGGCGCGGCCGGGGCGAAGTCTCTCACGGCGGGCGTGGCGCCCAAGGACGCCGTCGCGTTCCTGGAGATCAGGACGGACCTGCCCGGCGATCAGCAAGCCAACCTCGCCGATTTCATGAGCCACTTTCCGGGGTTCGAGGACCGGGCCCAGTTCGGCAACGCCATCGACAACCTGCTTAACAAGCTGACGGGGGAGGTTTCACCCGACCTGCAGTACACCTCGGCCTTCAAGCCCTGGATGGAGGGCGAGGTCTCGATCGCGGTCATGAGCGCCGGCTCGTTCACCCCGGGCACGGGCTACACGCCGCCCAGCACGGTCGCGATCTTCGCCCTCAAGGACCGTGCGGCGGCGCAGACCTGGATCGCCGGTGAGCTGGCGCGCGTCGGAGCCGCGACGTCATCCCGCGCCTACGCGGGCACGACGCTCTACAGCATCGGGACGGGGAGCGAGGGAGCATACGCGCTGACCGATCAGGACCTCCTGCTCGGCACGCTCGCCGGCGTCGAGGCTGCCCTCGACACGAAGACGAACGGCTCGCTGGCCGGCGACGCCAACTACCAGGCCGCGATGAATTCGCTCTCCGGCGACAGCCTGGCGCGGTTCTATCTGGATCCCAGGAGCGCTCTGGCCGACCAGCTCGACGCGAGCGGTGGGATCCTGGGGGCAATCGCCGGCGCTCTGCGTTCGCCGGGGACGTCGCCCGGGGCCACGCCCGCCATCTCGACCGCCAGCCTGCCGGCGTGGGTCGCCGGTTCGGTCCGGGCTGAATCGAACCAGATGGTGATGAACCTCGTCATGCCGCGCTCATCGGGCGCCGGCTCCGGAAATCATTCGAGCACGCTGGCGTCGGTCCTGCCCGCTACGACCGTCGGTGTCTTCGAGATCCACTCGATCGGCGCCCTGCTCGCGGGCCCGATGGCGGCCCTGGCGGGCCAGTCAAGGACCGCGGACGGCATCTCACTGCAGGGCGTGCAGGCCGCGCTCACTCTCCTGGGCGGCACCGACTGGGCCGGCGACGGCGTGGCCGCGGTCACCAGGGCAGGTTCGACCTACGGCGGCGGCATCGTCCTCGAGGCGACGGACGCCTCCACGGCCAGCAGCAAAGTGGCGCTGCTGACGACCTACGCCGCGCTGGCCGGATCGTCCCTCCACATGACCAGCCGTACGGAGGACTACAAGGGTGTGAACATCACCGTGTACTCCATCCCGGACGCCGCGTCCGGGAAACCGGTCGACGTGGCCGTCGCCGCAATCGGAAACTTGATCGTGGCCGGTTATACGGACAGCTTCGTAAAGGCGGTCGTCGACACGACGCCCGGGACGTCGCTGGCGTCCCAGTCGGACTACTCGGCGGTCATGGCCGCCGCGGGGTCCAGCAACGAACAGTCGCTCTACGTCGACGTCCCCGCGCTGGAAGACCAGATCGGTCAGGCTATCCTGCCGTCGGCCGCATCGACATGGACGCTCGACTACAAGCCCTACTTCGATCACGTCGGCGGCGTCGGCTACTCCGTGATCGAAGGCAATACGGTTATCCTGCGGTTCGTCGTCACGGCCAAATAGCCGCCGGGCGAGAAACCGCCACAGTCTCAGGAGGAGCAAGCGCGCACATGGCAGTTCGAATTCGTCTCAGCCGCGTCGGGGCAACCAAGCAGCCGTCCTACCGCGTCGTCGTCATGGACGGCCGAAGCGCCCGGGACAGCCGCGCCATCGAGACGCTCGGCCACTACAACCCCAGGTCCAATCCGATCGAGTTCGTCGTGGACGCCGAGAAGGTCAACAAGTGGCTCGCCCAGGGCGCGCTGCCGTCCGACACCGTTTCGCGGCTGCTCCAGAACGCCGGCATCACGCCCAAGGTCGCCCGCAAGGCCGTCCCGCCCGCCCGGTAGCGGGCCGTCCGGCTCGCAAGACGAACAGTGAACACACGTAGAGGAGGCCAATGGCAGCCAAGGATCTGGTCGAGTACGTCGCCCGCAACCTGGTCGACGATCCCGACGCGGTTGTCGTAGAGGTAAGCACCGGACCCGATGGGACGGTCATAGAGCTCCACGTTGCGGAAGAGGACATGGGCAAGGTGATCGGGCGGAACGGCAGCGTCGCGAAGGCGCTTCGAACGCTGCTCAAGGTCATGTCCGCCCGCGACGGCGAGAGCGTCACCCTGGAAATCGGCTGAGTCTCCGACCATGACCGCCGGAGAGCGGCTCGTGGTTGGCCAGGTGCGCGGCTTCCACGGGTTGCGCGGGACCGTGCGCATCGAATCGCTCACCGACCGGGAGGACGAGCGTTTCGCCGTCGGCGGAGTCCTCTACAGAGAGGGCGATGACTCTCCGCTCACGATCGCCGAGGCGGACGCCGACGCCGTCGGATGGCGGGTTCGCTTCGTCGAGGTGTCCGACCGGACCGCGGCCGAGTCCCTGCGCGACGTCTACCTGGAGGCGGTCGTGTCACCCGGGCAGGAGCTTCCGGTGGGCGAGTTCTACTGGCACCAGGTCGTAGGATCCGCCGTCACGGACGTCGACGGAGCCGCGCTGGGCGAGGTCGTCGACGTCTACCGGGCGGGGGGAGCCGACGTGATGGTCGTGCGGGGCGAGGCCGCCGAGCTCGACATACCGCTCGTCCGGTCCGTCGTCCGGGTCTTCGCGCCCGGGCGCGGCGAGATCGTCGTGGACGGCGAGGCGCTCGGGCTGCACGCTGGCGAGCCGACCTCCGAGGCCCCGGCCGATCCAGACGATGGGTCGGCCCCGGCGGCGGACGAGACCGCTGAGAGCCGATGACTGAGGGTGGCCGAGGCGGCGGGCCCCGGAAGCTGGATGTGGCCGGGCCGCTCTCGTATGCGGCCACGGATGGTGCTTCCGACGCCACCGCGCCGGGCCGCGCGCCGCTCGAGATCGACGTACTGACGCTGTTCCCGGCGATGCTGTCCGGCCCGCTCGCGGAGAGCATTCCGGGTCGAGTGCAGTCGCGCGGCCTGGCTGCCGTGCGCGTCCACGACCTGCGCCAGTGGGGCCTGGGACGCCACAGGACGGTCGACGACTACACGTACGGCGGGGGAGCGGGGATGGTCCTGCGGCCCGAGCCGGTGGCCGGCGCCCTGGCCGTATTGCGGCGTTCGAACAGCACGGTAATCCTGCCCGATCCGGGTGGTGAGGTCTTCTCGCAGTCTCGCGCCCACGACCTGGCGGAGCGCAGCCACCTGATCATCCTTTGCCCTCGTTACGAGGGCGTGGACGAGCGGATCCGGTCGATGGTGGACCTCGAACTGTCCATCGGCGACTACGTCCTCTCGGGCGGCGAGATCCCCGCGCTCGTCGTCGTCGACGCGATCATGCGTCTCCTGCCCGGCGCTATCGAACCCGATTCGATCGCCGAGGAGTCCTTCACCGACGGCCTCCTGGAGTATCCGCAGTACACGCGCCCACCGGAGTTCAACGGCCTGGGTGTCCCGGGCATCCTGACCAGCGGCCATCACGAAGCGGTCCGCAGGTGGCGTCTGAAGGAGGCCCTGCGCCGGACGCTTGCCCGACGGCCGGAGCTGCTCCAGGGCAGGACCCTGAGCCGGGAAGAGGCGAAGCTGCTGGCGGAGCTGGCAGCGGACGCGGCGGCCGTCGAGTCGGCCGCGGACCCGGACGTCGACGCCGGGTAGTTCGAAGTTCGTTGACACAATCTGGCGTCGCCATTCGTTGACCTTTGCAGGGAGGTCCGAATGTTGATCCCGCAGCTGATGGGGGAGCGGAATCTGGTGGACGACGAGGAGTGGGCCGTCGAACGCGTCGATTTCCGCCGGGTCTACGGAGAGGCCTGGCCGGATGTCTTCCGCTACGCATGGGTCCTGGTGCGGCACCGCGAGGACGCCGAGGATGTCGCGTCGGAGGCATTCCGCCGAGCGTTCGAGTCGTGGAACGCGGGGCACGGACCCCAGGGCGACGTCAAGCCTTGGCTGTTCCTCATTACCCGGCGCGTCGCCATCGACCGTCTACGCCGGAAGCTCCTCATCAGGTGGCTTCCGCTGGAACGTGCGCCGGAACGGGCCGTGTCCGCCGACGAGGCGGCTTTCCAACGCACGGAGGTGTGGATCTGGTTCGACCAGCTGTGCCGGGCAATTCCGGCCAATCAGCGCGAGGCGTTGATCCTGCGCTTCCAGTTCGATATGTCGGACGCAGAAGTCGGGAGGATCACGGGCACGTCGCCCGCGAACGTGCGGACTAGGGTGTCTCGCGGCCTGGCGGCGCTTCGAGTTCGAGCCGGGGGTTTGGAGCGATGAGCGATCGCAACGGGTTCGAAACCGACGAACAGATTGCTTCCCGCGAGATCAAGAGGCAGATGCGCGGCCTGGACCCTTACATCCCATCCGCGCCGCCTTACGAAGCTGTCCGCCCGGGGTCGCGAGACGCGACGACCGCCGGCTCGGCGGTGGTGTCTTCGCGCCTCCGGCCCAGTTTCGGAGCTCCGGTAGCCGTGATCGGTATCGGCGTCGTTGTGGTGGTGCTGCTGGCCTCCGGCGCATTCCGGACCGCGCCGACCGTGGGGCCGTCGGGGAGCCCGTCGCCCTCTCCATCGAGGTCGGCGGAACCGTCGGCGACCAACACGGCTGTTGTCGTCCCCACGCCGACGGCGCCCATCGCGACCGCCTCACCGTCGCCGGGCGTCATCTTCAGCGGGCCCGTCCATGAGGTGGGATGGTCGCCCGGCGGTACCAGGATCGCGGTCATGGAGGCCGCCAACGGCGGCACTCCCGACGTGAGGATCCTGAGCGCGGCCGGCACCACCATCGAGACCGTGAACGCCTGGTCACTCGGCTGGCTTGACGAGGACACCTACGTTGGGGTCGACTACCAATCCGCAGCCTTCGTCGGGCACGTGGGCAGCTCGGTTCGGGAGGCGATCCCGGGCAACTACGCGCCGGTCATCCCGGCGAGCACGGCGGGTGCCGTCGCCCTCGAGCTCAACGTTACGGCGAGCAACCAGTACGTGATCTGGAGCGCGGCCGGCGGGCTGAGCGCTCCTCGGGACGGCGTTCCCGTCGGGTTCTCGCCTGACGGGACGCTGCTGGCCGTAGTCCACTACCCGCGGGACTGCTGCGCAGGAGTGCCTTCTCCCGAGCCGAGCCCGGCCCCCGGCCCAACGACGCTCGACATCGTTCGGACCGACACGGGCAAGTCGGTTCGGAGCACGGGAGACATTGTCTTCGCATACGGACTCCCGGTTTCGTTCAGCCCCGACGGCCGGATGGTCGCCTTCCGGCGTGATACCGCCGACGGCCACGAAGACCTCGCCGTGCTCGACATCGCCACCGGCAGAGTCTGGGTCGTGCAGTCCGGCGGTCTGGACATCGTGCCCCAGCACACCCTTGCCTGGCTGGACAATTCCCACCTGGACCTGCGTTCGGGCGGTGAATACGGCCCCGAGCCGGCCGGCTTCAACCTGGCCGTCACACGCTGGCCCTCGAATGTCGCGGCCAGGAGCGTGTCGGCTCGCGGCGACGTGGCGACGGCATGGACCGACTCGCCGCAGATCGACATCCAGAGCGGCGGCAAGCTGGAGACGCGAGAGCTGTCCGCGGTATTCGACGACGTGGAACTGCTGTGGTCCCCGGATGGATCGACGCTGCTGGTCGTGTGCTACTCCTTCGATCGCTCGGTGCCCAGCCAGGTCGTCCTTGTGAGGCCGTGACGATCAGGTCCGCACCGCAGCCACGATCGGTTGTGCTATCCTTCGCCGTCGGTCGCACAGTCGACCTGTTCCAGTGTGCCTTTGCCGCGGCCGGGCTGCGGGCCACATAAGCCATGAGCGCAGCCGCGCCGCTTGACGAAGAGTAGGGACCGATCGTGAACGTGCTCGAAGAGATCACCCAGGAACAGATCCGGACGGACCTTCCAGAACTCGCCCCGGGCGACACGGTCAAGGTCTCGGCCCGAGTCATCGAAGGCAACCGCGAGAGGATCCAGGTCTTCGAGGGCACGGTCATGCGGCTGCGGGCCGGTGGGATCCAGAAGTCGATCACGGTACGCCGCATCGCCAGCGGCGTCGGAGTGGAGCGCACTTTCAAGGTGAACAGCCCGCGCATCGACAAGATCGAAGTCGTGCGCCACGGCCAGGCTCGCCGGGCGCAGCTCTACTTCCTGCGCAAGCGGGTCGGCAAGGCGGCCACGCTGCGCGAGCGCCGCACCAACAGCTAGCGAGCCGGAGCGACATGCCAGGCGCCGGTCGCTCCCCAGGTCTGGTCGAGGACCCCGTCCGCGCGGCCCGGCGGGGGCCGACTGTATCCGCGCCCGGTTCGGCCGGCGGCCGGGTCGAGATCGCCGCCTGGCACAGGGCCCGACTCGATCCCGACTTCGCCGAGGAGCGCGTCCTGTGGTCGCGCGGCTACCGGCACGTGGCCGGGATCGACGAAGTGGGGCGCGGCTGCCTGGCCGGGCCCGTCACCTCGGCAGCGGTCATCCTTCCGCCGGACTGGTGTCCGCGAGGCTTGCGCGATTCGAAGCTTCTCAAGGCGGAGGAGCGCCGGCGCCTGGCCGCCGAGATCAGGGAGCGCGCGCTGGCCTGGTCGATCGCCTTCGTCGGGCCCGACCTGATCGACCGCATCAACATCCTCCAGGCCACGCTGCTGGCCAGCACGCTGGCCGCGGCCCGGCTGCCCATCCGGCCCGACGCGCTGCTTCTCGATGCCGTCTCGCTCCCGGAAGTACCGATCCACCAGCGCGTGCTCGTCTCGGCCGACCGGCTGTGCGCGTCGGTCGCGGCGGCCTCGGTCATCGCCAAGGTTGCCCGAGACCGGCTGATGGAGGAATACGACCTCCTCTATCCTGGCTACGACCTGGCCCGCAACAAGGGCTATGCGGCGCCCGAGCACCGCGCCGGGTTGCTGTCCATCGGCCTGAGCCCCATCCATCGGCTCTCGTTCGCACCGTGCCGTGATCGGCAGCAAATGTCTCTGTGGCAGGATGGCGGCGCGGGCGAGGCAGACGAGGCCGACGACACCGACGGCATCCAGGTCGTCGAATTGGTCGACTGAGGCCCGCCGCGGCGGTGGCTGAATGGGTTCGCCTCAGGAAACGAAGTCCAGCCGGCGACGGACGGTCCGACAGGAGTCCGGGGACGCGGCCGAGAGCCTGATTGCCGGGTTGCTCGCGGCCCGCGGTTGGAGCGTGCTGGGGCGCAACGTGCACGTCGGCCGGAGTGAACTCGACATCGTCGCGACCGATCCGGGCCCGCCGGCCCGGCTGGTCGTCGTAGAGGTTCGCTGCCGCCGATCCCGAGGCTTCGGCGGGCCCGAGGCGTCGTTCGACCATCGCAAGCGCGCCCACCTGCGGCTCGGGGTCGCCCGCCTCGTCGAATTGGGCCGTCTGCCGGACGGAGCGGCCCTGCCGCGGCTGCCGATTGCCGTGGACCTTGCGGTCGTGATCCAGGGACCGGCCGGGCGACCCGAGGCTCGTCTGTATCGGAACGCCCTGAGCGAGTAGGCTTCTCGCCCGAGGAGGCGCGAAACGAGCCGCGGGGCGGCAGGGACTGCCCGGCCGTGCCGGGCCGCGGGCATCGGGCGGCTCCGGCGGAGGGCCCCGGGCCGTGTGCTACACTGCGCGCCGGTCGTCGCCCCGCGACGGCCCACGTGGAAGCCTGCCGCAGGGCGGGCCGAAGCGGAGATCACACGCAGAGCCGCCGTGTCGGAAGCGGTGCCGGACGGGCCTTCGGGCCTCCGGTTTCCGGCAGGAGCGCTGCGGAGGTACAAACCGCAGGAGGTCCGTTTCATGACGTCCGTTTCGATGCGACAGCTCCTGGAGGCCGGCATCCATTTCGGCCACCAGACCCGTCGCTGGAATCCCAAGATGAAGCCCTTCATCTTCGCGGAGCGCAACGGGATCCACATCATCGACCTCGCCCAGACCCGCGATCGGCTGGACGTGGCCCTCGAGGCCGCCCGCGACGCGACCGCGCGTGGCGAGAGCGTCCTCTTCATCGGCACCAAGAAGCAGGCCCAGGAGCCGATCGCCCAGGAGGCGACCCGCGCCGGTCAGCCCTACGTCAATCGCCGCTGGCTGGGCGGAATGCTGACGAACTTCGTCACGATCAAGAAGCGCATCGCCCTGCTGGACCAACTCGAAGCCCGTCAGGCCAGCGGGGACTTTGAGCGGCTGACGAAGAAGGAAGTCGCGAAGCTCGTGGAGGAGATGGATCATCTGCGGGACGCCTTCGGCGGCATCCGCAAGATGAAGCGCCTGCCGGGCATGGTCTTCATCGTCGACCCGCATCGTGAGCGCATCGCCGTGACCGAGGCCCGGAAGCTCGAGCTGCCGATCATCGGCACCGGCGACACCAATGTCGACCCGGATGAGATCGACTACATCATCCCGGCCAACGACGACGCTATTCGCGCCATCCGTCTGCTCTGCCAGCTCGTGGCGGACGCCTGCATCGAAGGCCAGCGCGACCGGGGCGTTCGGTCGAGCGCCGAGCCGGAAGCGGCCGAGGCGCAGCCCGAGGTCGAGATCGAGGAGGTCGCTTCTGAGGAGCTCGTCGCGGCCCTCGCAGGCGGTGCTGCCCTCACGTTCGAGCCTGACGTCGAGGAGGAGGAGGTCCTCCTGCCCGGCGTGAAGGTTCCCGCCCATGGGCGCGACGTCGAAGGCGAAGAGACACCGCGCTCCCACTGAGACAACGATCATCCGCTAGCCCGGGCCGCCCGAAGGGACTCGTCCGGACGGCGGACGCCGACGACAGGAGACACGAACAACTATGGCGAGCATAACGGCCGCGACCGTCAAGATCCTTCGAGAGCAGAGCGGCGCCGGTGTCATGGAGTGCAAGCGGGCGCTCGAGGAGACCGACGGAGACATCGAGAAGGCGACTACTCTTCTGCGCGAACGCGGCCAGGCGGCTGCCGCGAAGCGAGCCGGGCGCGAGGCCAACGAGGGCCAGGTCGGCAGCTACATCCACACCGGCGGCAAGATCGGCGTCCTGATCGAAGTCAACTGCGAGACCGACTTCGTGGCTCGGACCGACGAGTTCCAGAGGCTCGTCCGAGACCTGGCCATCCAGGTCGCCGGCCTGAGGCCGTTGTACACGACCGTCGACTCCATCCCGCCCGCCGACCTGGACGCAAAGCGCGCCGCCCTCATGGCGGACGAGACGACGCTCAAGAAGCCGGAGGCCATCCGCGCCCAGATAGTCGAAGGCCAGCTGAATAAGTGGTTCGCCGAGGTCGTCCTCGTCGAGCAGCCGTTCCGCGACCAGGATCGCACCGTGGGCGATTTGATCACTGAAGCAATCGCCAAGACGGGCGAGAATATACGCGTCCCACGCTTTGTTCGGTTCGAACTGGGGGAGTAGATGAGCGAAGCCTCCGCGGCGGGAGAAGATGCGACCGGGCCGGTCCGATCCGGCTCGGGCGAGGGCAGCGCTAAGCGGCCGCGTTATCGCCGCATCCTGCTGAAGCTGTCCGGGGAGGCGCTTCTCGGCAGCCGCCAGTACGGCGTCGATCCGAACTTCTGCGCCTTCATCGCCGCCCAGGTCGCGGAGGTTCACCGGACCGGTGTCGAGATAGGCATCGTCGTCGGCGGCGGCAACATCTTCCGAGGCCTGGCCGCGGCCGCGAAGGGCATGGACCGCGCCACCGGCGACTACATCGGGATGCTGGCCACGGTCATGAACGCCCTGGCCCTTCAGGACGCCATCGAGAAGGCCGGCGTCCCCACGCGGGTGATGAGCGCGATCGGGATGAACGAGGTGGCGGAGCCGTACATCAGGCGCCGCGCCGTGCGCCACCTCGAAAAGGGCCGGGTGATCATTCTCGCGGCCGGCACCGGGAACCCCTACTTCACGACGGACACCGCGGCCGCGCTGCGGGCGGTGGAGATCGGGGCTGAGGTCATCCTCAAAGCCACCAAGGTGGATGGCGTGTACGACTCGGACCCGGTCTCGAATCCGGGGGCTCGTCGCTACGAGCGCCTCACTTACTCACAGGTTCTGGCCCAGCGGCTGCGAGTGCTCGATGCCACGGCCGTGTCGTTGTGCATGGAGAACGACACTCCCATCGTGGTCTTCGACCTGAACGAGCCCGAGAACATCACGCGGGTCGCCGGCGGCGAAGCCGTCGGCACCCTGATCACCGGAGGCAGCCCCGCATGAGCAGCGAGACGTTGTCCGCCACCGAGCACAAGATGATTCGGGCGGTTGAAGTGCTCGAACGCGACCTGCAAGGCGTACGTACCGGCCGCGCGTCGACCTCGATCGTGGATCACCTGGTGATCGAGGCCTACGGCTCTCCGATGGCCCTGAACCAGCTGGCCGGCGTGACCGTTCACGAGGGTCACCAGGTCGTCATCCAGCCCTGGGATCGCGCCCTCCTGACCGCCATCGAGAAGGCGATCATCAAGAGCGACATCGGACTCGTCCCCAACGTCGACAGCTCGGTGATCAGGTTGAACATTCCGCCGCTCACCGAGGAGCGGCGCAAAGATCTGGTCAGGCAGGTCCACAAGCGCATGGAAGAGGCGCGCGTGGAGATCCGGAATCTCCGCCGCGACGCCGCCGACCAGCTGAAGAAGGAAGAGCACGACGGCACGCTCGGAGCCGACGAGTCCCGCCGCGAGCTGGAGCAGCTCCAGCGCGTCACCGACAAGCACATCGCGGACGTGGACCGCGTCGGTGCGGGCAAGGAGCAGGAGATCCTGGAGGTCTAGTGGCCGGTCGGATTCCCCGCCCGACCGACTCACCGGCGCTGGTAAGCCGGGAGTCGGGGCCGGCGACCGATGCCAGGACGACGGCGGTCGGGTCTCCCGATGCGGAGCCCACCGAGGCCTTCGCCGTGCC
Organism: uncultured Chloroflexia bacterium; assembly: GCA_963713795.1. Classification (GTDB taxonomy): domain Bacteria; phylum Chloroflexota; class Limnocylindria; order Limnocylindrales; family CSP1-4; genus Fen-1039. Next base: position 48,231 of record CAVQNC010000008.1, read on the forward strand.
GCGCGAGGAGCTTCCGCGCCACGTAGCGATCATCTGCGACGGCAATCGCCGCTGGGCCAGGGCACGCGGGCTATCCGAGATGGACGGCCACGCCGCCGGCGTCGAGGCCATCCGGGAGGTCATTCGCCACTCTGTCAGGCGGGGCATCGAGGTCCTGTCGCTGTACGCCTTCAGCCGCGAGAACTGGGCCCGCTCGGACGAGGAGGTCAGCGGCCTGTTCTACCTGCTGGAGCAGGTCATCCGCAACGAGACCGCCGAGCTGCGGCGGCAGGGCGCCCGCGTGCGGCTGCTGGGGCGAATCGACGAGCTTCCCGCGGAGACCCGCGCGTCGATCCAGAGCGCCCTGGAGGCCACTTCCGGTGGCCGGCGCCTCCAGCTGAACATCGCCTTCAACTATTCGGGCAGGACGGAGCTGGTCGATGCGGCCCGCAGGCTGGTGTCGCAGGGTCTGTCGCCGGAGGAGATAGACGAGGACGCCATTGCGGGCGCCCTCTATACGGCCGGATTGCCGGATCCTGACATCGTCATCCGGACCGGCGGCGACGAACGGATCTCGAACTTCCTGATCTGGCAGGCCGCCTACGCCGAGTTCTACTTCAGCTCGATCCTGTGGCCGGACTTCGGGCCGGAGGCGTTCGACGCGGCCCTGGTCGAGTTCGCGAGCCGGCAGCGCCGGTTCGGCAGGTAGGGCAGGATGCGCCGGCGAGCGCTCAGTGCCGCGATCTTCGTTCCGCCCTTCTTGATCGTCCTGGCCCTGGGCGAGCCGTGGTTCGGCGCCCTCATAGCCGTATTCGTAGCCATCGCGGCCTGGGAATCGGTCCGGCTGCTGCGTGCCGCCGGCTACCCGGCCATACCCGCGGTGAGTGTCGCGGGCGCGCTCGTCGTGGCCGCCGACGTGGCCTCGATTCAGCAGCTTCGTCCGTACGCGGATCTGCTCGTAGCCGCCGTGCTGATAGCCGGCGGGATCGCGGCGTTCGTCGAGACCGACACCAGGCTGGGCTTCGGCTCGTGGATCGGCACGGTCTTCGCCGGCCTCTACGTCGGGCTGCTCGGCGGGCTCGTGCGCATCGGCCAGGTCGCCCCGGCCCTGCCGGCGAGCGCGCCGGCCGCTCAGCTGGGAGCCGATCGAGGCTGGATTCTGCTGGTAATCCTGCTCGTCTGGTCGTTCGACACGGGCGCCTACTGCGTCGGTATCGCGCTGGGCAAGCGAAAGTTCCTGGCGCACATCTCGCCGTCGAAGAGCTACTGGGGCCTCTTCGGCGGACTGGCCGCCTCGACGGCGGTGGCCGTCGCCGGGTTGTGGTCGCTGGGCCAGCCGCCGGTTATGGGCCTGGTCCTCGGGCCGGTCATCGGCGCGGTGGCGCAGGCCGGCGACCTGGCCGAGTCGCTGCTGAAACGGGCCGCCGGGGCCAAGGATTCGGGCACGCTCATCCCAGGGCACGGGGGCATCCTCGACCGCGTGGACTCTTTCATCTTCGCGGCCCCGGTGGCGGCACTGTTCGTTTCGGCGCTGGTTCGATGAGATGACGGACATGGCGGGGCAGGGGAGTGCCGGCAGGAGCTGGATCGGCGGCAGGAACCCCGCTCGGATCCGCGTCGCCCTCCTGGGCTCGGGTGGATCGATCGGCCGCCAGGTGGTGGACGTGCTGTCCCGGAACGCGGGGGCCTTTCGAGTGGTCGCGCTGGCCACCGGGTCGCAGGCTCAGGTGCTGGAGGAACAGGCAAGGCTGCTCGGTCCGGCCGTGGTCGCCCTGGCGGACGTCCGGGCGGCGAGCCGGCTCGATCTCCGCGTCGGGACAGAGGTCGTGGATGGTCCGGATGCCCTGGAGATACTGGCTACGCGCGCGGACGTGGACCTCGTGGTCGTCGCGACCGGCGGACTCGTTGCCCTGCGGTCGGTGCTGGCGGCCCTGGGCGCGGGCAAGGTCGTCGCCACGGCCAACAAGGAAACGCTGGTTGCCGGGGGCCACCTGGTCATGCCGGCGGTGCGCCGCCTGGCGGCCGGGGCGATCGGCGCGACGGGCGACCGGCACCACCCCCTCGCCAGCCCGCTGGGATGGCTGCGCCCGATCGACTCCGAGCATTCGGCGATCTGGCAGTGCCTTGCCGGGGAGGATCACGCCGCCATCGCCCGTCTGCTGCTGACAGCCTCCGGGGGGCCCTTCCTCGACTCGAGCGTCGCGGACCTCGCGACAGTGACGCCGGAACGGGCCCTTCGCCACCCCACCTGGACGATGGGCGCGAAGATCACCATCGACTCGGCGACACTGGCGAACAAGGGGTTGGAGATCATCGAAGCACGCTGGCTGTACGATGTGCCTCTCTCGGCCATCTCGGTCGTCATCCACCCGCAAAGTGTCGTCCACTCGGCTGTGCAGTTCGTGGACGGGTCACTGAAGGCACAGCTGGGTACACCCGACATGCGGATCCCGATCCAGTACGCACTCACATACCCGGACCGTCTGCCGTCGCCGACGGTCGCGGTCGACTTGATCGCGGCCGGCAGCCTGGTATTCCGGGCCCCGGACGAGGAACGTTTCCCGGCTCTTCGCATCGCCCGCGAGGCCGGCCTGGCGGGGCCTCGGGCGAGCACCGCCCTGATCTCGGCCGACGAGGTCGCCGTCGCGCGTTTCCTGCGGGGAAGCCTGGACTTCAACGGCATCCCTCGGCTGCTCGGCGCTGCCGTCGATCGCTTCGGTTCCGGTGAGCCGGCCGAGCCCTCGCTGGACGAGCTTATCGGAATCGACGTCGACGTCCGGCGCTTCGCGGAGGCATATTCATGAGTCTCGCCGGCCTGACGTTCGGCCTTTCCGGCGTCGTCGGGCTATTCCTGATCCTGATACCGCTCGTGCTGATCCACGAGCTTGGCCACTTCATCATGGCCCGCCTCGCGGGCATTCGCGTGCTCGAGTTCGGGCTGGGGTTTCCTCCGCGCGCCCGGATTCTCGGCCACGACCACGAAACCGAGTACACGCTCAACTACCTCCCGATTGGTGGCTTCGTGAGGCTCGAGGGCGAGGAGACGGAATCCGATGACCCGCGATCGTTCGGCAACGCCACCCTGCCGAAGCAGCTGATCGTCCTTGTCGCGGGCGTGGCGATGAACGCGCTCGTGGCGGTCTTTCTCTTCTTCGTGGTCGCCTGGGCATTCAACCCGGTCGTCCAGCCCACGATCGCCCAGATCCAGTCCGGCTCTCCGGCGGCGGCCTCCGGCCTGCAGCCGGGCGACTCGATAGTGTCGATCGACGGCCGGACCTATGCCGAGGACTCGGTGCTCGACTTCTCGAACGCCGATCCGACGCAGGCCTGGCGACAGGACCTGCTGAACCATGCGGGCCAGACGGTGCACCTCGTGATTGCCGGCGCCAACGGCGTCCAACGAACGGTCGTGGTCACATTGCGCGTGCCGACGGCGGACCAGGGGGCGCTGGGCGTCGTGATGGACACCGAGCTGGTGACGACCGTCGGAAACCCGGTGGACGCGGCCGGCCTGGCCGTGACCGGCACCGGGCGGGCCATGGTCCTTATCCTCGGCGCCGTCGGTGACATAGGCAAGCAGCTGGTCACGAATCCATCGCAGGCCCCTGCGGGCGTCCAGGGGCCCGTCGGCATCGCCTCCGACATAGGCCATGTCGTCTCGCAGCCGAATGCCCTGATGATCATGCTGCTCTTCGCCGGAGTGATCTCGGCCAACCTGGCCCTGGTAAACGTCCTCCCGTTGCCGGTCCTGGACGGTGGCAAGATGCTGATCATGGTGATGAAGCGGATCTTCGGATCCCGGGGCGTGAGCGCATTCGAGACCTTTGCCTACGTGGCCAGTTTCGCCCTGCTCTTAGCCTTCATGGGCTGGATCACCTTCTTCGACATACTCAGGGTCAGCGGCCAGTAGCCATGGGTGGGTTCGACTTCGCGTCGCGCCGGCGGTCGGCCGCGGTCGACGTCGGTGGTGTCGTCATCGGCGGCGGCCGGCCGATCGTGGTCCAGTCGATGACGAACACGGACACGGCCGATGCCGACGCCACCGCGATCCAGGTAGCCCGGCTGGCCCATGCCGGCAGCGAACTGGTCCGCGTCACGGTCAACACCGAAGCCGCAGCGGCCGCCGTGCCGGAGATCGTGCGCAAGGTCCGCGGCCTCGGCGCGGCCGTTCCGATCGTCGGCGACTTCCACTACAACGGCCACAAGCTGCTCGCGGACTACCCCGAGACGGCCCGAAGCCTGGACAAGTACCGCATCAACCCCGGGAACGTGGGCTCGGGACGGCACCACGACGACCATTTCACGGCCATCGTCCGGATCGCCGTCGAGAACGGCAAGCCGGTCCGGATCGGGGTGAACTGGGGCTCGCTCGACCAGGGCGTGCTGGCCGAGCTCATGGACGCCAACGCCCGGCTGGCCGAGCCGCGGGATGCGCGCGAGGTGACGATCGACGCCATGGTCGAGAGCGCGGTCCGGTCGGCCGAGCTGGCGGAGTCGACCGGGCTGGCCCACGACCGGATCATCCTGTCGGCCAAGGTGTCGGGCGTGCGCGACCTCGTGGAGGTTTACCGGCGTCTGGCGGCTCGGGGCGACTACGCCCTGCACCTGGGCCTGACCGAGGCGGGGATGGGTATGAAGGGGATCGTGGCCTCGTCGGCGGGGTTGTCCCTGCTGCTGGCGGGGGGGATCGGCGACACGATCCGCGTCTCCATCACGCCCGAGCCGGGCGGCGATCGCACCGAGGAAGTAGCCGTCGCCCAGCAGGTACTCCAGTCGCTCGGCCTGCGATCGTTCCTGCCTCAAGTCTCGTCCTGCCCGGGCTGCGGCCGGACCACGAGCACCTACTTCCAGGAGCTGGCCCGCGACGTCCAGGTGTACCTCCGGGACCAGATGCCGGCCTGGCGCGATCGGCACCCCGGCGTCGAGGAGATGCGCGTTGCCGTGATGGGCTGCGTCGTCAACGGCCCCGGCGAATCCAAGCACGCGGACATCGGCATCAGCCTGCCCGGGACCTTCGAGGAGCCCGTGGCGCCCGTCTTCATCGACGGGGCGCTGGACCGCACGCTTCGGGGCGACCACATAGTCGACGAGTTCAAGGCGATCCTGGACGGCTACGTCGAGCGGCGCTTCCCCGCGCCCGGGGCGGGTCGCTAGCCTAAGCGGCCACCAGCCGCCCCGGTCATCCCGGTCCGCCTGATCGGCCCAGGCGGTACGATTGCGCGAAATCGGCGAGTGGGATCTGCGGCAGGAGGAACAGCGTGCCCAGCGAAGGTTTCGTCACCAGCATCACGCACCAGTCCGAGAACTTCCCGGAGTGGTACAACGACGTGGTCCTGAAGGCGGAGCTGGCCGACTACTCCCCGGTTCGCGGCTGCATGATCATCCGGCCGTATGGCTACGCCATCTGGGAGTCGATGCAGGCCGAGCTGGACCGGTACATTAAGGCGACCGGCCACAGCAACGTCTACTTCCCGCTCTTCGTGCCGAAGTCGCTGCTCGAGAAGGAAGCCGCCCACGTAGAGGGTTTCAACCCGCAGGTCGCGTGGGTCACCCACGCCGGCGGCAAGGCGCTCGACGAGTGGCTGGCCATCCGCCCGACCAGCGAGGCAATCATCGCCGACAGCGTCAGGGACTGGATCCAGTCCTACCGCGACCTGCCGCTGCTGATGAACCTCTGGAACAACGTCGTCCGCTGGGAGCTGAGGACGCGCCTGTTCCTGCGCACGGCCGAGTTCCTGTGGCAGGAGGCGCACACCTTCCATGCCACTGAGCAGGAAGCGGCCGATGAGGTCGCGATCGGGCTCGAGGGCTACCGGGAGGTGTCCGAGGACTGGCTCGCCATCCCGGTCATCAAAGGTCGAAAGACGGAGGCCGAGAAGTTCCCGGGCGCCGACTGGACGTGGTGCATCGAAGCCATGATGCGCGACAAGAAGGCGCTCCAGGCCGGTACGAGCCACATGCTCGGGCAGAACTTCGCCCGAGCCGCCGGGATCGAGTTCCTCGATACCGACAACATGCGCAAGAACCCGTACGGGACGTCCTGGGGGTTCTCGACGCGCATGGTCGGGGCCACGATCATGGCCCACGGCGACGATTCGGGCCTGGTCCTGCCACCCAACGTGGCTCCGGTTCAGGTCGTGGTCGTCCCGATCTTCCGCAAGGACGAGGAGAAGGCGGCCGTCGCCGAGGCCATCGAACGGTTCCAATCGGCGCTGGCCGGGACTCCCGAGGGGAAGGCGGTCCGGGTCAAGGTCGACTGGCGGGACGACTCGCCTGGATTCAAGTACAACCACTGGGAGCTTCGGGGCGTGCCGTTCCGCCTCGAGATAGGGCCGAGGGACGTCGCCGCCGGCCAGGGCATGCTCGTCAAGCGCGTCGACCGGTCGAAGGAGGCCGTTCCGCTGGGCCAGCTGGCGGCCGAGCTGCCGGCCCGTCTGCGGGCGTATCAGGCCGAGCTGTTCAAGCGGGCGCTCGACTTCCGGGAAGCCAACACTCACCGGGTGGACACCTACCAGGAGTTGAAGGACGGGCTGGAGGCCGACGGTGGCTTCTTCATGGCGCCGTGGTGCGGCGACGCGGCCTGCGAGAAGCAGGTCAACGACGAGACCGGCGCGACGATACGCTGCATCCCGTTCGACTCCCCGGACGAGGCCGGCGAGTGTCTCGTGTGCGGCCGTTCTTCGGAGCGGCGCGCACTCTTCGCCAGGGCTTATTGACGTTTGCAGCCAGGGTTCGCTCCCGACGGTAGAGGCCCGGCCGGAGCACCGGATGCCGGGTCGTGCCCGAGCGTTGAGGCGCGCACTGCGATCGTCGCGCCGCCCCATCCGCCCGGGCGGGTGACCGTTCGGCGATGACCGGTCGACCGGACTCAGCCACCGCCGGCACCCTCCGCAGTATCTCGGGGGCGAGACTGGCGGGGTTGTTGAGGTCGGGATCGCTGGTAGCGGCCGCGGCGGCTCTCCTGGCGCCGGGCCTGGCCCTGGGACCGTCCCCGGACGCCGCGCTCTTCGTACTCGGCGGCGCTCGTATCGACGCAGGCTTCGCCCCGTACAAGGATCTGTGGGACCAGAAGCCGCCCGGCGTGTACGTCCTCGATGCCGTCGGCCAGCGGGTTCTGCCGTGGCTCGATCCGTGGCTGGTCGGCTGGCTGCTGACCGTCGTGTTCGTCGGAGCCGCGGTCGTCGTATTCGAGCGGCTGCTGCGGAGTCGGCTCGGGCCGGTGGGCGCCTTCTGCTGGAGCCTCGTCTTCCTGATCGGCGTCGCTTCGTTCCCGACGGCCCTGGGCGGCGGTCTGACCGAGTCGTTCGCGATACTGCCTCTGATCGCCGCCGTGCGGGCGGTGAGCCGGCCGGAGTCGTCGCTTCGTGGGGCGGCGCTGGTCGGCTGCTCCCTGAGCGTCGCGTGCCTCCTGTCGCTGCAGTCTCTTCCGGCGGCGGCAGTCCTGTTCGTGGCGGCCGCGTGGCAGGGCGGCAGCCGGCAAGAGCGGGCCCGTCGGGCCGCGGCGCTCCTGCTCGGCGGCGCGATCCTCCCACTTCTCGTGGCCGCCTGGTTGATTGCCCGGGGCGCGCTCGGTGATGCCGTGGACCAGGTCCTGGCGTACAACGCCGCCTATCGGAACTCGGCCTCGCAGGCCCCCGATCTGGTTGGCGTCTCCTCGCTTCTCCTGGCCGGGCTGGCGCTTCCGGCCGCGGTCACGGCTCTGCTGATGGCCCGGCATCCGCGCTCGTTCGGCCGACTCGACTGGTCGTCCCTGGCCTGGGTCATCGGTTACGTCCTGTACGTCGCGTACCAGGGCCGAATCTACTTCCACTACCTGATCATCCTGGTCCCGCCGGCCGTCTGGCTGGCCGCGTCCGGGGTCAGCCGGCTGGCTGCCGGCGCGCGCGCTCCCGATCGCCGGCTCGGGCTTGCCTCGGCCGGCCTCCTGTCGGGGACGGCGCTCTCGCTGGCCGTGTCGGCCCTGACTGTCGTGGGTCTGATGACCGGCATCGGTTCGATCGGCAACCACGGGGCCGGGCTGGCGGAGACGGCGTCGTGGATCGAGGGAAACACGCCGCCGTCGGCGACTGTGTTCGTGTGGGGCTACGAGCCGGACCTGTTCCTTCTCTCGCACCGGCAGCCCTGCGACCGGTACGTCTCGCTGTTCCCGTTCTTCACGCCGGGCTACTCGACGCCATCCAGGTTCACGGAACTCCTGGCGGGTTGGGCCGAGTCGCCGCCGGCGGTGATCGTAGAATCATCGGCGCCGGCCCCGCTGCTGCGGCCGGCTCCGGAAACTGATGAGGGGCAGGCCTACCCGGGCCTCGGGCCATTGCGAGACTTCGTGAGGGTTCACTACCATCGCGCCGCGACATTTGGCGACTTCGACGTCCTCGTCTTCACATCCGCGACCTGACGGGCATCCGCGGACGTGCCCGTTTCGATGATGGCTGCCCGGCCGAGGCCTAAGACCTTGAGGCGATTGGTGCCGGCAGTGCGGCCTTTGGCCCTGGCCGCTGCCGCAGCCCTGCTCCTCGCGCCCGGACTGTGGCTTGGCCCCGGGTTCGACGCGTCCGTGTATGCGCTGGCCGGGGTTCGGATACGCGATGGCTACATGCCATACACCGGTCTCTTCGACAACAAGCCGCCAGGTCTCTATCTCGTCAATGCCTTCGGTCAGGCCATCCTGCCCTGGCTCGACCCGTGGTTCGTTTCGTGGCTCCTTACGCTGGCGTTCACTGTGGGTGCGATCATCGTGGTCGACGGGATCCTGCGGCGCCGGCTCTCGCCTCCCGCGGCCTTCCTGGCGAGCCTGGTCTGCCTGGTCGGTATCGCGGCTTATCCGGTCGCCCTCGGCGGGGGTCTCACGGAGTCGTTTGCGATCCTTCCGGTCGTCGCGGCCCTGTGGGCCGTCTCGACTCTTCGTCCCGGCTGGCGTACCGCGGCTCTCGTCGGCTGCCTTGGGGGCCTCGCCGGCCTCCTGTCGCTCCAGGCGCTCCCGGTCGCGGCGATTCTGGTCGTCTCGGCGGTCCTGGCCCGGCCGCCGGCGGAAGCGGCCCGACGCGTGGCCGCGGCCATCGTCGCCGGCGCCGTAGGGCCGATCCTGGTTGCCTGCTGGCTGCTCGCGCGCGGGGCGATGGGCGACGCCATCGATCAACTCGTGACTTACAACGTCGCCTATCGGGACTCGAGCCCCGGGCTGGGCCACCTGTTGCCGGTGACCTTCGTTCTCCTCGCCGGTCTACTCACACCCGTCTCAATCACCGTCGCGAGAATGGTCACGCATCCACGCGGCTTCGACCGAGCCACCTGGCTGTCCCTCCTGTGGCTGCTGTCGGCCGTGGTGGTGCTCGATTACGAGAACAGGCTGTTCCTGCACTACCTGATCCTGGCGGTGCCGCCGATGGTCATCCTGTCGGCGCCGAGCTTCGGTTGGCTCGTGTCCCGCGCCGGATCTTCCGGGGGAGCCTCCCGGGCCTTGGGGCTTGGCCTGGTGGCCCTGACCTCTTGCATGTTCGTCGTCTCGGCCATGACGGTCGCCGGCCTCGTCGGGATGACGTTCGACGCCTCGGCCAAGGCGCAATCGACCACGGAAGCCACGGCCGACTGGATCAGGGCCAACACGCCGAAGTCGGCGACGATCTTCAACTGGGGCGACGACAGCTACCTCTATCTGGCCGCCGATCGCGGTCCCTACGACTCACACGTGTATCAGTTCCCCATGGTGACGGCGGGCTACTGGACTCCCGCCAGGACGGAGTCCGAACTGGCGGCCTGGATCGCCTCACCGCCACCGGTGATCGTCGAGAGTCCGGCGAACGTCCCCATGTTCCAGCCGGTGCCGGACCCGCAGGAGCCGCCCGATTACGACACGCTGGCGCCGCTTCGAGACTTCGCGAGGAATCACTACAGGCTCGCGGCCTCGTTCGGCAACCACTACGTGTATACGCTGGTCCCTGGAAGCTGAGGTCCGACGCGGCCGCGGGCGCGCTCGGGTCACCCAGCAGGCTCGCCTCCGCCGGCCCCCGCGCCACGCGGTATTGGAGTCCGAGGCGCAACGGCCCGGGATGGCCAGTTGGATGGCCATGAGGTGCCGTGTATACTTGCGCCAATATACCGGCCGCTCGTGACGTGGGTGACCCCCACGTCTTTTGTTGAGCGGCGGTTGGCGGGCCGGCTGCCGAAGATGACCGGATGCCGCGTCCGCGGTCGGTCGAACCTGACGACCGGGAGTAAGAACGGGAGGCGCGAAGTGAGTCGAGATTTCGTAGGCGCCCTCCTGCAACTCAACGCGGAGAAGGGGGTCTCGCGGGAGCAGCTGATCCGGACCGTCGAGGAGGCCATCCAGGCGGCTTACCGGCGCTCGCCGGGCGACGAGGACATCAACGTCCGCATCGACGGTGAATCCGGCAAGGTGCGTGTCTTTCGGGCCCGGCTCGTAGTCGACGAGGTCGAAGACCCCGCTACCCAGATGACCGTCGAAGAGGCCCAGGCGCTGAAGCCCGGATCCGTGGCCGGCGATCTCGTCGAGACCGAACAGCTCGACCAGGAAGCCTTCGGCCGGATCCACGCCCAGACGGCCAAGCAGGTGGTGCTGCAGCGGCTGCACGAGGCCGAGCGCAACGTCGTCTTCGACGAATACGCCAGCCGCGAAGGCGAGCTGATCACGGGCACCGTCTCCCGGGTGGAGTCGCGGGCGATCATCATCGACGTGGGCAAGGCCGAGGCCATCCTGGCGACCACCGAGCAGTCGCCCCTGGAGCACTACCGGATCGGGCAGAATGTCAAGGCCTTCGTCCTCGAGGTCCGGCGCAGCGCCAAGGGTCCGCAGATCTACGTCAGCCGCACACACAAGGGCTTCCTGCGCCGCCTCTTCGAGCTGGAGGTGCCGGAGATCCATGCCGGCACGGTCGAGGTCAAGGCCATCGCGCGAGAAGCGGGCAGCCGTTCCAAGGTGGCGGTGGCGTCCCGGCAGCAGGGCCTGGATCCCGTCGGAGCCACCGTCGGGCAGCGCGGCGCTCGCGTCCAGGCGGTCGTCGCCGAGCTCGGCGGCGAGAAGATCGACGTCATCGAGTGGTCCGAAGATGCCTCCACGTTCGTGGCCAAGGCGCTCAGCCCGGCCCAGGTGATCGAGGTCCGCATCGACGAGGAACATCGCATCGCCAACGTCGTCGTGCCCGAGCGCATGCTCTCGCTGGCGATCGGCCGCGAGGGCCAGAACGCCCGGCTCGCCGCGAAGCTGACCGGCTGGCGCATCGACATTCGAAGCGACGTTTCGGTGGCCGAGGCCGCCAGGGCGGCAGCCGCGGAAGCTGCCCTCGCGGAGCAGGCCGTCCCTGAGGCTGATGCCGTACTCGTGGCCGATCCCGCGATCGAGGAAGCGGACGCCGTGGCCGCCCCGGCGGCCGATCAGGAACCCGCGGCGACTCCGGCCGTCGAGACGGAGCCCGAAGCGCCCGCGAAGCCGAAACGACGCAAAGCCGTGAAGGCCGCGGAATCAGCCGACGCCGGGGAGGTGGCCCCGTAGCCCGGGGAGCGCCTCCGCGGCGGTATCCGACGCGGTCCTGCGTCGTCTGTCGGACGGCGCAGCAGAAGCGCGACCTGCTGCGGGTCGTCCGGACGCCGGACGGCCGCGTCGTGGTCGACCGGTCGGGCCGGATGCCGGGCCGCGGCGCCTATTTGTGCGATAAAGAGGAGTGCCGGAGCGCGGCGCTCGACAAAGGATCGCTCCGGCGAGCGCTGGAAGTGCCGATCCCGGCCGAACTCCGGGCCGAGCTGACAGGGGAGGCGAGCAAGATCGAATCAGGAGGTAATCGTGGCCAAGAGTAGGAGCGGCACGCGGGGCCGTCGTGGACCTCGCAAGCCGGTGCGCCGCGACCTCGCCACCCAGGGTGCCGCGGCTCCGACGGGCGAGTCGCGGGAGCGCGGCGCCATCGAGCTGCCGTCCAGCATCACCGTCAAGGACCTCGCCGACGCGCTCGGCGTCAACCCCGCCGACGTCATTCGCGAACTCATCAAGAGCGGCATATTCGCCAACATCAACCAGGGCATCGACCGCGAAACGGCCTCCCTGGTGGCCGAGGAACTCGGCTATGAAGTCTCCGAAGCCGTCCCGGTCGGCGGGAGCGCGCCCGGTGGCGATGGCGCGGCGGGCGAGGCCGTACCGACCAGCGCCGCGACGAAGGAGCAGCTTTTCGAGGAGGACGACCCGAGTCTCCTGCTGCCGCGTGCCCCGATCGTGACGGTCATGGGCCACGTCGACCACGGCAAGACGTCACTGCTCGATGCCATCCGAACCACCAAGGTCGCGGCCGGCGAGCGGGGCGGCATCACTCAGCACATCGGCGCCAGCGAAGTCGTCAAGGACGGCCGGCACATCGTCTTCCTGGATACGCCCGGCCACGAGGCGTTCACGGCCATGCGCGCCCGAGGCGCCAAGGTCACGGACATCGCGGTGGTGGTCGTCGCGGCGGACGACGGCGTGATGCCGCAGACGCTCGAGGCGATCGACCACGCCCGAGCCGCCAGGGTGCCGATCGTCATCGCCCTCAACAAGATGGACAAGCCCGACGCCAACCCGGACCGTGTCAAGAACGGTCTCGCCGAGGCCGGTGTGGTCGTCGAGGAGTACGGCGGCGACGTCCCCATGGTCCCCGTCTCGGCCAAGGCGCGTCTCGGCCTGGACGAGTTGCTCGAGATGATCATCCTGGTCGCCGACCTGCAGGACCTGAAGGCCAACCCGAAGCGGGCGGCGGTCGGGACCATCGTCGAGGCCGAACTGGACAAGGGCCGCGGCCCGGTCGCCACCGCCCTGGTGCAGACTGGCACGCTCCGGGTCGGGGACGTGATCGTCGTGGGCGAGACCTACGGCAAGGTCAGGGCCCTCGAGAACGCCCTCGGCAAGCGCATCACCAAGGCCGGCCCGTCCAGCCCGGCGGTCGTCCTGGGCCTGGCCGACGTGCCTCAGGCCGGCGACATCCTGCGTGTCGTCGCCGACGAGAAGACGGCCCGAGCGATGGTCGAGGAACGCCGGACGGCCTCGGCCGCCGGCAGGGAAGGCACCGGCAAGGCCACTCTCGAGGACCTGTACGCGCAGATCCAGGCGGGCCAGACCAAGGAGCTGAGGATCATCCTCAAGACCGACGTCTCGGGCTCTCTTGGCGCCATCACGCACGCCCTGCAGCAGCTCTCGACCGACGAGGTCCGGATCAACGTCCTGCACGAGGCGGCCGGCGACGTCACCGACAACGACATCATGCTGGCGGCGGCTTCCAACGCGATCGTCGTCGCCTTCAGCACCAAGGTAACCGACACGGCCCGGCGGGCTGCCGAGGCGGAGAAGGTCGACGTCCGGCAGTACGACATCATCTACAAGCTCACCGATGACATCTCGGCGGCGCTTCGCGGCATGCTCGAGCCGGAGCAGGTCGAGACGGTGGAGGGTCGAGCCGAAGTCCGCAAGATCTTCCGTGTCGGCAAAGTGGCCGTGATCGCCGGCTGCTACGTCACCGACGGGCGCATCGTCCGGGGCGGCGGTGCTCGAGTCTGGCGCGGCGGCAAGGTCATCGTGACCGACCGGATCGAATCGCTGCGGCGCATGAAGGATGACGTCCGCGAAGTGGCGACCAACTTCGAGTGCGGCATCGGCCTCGCCGGCTCGAACGATCTCACGGAGGGCGACGTCATCGAGTGCTTCACCCAGCAAATGGTGAGCCGGGCGGCCGGTTGAGCCGGAGTATCGCGTCTCGATGACACAGAGAACCCAGAGGATCGACGAGCTTCTGCGACAGGAGATCGGTCAGGCGCTCGAGCGTGAAGTGACCGATCCCGGGATCGGCTTCGTCACGGTCACGAAAGTCGAGACGAGCCCGGATCTCTCTCACGCCCGTGTCTGGGTGAGCGTCATCGGCCCCGAGGAAACTCGCTCGGAGACCCTGGCCGCCCTTCGACGGGCCATGCCGTTCATCCGCCACGGCCTTGGCGGCAAGATCAGGCTGCGCCGCATCCCCGAGCTCGAGGTCCGCCTTGACGATTCGATCGAGCGTGGCACCCGGGTTCTCCAGATCCTCGACGAGCTGGAAGCGGGCCAGGTCCCGGAGGATGTCCCGGAGCACGGCGAGTCCCTGCCCACGCCCGTGCCGCGGCTGCGGCGCGAGGGGGAGACGGTCGAGGAGCCGGGCCCGGGCAGGCCCGAGGTCGGGCCTCGCAAGAAAGCTGGAACCAGGCGGCCACGAGGTGGCGAGCCTCGCGGCGAACGGGGCAAGACAGCCCGAACCGGGAAGCCGAACAGCGGCCGGAGGGTGCGGTGAGCGAGGCCGGGCCGCTGGTCGACCTCTCCGCCTACCTCTCCGCCGTCCCCGACGAGGTCGTCGAGCGACTCAGGGCCGCTCGGCGGGTGCTCACGGTCTGCCATGAGAACCCGGAAGCGGACGCGCTCGGTTCGGCCCTGGCGATCGCGCTCCTCGTGGAGTCGAATGGGGGAGTGGCCACGCCCGTATGCGCGGACCCGGTGCCGCCGATGTACGACTTCATGCCCGGCATGGATCGCTTCCGCCGCGAGCCGGATGGGTCGGTCGACTACGACCTTCTCGTGGTGGTCGACTGCGGCGAGCTGGAACGGATCGGGCCGGTGCTCGAATCCCATCGCGAGTTGTTCGGGCGTGTGCCGATCCTGGATATCGACCATCACAAGTCGAACCCACTGTTCGGAGCGGTCGACTGGGTCGACGCGACGAGTTCGGCGACCTGCGAGATGGTGACGCTCCTGGCGCGGCGGATGGGACTGGCGCTCACGGCCGGCGACGGCATGCTGGCCACGGCCCTGGCGGGGGGCGTGGTGATGGACACCGGCAACTTCCAGCACCCCAATGTCACGCCGCGGACTCTGGTCGTGGCGGCGGCCCTGCGCGAGGCGGGTGCCCAGTTCAGCGAGATCGCCCGGCGCCTCTATCGCTCCAAGCCCAACACCCAGCTGAACCTCTTCGGACGAGTGCTGGCCCGCATGCGGTCCGACGTGGATGGCAGACTCGTCTGGTCGACCCTCGAGTTGAACGACCTGGCCGTCAGCGGCGCCGGCTCGGCCGAGTCGGAGGGCCTGATCGACCTCCTCGCTCAGTCTGAGACTTCCGAGGCCGCGCTCCTGTTCAAGGAGGGCGACGGCGCCACTCGCGTCAGCATCAGGACCCGCGACGGAGGCGTGGATGCCACCGTCCTGGCCGGCGCGTTCGGCGGTGGAGGGCACGCTCGCGCTTCCGGCGCCACGGTCCTCCTGCCGCTCGACGAAGCCCGCAAGGCCGTCCTGGCCAGGGCGGCGGTCCTCGTGGCCGCCGTCCGCCGCTAGCGTGGCGAGCTCGCGTTCGGGCATGGACGGAATTCTCATCGTAGCCAAGGATCCCGGATTCACATCGCACGATGTAGTCGCCCTGGTCCGGCGGCTCACGTCGACCCGCCATGCCGGCCACGGCGGAACCCTCGATCCCTTCGCGGCGGGGGTTCTGCCAGTCTTTCTGGGGCTGGCAACGCGGCTGGTCGAATATCACATGGGCGACGACAAGTCGTATCGGGCGACGGTCTGCTTCGGGGCGGCATCCGAGACCGACGACCGCGACGGCGAGCTCGTTCCCGGCAGCGGCCCGGCGCCGACTCGAGACGCCGTCGAAGCCGTTCTGGCGGCCTTCCGGGGGCCGATACAGCAGCGACCCCCCGCCTACAGCGCTCTCAAGATCGGCGGCCGGCGGGCCTACCAGCTCGCCCGCCAGGGCACGCCGGTCGAGATGCCCCCGCGCGCCGTCACCATCAAGCGCCTCGACCTTGTCGAGTGGGACGGTTCGGATCCGGAGCGGCCCACGGCGGTCCTCGAGGTCGAATGCGGCGCGGGCACGTACATCCGGGCCCTGGCCCGGGATCTGGGCGAGCGGCTCGGCTGCGGGGCCTACCTGGGCGCGCTCGTTCGCACGGCCAGCGGCCCGTTCCCACTGGCGGCCGCGCACTCCCTCGACGAGATACGCGCGGCGGCCGCCGGAGGTCCGGCCGCGCTGGCGGCGCTCTTGCTGCCCATCGACACGGGCCTCGAGGCGATCCCGGAGGCGATCCTCACGTCCGAGGAGGTAATCGCCGCGTCGCGCGGGCAGCAGGTCAAGCCTCTGCGCCGCCCGGCGGTGGAGCAGGGGGCCCGGGTCCGTCTCGTGTCGGAGGATCGGAGACTGGTCGGCATCGGCTCGTGGAAAGCGGGCCGGCTCGCTCCCGAGAAGATCTTCGTAGCCGCCGCCGGCCCGACCCCGCAGACCGGCGTTCGGGCCGCCGACAGCGCCGAGGGCGCCGACGGCGGCGACGGGTCGCCCGCGGGCTCGGACGTTTCGGCTCGACCGCCCCTCCGCCCGACCGGCGCGGTCGAGACGCGGCTTCGCATCGTAGACCCGGGCAATCACATGGTCGTCGTTCCCGGCCTCGAGGCCCTCACGCTCGATCTGGGCCGCCTCTACGTGGTCGTGGGAGTCTTCGACGGGCTTCACCGGGGCCACCTCTACCTGCTCCGTGAGCTCCGGCGCGCCGCTCGCGATGCCGGCGCCAGGCCCGCCGTGATCACGTTCGATGCCCACCCCGAGGAGTTGATCGAGGGCCTGGCCCCACCGCTCTTGTGCGACCCCGACGAGCGCCTGGTCCGCCTCCAGGCCGCGGGGGTCGAGGTCACGGTAGTGCAACATTTCGACCACACCCTCCGCGTCACGCCCTACGACGCCTTCGTCGCGGGGATCGCCGGGCGCGTCGACCTGGCCGGGTTCGTGATGACACCCGACGCCGCCTTCGGCTTCGAGCGTGGCGGGACTCCCGAGACCGTGGCCGCCCTCGGCCAGGAGCGCGGTTTCACGGTCACCGTCGTCTCATCCTACCTGTCGAACGGGGAGCAGGTCCGAAGCTCCGAGGTCCGGCGCCGGATCTCGGCCGGGGACCTTGCGGGGGCCCGACAGCTGTTGGGCCGCGACCACGGCTTCACCGGCAAGGCTGCCGCGGATCGCGCCGTGACCGGCGCAGCCGTGGACTCGACCCTGGTGCGGGCGGCCGTCGAGTTCGAGCTGCCGGTCTCGCTACCGCCGGCCGGCCGCTACGACGCGCTGGTCGGGCCTCCGTGGCGGCTAGGTCGCCGGCCCCAGCCGGCGGCCGATCGGGCGACGCTCACGGTCTCCGACGGACAGGTGAGCCTGGAAGCCGCCGGCGCGCTGCCAGAGGGCGAAGTTCGCGTGGTCCTGGTCGGAACCGGCGGGCGCCGGCCTGAAGAGTCGCCGCCCGCATGAGCGCCGCAGCCGGCAGTCGGAGCGGGTCGGAGGCCGGGCGGCTGGCACAGGCGAGCGATCCCTGCTACCATCCGCCAGGCATTTAGAGAGTAAGGAATACCCACTCATATAGAGCTATTCGGAGGATCGTGTGCCGCTCGCGCGGGAGACGAAGGAACAGGTTATCTCGGAGTACGCCGTCAAGGACGGCGATACGGGCTCCGCTGAGGTTCAGATCGCGCTCCTGACCGAAAGGATCAGAGAGCTCACGGAGCACCTGCGCAGCTTTCCGAAGGACAACCAATCCCGCCGCGGCCTCCTCAAGCTCGTCGGACAGCGACGACGCCTTCTTGCGTATCTGATCAAGAAGGACAACGCTCGCTATCGCGCCGTCATCGCACGGCTCGGACTGCGCCGCTAGCGCAACCGCCCCGACGCGAGGTTGCGACCCCGCGAAGGCATCCCCGCCCCGGCTCGTCCAGGCGAGAGCAAGGACACATCCTTCCTCCCAGGCTCAGGAGGATTACAACCCCGTGTCTCAGACATTCGAGACGCAGTTCGCCGGCCGCACCCTCACCATCGAGACCGGCAAGATGGCCCTCCTCGCAGGAGGCTCCGTCACCGTTCGCTACGGCGACACAATGGTTCTCGGAACGGCCAACCGGTCGGATCCGCGCCCCGGCCTTGACTTCTTCCCGCTCACGGTCGAGTTCGAAGAGCGCATGTACGCCGCCGGCAAGATCCCCGGCGGTTTCATCAAGCGGGAATCGCGCCCGTCCGAGCAGGCCATCCTGGCCTGCCGCCTTACCGACCGCCCGATCCGGCCCCTCTTCCCGGAGGGCTACAAGGACGACATCCAGATCGTGATCACCGTCCTCTCCACGGACCAGGAGAACCAGACGGACGTCCTGGGCACGTTTGCCGCCTCGTGCGCGCTGACGATCAGCGAGATCCCGTTCCTCGGCCCCATCGGCGCCGTTCGCATCGGCCGGATCGACGGCGAATTCGTCGTGAACCCGACGATCAGCGACCTCGAGCGCTCGGACATCGACCTCGTGGTCTCGGGCACCCGCGACGCCATCATGATGGTGGAGGCCGGCGCCTCCATCGTTCCCGAGCCGGTCATGGCCGACGCGATTCTGTTCGGCCATCGGGCCCTCCAGCCGCTCATCGACATCCAGGAGCAGATGCGGGCTGCCGTCGGCAAGCCCAAGAGCGTCGGCTACCTTGAGCCCGGCACCGGCTCGGTCCTCGACTTCGTCAAGAAGATCGGCCAGCCCGCCTACGAGCTCGTCGTCCTCGACGTCGAGACGACCGGTCGCGATGCCAGGGTTGCCGATCTCATCGAGATCGGCGCCGTACGCGTGCGCGACGGCCAGGTCGTGGACCGGTTCTCGACCTTCGTCAGCCCCGGGCGCCAGATCTTCGGCGCCCAGATGCACGGCATCACCGACGCCGACGTCGCCGGCGCTCCCGTTGCCCGCGAGGCTGCCGAGAAGCTGCTCGCCTTCGTGGGCGGGCTTCCGGTAGTCGGCCACAACGTCGGCTTCGACCTGGGCTTCCTCGACCAGGCCCTGGGCGAGCCCGGGAAGTTCACCGAGGGCGGCTACTTCGACACCCTCGCGATCGCTCGCGAGGCCTATCCGGACCTCGAGTCGTACAAGCTCGGCGACGTCGCCCGCTTCTTCGGGATCGAGGTGGAGACCGCCCACCGCGGTCTCGCCGACGCCGAGACGACCGCCGCCCTCGTGGCCAGGTTCGCGAGCGACCTCCCGAACCGTCTCGAGAACCTGATGGACGGGATCGCCATCTCCATCCGCGCCAACCGCAAGGAGGGCGAGGACCCGGCCGCGCTGCTCGACGCCGCCCGGCGCCAGGCTCGCGTCAGCAAGAGTCTCTTCCAGCTCGTCCAGAAGAAGACCGTTCGCAAGACGGTCCTCGACGAAGGCATCCGAATGGACGGCCGCGGCGTCGACGAGATCCGACCGATCTCCGTCGAGGTCGGCGTCCTGCCACGCGCTCACGGCTCCGGGCTATTCACCCGTGGGCAGACGCAGGCCCTCACGGTGGCGACACTCGGCCCCGCCTCCGACGTTCAGCGTATCGACACGATCAGCCCGGAGACCGAGAAGCGCTACCTGCACCACTACAACATGCCGCCCTACAGCACCGGCGAGAACAAGCCGATGCGGGGCCCCGGCCGGCGGGAGATCGGCCACGGCCATCTCGCCGAGCGGGCGCTCCTGCCCGTCCTGCCGTCCGAGGACGAGTTCCCGTACGTCATCCGGCTCGTCAGCGAGTGCGTGACCTCCAACGGTTCGACCTCGATGGCCTCGACCTGCGGTTCCAGCCTGGCCCTCATGGACGCCGGCGTGCCCATCAAGGCCGCCGTCGGCGGCGCCGCGATGGGCCTCATCAGCGAGCCGGACGGCCGCTTCGTCGTCCTGACCGACATCCTGGGCAAGGAAGACGCCTTCGGCGACATGGACTTCAAGGTGACCGGCACCCGCGAGGGCGTCACGGCGCTGCAGATGGACATCAAGGTCAAGGGCATCAACGAAGCGATCATTCGCCAGGGGCTGGAGAAGGCCCACGCGGCCAGGATGGCCATCCTCGACAAGATGGATGCGGTAATCGCGACCAGCCGCACTGAGATGAGCAACTTCGCTCCGCGCATCATCACCATCAAGATCAACCCGGAGAAGATCCGCGACATCATCGGCAAGGGCGGCTCTGTGATCCGCAAGATCCAGGAAGAGACCGGAACCGAGATCAACGTCGAGGACGACGGCACGGTGCAGATCGCGGCCGTGTCGGGCGAGAACTCTCGCAAGGCCGTCCAGTGGATCGAGTCGCTGACTCGCGAGGTCGAGGTCGGCGGTCTCTACCTCGGCAAGGTCACCCGGATCATGGGCTTCGGCTGCTTCGTCGAGATCCTCCCCGGCAAGGAGGGCCTCGTCCGGATCGGCGAACTGGCCGATTACCACGTTCCCACCGTTGAGGACGTGGTGTCTGTAGGCGACGAGGTCATGGTCGTGGTCACCGAGATCGACCGTCAGGGTCGCATCAACCTCTCGCGCAAGGCCGCCATGCAGCGTCATCTCGCTCGCAGCGAAGCCTGAGCAAACGGCGCGACGGGCCGGCCGGGACCGGCTCGCCCGTCGCGCATTGTGCATATAAGAGTCGCATAGACGGCTGTATATGCAGACCGCCGGGGGAGTCGGGCGGCTCGCTGATATACTCGGCGGGTGCCCGACAACTTCACGCAACTGAGTGGAGCCATGTCCCGAGAAGTCCGTCCGCTCACCGTAGCGATCGTCGGCGCCACCGGCGTCGTCGGTCGAACGATGTCACAGGTTCTTGCCGAACGGCGCTTCCCGGTCGGCGAACTCCGTCTCCTCGCCTCCGGGCGCTCCGCGGGTTCGACAGTCAGCGCCGACGGTCGCACGCTCACGGTGGGCGAAGCCAGTCCGGAGGCTTTCGAGGGGGTGGACATCGCCCTCTTCTCGGCCGGAACGGACGTTTCGCGCCAGCTGGCCCCTGAGGCCGCCGCGCGCGGCGCGACCGTCATCGACAACTCCAACGCCTGGCGCATGGAACCGAAGGTCCCGCTCATCGTCAGCCAGGTCAACCCCGACGACGGCGAGTGGCACGAGGGGATCATCGCCAACCCGAACTGCTCGACGATGCAGCTCGTGCCCGTCCTGATGGCCCTCCGGGACACGGTCGGCATCGAGCGGGTCGTCGTGGACACGTATCAGTCCGTCTCGGGCACCGGCGCCGAGGCGCTGGCCGAGCTCGAGACTCAGATCCGGGCGCACGTCGCGGGCCTGCCGAAGGTGGCCAGCGTCTATCCGCATCCAATCGCCTTCAACGCGCTGCCCGAGATCGACGTCTTTCTCGAGAACGGCTACACCCGCGAGGAGTGGAAGGTCGTGACCGAGAGCCGCAAGATCCTGCACCTGCCCGATCTGAGGATGTCCTGCACGGCTGTTCGCGTACCCATCTTCGTCAGTCACTCCGAGGCCGTCCACGTGGAGACCGGCAAGGCCATCTCGCCCGACGAGGCCAGACGGGCCTTCGCGGCCGTCCCGGGCGTGGTCGTGATGGACGATCCGGCCGCTCATGTCTACCCGATCGCCACGCAGGCGGCCGGGTCGGACGAGGTCTACGTCGGCCGGATCCGGACCGATCCCTCGACCAGGAACGGCCTGGCCTTCTGGGTGGTGAGCGACAACCTGCGCAAGGGCGCCGCCACGAACGCAATCGAGATCGCCGAGGTTCTCCTCGAGCGTGGCTGGATCAAGGCACGGTCTCGCCGCGACCTGTCGAGCGGGGCCGGGGCCGCATCGTGATCGAGGCCGAGCGCCAGAAGGCGCTCGACGTCATCGGGGCGGAAGTGGCGGCATGCACCCGTTGCCGGCTCCATCGGACCCGGACGAAGGCCGTTCCGGGCGAAGGTACGGCGGCCACGGAGGTGATCTTCGTGGGCGAGGGCCCCGGCTTCAACGAGGATCGTCAGGGCAGGCCATTCGTCGGCCAGGCCGGCGCGCTGCTGGGTGAACTGCTCGGCTCGGTGGGCTGGTCCCGCGAAGAGGTCTTCATCACGAACGTGGTCAAGTGCCGTCCTCCCGAGAACCGCGACCCCGAACCGGACGAGATAGCCGCCTGCGCGCCGTTCCTGACGCGCCAGCTCGAGGCCCTGGACCCGGCCCTGGTGGTGACCCTTGGCCGCTTTTCGATGGCGAGGTTCAACCCGGGCGCCCGAATCGGCCAGGTCCACGGCACCTTCCGGGCCTGCCATCCCGACTCCGGCGCCCCGGCGGCTCTGACCTATGCCATGTACCACCCGGCCGCCGCTCTTCATCAAGGCACCCTGAAGGCCACGCTCTTCCGCGACATGGAGGGAGTGCCGCAGGCGCTCCTGGAGGCACGCAGGCTGCGCTCTGCCGGGCCGCCGGTCGAGGCGGGGCCGATCTTCGACGTGGCCGGCGCCCCGGACCTCGGGCAGGCGGAAGCAGGCTATCCGCCATCGAGCGGGACGACGGAGCCGGCCCCGCCCGACGGCCCGCCGGAGCCGGACGTGGAATCCGGCCCGACGGGTCAGCTCGGGCTCTTCTAGGATGAACAGAACGTCGCGTTTCCGCCATTCGAGCAGACATGGCTGACAATCAGATACCGCTCCGGATCATCCCTCTC
Organism: uncultured Chloroflexia bacterium; assembly: GCA_963713795.1. Classification (GTDB taxonomy): domain Bacteria; phylum Chloroflexota; class Limnocylindria; order Limnocylindrales; family CSP1-4; genus Fen-1039. The sequence continues at coordinate 70,658 of CAVQNC010000008.1, forward strand.
GGAGGCGTCGGGGAGATCGGCAAGAACATGTACGTCTTCGAGTACGGCGACGACATCGTCGTCGTCGACTGCGGGCTCATGTTCCCCGACGAAGAGATGTTCGGGATCGACCTCGTCATCCCCGACGTGACATACCTGCGTGAGAACCGGGACAAGGTCCGGGCCTTCCTGATCACGCACGCCCACGAGGACCACGTCGGGGGACTTCCGTACGTGCTTCCGTATCTGCCCGGCGTGCCCGTGTACGCTTCGACGCTGGCGCGCGGACTGCTCGGCATCAAGATCAAGGAGCACAAACTCCACAACAACCCGCTGCTGCCGCTCGATCCCGGCGACATGCTCGAGATCGGGCCGTTCCGCGTCGAGCCGTTCCGGATCAGCCATTCGATACCGGACGCCATGGGCATCGCCCTGCACACGCCCGTCGGCACCGTCGTGACGACGGGCGACTTCAAGTTCGATCACACGCCCGTGGACGGCCGGCGTTCCGACTTCGCGGTCCTGTCCCGGCTCGGCGAGGAAGGCGTGATCTGCCTTCTGTCGGATTCGACGCGCGCGGAGAACCCGGGCTACACACTTTCCGAACGAACGGTGGGAGAGACCTTCCGCGAGATCATGGAGCCGCTGGAGGGTCGCGTGATCGTCGCCACCTTCGCCAGCAACATCGCCCGTATCCAGCAGGTTCTCGATGCCGCGGCCACGTTCGACCGGCGCGTGGCGGTCATCGGACGGTCCATGGAGCAGAACTTCCGGATCGCCACCGACCTGGGCTACCTCACGTTCGCGCCAGGTCAGGTGATCGGTAAGGACCAGATCGGCACGGTGGCGCCGCGGAGCATCGTCATCGCCACGACCGGCGCCCAGGGCGAGCCGATGGCCGGCCTGGCCAGGATGGCCAACCGCGACCATCGCTTCGTCGAGATACAGCCCGGCGACACGGTCATCGTCAGCGCGAGCCCGATCCCCGGGAACGAAGAGTATGTCGCCCGCACTATCGACAATCTCTTCAAGGCCGGCGCGAACGTCTTCTACCACACGGTCAAACATGCCCACGTTTCGGGTCATGCCAGCCAGGAAGAACTCAAGCTGATGCTCGGACTGACCCGGCCCAAGTACTTCATTCCTATCCACGGCGAGTTCAGGATGCTCGTCCAGCACGGCCGTCTCGCCGTCGAGACGGGCGTGGCGCCCGAGAACGTCTTCATCATCGAGAACGGTCAGACGATCGAGTTCTATGCCGACGGCAGCGCCCGGCGGGCCGCTCCGGTCACGTCGGGCTACGTCCTCGTCGACGGACTGTCGGTCGGCGACGTGGGCGAGGTCGTCCTGCGCGATCGGCGGGCCCTCGCCAGCGACGGTATGTTCATAGTGGTAGTCACCGTCGACAAGCAGACGGGCAGGGTCGTCGCCCGCCCGGAGATCGTCACGCGGGGCTTCGTGCACGGGAACGAACGCGATCCGCTGATGGACGGCGCGGTCGACCGTATCCTGGCCGCGGTCGAGGGCCAGGGAGACCGGACCTCTGAAGTCGGATTGCTCAAGAGCCAGATCAAGGACGAGATCTCTCGCTACCTCTACGAGCAGACGCGTCGCCGGCCGCTCGTCTTCCCGGTAGTGGTGGAGGTGTAGTGCCCGCAAGAACCGCGGCCGCCGGCCGCAGCACTTCGACAAGGAGCAGCCGAGTCACACCGCCCGCGCGGCGCCGGCGTTCCGCACGCCGCTGGACCGTCTCCGCCGAGATCGTGCGCGTGATCATCGGCCTGGCTCTGCTGCTCGTCGGCGTCTCGCTCCTGATCGGCCTGACCATCCAGGGGGGTCAGCTCACGGACTGGGAGCGCAACGCGGTCGCGCCCTGGTTCGGAACCGCCCGCTGGCTGCTGCCGGTCATCCTGATCCTGCTCGGCTACTACCTCGAACGTGCCGAAGGAGCTCACTGGGACTGGCAGCTGACCCTTCTGGGCAGCGCGCTGGCCTACGGCTCAGTCCTGGGGATCGTCGGGCTGCTGGAGGGCAACTGGGGCAAATGGCCCGCGGCCGGATACCTCGGGCGCGCGCTTGCCCATTTCCTGTCGCCCCTCGTGACCGGTCCCGGAGCCGGTTTCATCCTGCTCCTGACAGCGGTGGCGGGCCTCCTTCTGGCCCTCGACATGTCGCTGCCCGCAGTGATGGCGCCGGTCGGGGGCATGGTTTCGCGGGCGATGGCCTCGCTCTTCAGGCCGGCCTCCGAGACCGCGAGCTCGTCCGGAGGTGTCGCTTCGTCGCGAACCGATAGGCCGTCGAAGGCAGCCAGAGAGGCTGCCGGCGGCGACGGGCGCCGTTTCGGCGACGATCGCGTCCCCGCGATCCCGGTGGCCATCCCCAATCCGGGGCCGACTTCGCAGACATTCGCGCCGCAGGTCGCCGCCGGCTTGACGGCTCGAGACGGCGGCCCACTGGGCGACAATCCGGCCCCGCGCCAGTCGGAGGCCGGTGACACGATCAAGCGCGATGGGGTATCCGTCCGTGACGGCGCCGCTATTCGCGGCGGGCGCCCGGGTCTCGATGCTCCGGCGCAATCGAAGCTCGGTGGAACGGCCGAGACGGCCGAGAAGGCCCGGCCCGAGTACCATCTCCCGCCCCTGGCGCTGCTGGAGAACATCGCTCCGCGCATCGGCGAGAGCGGCATGGACCACGAGCGCAACGCCGCGATCATCGCCGCGAAACTGGCCAGCTTCAGCATCCCCGCGCGCGTGGTCGCGTGGAATGCCGGCCCCGTCGTGACCCAGTACGAGATCGAACCGTCGCCGGAGATCAAGGTGAGCCGCATCGAGGCACTCTCCGACGACCTGGCCATGGCCCTGGCCGCCCGGACGATACGGATCGAAGCTCCCATCCCCGGCAAGAGCGTCGTCGGCCTGGAGATTCCCAACAAGGACTTCAACATAGTCGCGCTGCGGCGAATCCTCGAGGAGGTCGACTTCAGAGCGGCCTCGAAGCTCACTTTTGCCCTGGGCCGCGACGTAGCCGGCCACGCCCGGGCGGCCGACCTGGCCAAGATGCCGCATCTGCTGATCGCCGGCGCCACCGGCTCGGGCAAGAGCGTCATGGTGAACGCCTTGATCTCGAGCCTGCTGTGCAACGCCACGCCGGACGAGGTCCGCCTGGTGCTGGTCGATCTGAAACGCGTTGAGCTGTCCGCCTACAACGGCCTGCCCCACTTGATGGTTCCGGTCATCACCGAGCCGGAGCGGGCCAAGGCGGCCCTGAAATGGGCCGTAACCGAGATGGAGAACAGGTACCGCCGCTTCGCCGGCGCGAGCGCTCGCAACGTGGCCGGGTTCAACGAGACAAGGTCGGACCCGGCCGACAGGCTGCCGTACGTCGTGCTCATCGTGGACGAACTGGCCGACCTGATGATGCGCGAGGGCAAGGACGTGGAGGAACCCGTCGTGAGGCTGGCCCAAAAGGCCCGAGCCACGGGCATTCACATGGTCCTGGCGACACAGCGGCCCTCCGTGAACGTCGTAACCGGGCTGATCAAGGCCAACTTCCCCAGCCGGATTGCCTTTGCCATGGCGTCGCAAATAGACTCACGCACGATTCTCGACATGCCCGGCGCGGAGGACCTGATCGGCCGGGGCGACATGCTCTTCCAGCCGGCCGACCTGCCCCGCCCGATCCGGCTCCAGGGCGTCTTCGTTTCGGACAAGGAGATCTCCAACATCTGCGAGCACTGGCGAGCGGAGGCGGAGCCGCACTACGACATGGCCATCATCGAGACTGGTGAAGAGCCCGAGAGACAGGGCGAGGTGATCGACGAGGAAGCCGACAGGCTTCTGCTGGATGCCGTCGGGGTAATCCAGGAGTACGATCGTGCATCCGCGTCGCTTCTCCAGCGGCGCCTGAAGGTTGGCTACGCCAGGGCCGCTCGGATCATCGACCAGCTGCAGGAGCGCGGCTACATCGGCCCCTTCGACGGGTCGAACGCGCGACAGGTGCTGCGGCGGGACGGACCGCCGTCCATCTCGCCGAACGGACATGGCGAGGACGAGGTATGACGGGCACTTTCTCATCGCGTCGTCCGTCGCGACGGAACTCCGGGCGTCGGGGTGCGGCCGGTTCCGGGGGGGACGGTCGATCGGCGGTAGGGGAGAAGCTCCGCGACGCCAGGGAAATCCGGGGCGTCGACATCTTCCGCGTCGAGCGTGATACGAAGATCCGGTCCAGGTACCTGACCGCGCTCGAGGAAGGCGACTTCACGGATCTCCCCGGTGACGTCTATGCCCGTGGCTTCCTGCGGAACTATGCGAGTTACCTCGGGCTGGACGCGGATGAGATCGAAGAGGAGTGGCGAAGCGAAGCCGGATCGCCGGAGATCGGCAAGCCGGCCATCGTCGGGCCCCAGCCGCTGACGATCCGGCGCGGCATCGTCTTCCAGAGGAGCCACGGGATCATCGCCGTAGTCGTCGTCATCGTGCTCATCGTGGCCTCCTATTTCGGCCTTCAGCTGACGCGGTACCTGTCGTACCCGACGCTGGCCCTGGCGTCGGGCAGCCCTTCGTCGATCGTCGTCCCGGTCGGCAGCACGAGCTACGTCCTGAACGGTACGGCGACGCCCGGCACGACCGTGCTGATCGCCTGGAACGGCCAGGATCCAAACATCGTGATCGCGGACGAAGCGGGCCACTGGACGTATCAAGCCTCGCTGCAGGCAGGCAGCAACGAATTCGACATAACCGCCGAAAACCTCGATACCAGCCACTCGAGCCCGACCCTTCGGGTGATAGTGGTAGTTCCGGTCGCCACGCCGAGTCCACCGATGCCCGCCGTAGCGTTCTCGGCGCCGGCCGATGGATCGGTCGTGGCCAGCGGCAGCGTCACCATCACCGGCATCAGCACCGAAGTGGCATCCGTGGTGCTGACGCCGACCTACCTGGGGCCGCCGCTCGCTGCCGGAGCCACGCCGCCGCCGGCGACCCCATCCGCTTCGGCGACGGCGGCCGGCGCGAGCGTCGCGCCGGGAGGGTCTCCTGGTCCGACGCCGACGGCCGGACCTCAGCCCATCACTACGGCGACCGCCGCGGACGGAACCTTCTCGTTCACTCTTCAGCTGAATCCCGGGCGCTGGCAGCTGTCACTCGTCGGGACGAGCCCGAACGGGATCAAGACCGCGCCGGTCACCCGAGCCGTCAGCATCCCGTTCAAGGGGATCACGGTCCTGATCCAGATCAAGGGCGGGTCGGCCTCCCTGGCTATCTACCACGACGGGATAACCGTCAGCCCCGGCTACTCGCAGGCCTCCGGCTGGTCCACGACCGTGGTCGGCACCAAGTACGTGTGCATCAGGTCGGCTCGACCGGCCTACGTGTACATCACGGTGAACGGGACGTCCTACGGGCCGATCAGCGGTTTCGGCGGCCAGCGGGCGTACATCGACGTGAACGGACCCCGAAACGTAAACTCCTGCTAGCTCCAATGGACAGCCAGGCCACCGTCAAGCTGGTAGAACGTTTGCAGGCCATCTGCCTCGACCAAGGGCGGAGCGTCGCGACCGCGGAATCCTGCACCGGCGGCCTGCTGGCGAAACTGATCACCGATGCGCCCGGCTCGAGCGCTTACTACCGTGGCGGGGTCGTCGCATACTCCAACGAGGTCAAGAGTCGGCTGCTCGGCGTCTCCGACGAGGAGCTGGCCGCGCACGGAGCGGTCAGCGCCCAGGTGGCGCGCTCAATGGCGGTCGGCGTCCTGCGCGGCACCGGGGCCGATTTCGCGGCCGCGGTCACGGGGGTTTCCGGGCCCGGCGGCGGGACCGCGGCAAAGCCGGCCGGGCTGACCTACGTCGCGGTGGCCGACGCGGCCGGGGCGACGGTCCGCCGTTTCGTGTGGCCCGGGGATCGATCGGCCAATCGGGAGGCATCGGCCCAAGCCGCCGTCGAGATGCTCATCGAGCGAGTCTCGGCGGGCCTCGAGAGCGGCGCCGGGTGACGGTCGTGCGCGGATCCGCCGCGATCGGAGCCGGACTGGCCCCAGCCCGAGAGGCGCGCCCGATCCGGGAAGGTGAGCGCATTCACGTTGTCGGCGCAGCCGGCGCGGGGGCCAGCGCAGCCGCGCTGCTGGCTCATCACCGCGGGGCCGTGGTTAGCGGCTGCGACCCGGGTGGGCCTTCGCCCTACACTCCGCCGCTCGAGTCCGCGGGCATCCACCTGGACTGGAGCCACGACCCGAGCCACGTGGCCGGGCCGGCCCAGCCGGACCGCCTCGCCGTTACCAAGGCGCTGACCGCCGTCGATCCGGACAACGCCGAGCTGGCCGCCGCCAGGGGCGCATCCGTGCCGGTGGAAGCCTGGCAGCAGCTCATTGCCGACTCGGCGGTCGGGAAGACGCTGGTGGGCGTGGCCGGGACTCACGGCAAGAGCACCACGTCGGGCTGGCTGGTGCACGTGCTGGCGGAAGCGGGCCTGGATCCCTGCGCCATCGTGGGCGCGCTTCTGCCCGGGTCTCTCACCGGGGATCTGCCGTCGACGGCGCGCTGGGGTCTCGGGCAACCGTTTGTCGTCGAGGCCGACGAATACGCCGGCAACTTCGACCCATATCGGCCGGGTCTGGCCGTGCTCACCTCCGTGGAATGGGACCACCCGGACGTCTTCGCCGACCGGGCCGCCGTCGTCGCGGCATTCGCGGCCTGGCTCGGGCGGGCCGGCGGGGCGATCCGGCGGCCGGTTCTCGTGGCGAACCTCGGGGACCCCGGCGTGGCCGAGGTCGTTGATCGGCTGCGCGGCTGGACGGGAGATGTTCTCGGCACGAGGCTCGCCACCGGCTTGCCGGGATCGCGGCGGCCCGGCGGTTGGCTGGTCGGCACGATCGAGGAGGCCGACCCGGCCGGCACGTCGCTCCGCCTGGAGGGTTCCGCCCTGGCGGCTCCGCTGACCGCCCGCTTGAGGCTCGCCGGCCGCCACAATGCCGCCAACGCCCTCGGCGTGGCCGGCGCGGCGCTGGCCCTGGGCGTTACGGCGGACGCGGTCGCGGCGGCGCTGGGGAGCTTCGCCGGCGTCGGCCGCCGCCTCGAGCGGAAAGGGGAGGGGAGAGGCGTGGTCGTCTACGACGACTATGCCCACCACCCGACGGCGATACGAGAGACGCTCGCGGCTCTTCGGCAGAGGGAGCCAGGCAGGCGGACGTGGGCTGTCTACGAGCCGCTGACTTATCACCGCACCGCCGCCATGCTGGGCGAGTTCGCCCAGGTTCTTGCGACGGCCGACGCGGTGGCGATCGCCCAGATCTGGGCGAGCCGGGACCCGGACCTCAGCGTGACGTCGGCCGGGGCTCTGGCCGAAGCCGTCTCTCGCGCCAGGCCCGGGATCGTCGCGGTCGCGCCCGGCTCGGTGGAGGAGACTGCCGCGTGGCTGGCCGGCCGGGTCAGGCCGGGGGACGCGGTGCTGGTCATGGGCGGCGGCAAGAGCTACCGGATAGCCGAGCTGCTGCTGGAGGCCCTCTGCGGTTGATGCGCGAAAGTCGTCGGCGACGCCGGCGCATGGGGCCTGCCCAATGAGGCCCGCGTGCGGCACAATCACTCAGGTCCGGCCGATTGGCTGCGGCAGTGGCGGCGATGTGATCCCGGGGGCGGGCAAGGCGACGGGTCATGAACTCACGGAGGGTCGATGACAGGCGAAGCTTCGTTCGATGTAGTCAGCGAATTCGACGACCAGGAGATGCGCAACGCGCTCGACCAGGTCCGGCGCGAGGCGCAGCAGCGGTACGATTTCAAGGGCGCGACGTTCGAGCTCACGCAGGCCCGCACCGAACTCGTCCTGCTGACCGACGATGAGTTTCGGGCGAAGGCCATTCGAGACCTGATCGAGTCGAAGGCGGTCAAGCGCGGCCTGTCCCTCAAGATCTTCGACTGGGGCAAGATCGAGCCGGCCGGCGGGAACAAGGTTCGCCAGCACATCGCCTTGCGGCGGGGGCTCGACGAGGATCTGGCCCGCAGGCTCAGCAAGCTCGTGCGTGAAGAGTTCCCGAAGGTGAAGCCGCAGATACAGGGAGATGCCCTGCGCGTGTTCGGCAAGAGCAGAGACGATCTTCAGCGAGTGATCGCGCGGCTGAAGGAATTGGATGAACCGGTCGCATTGCAGTTCACGAACTATCGATGAGACCCGCCCGGTGATCCGGCGCGGCGCTCCGAAGGAGTGAGTCGATGTCTACCATTGAGAACCAGGACACCACGACGACGGTCGGCGCTGTCCTGGCCCAGGGTCTGGCCCGAGCCGGCGTGAAGATCGCCTTCACCGTGCCCGGCGAGAGTGTCCTCGGGCTCATCGAAGGACTCGCCGCCAGCCACATCCGGGTCGTGGCTACGCGGCACGAAGGCTCGGCCGCTTTCATGGCCGGGGCCGTGGCCCAGCTCACGGGCCGGCCGGCCGTGTGCATCGGCACGCGCGGCCCGGGCGCCGCCAATCTGGCGATCGGGCTTCATGCGGCCCGCGCCGACTCTGCCCCCGTCATCGCCATCGTCGGGCAGGTTCGGCGCGACGTCCAGGGCCGCGAGGCCTTCCAGGAAATGGACGTCGTTGCCGCCTTCGGGCCGATCGTGAAGTGGGCCGCCGAACTCAAGGAACCGACCGGCGCGCTCGCCCTGGTCGAGCGGGCCGTCGCCACCGCGACCCGGGGACGGCCCGGGCCCGTACTGCTAGGCGTTCCTGCGGACGTGATGGATGCCGTCGTGCCGGCGGGCGAAAGCCGCGGTTCGATGCCGCTCGAGCACCACGCCGAGCCGGACCCCGTCCTGGTTCGCAAGATCCTCCACCTCCTCGCGGATGCCCGGCGGCCACTGATCCTGGCCGGAGCCGGCGTTCTGCGCGCGCGGAGCACCGACGCGCTGGTTCGCTTCGCGGGCACGCTGCGTGTACCCGTCGTTGCCTCGTGGCGGCGCGCCGATGTCTTCCCCAACGACAACTCGCTCTATCTCGGCATGACCGGCCTCGGCGCGTCGAGGAGCGTCCTCGCCCGCCTCGAGGAAGCCGATGCCCTGCTTGTGCTGGGCTGCAGGCTGGGCGAGATGACCAGCTACGGCTATCGGATCCCCGGCCCGAACACGAGATGGGCCCACGTCGACGTAGAACCGCCGGGGACGCCGCCGGCCGGGCGACCTGAGGTTGTGCTGGCGGCCGACGCGGCCGCCTTCCTGAGGGTCGCACAGCGCGTCCTGGTGAGGGCTGCTTTCGACGCGGCCTCTCTCGACGAGCGCACCGCCGCGAACGCCGTCGACCGGGCGGCGTACGAGGCGGGCTCGGTCGTCGACGCCGAGCGGTGGGACGGCTCCGGCGTGCACCCGGGCCGCGTCGTGACTACCCTGGCGCGGGTCCTGCCGCCCGATGCCATTCTCACGACGGATGCCGGCGACTTCGGCACCTGGGCCGCGCGCGGCTACCGATTTCACCGGCCTGGCACGTTCCTCGGCTCCTCGGCCGGGCCGATGGGGTACGGACTGCCGGCCGCGATCGGCGCCACGCTGGCTCGTCCCGGACGGCTCGCCGTCGCCCTTGCGGGCGACGGCGGCTTTGGGATGACCATGACGGAGCTGGAGACGGCGGTCCGAGAGCGGGCCCACGTGATCGCTCTCGTCTTCGACAACGGCCGCTACGGGACGATCTGGCGTCATCAGCAGGAGCGCGGAACCGACGTCGGCCTCGCCACGGGGCTGGGCCCCGTCGATTTCGCCGCCGTGGCGGAAGCCTGCGGGGCGCTGGGGGTCACGGTCCAGACGGACGAGGACTTCGAGCCGGCCCTGCTGCGAGCGCTTGAGGCCGGCCGCCCGGCCGTGCTGCATCTGGCCCTCGACCCACGCTGGACCACGCCCGACGCGCGCTACGTCGAGATCGAGCTCGAAGAGCCCGTCGGAACCGAACCAGGAGCCGGCCCGGAGATGGCCGCCGGCCCTGCCGCAGCCATCGAGCCGAGTTCCGTGGCAGAGCACGAGCCGGAGGCCGCGCCCGAGCCCGAGCCGGAGGCCGCGCCCGAGCCCGCGCCCGAGCCCGACGTCGCGCCCGTGCCCGAGTCGGAGCCCGCCCTCGCATTGGAAGACGTCGTCCTCGGCGCCAGCCTCGCGTCGAACGTAGAGACGGTCTTCGATCTGGAAGCCACTTCGGTCGAAGAGGTCACTCCGGAGATCGCGACCGCACCGGATGGCGGCCTGGCACGCGACGCCGACCGGGATGCCGAGTTCGAGGCGTTGCCGGAACCGGAGCCGCGGGCGGCGGTCGAACGCGAGGACGAGGTACCCGAGCCGGCGCCTGAGGAATAGCCAAGGGCGACCATGTGGTAGCCCCTCCGCCCGAGAAGCCGGGCGGTTCGTCCGGGCCGTCGCCCGCCGTCAAGCCTGGTGCTGCCGCCTGCGGCGCTCCAGCACGAGGGCGGTGCGCCGCTCGTGGAGCCTCATCTCGAGACCCACGGGGTAGATGTGCGGGTTCAGGAGCCGTCGAATGGCCGGGTGGAGGCTGCGAATCTGGGCCTGCGCCCGGGCCCTGATTTCGGCCAGCTCCGGGGCCTGAGAAACCCGCCGGCCGTCGCGCATGGCCGGCAGGAGCAGTTCCTCGGCCTTCCAGCCCGGCTCGATGACGCGCATGTGCAGGGAGTCCGCCGGGTCGACGATGACGTCGGAGTCGGGCCCGGCCGGCAGGTCCTCGTCGTAGATCATGTCGGAGCGGAATTGGCCCGACTCGTCGATGAAGCGACGAACGCCGAGGACGCCGGGGATCGAGATCTTGGAGCTGTGCTCCGATAGTTTGACCGGATAGCGCCACCCCAACGCGGGCTCGCAGATGGCGCTGAGCTTGTAGATGGCGCCCAGGGCCGGCTGGTCGTAAGCGGTGACGAGCCGCGTCCCGACTCCCCAGATGTCGATGCGGGAGCCCTGCTCGCGCAGCGATTCGATGGTGTGCTCGTCCAGGTCGTTGGAGGCCACGATCTTGGTGTCGACGAAGCCGGCGTCGTCGAGCATGCGCCTGGCCTCGATCGACAGGTATGCCAGGTCGCCTGAATCCAGGCGAATGCCGGCCAGGTTGCGACCCTGCGCGCGCAGGCGCCGTCCGGTCTCGATCGCGTGAGCCACGCCGGTCAGCGAGTCGTACGTGTCGACGAGGAGGGTGACGTTGTCCGGCTGTGCTTCGGCGTAGGCGTCGAAGGCGCGCTGCTCGTCTTCGAAAGCCTGGACCCAGGAGTGGGCGTGGGTGCCGCGCACCGGTATCCCGAAGAGGCGACCCGCCATGGCGTTCGAAGTCGCCGCGACTCCGCCGATGTAGGCCGCCCGGGCGGCTGTCAGCGCCCCGTCCAGGCCCTGGGCGCGGCGCATGCCGAACTCCAGCACCGTGGCGCCGCCGGCAGCCTCCACGACCCTGGCCGCCTTCGTAGCCACGAGCGTCTGGAACCCGATCACGGTCAGCAGGATGCTCTCGACGAGCTGAGCCTGGAGAAGAGGCCCGCGTACGCGGAGAAGTGGTTCGTTGGCGAATACGACCGTGCCCTCGGGGATGGCGTCCACCTGGCAGGTGAACTCGAGTTCGGCCAGCCGGTCGATGAAGTCCCGGCCGAAGATCGGCCGATCTTCGGAGCCGCGCAGACCGCGCAGGTACTCGATGTCGATCCCGTCGAAACGGAGCCGTTCGAGGATGGCCAGGGCATCGTCGAGGCCGGCGGCCACCGCATAGCCGCCGCCGAAGGGCAGGGTACGGAAGCTGAGGGCGAAGACCGTCTCCCGGTCGGCGATTCCCGCCAGCTCGTAGCCGGCCCCCATCGTGAGTTCGTAGAGATCGGTGAGGGTGGCAAGACTCGGTCGATACAGGTCTGATACGCGCGACACGGCGGCCTCGGCAAGTGGATTCCAGGCAGACCAGCATAGCGAGGCCGGGCAGTCGTAACCGAAACCGCAGGATTCGCAGGGGCTCCCCGAGGCAAACGCTCGGCCGTTCCGGCGCGCTCCGAGCGGCCGTCGCCACGCCGCCCCTATGCCTGGGCGGCCGTCCGATCGGCGAAACCGGCCGCGAATTCGGCGAAGCGGTAGACGTCGCTGAAGGTCGTGACGAGACCCAGCGACACCCGGACCGCGCCCGTGCTCTTGTCGTCGATGCAGCGGCGGAACTCATCGAGCGCAAGCCGGTCGGCCGCGCCTACGAAGCAGGACGACAGCTCCTCGGCGGAGAGGCCCAGCGCCACTTCTCCGCCCCCGGGATTGCAGAAGCAGCCGGTGCGCAGCGAAATGCCGGTTTCGTTGGCGCGCCGCTCCACGACGCGGTGGTCGACGAATTGGCCGTTGGGGTCGTAGATGTTCAGGGCAATCGTCCCGCCCCGGGCCGTCGCGTCCACCGGCCCGTAGACCCGCACGATCGGCTCACCCGTGCCGTGGCGGAGCGCGGCCAGCGCCCCGAGCAGCCACTCGGTCAGGCAGCTCACCCGGGTATGGATGAGATCCCGGCCGACGCCGTCGATGTGGCGCAGGCCGATGTCGACGGCGGGCAGAGCGAGGTAGTCGAGCGTCCCGTCTTCGAAGGCCTCGGCGCCCTCCTGCATGAAGAAGCGATCGCCGGCCACGGACGCGACCGTGATCGTCCCTCCGGCGAACCAGGGGCGGTGCAGCTTGCGCAGCGCGGTTCGGCGTGCGATCAGGGCGCCGACCCCGGTTGGGTAGCCGAAGATCTTGTAGAACGAGACGGGCACGAAATCCGGGTGCCAGCGGCCCAGGTCGAGCCGGTTGGTCGGCACGAAGGCGGCCGCGTCGAGCAGGACGTCCCAGCCGCCCTCCTGGGCGCGCTCGATCCATTCGAGCGAGTGCTGAACCCCCGAGAAGTTCGATTGGGCGGGGTAGGCGAGCAGGTTGCACGAGCCGGGGCCTGGGTCGGCCAGGTAGGCGGCCAGCCTCTCCTCGTCGATCCGCATGTCGGGTGGAATCACCGGCGCGTACGTCACGCGGGCGCCCCTGGCGCGGGCGAATTCGCGAATGCCGTTGACGGAGTTGTGGTTGTCGAAGGTCAGCAGGTAGCGCCCATCTGCGTTGAACGGATAGGCCTCACCGACGAGCCTCAGCGCACCGCTCGCGTTCTGCGTGAAGCACACGACGTATTCGTCCGGCGACGCGTTGAAGTGCTCCAGGACGCTGGCCCGGGCGCGTTCGACCCACTCCGTCATCGCCAGCGAGGCCCGGTTCGTGGAGTGCGGGTTGCCGAAGACGCCGCCGGTGAGAAGCTCCGCGTGGGCGCGAACCTGCGAGTCGGCGTACACGCCGCCGGCGGTGTAGTCGAGGAAGACCTCGCCGGCGCGGTCCAGGCGGGCGTACTCGGTCGCCCGCAGCTCGTCGAGCGGGTGCGTCGCGGCGAACTCGGGATGGGTCCGCGCGAAGGTTTCCGCGGCCCGAGCCAGCGGCGGCAATTGAGGGTTGCTCATGTCAGGGTGAGCTTGCGGATTCCGGCGTGAACCGTCAAACGCGGCCTTCCGCTTGCCCCCGAGGCCGGTCCGTTTGGGCCGTCGTGGTGGTGTGAGTCGATGCCTCCTTTCCACCGCTTGACGCGATCCCGGCCGGTCCGTGCCGGACGGGCCCGCGGCAGGGTAGGGGAGGGCCGGCGCTTACAATCGTGCTTCGCGAACAATCGACGCCTTGCGTCGAGTTGCCCGGCCGCAAGCCGCCGGCAAGCGCATGCGGCGGCGAAGAGGAGAAGAACGGCAGTGAACGAAGTCCCGAACGTGAAGCTCAACAACCGAGTGGAGATCCCGCAGCTGGGATTCGGCGTCTTCCAGATCGAGCCGTCGGCAACCAGGGAGGCCACGCTCCAGGCCCTGAAGGCCGGCTACCGGCACATCGACACGGCCGAGATGTACGGCAACGAGCGGGAAGTCGCGGAGGCGATACGGGACTCGGGCACTAATCGAGCCGACGTGTTCGTGACCAGCAAGCTCAACAACGGCTACCACGCCCACGACCGGGCGCTCGAGGCGTTCGACCGGTCGCTCGAGGTCATGAAGTTCGACTACCTCGACCTGTTCCTGATCCACTGGCCGCTTCCGGCCGTCGGTGATTTCGTCGAAACGTGGCGGGCGCTGGAGGAGATATACCGATCCGGCCGCGCCCGGGCGATCGGCGTGTCCAACTTCCAGCCGCACCACATCGAACGGTTGGTGAGCGAGTGCGCGATCGTGCCGGCGGTCAATCAGATCGAGATCCACCCGTACTTCACGCAGGAGGAGGTCCGCGCCTTCGACCGGGAGCATGGGATCGCCACCGAGGCGTGGTCGCCGATCGCGCAGGGACAGGTACTGGACGATCCGACCATCGTCGGCGTCGCCGACCGGCTCCGCCGGACTCCGGCCCAGGTAACGCTCCGCTGGCACATACAGCGAGGTGACATCGTCTTCCCGAAGACGGTGACGCCCGGGCGCATGGCCGAGAACCTCGCTCTCTTCGACTTCGAGCTTACCGCCGACGACATGGCGGCGATCACCGGACTGCACCGCAACGGCCGCCGCGGCCCGAACCCGGACGAGTTCAACTGGATCCCCTGAAAAGGCTCCACGTGCCGGTCCGGGGACGCGGCAAGGATCGGCCCTCGCCGGCGGGGCCGAAAGCGTCAGGCGGTCAGCGGTCCCGCGGCCGGGCGACGGCCGCGGCTTAAGCCCGCGATGTTGCCGTCCCGGGGGCGCCCTGTATCCATCCGGCAGTTGCGGCCCGGCGGTACTGGGCGGCGTCGAGACGGGCTCCACGGCAAGCAAGCCGGGCGGCAGCCGGAACATGGGCTCCACCTGTCGGCGCGGTGCGGCAGGCAGCGGGACAGGCGTGCCAGATGAGCGCAGAATGATCACGCAGTTCCCGGCGGTGCCGGCAGCCCACGAAGAGGATCAAATGACGAAGAGGTCGAGACACGAGCGCGAGCAGCGCGCGGCGGCGAATATCCGGGTCAAGCAGATCACTGCCGACTGGGAGCGCGCCGTTCCGCCGGAGCGCGCGGCGGCCTTCGCGCTCGAGGTCGAAGCGGCCCGCGCTCGCGGCCCGCGGCCCCCTCAGCCCGACATGGCCCCCGGTACGGCCCCGCACCCACCGCGCCCCGGCCACGAACCCCGCCCCGAGAAGAAGGAAGAGCCTCGCCGCACAAGGTACTAGGAGCCTGCGTCCGTAATCGCGGTCCGGAAGCGACCGAGACGTGTAGTTGATCGGGTCGACAGACGTTTTCGGGTCGCAGGGCTGAAGTGGGACCGCGGGAGCGGTTGGGCAGACTCCTCGCTGGCGTTATCCGATGGCCCAAGCTGTCCGTGGGACCGCTGGCGGGTTCCAGCCGGGCAGCACCTTGTCAGCCCTGCCGCTCCTGAATAGCTTGCCGATGTTGTGGACTGCGCAGACGAGCTGCCATTCGCCGGTGGCCGAGCCGAGACCGCGCAGGCTGAAGCGCCGGAAGCCACCCGCCTCCTTGATCTGGCCGAAGACGGGTTCGACGATGGCCTTGCGGCGGGCGTAGTGGGCGTGGCCGGCCTTGGTCGATAGCTTGCGAGCCATCCGCTGGATGGGCGTCAGACCGGACGGGATGCGGCCCCGGGGTGATGAGGGGCTGGCGGGTCCGTGGCCCTCGCGCCCTGTGGCGATGTAACCATCGATGCCGGCGCTCTTCAGATGGTCGATGTTGTCGTTGCTGGCATAGCCGGCGTCCGCGAGGACTCGCTTTGGACGCCGACCGGCGTTGGCCTCGACCGCATCGACCAGGGCGGGCAAGGAGCGGCTGTCGGTCGGATCGGCCGATAGGGTCGTGGCCACGATGACCTGGGCTTTCTCGTCCACCACCGCGCCGGCGTTGTAGGCCTGGACCCAGCCTTCGGTCCGGCTGCGCATGATCTTGGACTCGGGATCGGTGAAGTTGCGCTGCGATCTGGGGTCGGGCGTCGCTTCTGGGTCCCCCGTCCGCTCCCTCGCCTCGCGTTCGAGAGCCTCCTTGGCCTCGCGGATCTTGCGCAGGCGGCCTTCCCGTGTTCGCAGCTCGGGCGGCAGCTCGTCGCCCCGGGCATCGCCATAGAGCTTGTCCTCGGCCGCGTCGGTGGCCTCGGCCTCGCGCAGGATGGTGTTCACCTGGGCCGCGAGCTCGGTCTCGCGGGTCACCATCCGGCCATAGCTCATGGCCCGATGCTTGCTCGCGTTGGCCCGGATCTTGGTGCCATCGAGAGCGACCCGGCCGAGCTTGACCAGACCTGCCTTGTCGCACAGGGCCAGCACCTCCAGGAAGAGCGACCGAAAGGCGGCCAGGTGGCGACGGCGGAACTCCCCGATCGTCTTGTAGTCCGGACGGGCCTGGCCGGCGAGGAACATGAAGTCGACGTCGCTGGAGAGACGTTCCTCGATCCGGCGGGAACTGCGGACTCCGGTGGCGTAGCCGTACAGGAGAACCTTGAGCATCAACGCGGGGTGATAGGGCGGCATGCCCCGTGGTTCGTCGTGGGCGGCCAGGAAGGGAGCGAGATCGAGTTCGTCGACGAGATCGCTGATGAAGGCCGCCAGGCCGTCGGGCTTGACCCAGTCACGAACCGACGGCGGCATCAACAGGAGGCTGTCTTGGTCGTATGGCCGGAAGGTCTTGGTGCGCATACCAGAATTCTCGCACCCCCACGAGGACCCGGCTAGCGATTAGTGACGCAGGCTCCTAGGCGGCCAGGACTCCGCGGTGACCGCGGCAGGGTAGGGGAGCCTGCATCAGTACGTCTCCAACGCGGGGGCGGAGCTCGGGATTCACAGGCCCCAGGACGCGCGCTCCGGCGCAGAGGTGGCATCGATCCCTGCGGCCCGCGGCCCCGTCGCCTCAGCGACCGAGCCGGGCGTCGGTCGCCTCGTCCGCGACGCCGCCGTAGTAACGGTCCAGGACTTGCTCGAAGACGCTCTCCGCGGGTGCGGCGCGGTGGAACAGCGTCATGCACGAGCGGAGCTTCATCGCATCGATCGATCCGAAGATCTGCTCCGCGGTGCGGCCCCTAGTCTCCAGGACGAGTCCGGCGCACTCCCGCAGGCGAGCCCCCAGGACCGGGTGGGCGAGATAGGCCCGAGCCTCATCCAGCGAGCTTATCGAGAAGCGCTGCGACATAGCACTGTGCCCCAGGCCGGCGATCTGCGGAAAGATGAACCAGATCCAATGGCCCGTCTTGAGCCCGCGCCGCAGCTCCCCCAGCACGCCGTCGTAGGCGTACTGCTGCTCCACGAGGAACCGGTCCAGGTCGTACGTCATGTTCTCATTGTGCCGCCAGGGGCGGCCAGGGGGCGTGGCGGGGGCGGCCAGAGGGCGTGGCGGGGGCGGCCAGGGGGCGCGGCAGAGCCGTAAGCCAGGACCTTGCGCAGCCAGCCTGGCCCGGCGCCGGAGTGGTCGCGACCCCGATGCCGAACCGACGTCGCGATCGGGTAGTCGCACCCCACAGGTCGGCCGTTCGGCGCCGGCGCGCCAGCGCCGAACCTAAGCCGGCACGTAGCCGAGATACATGGCTCCCGACGCGAACCGCCGCGTTTCGGTGAGCCGCAGGCCGACGGGCGTCTCGAGCCCGGGGAAGAACGGCAGGCCCGCCCCGAGGATGACCGGGTGGACGACGACGCGATATTCGTCGATCAGGCCGCGCCGGATGAATTGGGCGGCCAGCGTCGGCCCGCCCACGCTCAACTCGCCGGGGAATTCGGCCCGCAGCCGCGACAGTGCGTCACCCACGTCGCCGCTCACGAGCCGGCTGTTCCCCTCGACGCGAGCTAGGCTCGTCGAGAAGACGATCTTCGGCGTCGCGTTCCAGACCCGGGCGAAGTCGATTATGTAGTCGGGCACATCCGGGAGCGACTCCGCGGTCGGCCAGTAGGCGTTCATGACCTCATACAGCCGCCGGCCGTAGAGGAACGCATCCGCCTCCCGCGAGCGATCGGTGAACCAGCTGTGGGTCTCCTCGTCGACGATCGTCCAATCGAGGGAGTGGTCGGGGGTCTCGACGTAGCCGTCGAGCGAGACGTTCATCAAATAGACCAGCTTGCCCATCCTCGCCTCCGATGCGGTGCCGGGCGGGCACGCTCAGGAAATACAGAGCCTCCCCTCGTCCAGTTTGTCGGTCGAGCGGAGGTGTGTCATCGAATCGAGGCTCGTCTATGCGTGGGCCATCTGAGTCAGAAACGGTGCGAGCAACTGCCCGAGGTCGGGCGAGCTGATAGGCTCGTCGACCGCAATCTTGCCGTTGACGAGCTTGTAGTAGGTCAAGCCCATGGCACTCTTCTGCTCGCCGGCCTGGGAGACCTGGACCGTGAAGCGAGCCACTACCGCGTCGCCCTCGGCCACGAGTTCTCTGATGGTGAAGTTCATGCCTGCGGAGCGGAGAGCGCCCACCATTCCCTTGAAGGCTGTTCGATCCGCATTGCCCATCGTAGTGTTCACGTAGTCGGGAGCGACGATCTCGTCGAAGAGATCGAGGTTGCCTCCCTGCAAGATCTCGATCATGAAGCGCCGCACGACGGCCTTGTTCTGCGCAAGCGATGCCATGTATGCCTTTCTGGGCGGGGACGCCCGGCCGAAGGGGTCGGTCTCGCCATTGGGCCCTGCGCGACCGTCGAGGCGACCGCCATAGGACCTCGAGCTGGCGGGGAAGTTCGGACCTCCCTACGTCCCAATCGGGGTCAGAGTATGCCCGGACAGAGCTGCCTCAAACCGCACCGACGCGCCTGTCGGATCGCCGTTGTTGTCCCGAGTCCGCAATCGGCACATGAGCCGCCCCGGGCAGAATGTCTGCCTCGAAACACGGTCCCTGGCTGGGCTCGGCCGGTGCGGGCCCAGCGGATTGGATTCGGATCTTCAAGCAGCTCCAACATCTGCCTGGCGTCCGCTCTGTCGAGCGGTCATCTGACGGTCACTTCGTGAGGTGGTCATGAACATAGTCACCGGTGACCATCCTCGTGACCATGGCCGCTGCCGCGCATGCCAGATTGGCCGGTGTCCCGCGGTCGCCCGTCCGGGATCGAATCCAATGCCTGGCATAGTCGAAGGCCGAGGCTGGGTCAAGCAAGGCGGCCGCCGGCAACGAGGATCCCGCCGGTTATGTCCCTGGCTCGTCAGCCGAGGGCTCGCCGTCGCCTGAGTTGCCCTCGCCGGAGGTCCTACGAAGTGCCTCGAGCGCGATCGCCCAGACAGCCTGGAACGGAGCTTCAAGCCGGGTTGGCCGATCGCCGGCGATCGGCGGCCGTCGGCCGACCAGTAGGTAATCCTTGAGCCCCATGTTTCGAAGGCTGGCGACTTCATGAGCTTCCAGCGTCTCGAGAAGGCCTGGACCGCCGTGCTCGGCCAAACCTTCAAGCATATGTAGCTCCTCCTGATCGATGATGTGGAGCGGTCCGACTTGATTGCCCTGAAGCACGCCGGCCGCTTTGAGTCTTTCCTCAATAGCCAGCATGGTCATGGGGTTGACTGGGAATCCCTCAGTCGCCACGAGGACCGGCACATACTTCCTTCGGGTTCGGGGAGGGCCGCTTGTGAGTAGCGACTCGGAGATCCGCAACTGATCGATTGTTGCGTCGATCTGCCTCGCCTTGTCGATGATCCCGAATTCGAGGTCTCGCTCGAGCGCCTCAGGCGAGAGGATGTCCCGCTCGTCGTGGAATTTGGTCTGGTGAGGACCTCCAGCGGTTGCTGATGATAGCGGTCAGTTCGTCAGGATCTGCGCCTCCTCGATGTTCAGCTCACGCTTGAGGGCCGCAGCGAGGATTGGCAGCTCGCGATAGCCCTGGACACGCCGAAACTGAGCCTGCGCGGCGAGCATCCCTGCGGCCGACCAGCGCAGGGCCATCTCGCCACTCTCCCAGTTCTTCACCCGCCGAGCGTGGTCCTTGACGATCTCGACCATCGACTCCATCGGATTGGTCGACTCCAGTGTCCGCCGGAGGCTGCCCGCGATGCCAAGGCGCGTCAGGGTGAGCGTGTCGGACAGCCCTTCCCGAAGCGACGCCGCGGCACCGGGCCGGTTATGGGCGAGACTGCGGGCGAGAGCCTCCAGAGCGGCCTTGGCCACCGCCGGATCCGACTCCGCCCAGGCCGCCCGAAGACGGCGCTGGACGAGTGGCCGCTCGATCTCGGGGAGATGCTCGAGCACGTTGCGTTCCTTGTGGCGATGACAGCGGTGGACCGCGACACCGCGGCCGAAGAAGGAGCGGATGGCCGAACCGATGGCGGTCCCGCCATCGACCACGAAGAGGACGCCCTCGCTGACGTCGAGACCGCGATCGCGCAGATCGGCCAGGAGTGAGCTCACGACTGCCGCATTCTCGGTCGTGCCCTCGACCACGCCGAGTGGCACCTTTCGGCCCTCGGAGTCGATGCCCAGAGCGCCCACGAGCAGGTGCTCGCCCAGGTTCCAGCCGTCGAGCATCAGCACGAGGTAGCGCCGGTCGTCGAGACGGCGATCGAGGAGCTCGGACAGGCGCTCGGCCGTGGCCGCGAGAAAGCGCCGGCTGATCGCGGCGTGGCTCACCCCGAGCGCTTGCTCCTCGATGGCTCGCCCGACCGGTTCGAGACCTGCCCCATAGCGGCGGGTCGAGAGACCGGCGAGCATGCGAGCCACGATGCCCTCGGCGAGCAGGTCAGTGGCGCTCGCGGCCTCATAGCTCGTGAGCGGGAGCTCCGTCTCGCCGTCGGCACTCCGAACGCGAGGCCGTCGGATCGCCAGACGCCGGCCACCGAGAGTGACCGAACCTGTCTCGCTGCCATGGCGATAGGCAGACCGATCGGAGCTGTGCTTGCCCTTTGGACCCGCCAGAGCGTCGACCTCGCTCCTCATCAGCTCCTCGAAGACTTCGAGGCCGACCGCGGTCGAGGCGGCGAGAAGGCCCTCGCGCATGTGCGCCGCGAAGGTGGCCAGATGTCCTTCCAGGCGATCGGTCAGCTCGATCGGCAGCGGATGGACCAGCTTTGCCGGTCGGCGGCGAACTCCACGACGGGCGGGCTTCTCAGGACCAGACGAGACGTGCGAGGATGGCATGGGTTCCTCCAGTGCGACTTCCAGGTCTCCCAAAGCGTGACACTTCACGCCTCGGGCTGGAGGACCCTCCCCTCAACTCAAATTCCACGGAACCCGGGACAACCTCGCCTCTTCGACGATTGGAGCACGCTCGAGCGGTTCCAGCGGACGCGCGGCGTCCTCAAGCTGATGGCCGCAGTAGTTCACGCGCTTTGGGAGAAGCAGGATCCGAACCTGCTTATCTTGCCCGCAGCAATCCCGCTCGACGACACGCTTGTCTTGTCGCAGCTAACGCAGTATCTCGATGACAACTGGACGCCAATCATCGAGAGCGATGTCGACGGAGTGTCTTCTCTGCCACTGCATCTCGACCGTGAGAATGCTGGCACCTACGGTCGGTATTCCGCCGCACGACGAGTCGCACGCACTGTCTTCCTGGGCTCAGCGCCGCTGCCGGCGGCGGCTAACCGCGGAATAGACGACAAGCGCATTCTGCTGGGGTCCGTGCAGCCGGGCGAGCAGCCGGCCACGTTTGGCGACGCTCTACGCAGGCTTGCTGGCCAGGCGACGTTCCTTTACGAGCAGAGCGGCCGCTACTGGTATGCGACTCAGCCATCGGTGAACCAGCTCGCGCGGGATCGAGCAGATCAGCACAAAGGGACGGACCTGGTGGCCGTCGAGGTGGAGCGCCGCCTCAAGCTCGGACTGACCGATCGAGGTCCTTTCGCGCGGGTTCACTCGTCGCCAAAGGGCGGCTCTGATGTGCCCGACGAGGACGAGGTCGCCCTCGTGGCCCTCGGCCCAGAATACCCGCATGACCCCAAGGCCTCCGATTCCCGGGCGGCTCAGGCCGCCAGGGCGATCCTCGGCTCCCGCGGCGCCGGCGACCGATCCAACCAGAACATGCTGGTCTTCATTGCGCCCGATTCCATGCGGCTCGCTGAGTTGATGCACGCTGCCGGCCAGTATTTGGCATGGAAATCAATCTGCGACGACGGGGAATCCGGCAAGCTCAACCTTGATACATACCAACGTGGACAAGCCCGCAGCCAGCGCGACGCAGCCGACGAGACGGTCAAGGTCAGAGTAGGGGAGACCTATATCTGGCTCCTCGTGCCTGAGCAGGCAGACGGCACGGCAAAGGTCGGACTGAAACCGGTAAAGCTGAGCTCGGGGCCGGATCAGCTGGCCATCCGTGCAGGGGCGAAACTGCGAAACGAGGAACTTCTGATCGTGAAGTTCGGCGGGGTGAACCTCCGGCTCGCACTGCTTCAGAAGCTCGGAACCTATTGGGATGCGCATCACGAAGTCGGGCTCAAGGAGTTGTGGTCGTGGTTTGCGCGATATGTCTATCTGCCACGGCTTCGAGACATGTCGGTCCTGGAAGGTGCTGTTCGTGACGGAGCGGGCAACATCCTGTGGCGCAGCGAGACCTTCGCCTACGCGGCTGCCCGCGAGGAGCCGGCCGAGTATCGAGGCCTGGTCGCAGGCCGGGTTGCAGACACTCCAATCACCTCAACGAGTCTGATCGTCGACGGCTCGGTGCTTCCGGATCCTCTCGCTGGTCCTGAGATCAAACCGAGCCCTGGCGCCGGAGTCGCCTCTGGCGTTCCCGGAGACGGGAACACGCCTGGGCCGTTGCCGCCGGCGCGCGTCGTCCGGTTCACAGGCGAAGCGGTCCTCGCAGATGCTTGCACTCCGTTCCCGGAGCTCGAGAAGCTCGTCAAAGAGATCATCGGACCGTTGGCGACTCAGCCAGACGTCACCCTGACGGTCCGAATAGAGATCGATGCCAGCCACGCCGGCGCCGGCGGCTTCTCAGATCAGACAATTCGGACCGTCTCCGAGAACGCCAGGACGCTCCGCATGCGCAAGTTTGACTTCGAGAAGGATTAGCCGACGCACGCGGAATACCCGGTGATCCGATGACCTGCGGATCGATCGCAGCGCGCGCCCCAGGCGCCTACGGGGCAGGGACCGTCTCATGGCCACTTGTGGTGACCCACACATGACCACTCGACACGCTCAGTAGTCTTGGGCTAACGGACATAACCTCTCTTATCGGCAGTGCAATGTGGCGACTGGCCGCCCGCCGGCTTGGCTCCGGATGGGGATCGGGAGTGCCCGCCGTGGCGCCGGCTGCCGGTGACGGGCGATGTCCTGCCGGGAGCGGCTTACCGTGTCCAGGAATGGAACGCCCGAAGGAACCGCGACTCCGCATCGTTCGGCCGATCCGAGAATCGACCGAGTCGTTCGGTTGTCCGTGGCCCCTTCGGGCAAGTCCGAGTGTAGGGCCGGTGCTGCGCCGTTCCAACCCAGTTCTCCACGCGTTCGGGATGCCGCGGCGCTGAACGGGCCGGGCTTCCACAACTCGTACACAGAGTTGAACCGCCGGGTCGGGTCTGCCTGTTGGCACTCGAACGGCCGTTCGATATGGTGAGGCCGCGACGCGGGCGGGGTTCTACCGGTCGGCAGCAGGGATCCTGCGCCGGCGGCGGCCCAGGGTCGCGAACCGGAGGGCCAGAACGAGCAGGAATGCCTCCATGAAGATGTTCATGCTCATCTTCGATTGGCCGACGCGGCGTTCTTCGAAGGTGATCGGAACCTCGACGACCCGGGCGCCCGCCAGCCTGGCCCCGAAGGTGGTCTCGATCTGGAAGGCGTACCCGCCGGCGTGCAGGCGATCCAGGTCGATCTGGCCCAGCACGGGCGCCCGCCAGGCCTTGAAGCCTCCCGTCAGGTCTCGGTAGGGCATCAGGAGGACGACTCCGGCGAACAGGCTGCCCCCACGGCTGATCAGCCGGCGAAAGATGTTCCATCGAGGGATCCGGCCGCCCTTGACGTAGCGTGAGCCCAGCACCAGGTCGGCCCTGCCGGCGCGAATGGGTTCGAGCAAGGCCGGCAGGAAGCGGACGGGATGGCTGAAATCGGCGTCCATCTGGACGATGATGCCCGCATCTCGCGCCAGGAGGTCTTTGAACGCGGCCACGTAGGCTCGTCCCAGGCCCTGCTTGGCTTCGCGGTGCAGAACACGAATGGCTTCGTTGCCCCGGGCAAGGTCGTCGGCCAGCTCGCCGGTGCCGTCGGGCGATCCATCGTCGACGATCAGGACGTGGGCTTCGGGCACGGTCTCCAGGACGGCGGCGGTGATTGGGCCGACATTCTCGCGTTCGTTGTACGTCGGGATGATCACCCAGACGCTGGGGGAGGCGGAGGACATCGGTCTCCTGGCTGCTGAGAGGGTCGCGGCCGAGGATACCGCTTCTCTCCCCTACCCCGCTCGGACGCGCGGCGGGGCTGCCATCGCGAATGGAGGATCCGGGAGTTCGGCGACGCCCGGGGCCCATCTCCGGGCACAAAGAAGCGCCCGGAGGAACCGCTCGATCGTCCTGCGGGTCCGCGTGTTCTGGCCGCTCTGACCACCGCGGGCAAGGGGTCCGAGGACTCCTCACTCGAGCGGCGAACCGCGCTCCGGCCACTGCCGAACCTGCCACCGAGCCCTCTACATTCCGGCTTCCGCGGCTTGCGTCCTGCGATCCGTCCCCAGAACCGTTGCGGGTCCTGGAGCTTTCACGCAGATCGTTGGCACCGTTTCCACCAGAACCGCTGGCTTGGTGTCGATCTCGCTGGCCCCTCCGGGCAAGACAGAATCTATGTCGGGAGGCACCGGCGCGAAAGAGGCTTATCCACTACTTTTGGGCGGAGCGGTGGCTGTTTTCCGAGTTGTCCACTCGCTGCCAACATGGGTCGCTCCGGCCGGTGGAGTATCGCGTATGCATGAGAACGTCTGTTCTGTAAAGGCCGGGTGGCGGGCGCTCGAGCCGGCCTGCGTCGGCCTTAGTGATCCGGCGGTCTTCAGGGACCGACCGACTCGCCGTTTCGCAGCGTTTCCTTCCACCTGGCAGCCACGGCTTCGAGCTCCCCGGCCAGTGGAGGGCTGACCCGGCCCATGACCCGGACGTCGACCGAGCGGTAATCGAGTTCGACGGTGCCGCGCTCGCGGACGCGGGCGAGCAACTCGCCGGCTCGGTACGGTATCGCCACGTCGACGTCGACCCAGAGCGAGGCCAGCAGCGCCGACAGCTCGGCCTTGAGCGTCTCGAGGCCGTACCCCGTCACCGCGGAGATGAGAGCCTGGCCGGCGATCGCCGGGCCCGGCGTGTCCCCGTCGCGTGCTGCCGCCTCGATGAGATCGGCCTTGTTGAACGCGACCAGGCGCGGCTTGTCGCCGGCACCAAGCTCCTCGAGGACCGTCTGGACCGTGGCCCGATGCTCGGCGAAGTGGCGGCCCGAGGCGTCCACTATCTCGAGCAGGACATCGGCGCGCGTTACCTCCTCCAGCGTGGCCCGGAACGCGTCCACGAGCTGGTGGGGCAGCTTGTGGATGAAACCCACGGTGTCGGTCACGATCGCCGTCTGGCCTTCGCCGAGCTTGACCTGGCGGGACGTGGGATCCACCGTGGCGAACAGGCGGTCCTCTGCCTTCACGACGACCTGCCCGACCAGGGCGTTGAGCAGCGTGGACTTGCCGGCGTTCGTGTAGCCGACGATGGCGACCGTCGGGATCAGGCGGCGGTCCCGGGCCCGCGTGGCGGTGCGGCGCTGCTCGGCGATCTGGTCGACACGTTCCTTGAACTTCTTGATTCGCTCTCGAACCAGGCGGCGGTCCGTCTCCAGCTGCGACTCGCCGGGGCCACGGGTGCCGATGCCGCCGCCGGTACGGGACAGGTGCGTCCACATCCTCGTCAGGCGCGGCAGCTGGTACTCCAGCTGAGCCAGTTCGACCTGCAGGCGACCCTCGTGCGTCTGGGCATGCTGGGCGAAGATGTCCAGGATGAGGCGCGACCGATCGATGACCTTGGTCTTGACGGCTTCCTCCAGGGCGCGCTGCTGGGCCGGTGAGAGCTCGTCGTCGGTGATCAGCATCGTGTAACCGGTCTCGGACCTGGCCGCGACCAGCTCGTCCACCTTGCCCTTGCCCACGTAGTAGTTGGGGTCGACATGCCGGCGGTTCTGCCACTCGGCCCCGACCACTTCCGCGCCCGCGGTGTCCGCCAGGCTGGCCAGCTCGGCGATCGACTCCTCGGCAGTCCAGCCGGGGTCGTCGCCGGTATCGACGGCTACCAGGAATGCGCGCTCGACCGGAGCAGCAAGATCGACCATGTCCTTCGTCATACCGGCTCAGGATAGCGGAAGGCCGGCCGGAGGCCGTGCGCGGCGAAGCAGCGGGACCGTAACGGCGAGCGACGGCACCGCGGGACGGCCACCGACGAGTGCCGGCGGCAGGGACGGCCGTGGCGGCAGGGACCGATGTGGCGCCGGCCGCAGGGGCGGCCTGATGCCGAAGGAAGCTGCCGCGCTCCGCCTCGTGCGGCCGGAGGCAGGGGCGCGGCGTCGGAGGCCGTGCGCGGCGAAGTAGCGGGACCCTACGGCGAGCGACAACGAGGGCGGCCACGTACGTGTCCGAGTCTCGCGCGGCCGAGCCGACGACTGCGATCGCGGGAGGGTCGCCGCTTCTTGCGGGATGCAAGCACCAGTTGCGTAGAGTGGCGACCTGGCCTTTGGATGGGAACGTTGCCCCGGCGGCAGGCTCCGAGGGCGTCCTGACCTTGCACTTTGCCACTCGTAGTTGCATCGGGCTAGGTTTCCTGCGCGGTGTGGGGGCCGCGTGGCTTCGAGCTGTCGATCGCCATCGTCCGCCGTCGCTCTGCGCAAGTACCACTTGCATACCGCGAGCACGCGGGACCGCCGCCGCGGCGAGTGCCAGCGCCAGGGACGGACGTAGCACCGACGCAGGGGCGCCTGAGGCGGACGAGCGTCCGGCGGCGGAGGCAACGGCGCGAACCGCGGCGGCGAAGCGCAGCCGCTGGCGGCGCGGGCCGCGGTCGAGGCGCCCGCAGCGGAGGCAGCCCGGGCCGGACACGTAGCGGTGGCGGCAGGGCCCGCGGCGCACGAGTGCCGGCGGCAGGGACGGATGTGGCGCCGGTCGCACGGGCGGCCGGATGCCTCGAAGCTGCCCCGCTCCGCCTCGTGCGGTCGGAGGCAGGGGCGCGAGAGGACGAGCGCGACGCGCACCCACGGACCGCCGCCGGCGTTCGCTATCCATCCAGGTAAGCCAGCGTCGCGGCCAGGGCCTCGGGCAGCGGTAGATCCTGTGTCGCCTCGAGCCAGCAGATGTCGGCTTCGCTCCGGAACCAGGTCCCCTGGCGGCGGGAGAGCTGGACGTTGCGGCGGGCGTCCTCGGCGATCGCTTCGTCGAGGGATAGACGGCCCTCGATCACGCCGCGGGCCTCGGCGTAGCCGATGCCGGAGAAGCTGGGGAGAGCGGCGTCGTACCGGGCGATGAGGCCCCGGGTTTCCTCCACCAAACCGGCCTCGAACTGCCCCCGGGCCCGGGCGCGGATCCGCTCGTGCAGAACGGGGGCGAGCACCGCCAGGCCCAGCCACAGGACCGGCCGCCCGTAGCCCCGCGGCGGAGGGAGCGGCGCGTCTCCCCGTAGACGTGCGATCTCCACGGCGCGTACGACGCGGCGCGGGTTGCGCAGGTCGACCTCAGCGGCGCGGGTCGGAGCGAGCCGCCGCAGCTCGCCGACGAGCGCGGGAAGACCTTTCGTCGCGAGCGAGGCCTCGACCGAGGCGCGAACCTCCGGGTCCCAGGGCAGGGCCTCGACGGCGATGCCGTGGGCGACCGCCCTCAGGTAGAAGCCGGTTCCGCCGGCAAGGATCGCGACCGCGCCGCGCTCGGCGATGCCCGCGAGCGCGGCATCCGCGTGGGCCGCGAAGTCGGCCACTGCGAACGGCTCGTCCGGGTTCACCAGGTCGAGTCCGTGGTGGGGAAAGCGGGCCCGCTCCGCCGCGGTGGCCTTGGCGGTGCCGATGTCCATGCCACGGTAGACCTGGCGCGAGTCGGCCGAGATGATCTCGGTGGCGATGCCCCGCTCGGCCAGGGCCTCGGCCAGGGCGAGAGACATAGCGGTCTTTCCGGTAGCGGTCGCGCCGGCCAGCACGACCAGCGGCGGGACCGCCTCAGGAGACGACGTCCGTCTCATCCGCCGTCCCGGCCAGGCGACCGCGAAGCGCAAACGGCCCCGCGTATTCGATCCGGACGATCACCTCCCGGCCAACGAGAGCCGGGTCGCCGGCGAAGTGCACGAGCCTGTTGTGGCGCGTCCGGCCGGCCAGGGCGAGACTCCCCTCCCCCGCCCTTCCGACCAGGTCGGGAACCCCGGTGTAATCGTCTTCGCCGGAGGCCCCGGCGGCAGAGCCGGCCTCGGCCGCAAGGGCGGCCCCGGCGGCCTCGTCAGGCCGGGCGGCACCGTCTGTCGCGTCATCCGGAGCCCCGTCCGTCGCCTCATAAGGAACGGTGCCGCGACGCGGCGGCATCACTCGTTCGACGAGCACGTCCACGTCCCGCGCGAGCCATTCCCGGTTGAGTTCGAGGCCGATCTTCTCCTGCCGGGCGAGCAGCTCGTTGAGGCGGCGGCGCTTGACGGCCGGCGGAACGTCGTCCTGCATTCGCAGCGCCGGTGTGCCGGGCCGGGGCGAGTATGCGGCGGCGAAGACGGTGTCGAAGCGGACCTCCTCCAGCAGGGCCAGCGTCGCGCCGAACTGGTCCTCCGTCTCCCCGCAGAAGCCGACGATGACGTCCGTCGAGACGGCGATTCCGGGCACGGCCTCGCGGATCCGGGCCAGGCGCTCCTTGTAGTGGGCGATCGTGTACTGGCGGCCCATGCGCTGCAGCGTCGCGTCATCGCCCGACTGGACCGGGAGGTGCAGATGCTCGGCCACGGAGTCGCATGCCGCCATGGCTTCGATCAGCCGGTCTGAGAGATCCCACGGATGCGACGTTATGAAGCGAAGGCGCGGGATGGCCGGGCGACCGTCCGGTCCGCGGATGCCGTCGACCGCGCGCAGCAGTTCGGCCAGGTCGGGCCGGGAGAGCAGGTCCAGGCGGCGTCCGGCTGACCGCTCGGTGTCGATGTGGGCGAAGCGCTCCTCGGCCGGCAGGTCGTGGCCGTAGCTGTTGACGTTCTGGCCGAGCAGCGTCAGCTCGCGGTACCCGGCCGACGCGATCCCGCGGGCCTCGTCGACGATGTCGTCGAAGGGCCGGCTGCGCTCCGGACCCCGGCTGAAGGGCACGATGCAGTACGTGCACGTCTTGTCGCAGCCGTACACGATCGGCAGCCAGGCCGAGATCGTGGACGAGCGGGCAACGCGTTTCTCCGCCAGCGCGCTGGCGCGCGAGCCGGCCAGACGATCGGCCGCGCTCACCGGTCGGCCGCCCAGGACGGTCGTGGCCGCCGTGGAGACGGTCCGGAGGCCGATCGGTGCCTGGGCCGAGACCAAACCGAGCCGGAGAGCCAGCTCGGGCTCCTCGTCGGGGCGCAGGAAGACGTCGACCGCGGGGAAGCGATGGGCCAGGCCGGCCCGCTCGGACTCCCGGACGCCACAGCCGGTCAGGACGACTCGCATTCCCGGTCGGGCTCGCTTCAGACCGGCCAGAACGCCCTGCCGGCCGATGACCTTCGCCTCGGCGTGCTCTCGGACGGCGCACGTGTTGATCACGACGAGCTCGGCCTCCTCCATCGAGGCGGCGCGTGAACAACCCGCGGCGAGCAACTGGCCGGCCATCTCCTCGGAGTCGCTCATGTTCATCTGGCAGCCCAGTGTCCACACGTAGAAGCTGGGCAGGCTGTGCGTCTCGGGGCGGAACTCGGCCAGGCCCGCGGCGACGTCCGGTGCGGTCGCCAGGCCGCCGGGAAGCGGCGCGGCGGTGAGACCCGCCGCGAGGTCCGCGAGAGAACGGGCCGTCATGGTGTCGCCGTCCGCAATCCATGCACCCGCGCATCGCTCCGGCCGAGGGCCGAGAAGAGCGCGGACGCGTCCTCGTCCGGGACGAAGAGAGTGGCGTGGGCTTCGGCATACGTCTCGCCGTCGCCGTGGTAGTCGCTCCCGCCGGTCGGGACGAGGCGCAGGGCCCGAGCAACGGCAGCCATCTCGGCCACGGTCTCCGCGTCGAAATGCCGGTAGTGGACTTCGAGGCCACCGAGCCCCGCGTCCATCAGCTCGGCGACCAGGTTGCGCCGGGCCGGGGCGTCGGCGAAATGGGCCAGCGCCGGCAGCCCGCCGGCGGCCCGGATCGCGGCGATCGCCTCGCGCGGCCCGAGTCCCTGGCGCGGCACGTAGGCCGGCTTGCCACGGGCGAGCAGCTCCTGCATCGCGGCGTCGACGGTGGGGGCATGCCCGGCGGCGACGAGCAGGCGAGCGATCTGGGGACGCCCGAGCGACGACCCCGGCGCGACCGGGAGCGCCTCGGCGCCCTCGTCGACCGGCATCTCGAGATCGCGCAGACGACCGAGGATCATCCGGAAGCGGACCGCGCGCGAGTCCCGCTGCCGCCGCAGGGCGGCCTCGAAGGGCTCGTCGTCGGGGTCCACGCCGAGGCCCAGGATGTGAAGCTCGCCCTCCCACAGGTCGCGGATGCCGTCGGCGACGCTGTTGATCTCGACGGCCGGCACGAGTTCCAACGGGAGCTCCCCTGCCCCGGGCGCGCAGAGTTCGCGGACGCCGGCGAGAGTGTCGTGGTCGGCGAGCGCCAGCACGCGCACGCCCACGGCGGCGGCCGCGTCGACCAGCGCCCGCGGCTCCAGGATCCCGTCGGAACGGGCGCTGTGGGCATGCAGGTCAACCCGCGACGGATACTCGGGCACGACCCGCCGGCCGCTCATGACCCGCCTGGACCGGTCCCTGAACCGCCGGGGGGCCTCCCCGGCCGATGCCTCGACGGCAGTCTCGTCCGGGGCAGCCGGCTGCCCGGGCGGCGGGGCGGCCGATCGCTCGTCCCCGGCCACCTCAGACCTCGACTGTACGCTGGATGCGCTCGACCGCGACCGCCCGGCCGGTCGCAGTGTCCACGTCGATGAGGCAGGAGTTGAAGACGACCGGCCCCGTCCCGACTTCGAACCGCGTGGGCAGGCCATTGATGAAGCGTGGGATGACCGTGGCCGGATCGAAGCCGATGACGCTGTGGATCGGCCCGACCATGCCCAGGTCGGACTGGTAGGCGGTGCCCTTCGGCATGATCCGCTCGTCCGCCGTCGGGATGTGCGTGTGCGTTCCCACGACCGCGCTCACGCGGCCGTCCAGGTAGATCCCGAAGGCGTTCTTCTCGCTGGTCAGTTCGCAGTGGAAGTCGACCACGCGCACCGGCGGCAGCGGCTCGGAAGCCTGGTCGATCAGTCGGTCGAACTCGGTGAAGGGGTTCTCGATCGGGATCATGTAGGTCCGGCCCTGGAAGTTGAGAACCGCGACCTCCGTGCCGTCCTCGGCGTGGAAGACGCCCCAACCGCGGCCCGGTACACCCTCCGTGCCGTAGTTGAGCGGCCTCAGGATCCGTTCGTCGTGCTCGAGCTGCTCGTACATCTCGCGCTTGTCCCAGATGTGATTGCCCGACGTGATCACGTCCACGCCCGCCCCGAACATGGCCTCGGCCGTGGAGGCGGTAAGGCCCATGCCGCCGGCCACGTTCTCACCGTTGGCGGTGACGAAGTCGATGCCGAGCTCATGGCGAAGCTCGGGCAGGAGCTTCTCGACGGCGACCCGTCCGGGCTTGCCGATGAGGTCGCCGATCATCAGGATCCGGCAGACCTTGCCGCGCGGCGCGACCGGCCGCGGTGTGCCTCCCGCTACGGCCACGGCCGACTACTTCGCGTATTCGACGGCCCGCGTCTCGCGGATGACCGTCACCTTGATCTGGCCCGGGTACGTCAGGCTGGCCTCGATCTTCTTGACCACGTCACGAGCCAGCCGCGTCGCGCTGACGTCGTCGATCTGCTCCGGCCTGACGAGGACGCGGACCTCCCGGCCGGCCTGAACGGCGAAGCTCTTCTCGACGCCCTCGAAGCTCTCGGCGATAGCCTGCAGATCCTCCAGGCGCCGGATGTAGGTCTCCACGGACTCGCCCCGGGCTCCCGGGCGCGACGCGCTGATGGCGTCGGCGACCTGGACGATCGGAGCCTCCTGGGAGGCGTACTCGACCTCCTGGTGGTGGGAGGCGATGGCGTTCACGACCTTGGGCGAGAGGTTGTTGCGCTGCGCGATCTGGGCCCCTATCTGAGCGTGAGGACCCTCAACTTCGTGGTCGACGGCCTTGCCCATATCGTGCAGCAGACCCCCGACCTTGGCCGCCTGAACGTCGGCCCCGAGTTCGGCGGCGATGATCGCGGCCAGCCGGCTGGTTTCCACGGAGTGGACGAGCACGTTCTGGCCGTAGCTGGTGCGGAACTTCAGACGGCCCAGGAGCCTGACGATCTCCGCCGGCAGGGCCGGAATGCCGGCGTCGTACACGGCCTGCTCGCCCGCCTGTCGCATCACCAGATCTACCTCGGCCCGAGCCTTGGCCACGACCTCTTCGATGCGGCCGGGATGGATGCGGCCGTCGGCCATGAGCTTGGTCAGGGCCACGCGCGCGATCTCGCGGCGAACCGGGTCGAAGGCGCTGATGACGACCGTCTCCGGGGTGTCGTCGATGATGAGATCCACGCCGGTGGCCTGTTCGAGGGCCCGGATGTTGCGGCCCTCGCGGCCGATGATGCGGCCCTTCATCTCGTCGTTGGGCAGATGGACGGTGGAGACGGTGTGCTCGGCCGTGTGGTCGGCCGCGATGCGCTGCATCGTCGTGATCACGATCTCGCGGGCACGCTCCTCGGCCTCCTCGCGAGCCTCGCGCTCGATCGACTTGGCGAGATGGACGGCGTCGCGCTCGGCCTCGTCGCGGACGGCCTCGAGCAGCTGGGCCTTGGCCTCGGCGGCGGACATGCCGCTGACGCGCTCGAGGGCGGCCACGTGCTCCTGCTGGGCCCGGGCCAGCTCCTGCCGGCTGCTCTCGAACTCGCGCTCCCGCTCCAGCAGCTTGCGGTCTCGCTGCTCCAGCATGTCGGCCCGCATGTCGAGTTGTTCGTCACGGGCGAGCAGCCGGCTCTCGAAGGTGGCCAGCTCTCCGCGTTTGGCGCGAGCCTCGTCCTCGGCCTCGCGCTGGAGCCGCATCTTCTCGTCCTTGGCGGCAAGGATGAGCTCCTTCTGCTGGGTTCTAGCCTCGGCGACGATCCGGGCGGATTTCTCGTTGGCGCTCTGGATGGCCTGATTGGCGACGATGCCGCGGGCCAGGAATCCCAGACAAGCGCCCACGAAGGCGGCCACGACAACGGTGGCCACAAGGGCAATCGTATCCATATGAACTTGCCTCCCACCCGGGTCGGATGACGCGACCGGGCGCGTGTAGAAACCAGTCGGGGCGGCCCCGATCCCCAGCCGTGCCCACTCCCGGTGCACCGCCGAGTGGAGCCGCGTTATCGATGTTCCGACGCGGCGGCGTCGCTCGACATAAGGCCGGCGGCGCGTTGTTCGTCTCGCCCTGTAGTCTACGGCGCCCGGGGGAATCAAGTCGGGCCGGCCCGCCATGCGAGCGCGGTGTTCCCGGGGCCGGGCCGGCCGGGATCAGCTAGTCCTCGGGGCCCGCCTCGGACGCTCCAAACCGGCCGCTCACCTCGCGACAGATGTCGGGGTCGAAGCCGCTGCGGGCGAGAAGGGCATAGACACGCCGGCGCCTGGCGCCAGGATCCTCTACGCGCAGCAACGCGCTCCGGCTCTTCCGGACCAGCCGTTCCGCGGCGGCCTCATCGGCGCTCGCACGGCCCATCGCGCCGCCTGTCGCGCCCGCGGAGGCGCCGGCCTGGAAATCGCCGGCGGCCTCGTTTCGGTCCGCCAGCACAGCCGCGACCGTCTCGCGGTCGATGCCCTTCAAGGCCAGCTCCCTTCGAAGCGCCCCCTCGCCGCGCGGCCTGGCCCTGTCTCTCGATTCGACCCAGGCCGCCGCGAAGGCACGGTCGTCGAGCATCCCGAGCTCGACCAGGCGGTCGATCGCGCCATCCACGAGCTCGGCCGGAAACCTGGCGGCCGCCAGGTGGCGGCGGACCTCATCGATAGAGCGCGAGCGTACCTCCAGGAACCGCGCGGCCGCCTCAAGGACGGCCTCCGGGTCCGTCTCCGTGGCGTGGCGCTCGAGCCGCGCCCGGCGCGCCTCCAGGCGGTCGGTGCCTGATCGGTTCGGCATGGCCGGCTATTCGGCCTCTTCGATCCCTTCGACCGGCAGCGACACCTCGGACATCTTCGCCCGAATCTGCTTCTCGACTTCGGCCGCGTGATCCGGGTTGCCCTTGAGGAACTCCTTGGCGGCCTCGCGACCCTGGCCGAGGCGCGTCTCGCCGAAGGTGAACCAGGCTCCGGTCTTGGTGACGATGTTCATGGCGACGCCGACGTCCAGCAGGCCGCCCTCGCGAGAGATGCCCTCGCCGAACATGATGTCGAACTCGGCGACGCGGAAGGGCGGCGCGACCTTGTTCTTCACGACCTTCACGCGGACGCGGTTGCCGACCGAATCCGTCCCGACCTTGATCGTCTCGACTCGCCGGATGTCCAGGCGCACGCTGGCGTAGAACTTCAAGGCCCGGCCGCCGGGCGTGACCTCGGGGTTGCCGAACATGACGCCGATCTTCTCGCGCAGCTGGTTGGTGAAGACGAGGGCCGTATTGGAACGGTTGACCGAACCGGCCAGCTTGCGGAGGGCCTGGCTCATCAGGCGGGCCTGGATGCCGACGAACGAGTCGCCCATCTCGCCTTCGATCTCGGCCTTCGGCACCAGCGCGGCGACGGAGTCGAGGACGACGCAGTCCACGCCGCCGGAGCGGATGAGCGTCTCGGTGATCTGAAGCGCGTCCTCGCCGGTGTCCGGCTGGCTGACGAGCAATTCGTCGACGTTGACGCCGCAGGCGCGGGCGTATCCGGGGTCCAGGGCGTGTTCCACGTCGATGAAGGCGACCACGCCGCCCTTCTTCTGGGCCTCGGCCAGGACATGCTGGCAGAGAGTGGTCTTGCCGGAGGACTCGGGCCCGAAGATCTCGGTCATCCGGCCGCGCGGTATCCCGCCGACGCCCAGGGCAAGGTCCAGGGCGATCGAGCCGGTCGGGATCACGTCGACGGCCTGGCGCTCTGATGAACCGAGCCGCATGATCGAGCCGCGCCCGAACTGCTTCTCGATCGAGAGAATGGCGGCGTCGACGGCCTTGGTGCGCTCGTTGGTCTTCTCGGCCGACGTTCCTCTGATCTCGGCACCTCGCTCGGTTATAGCCACCTTGCTCCTCGCTCCTGTCCTCTCCGGGATTGGCGGAGCGGTCGCCGGATGGCGTCCGCCCGCGAGCTAGCTCTCGGTCTCTTCGGTCCGCGGCTTTCGCTTCGGCTTCCACACCTCGACGTTGGTCGGCGGCTCCAGCATGGGCTGGATCTTGGTCTTGGTCGACGCGTCCTTGGGCTTCTTCTTCTCTTGACGGTGGGGGCGGTCTCGACTGGCCATCTGATGCGCCTCCGCGGACTACAGGCTACGAGTGGGCTCTTCACTCCGACTGCACTGCCGATGCACGCGACCTTGACGGCTGGGCCCTCGCTCGAAGCTCGGGAAGGCGTGCGTTGAAGGTGCCGGAGCGCAGCGCGGAGCGGATTTCGGCCATGAAGTCTAGGGTGAAGGTCAGGTTGTGACAAGTCGCGAGGCGGTAGGCGAGGAGTTCCTCGGCCCGGAAGAGATGGGCCAGATACGCCCGCGAGAAGTTGCGGCAGAGGGGGCAGCGGCAGCCCTCCTGGACCGGCCGTGGATCGTCGACGAACTTCGCGTTGCGCATGTTGAGGCGACCGCCGGGGACCCACAGCTGGCCGTTCCGGGCCACGCGAGCCGGCAGCACGCAGTCGAACATGTCTATGCCGCGATGGACCGCCTCGAGCAGATCCGCGGGCGATCCCAGGCCCATCAGGTAGCGCGGCCGCGGGTCGCCGGCCGCTTCCAGGAGCCCGACGACCAGCTCCAGCGTGACCTCGCGCTGCGCTGGAGTCTCGTCGCCGGCCAGGCCGCCGACGCAGATGCCGTCGAAGGGCAGCCCGGCAACGACGGCCGTCGATTCCGTCCGCAGAGCCGGATCCAGCCCGCCCTGGATGATGCCGAAGATGGCCTGGTCGGGGCGGGTGTGAGCGGCCAGCGACCGCTCC
This sequence comes from uncultured Chloroflexia bacterium, assembly GCA_963713795.1. GTDB lineage: Bacteria > Chloroflexota > Limnocylindria > Limnocylindrales > CSP1-4 > Fen-1039. The sequence continues at coordinate 106,706 of CAVQNC010000008.1, forward strand.
GCCCAGCGGTTGGAGCGGGCGGTGGCCTCGGCCAGGTCCTTGAGCCCGGTCGAGGCCGGCGTCACGGGCTGGTCGAAGGCGACCGCGATGTCCGCCCCGAGGGCCTCCTGAACCGCGATCGAGATCTCGGGCGTGAAGCGGTGGTAGGAGCCGTCGATGTGGCTCTGGAAGGTGACGCCGCCCTCGTCGATCTTGCGCAGCTCGCCGAGCGACACGACCTGAAACCCGCCCGAGTCGGTCAGGATCGGCCGATCCCAGGCCATGAAACGGTTGAGGCCGCCCAGGGCTGCGATCCGCTCGTGGCCCGGCCGCAGGTAGAGGTGGTAGGTGTTCGAGAGGATGATCGTGGCCCCCGCGGCGCGCAGGTCGTCCGGATCGAGCGCCTTGACCGTCGCGTTGGTGCCGACCGGCATGAACTGCGGCGTCTCGACGACGCCGTGGGGCAGCGTCAGGCGGCCCAGGCGCGCGTGCGTCGAGCCGTCGGGCGGCGGCGGCACCACGACCTCGAATTGGGCCGGGGAGACGCGCTGGGAGCCGGGGCCGTCGCGGGCGGTGGACATCAGCCGGCGGGTGCGTCCGTACCGGCAGGCCCGTCCGCGCCTGCGGCGGCGTCCCAGAGCGCCGGTTGCTCCGGCTCGCCGCGGCGCGCCGGCGGTATCTCGAAGCCGAGCCGAGCCAGGTGCTGGCGGGCTCCATCCGTCGCGATGCGACCCTGGGGCGTCCTGTCCAGGAACCCGAGACGGAGCAGGAACGGCTCGTAGACGTCCTCCACGGTCTCCGGCTCTTCGGCGAGAACCGCGGCCAGAGCCTGGACCCCGACCGGGCCGCTGCCGAACTTCTGGACGATCGCCGCCAGGAGCTTGCGGTCCGTGCCGTCGAGGCCCGCGTCGTCGATCTCGAGCGCGGCCAGGGCCTTGTCCGCCGTCGCCGCGTCTACGCTGCCGTCGCCGTGAATCTGGGCGTAGTCCCGCACGCGGCGCAGGAGGCGGTTCACGACCCGCGGCGTGCCGCGGCCGCGCCGGGCGATGGCCGTGGCTCCGTCCGGGTTCAGCTCCACGCCGAGCAGCCGCGCCGACCGCACCACGATGGCCGTCAGGTCCGCCACGTCGTAGAAGTCGAGCCGGTAGGTGGCGCCGAAGCGGTCGCGCAGCGGGCTCGAGATCCGGCCGGCACGGGTCGTGGCGCCGACGATCGTGAACGGCTTCAGGCTTAGCCTCAGGCTCCGAGCCGAGGGCCCCTTGCCGATCATCACGTCCAGGGCGAAGTCCTCCATGGCCGGATAGAGGATTTCCTCGACGGCGCGGTTCAGGCGGTGGATCTCGTCGATGAACAGGACGTCTCGCTCGTCCAGCGAGGTCAGGATGGCGGCGAGGTCCCCTGCCCGCTCGATGGCGGGGCCGCTGGCGTAGCGGATGTTCGTCCCGAGTTCCCGGGCGATGATCGTGGCCAGGGTCGTCTTGCCGAGGCCGGGCGGGCCGTGGAGCAGCACGTGATCCGCGGCGTCCCTTCTCTGGCGGGCGGCGCCGAGCAGGATCGAGAGGTTCGCCTTCAGCTCGCGCTGCCCGATGTACTCGTCGAGCGTCTTTGGCCGCAGGGTCCGATCGACGGCGACCTCGACCTCGTCTTCGACCCCGGGCGTGAGGATTCGCGAGATGTCAGTCACGGGCAGCCTCGCAACTCTCGCTCATTGGGGCAGTGTACCAGATCGAACGGGCGTTCTACCCGTCAACCGCGCCGCCGCCGGCCTGGAACTGCTCTACTGTTGACGGCGTCCGAGGCGCGGGAGGCGGCCGGCGTGACGAGCGGCATGAAGTCCATGGGGCTCCTGGTGGTGGTGGCGGTCCTGGCCGCGGGCTGTGCCACGGTTCCTCCACCTTCGAAGTCGCCGGCCTTATCCTCCCTGACCCCAAGCGCGACGGCCTCGCCCAGTCCTGCCGTCTCTCCTGTCTGCGGCAGGGGCGACATGTCGGTCGAGCGAGGTCCCTATGTGATCGCCGGCATCCAGGTGCCGGGCTTCTTTCCCGGCATGGGCCCGCCCGGGTGGCAAACGGACGACGTGGCGCTTCGGGACGTTGTCGTCGTCGGGACGGTGATCGCGGAGGAAGCCGGCTTCTTTGCCGAGCCTGCGCACGTTTACACGCCATTCGTCGTCGAGGTAGACCAGGTCGTCCACGGAGATGCCCGCGTGGGCCGGATGCGGGTCGCGGCCGAGGGCGGCACGGTCCAGTCCGGAACAATCGGCTGCTACACGATGCACGTCGACATCGCACCCACGCTGGAGTTGGGTACGCGCTACGTCCTCTTCCTGAGCGATCCGGTGGGGGCCGAACCGGCGCCCAGGAACGTCTGGGACGCCTGGTCGGTCGACGCCGGCAACGTCGTTTCGACCTATCAGGGCCCGCTTCCGCTGGCAGATCTGGTCGACAGGATCGATCGGCTCTCAGCCCCCGAGGGCTCCCCTACCCCCTGAGCAGCGTCCGCAGGACGGCCCTGTTTCTGCGGTGTTGCCCGCAGCCGCCCCATCAGTCCTGCCAACATGGATCGTGGCTCCGATTGACTCGAGGCGGCAGTTGTCCCACCTTTGGCAATAATCGATGGGGCGAATCGAGGTGACCGGTGGCGCCGACGGAGGAACTGCCCGAGTGGGAGATCCTTCTGCGGGCCGCAGCGCACCTCCAAAAGATCCTGCAGGACGCGACACTGGTGGGCGGCACTGCCGCGACTATCGAGGCTGGGCATCGTCGCTCCGCCGACGCGATCATGGTCCTTGCCACCGTCTTGTTCGTCGAGCGCGTCTGGAGTACCAACGGTGGCGTCAGACGGCTTGCTCTGATTCGGCCCGACTCTCGAGTGACGCAGCGAGCTCGCGACGGTCATCCTCGGACAATTCGGCTCCCCAGAACACTTTGACGGTGGGCCAAAGCTCTCGAAACGCATTGTCCACGGCTGATCCCAGATCGGGTATCCCGCCTGCCGGTGGCCACGTCGTCGTGCCCCAACCCGACGAGAGCCAGGCCCGCGCCGACTCCTGGGTTGCGTCGATGAAAGGCGAGGTATCACGGCGACGATAGCGGTTGAGCCCCTCGGTCAGCCTCTCGAAGCCGCCGCGCTGCTCCTCCGATGGTTCGTCCGAACCCCAGTCGATCATCTCGCCAAAGGTTCGATACAGCTGCCACAGGAAGGTTGCGTCCTCCGGAGAGTTCTCAGGCTGGCCCGCCGCGGCGCCATACAACTCACGCTCGATCTCATAGATCCGGATCGACCTCCGGCCGAGATCGACTGGCCAGTACGTGCCATTGATCCAATCCTGGAGGTCGACCACCCGCAGAGCGACAAGTTCGGCCGTGGCCGGCGTCCGAAGTGCCTGCATTCGGCTGACGAGTCCTTTCATCTCGGCGATGGCCTCCGGCGGTCTGGGCGACTCGTATCGTCTGGACAGGTCGCCGGCGGCCAGGATTAGCCCCCGGAGCTCCCAATCCGGATCGATGCCACCAACTCGCACTACCCAACGGACCGGAGCGAATACGAGGGCAGCGCAGACTGCCCCGACAGCAACGCTGGCAAGCGTACGAGGATTCAAGACCCAAGTCAGAACGACGGGCAGAGCCGCAGCTGCCCCAAGCCGCACTCCGTTGAGCACGGCGGCCCGACGCCGGGCATGCGCCCTTCGTAGTTCGGGCAGCTCAGCCAGCCAGAAACCACCGAGCGAAACGACAATGCCGATTACCCAGACCGAGAACCAGGTCATATCGCGCGCATCCTCGATGTCCAGGCCAGCGAAGCATCGCGAGACTGTGTGCCGGCGCTCGCGGTCGGCACAGGCGATGGTGATGCCTTGGATGCCGGTATGAGCGGATCGTCAGTGCCGGGCTTTGCGCAGCCAAAGATCAGGCAGCCAATTGTCGACCCGATGGTGGCGTCACTGGATGTGGGAGACGTCCACAATTGGGCTGATCGGCACGATTTCGTTCACGGCTCTGGGTTTGGTGTTCTTTACGGCCGTCTTGGAACCGGCCAAGTACCCCGTGGCCCAGGACGTTGCCGTGGGCCTCTTGTTCCTACTCCTTGCGCCGACACTGGTGCCCATCGTGGGTTCGTTGGCGTCCGGCAAGGCGGGCATGGTCGGCCGACCAGTCCGGATTGTCTTTGACAGCCGCGGGATTGAGGGCTGGCAGGTGGCAGCCTTCCGGACCACGGATTGGGTTGACCTCCGGCATCCCCGCCTCGAAAGCCATGTTCGCGTGCTGCCGTTCTCGTGGCCGTTTGCCGACGCTTGGGCGGTCGTGCCAGCACGAGCGTTCTCCTCAGAGCAGTTCGACCGACTCCTGCAGATCGTCAAGAAGGAAGGCGTGTTCCTCAACGGAGACCGACGAAGCCCCATGGGCCGGCTGCTCGCCTTTGTCGCTGGCCGTGTCCGGGTTGGCCGCAGTGATCCTGAGCCGGGCCATCTGGCCGAGTTCCCGAGGTTGCCGAGGTCGCCCAGAAGCAAAGGCACTTCCGCTGGCAAGTAGTGGTGCCCTGACCACGACCTACGCCTACGACCCCGAGAACCGCCTGACGCAGCTGCAGACCGGCTCGAGCGTCATCGGTACCTACGCCTACGACGGCGCAGGCGACCGGATCGGCAAGACCGTCGGGTCCGCCACCACCGCCTACACCCTCGATCTGGCCTCCGGGTTGCCGCAGGTCCTAGCGGAGACGACCGGCTCATCTACCAGCGCCTACGCCTACGCCGGGGGACCACTGGAGATCGACCAGGCCGGCACGACGTACTGGTATCTGACCGACACACTCGGGACGTAACTGCCGATCACTGCCGCGATCTGCCGCCTACCCCCTGAGCAGCGTCCGCAGCGCCGCCTTGACCCGATCCTCGAGCCCCGATCCCGCAGTCAGGTCCGCCAGCGCCTCTCGGGAGGCCTGGCGCGCCTCGCCGGCCGAGTAACCCAGGGCCAGCAGCGCCGCCACGACTTCGGACTCCCCGGCGGCCGCCCCGCTGCCGGCCGACGCCCCGGCGGCGACCCCCGCGGCGGCGACTTTCTCCTTCAGCTCGAGGACGATCCGCGCGGCCAGCTTCCGGCCGACTCCGGGCACGGCGGTGAGCAGGGCCAGGTCGTCCGACAGGATCGCCAGCTGCAGGTCTCCCACCGCCCGCGATCCGACCACTCCCAGCGCCACCTTGGGGCCGACGCCCGTGACGGTCAGTAGCAATCCGAAGAAGCCCAGTTCCTCCGGCGTCCGGAAGCCGTACAGGGCCTGGAGATCCTCTCGGATCACGTGGTGGGTGAAGAGCTTGGTCCGCTCCCCCACTCCGGCCGCGGTCAGCACGGACGGCGCGGCGAAGACCCGGTACCCGACGCCGCCCACCTCCACGATCATGGAATCCGCGAAGACGGCGCTGACGACGCCGTCGAGCGAGGCGATCACGATCGCACCGCTAGGAAGCGGTCTTCGACTTGGACACGCGGGAGACGTGCCCCTTGGGGTCGAGGCCGAGATGCTCGCGCCGCAGGGCTTCGCGTACCGCCTTCTCGTACGGCGTCGTTCCGACCGGCGCCGGCGCCAGGGCCGACCTGTCCAGCGCCCCGATCGGGATCCGGCTGACCGACCGCTCGCGATTGGCGACGCAGATCGCGATGGCCAGCGCGTCGGCCGCGTCGTCCGGAGTCGGGATCTCGGGCAGGCCGAGGATGGCCTGGACCATGCGCTGGACCTGCTCCTTGGCGGCGGAGCCGTGGCCCGCGGTTGCGACCTTGACCTCGTTCGGCGTGGCCTCGCGGATCTCCAGGTTGTGCTGGGCGGCGGCCAACAGCACGACTCCCCGGGCCTGGCCTACGGCAAACGCTGTCTGGACGTTCTTGGTGAAGAAGAGGCGCTCGACGCCGACGAGCGAGGGGGCATGCAGCTCGATGAGATCGGTCAGAGCCAGGTAGATGGACTCGAGCCGCTCCGGCAGGGATAGCGTGGCCGGCGTGGTGATGACTCCGTAGTCGACGGCGCGGAGCCGGGGCCCCGTTCTCTCGACGATGCCGAACCCCAGCATTGCCGTCCCGGGATCGATCCCGAGGATGATCACCCGGCGACCTCGGCCATCAACGCCTCGGGGATCTCGAAGTTCGAGGTGACCCGCTGGACGTCGTCGTGGTCTTCCAGCGTCTCAATCAGCCGCAGGGCCTGGCGCGCCTTCGAGACGTCGAGTTCGATGGTGTTCTTGGGGTTCATCGACAGCTCGGCCGATTCGATCTTTACGCCTGCCGCCTCGAGCGAGCGGCGGACTGCCTCCAGGTCGTGGGGCCTGGTGAAGACTTCGACCTGGTCGCCCGACGAGTCGACGTCGTCGGCGCCGGCGTCGATGGCTATGAGCTCGAGCTCTTCCGTGTCTCCGCCCGGCGCGAGGGTGATGACCCCGCGCTGCTCGAACTGCCATGAGACGCTGCCCGGTGCGGCCAGCTGTCCTCCGGCCTTGGTCAGCACCGATCGCACGTCGGCCGCGGTGCGGTTCTTGTTGTCGGTTGCCGTCTCGATGAGGATGGCCACGCCGCCGGGGCCGTAACCCTCATACGTGATCTCCTCGAACTGCTCGCCTTCGCCGCCGCCGGTCGCCTTCTCGATGGCGCGCTTTATCGTGTCGAGGGGCATGTTGATCGCGCGGGCGCGCTCGATCGCGAGGCGGAGCCGGAAGTTGCCGTCCGGGTCACCCCCGCCCGCTCTCGCGGCGACGCTGATCTCGCGGCCCATCTTCGTAAAGACGGCGCCGCGCTTGACATCGTTGGCGCCCTTCTGGCGCTTGATCTGTGACCACTTCGAATGTCCTGACATCGGGCGGAGTATACCGCCCGACGAGGGCTGCGAGCCGCCCGCGCAAGACCGGCCGGGGCTAGATCTCGCGGCCGGCGCACGCCGAGAGAGGGCGACACGGCGTCCTGCCCCACCTGCACCCGCGGGGCTATCATGGCCCGCGGCGGCCGGCCTTCGTCACGCCGCCTGTCCGATGCGATCTGACGCCACCAGAGGATCGATGACCAGATGACAACCAAGAGTGTCGACCTCCCCCACCTTCGCAGCGTCGTCCTGGCCGCCCATGCGGGAGCCGGCAAGACGACGCTGGCCGAGAGACTTCTCTTCGACGCCGGGGCGATCACGCGGCTGGGCCGTGTCGACGACGGCACGGCCAGCCTTGACTACGAGCCGGAGGAGCAGAAGCGCAAGCAGTCGCTGACCCTGGCCGTGGCCGGCCTGGACCACGAGGGCACGCGCATCCAGCTCGTTGACACTCCCGGCTACGCCGACTTCGCGGCCGAGGTCGTGGAAGGTTTCGCCGCGACCGACTCGGCGATCCTGCTGATGGACGCGTCCGGGCAGGTGGAGGCCGGCCTCGAGTCGGCCGTGGCCCTGGCCCGGGCAAACGGCCGGTCGGCCCTCTTCTTCCTGAACAAGTGCGATCGCGAGAACGCCAACCCGGCCACCGCGCTGGATGCGCTCCGTACCGCCTTCGGCCAGAAGGTCGCTCCCCTCCACGTGGCCATCGGCGCGGCGGACAAGTTCAGCGGCTACGTCGACCTGGTCCACCGCAAGGCCTACCAGCTGCAGGGCGGCAAGGAAGTCGAGGTTCCGGTTCCGGCGAACCTCGCCGGCGAGGTGGTGTCCCGCCGCGACCAGTTGCTCGAGGCAGCCTCCGAGGCCGACGACGACGTGATGACGAAATACCTCGAGGGCGAGGAGATCACCGACGCGGAGCTCGAGAGCTGCCTGCACAAGGCCATCCGATCCGGCATGGTGGCGCCGGTTCTGGTCGGCAGCGCGGCGAAGGACATCGGCGTTCGGGCCCTGATCGACGCCGTCGTTCACTACCTCCCCTCGGCATCCGAGTTCGGCGAGATTGCCGTCACCGATTCGAAGGGCAAGGAAGTCAAGCTTCCGATTGACGCTAACGGCCCGATCGTCGCGCGGGTCTTCAAGACGACCGCCGACCCGTTCGTTGGCCGGCTGACCTTCCTGCGCGTCCTGAGCGGCACGCTGCAGGGCCAGGCGCAAGCCTGGAACGCGACTCGGAACGAGCCCGAGCGGATCGGCCAGCTGCTGCTCCTCCACGGCAAGGACCAGGAGACCGTGGGCCAGCTCCACGCCGGCGAGATCGGCGCGGTCGCCAAGTTGACGGTCACAGCTACCGGCGACACGCTCTGCTCATCGCGCGAGCAGGCCTTCGCGCTGCCGCCGCTCGACTTCCCGATCCCGACGCTCCAGGTCGCCATCGAGCCGCAGACGAAGGCCGACCTGGACAAGATGGGCTCCGCGCTCCAGCGGATGCTGGAGGAGGAGCCGTCCGCCAGGGTCGAGCGATCCGACACGGGCGAGCAGGTGCTGCTCTCCATGGGCGACGCCCACGTGGCCGTCCTGGGTGAGCGCCTCAAGCGCAAGTTCGGCGCCGCCATCATGACGAAGGTGCCCAAGGTCCCCTACAAGGAGACGATCCGCGGCAAGACGCAGAGCCACGGCCGCTACAAGAAGCAGACCGGCGGCCACGGCATGTTCGGCGACGTCTGGATCGAGATCGAACCGAACCCGGGCGGCGGCGTCGAGTTCGCCGAGCGCGTCGTCGGCGGCACCGTGCCCAAGAACTTCTTCCCCGGCGTCGAGAAGGGCATCCGCGAGACGGCCGCCGAGGGCGTCCTGGCCGGTTATCCGCTCAGCGACTTCAAGGCGACGCTCTACGACGGCTCGTTCCATGCCGTCGACTCCAACGAACTCTCGTTCAAGATCGCCGCGTCGATGGCCTTGAAGCAGGGCGTCCTCGACTGCAAGCCGGCCCTGATGGAGCCGATCATGACCGTCGAGATCCGCATCCCGGAGATCTACATGGGCGACGTGAACCGGGACCTCAACGGCCGGCGTGGCCGGGTCCTGGGCATGGACACCAGGGACGGGTTGCAGATCATCACGGCCAGCGTGCCCATGGCCGAGCTGTTCAGCTACGCCACGGAGCTGCGCTCGCTGACCGGCGGGCGCGGGACCTTCAAGGCCACGCTGGATCGCTACGAGGACGTGCCGCAGCATATCGCCGAGAAGGTTGTCGAGGCCCACCGCAAGGAAGTCGAGGCAGCCCACAAGGAATAGCGCGGGGGCGAGCAAGCGTCTGCGGAGGCGAATAGCGGGCCCCGTGCGGCCGGCAGGGGCCCGCGTATGTCGCTGCGGTGGTTCGAGCTGGCACACGGCCGTTTCTCGTGCCCGGCTCGGTGAGAGCCGCAGGGAGACGTCACATGAAGCCGGGGTCGTAACCCGTGAGGACCGGCCCCGGGGCCGACGTCTTCGAAGGAGTCGTCGGCAGGCTCGCCGCCGGCTTTAGACGGCCGAGGGGCCCCCGCCGGGCAGTCCGGCAGTCCCGCCGCGTGAGATCGCCCGCAGGCGGATCCACCGCGTGAGAGCGCCCGCAGGCGCACCCGCCGCGTGAGATCGCCCGCCGGCGGATCCATCCCGTGAGAGCGCCCGCCGGCAAATCCGTCGCCCGGAATCGTCGTGCTAGGATAAAACCGACCAGTCGGTCGGTTTGCGATCCAGGAGCGCGGCCGTGAGTCCCAGGCGTCCTTCAGCTGAACCAACGGAGAAGAGCCGCGCCCGGCGGGACCAGATCCTTGACGCCGCCTTCAGCACGTTCGCCCACCGGGGCTTTCGCGACACCTCCATGGACGAGATCGCCGTCGCGGCGAACACCTCCAAGGGCGGCGTCTATTTCCACTTTCCGACGAAGGACACGATCTTCCGCGAGCTGATGCGGACGACGGCGGACAGGCTGGCCGCCAAGGTGGAGCGCGCCGTGGCCGCCGAGACAGACCCGATCTCCCGGGCCGAGGCCGGCATCAGGACCGTGTTGCTGGCGTTCGCCGGCCACCGGACGACCGCCCGGCTCCTCATCATCGACGCGGTGGGCGCCGGCCGCGCGTTCCAGGCCGAGACGACGCTGCTGCACGCCCGGTTCACCGGCCTGATCCGCGGCTACCTGGAGGAGGCGCAGGCCGCCGGCGTCATCCCCGCGCTGGATGCCGAGACCACGGCCAGGGCCTGGTTCGGTGCTCTCAACGAGATCGTGTCCAGGTGGCTGCTCGAGGAAAAGCCCGGGCTGCTCGAGGACTCATACCCGGTCCTGCGGGCCGTTCTCCTGCGATGTGTCGGCGTGTCCGAGGAGCGCATCGCGGCAGGCGATCCGGCGTGGCACGGGGCGGGCGAGGCCCGGTCCCGATGACCGTCGCGCGCGGAACCGCCCGGACGGCCGGCGCAAGCAAGCCGTCAGCCCGGATAGCAGGGCCGGCCTCGCGGCCCTCCGTCGCCGTGGCCTTGAGGTCGCTGGCGGAGCGGCGGCCCGGCGGGCCGACAGCCGGCACCGGCGGCCGGCTCGTCAGCGCAACCCTGGCCCTGGAGCCCTCGCCTGCCATCGATCCCGTCGATCTCTTCGAGGCAGCGCTGCGGATGGACCTTGAGCCTTCCCTCTGGCTGCAGCCCGTCGATGGAATCGCGATGGTCGGCGTGGGGCGCGCCTGGACCACCGCGGCCGGCGGTCCGTCCCGCTTCGGTGATATCGCCGCGGCCTGGGAGCGGCTGCTGGCGGACGCTCAGATCGGCGGCGCCTCGGGAGGCCGGGCGGTCGGACCGCTCCTGATCGGCGGCCTCGGCTTCACCGGCGATCCTCCCGCCGATCCGGCCTGGTCGTCGTTCGGCGCGGCTTCGATGTCGGTGCCCGAATTGCTCCTCCTGCAGACGCGAGCCGGCCGCTGGCTCACGGCCTCGTTCGTCATGGGTGAAGAGGCGCGCGGTTCGGAGTCCGGCGCGGCGGGGGCTCCGGAGCGTCTCCAGAACCTGTGGACGGAATTGGAGGCGCAGGCGACCGCGGCTGGTCGCTCCATCCCCGCGGCAGGCGGCCGCGTGTCCCTCACGATCGCGGGAGAGCATCCCGACCGCCGCACCTGGGACCGTCTCGTCGATCGTTTCGCCGGCGCCGTCGGACGCGGCCGGCTGGACAAGGTGGTCCTGGCCCGGCGCCTCGATCTGACCTCGCCGCTGGAGATAGATCCCGTCGCCGCGATTCGAAGGCTGACGGCGGGCTCCCCTACTTCGACGACCTACGCCGTCGCCCGCGGCGGCGCCGTCTTCCTGGGCGCGACTCCAGAGCGGCTGATCTCGACCCGGGGCAAGGACTTCCAGACGGTCGCCATCGCCGGGTCGATCCGTCACGACGACGATTCGACCCGCGATGCGGCCCTGGCGGCCGAGCTGCTGGCCAGCGACAAGGACCGCGAAGAGCACGAGATCGTCGTGGAGATGCTCCGGACGATGCTGGAGCCGGTCGCGTCGGAGATCAACGTCGCGCCTTCGCCGGTGGTGGCCACTTTCGGGACGGTTCAGCACCTCGTGACCACGGTGACCGGGCGCCTGAGGGACCGCGCCGGCATCCTGAGCCTGGCCGGCCTGCTCCATCCCACGCCGGCGGTCGGTGGCGAACCGCGGGCTCTTGCCCTGGAGCTGATCGCCGAACACGAGGGCTTCGAACGGGGCTGGTATGCCGGTCCGCTCGGCTGGGTCGGGGCCGACGGCGACGGCGAGTTCGTCGTGGCGCTGCGTTGCGCGGTGGTTTCGGGGGCCGCCGCGGCGCTCTTCGCCGGCTGCGGCATCGTCGCCGACTCGGACTCCGCCCGCGAGTGGGAGGAGTCGAGGAACAAGATGCAGGTCATGGCCTCCGCGCTGGGAGAGTTGCGGTCATGAGCGAGAACCCGCCGGCGCCTTCCATGGTCATCGACCCGCTGCGGGCGTTCGTCGACGAACTGGCCCGCTCCGGCATCCGCGAGGCCGTCATCTGCCCCGGATCGCGATCTACGCCACTGGCCCTCGCCCTCCACGCTCACTCCGGGATTCGGACGCGCGTCCTGCTGGACGAGCGGGCCGCCGGCTTCTTCGCCCTGGGGCTGGCCCGAGCGACCGGCCGGCCGGTCGCGGTCCTCTGCACCTCGGGGACTGCGGCGGTGAATTTGTCCCCCGCCGTAGTCGAGGCCTTCCTGGGCCGGGTGCCGCTGGTCGTGCTCACCGCCGACCGGCCCCCGGAGCTGCGCGATCGCGGTGCCGCCCAGACGATCGACCAGGTCCGGCTGTACGGGACGCAGGTCAAGTGGTTCGCCGAGGTCCCGGTCCTGAACGCGACGGAGGACCTGCTCGCCCACGCACGCTCTCTCGCCGGACGAGCCGTCGCGACCGCGCTTGCTTCTCCGCGCGGGCCCGTCCACCTCAACTTCCCGTTCCGCGAGCCGCTCATCCCGGCCGGGCCGCTGGGGCCGATGGCCGACGATCCACGCGATCGGATGGTCCTCCCCGGCCCGGGAGCGGCGTTCGTCGAGGTGCTCCCAGGCAAGCCCGCGCTCCCGCCGGAGGAGTCAGGCCGCCTGGCCGGCCGGCTCGCCGGCGTCGAGCGCGGCCTCATCGTGGCCGGCCCCCAGGACGATCCGGCGCTGCCCGGGGCTCTGGCCCGACTGGCGGCAGCCACGGGATACCCGATCCTGGCGGATCCGCTCTCGCAGGTTCGGATGGGGCCACACGACCGTTCGCACGTCATCGCCGCCGGCGACCTGATCACGCGGCCCGGCAGGTGGATCGACGCCCACCGGCCCGAGATCGTCCTGCGTTTCGGGGCGATGCCGACCTCCAAGCCGATACTGGAGATGCTTCGAGCGGCCCGGCCGGCGCTGCTCATCGTCGATGGAGGCGGCGGCTGGCGGGAGCCGGCGCTCCTCCCCGCCACCTTCGTCCACGCGGACGAGGTCTCGGTCGCCCGGGGCCTGGCGGACGCCGTGGCAGGTGCGCGTGGCCGCGCCGGCGCGCCGATGGTTCCGGACCCGGCGTCGAGATGGACGGCCGACTGGCTGGCGGCCGACGCCGCGGCACAGGCGGCCATTCGGGCCTGGCTGGCGGGCCCGGAAGTCGAGCCCGCGCCGTTCGAACCTCGGCCGTTCACGCTCCTGGCCGACCTGATGCCGGACGGCGGGATCCTGTGGGCCGGCAGCTCGATGCCGGTGCGCGACATGGACGCCTACCTGCCGACCGGTCCACGCGCCGTACGCTGCTTCGCCAATCGCGGTGCCAACGGCATCGACGGGCTGGTCTCGAGCGCGCTCGGGGCCGCGGCGGCCGAAACCGGGCCGGTCGTCCTCGTCGTCGGCGACCTCTCCTTCCTGCACGACCTCAATGCCCTGGTCGCGGCCCGATTGCACGGCCTCTCGGCCACGATCGTGCTCCTAAACAACGACGGTGGCGGGATCTTCTCGTTCCTGCCGCAGGCCGCGGCCGTCGATCCCGGCGTCGGCCTCCCGGACGCCTACGAGGAACTCTTCGGAACGCCTCACGGCGTCGATTTCGGGCCGATCGTCGGCGCCCTCGGCGGCGTGCACAAGGTCGTGGAGGCTGGCGAGCTGCGAGATGTCCTGGCCGCCTCCATCGGCGCGCCGGGCGTCCGCGTGCTGGAGATGCGGACGGAGCGGGTCCGGAACGTCTCCCTTCATCGCGAGGCGGCGGCCGCCGTCGCGGCGGCGCTCGCCGGCCTCACCGGCTCGGACGGCCGATGAGCCGGATCCTGGTCGACGGCGCGAGGTATGAAGTTCGGGTCGGCGGAGACGGCCCGCCGCTCCTGCTCCTGCACGGCTTCACCGGCCGGGGCGCCGGCTGGGGTCCTCACCTGCGCGCCCTGAGGCGAGTCGCGACCACGATCCAGGTCGATCTTCTCGGCCACGGCCGGTCCGACGCGCCCCCCGACCCCGAACGACACGCGGTCGAGAGGCAGGCCGCGGACCTGGCCGAAATCGTCCGCCGGGCGGCCGGCGGATCGGCCGACGTCCTCGGCTACTCGTTCGGAGCCCGCGTCGCGCTGGCGCTCGCCGTCGCCGACCCCTCGGCCGTTCGTCGCCTCGTCCTGGAGAGTCCATCCGCCGGGATCGCCGACGCGGCCGAGCGGGCCGTCCGGCGTGCCGCCGACGAGGCGCTCGCCGTCGAGATCGAGCGAGACGGCATCCCGGCCTTCGTGGGCCCCTGGGAGAGCCTGCCGCTTTTCGCGACACAGGCCGCGCTGCCCGAGGCGGCACGCAGGCGTCTCCACGGCGAGCGGCTCCGCAACAATGCCGGGGGCCTGGCGGGGAGCCTTCGCGGCGCCGGCCAGGGCGCCATGCCGCCGCTGCACGACCGGTTGGGCGGGATTGGAGTCCCGACGCTCGTCGTTTGCGGGGCGCTCGACCCTGTCCGGGCACGCGCGGAGCTCGTGGCCTCCCGGATCCCCGGTGCCAGCCTCGTGGTCATCGACGGTGCCGGCCACACTCCCCATCTCGAGTCGCCGGCCCGCTTTCGTGCGGCGGTCGTGCCGTTCATGTCCGCGCCGGCCCTGCCGGCAATCCCAGTTCCCGAGGAGGTCGCCTGAATGGCCACCATCACCTGGACGCCCGTCGCCGAATACAGCGACATCCTCTACGAGCATTCGGGCACCGGGATCGCCCGGGTGACGATCAACCGGCCCAGGGTCCGGAACGCGTTCAGGCCGGAGACGATCCAGCAGATGATCGACGCCTTCTACCGGATCCGCGACGACGCCACGATCGGCTGCGTCCTGCTGACGGGAGCCGGCGACGTGGCCTTCTGCGCCGGCGGCGACCAGAACGTTCGCGGCCACGGCGGATACGTCGGCGGCGACGGGATCGCCCGCCTGAACGTCCTCGATCTGCAGCGCCAGATCCGTTCGCTGCCGGTTCCGGTCATCGCCCTCGTAAACGGCTACGCGATCGGTGGCGGCCACGTCCTGCACGTCGTTTGCGACCTGACGATCGCCAGCGAGAACGCGATCTTCGGCCAGGTCGGCCCGCGCGTCGGCAGCTTCGACGCAGGTTTCGGCGTCGGCCTGCTGGCCCGTCTCGTCGGCGACAAGAAGGCCCGCGAGATCTGGTTCCTGTGCCGCCAGTACACGGCCCGGGAGGCTCTGGCCATGGGCCTGGTCAACAAGGTCGTGCCTCTTGCCGATCTCGAGGCCGAAGGCGTGGCCTGGGCCGGGGAGATCCTGGCCATGAGCCCCACCGCCATCCGCTTCCTGAAGGCCTCCTTCCTGGCCGCCACCGACGGCCTGGCCGGCCTGCAGGAGATGGCCGGCAACGCCACCGGCCTCTACTACACGACCGAAGAGGCCCGGGAAGGTTCCAAAGCCTTTCTCGAGAAGCGCAAGCCGGACTTCTCGCGCTTCCCCCGGCGCCCATGAGTTCGGCCCCCTCGCCCGGTATCCGCACCTGGTTCCAGGCGGTCCGGCCGGCCACACTGCCGGCTTCGGCCAGCGGCGTCGTCGTGGGGCTGGGGGCGGCACTGGCGTCCGGCGCAGGGTTCCGCCCCGACACGGCCCTCGGTTGCATGGCCGTGGCCCTGCTCCTCCAGGCCGCCGCCAATCTCGCGAACGACCTTTCCGACTTCCGGCGCGGGGCCGACAACGCCGACCGTCTCGGCCCAACGCGGGTCGCCGCCGCCGGGCTGGTCACGGTGCGCCAGCTCCAGGCGGCCATCGTCGTGGTGCTGGCGATCTCCGGCCTGATCGGGCTCTGGCTCGCCTTCGTGGGCGGGCCGGCCGTGGTGGCCCTCGGCGCCGCCGCGATGCTGGCGCTCCTGGGCTACACCGGCGGCCCGTTCCCGTATGGATACCGCGGCCTCGGCGAGGTATTCGTCTTCGTCTTCTTCGGACTCGCCGCCGTCGCCGGCACGGCCTACCTGCAATCCGGTCGCCTCGAGCCCCTCTACCTGGTGGCCGCGATCCCGATCGGCACGCTCACGACGGCCGTCCTGGTGGTGAACAACCTGCGCGACACGACCACGGACCGGGCCGCCGGCAAGCGAACGCTCGCCGTGACCTTCGGCGAGGGTTTCGCCCGGGCCGAGTACGCCGCCTGCCTCGTCGCGGCCTGGCTGGTGCCCGTCGGGCTGGTGGCCGCGCGGGTAGCCGACGGCTCGGCGGGGGCCGGCCCGGCGGCGCTGCTGCCCCTGCTGGCGATGCCCATGGCAGTGCCGGCGCTGAGGATCGTCTACGCGGAAGGGGACCCGCGCCGACTCAATCCTGTGCTGCGCGGGACGGCCAGGTTGACGCTCGTCTTCGCCGTCCTCTTCGCCGCCGGCCTGGCCCTGGGTCGCTAGAGTGATGCCGCCCCGTTCCCTGCCCCACCTGGACCGCGTGGAGGCGTACCGCGTCAGGGTGCCGTTCAGGCGGCCGTTCGCGACCGCCGGCGGGCCGATCACGGTACGCGACTCCTGGATCGTACGGCTGCGCGACCTGGAAGGCCGGGACGGCTGGGGTGAGATCGCGCTCGACCCGGGGGCCTCCGCCGCCGAGCTGGATCGGCTGGCCAGCGCCGTCCGCGAGGCCGTAGATGCATGGGGAGCGGGCCGGAGCCTGGACCCTCACGTTCTCGCTGCCGCCGGGTCGACGGGACGGGCCCTGCTGGCCGGACTCGACGAGGCGCGCGAGGCGCTCGAACGAGTCGGGTCCGGCGCATCGACAGGCGCGACCCGCCGTGCCTCGGTGGCCGTGAACGCGACCCTGGACGTGACCGAACCTCAGCCGGCCGCCGAAGCCGCGGCCCGGGCCGTGGCGGCGGGGTTCTCCTGCCTCAAGCTGAAGGTGGCAGTGGAGACGCCGGCCGCCCTCGCGGCGCGCCTCCGCGCGGTTCGGGAGGCGGCGGGCGGCCAGGTTCGCATCCGACTCGACGCCAACGGCAGCTGGACCCCGGCCGAGGCCGTCGAGCGGCTGAACGCCCTCGCGCCGTTCGAGATCGAGTACGTCGAACAGCCCCTGGCTCCCAACGACCTTGCCGGCCACGCGGCCCTCCGGCAGACCTGCCGCGTCCCCATCGCGCTGGACGAGTCGATCGACTCCGAGGAGGCCGCCCTCGCCGCCCTCGCCGCCCTCGCCGCCCTCGCCGCCGGTGCCGCGGAGGTGCTGGTCGTCAAGCCGGCCCGGGTCGGCGGGCCGGCGATCGTCCGCGCCATCGCCGCACGCGCCGCCGCGGCCGGCGTGCCGGTCGTTCTGAGCACGTTCTTCGAGACGGGGATCGGAACGGACGCAGCGCTCCACGCCGCAGCCGAGATACCCCTTGTGGGTCCCGAGCGCGCGCATGGGCTCGCCACCGCCGGCCTT
The DNA here is from genome assembly GCA_963713795.1 of uncultured Chloroflexia bacterium. Taxonomy (GTDB): domain Bacteria; phylum Chloroflexota; class Limnocylindria; order Limnocylindrales; family CSP1-4; genus Fen-1039. Next base: position 123,888 of record CAVQNC010000008.1, read on the forward strand.
CTGGCCCACGATCTGCTGCAGTTTCCGGCGGCCGTGGTCGGCGGCCGGATCGCCGTTCCCGCCGCCCTGGCCGTCGACGAGGGAGCGCTCGAGCGGTTCACGGTCGAGAGGGCCGGCCCGGCCCGGCGAAGCGCGAGATGAGAGGTTGGCCGGCCTCCACCCTGCTTCCCGACGCCGCCCGCCTGAATGCGGCCCGCCTGGGCGATTCCCCGGCGCTCATCGCAGGTTCGCGGACGTGGAGCTGGCGCGAGCTGGACTCGCGCGCCGACGCGGTCGCCGCCGGTTTGAGAGCGGCCGGGATCGGCCCGGGTGGCCGGGTTGCCCTGCTGGCCCCGACGAGCGTCGACGCCATCGCCTTCCTGCACGGGGCCGGGCGTGTCGGGGCGATCGTCGTGCCGCTCAACGACCGGCTGGCCGACGCCGAGCTGGCCGGGTTCCTGGCGGATGTCGACGTCTCGGGCGTCGCCGCGCCGGCTGAGCTGGCCGGCCGGGCGAGCCGGTTGGGGCCGGTGGTCCTTCCACTGCGAGATCTGACAGGCCGAGCCATCGATCGTGCGCCCCGTCCGTACGAGCCGGATCCCGGCGCGCCGGCGGCCATCGTCGCCACCTCCGGCACCACCGGGCGGCCGAAAGGCGCGATTCTCACCCACGGGCAGCTGGCCGCCAGCGCGGCCGCCTGGAACGACTTCCTTCCGACCGCTACGGGCTGGCTTGCCTCCCTCTCGCCGGCCCATGTCGGCGGCCTGGGCATCGTCTGGCGGGCGGCCCGGGCCGGGGTGCCGGTGGCGATACCGGCCGGGGCCGACCCGGCCTCCCTCCTGGCCGCCCTGTCCGATCCTCGCGTGAGCCACGTCTCGGTCGTCGCCGTCCAGCTGATCCGGCTCCTGGACGAGCTCGGTGACGCGTCCGCTCCTCCTCACCTCCGTGCCGTTCTCCTGGGCGGCGGCCCCGTGCCTCCCGAGCTGATATCCCTCGCGCTGGCACGCGGCTGGCCCGTCGTCCCGACGTACGGCATGACCGAGTCCGCCTCCGGCGTCACGGCTCTCCCGACCGCGGAGGCGGCGGCAAGGCCGGGGTCCGCGGGCAGGCCGCTCCCCGGAGTGGAGCTCCGAGTGGTGCGGCCGTCGGCGGACGGCGTGGGCGAGATCGAGGTCCGCGGGCCGAGCGTCTTCCGCGGCTACTACGGCCGGCCGGCGGAGACGGCCGCCGTACTGCCGGCCGACGGCTGGTATCGAACCGACGACCTCGGCAGCCTGGACGCCGCCGGCTACCTGACCGTGGCGGACCGCCGCCTCGATCTAATCGTGTCAGGCGGCGAGAACATCTATCCGGCCGAGGTCGAGGCGGTCCTGGCCGGCCATCCCGCGGTCGCCGACGCGGGTGTGGCCGGCCGTTCGGACCCGACCTGGGGCGCCGTTCCGATCGCCGCCGTGGTCATGGGCCGGCTTGCGGAGGTCGCGGACGAGGAGATCCTCGCGTTCTGCCGCGAGCGGCTGGCTCGCTTCAAGGTACCCGTAGCCGTCTATCGCGTCACCAACATCCCGCGGACCAGCGCCGGCAAGCTCGACAGAAGGGCTCTGCGCGAGCTCCTGGCGGCCGAACCTGGCGGCCGGCCGAACGGTTTCGCGGCGGCCGCGGCGCCCGCGTCGTCCGTGGCGCCCCGCGCGCCCTCCGCGGCCCTCACCTCGCCGGTCATGCCAGCCGCATCGCCCGCGTCGTCCGCGTCCTCAACGCCCCCTTTCCGGTACCTCACTCGCCCGGACGGCCTTCGGATCGCCTATCGCCGCTTCGAGGGAACCGCGGCACGTTCTGTCGAGTCGCAGGCCCGCGGCCGCCTCGACTTCGATGCGATCCTGCTGCTCCACGCCACCCTCTCGAACGGACTCCAGCTCACCCGTGTCGCCAGGCTTCTCACAGAGCGGGCGCCCGTCCTGCTGCCCGACCGGCGCGGCAGCGGGGCGAGCGGCCTGCCCCAACCACGCCCGGTCTCGGTCGGCGAGCAGGTCTCCGACATGTTGGCTCTTCTCCATGCCGAAGGAGCCAAGCGGGTCCTGGTCGTCGGCCACAGCTTCGGCGGGCTGCTGGCCCTGGCCCTCGCGGCGGCCGAACCGTGCCCTGTGGCCGCCGTCGTGGCGTACGAACCGCCCATGCTCGAGGTCATCGACGCCGGCCGGGCAGGCGAACTGACGGGCATCCGGGCGCGTGTCGCCGCGGCGCACGCGTCGGGCGGTGGGCCGGCCGCGGCCGAGACCTTCCTTCGGGCCATCGGGTCGTCGGCGATGCTGGACGGGCTTCCGTCGACCCAGCGTTCGGCGCTCCTGTCCAGGGGCGACAGCGTCCTGGCCGATCTCGGCTTCCTGGACCGCGCCACATTCGACCCGAGTCGTATCCGCTGCCCGGTGACGCTGGTGACCGGCGGCGGCAGCGAGCCGTTCTACGCCGCGATCGCCGATGCTCTGACGAAGGCCGTCGCCGGTTCGAGGCGCGTCGATATCCCGGGCGCCCGGCACGACACGCCGATCACCCAGCCCACCGAGTTCGCCGAAGTCGTCCTGGCTGCAGCCGATCCGGAAGCGGGCTCTCGCGGCGGGTAGCCGCCTAGCCGGCGATCAGCTTGCTCGAACCAGCCGTATCGCGGCGGCCAGGTCGAGACGCCCCTCGTAGACCGCGCGGCCGACGACGGCCCCGACACACCCGATCCTCCGCACGGCCGCCACGTCGTCCAGGGACGAGACCCCGGCGGAGGCGACGATATCGCCCCGATCCAGCTCGACCATGCGCCCGAGGAGTTGGAGGTCCGGCCCCGTCATCAGTCCGTCCCGCTCGATCGCCGTCACGATGAAGGTCCTGGCCCCGCGGTCGGAGAACGCCGATAGGGCCTCCTCCACGTCCACCCCCGCCGCGCCGGCGACCCAACCGTGGCCCACCGCGAGCCCGTCGCGCACGTCCAGGGCTACGGCGATCCGCTCGCTGCCAAAACGGACGATCAGCCGGGCCACCAGGTCGGGATCTCGCAGGGCGGCTGTACCGACGGCCGCCCGCGCGGCCCCGGCCGCAAGGACCTCCTCAACGGCGCCCTCATCGCGCAGCCCGCCCGCAACTTCGAGTGCAGCCCCCTTCCCGACCGCGGCGGCGATCCGGGCCACGGCCTCGGCCTGGCGGCGCTTCCCGTCCCTGGCTCCGTCGAGATCGACGACGTGGATCCAGCCTGCGCCGGCGGCCGCGAAGCCACGTGCAACTTCCGCCGGGTCCGCGCCGTACACCGTCTCACGTTCGAAGTCGCCTTCGGCCAGCCGGACCACCAGCCCTCCGCGCAGATCGATCGCCGGGATCAGCTGGAAACCTGATGGCCGTCCGTGCCCCTTGTGTTGTAGCATGCTACTATGCTACTACATGACCACGGACTGAGGCGGGCCGCCGCGGAATCCGGCAGGCCGGCGACGGCCGCAAACACCGCCACGAACGAGGAACGACGATGAGCGCGATGGATGCCTGGCGAAACGAGGCGGCGGGCGAGCTGTTCGAGGCGATCCTCCGGCTCGATTCCGTCGACGAGGCCTCGGCCTTCTTCCGCGACCTGTGCACGCTCGGCGAGATCCACGACATGGCCCAGCGGTGGGCCGTCGTCCGGCTGCTGGACGCGGGCCTGCACTACGGCGAGATCTCGAGCCGGACCGGGGCCAGCACGGCCACCATAACGCGCATCGCCCAGTGGCTTCATCACGGCGAAGGTGGATACGCTCGGGCCCTCGAACGCCTTCACACGACGATGACGACCAGCATCGGAGAGACGACGCGATGATGCGGCGCCTGCGTCTGGCCGTCCCGAACAAGGGCCGGCTGGTGGAGCCAACCGTCGCGCTGCTGAGGGACGCCGGGCTCGTCTTCGAGGCCGGCGAGCGTGCGCTCGTGGCCCGCGTCCAGAACTTCGACCTCGACATCCTCTTCGTGCGGACGAACGACGTCGTCGAGTTCGTCAACGACGGCGTGGCCGAGCTGGGTGTCACCGGCCTGGACCTCGTGGCCGAGTCGGCGACCGGCGTGCCGCAGGTGCGCCTGCTTGGCTACGGGCGCTGCCGCCTGACGATCGCGGTTCCGAACGACTCGCCCTTTCGGGCGGCCGAGGACCTGGCCGGCCTGCGGGTGGCCACGTCGCACCTGGGTCTGACGAAGCGCTTCTTCGAGGGCCGGTCGATCCCCGTCGAGGTCATACCCGTCTCAGGTGCGGCGGAGGTCGCCCCACGCCTCGGCCTGGCCGAAGCCATCGTCGATCTCGTCTCGACCGGCTCAACCATGGTCGTCAACGGCCTCCGGCCGATCGAGGAGATCTTCGCCTCGGAGGCCGTCCTGCTGGCCAACCGGGCCGCCCTCGACGACCGGCCCGAAGTCATCGGCTCGATCGACACGATGCTCAGCGCGACCCTGGCGGCGCGCGATCGAAAGTACCTGATGATGAACGCCCCCAGGTCGAAACTCGTCGAGCTGGAAGAACTGCTGCCCGGTCTCGAGTCGCCTTCGATCATTCCCCTAGCCCACGAGGGCATGTGCGCCATTCACGCGGTGATCGAGGCCAACCAGGTCTGGGCGCTGCTGCCACAGCTCAAGGCGGCCGGCGCCTCCGGCATCCTGATCCTGCCCATCGAGAAGCTGGTCTCATGACCGCCGCCACCGTCAGCCTGCGCCGCCTGGACCTCGCGCGGGCCGGCTCCGATCCCGCCGTCGCCTCCGAGGTCAAGGCCCTGCTGCGCCGGGGCGCGGTGCCGGATCGGAGTGTCCGCGAGGGCGCCCGGGCCATCCTCGAGGCGGTCAAGGCCGGCGGCGACGCCGCGGTCCGCGAGGCCAACCGGCGCCACGGCGGCGGCCGCGCCGACGGATCGCTCCTGGTAACGCGGGCCGAGATGGAGGCCGCCCGCGACGCCCTGCCGCCGCGGATTCGGGCCGGGCTCGAGCAGATGGTCCGGAACATCCGCCGCTTCGCCGAGACGCAGCCTGCCGGAGACTCGAACCACCGTCATCGTCCCGGGAGTCGAGATCGAACGGCGCTGGGTGCCGCTGGCGCGTGTCGGCGTGTACGCCCCGGGCGGCTCGGCGGCCTACCCCAGCTCCCTGCTGATGGGGGTCGTCCCGGCGAAGGTCGCCGGCGTCGGCACGATCGTGGTCGCCTCGCCTGCGGACGCCGAGGGCGGACTCAACCAGACGCTGCTCGGCGCGGCAGGCCTCGTCGGCGTGGACGTATTCGTCGTCGCCGGCGGCGCCCAGGCGGTCGGGGCGCTGGCCTACGGGCTGCCCGAGGCAGAGGTGGCCCCCGTCGATCGCATCGTCGGCCCCGGCAACGCCTGGGTCACCGCCGCGAAGCTCGAGGTCTTCGGCGAGTGCGGAATCGACCTGCCGGCCGGGCCGTCCGAGGTGATGGTCGCGGCCGACGGCGCCGCCGATCCGGTCCACGTGGCCTCCGACCTGCTCTCCCAGGCCGAGCACGGCCCGGACTCCCCTGCCCTGCTGGTGACCTGGGACGCCGGGCTGGCGGCGCGCGTCGAGATCGAGCTCGGCCGCCAACTGGAGACGGCCGCGCGGCGCGCCATCCTGGAGAGATCGCTCGCGGCCGGCGCCCTGGTGGTCCTGGCCCCGGACCGCGCCGCGGGCCTGGATTTCGTCAACGCCTACGCCCCCGAGCACCTCTCGGTGGTCATGGACGACGTGGAGGAGGCCGTGTCGAAGCTTCGCAACGCCGGCTCGCTCTTCGTCGGGCCGTACGCTCCGGAATCGGCGGGCGACTACGCCTCGGGTGCCAACCACGTCCTGCCGACCGGCGGACTGGCGCGCTCCTGCGGAGCCCTCTCGACGGAAAGCTACGGCAAGTTCATCCAGGTCCAGCGGATCAGTCGAGATGGGTTGGCCTCGATCCGGGACGCCGTCGAGGCGATCTCCGAGGCCGAGGGCCTGATGGCCCACAAGCGAGCCGTCGAGCTTCGTTTCGAGGGCGTCGAATGAGCGCCGCCGGACCGCTGCCGACGTACGAGTGGGAGCCCACCACGGACTTCCTGGCCGCCAGGTACGGCCTGCCGCGCGAGGCGATAGTCCGCTACGACGTGAACACGTCGCCCCTGCCGCCGGACCTTCGGGACGTGCTGGCCGGTCCATTCGTTCCGGTTCTGTCCGAATACCCGCCGAGCGACTACGCCGCGCTGGTCGAGGCCGCGGCCGCGGCCTACGGGGTGGGCACGGACGAGCTTCTGCCGACCGCCGGTGCCGACGAGGCGCTGGACCTCTCGGCGCGCGCGTTCCTTCGCGAGGGCTCCGTCGCGGTTGCCGCGGTCCCCACGTATGCGATGTACCGGATCGTGTCCGAGCAGCGCGGCGCGACGTTCCGCGGTGTGCCGCGCCTCCCCGCGCAGGCCGGCTTCGCCGTCGACATTCCCGCCATGATCGCCGCGGCCCGCGCCGCGGACCTGGTGTGGCTGTGTGAGCCGAACAATCCCACCGGTCTGGCCGAGCCGGCCGGCCGGATCGTCGAGCTGCTCGACCGCCTGGCCGCCGCGGCTGCGGCAGACGGTCGCCAGGCACCGCCCGTCGTGGTCGACGAGGCCTACGCCGAGTTCACCGGCGCCTCGCTCCTCTCCCTCCGCGGCGCCTACCCGCGCCTGGTCGCCGTCCGGACGCTGAGCAAGGCCCATGCCCTCGCCGGCGCCCGCGTCGGGTTCGCCGTGGCGCGGCCGCAGACGCTCGCGCCGATCGTGTCGTACCGGGCACCTGCGTCCGTCTCCACGGTGTCGGCGGCCCTGGCGACGGCCGCGCTGCGGCGCCCGGAGCTGGCCGCGGCCAATGTCGCCCGGATCGCGGAGCAGCGAACCCGCCTGATCGGCGAGTTATCGGCCCTGGGCTGGCGGCCGTATCCATCGCAGGTCAACTTCATCCTGTTCCGCTTCTCTTCGGCGGCCGCGGCCTCGGCCGCCGCCGAAGCTCTCCTGCGCAGCGGCCTGGTCCCGCGAACCTTCTCCGCGGACCACCCGCTCGCCGATTGCCTACGGCTGACCGTTCGATCGGCCGCCGAGAACGACCGCCTCATCGACACGGCCAGGGGGATCCCCGCATGAGCCAGATCGGCACCGTTACCGCCTCCGGCCCACGCTGGGCCACGGTCACGCGCTCCACGAAGGAGACGCAGATCACAGTCACGCTCAAGCTCGACGGGACCGGCGAGACGAAGATCGAGACCGGCGTCGGCTTCTACGACCACCTGCTCGGATCGATGGCCCACCACGGCCTCTTCGACGTGGAGATCGCCGCTTCCGGCGACCTCGTCATCGACGAGCACCATACCGTCGAGGACGTGGCCCTGGCGCTCGGCGCCGCCTTCGCCCAGGCGCTCGGCGACCGCTCCGGCGTCGCCCGCTTCGGCGACGCCGCCGTGCCCATGGACGAGTCGGTGGCGACGGCCGTAGTGGACGTCGGCGGACGCCCGTACGCGGTCGTAGATCTGCCGTTCAGGGGGAAGCGGGCGGGGAAGCTGCCGCTCGAGTTGATCGAACACGCCTTGGAGTCGTTCGCCCGGACGGGCGGCGTGACGCTCAACGTCAGGGGACGCGGCCGGAACGACCACCACCTGGCCGAGGCCGCGTTCAAGGCGCTCGGCCGGGCGCTCTCGGCCGCCGTCACAGTCGATCCGCGCCGCCGAGGGCCGGCTTCCACGAAAGGCGCCCTCGGATGAGTGGCCCCGCGAAGATCGCCGTGCTCGACTACGGCGCCGCCAACATGGTCAGCATCACCAGGGCCCTGGCGGCCGTCGGGGCCGAGGTCACCGTCGCCGAGGAGCCCGCGGCGATGGCCGCCGTCGACGCGCTCGTCGTCCCCGGCGTCGGCGCAGCGGCGCCGGCCATGGATCACCTCCGCCAGCGCGGGCTGGTCGGGCCGCTGCGCGAGTGGGTCCGGGCCGGCAGGCCGTGCCTCGGCATCTGCCTGGGGTTCCAGCTTCTCTTCGACGCGAGCGACGAGGGCGGCGCCGAAACGTTGGGTCTCCTGGCCGGGCGGAGCGTCGCCCTGGCCGATGCGCCGACCTTGCCGCACATCGGCTGGAACTCGGTCGACCTGGTCAGACCGCACCCGCTCTTCGACGGCATTGCGGACGGCTCCTACTTCTACTTCGTCCACTCGTTCGCCCCGGCGCCGGCCGACGAGAGCCTCATCCTGGCTCGAACGACCCACGGGCGGCCTTTCGCCAGCGCCCTCGCCAGCGGCTCGCTCTACGGGCTGCAGTTCCACCCCGAGAAGTCGTCCGAGGCCGGCCTGCGGCTGCTGTCGAACTTCATCCGGCTGGTCGCCGCAGGAAGAGCCGGCGCGTCGGCAGTCGAGGCCGCCTGATGCTCGCCCGCCGGGTCATCCCCTGCCTCGATGTCGACAAGGGCCGCGTCGTCAAGGGCACGAACTTCCTCAACCTGACGGACGAGGGCGATCCCGCCGAGCTGGCAGAGCGCTACGCCCACGAAGGCGCCGACGAGATCGTCTTCCTGGACATCACGGCCGCCCACGAGCGGCGCGGCACCTTGCTGGAGGTTGTGCGCAGGACGGCATCCCGAGCGTTCGTCCCGCTGACGGTGGGCGGCGGCGTGCGGAGCGTCGACGAGATGCGCGACGTGCTGCGCGCCGGAGCCGACAAGGTCTCGTTCAACACCGCGGCCGTCGCGGCGCCTTCGCTTCTGACCGCTTGCGCCGATCGATTCGGCAGCCAGGCGGTCGTGTGCGCGATCGACGCGCGTCGACTTCCGGGCCGAGACGGCGCCGCGACCGACACCCGCTGCTGGGAGGTCGTCACCCACGGCGGGCGCCGGCCCACGGAGCTCGACGCCGTCGAATGGGCCGTGCGTGCCGCCGAGCTCGGCGCCGGCGAGCTGCTCGTCACCTCCATGGACCGGGACGGCACCCGCAGCGGCTTCGACACGGAGCTCCTGGCGGCGATCGCTACGCGCGTCCGGGTCCCGGTGATCGCATCGGGCGGTGCGGCCGGCCCGGGCGATTTCGTGGCCGCCGTGCGCGAGGGGCGGGCCGACGCGGTCCTGGCCGCCTCCATATTCCATCGCCGGATGCACTCGATATCGGAGGTGAAGGCGGCGATGGCGGCCGCGGGCCTGCCGGTCCGCCGCCTCGAGGGGTCGGCCGCGTGACCGGCAAGGCGTTGGTCGAAGGGGACGTGGCCTGGGGCCCGGGCGGCCTGGTGCCCGGCGTCGTCCAGGATGCCGCCGACGGCCGGGTGCTGATGGTCGCCTACGTCGATGCGGAGGCCCTGGCGGCGACGCTGGCAACGGGCCAGGTCCACTTCCATTCCCGCTCCCGGGACCGTCTCTGGCGCAAGGGCGAGACGAGCGGCAACGTCTTGCGACTGGTCGAGATCTCGGTCGATTGCGACGGCGACGCGCTGCTGCTACGAGTGGACCCGGCCGGCCCGACGTGCCATCGCGGGACCCGCAGCTGCTTCGATCGGGCGGGGGCCTCCGCGACCCCGGCCGCCCCGGAGGCGGGCCCTTCCAACGCGGCCCGTCAGGGCTTCGAGTGGCTGGAGACGCTCTGGGCCACCATCGACGCCCGTGCCACGGCCGATCCGGCCACCTCCTATACCGCCCGGCTCATCGCCGGCGGCGTAGACGCGCCCGGCCGCAAGGTCACGGAAGAGGCGACCGAGGTACTGATGGCGGCCAAGGACGACTCAGTCGCCGCGCCCGACAGGCGCGACGACACCCGTGCCGCCCTCGCCGGCGAAGTGGCCGACCTGCTCTACCACACGCTCGTCCTGCTCAGGGAACGCGGCCTGCCGCCAGCCGAAGTCATCGGACGACTTCGGGAGCGGCACCGGCCCTGAGCGCGGCCGGGGACCGGCCCGGCTGCGCCCGATCCCGCTCGTCAGCCCTTCAGCCGGCCGATGCGGACGCTCTTCTTGCCGGCCCGCAGGACAAGGTAGCGGCCGTCGACCGGCGCGGGAACCGCGTCGTCGGGCGACTTCACGCGCTCGTCGTTGATGGAGAGGCCGCCCTGCTGGATTGCCCGCCGCGCCTCGGCGTTGGAGGCGTAGGCGCCGCTGACCACGGCCAGCCTGAGGGCGCCCGCGGCGAGCTCGTCGGCCGTGAAGTCGAAGTGGTCGATCTCGGCGAACAGGCCGGCCAGGACTTCGGGGTCGCGGATGGGCTCCTTCGAGAAGGCCGCCTCACTCAGCCGGACCGCATTCTTCGCTGCTTCTTCGCCGTGGACGCGGGCGGTCAGGTCGAAGCCGACGGCCTTCTGGGCCGCTCGCGTCTCCGGGTGAGCCGCCTGCCGCGCCTCGATCTCCTCGATCTTCGGCCTGTCGAAGAGCGTGAACGTCCGCAGGTATTTCCCGACGTCGCGGTCGTCGGCGTCGAGCCAGTACTGGTAGAACTGGAACGGGCTCGTCTTCTCGGCATCCAGCCAGACGCTCGTCCCGGCCGCGGTCTTGCCGTATTTCGCCCCGCCCTCGTTCGTGAGCAACGGGTAGCTCAGCGCGTAGGCGAGGTCCTGCCCGTCCCCGGCCCCGAACTCCTTGCGAATCAGTTCCAGCCCGGCCGTCATGTTGCCCCACTGGTCGGCCCCTCCCATCTGCATCTCCACGCCGTCGGTCCGGTAGAGGTGCAGGAAGTCGGCCGCCTGGAGAAGCATGTAGCTGAACTCGGTGAAGCTAAGCCCCGCCTCGAGCCTGATCTGGACCGAATCCTTGGCCAGCATGTAGGGCACGGTCAGGTGCTTGCCGATGTCCCGTAGAAAGCGCAGCAGCGAGTAAGAGCTGAGCCACTCGTAGTTGTCGACGAGCTCGGCGCCGTTGGGGCCGTCGAAATCGAGAAACCGCGTCAGCTGGCTCTGCATGCCGACGATGTTCTCCTCGACCGTGGGCCGGCTCAGGAGCAGCCGCTCGGCGCTGCGGCCGGACGGGTCTCCGATCATGGCGGTCCCGCCGCCGACGACGATCACCGGCGTGCCGCCCGCTCGCTGCAGGTGGATCAGCCCGAAGATCGGCACCAGGCTGCCGATATGGAGCGACGAGCCCGTCGGATCGAAGCCGTTGTAGCCCTTGATCGGCTTCCCGGTCGCGAGCCGCTCGGCCAGGCCGCTGCTGGCCTGGTGGAGCATGCCCCGCCAGCGCAGCTCATCGAGCAACCCGGGAAGTCCCGGCCCGGCCGTCGCGCGATCGACCCCGTCGGTTTCGCCTGCCAGAGTCATCGCCGTCTCCGCTCCTTGTCGTCACGCCCGCGGGCTCCTGCCCGTCCGAAGGCCCGGCGGGAGGGGGTGGACTGCCCGCCTGTCCACGTATGCTATCTTGCGAGCCGCGATGCAGACCAGCCTAGCCCGACGCGAACGTCGCCGCCGCAACCGCTCGGGCGCACGGCGCCCCAGCCCCGGTGCCGGCCGCGGCATCGCCATCATCCTGCCCCTCTTCATCCTGGGATCGATGTTCGGGCTCGGCGTGGTGGCCTTCGTGGGGTCCGTCGAGGTCTACTCCGCGTACAGCGCCGATCTGCAGGATCCCAAGCAGCTCCTCGAGAGCATCCCGTTGGACCAGCAGACCGTCCTGTACGACCGGACCGGCACGGTCCAGCTGGCGGCCTTCGGATCCGAGAACCGTCGCGTCCTGACGTTCTCGCAGATCCCGGACGTCGTCCTCGACACGACCACGAGCACCGAGGACAAGACCTTCTGGACCAACACCGGGTTCGATCCGGCCGCGATCCTGTCCGCCCTCCGCGACGCGCTCTCGGGCAATGCCCGCGGCGCCTCGACGATCACCCAGCAGCTGGTCAGACAGGAGCTTCTGCCGCCGACCACCAGCACGCTCGACCGCAAGATCAAGGAGATCATCCAGTCGGTGCGGCTGACACAGGAAATGCCGGGAGAGGCTGGCAAAGAAACGATCATCACCGACTACCTCAACCTGAACTTCTACGGCAACCAGAGCTACGGCATCGCCGCGGCGGCCGAAGGGTACTTCGGCATCACCGACCTGAGCCGGCTGACGATCGCTCAGGCGGCCATCCTGGCCGGCATCCTGCAGGCCCCCTCGGCCTACGACCTGGTAGCCAACGCGGTTCAGCAGCCGGACGGCACATGGGTGGTACCGGACACTGCGCCGATCGTCCAGCGCCGCAACGGCATTCTCGAGGACATGCGGCTCAACAACGACGCCGGCCTGCTCAAAGGCAATTACACCGACGCCGCGATCATCGCGGCCGAGTCCGACCCGGTGGTTCTCAATCCGGCACAGCAACCCGAGATGATCGCCCCCCAGTTCGACCTGATGGTCCGGCAGCAGCTGGCCGATCTCCTTTGCGGACCGGGCACGGACCCGTCCGACTGCCCGAAGGTCGACACCGGGGGCTACAAGGTGATCACCACTCTCGACGTGAACATGCAGGACTCGGCGGAGAAGTGGCTCAAGGCCTACGTCTTCGGCCCGAACCAGCCTAACCTGGCCGACGACATCGCCTATCTGGCGAACCTCGGCATAACCCCCAAGACGGACAACTACGACTACTCGCGGATCATCGGCCCCAGTTCGACGAGCAAGGTGGGCCTGCGAAACGGGAACATCCACAACGCGGCCCTCATAGCCGTGGACTACCGGACCGGCCAGGTCCTCACGTACGCAGGCAGCGCGGACTTCTACGGACAGACGATCCCGGATCCGAGCCGGCCCGGCCAGGACTACTTCGATCCGCAGTACGACGTGCTGTCGTCGGGCAACGGGCGCCAGCCGGGCTCGGCCTTCAAGCCGATCAACTACCTCATCGGCATCCAGGACGGCTCGATGACCGCCGCCAGCATGTTCATGGACGTGGCCACGAACTTCGGCGGCGGCTATACACCGCATGACGCCGATGGCTACGAGCGTGGCCCCGTGCGACTCCGCGAGGCGCTCCAGTACTCCCTGAATATCCCGGCCGTGAAGGCGGCCGCGATCAACGGCGTCCAGCACGTCATGCAGCGGGCCGAGGAGTTCGGCCTGCAATTCCCGGCCGGGTCCGACCCCGGCGTGTCGATCGGCATCGGCACCGTGGAGGTCCACCCCGCCGATCTCGTTTCCGCCTACGGCGCCATCGCCGACGGTGGGTCGCTGGTGCAGCGGAACATGATCATGTCGATCACCGACGCGAATGGGAATATCGCCTGGTCGTCGACTCAGCAGGCGCCGACGACGACCCATCCGTCGACCCCGGCGGCAACCTACGTGATGACCAATATCCTGGCCGGCAACACCGACCCGTCCCAGAACAACTGGTGGAGCCAGTACAAGATCATGTCCGGCAAGACGCGGCGGCCGGCCACCCTGAAGACGGGCACGAGCGACCAGACCCAGGATCTCTTCGCGGTCGGCTACGTGGCGCCCCCGGCCGACCCGAGCGCGCCGGCTATCGTGGCCGGAGTCTGGGCGGGCAACAGCGACAACTCTCCGGGCCACAGCGTCATGTCGCTCGAGATGGCGGCGCCGATCTGGCACGCCTTCATGCAGGATGCCACCGCCGGGACCCCGGTCACGGACTTCAAGCAGCCCGCCGGGGTGACGTGGGCCAACGTCGATGCCTACAGCGGGATGCTGCCCGGCCCGTACACCACCAAGACGGTTCGCGAGGTATTCGTCAACGGCACGGTACCCACGCAGGTTGACGACACCAAGGTCCCGGTCGACGTGGACACGGTCACCAACACGCTCTGGACCTGGGACTGTCCGGGGATCGAGGCCACCCAGGGCTACCTGGACCTCAGCAACGTCGACGCCAACAACCCGACCTGGCAGAAATACGACGCGATCTGGATAGCCAGGGCGGAGCAGGGTGTAGGAAAGCGAGGTGGTCCCAACAACGGGGCGACCATGTACTTCTACGAGACCGGCTTCTGGACGCCCTACGGGGACACCTGGGGAGCGCCCTTCCCGCCGACCACGTACTGCACCTCGAACACCGGGACGCCACCGCCGTCGCCCAGCGAGACGCCAACGCCGCTCGCCACGCCGACGCCGACTCAGACCGAGGCGCCGACGCCGTCGCCGACATCCACGGCGAACCCGACACCGGCCCCGCCTACTCCGTCGCCTTCGATCGTCGCCCTGCCGCTTCTGCCGCTGCCGCTGTCGTTCTATCGCCGCCTGAATCCCATCCGGTGGAAGCGCAGGTAGCCGCGCCTGGCTGCAACGGGACCCCGCGGCGACGCCCCCGCCGGGACCGGCGGCGGGAGGGCTCCAGTCGTAGACGCGGCTGAACCCGCGACCTAATCGTCCGGGGCTTCGGCGGCGGTGGGGCCGCGCCTGTTCAGCAGAGTTCTCGCCAGGTCCACCGCCGCTTCCAGCTCCGGCAGTCGGAATGCCAGCGACCACCCCAGGTACACGGCCAGACCCACGATTCCACCCGCCGCCAGCTCAAAGACCTGGCCGACGAATGACGAGGAAGTGCCGCGCGAGCCTTCCACGAACCTGAGCGCCACGAAGGCGGCGGCCGCGGCGACGCATGCCCCCCCGGCGAAGGCGGCGGCGTGGCGGGCGATCGGGCGCAGGTCGAAGCCGATCCGCCTCTCCATCAGGACTACGAGCAGGAGGACCTCTGCCCAGGCCCCCAGTCCGATAGACAGGGCCAGGCCCTGCAGCTGCATGACCGGGAATAGGATCACCGCCGCTGCAACGTCGACGGCGACGGCCAGGAGCGCGGCCGTAACCGGAGTCCTGGTGTCCTTGCCCGCGTAGAAGATCGGGGCCAGCAGGGCGATCAGGACGTGGGCCACGAGACCAAGCAGGAAGACCTCGTAGATAGGCACGGTGGACGCCGTGGCGGCGGCGTCGAAGGCGCCGTGCTGGTACAGGAACGCCAGCGTCGGCGTGGCCAGCACCAGCATGAGGCCGGTCAGAGGCACGACGACGAACAGCAGGAGCCGCAGCGACTGATCCACGAGCCGCCGGAAGCGGGCGTCGTCGCCGCCCGAGACGGCCCTTGAGAGCGGCGGCAGGAGGACGATGCCGAGCGGCACACCGATCAGCCCCACGGGTATCTGCAGAGCGGTGAAGGCGCTGTTGTACCAGGTGACCGGGCCGTCGACCTTGATCGTATCGGCGAAGAACGTGTTGACCAGGAAGACCAGCTGCGTGGCGCCGAGACCGAGGGCCCGGGGGGCCATGAGCAGCAACGTCTCCCGGACCGCCGGGTCGCGGAGGTGCAGATGCGGAGTGTATAGGCCGGCCCGACGCGCGGCGCCCGCCTGGGTCAGGACCAGGCCGGCCGCGCCGACGACCACCCCGATGGCCAGCGCATATATCCCGAGGAATGGTGTGAGCGCAACTGCGCAGACGATGATCCCAACGTTGTAGACATTGGGCGCGAGAGCAGGGGCGCCGAAGATCCCTATCGAATTCAAGCCCGCGGACATCACTGCCCCGACGGCGAGGAAGATAGGCGAAAGGAGCATCAACCTGGTCATCCCGACTCTCAAGTCGAGCTGGCCCGCGATGGACGTCGGCAGGATGACAGGGACTATCGACGGCGCCGCCACCCAGATGACCACGGCGAGCGGGATCAAGGCCAGGACCATGAGGTTGGCGATGGTCGCGATCAGCCGCCTCGCCCGCTCGGCCTCTCCCTTGTCCAGCAGCGCCGAAGCGACCGGCACAAGCGCCGACCCGACCGCTCCGGCGGCCACGAGCTGGAAGAGAGTGTCTGGTATCCGGAACGCGTTGTAGAAGGAGTCGAGGTTGGGGTTCTGGCCGCCAAACTCGGCCAGGAAGACGGCCGTCCGGAACCAGCCGAGAAGCCTGGAGAGGACGACGCCGCCCACCACGACCACGCCGGCCACCGCGATCGCCCTGCCTCCGAGTCGCTGAGACGAAATCGCCGACAGGTCGGACGTGTTGACGTCCGCCGTCAGCACCACGTCCCCGGCCACGGCCGCGGGCGAGCGAGTCAGACCGGAGGGACGCCCGCCCGGCGACGACTTCCGCGCCGCGCCGCGCCGCGCGCCCTCCTGGTCGGGCTGAGGACGCTCGCGTGAAGACGCCGGGCGGCGCGGCTCCCAGCCCGTGCCCCGAGGCGAGGGTGCGTCAGGGCGAGGCTCGCCCGCCGATGGGTCGATCGGCGCCCCGGAGTCGCCGCTTCGTCTGTCCTCCGTCATCGGAAGCGCCGCGCCAGCCGCCAGGCCGCGGCCGGCAGAAGCCCCGGCGCGTACTCGTGGGCTCTCACCCTGATCTCCGTCCTGGCACCGAAGCTGCGCTTGAACTGGTACAGGTTCCAGAGCGGATGCGACTCGCTCTGGGGCACGCCCGGCAGGGCCTGCGTGTCGACGCCGCCCAGGTCATAGCCGTCGTAACCGGCGCCTGCCGCCCAGCGGATGATGTCCCACTGCAGGAGGTGGTTCGCCCGGGTCCGATGCAGATCGGCGTCGTCCCGCGCCCCGGCGGCATAGGAAACCAGCGTGGAGCCGCAGCGCAGGACAAGCACGCCGTTGCCGCGCCGGCCGTCCACGCAGGCGAACCAGAGGCTCGCCGCTCCGGACTCGCCGAGAAGTCGCCACTGCTCCAGCTCGTAGGCCCGGTCGCGCACGAGAAAGCCTTCGCGCCGGCCCGTGGCTGCGTGCATCTCGAAGAACTCCTCGAGCGCGAGATCGCTTACGGCCCCGCCCGCCAGGTCGATCCGCTCCGTGGTGACGCCCGCGCGCCGGGCCTTGTTGATGTTGCGCGCCGTGCTGTCGGCCAGGAGGGCGTGCTGGGCGGCGTCGGTCGGCAGGAGGGGCACCACCATGGCCGTGCGGGACACCTGGATCTCGCGCCGCGCGGGCCGAAAGCCGGCGGGTCGCAGCGTCCCCGCCAGAACGCCCTTCTCCTCCCATGCCGGGTCGACCGTCAACGTCATCGCGTGCCGCTCTCGCGCGATCAGCCGCAGGCCCTCCAGGGCTGCCTGGGCCGCCTGAGGCGTGGCCTGGAGCAGAACTGGGCCCCTGGGAGAGTATTGGATCGCCACCTGCCCCAGCGGACCCGGCAGGCGGCGAGAGAGCAGCCTCTCCTGAACGTAGGCGGCGGCAACCGGGCCGCCGCCTACCTCGATGACGCAGCGCAGAGGCCTCCAGCCGAGAGACCGCTTCAGCTCCCCCCAGGCATGGGACTGGAAGGCTTCGCCCCGTGGAGACCGAACCGCCAGCTCGTCCCAGGCGGCCGGCTCCCAGTCCGTCGCGTCGACGACCTGGAGCGCCCGCGAAGCGTCCGTTCGGACGGTTGGGTTCGTGGCCAAGGCTCCTCACTCTTGCGCGGGGCGACGCCTGCCGGCGGCGCCGGAGAAGTCGATTGTCGCATCCCGCGGCCGGCTCATGCCGATCGGGTCAGAACGTGACGATCGTGGCTCCGTCGCCGCCCTCTCCCCGACCGCCCGAGCGCCACGACTTGACGAGTGGATGCGCGCCCGCGTGTTCGCGCACGGCATCCCGCAGGGCGCCCGTGCCCATGCCGTGGATCACCGTTGCCTGGTCGAGACCCGCCAGCGTGGCGTCGTCGAGGTAGCGGTCCAGGACCTCGAGCGCCTCCTCCACCCTGGCCCCGCGCAGATCGAGCGACGACGCCACGGTTCGCGCCCGTTCGAGCTGAAGCCGCGAAGCCGAGGACGCGGTCTCGGAACGTCCGGCCAGGGCCGATCGTGCCTCCGGCCCCGCGCCCCGGCGGGCCGGCTCCGTCTCGCCGCCGACCGCCGGCTCGAGGTCCTCGACGGCTACGGTGATGCGAAGGCCTCCGGCTTCGAGCGTAGCCCGCCGGCCGCCCTTCTCGAGCGCGCCGATGCGGCCCTCCGCCCCTCCAGCCGTTCTCGCTCGCATGCCTACGCGCCACTCTACCGGCGCGGCGGACGCGTGCGCCGGCCTTCTGTCCGGCTCGGGCTCGACGTCCGGCAGCCGCTCCAGCTGGGCGTTCGCACGGCCCAGGTCCTCGTCCAGGCTCTTCTGGGTCACGGTCTCGCGTTCGAGCCGGCGACGGATGCCGCGCATCTCGGCCCGAACCTCGGCGATCAGCCGCTCGGCCTCGTCCCGCGCCGCCTTGACCGTCTCGTCCCGTTCGCGCCGGGCGCGCCGCCTCTCGTCCTCGGCCGACGCCAGGGCGGTCCGGGCGCGCTCCTCCGCCAGCCTGGCCCCGGCCAGGGCGTCCGTCGTCTCGAGCTGCGTGGCCTTGATCGATGCCAGCGTCTCCTCGAAGGCCTGCTGCTCTTCGGTCAGCCGCGAGCGGGCCTCGTCCACGATGGCGACGGGCAGGCCGAGACGCTCGGCGATCGCGAAGGCCTGGCTCTGGCCGGGCAGGCCGATCGTGAGCTTGTAGGTGGGCCGCAGCGTTTCCACGTCGAACTCGACCGATGCGTTGCGGGCTTTCGGCGTCGTGTGCGCGTACAGCTTTAGCTCGGCGTAATGCGTCGTGGCGGCGACGAGCGCGCCCGACCGGATGAAGTAGTCGAGCAGGGACTGCGCCAGCGCGGATCCTTCGGTCGGATCAGTTCCGGCGCCGAGCTCGTCGAGCAGGATCAGCTTGTTGGGCCCGGCGGCCTGGACGATGCGAACGATCGAACGCAGGTGGCCGCTGAAGGTCGAGAGCGACTGGGCCACGGACTGCTCGTCGCCTATGTCGGCGTACACGTCGTCCAGCACCGGCAGCCGCGTGCCCGTGTCGGCCGGGATGTGCAGGCCCGACTGGTGCATGAGGCTGAGCAACCCGAGCGTCCGAAGGGCGACTGTCTTGCCGCCGGTATTGGGGCCGGTTATCAGCAGCGCCGTGTATTCGCCGCCGAGACGGATGTCGACCGGCACGACGTGCCCGGACAGGCCGGGGTGCCGGGCGCCCAGCAGCACGATCTCCGGCCGCTCGGCTATCTCCGCCGGGATCGCGTCCATCTCCTCGGCCAGCCTGGCCTTGGCCGACCAGAAGTCGAACCGGGCCAGGGCGTCGAGCGTTTCGCGGAGCGGCCCGGCCTGGCCGGCCACGACCGCGGAAAGCTCGTCGAGTATGCGCTCGATCTCAGAACCCTCGGCGACCTTCGCCTCGCGCCAGGCGTTGCCGAGCTCGACGGCGACGAGCGGCTCCACGAAGAGGGTCTGGCCGCTGCCGGAGGCGTCGTGGACGATGCCCTTGACGCGGCCCCGGGCGTCGGCGCGAATGGGGATCACGTATCGGCCGCTCCGCAACGTGATGATCGGCTCCTGGAGCGAGCCGGCCAGCTCGCCGGAGTGGATGAACTGGTCGAGGCGAGTGCGCAGGCGCTCGTACGCCACCCGAACTGCCCTCCGAAGCCCGCCCAGCCGCGGCGATGCCGTGTCGAGCAGCTCGCCCGTCGGATCGAAGCTGCGCTGCAGGGTGCTGCGCAGGCTGGGCAGCGGGTGGATCTCGCGGGCCAGGTCGCGCAGCAACGGCCGGGAGTCGCCGCTCAGTGCGTCGCCGAGGCGGGCGGCGGCCTCGAGCGTCTCCACGATGTCGAGGAAGTGGGCCGGGTCGAGACGCCCGCCGCGCGTCGCCCGATCGATCCATGGTCCGATGTCCTTGCTGCCGCCGATGCCGGCGCCGGGGTGTCCGGCCACGAAGGCGCGCGTCTGCGACGTCTCCGCCAGCCCGCGAGCCACGAGGACCGGCTCGGTCGACGGGTTCAGGTCTTCGGCCAGCCGCCGACCGGGCGGAAACCCCGTCACGGACGCGAGCCGGGCCCGGACGAGCGGAAACTCGAGCAGGGCGAGCGACCGCCCGTCCAATCCCGCCGTCCGGCCGGAGCCCGGTTCCGATCCCGGGACGCCGGGCTCCTCGCGGGCAACGTCCCTCGCCGTCACGGGGCGGCCCGCCGGCGCGCCCGCCCGGCCGCGGACGACAGAGAGGGGCTCGACGGGACGAAGAACCGCCACGGCAGGCTGCGCCAGGGCTCCGGGGCGTAGTCGATCCCGACCCTGGGCCCGGTCTCCACCGGCAGCGGGTCGTCTTCGCGGCCGACCTCGAGTCGCAGCGGCGACGCCTCGTCGCACAGGTCGAGCCCGTCGTCGGCCCGGCCGATCGAGAAAGCGTCGCAGAGCAGCCCGGGGCCGGAAGCCAGCCGCTCGGCCGGCAGCGCCTCGATGACCCTCCGAGTCCGCTCGACGTTCTCCGGGGCCCGGCAGCTCGAACGGTCGAGTGCGCGAGCGAGCCGCGCTGCCCGCATCGCCTCGATCCCGCCCACGGGCTCGACGGCCCTGACGAGCAGGGCGGCCGCGCGGCCGGCTTCCTCGGTGACGACGTTGAGACAGTGATACATGCCGTACACAAGGTACACGTAGGCGACTCCAGGGGGCCCGAACATGACCGCGTTGCGCCTCGTCAAGCCGAACCTGGCGTGCGATGCCAGATCCTCCAGCCCGACGTAGGCCTCCAATTCGACGATCCGGCCGGCGCGGGCCTCCGAGCCGGCTCCCTTCACCAGCCTCGCCCCGATCAGCCGCCGCGCGGCCGTCTCGGTCGCTTCGCCCAGGAGATCGCGCGGGAACAGACTCGCGCGCACGGGCCGACGCTCTTGGGCCGGGCGCGAGGACGCTTCTCTCAAGCCGCTCAGGGGAAGACGGAGACCAGGTCGGATGGCAGCAGCGGGCCGAGGACATGCACGAACAGCGGAGCCAGGTGGTCCTTCAGGGCGCCCGCGATGTGGGATTGCTGGACCAGGTTCTGGGCATCGCGGACCTGGGTGAAATCGCCCGGGAGCGCCGCCGGCAGCGTGTACGAGTTGAAGATGATCGCGACCGTGAGGAGCACGAGGAAGCCTTGGAGGAGGCCCAGCAGCCCTCCGACGACGTCGTCGGTGATGGGATGCTCCGCCGATATGTCGACGCGCTTGTAGAAGACCTGGATCAGTATCGTGGCCACCACGTTTACGACCAGGAAGATGATCACGAAGGCGAGGAGCCGGTTGTAGTCGAGGCCGAACTGGACCCAGTTGTGGGAGAGGAAGTCGCCCACCGGATCGCGCAGGTTGGCGGCGAGCACGAAAGCGGCCAGGTTCGAGCCGATACCCAGCAGCCTTCGTATGGCCCCCTGCAACACCCCGAGGAATAGGAAGCCGCACAGGACGAGCAGAAGCACCAGGTCGATCAAGGGCGAGCTTCGGATGGCTCCCAGGATGTCCACCGAACTACCTCAGCGAGGCCGTGGCTGCCGGCGCACGCGCCGTAACAGGTCCCGGCTAGGTTAGCAGCGCCGGCGAGGCTCCATCAATGCGACTAGTCGGCCAGGACCAAAGGTGCAAGATCCCGTCGGATAAGCCACCCATCCGGGCCGTCAGGTCCGGATGCGGGCCCCCAGGTCTGCCTCCAGCCCGGCTCGAACGGCCGCCATGGCCGAGTCGACCTCGGCTTCGGTCAGCGTTCGATCGTCGGCTCCGAAGACGAGCCGGCAGGCCAGGCTCTTCTCGTCCGGAGCCAGAGGAGCGCCGCGGTACAGGTCGAACAAACGCTCCCCGCGCAGCAGCGCGCCCGCGTGGCGCCGGACGACGGCCTCTACCGAGGCGGCCGGCCGGCTCTCGCCGACGATGATCGCCAGGTCCCGCTCCATGACCGGGAAGCGGCCTATCGGCTCCACCTGCACCGGCCTGGACGTCCCCGCGTCTAGGCCGCCCACGGCCAGCTCGGCCACGATCACCCGCCCGGCGCGAAGCTCCCAGGCCGCGAGAACGTCCGGATGCAGCTCCGCCACGCGGCCGGCGAGGCCGGCCGTGGCCGATGTCGCGCCGACGACGAGGGCGCGGCCCGGATGGAACGGATAGCCGCGCGAGTCGGCGGCGTAGGCCGGGGCCGGGAGCCCCAGGCGGGCGCAGAGCAGCTCCACGATGCCCTTGGCGTCGTCGAGGTCGTAGGCCCGGCCGATGCGGTTCCAGGCCGCCGGCGCGGCGGCGCCGGTCAGCAGCAGGGCCAGCCTGGTCCACTCTCGGGGCGCGTCCCCGACCCGGCCGTAGCCCTTCCCGACTTCAAACACGGCCACGTCCTCGCGGCCCTGCCGTTCATTGTGCGCCAGCGCGTTCAGCAGGCTGCCGACGACGTGGCGGCGCATGACGGAGTGCTGGCCGGCGAGCGGGTTCGTCACGGTGATCGGCGCCCCGGCGGCCGGGTTCCCGAGCTCAAGGCCCTCGTCGTCGGGCCATCGAAGCCTGGCTTCGTCCTGCGGGGAGACCAGGGCGTGGGTCACGACCTCCGTCAGCCCGGCCCCGGCCAGCGTCGCGCGAATGCCGTCTCTGACGGCCACCGGCGATGGCCGGTACGCGGGCATCGACGTGTCCGGCAGGTGCGACGGCGTGGCCTCGTAGCCGCGGACCCGGGCCACTTCCTCGGCCAGGTCGGCCTCGATGACCAGATCCCGGCGCCAGGTCGGGACGACGGCCACGACGGCCGCCTCCGAACCGGCGTCCACGACCAGGGGCTTCGGGTCGGCGGAGACGGTGATTCGCACGCCTGCCGGCGCCGCCTCCGTCTCGATGCCGACGCGCTTCAGGAGGCTCCGCTGTTCGGCCTCCGGGATCTCGCCGCCGAGCAGCCTGCCGACGCGAGCCGGCCGGAAGGCCAGTCGAGCCGGTCCGGGCTCGTCGGGGGCCGTGTCCACGCGGCCGCGCGCGCACGATCCGCCGGCCCAGGCCAGCGTCAGCTGGGCAACGCGGTCGGCTCCGATCCTGGCCAGTCGGAACTCCTGGCCCTTCTCGAAACGGAGGCTGGCCTCGGATCGAAGGGCATAGCGATGGCCGGTCCGGCGGATGCTGACCGGGTCGAAGATGGCGGACTCGATGGCGATCTCGGTCGTGTCATTCGTGATCTCGCTGTCGGCGCCGCCCATGACCCCGGCGATGCCGATCGGTCCCGCCGGGTCGGCGATGATCAGCGTATCGGGGGTCAGGTCCCGCCAGACGTGGTCGAGCGTCTCCAGCCGCTCACCGGCCCGGGCGAGACGAACGATGATGGAACGGTTCCCTACCGCGGCGCCGTTGAAGGTGTGGGTCGGCTTGCCGAGCTCCAGCATCACGTAGTTGGAGGCGTCGACGACGTTGCTGACGGGGCGCTGGCCGGCCGCCTGCAGCCGCATCTGGACCCAATCAGGCGAGGGCCCGATCCTGGCGCCGCTGATCCAGCGGCCGACGAAGCGGGTGCACAGGGCCGAATCCCGGACCTCGACACGCAGCAGGCGCGCCACGTCGTCGCCGCTCTCTTCCATGGCGATCTCGGGCCAGCGGATCTCGGCTCCGGTGACCGCCGCCACTTCGCGAGCCAGGCCGATCAGGCACAGCGCGTCGCCTCGATTCGGCTTGACGTCCACGTCCAGGACGATGTCGCCGTACAAATCGGAGAGCTGGATGCCGAGGGGCGTGGCCGGCGGCAGGATCAGGATCCCTTCGGCGTCGCTGGTGATGTGCAGCTCATCGCCCGAGCAGAGCATGCCTTCCGAGGCGATGCCCATCTTCTCCGTCCGCTCAATTCGACGTTCGCCGGGCAGGACCGCACCCGGGAGCGCGACCGGCACGCGCTGGCCGGGCTCGATGTTGTTGGCGCCGCAGACGATGTGGAGCGGCTCCCCCGATCCGACGCTGACCGTGGTCAGGTGCAGCCGGTCCGCGTAGGGGTGCTTCTCGACGGTCAGCAGCTCGCCGACGACGACCGACCGCCAGTCGGATCCCCAGGCCTCGATGCCCTTGACCTCCATGCCGAGCAGGGTCAGCCGCTCGGCCAGCTGTTCGGGGGTCAGCTGCAGGTCGACGTAATCGCGCAGCCAGCTGAGGGGAACTCTCATCGGAACTGCTCCAGGAAGCGCAGGTCGTTCTCGAGGTAGTAGCGCAGGTCCGGCACGGCGTGTCGAAGGTTGGCAATTCGCTCGACGCCCATGCCGAAGGCAAAGCCCTGGTAGCGCTCCGGGTCGATGCCGCCGTACTGGAGCACGACCGGATGGACCATCCCGGCGCCGAGGATCGTCATCCAGCCCGACTTCGAGCAGGCCGGACAGCCGACACCGCCGCAGACCACGCACTGGACGTCGAACGCTACCGATGGCTCGGTGAACGGGTAGTAGCCGGGCCGGAACCTCGTCTTGCGCGGACCGAACAGGGCGTGGGCGAACTCGTCGAGCAGGCCCTTCAGGTGCGCCATGGTGGTCCCCTCGTCCACCATCAACCCTTCGACCTGGAAGAACTCGAAGCCGTGGCTGGCGTCGACGGCCTCGTAGCGGAAGCAGCGGCCGGGCAGGAGAGCCCGGATCGGCGGTTCGGTCGACTGCATGACCCGGATCTGGCCCGGGCTGGTGTGAGTGCGCAGCAAGTGCCCGGGGATATCGACGTACAGGGTGTCCCAGAGGTCGCGGGCCGGGTGGTCGGGCGCGATGTTGAGCATCTGGAAGTTGGTAAGGTCGTCCTCGACCTCGGGGCCCTCGTACACCACGAAACCGAACTGGGCGAAGACCTCGGCGATGGCGCCGATCGTCTCCGGGATCGGGTGGAGGCTGCCCCGCGCTACCGGCCGGCCCGGCAGCGTGACGTCTACCGTCTCGGCGGCCAGGCGCAGGGCCTGGACGTGGGCGTGGAGTTCGGCGCCTCGGACGGCCAGCGCTCCCTTCACCGCCTCGCCGACCTCGTTGGCGACCGCGCCGACGCGCGGCCTGTCTTCCGCCGGCAGGGCCCCGATGCCGCGCAGCACCGTGGTCAGATCGCCCTTCTTGCCGAGGTACTGGATCTGGAGCGCCTCGAGGGCCGCCGGATCGGATGCCGCCGAGATCTCCGTCAAGGCCCGCTCCTGCAGGCTTCTCAGATCGGCGCTAAGGCTTTCGAAGTCCACGCTGCCGTTCCTCACTTGTCCGCGTCCCCGGCCATCCGGGCGATCCGACGCGTTGGCTTTGCCGAGAATCTGGAACCCTCGACTCCAGGCGTCCCGGTCGGGACGCTCACCTCCATCCTTACGGACGGGGACGAGTCGAGGGCTCGCGGTACCACCCCGCTTCCCTTCCCGCTGCCGTCGTCGCTGGGCGGTCGATATCTTCGTTGCCGCCCCGGGCGGTCGGCTCACGCACGCTGGGGTGCGCTCTCCTCCCGTCCTCACGGCGCCTCGATCTCGCCTCGCCGAGCGCCGACTTACGGATAAGGGCACTTGTGACCATCGCTCCTGCGACGGCCGCGGTCCTGTATCGGGGACCGGCCGGCCGGCCTACTTGTCGTGGCGCGTTTCGCCGCGATTTCAGCCGGCGGCTCGGGAGCGAACCGGCGAGATCGATCCCGGGCGGGCTTTCAGTCCCGGCCCTGCCCTCCCTGAGGGATCTGTCCTCGCCTTCTCTCCGTCTCAGCCTCGTCTGGGAAATGGTCCGGCCGTCTCCGGCCGCTGCTGACGACTAAGCTTTGCTGGCGACGGCCACGATCTGGGCGAATGTCGCTGCGTCGCGAACGGCGATGTCGGCCAGGATCTTCCGATCCAGGTCGATCTTCGCCTCCTTGAGGGCCGAGATCAGCTTGCCGTAGCTCAGGCCGTTCTGCCGAGCCGCCGCGTTGATCCGGATGATCCAGAGCTCGCGCATCTGGCGCTTGCGCTGCTTGCGGTCCCGCGTGGCGTAGGCCAGCGCGTGGAGGGCCGACTCGTGGGCTCGCCTGACGAGCCTGGAGTTCGTGCCGGTTCGACCCTCGGCCTGGTTGAGAAGACGCTTGTGGCGGTGATGGGCGGTTACGCCCCGCTTGACGCGTGCCATCGACGATCAGACTCCCAGGTACGGAAGCAGCCGGCGGACCTGGTCGAGGGACTCCCCGGTCACGATCGACTTGCCGTCGTAACGGCGAGTCCGCCGCGACGACTTGAGCTCGAGGTGATGGCCGCGCCACGACCTCACACGAACGGCCTTGCCACTGCCGGTGACCCCGAACCGCTTCGAGGCTCCCTTGTGGCTCTTCATCTTGGGCACGGTCTCACACTCCAGTCGACGCCGAACCGGTCTCCGGCTCGGGTCTCGGCGGTGCCGGGGGAACCGGCGCGGCCTCGTTCGATATGTCTTGCGCGGTCTCGATCTCTTCGCCGCCCTCGGCCGCGGGCCTGGCATGAGCCCTGGTCGCGGCCGATGGGGTCGGCTCGTGGACCTTGGGCTTGTGGGTCGACGCGACGCTGATGTGCATCGACTTGCCCTCGAGCAGCGGGGGCCGCTCGACCACGCCGTGTTCCTTGATCTGCTCCGCGAACTTGTCCAGCAAGTCCCGCCCGATCTGAGGGTGGGTCAATTCGCGGCCCCGGAACTGGACGGAGATCTTGACTCGATCCCCCTCCTCCAGGAACTCGACGGCCCGCCTTACCTTCGTATCGAAGTCGCCGACGCCGATCTTCGGCTTGAGGCGAACTTCCTTGAAGGTGATGGAGCGTTGTTTTCGCTTGGCTTCCTTCTCACGCTTGGTCAGTTCGTACTTGTACTGGCCGAAGTCGAGGAGTCTCGCCACAGGGGGGCTGGCAAGTGGTGCGACCTCAACAAGGTCGAGCCCCCGCTCCTGCGCAAGCCGCATGGCCTCTGCCGTTCGCATGACACCAAGCTGGCTACCGTCTTCGTCGACGACCCGAACTTCGAATACACGGATCATCTGATTGATGCGCAGGTCTCGGCTAATGGCGAACCCCTTCTGTGCGTGCTCCGGTTGCCCGCCTTCGGTGCACCCTTGGCCCCGAAAGAAGACGAGCGGCCCAACCCCGCGCACGAGAGCGCCGGGCGGTCGCCCGCGGGACTATAGCACAGGGATTTCGCGACGGGCAAACCCGCGCCCGGCCTGCAGGTCGGGTGCCCTGGGCCCTCCGAATCCGAGCCGCCCGAGGTTGCCGGACGCGGTACGGAATCGCCGGTCCGGTCGTCAGGGCCGCCGTGCGGCGGTCTCCTCGGCCAGCCGGTCGATGAAGGCGTCCCAGGCCACGCCGTTCTCCTGCTCGCCGGAGCGGTTTCTTATGGCAACGGCGCGCGCTTCCACCTCGCGGTCGCCCAGGACGAGCATGTACGGCACCTTCTGCTCCTGGGCAAGCCTGATCTTGTTCTGCATCCGGCTGTCCGAACGGTCGACCTCGACGCGGAGCTTCCGGGCGGTCATCAGCCCCGCCAGCTCGTCCGCCGCGGCGACGTGGCGGTCGGCGATCGGGATGACCACGACCTGAACGGGCGCGCACCAGGCCGGAAACGCGCCGGCGAAGTGCTCCACGAGAACGCCGATCAAGCGTTCGAGCGAGCCGTATATGGCCCGATGGATGGTCATAGGCCGGACGGCCTGACCGTTCTCGTCGATGTAAGTGCAATCGAACCGCTCGGGGAGCATGACCAGGTCAACCTGGATGGTCGCCGTCTGCCATTCGCGGCCGAGGGCGTCCTCGATCTGGATGTCGATTTTCGGGGCGTAGAAGGCGCCGTCCTTCGGCTTGAGCCGATATGGCTTGCCGAGCGCGTCGAGGGCCGCCTTGATCTGCGTCTCGGCCTTCTCCCACAACGCGGGATCGCCGAGGGCCTTGTCGGGCCTGGTGCCGAATGTGAACTTCGGGTCGAGGCCGAACCAGCCGTAAACCTCGTAGACCTCGCCAAGCAGGGCGGCGATCTCGTCCTGGAGCTGGTCGGGCCTGAGGTAGATGTGGGCGTCGTCCTGCACGAAATGGCGGACCCGGGTCAATCCTGAGAGCGTGCCGGAGCGCTCGTTCCGATGCAGCCGCCCGAATTCGGAGAATTGCAGGGGCAGGTCTCGATAGGAGCGCAGCCTGCTCTTGTAGATGAAGGTGCTCTCCGGGCAGTTCATCGGCTTGAGGCTGAAGGTCTGGCCCTCCGACTCCAGGATGAACATGCTGTCCTGGTAGTTGGCCCAGTGGCCGGACTGCTCCCACAGCTTCTTGTGGACGAGCATGGGCGTGGACACTTCCTGGTAGCCACGCTTGTCCTGCACCTCACGCACGGCGGTCTCGAGGATCCGCCACAGCCGCTGGCCCTTTGGGTGCCAGAAGGCCGAGCCGGGGCTGACGT
Source organism: uncultured Chloroflexia bacterium (assembly GCA_963713795.1). Classification (GTDB taxonomy): domain Bacteria; phylum Chloroflexota; class Limnocylindria; order Limnocylindrales; family CSP1-4; genus Fen-1039. The sequence goes on from CAVQNC010000008.1 coordinate 151,864, forward strand.
CATGGAAGCTGAACAGGTCCAGCTGGACGCCGAGCCGCCGGTGATCGCGAAGCCTGGCCTCCTCGCGACGGTGCATGTAGGCCTCGAGCTCGGGTTGGGTCTGCCAGACCGTCCCGTAGATGCGCTGAAGCATCGGCCGCTTCTCGGAGCCACGCCAGTACGCGCCGGCCACGCTCATCAGCTTGAACGGCCCGATCGCGCCGGTGCTGGCCACGTGAGGACCCTTGCACAGGTCGATGAAGGATCCGTGGGTATACGTGGACATCGGCGGCAGGGCTTCCCCTGCCTCCCGGGCCCGAGTCGCCAGGTCGTCGAGGATCTCCACCTTGAACGGCTGCCGGCGCTCCTCGAAGAACGCCCGACCCTGCTCGAACGGCACCTCGTCGCGGACGAAGGGCTGGTCCGCCGCGATCGACGCCCGCATCCCCGTTTCGATCGCGGCCAGGTCGTCCGGCGTCAGCGGGCGCGGGAGGAGGAAGTCGTAGTAGAAGCCGTCGTCGATGGACGGGCCGATCCCGAGCTGCGCGTCCGGAAAGATGGCCACGACGGCTTCGGCCATGACGTGCGCGGCCGAGTGGCGCATGGCGTCGATCTCGGAGTGCGCGCCGGCATCGAGAAGCTCCTCCGCCGACCCGCGCACAACGGCCTCGAAGTACTCGTCGGCCTCGCCGATCCCGGGGACTGCGGCGGCGCCCGACCCTTCGGTCGAGCCGGCTACCAGTGCGTGGCTTGCTTCTTGATCGCCCATCTCATCTCCCGTTTCGCCGTGAGTCCGCTTGATCGCTCGCCGCGGAGTCCCTGAACAAACACAACGCCTCCCGTCCGACAGGACGAGAGGCATCTCTCGCGGTTCCACCCGCCTTCGCGCCGGTTGCGTGCCCGCTCACGGGCGGCTCTTTGGCGCGCGCTCTTGACCGCGCTAACGGGCGGTTCCCGGACCGGTTGGCCGGTCGCTCGCGGGTGGTGCCGCTGCCGGAGGTAATCGCCGTCGCTTCCAGCCACGGCTTCCGTGGCGGCGGCTCTCTGAGATCATCTCGACGCGGCGTGTCCCGCTCATCGCGTTGGGTATTGAGTTGGTCGGCGCCGTCTGTTCACGGCCCCGAATGGTGGGCGGTAGAGGACTTGAACCTCTGACCTCATGCATGTCAAGCATGCGCTCTAACCAACTGAGCTAACCGCCCGAGCGGGGCGGATCGTAGCACAGGCGCGAGGCAGGATGCCCGGGCGGCTATCGGATGGACGCCACCACGGGGATGTCCACGGTGACAGGGGCCGCGTAGGCGAACTCGAACGTAACTTCGATGGTCTGGCCGGCGGTCAGAGGCCGGGGCAGACCGCTGGCGATGAGCTCGCCGTCTCCGACCCGAAGCTGGACCGTCTCACCGGCACTTATGGACCACCAGGGCACCCGCTGCTTGCCCGCCAGGCCGGTCACAGGATCGGTTGGCTCGACCGATCCACACGCACACGTGGCGTACAGTGAGACCAGAGCCGCTCCAGGCGACGACCCGCCGGTGAGCTTGTCGTCGCGTCCCGTGTCGTTGAGGATTGCCGCCACGATCGTGACGGCGTTGCCATTGCTCGGGATGGGCATCCCCTGCACGCCGCTGATGCTCATGCCGCTCCCGGAGGACGCCGGTGCGGTGTTCGTTGGCGTGGAGGCTCCCGCCGGCGAAGCGGACGTGCATCCCGCCGCGACCGCGCAAGCGAGCGCCAAAGCGGTTGCCCTGATCATCACGCCGGGGCGCTGACCGCGTGGTCCTGCCACCCCGAAAACCGCAACGATCGGCGGGCCCACGCTCATCACACTCGCACTTGCCGGCCCCTGCCCACGCCGCTGATGACTGCACGGCAGTCAGGCATGCGTTCGAACCAGCGGAGCAAACGGACCGGGCGGCGCGCATCCTAGCAAGGAGCCGACCGGGATGTCCAGACGCGAGATCCCGCCGGCGTCGTTGTACGCCCATGTCGAGCCATCGATGATGGCGAACGGATCGCCCTGGTACCCGGAAGCACCGCTTTGCCATACCGTCCCCGTGGGCTGCCAGGTGGACGGGTCGATCCGTTGAAGCGTCGCGCTCGTGTAGAAGTCGTCGCTGACAAGCCAGAAGGCCCCGCCCTGAATGTCGAGGTACGTCACCAGGGTGCTGCCGCCATGGTCGTCCAGAGCGAAGACCGGGCTGCTGTCCTCGATCCCGGCGTCGCCGATCCGGACGAAATGGTCGGCGTAGGAGGCGGCGTAGAGGTCGGCCCCGTAAGGCATCACGCTCGCCCAGCACTCGCTGCCGACCGGCTGAATAGCCCCGAGCCCGCCTGGCACCGTGAACTGATCGAGGATTTTGCCGCTCGCGGGGTCGAGGCGGGCCGCGGTCGTGATCGGATCGTCGGTCGCCCACCCACTCCTGGTCACGCCCCAGAGCGAGCCGCAAGCGAACTGGACGCCATCCATGTCGAACGGGATGCGGCCCATCTCGTGGCCGGTAGTCGGGTCCAACTTCCTGAGCAGGTTCTCTCTGGTCCCGGCCGCGATTCCGGTGCCATCGCGCACCCAGATGTACCCGTATCCGCTCCCCTGGAGCTGGGCGTCCGGGACATCGAAGGTGTTCTTGCCGCTCGCGACGTCGAAGCGTTCCAGGCGTCGAAAGCCCTTACAGGGGGCGACGCATGCCGAGCCAAAGGTGCCGTCGAACCACAGGCTCCCATCCAGTACCGCCAGCGCCTCGATATACGTCATCTCGGTCTTGTACCGGTACGTAGCCGTAACCTGGTTGGTGGTCAGGTCCACCCGGGCCACATAGGCACCTCCAGGCCCGGCATTCGGGTTCGAAAGGTCCACCTCGTTGCACGCCACGAACAGGTCGTTCCCCCAGACCGTGTAGTCCCAGCCAAGCGGGTCCTGGCAACTGGTGACGCGGGCGGCAACGGTCGCCTCGATGGCGGTCGCCGTAGCGCCGGGCGTCGGCGATGTGCTCGGTGGTGTTGAGGCGCTGGGCGTTGTCGTCGGGCCGCTGCTCGGGCGGTTGATCGCACCACTTGACGGAGAGGTCCTGGCGGAGATTCCGAGGAGCAGGGCGCCGGCCAGCGCGACGCAGGCCGCCAGTCCGGCGAGACCGGCGAAGCCCCGGCGGCCCGCCGGCAACCACCCCGGCCTGGTCGGGATCGGCTTCCGGGTCAGCGCGCCGATGGGGCGGCGGCCCTCGTGGACACGGGCCACGAGGCGCGGCGACGGTTCGGGGCTCGGCGCGCTCCCCAGCCGAGAGGCCAGCCAGGCTTCGAATTCGGTGTCGTTCATTCGATCACGCTCGCGGTCCGCCGCCGGCATCGCGCTCGAGCCGCAGCCGCATCGCCGCCAGGGCGTGGTGAAGCCTCGACTCTACCGTCCCGACCGGCCAGTCCAGACGCATCGCGATCTGCTCGAGGGGCAGGTCGCGCCAGAAGCGCAGGAAGACCGCGATCCGTTGCTCGGGCGTCAGGGCGTCGAGGGCGTGGCCGAGCTCGTCGCGGTCGAGGAAGGCGCGGAACGGATCCACCGCCTCGTGTTCGGGGCCGGTCTCCAGATCCACGATCCGGGCCAGCTTGCGCCGGCTCATCCGGTCGCGGCAGACGTTCGCCACGATCCGGTCGAGCCAGGCCTCGAAAGCGGCGGCATCCCGCAGCGAACCCCGGGCGCGCCACGCGCGATCCATTGCGTCCTGGGTCGCGTCCTCGGCCTCGGTCACGTCCCCGAGCACGCAGCCGGCCAGGCCGTAGGTGCGCCGCATGGCCGCGTCGCACATGGCCGCGAATGCCTCGTCCGTCAGCCTCGAGCCCGTGAACCGGGACGGACCCGGCGCATTCATCTGATCGGCATGCCCCTCGTCTATCCTCGGTCGGCTGATACGCGACTATAGACGAGCGGGCGTCACGGAAGTTGCGCGTCCTTGTCCCTTCTGGGCGCCGGCAGCCGACAGTCGCGGCCTCCCTTCGTACGGATCCGCTTCGGCTGCGATATCCGTCCGCGCTGCTCCCAGCCGCGCAGATAGGGCCTGGGCACAGGTTACGCAGAGGAGGCGCGATCGGCATGTCGGCCCATCAGGGCTGATAGACCTGGCCGATCCCACGCGCGAAGGGAACCTCTACGTCGAGAACCTTCGTCCAGCCAGACCCCTCCAGTTCATAGCCGATCTCGTGAATGGAGCCCACCGTGCCGTCCGGCGCGACCGTGCCGGACAGCACCGACAGCCTCGAACCGCCGAAGTCGAGAGCCGGCGCCCAGACGACCTGGGCGGGGCCGAGAGAATTGATCGGCGCCGGCGCGGAGGTACCCTGAAACGTGCTCAGCGGGCCCGCATAGATACCGGTGCCGGTCGCCGCCGCGATGGTTTTGCCATCGGCGGAGGCCGCGGCGACGCGCACGCCGGCCAGGGCCGCGGCCGGTTCGATCGAGTGAGCGATCGAGTCCACTATCGCCAGGCGCGAAACCTCCCTGTTGTCCGTCGAGAGCACCACCAGGCGGCTGCCATCGAGCCACGCGACGAAGGGCGTGAAGGGCTGCGTGGGAGCCGGCATCAAGGCCGTCACCGTCCCGTCCGCGCCCGCCAGGGCAAAGCCGACACGGCTCTCGTCCGCGGTCGCCAGTGCGATCTCGCCGGCGGCCGAGACGTCCACGGCCACGATTGGTGCCGGGGGCGCTCCCCCGGGCCATTTCAGGGCCGTCGATCCGGCTGACTCGGAAAGTCCCGGACCGCTGCGATTCTCGATCCGTCCGCCGCTCGCGAGGACGACGCCGTCGGGCGAGCGGCCGAGCGCGGTGGCCCCGGGCTCGGGCGCGACAACACTCCAGCGTTCGCCCGGACCGAGGGCCCACAGGCCGGCCTGCCCGTCACGTCCGACGGCAAGTACGAGCAATCGCTGCCCGACACTCGGCGCCGTCGCGGGCGCAGTCGTGCCGGTCGCCGACCGTTCGGGCGGAATTGAGGGCGAGGGGCTCGGCGAGGACTCCGGCCCACTGCAGGCACCCACCAGGACGACCATCGCGATGAAGGAGCCGAGCCTGCCCGATCGTCCGAGATTCGACATGGTCCCACCCTTCCGGAACTTGCCCGTGGCCGCCATTGCGACGGCCACGGGCACAATTCGAGTATCAGGCCGACCGCCGGCCTACTCGACTACATCACCGCCGATGACCGTGCCGTCGCCGGCGTCCACGTAGAGCGTTATCAGCCGGACCGAGTCAGCCAGCGTGCCGGAGGGCTGAACGTTCGCGACCCAGGCCAGCCGGTAAGGGGCTTGCGCGGCCCCGACCTTGCTCGGGTCGAATGCCGCGTTGGGTCCGACCCATTCCAGATCGATGTTTCCGACTGAGTAACCGACATCTCGGCCGGCGAACCACTTGCCGACCTGTTCCACCACGGCGCCCTGCGCCGCGTCCCGGCTCAGGCGGTCGACCGGGGCGGGCGCGAGCGTATGCTCGACACGAGCCACGCTTCCGATCTGGCCGTCCGGACGGACATAGACGCGCGTCTCATCTCCTCGGACCGGATAGCCGGACTCTGTCCTGGTCCAGTAGACATTCCAACCGCCTGAGACCGGGTTCGGCTCTGTCCGCGACGGCCCAGCCGGCATCAGGTTCGATCGAACCAGACCTCGCTGTGCCGACTGTGCCGCCTGGTCTCCAGTCGCCCTGGCCGAGAGCCCGGACGGAGGATCGAAGCGAACGGCTGCCAGGAGACGCCCGTCTCGGTCGAACTGCGTCAGAGAGATCGTCCGGCCGGCCGAGTCGACCTCGCTGACTTCGTCGTAATCGGCCTTGCGCAGGCCGTCGTGGACGCGCCTGCCGGTCCTGCTCGAGCCGGTCGGGAACCCGAACGAGTCACGCGCGGCGCCGGCCCGGGCGAAGACATCCGGGCTGTCGTCGGCGTACAGCACGGTCGCACTGATGCCCGTCTGCTCGACGCCGGCCGCCCCGGCGCCCGTCTCATCTAAGGTGTTGTCGGCGAAGCCGGCCGCCGTCAGCTGCCCCGCCGACCCGGCCAGACCCGCGACCACGGCGCCGACAGCCACGAAAGACTTGATCCCTGAGATCGCCCTGATTCCCGACATCACGCCCACCCCGGAGTGCCGTTGAAGTTTGGATTGCCCCACCAGTTGGGCTGGAATGGGTCCGCCGAGTCCGGTATCGGGTACCCGCCGATGCCCGCCGCGTAGGTGAATGCCTGGTAGAGAGTGCGCTGATGATTCGGAGCGCCGTTCAAGTAGCTCCAGAAGGCCGACTCGAACCGGAATGCCGCGCTGTCGTAGGTGGACGTCGCGTAGCCGAGGTAGAACTCGCGATCGGCGGAGGACTTGGTCTTCTCGATCTGAAAGGCGCCGGGCATCGTGCTGGTGCTTGCGCCGAGATAGCAGGTCGACATGATCACGAGGTTGTAGAGGGTCCCGGAGGTTGCCGACTTGATCGCGCTCGACCTGATCGCGTCCCTCGGGAACGAGTTGCAGCCGGACGAACCGGGGTCCTGCAGGATCGCCGAATCGACGTTCGGCGCGCCCGACGCGGCCCAGTAGTTGTCGCCGTGGCTGTGCGCATAGACGGCATAGTCGTAGAAGACGCTTCCGAGCAGCGCGGACTTAGTAAATGACGGCCCGAGGGCGCCACCGACCGGCTTGTAGCCGAGGCCGGCCATCTGTGTGCTGTTGAGGGCGTAGAGCTGCTGCGGGTAGGTGTCGGTGAAGCCGAGACAGCGAGCGCTGAATGCATCCGAGTTCGACCAGGCGTCGCCCGTGTATGCGAGCGAGCCCTGTGCCGTCGCACCGAGCGCCGACACCGCCAGCAGAACGGAAACGAGCAGAGTTTTCGCTCGTCCCATGAGACCTCCTTGGAGGCGGGCTTCTCTATCCTGCGGCGGGCGTGACGTCGTCCTTCGACGTCTGAGGGTGGACGGTGCCGGCAGCCTGCCGGCGAGAAACCGATCCGGGGCGGACTCCCTCCTTCCAGATCAGGTCCGCAGGGCGCCACCACGGTGGAACCCTGGCTGGACCCGCCGGAGCCCAACCACATCGTGGCGTAACTCCGAGTCGGACTCTATCGGGCCGCGCTTATCCGCGGCTTATCGCGGTCAGCCGGCCTGACTCACCTCGCCCGGCCGTCGGTCGCCACCCCCGTCCCCCGGCGGCCGCGCCCGGGTCCTCCCCTCCGCCGTCGCGGCCCTCGGCGGCCGCGCTCAAGCCCCGCCGGATCGTCGTCCGCTCGCCGCCGCCCCGACTCTAGCTCCGGCTGACGAGGTGGGGCTCGCCTGCCCCGTCGTGCGGCATCTTCACGTATCGGATCGGGCCGCGGCGGAGCGCGAGGTCGGCCAGGGCTTTCGGCACGACCGCCAGCCAAAGACCTCCGAACAGGGAGACCCTCAACGCTCGTCCAAGCCGTTGCGCCGGCGGCAGCGGGCCCCCATCCGAATCCGCCTCCCAGCGCAGTGCGTCCCAGCCGAGCAGACCGGCGACGCCAAGATAGCCGGCCAGTATCGAGATGAGGCCCGCCCGGCGGCCTGTGACCACCGCCGCGGCGGCCGCTCCCATCACTACTCCGGGCATCGCCAGCTGGCCGACGTAGGTGATGAAGTCGAGGCGGGCGCCGAGCGGCAGGTCAGGGCTCGCGACCACGGCCGGCCCGTGCTCGAAGGCGCGCCTGAAGGCTCCCTCGGCCCAGCGCAGCCGCTGATGCCAGAGACGCTCCGGGCTGCGAACGGCCTCCTCCCACACCTCGGCGTCGAGCGCCCAGGCGACCCGCGCCCCTGCCCCGGCCGCGATCCGGCTGGACAGATCGATGTCCTCGGTCAGGGCGCCGGCGCGCCAGCCGCCGACCGAAGCCAGCAGATCGCGCCGCACCATGATCCCGTTGCCACGGAACTCCGAACACCCGCCGAGCGCCCAGCGGCCGCAGTTGAGCTCGCCGTCGAGCGTCTGCTCGTCTGCCTGCGCGCCCGCCAGCCAGCCTGCTCCTGCGTCCAGGATCCGCCGGCGGGCGGTGACGGCGCTCGCGCCCGCCGCGAAGTAGCCGGCGGCACGGCGCAGGAAGCACGGCTCTATGCGCGCGTCCGCGTCGAGGACGAGAACGACCTCGCCCTTGCAGATGTCCGGCTGCGCGGCCGACAGGGCCGCCCCCTTGCCGTCGGCGAGCCCGTCGCCGCGCCGCGCGACGACCCGAGTCGCGGCCGCGATGCCGTGCTTCACGGCCGCCTGCCAGACCGCGTCGGCCGTGCCGTCCGTCGAGCGGTCATCGACGACGATCAACTCGAAGAGCGGCGACTCGTCGGCCGAGCGGTAGTCCTGCCGGCTGACGTCGGCCACGAGATGGCCGATCACGGCGGCCTCGTTGCGCGCTCCGACGACGATGCTGAACGTGGGCATGCCGGTCGCGCCGGCCAGCGCCGCGGCCGCGTCGGACTCTGAGATGGGCGGACGCCGAGAGGCCATGGCCACAGGGACGGCGCAGCCGAGGGCCACGCCGGCGGTGATCAGCGGGACCGCGCCTCCGAGCCGCTTGTGACCGGCCAGCAGACCGATTCCGACGCTGCCGGCGAGCACGCCGAGCGCCGCGACGCGCCACGACGTGGGCGTCTCGGAGATCGCATCGGTGCTGTCGGGACCGGCCTGGTCCCCGCTGTTCATCAGGAGCCCTCGCCATCCTCGGCCGCGCGCCTGCGGGTTCGCCGCGCCGCGCGGGGACGCTTCGCGGTTGCCTGTTGAGGCGGCGTCGTGAGACCGAGGTCGCTCGGCGACGTCGCGGCGGTCATCGGATCGACGGGCGCGCCGCTGGGAGTGGACGGAGCCCTGGCCCCGTCTTCGAGCGGCAGATAGCCGCGGCTGAGGCTGCTGGCCAGGCCCCACAGGAAGACGACCACGCCGACCGCGAGGATGACCGGCTCGCGGCCCACCAGGTCGGCCACGGGCCCGACGACGATGATGGGCGCCAGGCTGGCGATCGAGACGAGCATGTTGAGCACGCCGAAGACGCGACCGCGCACATCCTCGGGCAACTCCTCCTGCAGTTGGGTCTGGGACGAGATCGCCACGATCGCGTAGGAGCCGCCGACGAGGAAGGCGATGCTCATCACCAGTGACAGAAGAGAGACGACGCGACTGGCCTCGCTCAGGCCGGTGGAGGCCGCGCGATCCTGGAGGAAGCCCGAGATCGGACTGACGCATGCCAGCACCGCCAGCAGGACGCCCATCGCCATCAGTCCAACTTCTATCGTGCGGCGTCGCGGCAGGTATCGACCGTACGAATTCAGGATCAGGATGCCCATGACGACGCCGAGCCCGAGCGGCAGGACGACCAGGCCGAAGTCCTTGGGTCCGAGGTTGAGCGTCGTCTGGGCAAAGCCGGAACCCAGCACGCCCAGGATTCCGATGAGGGCGCCGGTCACTCCGAGGTAGGAGAGAGACCAGCCGACGCTGCGGTGGTCTCGTATGTAGGTGATGCCGTCGACGAACTGCTTCACCATCGTCGAGACGGCGCGCTCGGCGTCGGCGACCGTCTGGCCTGGCGTGACCTGGCTCAACCCGGAAACCGACGAGGGCAGGGTCCAGCAGAAGGCCGCGGCCACGAAGTAGAGCGCGGCCACGATCAGGATCAGCAGCTGGGCGCTCGACAGGGCCACGAGGAACGGCCCGAGAATGGCGAAGCCGAGGGCAAAGGCCACGTTCATCGTCAGGGTGAAGAGCCCATTGGCCGCCAGCAGCTGCTTCTTCGGAACCAGGAAGGGGATCATCGACGCTTCGGCGGGTCCGAAGAAGGTCGTGACCGTCGATACGAAGAGCATCAGCAGGTAGAGAGTGAGCAGGTTGTTGCCACCCAGGAAGATGGCGACGAAGGCCAGGCCGCGCAGGATGTTGGTCACGATCAGCATGTGGCGCTTGTCGACCCGGTCGACGAAGACGCCGGCCATCGCCGAGAAGAGGATCGCCGGCACGAGGAAGCTCAGCAGGAGGGCGCTGACGGCGCTGCTCGAGTGGTAGGCGACGGTGATGATCACGGTCAGGCCGTAGATCACCATGTTCCCGCCGACCTGCGTGGACAGCTGCGCCAGCCACAGCAACAGGAACGGCCGGTTCCGCAGGACGGCCATGCCACCGAACTCGTCCGGCGCCTCCGCGGGCCTCTTCGAGGCCTCGCGACGCGGCGAACGTATCCGCCTGGGCTTCAGCGTGACGTTCATTCGCCGCCGCCGGCGCCGCCGCCGGATTCGGGAACGGCCTCGTCGCGCGCGTGCGGGGCGACCGCCCGGCTCATGGCCAGGTCGCCCCGCTCGACGAAACCGGCCAGCCGCCGCTCGACGGCCCGGCGTTCGATCAGGACGTGGCGACCGCACTTGCGGCAGCGCAGCCCGATGTCCGCTCCGAGCCTGTCGACAAGCCACTCGCTCCCCCCGCAGGGATGGGCCCGCCGCAGGCTTACGACGTCGCCGAGGCGAAACTCCACGACCCCCGGCTGGCTCGCGGGCACTACGACAACCCGAATTGACGGGACGCGGTCAAGTCATCCATAACGGCCGGCTCAATCTATCAGAGCCGGAGATGGTCGTCGCAGCCACGCCGCAAGCCGGGCCCGCGGGCGTCGTCGCCGGCAGGACTCACCCGGCCGCCCTGCCGCCGGGTCGCATGGCCAGCCAGCCGGCCAGGCCGAGGAGAAGCAGGCCCAGCAGCGCGACGGCCCCGGCCACGCCGTAAGCGGTCTGGTCCTCGGTTCGGCCGGGGAGCGGCGCAACGGGAACGGATGTCGGCACGGGTGTCGTCGCGACGCCGGGTCCCGCGGTCGGCTGCGGCGTGGCGCCGGGCCCGGAGCCGGATCCGGAGCCGCTCCAGCCGGGCGGCAGCGGCCCCGTGGGAGCGGGCTGCGGGCCGTATTCCGTCGGCTTCACTCCGTTCGAGGCCAGCCAGGCCGAGTTGAACGCCGCCACGTCGATCCCGATGCCAGCCACGAAGGCCTGGTCGTCCGTCACGCCGTTCGCGTAGGCCTTGACGAGCTTCGCGACGGCCGGCTGGCCGTACTTGCGCACCATGAAGTCCACGGCCGAGACCGATTCGGCATAGGCCAGGTAGATGCGGCTGGCGTCCAGCGGGAAGTAGTCGGCGAAGGCGAAGAGCGATCGGAGGGTGCCGTTGCCGGCCGCCTGCGAGACCAGCTGCCGGTCGCTGGCGTCGTAGCCTTGCGACAGGTAGACCGCGAGGCCTTCGTTGAGCCACCGCGGCGGACTGTGATACGGGTTGTCGCTGGCGTCGGCGAAGACGATATGCGTGACTTCGTGCGGCAGAACCGTCTGACCGTAGGCGGAGTCGCCGGGCGCCACGGCGGCGAAGCAGGTTCGGATGTTCGAAAGCGCCACGCCCCCGATCGTCTCCGCCTGGCTCAAGCCCTGCTGGAAGGCCGACTCGCTCGGGTAGACGAAGAAGTCGATGGGCTGACTCTCGGTCACGCCGAAGAAGGCCGCCGCCTTCTGAACGCCGTCGTCCGCCCACGTCAGCATCTGCTGGGCGAACGAGTTCGAAGACTGGAACCAGTGGAGCCTGACGTACTTGCCGACGAGCGTCTTCCAGGCATAGCGGTCGTCCACGTAGGTGATGTCGATGGCCGGTCCGTCCTGGATCGTGCCGTCGGCCAGGGTCACCTCAAAGTGCGCCACGACCGGCGTGTTGGGGTACAGCGCTCCACCCGACGTGTCCAGCGAGTACGCCAGCGTGGTCGTGCCGATGCTGGTGAGCGGGAGCTCGGTCGGGCCGACGTCGCCTGGCTCCTCGATCAGGATGTCGGCCGAGGCGACCGTGGCCCCGGCGTACGGCTGGCTGAAGTCGATGCTCTGCCCGAACTTCGAAGTGGCCGAAGGCGTCCCGAACACGACCGACTGGGCGGCCACCGGCCCGGCGGCCCACAGCAGCCCGAGAAGGGCGCACAGCGTAGCCCCGCCCAGGCGGCGCAGCGCGGGCCGGCCGGTGAGGCCGCTCATGATCCGGGGGCCCAGGCCAGGCCCGCGTATCGCATCAGCCCCTGGCCGTTCAGCACCGCACCGAGGAGCCCCCTGGCGGACAGCGCGTATCCGGCCCCGTAGTCGACCGGGATCACCGGCGCCTGATCCTGCACGATCGCCTGGGCCTGGTCGAAGGCCGCCTGCATCGCGGCCGCGCCCGTCGCGGTCTGTGCGCTGGCGACGGCGGCGTCGAAGTCCTTGTCCGACCAGCGCGCGAAGTTGTTGGGCTGGCCGGAACCGAGCAGGAGTCCCAGGAAGTCGTTCGCGCCAGGGTAGTCCGCGACCCAGTCCATCCACCAGAAGGCGGGCGGGTCGTTGTTCAGCTCGTTGTTGTAGGTCGTCCAGTCGACGGCCCGATAGGAGATGTCGATGCCGAGGTTGTCGTGGAGCTGCTGGATGATGGGGCCGTCCAGGCCCGTGCCGATCGTGACGAGGGTGATCTTCGGAAAGCCCACGCCATTCGGATAACCGGCCGCGGCCAGCTCGGACTTCGCCTCGGCGAGATTGAACACGGGGCCGAAATCCGTGGCGCTGTGGTCCGGTACGCCGGCCGGGACCATGCCGGTCGCCGGCACCATCAGCGGGTCCGACTGCAGGGCCACGATGCGGCGCCAGTCGATCCCGAATTCGAAGGCGCGCCGCACGTGCACGTTCGAGAAGGGCGCCTTGGAGGTGTTGAACCCGTAGAACTCGACCGACGGCGACGGCTCCAGGCGGAGCGACGGCCCGAGAGTCTTGTCGTACGCGATCCAGGTGCCGTCCTGCTCGGCGATCGGGGTGTAGTCGAGGCTGCCTGCCTCGAACTCGTCGACCTCGTTGTTGCCGCCGAGGCTGGTGATCAGATCGACGGTGGAGATAGCCGGCTTGCCGGCCCAGTAGCGCGGGTTGGCCGTCAGCGTGATCTGCGTCGCCGTGACGGCGTCGAGGAGGTAACCGCCGCTGCCGACGAAGGTCCCGGGCGACAGGACGCCCGGGTTCGAGTCGATGTCGGGCGGGACGACGGCGAGGGTCGGACTTGACGCGATGGCCGGGAAGTCCACCGACGCGCTCGAGAGGTCGACGTCGACTTCCGAGTCGCCGCTGGCGTGGATGCCGACCGCGGACGCGGGCCCGGTGCCCTCGCGGTAGGCCCGAGCGCCGTTCACCGCGTCGAGGAGCGAGGCCAGCTGACTCGGATGGGCGGGATCGAGGACGCGCATCCAGCTGGCTACGACGTCGCTCGCGGTCAGGGCCGACCCGTCAGAGAAAGTCAGCTGGGGCCGCAGATGGAAGACCACTTGCTTGCCGCCGTTCTCGGTCTCCCAAGAAGCCGCGAGGGCCGGCTGCACCTGCGCGTTCGAGTCCACGTCGGTGAGCGACTCGAAGAGTTGAGAGTCCACCTGGGCGCTTCCGGCGTCGCTCTGGACGGCGGGGTCGAGCGAAGACGGCGGACCCTGGATGTTGATCGTGACGCTGTCGCGCGCCGCCGCCGCCACGGCGGGACGCCATGAGGCGGCGATGGCGAGAGCCATGATCAGTCCGGCCGCGGCAAGAACTACGAGGAGCCGGCGGGGCCGATCCCTGCGGGCCACTTCCGTGAACGGGACCAGATCCCGATTCCCGGTCAGACCATCCGTCGCGGCCGGTGCGTGCGGTTGAGGCAGCGCGGGCATTCCGGGAGTATACGGGCCTCTCTGCCGAGTCGCCCAAACGAAGGACGGCGGGCGCGACTCAGCCGGGGCAGCCGATCAGGCGCTTCAGCGCGGCGCCGCCCAGGTCGGCCACGAGGGCGACCTCGGCGCCTCGGTTCGGAGGCCCACCCGCACCGCAGGGAGCCATGAGGCCGATCATCCCTACGACCAAGCCATCCACCATGAGCGGCACGCCGATCTTCACGGGATCGCCGGCTTCGTCGATGGCGGGCAGGCCGGTCTTCCACGCCCCGGCCCACGGTTCGTCGCCGCGCAGGGCCATCGTCGATCGGCCGAGGAACGCCCCGCTCGCGGCCACCCGTACCGCTGCGCCAGGCCGGATCTCCGGGCCGACGCTCGAGACGCCCGCGCCGGCGCCCACCAGGGTCGGCTCCCGGGCCGCCGTCAGGGCTCGGGCGGCGCCATCGTTGATCGCCACGAAGACATCCGCGGCTCCGGAGAGGGCCGCGACGCCGCGAACCATCGCCGCCGCCGCGGCCGCGATCGTCTCGGCTCCGACGAGGTCGCGCGCTGCGTCCAGCCAGCCCGCGGGGGCGGCCTCGGCCGGCCTCCCCTGCCCTGCCGGCTCGTGCCGGGAGGGCGGCTCGCCGCGCCCCCGCTTGGCCCTGTAGAGGGCCGCATCCGCGGCCTCCACCAGCGCGGCCTGGGAGCGGCCGTCGGCCGGCCAGTGCGCGGCACCGACCGAAGCGGTCACCCGCACGCCCAGGCCGCCCGCGGAGGAGTCCTGGGCGCCCTCGCTGACCGCCAGCCGGACCCGGCCGGCCACCTCCTCGGCGTGGGCTCGCCTCGCGCCGAAGAGAATCAGCGCGAACTCGTCGCCGCCGTAGCGGTAGGCCCGGTCGTTCTGGCGCGTGGCGCTCACGATCGCCCGAGCCACGGCCTGGAGCAGAGTGTCGCCGGCCGGATGACCGTAGGTGTCGTTGAAGCTCTTGAACGAGTCGAGGTCCATCATCAGGAGAGAGAACGGCTGGCCCACCTCGACCATGGCCGCCAGGTCGCGCTGGAAAGTACCGTGGTTCCGCAGGCCCGTCAGAGCGTCCAGGTCGGCCCGGCTCGAAACCGTCACGTGCGTCTCGGCGTTTTGCAGAGCGATCGAGGCCTGGCTGGCGAAGAGCTTGCTCAGCTCGAATTCGTGGTCGCCGAAGTGGGCCTCAACTCCCCCTACCCGCGTCAGGTTCAGGCTGCCGACGACTTCGCCGTGGACGCGCAGCGGCACCACGATGATGTTCTGGGTGGCCCGAGCCTCGCGCGCGCCGCGCAGCGCCGAAGGGTGGCCCGCACGCGCCCCGGCAGGACTCAAATCCGCCGCGTCCTCCGGCCCGGCCGCGAGAGTCTCCTCGGGGACGTCGTTCGCGCAGACGGCGTCGCCACGGCCGATGACCCAGCTGGTCAGGCCTTCGTCGACCGATCCGCCGGCCGGCAGAGCCGCGCCCAATTCGTCCGAGCCCGTGCGGGTGAGGACGGACCCGATGGCGCCCGTGTCCGCGTCGCGCCGGTAGATCGTCAGGCGGTCGTAGTGGACGACGGTGCCGATCGTCTCGGCGATCTGCTCCAGCACCCGCCGCGGATCAAGGGTGGAGACGAGCTGCTCGCTCACAGCCAGGAGCCGCCTCTCGGCGGCGACCTGGTTCTCCAGCAGGTCGTGCTGCCGCTCCAGCTCCTCGATGTTGTCGGCGTTGACGATGGCCTGAGCTGCGTAGCGGGCGAAGATCGACAGCGCCTGCTGGTCGTCCGGACCGTACCTGTCGACGCCCGCCTTCGAGACCACGAGGACGCCCTGGACCGACTCGCCGTACGCCATCGGCACCAGCAGGAGCGACTCGGGTCCGAAGGTCGACCGGAAGATGGACCGTCGCTCGACCGAGGCGTCCGGGATTATCAATGGTTCGTTGCGCTTGGCGACCCAGCCCGGCAGCGTCTCACCGTGGCCGCCGGCCAGCGCCTCGAGCGGCGGCGACGAGATTCCCAGGAAGGTTCCCGACGCCGCGACGGGTCGGAAGGCGCCCTCGCGGTCGAGCCGGTAGACGCGAACCGTGTCGCAGTCCACCAGGCGGCCCACCTCGGCCACGATCGCATCCCCGATGGCCGACACGTCCCGGAGCTGGTTGAGGCGCAGGCTCAACTCGTGGATGGCGGCCAGCCTGTTGGCGAGCGAGCGGATGGAGGCATAGAGGCGGGCATTCTGCATCGCCGTGGCCAGCTGACCGGCAAGGCCCGTGGCCAGGCCGAGGTCCCGCACCGTCCAGGGATGCGGCCGGCGGTGAACCACGATCAGGATTCCGAGCATGTCGCCGGGGATCCGGCACGGCACCCCGGCCAGGCCGAGGATACCCTCCCGGTCCGTCAGCTGGCGGATCTCCTCGACGATCGGGTTGGTCGGATCGTTCAGCGGCACCGCCACGAGCGGGCTCTCGGGCCAGCGCTGCATGATCGATTGGAGCGGCGTGACCACGTGGCGATCGAAGGCTTCCAGGACGTCCGGCGATATCGACCGGCTCGCCGTCAGGACCAGGGAGTGGTCGGGTTCCTCTCTCCAGAATGCGGCGCCGTCGGCCACAAGCACGAGCTCGACCGAGGCCAGGACCTCGTCGAAGAGTCGCTCCCGGCCCGCCTTCTCCGCCTCGCTATCAAGAAGGCCCTCACTCCCGAAGCGCGCCCCGCCCAAACCGGCAGCTGCGGCCTTGTCGGCCGCCTCAGGCGTCGAACGACCAGACTCCGGATCGGAGTCATGGATCTGCATTGCGGGCAGATTCTCTCGTTTCACTACGGCACCGGCATCGCCCCTGTCGTGGGGGGCCGACCGCGTCACGGGGCCTGACCAACGGGGTAGGTCAGTCGTATCGGTCGGCCGGCCCCGCCGCGACTCCCGCGTCGCCGAGGGAGCCGCCGCCGCCGCCAATCATGACGTCCTCGCCCGCGTCGTGGTGGCCGTCCGACGGGTCGTGCGGGTGCGAATGCGCCACCGCGCCGTGTCCGTGGAGGTGCTCGTGGATCAGGTTGGCGCCGATCAGGAGCTGCCGGTCCGAGAGTATCGACTCCGGCGTGCCGTCGGCCACGACGCGTCCCTGCTCGCTCAGGACGACGACGCGATCGGCTATCAGCGGCACGATGTCCAGCTCGTGCGTGGCCACGATCAGGGTCCGGCCGGCCGCGGCGAGCCTCTGGATGAGGTCGACGAGAACCCACTTCGTGCGCGGATCCAGCGAAGCGGTCGGCTCGTCGAGCAGGACCACCTCCGGACGGAGCGAGAGCACAGAGGCGATCGCGGCGCGCTTCTTCTCGCCGCCGGAGAGCTCGAAAGGAGCCCGGTCGGCGAGGTGCGCGATGCCCATCTCACCCATCGCCTCGTCGCTCCGCTCGCGCACCTCCTCCTGCGACAGCCCGAGCTGCAGCGGACCGAAGGCGACGTCGTCGAGAACCGTCGCGCTGAAGAGCTGGATGTCCGGATCCTGGAAGACGAGGCCAACCTCGCGGTGGAAACGGAAGCCGTCCTCGCCGGCGGCGACCGCGGCCACGTCGCGACCGAGGGCACGGATGGTTCCGTGCGTCGGACCGACCACGCCGTCCAGGAGCTTGAGCAGCGTCGACTTGCCGCTGCCGTTGGCGCCCAGCAGCGCCACTCGCTCGCCCGGCCAGATCGTGAGGGTGACGCCGTCGAGGGCGACCTGCCGTCCGGCGTACTTGTAGCCCACGTCGCGGAGGTCAAAGAGCGGCTCGCCCCGGCCCGCCGGGGCCGACCGTACCGCCGCCGCTTGCGGAACCGCCGCCGCTTGCGGAACCGCCGCCGCTTGCGGCGTCGTCGCCGGCGCCGCCGCCCTGTCCTCGGTCACGGTCACGGCAGGATCCTCCCGGCCAGGACCGCCGCGGCGGCGACCACCGCCACGCCGCCGAGCCCCAGCCAATCGGCCAGGCGCAGCCGGTACCTGGCGAAGGTCCGGATCTCGCCCCCGAAGCCACGGGCCAGCATCGCGGCATAGACGTCGTTGCTCATCTTGAAGGCTCGGCTCATGAGGTTGCCCATGGTGCCGGTGATCCAGCGGCGCTGCTCCGCGCCGCTCGTCCGGCCCACCACGCGACTCTTCCGGGCCAGCAGGATACCGTTGGTGGTGTGCAGGAAGAGGAAGACGTAGCGATAGGTCATCGAGAGCACGAGCACGAAGACCTGCGGCACCTTGAGCGCTCGCAGGCTCTTGAGGACGTCGGCCCAGGGTGTGGTCACGACGAGCAGGACCGCCAGCGAGACTGAGACGCCGACCCGGCTCACGAAGAGGACGGCCCCGGCCAGCCCGTTCCAGGACGGGGCCAGGTGCGCCGGCCCGACGGCCAGGTCGAAGACGCGGGCTCCCGGCACGAAGAAGATGGCCGGGATGACGACTATGCCGGCGAAGAACGGTATCCCCAGCCAGACGCGCTTGACGAAGAAGGCGAACGGAACGCGGCTGGCCCGTGCGGCCGCGAGCGTAGCCAGGTACAGGAGCGCCAGCCCAGCCACCGAGGTCGTCAGGCTCGCGGCCAGGATCGCCACCAGCGAGCCGATCATCTTGGCCCGGGGGTCGCGTCTCTGGAGCCAGCCGCCCGACCGGGCATGCTGCTCCGTGAAGATGGCATGCTCGATGTTGTCGGTTATGCCGCCCAGGGTCTGTTCGAGCCAGCCGATCCGGCCGTCGCCGGGCCGGACCGCCGCCGCCGACGTCATAGCCGCGCGCCCTCCGCCATGCCCTCCGCGGCTTCGTTGCTACCGCTCCCCCGGCGGAGCAGACGCGCCACGGCATACACCACCCCGCCCACGGCGAGGATGCCGATGATGCCGGAGATCTCGTAGCCGATGGCGGCGTGCCAGAGCGCGCCGTTGGCGTCGGAGAAGAACGGCAGCGGGATGTTGTAGCCGGCGAGTGGGGCGCTGAACACCCCCGAGAGGCTCTGCAGCCCCGAGGGCACGTAGCCGAAGGCCGCCTTGACGTCCTCGGTGTTGCCCTCGCCGTAGGCGATGCCGGGCGCGATCAGGCCCAGCGGCGCGATCACGGCGATCGCCACGAAGGCCGTGCCGATCCTCTTCACGGCCCGCGGCAAGGCCAGGTACGTCGCGGGTATCACGACGGCCCCGATCACGGCCGTCACGATCAGCATCGTGGCTACCGACGGCCAATCGACCTTCGACCAGTCGGCCCCGAACATTCGAGAGGGGTCGCCGCCGCCCTCGACAAGCCCTACGGCGGCCACGACCACGACGGCCGCTCCTACCGACGCGGCCACGAGCTGCCAGAGCGGCCGCCGCGCCGGCGTTCCGGCGGCGGCTTCGTCCGGGGCGAAAATGCCCTTCAGGCTCGTCAGGTACTCGGGATGGCGGCGCTGCAGGTAGGCCACGCCCAGTCCGGTGATGAGCGCCTCGACGATGGAGGCGCCGAAGGCGTGAGCGGCGACCATCGCCGGGATCGCCTCGGACAGGCCGTACGGGCTGTACAGGGCGTGGCCGTTCTGGGAGAAGAAGATCGGCTCGATGCCCAGTTCCACGCCGACGGCGAAGGCGGCGACGGTGATGCCCACGTACGAGCCGATGCCGGCGGCCACCGCCCGCCGCGTGGACAGGATCGGCGAACCGGCGGCCAGCAGGCGGTACGTGCCATAACCGACGAAGGGCAGGATGATGGCCATGTTCAGGCAGTTGGCGAAGATGGCTAGCACGCCGCCGTCGCCGAAGAAGAGAGCCTGCAGGATCAGGGCGGTGCTGACCGCGATACAGGCCGCCCATGGTCCAAGGACGACGGCAATGAGCGTCCCTCCTACTCCATGTGCGGTCGTACCGCCGGGCACGGGGACGTTGAACATCATGATCGTGAAGCTGAGCGCGGAGAATATCGCCAGGAGCGGCACGGTCCGGTTGTTCAGGACCTTCTTTACCTTCTGGGTCGCGACCGCCCACGTGGGCACGGTGACGACGGCCAGGCCGATCGACACCGCGGGCGCCAGGTACCCATCCGGTATGTGCACCGAGTCCTCCTGCGTACCACCTGACGATACGAAGCGCTATTGCAATACGTTGCGCTAGCGGGCATTCTACCCCTCTGGTCCAATGGTTCGAAGCCGAAGCGCATGAAGGACCGCCAGGTGCCACGCCCCACCCCAACCCGGGCCGCCGAACCCCACGGAGCTTCTCCCTGGGATGGAGTCGCCGAGCGTCTGCGGGCGGGCGGGCAGCGCTGGACGCCGCAGCGGCGGACCCTGGTTGAGGTTCTACGCGCGCACCAGGGCCACGTGACGGCAACGGAACTCATCGCCCAGTGCCGCGAGCGAGACTCGACCACCACCCCGTCGACGGTCTACCGCACCCTCGATCTCCTGGAGGAGTTCGGGCTGGTCAAGCACGGCCACGGCCCCGACGGCCGCGAGGAGTACCACGTCCTGCCCGACCAGGTCCACGGCCACCTCTACTGCGTCGGGTGCGGCGGAGCCTGGGAGATACGGCCGGAGACCGGCGCCGCCATCGTGGAAGCCCTCGCCTCCGACCTGGGGTTCGCGGTGGACCTGTCGCACGTCACGATCTCCGGGCGCTGCGAACGGTGCCACGACTGAGCCCGGTCCGTGCGGCCGGCGCGGCGAAGGCCGGACTTCCCGAGCGATCGGCCGACCTCGGAGCGGCCGGTCCGGGCCGCCGGCGCGGCGGGCGAAGCCCGGCGTCGGGGCCCGATCTACGAGTCGACCGGAATGACCAGCAGCCACTTCCCGTCCCGACCCGGATAGTGGCCCTCCGGACGCTTCCAACCGATGTAGTTGTGGGCCATCGCGGCCATATTGCGGAAGGTGTCCGGCCCCAGCGTCTGGCCCCAGATCTTGCTGATCCGCGGGTAGAACGGGTCCACGATGTAGGCGCCGCTGAGCTTGAAGGTGTCCGGGAACAGCAGCGGGTCGGAGTCGGCCTGGAAGCCGGTCATGACCCATGAATGCGCGCCCCACCACGTCAGCAGGCCTACCGGCCGGGCCGTCCTGGCCAGGGCGAGAGCGGCGTCGTGCATGGCCTGGTCGAAGGTCGGGTCGATCACGAGCTGATACTGGCCGGCGCCGAGCTTCGGCATCGTCAGCGCCCACCCGGCGGGACCGAAGCCGCCGTTGTAGCTGTCCTGGCGCGTCGTGAGCGAGACGAGCAGGCTGCCGATCTGCTTCTGGCGCGTCGCCGTCAGGTCGATCCCGGGGCCGATGATGTTGAGCATGTTCTGGATCGCGCCGGCCATGCAGTACTCGCGGGTGATCTGCGACACGAAGGTCCCCGGCCGGTAGATGTCCATGGTGAACGGCGTCTTCGTCGGGAGCGGCACCGGCGTCGGCTCGGGCGTCGGGCTGGGCGTGGGAGCCGGAGTCGGCGCCGGCGTCGCGGTCGGGCTCGGCGTCTGGGCGAGGGTGGATGCGGCCGCGACCGGCGACGCCGTCGGCGCCCCGGCCTGAACCGCGGGACCGATGGCCATGACCGAGGCCCACCCGACGGCCGCCACGACCAGGCACAGCGCCGCGTACCCGGCTACGCGGGCGCGCTTGCGGCCGAGGCTGCCCCGGGGCGGGATCATGTGTGGCTGGTTCCTCCGGCTGGGGTGATCGCGTCGAGGTCGCGGGCGAGTGACGACGCGACGGCCGCCCCCGTGACGGGCACAGGGGTGGCGTCCGGAACGATACAGCGATAGTCGCGGCTACCCGATTCGGATCTCGAGGCGACGCCTTCAGGCGAGGAGGACGTGCCCGAATACGTGGCGGCGGCCCGCGGCCGTGACCGGATCCTCGAACCGGAGGTCGCCCGAAGCTTCGCGCTCGTAGCCGCACAGGACGATCGTCGGCTCGCCGTCGCGGTGCTCCAGCCCGATGGCGATGGCGTCCATCAGGCCTCCGCCTTCGGCGCGCGGCACGAGCGCGTCCCAGCAGACCGCACAGGCGCGGATCGTGCCGGCCCGAGCCTCGAGCCGGAATGTCGCGTAGAGCTCGTCGATGATGAGCGGGTTGGACGCATCGGCAAGGGATGGGCCTACGTCGATCAGGGCCAGCTGTCCGCCCGCGGCAAGCCGGGCCCCGAACGGCCGGAACTCGCCCGCATCCTCGAGCATGGTCTCGGCCAGGCCAAGGAGCGGCGTCACCATGTCGTCGAAGTCGGTACGGATCTCGGGTTGCATCGTTCCTCCCGGGATGGGTGACGGGTCTGGCAGCGTGGCTCGTGTGCTCGCGAGCTCCCTACGAGAAGGGAATCGGTCGCGGGCCGGGATCTCCTGAGCGCGTGCCGGCGCAGGACGAGCGAGCGCGGTTCGCCTCCGGCCGATGACGGTCCGCTCGAGCCGAATGCGACCGGCCGCCCGCGATCGACGACCGGCCGGCCCGCACGATCAGGTCCCGCGGCCAGCCTCGACTTCCGCGCCGGTCCCGGCTCCGGCCCGCAAGGAGGCCACCGCGGACCAGCCCGCCAGGGCCATGCCCGCCAGGAAGACCGGCCAGGGGAACCAGCCCGGCAGGTCGCCGGATAGTAAAGCCGGAGCGTTGGCCGCGAAGCTGCCGACGACCACGATGCCGCCGACGACCGCGCCGGCTCCACTAATCAACCCGACGTTCGGTGGATGCCCCGACGCGGCGCCGCGGGCGGCCGCCAGCCCGAAGCCGACCAGCGCCAGGCTGACCGCGATAGGCGCCCAGACGGGCCCGGCCCAGGGCACAGGGATGAGGAACAGGACGTCCCACGTGACCGGCGAATGCGGCCAGCCGATGAAAACCCACAGCCAGAAGTAGTAACCGATGTCCCAGACGCCGAAGGCGACCGACGTCCAGGCCAGCCGGTCGACCCAGCGCCGCCCCAGCAGCCAGCCGATCGCGACCAGCATCACCAGCGTCGCGAACTCCCGGCCCACCTCGATTGCCGCCAGGTTGCCCACCATCTCGCCGTTCCGCAGCGGGAACAGGCTGTCCGGCGTGATCCCCAGGGCCCGCTGCAGGTAGACCACGACGGCCAATTCCATGTAGGCCATGGCGACCGCGAACACGACGACGGTCGCGACGACGCTTCGAAAACGCACGGGCTGCCTCGCGGGGATTTGGTTTGCGCCGACAGCCTAACGCCAGTTAGCAAGCGCCGCGCCATCGCAGGCAGCACCGGCCTGACCTCGATGGGAGCCCAGTAACAGCCCCTAGCTCCGCTTTCGGGTCGGGGTCGGCGTCGGCGTCGGCTTCGGCTTGGGCGTTGCCGTCGGCGTGGGCTTGGGCTTGGGCGTGGGCGTCGGCGTCGGCTTCGGCGTGGCGGTCGCCTTCGGCGTCGGCGCGCATGTCGGCTTGGGGGTGTGCGTAGCGGTCGGCGTGGCCGTCGGGGTTGGAGTCGGAGTCGGAGTCGGGGTGACCCACACGCCGACCTTCGCGACGTAGTTGCCGCTGACCTGGGTGTTCCAGGCGTATGCGTCGCTGCCTACGCGCACCATGCTCAACCCAACAAGGAACACGGTCGCCGAGGCGAACACGGCCCGGGTGTGCCGGCGACTCCGCGGATGGTTACCCATCGCCCGGATCCTTCCCTGATGCAGGGCTCACCCGCCGGCGAGCGCGTCTCCGCCGCAACGGGCCGATCAGTTCGTAGAGAGCCCACAAGACGGCTGTGACCACGGCTACGACGAGGAACAGCTGCGACACGGGGTAGTCCAGGAATGGCATCCCGGCTCCCGGTATCACCAGCCAGACGATGCCCCGGTACGTCGCCGCATCGACTGCTTGCCCGTCCGGTTGTGGGTTCGCGTCGCCCTTCGTGCGAAGGAAGATCGTGGTCGTGGAGGTCGTCTTGCCGGTGGACTTGGAGGTGGCGTTGACGATGTACTTGTCGATGGCGGCAACCCGGTGCGCCACCAGGACCGGGGTCTGCTGACCCTCCTGGAAGACGATCACGTCGCCCTGTTTCACCTGGTCGATGGGCGCAGGGCGCGAGAGGATCAGGTCGCCCCGGTTGATCGCCGGCTCCATGCTGTTGGAGGCAACGTCGAGCACCCGGAAGCCGAGCAGAGTTGTCGCGACGACGGCGAGCAGTGCGCCGCCGATGACGAGTCCCGCGACGATCGAGGCGAGTACGCCGCCGAGGGTCCGGAGGCGCGACTTGGGGGCCGCGATGCTGTCAGGTGTGGTCAAGTCCAAACCTCACCGCTGCATTGTCTGTTGGAACCGCGGAGGGAGACGAGGCCGCCTCCCTCCGCAACTACGTCCTGGTTATGGCGTCGCCACGTTGACGGTGACCGTGTACGGGATCGCCACTCCCTGGCACGTGTCCGATGCTCCGCTGGGCATCGTCAGGGAAGCGCTCCATCCGCCGCCGGTAGAGCCCGCACCGACCCAGTTGTTGTCGGTGACGGCTACAGCCCCGGCCGAAATGCACTCGTCGTACCAGTAGCCGCCACTAGCCACGGAACCGCCAGTCACTTGGACAGCGATGCCCGGAGGGGTCGTGTTATTGGCGATCTGGCCCGTCACCACCGTGATGGGACTGCCGGTGGGATACATCGCGTTGCCCGTCCCAGCGGGATTGGCGATAGCGACGCTGAGGGAGCCAGCCGAGGCGGTGTACCCGGCGCTCGCCGACGTGCTCCACGCCACCACAGCGCCGCTGAGGAGCACCGCCACGGCAGAGACGCTCATGATCGACAGAAACAGTTTCCGCATGTTGAGTTTCCTTCCTGCTCGAACGAGAAGACTCCTATGAAGAAGGACGCCTCCAACCGATTGCGCAGGGTTTCTCCACTCCCGCCACTCGATGCCGAGTCCAGCCGGGACCGACACGATCGGCGGATCAAGACGATCCCAACCCCGCGTTCCGGTACCCCTACCCCATGGTCGCCGGCGCCCGTTGACGACGGGGGCGCGACCAGCGCCTAGGTGCTGTCCACCGGCAGGTTCCCGCCCGGCCGATCCCACCTCTGGGCGCACGCCTCTGGTTCCCCCCAGATGGAACGGAGTGACGCCAGCCAAAAGTACTAGGCCATATGGACTAGTTCACGGGCCATTCGGCCCACTCGTACGTGAAAGTCCTCCGCATTCGCTCGGTCGATCGCTTCGCCCGGAATGCCAGAGCATCGGACGCGACGGCACCGCCCGCGGGCAAACGACTCCCAGATCGTCCAGGGTGGTGCGTCCGACTGATCGAACTCCCGCCTCTCCGAATTCGCCCGCAGGCGGCGCGTCCAGGGCCAGCCAGGCGTCCGGCTGCCTACCGTCTGATGCGGCGGCGCTGATACGCGACGGTGCCCAGGCCCAGAGCGCCAAGGAGGAAGCTGATCAGGAGCGCAAACAGCGGCGTCGGGTCGTTGCCGCCCGACGAGCCGCCCGATGAGGCGGTCGGAGGCGCCGTGATCCGGCCCGGCGTGGCCGTCACGCCGCCGACGGCCTGCGACGGGGTGTTCGTGGGCACCAGGGTTGCCGTCGCACCCTCGACGGCCACGGCGAGCACGGTGTAGGTCACCACGAAGGACGCACCCAGGTCGGCGTCGTCGAGGGCGACGCCGCCGGCGTTCACACCCCACGCCAGCTCCGGATCGACGGTCACCGGAAGGTCGGCTCCCGTGAACGAGTAGATCGTCTGCGATGTCGTCTGGAAGTGAACCAGCCTACCCGGCGCAGGGACGATGGCGAACTCGTCGGCCGGGGCTTCCGCCGGAGTGATGCCGCTGACGGCCATCGTGACCGTGACCGAGCTCGGCGGGACGGCGCCGGTGCTCGAGATGGTGAACTCGCACGCGGCCGGGTTGTCGCCCGACGAGGCCGTGATCAGCACCGGCGGGCAGGCCAGCGTGTGGCCGCTGAAGGTCGCGCCGGGCAGCGTCGAAGTCAGCCGCAGTGTCATCTGCCCTTCGGTGATCGTGTTTGGGCCGGCTCCATCGACAGGGCCAGTCGCGGCTACCGCGGCGCCCATGAGGACGAGCGCGAGGCCGAGCATGACCACCGGTGTGGCGATCTTTCGCACGAGGGCCCTACCTTGGCAATGAAGACCGAGAGTCGATGACGATCGGCACGATTACACAGCCTCCGCGAGGCCGCCGCACCGGTACTTACGGGTATGCGGCGTTGCGACCGGCCCGGTGCCGAGGCCAGATGGCGCTTCTCCCGGGCGCCCCGAAGCGGGCCGACGATAGGGACCGTGGCCGCGATCCGAACGACCGGCCGTAGTCAGGCGCGACCGTGTAGTCCGGCGTCACGTCCCTGTTAGCCGAGTTGCTTTCCCGGATCGGTCCGGGTGACCGTGGATTGCCAGGTGCCAGAGCGGCGAGGCCACCCGGGCACCTGGCGATTGAGCTATTTCATCAGCCGACCGTTACCGGCCGACCGCCAGCTTTGCTCGGCACCAACCGAGCGTGCCTACTGGTGGCGTCTAGTAGGTTGCCGTGATCTGGACGGCAGGCATATAGCCGACGAAGTTGTCCGACGGCCCGGTGGGCATGTCGGTCACTGCACCGAGACCGACCATTGTCGTGGCACCACGCGGGCTCAGGTAGGTGGACACGTCGTCTGGGAGCCAGGTACCGACAGATGCCTGAGCGGCGCTACCGAGGCCAGGGTAAGTGGCGATGTTCAACGCGTCGGTCGGGCTAGTAGGTTGCCGTGATCTGGACGGCGGGCTGGATGCCGCCGTAGCCCCCGTCGGCGTCAAGCTGGAACGGGAACGTTGAGCCGGACGTGTGGTCGGCATACGTGTCGTTCGGGAGAGGGAACGACCCGACCGCCGGCTGAGTGGCCGTCGGAATGTCCGCGTCGCTGGGATACAGCATGACGTTGAGCGAACCGGCGTCGCCTGTGGGGGCGTAGGCGATCCCGAAGATGACGTTGTTCGGCAGCGTCACGCCGGGGAACGTGAAGGTGATCTCGCTCACGAGGCCGTTCTGGCAGTCGCCCGCCGAGTCCCGGAAAGCAAAACCGGGAGGAGTCTGGCTGCCCGTAGCTGGGCAGGTGGAATCAGAGGAGGGCCGGTACGGGATGGTGAACGTCTGCGTCTGCGTGGCTAGCAGGGCACCGACCGCGTTGCTTGCACCGACCGCGTAGATGTTGAACGTGATCGGGACGCTGTAGGTTGCACCGGGCGTCGTGACACACGGGCCCGGATTGCCGTTCCACCCGCCGCTCTGGCAGGCCCAGCTGCTCATCGCGACGGTGGCGGTCTGGAGATTCCGGGCTGAGCCCGAGAACCCGACCTGCGTGCCGAACTGAGTCTCGGACTGGGCGCCGAGAGACTCGCTGTAATAGAGGTTCTTTGAATAGAAGCCGTTCGCGGCTGGCGTGTTGTCGAAGATGGCAGTCGGCAGGTTCTCGTTGCAGGTCACGGTCCACGTGAACGTGCCTGACGCGTTCAGGTCGCTGTTGTCGAGTTCAGTCCAGGCGACGCCGGTGTTGATGGTCGTCTGAGCGCCAGCGGCCAGGGGCACGGGCGCGAACGGCGCGTTGATGATCGACCACGGAGCGGTCACGGGGCTGGGGCTCGCGACGGTGAGTGCCTGGGGGATGGAGCCCGTGTTCTTGACCGTGAAGGAGAACGGGGCGCTCGACGGAACGGAGCTCATGATCGTGGGAGTCGTGTACGTCACGGAGCTGCCGTCGGCCGCTATCACGGTCGAACCCCCGACCGGGGTCGCGGCGACGATCTGGCAGCTGAACGTGCCGACGTTGATCTTCTGATTGGCCGTGACCGAAGCAGTGAACTGGGCGCCTACGCCCGCTCCGATCAAGCCGGCCATGAGGCCGAGCCCGGCCAGGAGTCCGGCGATCTTCCTTATCGACATGATCCTCTCCTTAGTCTGAGGTGATGCGCGAACGGGCCTCGATGCCCGGAGTGGTCAGGGTTGGCGTAACCCACAAGGCTGCTCGGCGGTGGGCGGCGCCCGGGAGACGCCGCCCGCCAATTCGAGCAGGGTCGCGAGGCAGTCAGCCGACGGTTGTGGGCCGGCCATGACCATCACTGCGGCCCCGACCGCGCGAAGCTTCTGGTGACTTCTAGTAGGTTGCCGTGATCTGGACGGCGGGCTGGTTGCCGCCGAACGGCGGAATGTCACTGCTGAAAGTGGTCACTGGACCGGCAAACGGAGCGGGCGAAGGAAGATCCGGGCTCACGTATGCGGACAGGCCGTCGGGCAGCCAGGTGCCGACCAAAGGCGCGACCGCGACCGTGGTGCCGTTGCCGGTGGTCTCTGGGTATACGCCGATGTTCAGTGAGTTCTCGGGCCGGTTGCCTGTGCCCTCCGGGTGGTACCCGTTCGTAGAGGTGTTGTAAGCGATCCCGAAGATCACGCTGTTCGGCAGCGTCGTGCCGGCAGGAAAGGTGAACGTGATGTTGTGGGCAAGGCCGTTCTTGCAGACGGAGCCCGTCCACCAGGCGCCGGTCCCGGAGCAGTGGGTAGCGTCATACGAGGGACGGTACGGAATGGCGAACGTCTGAGTCTGCGTGACTAGCAGGGCGCCCACCGCATTGCCGGAGCCGACGTTGTAGATGTTGAACGTGATGGGGACGTTGTAGGTATCGCCTGGTGTCGTAACGCAGGTGCCGTCAGTCCAGCTGCCGGTCTCGCACGCCCAGCTGCTCATCGCGACGGTCGCGGTGGCCAGGTTCCTCGGCCCTGCCGCGAAGGTGACTCCGGAGCCCCACTCGTTGTAGTAGGACGACTCGACGCCATAGCTCGGCAGGTTCGCCGGCAGCGTGGCTGGCGTGTTGTCGAAGATGGCAGTCGGCAGGTTCTCGTTGCAGGTCACGGTCCACGTGAACGTGCCTGACGCGTTCAGGTCGCTGTTGTCGAGTTCAGTCCAGGCGACGCCGGTGTTGATGGTCGTCTGAGCGCCAGCGGCCAGGGGCACGGGCGCGAACGGCGCGTTGATGATCGACCACGGAGCGGTCACGGGGCTGGGGCTCGCGACGGTGAGTGCCTGGGGGATGGAGCCCGTGTTCTTGACCGTGAAGGAGAACGGGGCGCTCGACGGAACGGAGCTCATGATCGTGGGAGTCGTGTACGTCACGGAGCTGCCGTCGGCCGCTATCACGGTCGAACCCCCGACCGGGGTCGCGGCGACGATCTGGCAGCTGAACGTGCCGACGTTGATCTTCTGATTGGCCGTGACCGAAGCAGTGAACTGGGCGCCTACGCCCGCTCCGATCAAGCCGGCCATGAGGCCGAGCCCGGCCAGGAGTCCGGCGATCTTCCTTATCGACATGATCCTCTCCTTAGTCTGAGGTGATGCGCGAACGCAAATCACTCAGTGAGCACGATTGGGCTTAGGACCCAGACCTCGTCTTCCTGCCCCTCACCTCCTTCCTGAGCTCGAGCAGGATGGCGAGGCCCACGAGCAGGCCGGCGGCAATGAGTGCCGGGCGCTGTACCTCGGTCAACCACCCAATGAGGGGCACGACGCCCACCATCCGGTAGGCCGTCGTGCCGGTGAGCGTTAGCTGCCAGGAGTCATCGACGTTGTTGGCGTCGCCGCGTGTCTTGACCACGCCGTCGGTGATGGAGACGATCCGGTGCATGACCGGCTCGGTAGTGACGCCAGGCGGGTAGAAGACGATCACGTCGCCCACCTTCAGCGAGCTGACAGGGACCGCTTGAGTGACGGCCACGTCGCCGGGCGAGATGGTCGGACGCATCGAGCCGCTGGTCACTACCTGGAAGTGCAGACCGGCGACGAGGATCAGGACGCCGACCGCGACCGCGATCGCGCCGACCGCAACTATCAGGACCGTCAGCAGGTGATCGACAAGCCGGCCCAGCGAGCGAGCCTTCGACACGGTCCGCTCGGGCGGGGCGGGCGAAACGCCGCTGAAGGGCCCGTCGTGGCGCTCAGGCCAGCCACATCTCAGAACCCCATCGGAGTCGTAGCAATTGGGTCCGTGGACGTCGTCGCCCATCGCGGGCGACGCAGGCTCCGGACCGATCGAAGGAGGAGTGGTCTGGCTCACGGCTACGAGGCCTGGGGCGCCGGGGTCGGCGTGGGCGTCGGGGCTTCGGTCGGGGCGGGCTCCGGCGTGGCGGTGGGCTCCGGCGTGGGCGTGTCTGTCGGGGAGGGCGCAGCCGTGGCGGTGTCGGTTGCCGTGGGCGTCTCAGTCGGTACGGCCGTGGCCGTGTCGGTCGGCAAAGTCGCGGGGGTGCCGGTCTCCGCGGGCACGGGCGTCGCCGTGCCGGTCTCCGAGGGCGTGGGCGTATCGGATGGCAACGCCACGTTCACAGTCATCCCGCCGGCGAGCTGCAACGTGAATGACGCCGACGTGCTGCCGAACGCGCTCAGGAGCAGAAGCCCCGCGGCGGCGAGCAGGCCCAGGCGGTATCGCCTTCCCGGCCCGGGCGAACGCACTGACGTCGCCCCGTCTGTCGCGCCGCCGCTGCCCGCCGTTCGGCGGATCCCTCGCGCGACCGCCCGGAGCTCGCCGACGATAAGGAAGCTACCGGTCCCGACCAGCAGCAGGAAGAACCCCAGGGGCTGATTCACGATGTCCAGGACATGGCCTGTCACTCGATGCCGATCCCCAGACGCATGAGTACATAGGCAGGCCCCACCGATGACGTCGCGGAGTTCCCCCACTCCCGACACTCGAAGTGGACTGCACTTGACGGAGACGCTCTGACGGCGGATCTACCCGATCCGGTACCCCAACCCCACGGTCGCCCGCGTCCGTTAGCGACGGGGGCACGACCAGCGCCTCGGTGCGGCTAGCCAGCAGGTTCCCGGCCCGCCGGCCGCTCCGCGGAGCGCACGCCTCTGGTTCCCTCAGTTGAACGGAGTGACGCTACCCAAAGGTACTAAACCACGTGACGTGTTGCAAGGCCATTTGGACTATTGACAAGTACGGTGCTCTACGTATTGGACCGGCCGGTCTCCTGTGTGGTGTCAGCGCGCACCGATTTTGGCGCGCAATTCCAGGTGGAGGACGACCCCACGGGAATGAAGCGAATGTCCGGCCCAACATCGAGGCCCGGGAGAGGCCGATTGAATCGGCCCGGAACGACGGGCAACCAGGGACCCATCGAGCTCGGGAAGTGGCGGTCCTGTAGGGCCGGCTCGTCGTCGCGTCCGCAGCGGGGATGCGGTAGATGGTCGCGCGCCCGGTCAGGGTGAACGTCGCCGACCGTCGCATCCGCCCGGCCCCACTCGGGCCCCACGGCCGGCCTTCGCCGGCGCCGCGCAAGAGCGCGGGGTGGCGCCCCCGGCCGGACTCGAACCGACGACGCCCGCCTTAGGACGGCGGCGCTCTATTCCACTGAGCTACGGGGGCCCGCGCGATATTACCGCGTCGGCCGCATCGAGCGGGCCGACGTGACCCGGACCCCGGCACTCGCGGCGCGACGGCAGGGCGTGTGGGCCGGCGCCAGCCCGGACCGATCACCGTCAGCCGCCAGATCTTTCCCGATTCACATGAGGTCGACGAACGGCAACGTTTCGGCCGCCCGGAACGGCCGGCGACCACCGCGGATGGCCGGATCCCGGGCCGCGATGCGGCCGCCGTGCGCGAAATCGGCCGATTCCCCGGCCGGATCGGACGGAGCGCGGCCGCGGGGCCACCCACCGCGGGCTCCCACGCGACCTGGTCAGGGGCGCCGCGCGGGCGGGACCTTCCTTCGGTCGATCTCGCGTGAATCCGGCAAGAAGTAGATGCCGCGCAGGCTGCCGGCGGGATCCGCCAGCCAGCGCCGGACGCGGACCTGGCGGTCAGGCAGGGCGGAGTCGAAGGTGGCCGCGTACCGCTCGATCAAATGCCGGTGCGTGCTCCGTTCAGGCATGAACAGGACCACGCCGAGACTCTGGGCCCGCCAGCCGCGTTCGCGACCCACGAGCGCCGGCACGACCCGGCGTTTTCGGTCGAGGGTTGACAGCATGTCCTGGAGGTCCCAGATCCGCGTCTTGACCTCGCCGATCAGGAGCGCCCGGCGTTCGGGGTGACAGGCCAGCGCGTCGACGGAGCCGCGCTCGCCGAAGTAATTGAACGTGTACTCGGGGTCGAAGGTCCACCCCGAAGCCAGCAGCAGCCGCGCGAGGCCCTCCACCAGGCCGGCATGATCCCGGTCCCGAAGCCGGTCCACTTCCGGGCTGCGCCAGCCGAGGGGCGCGATCGAAGGCATCGCCAGGGCCCTGCTCACGGCCCGCAATGCGCCGATAGACAGACCGTCGACCAGACCACGCTCCAGCCTGGAAACCGTCTCGCGTCCGACTCCGGCACGGACTGCCAGTTCCGCCTGGCTGAGCTTCCGGGCGCGCCGTACATCCCGGACCATCCGCCCGTCTGAACGTCATCGGCCATGCCGTGAGCATGGCGAGCGCCGCTTGTCCCCGGATCATCGGCCGACGGCCGGGTGCGGGGCCGCGTATCGCCGGATTATCCGCCCACGGCCGCGCGCAGAGCGCCTCCTCGCCGGATTATCCGAGGATGACCGGGCGCCCCCCACGCGGGCCCGCCCTCACCGCCCGTCCCGCCCGCTTCGCCCCACCCGGCCGTCCCCTCGCCCCGCCTCGCTTCGCCTCAGACGATCGGCTCGAACGTGTAGCGATCGCGGTCGCGGACCAGCCGGCCGACCGGATGGACCGGCTCGTGGGAGAGCACGATGATCCAGCTCTCGGCCGCGGCCCGGGCAAAGAGCTCGGCCTTCACGGCCACCGAATTGAGCGGGAAGTCGTCGAACGCCGTAACCCACTTCGGGTTGGCGCTCCACGGCCGCATGAAGAGGTCTCCGAAGAAGCCGACCGTTCGATCTCCCCCGCGCACGACCACGCCCTGGTGGCCGCCGGAATGGCCGCCGGTCGGGAAGACCGAGACACCCGGAAGCAGCTCGACCTCGCCTTCCGCCGCCGTTCGCAGGGCGAGGTCCCGGATCAGGCGCAGTTCGGGCTGGTCGTAGCTGGCGATCAGACGCGGGTTCAGACCCAGCGCGATCTCCCATTCGGCCAGCTGGGCCACGAACTTCGCCCGCGGGAAGGCCAGCGATCCATCGGCCCGCAGGACGCCGCCGGCGTGGTCGAAGTGCAGGTGGCTGACGGCAATCGCGTCGACCGAGTCCGGGGCGAAGCCCGCCGTCTCGAGGGCCGGCAGGATCCAGGGCCCGTCGTAGCCGCGCATCGCGCGACCCTTGTCGCTGATGCGGTCGCCGATCCCCGTCTCGACCAGGACTCGCCCGGACGGCGTCTCCACGAGCAGGCAGTTGAGGGCCTGCAGGAGACGGTGATCGGCGTCGATCTCGTCGGCGACCAGGTCCTTCCACAGCATCCGCGGCACGACTCCGAGCAGGGATCCCGCATCGGAGCGGAACCGCCCGGCCTGGATGAGAGCGACGCGCGTACCGCCGCCGAGTTCGGCCGACCAGTGGACCGCGTCGTTGAGCGTGGTCATCGAGCCGGCGCCTTCGGACCTGCGGCGGTTCGGCGCCCGCGGTCGAAGTCCTCGAAGTAGGCCGACGCGGTCGGCTCAGACTGGCCCTGGTACTTGGAGCCGAGCCCGGCCGACCCGTAAGGCCGATCCACCGGACTCGACATCTGGAAGAAGCTGATCTGGCCGATCTTCATGCCGAAGTACAGCGCTATCGGCAGCTTGGCCACGTTCGACAGCTCCAGGGTGAGCTTGCCCTTCCAGCCCGGGTCGACGTAGCCGGCGGTGGAATGGATGAGCAGGCCGAGCCGGCCGAGGGACGACTTGCCCTCCAGCCGGGCGACCAGGTCGTCCGGGAGCTCGACCCATTCGAGGGTCTGCCCCAGCACGAACTCGCCCGGATGGAGCACGAACGCCTCCTCGTCGGCCACGCTCAGCAACTCGGTCAGGTCCGGCTGCGGCGAACGAACGTCGATGTACGGGTAGCGGTTGTTGCGGAAGACGCGGAAGCTGCGGTCCAGGTGCAGGTCGACGGAGGAGGGCTGGAGGTCGGCCGCGTCGTAGGGTTCGACCTTGACCCGCCCGGCCGCAAGGGCGGCGGCGATGTCGCGATCGGACAGGACGCTCACTTGACGTTGGCTCCGCTCTCGCGCTGGGCGTAGAGGTTGTCCACTTCCCGTTTCAAGGTCTCGATGTCCTCGAAGCTCTGGTACACGCTGGCGAAGCGAATGTAGGCGATCTGGTCGAGGTCCCGCAGCCTGTCCATCGCCATCCTGCCGATCTCGGACGAATCCACCTCGGTGGCCCCGCCGGATCGAAGCTGGGCCTCGATCTGGTCCGCCGCCTGCTCCGCGGCTTCGTCGGAGAGCGGGCGCCGGGCCAGGGCCTTCCGAAAGCCGCCGACCAGCTTCTCGCGGTCGAACTCCTGCCGCGAGCCGTCACGCTTGACCACGATCAGCCGGGGCGCCTCGATCCGCTCGTAGGTGGTGAAGCGGGCGCCGCAGGTCTCGCACTCGCGGCGGCGGCGGATGCTGGCCTCGTCCAGGTCGCGGGAATCGACGACTCTCGTCTCCCGTTCGCCGCACCGCGGACAACGCATCGACAGACCTCCGGGCAACTCCCCCACTCCGGCGAGAATAGCACCGCCCGCCTCGCCGTCCCGATCCCGGACGTGCCCGCGAGCCGCGGCCGGACTCAGCTCCGCCCGGACGATCCCGACTGGGCGGCCGTCGCGGCCGCGATCGCCTCGGCTCTCTCCCTGATCGCGTCGCGGGCATGAAGCAGGTTCAGGTAGCCGCGCTTGATCGACGTCTCGCCCTCGGCCACACCGTCGGAGCCCGACTCCAGCATCAGCCGGCGGCCGTGCTCGATAAGCTCGACGGCACGCTGGGCCCGGTCGATCTCGGCCTGCAGGCCGCTGCCCCAGGTTGTGGCCACGTGTTTGTCAACGATCGCCGCTTCCTCCGAGTAGCGCCGGAGCGCCTCGGTGCAAGCTCCCACCGTGGCCCCCGTCGCTTCGGGATCGCCCTTTCCACGGCGCAGCTCGTCGGTGGCGGCCGAGAGCTCGTCGAGCGACAGGCCGGCGCGTCGCGCTATGTCGACGGCGGTGCGGCCGTAGCGCTCATCCCGCCGCAACTCGCCGCCCATGACGAAGACGCGCCAGAGCACGATCAGGATCGGCAGCCCGATTCCAAGGGCGATCGCGACCCGCAGCAGCACGTCCGCCGACACGGCGAGCTACCTCGCCTCCGACGAATCGAGTTCGGTGCGATCACGCCACGGAATTGCCACCTGCACGCCCTCCAGGCTCGGAACTCTCACTCTAGCGGCTGATAGCCAGGTCGGCGACCCAGGACCAACTAGGGATTTCGTTTACGCGGGCCGGGTCCGTACGCCGCTCCACCCCGGGGATGAACCGGAGTGATGCGCCCCGCGACCCTGACTCCCTTCGGCGGACGCCCCGCTTCCGCCGCCCCGACCGGGCGGCGCCACTCCTCGGCCTCCCCCGCCGAGCTCGAGACCAGCCTGACCGAGCGGACGGCTGCCGCCGGATCGATCTCCCTGACCATGTCGTAGACCGTCAGGGCGGCCACGGCCGCGGCCGTCATGGCCTCCATCTCGACGCCGGCCGGGCCCACGGCTGTCGTCTCCGTCCGGATCCTGACCGCGCCCGCGGCTCGATCGGGTACGGCGCTGACGAGCAGCTGGGTCAACCCGGCGGGGTGGACCAGCGGTATCAATTCGTCAGTCCGCTTGCCGGCGATGACGCCGGCAAGCTCGGCCACGCTCAGGACGTCGCCCTTTCCGAGGGTCCCGTCGACCACGGCGCTGATCGTCGCCTGCGCCATCTCGACCTCGGCCTCCGCCACGGCGTGGTGCGCCAGGGCCGGCCTGTCCGTTATCTCGGCCATGCGGGGCCTCCTGATACGCTCGAAGTGAGTGGACCGGCGGCGCTCGGCCCTGGAGCCTTCGTCGAAGACCCCGCCTCCCCCCGACCTGTCATCGAACGGCATCTCTAGCCCACCCTCCCCGGCTCAGCGTCCACGGAACCGTCCCTTCCTGGCCAGGCCCAACGCCGCCAGCTGGCGCTGGCGCTCCTCCGCCCGCTGATGTACCACCGTGGCGGCCGAGCGGCGCGTGACCAGAGCGCTGCCGGGGGGAACGGCCGCGACGAGCAGGGCGTCCAGGCCGGTCCGCTCCAGGACCTCCAGGGCAGACCAGAGATCGGTGTCGCCCCGAACCATGGGCACGCCGGCGATGGGAACCATCGCGTCGGCCGTCCGTGTGCGCGGCCAGACGCGGCGGGGTATCCGCCTGATCTGGGTCGTACCGATCAGCCCGAGCAGCTCCGAATCGCGTTCGACCAGCGCCGCGGATCCCAGACGCTCCGCCAGGTACTCACCGGCGAAGACGTCCAGGGTCAGCTGCGGCGGAACCCGAGCCGCCTCGGAATCTTCCGCGTCGCTGACGCGCAGGCCGGCAACCAGGTTCTGAAGTGTCTGCCGCCGCTCGAGGGTGCGGCTCGAGCCGATCATCAGCCATCCCGCCACCACCAGGGCGACGCCGGCGGCCGGATCGAGGAAGGCCAGGAAGATGGCCCCGGCGACCATCAGCGAGATGCCTACGTACCGGCCGATCCGGAT
This sequence comes from uncultured Chloroflexia bacterium, assembly GCA_963713795.1. Lineage (GTDB taxonomy): Bacteria > Chloroflexota > Limnocylindria > Limnocylindrales > CSP1-4 > Fen-1039. The sequence goes on from CAVQNC010000008.1 coordinate 188,009, forward strand.
CGCGGCCGCGGTGGCCGCCGCTTCCTGACCGGACCGCCGCCAGACCACTCCGTGAAGGATGCGAGCGCCGTCCATCGGATAGCCGGGCAGCACGTTGACCAGGAGGAGGAACACGTTGAAGACCGCCAGGATCGACGTCGTGAATTGCACCGCCTGGAGACCCTCAGGGGCTTGATCGATGTTGACCGGCCCCAGGGACAGCCCGGCGGCGAGAACTCCGAAGACGACGGCCAGCGCCAGGCTGCAGACCGGGCCGGCCACGGAGATGCGGATCTCCTGGCCGGCGTCGCTCGGCCTCACCTCCATGACGTAAGGACCGCCGAGCAGCTGCACGACGACGACCGGGTTCCGCTGTCCGTTGCGGCGGGCCACCCAGACGTGGGCGAGTTCGTGGGCCGCGACGGAGGCGAAGACCAGGGCCGCCGTCGCGATCGAGGTGCCCCAGGCCAGCGGTGCGGACCAGGCGGCGGCCGTGCCGTCGCTCAGATCGACGCCGAAGACCGCGGCGATGAACGCAAGGATCAGGATCCAGGTCCAGTGGGCTCGGAGCTCGGTCCCGAAGATCCGGCCGAGCGTCAGACCTCTCATTGCGCGGCGGCCCGGGGCCGGCCGGGACCGTCGCCCGGCTCACGGCCGAGTCGTGTGCCGGCGACCGCGACCAGGACCGCCAGCACGAAGACGGCTCCCGCCAGGGCGACGCTGGTCTCGGACCAGAACTGGTCCGGGAACAGCTGCACGAGCTTCTCGGTCCTCGGGTCGAACATGTAGGTGCCCGGCGCGAAGAAGATCTCGTGGAACATCTGGAAGGCCTGATCGAAGAACACGGCGAAGGCCAGGCCGACCACGACCACTCCCACCACCAGCACCCGCGCCCCGGCCGCCACGGCCCGCCAGAACCAGCGCCCTCCGCGGCTCGCCAGCCCGAGGAGCAGCAGAAGGATCGCCGCGATCAGGGCCACGCCGCCGAGGTCCAGCAGGACGTTGCGCACGTCGGCCATGTGGCTCCGCTCGCTCACGTCGAGAACGGGGGCGGAAGCTCCCGGCAAGGTCACGTCGAACTTCGGCGGCCCGAAGACCAGGTCGGAGAGGATGCTGCCGGTCGCCTCGGTCACCTGCGCCGGCGTGTAGCCGGTCAGCTGGTCGACGTCGCTGCGACCCTGGTCGAAGCCGACCCAGATCGGGTTGAGGAAGAGGATCACGGCTACGGCGACGATCACGCAGGGCGTCGCGACGGCCGCTGCCACGGCCGCCAGTCTTTCCGGGAGAGATGCGTTCACGCCGTCATCGTAGCGCCTGGGGCCCTGAAGCCCGGCCGGGTCCGGGTCCGGGTCTTCTTCAGGCGCCCGCCCCGATCGCGGCGGCCTCCCGGCGCACGATCTCCCAGACCAGTTCCAGGTCCGAGTCGACCGTTCTAAGGTTGGATATCGCGACGCGAATTGCCACCCGGCCGTTGAGCTTCGTGTGGGAGAGGAAGGCCTGCCCGGTCCGGTTGACGGCGTCCATGAGGCGCACGTTCAGGTCGTCGATCCGCCGCGCGACGTCGGGCTCGTCCTCGCGTCCCGCCAGTGCCGCCGGCCGGTACCGCAGGCAGACGGTAGAGAACGGGACGGGTGCCATGCGCTGGAAGTCCGGGTCGGCGTCGACCCAGGCCGCCAGCCGCGCGGCCATTTCGAGGTGATGGACGACGCGCCGGCGCAGACCCTCCAGCCCGAAGTAGCGCAGGTGCATCCATATCTTGAGCGCCCGCAGCCGCCGGCCCAGGGTGGGCGTGTACTCGTTGTAGTCGCGGATCGGCCCCTGGCGATCGAGCGTCCGCAAGTATTCCGGCACGAGGCTGAAGGCGTCGCGCAGGACCGGCATCCGCCGCGTCAGCAGGATCGAGGCGTCGACCGGCACGAACCACCACTTGTGCGGGTTCGTGACGATGGAGTCGGCCTCCTCCCAGCCCTCGAACGGCGCGCGCAGCTCCGGGATGGCGGCCACGACGCCGGCGTAAGCGGCATCGACGTGGAGCCACATCCCTTCGCGCCGGGCGATCTTCGCCATCCGCGCCACCGGATCGCTGGAGGTGGTCGACGTCGTGCCGATGGTGCCGACCAGGGCGATGGGCCGGATACCGGCCGCCCGGTCGGCGGCTATCGCCTCCTCGAGGGCATCGATGCGCAGCTCGAAGCGGTCGTTCGTCGGGATCTTCATCAGCCCGGCCCGGCCGAGCCCGAGCGTCATGCAGGCCTTGGCGATCGACGAGTGAGCCTCCTCGGAGGCGTAGACGCGCAGCTGCGGGACGTCGTCGCGGCCGGGCAGGCCCATCGCCGCGGCGTCGATCCCGGCCGCCTGCCGGGCGGCCGCCAGGGCCAGCAGCGAGGAGGTCGAGGCCGTGTCCGTGATGAGGCCGTCGAAGTCGGCCGGCAGCCCGACGGCCTGGCGCATCCAGTCGACGACGACCTGCTCCAGCTCAGTCCCGGCCGGGCTCGTCCGCCACAGCATCGAGTTCGAGTTCAGGACCGCGGTCAGCATCTCGCCGATGATCCCCGGCCCCGAGGCCGAGCTGGCGAAGTAGGCCAGGAACCGCGGGTGCTGCCAGTGGGTGACGTTGGGCTCGAAGAGGCGCCGGTAGTCGGCCAGGATCGCCGTCATCGACTCCGGCTCTTCGGGCGGCGAAGCGGGGAAGAGCGGCCGCAGCGAACCTGGCTCGATCTGCGGCATCACGTCCCGCCCGCCGAGCCCCTCGAGGTAATCGGCCATGATGTCGACCGCGGCGTGCGCGGCCGCGCGGAAGCTCTCGGCGTCCATGTCGTTGAGGCCGGAGATCTGCTGAGGGTCCAGCGCGTGCGGCCCCGTCGGGGTGGCGGCCGTCGTTTGCGTGCGTTCTGGAATCATCGGGTCTTCACTCGTCCGGGGTGGCGCGAACCCGGCCGCGGTCGCGGCTTCGGCGTCCGTTCGAGTTTACCCCGGCCGGCGGCGGCCGCGCCCGAGTCGGCGACCGACCGGCACGACGGCCCGCGCGACGCTACCAGAACTTCTCGACGTGGAGAGTGGCGGCACTTCCGCCCTGGCCGCGGCTGAAGCCGCGGGCCTCGGCCCAATCGATGACCGTGTCGATCATGCCGGGGTTGCCGGCCAGGAAGACCTCGAAGTTGTCCGGCGTGATGTCCAGCCCGGTCTGTTCCTCGATCGCGTCGGAGGCGATGACGTCCTGCAGGTGGCCGCTCAGGCCTCGCCAGGTGGCATCTTCGTCCGGTCGCGTGATCACGGGAATGTAGTGGAGGTTGGTACAGTGCCGGGCCAGGCCCATCAGCTCGGCCCGGTAGCCCAGGTCCCACGAGTAGCGAGCGCCGTGAGCGATCACGAACTGGCGCTGCCCATTGCACTGCCAAACCGCGCGCAGGCCGATGTGCCCGCCGACCCGCAGCCCCAGCTCGCTGCGGATCATCGCCATGTAAGGCGCCAGCCCGGTTCCGGTCGCGATCATCAGGACATGTTTGGTCGACAGCTTGTCGAGCGTGAAGTAGCCCTCCGCCTTCGGGCCGACCCACAGCCGGTCGCCGACCTTCAGGTTGAACAGCCGTGGGGTCAGCTGTCCGCTCAGGATCACGGTCACGTAGAACTCGAGGAATTCGCCTGCCCGGTTCTCCGACGCGATGCAGAAGGCCCGGCGGATCATTCGGTCCGGATTTCCGGCGGCCGGGACCGCGGCCTGGGCCTCCACTGAGGACCGGCTATGCGGCGTCGCGGCGGACGCGCCCCCGGCTGCGACCCCTGCGCCGTCGCCGTCCGCTTCCTCGATCGTCCGCTCCGCCGCCTTCAGGCCGAGCAGCGCGTACTGGCCCGGTTCGAAGTCGAACGGAAGCTTGTCCGGTGCGACCCGCAGGATGACCAGGCCGGGCGTGACTTCGACCCGGCCGATCAGCGTCGCGTTGTACTCGGCCGCCACGCGGGCTTGATTCGACAGAGTGGCTACAGGGGACTCCGAGACCATGCAAACCTCCGCTCACCGGCGGCGCCCAGAGATGGGATTGCGCACACCTGACCGGAGGATATGGGCTTGTAGCTCGACCTCACCTGAAGGGCTCGCGGTGCGGTCCCAGGGGGTCACACGCCGGGACGGCGGCGATCGATCGATCGGCGGTCCCATTCGCACTGAGTCGGGCCAGGCCGGCCCGGCGGCCGGCCCATGCCCCAATCAAACGCGGAGTTAGCGCCCTGTCAGCTCCAACTCGCGCTGGACCAGCTGTTGCCCGACCAGCTGTTGCCCGACAGGCTGGCGCCGGACCAGCTGTTGCCCGACCAGCTGTTGCCAGACCAGCTGTTGCCCGACCAGCTGTTGCCCGACCAGCTGTTGCCCGACCAGCTGTTGCCCGACCAGCTGTTGCCCGACCAGCTGTTGCCGGACCAGCTGTTGCCGTTCCAGGTGCCGCCCGACCAGCTGTTGCCGGCCGCCTCCGCGGCCGCCATGCCGGTCGAGTCGAAAGCCTGGCCGAAGATGTCCTGTTCGCCCTGGAGGACGACACCATCGGCAGTCAGGTGATCGGAGCCGCGGGCCAGCTCGAGCGAGCCCGAACCGGTCCCGGCCGTCCAGGACTGGACGTAGTTGGCAGGGCCACTCCCCTTGGCCAGCACTTTCGCGAGGCTGAGCTCGCCCGCGCCCGCTACCACCTGCTTCCAGCCGGCGGGGTTCGTGCCATTGTTCACAAGGAACCGCTTGACCTTGTCCGGCGGCATGGTCGGGAACTTCTGGAGGAGAAGAGCAATCCCGCCAGAGGTTATCGCCGCCGCTTCGGATGTGCCGGAGCCGCGGAAGTAGCGGCTGTCGAGCTGCCCTTCGGGATGATTGGCGTCGAGGTAGCTGTTCGGGACACGGAGTCCCTGGAGGTGCGCGCCCACCGCAACGAAGTCCGGCGCCCGGCACGCGGCCCCACAACGTGCGCTGCTGGCCGAGAACGAACCGACGAAGTCATCGGTCACCGCCGCTGTCCCGGCCGTGTCGTAGGCGCCGACCGCTATCACGTACGGGTTGTAGGCGGGATCAGCGAGCCCGGGGGCGCCGGCGCCGATCTGGAAGCCGGTGTTGCCGGCCGCCACGACGACGACGATGCCGGCCTTCCAGGCCTGCTCGACCGCGTAAGACAGTGGATCGTTGGTCTCCACCTGGGTCGAGTTGGTACCGTAGCTGAGGTTCAGGATCCGGATGTTGAGGCCGTTGTCGTTCTTGTGCTGGACGACCCAGTCGATGGCGGCGATGACCTGGGAGACGTCTGCGCCGCCGTCGGCGTCGCCGACCTTGAGCGACACGATCCGGGCGTCGGGGGCCATGCCGCGGTAGGCGGAGGCCGGGGCGTCCGCGTAGGGCGCGGTCAGCGTCGAGTCGTGCCCGGCGATGAGGCCGGCCATGAACGTGCCGTGGCCGTTGGTGTCCAGGTTCGTGAGGTTCGGGGCCTGTGACTCAAGCGAGAGGTCTGGACCGTAGATGATCTTTCCAGGCGCGTCCAAACCCTCAACCGGGCTGACCCCGGTGTCGATAAGGGCGACGTCTACCCCCGCGCCCGTGTAGCCGGCGTTCCACCACGCCGTTGCGCCCGTGTTGGCCGTCGTCGCGGCCATGGAATACGTATCCGTGGCGGGGTCGTAGCCGGCAGCCAGCGCACTGGCCGGCCCCAGAGCTGAGACGATGAAAACGGCTGAGAGCCCCGCCGTGACGAGGCCCGCCCGGCGGAAGCCCAGGCTCCAGCAGTGCTCCGTTTGGTGGCGCCCGGCGGGCGGCAAGGTGCGCAGCCGATCAACCAACACCATAAAGACCACCTTTCGGTCCACTGGTGCGGTGCCTGGCAGCCGGGCGGTCTTTGGGATGGGACAGTCCCGGAAGATCCCTGGCTTTGCGTCCCCGCCTTTCGACGGGTTTGCCCTGTTTTCAGTCCGTGTCATCGACAGCGCATCCGGCTGTCGTCACGCCTCGGAAAATACGCAACCTTACCTAGTGGAGGCAATGGGAACGAAGTCCCTCTTGGTGCCCGGCGGAACCGGACCTCGGGTGGTGCGCCACTGCACACGGCGGCGGGTTGAGGCTTCAGACGGCGCCCACCCGCGGCTACGCGGCGGGAAGATGCACGGTCGCCGAAGCGCGGTTGATCTCCTCGGGCTCGTGCATGAGGCCACCGCCCGACAACTGCGCCTCGAGCGCGGCCGGGGCCAGCGGTGGCGCGTAGAAGTACCCCTGGACGTACTCGCAGCCGAGCGCACGCAGGCACTGTAGCTGGCTGCGACGCTCGACGCCTTCCGCGATCACATCGAGTTTCAACGCACGGCCGAGGGCAATGATCGCGCTCGCGAGTTCCCAGTTCTTGGGATCGGAGTCGTCGCGCACGAAGTCACGGGCTATCTTCAGCGTCGTCACGGGGAGCTGCTGGAGGTAGCTCAGGGACGAGTATCCCGTACCGAAGTCGTCGATCGAGATCCCGACTCCCGCCTCCCGCAACTCCTGCAGCTTCGCCCGCGTCGCTTCCCAGTCGCGCAGCATCGCCGTCTCGGTTATCTCGAGCACGATCTCCGCCGGATCGACGGCCGCTTCACGGATGATGTTCAGCGCTTGCTCCACGAAGGCCGGCTGGCCCAACTCCCTGGACGACACGTTGACACTCATCGTGAAGTGCGGCGAAGCCACGGCCCGCAGGATCTGCATCTGCCGGCAAGCCTCGCCCAGGACCCAACGCCCGATGCCCACGATCGCCCCGGTCTCCTCCGCGACACTGATGAACTCGTCGGGACCGACCCAGCCACGCTCCGGGTGATGCCAGCGGACCAGCGCCTCGACACCCGCGATGCGGCCGGTCGCGACATGGACGATCGGCTGGTACTGCAGGACGAACTCGCGGGCGGCAATCGCGTGCTCCAGGTCTGCCGACAGCACGGCCCGAGCCATGACCGCCTCGTGCATCGAGGGCTCGAAGACCACGACGCGACTCTTGCCGCTTGCCTTGGCGGAGTACATGGCCACGTCGGCGTTCCGCACGAGGTCGCCGGCGACGTCAATGCCGGGCCTGCCGGACGCCACGCCGATGCTGGCCCGCACGGAAACGTCGTGTCCACCCATGTGGAAGTCGACGAGCATGGCCGTCGTCAGCCGGTTGGCCACGCGCATCGTCAACCCGAGGTCCGGCTCGTCCCACAGCAGAATGGCGAACTCGTCTCCCCCGAGGCGCGCGGCAAGGTCCGAGGCGCGGATCGCCGAGCACAGCCGATCCCCGACGGCGACGAGAAGGGCGTCGCCGGCGTCGTGGCCGAGACTGTCGTTGACCATCTTGAAATCGTCCAGGTCGATGAACAGGACGACGGGAATGCGGCCGTTCTCATCGATGGACTCCAGCCGCTGAGCTACGGCCTGAAGGAAGACTGCCCTGTTGGCCAGACCCGTGAGCGCGTCGTGGGAAGCCTGCTGATGAAGCTCATCTTTGAGCCGGCTGAGCTGCTCAAGCGATTGCTCGAGCTGACCGTTCTCGAGGGCGATTGCGGTGTGGCCGGCCAGCGTCTCGAACAGCTTGAGATCCGCGAGGTCGAACGTGCTGATGTCGCTCATGCGATGGGCCACCCTGATCGTCCCGATGAGGTTCGACTCGCCGAGCAGCGGCCCTACGAGCGCCAGTTGGCCCCGGCGCTGGGGCGCCCCAGCCGAGTCGACTGGTGCAGAGCCGTCGAGGAGGTATGCACGCCGCTCGGCTACCGCGCGCAGGAGGACCGGATCGTCGAGGCTCGGCCCGATCGGCTGCATCACTTCCATCGCGTCTCCCGGCCCGACCCGAGATCGCAGCACGTCGTCGCCTTCTCGAGTCGGCAGCAGGCAGATCTCTGCAACGTCGGCACGGAACATCGTGCGCACGTGAGCGAGCAAGGAGATCAAACCGGTATCCAGTTGAGGACCGCGTTGGAGAATCCGCGTGGACTCGTAGAGCATCTCGATGTTCTGATGTTGCTGGCGCTCCGAGATGTAGGCTCGATAGGAGACGAAGATCATCACGATCGGGACGATAAAGAGCAGGATCGACTCCGGATTCGCGAACAGCACGGTTATGCACATGAGCGCGAGGCTCGTGGTGGTCATCGACACGGCCAACCCGATCTTCAGCATCTCGGGTATCCGCCGGTACTGCGGCGTGGCGTCGGCCAGAGAGATGGCCGCGCTCACGGTTATCACGCCGACCAGGTTCTCGACGAGCACGGCCGCAAAGACCGCCAACCAGACCGCCCCCCAGAGCGATAGACCGAAGTCGCGGCCAGGGGCTATCCCAAGGTGCACGATAGCGACGGAGCTCACCGTGCAGAGGCCGAACTGCGCAAGGTTGAAGGCGAGTTTGACGGGCGTCTGCCGTCGATTGATCACGAGCGCGAGGGCCGACCCTGCGACACGCGCGGCGATCAGTTCCAGCGGCGTAGCCATGATGAGGCCGGCTACCAGCGGGAACTCCGTCAGCGAGAAGGAGTGGGCACTCTGCCCGATGTGCAGGTGGATGACCTTCGCCTCGGTGACGTAGAAGACCAGCAGCAGGATCAACATCAAGGCCGGGTTCGTCGGCAGGCTGACTGGCAGGGCGGGCAGGACGAGCACTGCGAGTATCGCCGCGAGCGCCCCCAACGTCGCGGCGAGCATCCAGACCCGGGCCGCGCCCGATGTGGCCCCGAGGAAACGGTCCCACACGAACTGTACGGGTCGTGACGTCACCGCGAGCGTATTCGCGCCTATCCGGCTCCTCGGCATCGGCCCAGCCCTTCTCGCGACGCGTTTGCCGCGCCCGGGCTCAGGCCCCACTCAGGCGGCCTCCAGCCGCCGCGGGGACCGGGATTCGATGGGAAAGCCGGGTTCCTCGGCGGCCCGAATGTCGTCCGACAGCCTCAGGCGTCGGTCGCGGTCGTCACCGAGCCTGATGCTGCCACCTTGTCGTAATGGGTCCAATGGCACGGATGGGCTACTCGAGCATCAACAATCCGTCACCCCGGGTTGCCGCAGCGGTCCAAGAAGCCGCAGAAAGCGCCATAGACGACGTCCGGCACGCACCCCCTCGGGCTCGCCGGAGCACGGCTCGGCATGGTCGGCGACACAATCGGGCAACCGTCATGGCGGGCTCAACGATCCGTTTCGCGACCTTGCCGCTCGAGGCCGGCGCCGAACTCTTCGACGTGTCTCCGGCCTCGACTATGCCTGCATCGGCACCGCGGCTCAGGTCTGCGCGCACTTCACGGCGGCGACCGCGGAGCCCCCGGCCGACCGACTGACCGGCATCTTCTGAGCGGTGGGAGATCGGCTGGAGCTTTCGCCGAATCGAAAGGCCCTCGGAGACACCTCCGGGGGCCTTTTCACGAGGGGAAAATGGTCGGGGCGGAGCGATTCGAACGCTCGGCCTCCTGAACCCCATTCAGGTGCGCTACCAGGCTGCGCCACGCCCCGACGAACGCAAGGATACCAGACGCGAAAACGGTCCCGATCCGGGTCCCTTTCGGCCGTCTCGATGCGGCCGACCGGACGACCGGCAACGACATATCGGAGGTGTGGCCGGGCCAGCGGCAGGCCGGTGGGCACAGCCGGCGATGCCAATCGGCGATGCCAGCCGGCGCGGCGCCGAAGCCGAGCGGCGCGGCCGGCGGCGCGGCGATGCCAGCCGGCGCGGCGCTACTTCTGTGGGTTCCTGCGGCCGCCGCTGCTGCGCCTCGATCCGCTGGTGCCCTTTCGGGCGGGCCCGCCGGCGGGCGCCGGTCGGGCTGACCACTTGCTCGAGCCCGCGCCGCGAACCCGCGACGGACCGGAGGTTCCCGTCCGGCGGCCTTCTCCCTGCGACGACCGCCCGCTGGCCCGCTCGCGGAAGACCAGTCGAACCGGCGTGCCGTCGAAGCCGAACTCCGCGCGGATCTGGTTCTCCAGGAAGCGCCGATAGCTGAAATGGACCTGGTCGGCGTGGCGGGCGAAGAAGACGAAGGTGGGCGGCGCGATGGCAACCTGCGTGGCGTAGAAGATCTTCGGCGGGCCGACCTTGCCGGCGGGAGGCGGCTGGCGCAGCGAAGCCGCCCGGATCAGGCGATTGAGCTCCGGGGTCGGAATGCGCTTGCGACGCTCGCCCCAGACATCCACGGCCAGCTCCAGGGCACGACCGACGCGCTGGCCGGTCTTGGCGCTGATGGAGACGACCGGCGCAAAGTCCAGGAACGGGACTTCCCGGCGCATCGCCACGACGTACTCGTCGAAGGAGCGGTCTGTCTTCTCCGCGAGCAGGTCCCACTTGTTCAGGGCGATCACGAGGCCGCGGCCCTCTTCGGCGACGAACCCGGCGACGTGGGCATCCTGCGAGGTCAGGCCCTCGAAGGCGTCGATGACCAGGATGGCGACGTCGGCCCGATCCACGGCCTTGAGAGCCCGCAGCGTGGAATAGCGCTCGGCCGCGGCGCCGCTCGCCACCTTGCCGGGCCTCTTGATGCCGGCCGTGTCGATGAGGACGATCTCGCTCCGGCCCCACGTCAGGTGGGTGTCGATGGCGTCGCGGGTCGTGCCGGGTATCTCGCTCACGATGGCTCGGTCCTCCCCGAGCAGCGCGTTCAGCAGGCTCGACTTGCCGACGTTGGGCCGGCCCACCAGCGCGACCGAAACCAATTCCTCCTCGTCCTCGAAAGCCAGGGGCAGGTCCGCGTCACCCTCCGCGGCCATCTCGATTGCCTCGTCGTCCCCGTCCAGGATGTGCGAGAGCCGCCCCGAAGCCATGTCTCGAGCCCACTCGTCCGCCTCGGCCTGGCGGCGCTTGCGGGCGATCTCACCCTCGCTCTCGGGCGGCAGGGCCCATACGACCGCGTCGAGCAGGTCGGCCACGCCGCGCCCGTGAGCCGCGCTGATCGGGTACGTCTCCTCCCAGCCGAGCGAGTAGAACTCGGCGGCCTCCAGCTCGCGCTTGTCGTTGTCCGCCTTGTTGGCCGCGACCAGGACCGGCGCCCTGGCCGTTCGGAGCAGGACGGAAGCCTCCATGTCGGCCGGCGTCGGGCCGGCGATCGAGTCGACGACGAACAGGATGACGTCGGCCTCGCCGATGGCGAGCCGCGCCTGGTCCTGGACCTTCTCCTCGATCGGGTCGCCGGGATGGATCTCGAGCCCGCCGGTGTCGACGACGATGAAGCGGCGGCCGTTCCACTCGGCATCGCCGTAGATGCGGTCGCGTGTCGTGCGGGCACGATCCTCGACGATGGCGGTGCGGCGGCCGACGATTCGATTGAACAGGGTGCTCTTGCCGACGTTCGGGCGCCCGACCACGGCAACGATTGGCAGGGAAATCACGAATTGATTATGGCCGATCGCGAGGGCGGGGCCGTATACCGCGCAAATCGGCCGCCGCGGACGGTCGTTACGGGTGCCGGGCGGGTGATTCGCCGGCGTCTGCGGGTCGTTTCTGGGCCGATCGTCGGAACCGGCCGCAGCCGGCGCCGCCCGGCCCGGCCGGCGACCTACCCGGCCACGAACTCCGGCAGCGAGGTAGTTCGTCCCGCGGGCGTGGCGGCGACCATCAGCGCCGCGCTGGCCAGTTCCTCGGCCGCGGCCGCGGCTTCGGGGGTGCCGGCCAGGCGCAATATCCGCTCGGCGACGCAGCGCAGGTCCTCGATCGGAGTCGACGTGCCGCCGGTGACGCCGACCACTTCGGCGCCGTCAAAAACGGCCGGGTCCACCAGGTCCTCCTCGGACTCGATCTGGATGGCCCGGGTGCCGACGATCCCGCACAGGCGCGTCAGCTCCTTGGTGTTCGCGCTGGATCGACCGCCCACGACCACCATCAGGTCGACGTCGCGAGCGGCTTCGATCGTGTCCTCCTGGCGACGTATGGTGACCGGGCAGACCGTGTTGACGATCTTGAGCTCGTGGCAGCGCCCCACCATGAAGGCCGCCAGCTGCTCGAACTTCCAGGGCGGCTGCGTGCTCTGGCTGAGCAGGGCCATCTTCTTGCGCCGCGGTATCTTCGCCCAGTCGCTCTCCTCGTCGACGACGATCGCGTCCGGGGCAAAGCCCAGCAGGCCCACGACCTCGGGGTGGTGCGGCGTCCCCAGGAGCACGATCGAGTAGCCCTCGTCGACCAGACGCTTGATCTCGCGCTGCTCCTGGATCACCCAGGTGCACGTCCCGTCGATCACGTCCAGTCCGCGCGACTCCGCTCGGGCGAGAACCTCGGGCCGAACGCCGTGGGCCCGGATGACGACCGCCGTGCCCTCGAGCACCTGGTCCAGCGTGTCGACGGTCTTGATTCCCTGGGCCTGCAGCTGGGCGATCACGCCTTCGTTGTGCACGACCTGGCCGAGGGTGTGCGTGCGCTTGCCGGCGGCCGCGGCCTCTTTGGCCTTGTCGATCGCCTCGCGCACTCCATAGCAGAAGCCTGTGCGCCGAGCTATCCGGACCTGTCGAACCTTACCCATCGCGGTCAAGTATCCCATGGGCGGCGCTCACCGCGGTCCCGGGGCCTCCGCTGTTCCGGCGTAGACGCCTCGTTGCTCCGCGGGGAGCAGCTCGGCGACGTGCCGCATCATCTCGGCGGTGGCCTGGCGCAGCGACTCGTGGCGATCGCCGCCCCTGGGCATGGACAGCGTGAAGGTTTCCCCGACCCTGACCGTCATTCGCCGGCCCGGACGAGGCAGCAGCGTCCCTTTGGGCCAGAAGCGCTGCGAACCGACGATGGCGATCGGCAGGATCGGCGCTCCGCTGCGAAGAGCCAGGACGGACGCCCCTTCCTTGGCCTCCTGGAGCGCCCCGGTCGGCGAGCGCGTGCCCTCGGGGAAGATCGCCAGGACCCGCCCGTCCTCGAGGACGGCCTTGGCCGTCTTGAAGGCCTCCAGGTCGCCCGCGCCGCGCCGGACGGCGAAGATCCCGTTCTGCTTCATGGCCCAGCCGAAGAACGGCCAGCGCAGTGCCTCTTCCTTGCCCAGCCAGCCCATCGGCCGGCCCATGGCCGGGACCACGTGCGCCATTAGAAGCATCCCATCCGCGTTGGAGCAGTGGTTGCATATGACCAGCAAGGGCCCGGATTCCGGAATTCTCTCGAGCCCCTCGACCCGTACCCGCGCCAGGCATCTCGAGACCAGGCGCAGGCAGGCGCCGCTGAACCTCGGAAAGAGAGGCAGCTTCTTAACGGCCACCCGCGGCCCCCTCGGCAGCACGGATGGCGCCAACGACGGCCCGGACCGTCTCTTCGAAGCTGTTGCCGTCGGTCTGGATGATCACCGCATCCGGGGCCGTCCGCAGGGGCGCAGTCTCGCGATTGGAGTCGATCTCATCGCGCCGTCGCAGTTCATCGAGTATCCGGTCCGACTCCATCCCGCCGGCCGTCCGGCGCTGGGCGGCGCGGCGCCGGGCCCGCTCCTCGGCCGACGCGCTTAAGTAGATCTTCAATCCGGCGTCGGGCAGGATCACCGTCCCGATGTCGCGACCGGCCATGATGATGCCGCCTTCGGCGGCGATGGCTCGCTGCCGCTGTACGAGCGCGGACCGCAACTCGGGAACCTTCGAATAAGCTGAGACGGCCCGATCCACGTCAGCGCCCCGAGCCTCCGTCGTCACGTCCCGGCCGCCGGTTTCCACGTGTCGAAGCCGCCCCCTGGAATCCGCCACGAGCGCGACCTCGGCCGCCAGCGGCACCAGGGCCGAGACATCCGAGGGCGCGACTCCGCGCTCGAGGGCGAGCCAGGTCACCGCCCTGTAGAGCAGGCCGGTGTCGCAGAACCGGTAACGCAGCCGCCGGGCCGCCTCGGCGCCGACGGTGCTCTTGCCGCTGGAGCCGGGACCGTCGAGAGCGACGACGATCGCGCGGCGCGAGACTGCCGGTGATGGAAGGCCCTGGGTCGTGGTCACGGCTCGCAGGATAACGCCACGGGAGCCGGGGCACGACCGACCGGCAAGATGGAGAGGCGCGATTGCCGCCCGAGCGATCGACGGGCGCGATCGAACCCTCGATCGAACATCCGGCTAATCCCCGGCGGCCTCCCCGTCCGGAGCCGCGCCCCGGAAGGTGGCGTCGGCGGTGCCCCCCGGCCCCCGAGCTCTGGCGCTCGTCTCGGTTCGGGCGCACGCCGCCAGGAGCGCGACTTCGTGGCGCGTCAGGCGCCGCGCCTCGCCCGCCGGCAGGTCGCCGAGCTTCAGGGTGCCGACGCGGATGCGCACGAGCCGTCGCACGGGCACGCCGACCGCCTCGAACATCCGCCGGATCTGGCGCTTCCAGCCCTGCGCCAGCACGACGCGATACCAGCGCAGCTCGGGATTGGGCGGCTGCAACACCGCCAGGAGGTTTCGAACCTGGGCCGGCGTCGTATCGTCGAGGTGGTCGATGCGGGCCAGCCCCTCCTCGAACTCGATACCCGCCCGGAGTGCCGTCCGCTGAGCCTTGGAGATCGATCGATCCAGGCCCACCATGTACTCACGCTCCACGCCGTAGCGCGGGTGGAGCAGCAGATCGGCCCAGGCCCCATCGTCCGTGAACAGCAGCAGGCCCTCCGATTCGTGATCCAGGCGGCCGACCGGGTAGAGCCGCGTCCCGGGTGGGAGGTGGGGCGGCAGCAGGGACATCACCGTCCTGGGGGCGTGGCGATCGCGGACGGTCGAGACGACGCCGGCCGGCTTGTTGAGCGCCATGTAGGTTCGGGCCGGCGCCGCCGCCGGGAGTGCGTTCCCGTCCACCTCGACCCGCTGCATCTCCGGATCCACCTGCTCGCCGATCAGGGCGGGGCGGCCGTCGATGGTCACCCGTCCGGCACGGATCAGTTCCTCACCGCCGCGGCGCGAGGCGATCCCGGCGGCGGCGATGACCTTCTGGATCCGTTCCCGCGTCATCGGCCGGCCGGACCTCCGGCCCCGTCCTCGGCCGCGTGCGGGGCCGGGACGTTCGCGTCGTCGGGCTCGCCGAAGAGTCGCTCCGCGACCGGCGCGTCGAGCGCAGGAAGCTGCTCCAGGCTCGTCAGCCCGAACCGCTCCAGGAAGTCGAAACCGGTGCCGAAGAGGATCGGCCGGCCCGGCGCGTCGGAGCGGCCGAGCTCCACGACGAGCCGGCGGTGCAGCAGGGTTCGGAGCGTGTAATCGGAATCGACACCGCGGATGCGCTCGATGGTGGCCCGCGTGCAGGGCTGGCGGTAGGCCACGATCGCGAGCGTCTCCAGCGAGGGCGTGGAGAGCTTCGGGGCGTCGGCCCCGACGTAGCGCGCGATCAGGGCTCCGGCCTCGGTCGCGGTCACGAGCTCGACCCGCTCGCCCGACTCCACGAGCCTGATGCCGCGGCCGGCCAGGCCGACCTGCAGGTCGCCGATCCGGGCGTCGACGGTCTCCCGATCGACGCCGGCCAGCTGCGCGATCTCGGATCGCGCCAGCGGCCGTTCGGCGACGAAGAGCAGGGCCTCGAGCTGTGCCTCGGAGAGCTCTCCCGCGGCGACTTTGACCGACCCGCCTCCGGCCTCGTCCTCGGGCTGTGCCGGAGCCGGCCCGACATCGTCCGCGGGGCCGGGCCCGCCGGCAGGATCGGCGTCGTGAACGGGCATGCCGTCGTTCTCGAACCTCAACCGAATGTCTCCTGGCTCGCGTCGATCTCAGCCAATCTCGCCGCGCCGGCGCCTCCGACGACGCGGCGGAGGACGATGGGCCCCCAGGGCTCGGCCTGCTCGAGGGTGACCTCGCGCTGCTTCGAAAGCTCCAGCATCGCCAGGAACGTGACGGCGACGACGACCCGGTCGCGCACGCCGCCCAGCAGCTCCTGCAGGACGATCGTATCCGAGCCGCGGAGCGCCGCGCGAATCACGGCCGTGCGCTCGGCCAGGGTGATCGTCCGCCCAACGAGCTCGGCCGGTGGAACGGCAACCGGAACCACCGCCGCCAGCCTCTCCAGCGCCTGCGCGAGCGCGTCCGGCGGCAGCGGCGGCCGCTCCGGGGGCCTCGCTCCGGCCCGGCCGGCGATCGCCGCGACCTCCGCGTCGCGGCGAAAGAGGCGATGAACTCCGAGGCGAGCCCCGAGCGCCAGGCCGGCATCGCGGAAGCGGCGGTACTCCAGGAGCCTGGCCCTGAGCTCAGCCTCCGGATCGGGCTCGTCGTCGAGCGGGACGGCCGCCGCCAGCGGTGGCCGCGGCAGGATGGCCCTGCTCTTGATAAGGATCAGCTGCGCGGCCACCGCCACGAAAGCCGAGACGTTGCCCAGGCGATCGCCCTCGAGGGTCGCCAGCGCGTCGAAATATGACTCAGCCAGCCCGCCGAGAGGGACGGTGAGGACGTCCAGCTGGCGCGCCTCTATAACCGCCAGCAGGAGCGCCAGCGGTCCGTCGAATGCCTCGAGCCTCACGTGGGTGACGCTCTCGATCAGACCGGCTTCGAAGCCGACCGCCGGCACCGCTCCCGGCCGAGGCATGACGCCGATTCGCCCGTTCGTGGCGACGGCATCTCCCCCGGGCGTCGACCCGCCCATCAATTCGCCTCGTCCGCGGCCAGAAGCTGCCTTCCGGCGTCGTCCGTGGGTGCCTCCTGGTTGCGTATCAACTCGACCGTCCGCGGGCTGCATCCGGCGGCTTCGGCCAGCTCCGCGGACCGACTCGCATGGTCGCGCAATCGGGCCAGTCCCGTGGCGAAGGTGGGCAGGCCGGTGCTCGCCCGCCAGATCCAGGAGCCGTACCGCTGCCCCAGGGACCAGGCGACTCGATGAACCAGGCGCACCCGGCGACCCTTACCGCAATCGTGCAGCAGCCCGGCCGCCAGGAGATCCACGTCGGTCGCGCCCGCGGATCGCAGGGCCGCGACGACGTCCAGGCCGTGGCGCTGGTCGGCCACGGCCATGCCGTCGAAGAGAGCGGCCTGTTCCGCGGTCAACCAGCCGCCTAAGGCGGCCCGCTCATCGGCGGCCACGCGGGCGCGGAGGTACTTCGAGGCCCTGCGAATGTGGGATGACCACCAGCTAGCTGCCAACGTTCGCGACTAGTAGATCGGCACGCCGGCCAGGAAGTTCACGATCGGGGCCATTACCGAGAAGATCAAGGTCCCGCCCAGGAATATCACCAGGACGAGCAGCATCAGGCCGTACTGGCTCATGAAGTTGCGCAGGTCGTGGGCGCTCCTGGGGTCGAGGAAGTCGAACAGGACGTGGGAGCCATCGAGCGGCGGGATCGGGATCAGGTTGAACACGAGCAGCACGACGTTCAGGATGATCCCGGTTTCCATCACGAGCTGGAGCATGTCGATGGCCGAGAGGTTGTCCGGGTAGACCCCCTGAGCCCACAGGATCCGGAAGCCGACGGCAAAGACGGCGGCGAGGGCCAGGTTGGAGAGCGGGCCCGCCGCCGCGACCATCGAGTCGGCATGACGGCCGCGCAGGTTGTAGGGGTTCACCGGCGTGGGTTTGGCCCAGCCGAAGCCGTACGGCGAGCCGACGAGTGCACCGACGATCACGCTCACGGCCAGCAGGGTTCCGCCGACGGGGTCGAAGTGCCTGAAGGGATCCAGGCTGACTCGGCCGAAGAGCCTGGCCGTGCCGTCCCCTAGCTTCCAGGCCACATAGGCGTGCGCGCACTCGTGGACCGGCCCACTGACCAGCAGGAACAGGACGACGAAGATGATCGCCCGCGCCAGGACTTCTGATGTCAAAGCAACCCTCGCTTCTCTGCCGTGGGAACGAGGCGGATGCTGCGCCAAGCGCGGCGCCCGCCCATTTCGGCCCGACTAGATGCGGCCGAGCAGCTCGGCCTTCTTCTGCTCGTAATCGGCCGGCGTGATGGCGCCCTTGTCGCGCAGCTCGGCCAGCCTGGCCAGCGTCGCCGTGACGTCCTCCGCCCCGGAGACCCTGGCCGCCGCCGGTGCGACCGCTCCGCGATAGCCGTCCTCGAGCCTGTTCTTGGCGTCCAGCATGGCCTTCTTGAAGTCGACCACGCCGGCGAGCATCTGGTAGTGGTCGATGGCGTCGTCGTTGGCCGTCAGGATGTCCAGGTCGCCGTAGTGAAAGATGCGGGCCAGGATCCCCTGCTTGAGCACGGCATCGTTGATCTTGTCGAGCGAGCTGTCGCCGGCCTTCTTGTCCAGCAGACCCTCGACCTTGATGACGCGCCGGTTCGTAACGACGTACCCCTCGGCGCGCCAGGTGAAGTAGATGATGGCGATCCAGACCAGGGCGATGACGATGATCACGAGGTCGACGAGCCCGGCGACGCTTCGGAGGCTCCACCCGATGACCTGGCGCTCGACAAGCGCCAGCACGATCCCGGCCAGCAGGATCAGCAAAGCGTTTCGGGCGTCGGACAGCGGCGCGAGCCAGTGCTGCCGGCCCCGGTAGAGGATCTGCTCGTCCTTCGCCAGCAACGAATCCTCGTAGCTCATCCTCGTCTCCTTCGGCGCCCGTCCACCTGCGGGCAGTTCTCTCTCGGTCACGCCCGTGGATGGGCACGAGCATATACGTCTTTGATCCGTTCGCCAGTCAGATGCGTGTACAGCTGTGTCGTGTTGATGCTCGCATGTCCGAGCAACTCCTGGACGATCCGGAGGTCGGCGCCTCCCTCCAGCAGGTGCGTGGCAAAGGAGTGGCGCAGCGTGTGTGGGCTGATTCCGTCCTTCAGTCCGGCCGAACCGGCCGCCGCGACGAGCATCTCCCAGGCCCGGCGCCTGTCCAGCCTGTCGCCGCGGACCGAGAGGAAGAGCGCCCCGCCGTGCCGGTTCTCACTGCGCCCGAGGGCAAGCCAGGCCGGCCGAACCTCGGAGAGGTACCGGCGCAGCCAGGCGACCGCGACTTCGCCGACGGGAACCTCGCGCTCGCGGTCGCCCTTGCCGATGACGCGCACGAGCGCCGACTCGAGGTCGACGTCGTCGCGATCCAGCCCGACCGCCTCCGACACGCGGAGACCGCAGGCGTACAGGAGTTCCAGCAGCGCCCGGTCTCGAATGCCGGCCGGGGAGCCGTCGCCGCCACGCTGCTCGAGCAGACGCTCGACCTCCTCGACCGAAAGCACCTCGGGCAGAAGCCGGGGCTGGCGCGGCAGATCGAAGCGGGCGGCCACGTCCGTGTCGATCATCCCCTCCGCGTAGCAGAACCGGTAGAAACCCCTGATGGAGGCCGCCCGGCGCCGCAGCGTGGTCGGACGGAGTACCTGCCGGCGGCTCCTCTCGGGGGAACCGAGCATGCTCAGGTAGTGGATCGGTGTTTCGACAGAGGTGTCCCACGTGGCCGACGCGCCCCGGCTGGCGGCGAAGTCGAGGAGGTCCCCGCGATAAGCCCGAAGCGTGGCCTCGGCCAGGCCTCGTTCCACGCGCAGGTACGTCAGGAAGCCCTCGATCGCGGCTTCCAGCCGGTCGGGACGGCGCGCCGACCCGTCCGCTCCGGCCGCGTCCACGTCACCCGGCCCGCGTCGCGAGCCGCCAGGCATCGGCCCGCTCGAGCAGCTCCTCGGCGCTCGCCCGGGCGGCGGCGCCGCCCTCGGCGCCGGCCAGCATCTGGGCCAGCTCGTCGATCCGCTCGCGGCCTTCCACGCGGCGCACCTCGGTGACCGTCCGCCCGCCGCGAAGGTGCTTCTCGATTCGGAATTGCGCGTCCGCGTAGGCCGCGATCTGCCCGAGGTGAGTGACGCACAGAACCTGGTGGGTCCTGGCCAGTTCCCACAGCGAGCGGCCGACCGGCTCGGCACTCCGGCCGCCGATGCCGGTGTCTATCTCGTCGAAGACCAGCGTGGGGGTGTGGTCCGCCTCGGCCAGGATCTGCTTGATGGCCAGGGCCACGCGCGACAGTTCGCCGCCGGACGCGATGCGAGCCAGCGGCCGGGCCGGTTCACCGGGGTTCGGGGCGATGAGGAACGCGACCGTATCCAGGCCGGTGGCGTCGAACGCGACGCGTTCCCCGGCCAGCTCCACGGCCGGCTCGGCGGGTCCGGCGGATCGATGGGCCACCGCCACGGAGAAGGCCGTCTGGCGGAAGCCCAGGCCGCCGAGCGCGGCCTCCACCGCTTCCGACAGGCGCCCGGCGACGGCCACCCGGGCCCGGGAGAGCGAATCTCCGGCGGCCGCGACCTCCACGAGGAGGCGCGCCTCCTCAGCCTGCCGCTTCTCGCGCGACGCATCCAGGAGCCGCAGTCTCTGGGCCTCCGCCGCGGCCTTATCGCCGTAGGCGATGACGGCCTCCTCGTTCTCGCCGTACTTTCGCTCCAGGGAGTAGATGTGCGAGAGCCGCTCCTCCATCGCGGCCAGGGCGGCCGGGTCGTGCTCTACGCTCTCCGCCAGAGAGCGGGCCTCGGCCGCGGCATCCTCCAGCTCGGCGGCGAGCCCGAGAAGGCGCTCGGCCACTGGGGCGTAGCGCTCGTCGAGACGGGCCAGCTCCCGCGCCCGTTGAGCCGCCAGGGCCAGCGCCTCGCGCGCCCCGCTCCCCTCCCCGGTCAGGGCCTCGTGTATCTCGACGCTGCCGCGCGCGATCGCCTCGGCGTGCTGGGCCGCCGCGAGCCTCGCGCCGATCTCCGCCGCCTCGCCCGCTCGCAGCCTGGCGCCCGCGATCTCGCTGGCCTGGTGCTCCTGCAGCTCCAACCGCCGGGCCAGCTCGCGTGGATCCAGCCCCAGCTCGGCCAGGGCCGACTGGTTTGCCCGCCAGGCCTCGACGGCGGCGGCCATCACGGCGCGCTGGGGCTCCAGCCGGCCGAAGGCGTCCAGCAGCTCGCGCTGCCAGCGCTCGTCGAGAAGGCGCTGCTGATCGTGCTGTCCGTGGATCTCGACGAGACGCCCCGTCAGGTCGGAGAGCCGTGCCGCCGTCACGGCTTCGTCGTCGATCCGAGCCGTGGATCGACCGGCCACGGAGATCTCCCGCACGCAGATCAGCGGCTCCGGCAGGCGTTCGAAGAGCGCCTCCACGCGGGCCGTCTCGGACCCGTGGCGGACCAGCGATGTGTCCGCTCTGGCGCCGACGGCGAGCCCCAGGGCGTCGATCAGCAGGCTCTTGCCGGCGCCGGTCTCGCCGGTCAGCACGTTCAGACCCGGTTCGAAGGCGACGTGCAGCCTCTCGATCAGGGCCAGGTCGCGGACGCCCAATTCCGCCAGCCGGCCGGCCGCGGTTGGCGCGGCCCCGGTTTCCGGCACCGCCGCCGGCCGCCCCTCCCAGGCTTCGACCGCATCGGTCATGACGGGAGCAGCTCGGACTTCTGGCGGAGCAGATCCCAGAACGGCACCGCGCCCCTCGGCTCGATGAAGCGGATGGGCCGTCCCATTTCGCACACCGAAACGACGTCGCCGATGGCCAGGCGCCTGTCCTCCCGCCCGTCGACGCTCATCAGCACATCATAGGCATCGACGACGCGACACCGGACTGTGTGCCGGGGGCTCACCACGACTGACCGGATCGCGCTCAGATAGCCGGCGATGGTGGTCACGACCAGGTTCCGGCTCGTGGGATCGACTATCGGGCCGCCCGCCGAGAAGGAGTAGCCGGTCGATCCGGTCGGACTCGAGATGACCAGGCCGTCGGCCACGAAGGTGGCCAGGTGCGACTGTCCGATCTCGACCTCGAGGCGGCAGACTCGCGACATGGAGCCGCGGGCGACGGCTATCTCGTTGAGGGCGAAGAAGGTTTCGCCCGCTTCGTCGTGGCCACCCGGATGGATCGTGGCTTCCAGCGCCATCCGATCCTCCAGCCTGAAGTCCCCCTCGACCAGTTGAGCCAGGAGCCCTTCGAGGCCGTGCGTCTCGACCTTCGACAGGAACCCGATCTTGCCGAGGTTGACGCCGAGCAGCGGGACGTCCACCTCCGCGGCCGCCCGGGCCGCCCGCAGGAACGTGCCGTCCCCGCCCAGGACCACGAGCGCGCCGGTTTCGGGCAGCTGCTCGACCAGGGCGCTGAGCTCGCCGGCGGGCGCCGCCCAGTGGGCGATGTCCCGGAGCTGACACCAGCCTTCGGCGCGCTCGCGCAGCTCCAGCGCGGCCTCCTTGGTTGGGTTGTAGGCAAAGCCGATGCGTTCGAGCTTCATGCCCCGGCCAGCTCCCCGAACCTGTTCACCCACACGTCCTCCAGCCGACCCGGCCCTCCGTCCTTCGGCACGAAACCGGGGGGCACTTCAAGCTCCAGGAAGAACTCGCGGTTGCCGGCCGGGCCCGTGAGCGGGGACGCGACGGCGTTGCGCAGCTTCAACCCGATGCCGATGGCATAGCGAGCGACGGTTTCCAGCGTCTGCCGATGGACCTGCGGGTCGCGTACGACGCCGTCCCGGACCTGCTTGCGGCCGGCCTCGAACTGCGGCTTGACCAGGCACACGATGCGGCCGCCCAGGGGTCCGAAGCAGAGGGCAACCGGCCCCAGTATCCGGTCGAGCGAGATGAAGGAGACGTCCACGACGGCCAGGTCGACCGGCGTCGGCAGGACGCCGGGGCCGAGGCCTCGAGCGTTGGTCCGTTCCATCGATACGACCCTCGGGTCGTGCCGGAGGGTTTCGGCCAGCTGGCCGCGGCCCACGTCCACGGCATAGACCTTGACCGCGTCGCGCTGCAGCAGCAGGTCCGTGAAGCCGCCCGTCGACGAACCCACGTCCAGGCAGGTCAGCCCGTCCGGCTCCACGCCGAAGACGTCCAGCGCGGCGCGCAGCTTGAGGCCACCTCGCGAGACGAAGGGCGGCGGAGCCTCGACCTCGAGGGCGATGGTGGGATCGACGAGGTCGCCCGGCTTCCGGTCCGTCCTGGAGGCCGCGCCCTCCCCCACCCGCACGTGGCCGCCCAGGACAAGGGCCTGGGCACGAGTGCGCGTCTCCGCCAGACCGCGTTCCACGAGGAGCTGGTCGAGCCGCTGGCGGCCGGGTCTGGCGGAGGAGGAATTCATGCCATCAATCGTGGCACACGCGGCTCATCTCGTGCTGTGCGGAAGCGCGGACCGGGCCGATTCCGCCGCTCCGTCGCCGATCTCGCGGCCATGAACGCCTCAGGAGCGGCGGGCCCGCGATCGGGCGGCGGCCGGGGCAAGCAGCCCGTCCGCGCCGGCCGGCAGTGCCTGAAGACGGAGCAGCGCCTCGCGTATCTGGCCGGCGATACCCGCCGCGTCGAGCCTCAGGATCCGGCGGAGCTGGTCGACGGAGCCGTGCTCGACGAAGCGGCCGCCCGGTATGCCGATGATCCGCACGGCAACATCTCGATAGACGGGGTCCGACAGGCGCGCTTCCTCGATCAACTCCAGGACGCCAGATCCGAAACCTCCCGTCACGACGCTTTCCTCGAGGGTGGCGACCAGGGTCTTGCCCCGGGCCGCGTCGAGGATCAGCTGGCCGTCGAGAGGCTTCGCGAAGCGGGCGTTGATGAGCCCCACGGACCAACCCTCGGCCTCGAGCAGGTCGGCCGCGTGGCGGCCGCGCTCCACGATAGGTCCGAAGCCGACGATGAGGATCTGTCTGCCCTCGCGCAGAACCTCGCCGACACCGACCGGCAGGACCGTCGGTTCCTGGACGGGAACCCCGAAGCCGGGGTCGCGCGGGTAGTGGAGGGCGAACGGGTGATCCTGGGCGAAGGCGGTACGCACGAGCGATCTAAGCTCCTGCTCGTCCTTCGGGCTGGCGATCACCATCCCCGGCAGCTGACGCTGCGTCGGTATCGTGAACATGCCCTGGTGGCTGGTGCCATCCTCGCCGACCAGTCCGGCCCGGTCCACGGCGATGACGACCGGGAGATCGTTCTGGCAGACGTCGTGGACCTCCTGGTCGAAGGCGCGCTGCAGGAAGGTGGAGTACAGGGCCACGACCGGTCGCTCGCCGGCCAGCGCCATCCCAGCCGAAAGAGCGACGGCGTGCTGCTCGGCGATGCCGACGTCGATGAACCGGTCGGGGAACTCGGCCTGGAAGAGGTGCAACCCCGTTCCGGTCGGCATGCCGGCGGTGACCGCCACGATCCGGCGGTCCTGGCGGGCGAGTTCGATCAGCTCGCGGGCGAAGTGCCACGTGTAGTTGGCCGGCCGGCCCGCGGCGGCGGCGCGCGCGGCGTCCGAGGGCGTACCCATGTCCGCCGATCCCGCGGCCGCGTTGCCGTTCCCGGCCGGCTCCACCGGCGCCTCGTCCACCTGCCCCGGCTGCGGCAGGGCACTATCCAGCCGAGCCAGGGCCGGACCGGTAAGGGGAAGATGGCCCGGTCCGTGCGCCTCCGGGGCGGCCTGTCCGGGCGTGAGGTCGGGCATGGGCGGCAAGGCCGCTCCGTGGAATCCGATCTGATCGCGCTCGGCCGGCCGGTAGCCGCGGCCCTTTCTGGTCCGGACGTGAACGAGGACCGGCCCGGGCACCTCCAGCGCGGCGCGGAAGATGTGCTCCAGGCCGCGACGGTTGTGACCCGGGATGACTCCCAGGTACGTGATTCCCAGGTCCTCGAAGAGCTGGCCCGGCTGGGCGAAGCTGACCACCATCCGGCGAATGCGGCGCGACAGCTTCAGGGCCGGCTGGCCGACCACCGGCAGCGACTCGACTATTCGGTCGTAGGCCGTCTTGCTCTGCTTCCAGGCGCTCGACAGCTTCAACGTCGAGAAGTACTGGCTGAAGGCCCCCACGGTGGGGCTGATCGACATCGCGTTGTCGTTGAGGACGATCAGGAGCTGGGTCTGGCGGTGGCCGATGTCGTTCAGCGCCTCCAGCGAGAGGCCGCTGATCAACGCCGCGTCGCCGACGACGACCGCGATCCGCTCCATCGAGTGGCGCATGTCCCGGGCCGTGGCAAGGCCCTGGGCGATCGACAGGCCCGTGCCGGCATGCCCGCCGTCGAATACGTCGTGCTCCGATTCCTCGCGGCGCGGGAAGCCGCCCAACCCGCCCAGCTGCCGAAGCGTCCCAAACCGGGCATACCGCCCGGTCAGCAGCTTGTGGGCATACGCCTGGTGACCCGTGTCCCAGACGATCCTGTCCCGGGGCGACTCCAGGACCCGGTGCAGGGCCAGGGTCACCTCGACCACGCCGAGGGAGGATCCGAGGTGGCCTCCCGTCCTGGCGACGGTCGAAATGATGCATTCACGGATCTCGGAGGCAAGCGTGTCGAGCTGGTCTTCGGACAGGCCGCGCAGGTCGCCTGGGCCCTGCAGCGTGGGGAGGATTGCCAAGTTCGCTGTCTCCCGGGCGGATCCCCCATCGCCCTGCTGTCTGAGGCCTGCCGTAAAGCCGTTTCCGGTGCCTCGTTGTCTCGCGGGCAGTCTAGCGCTCCTGGGCGGAGGCGCTCGACGCGGCTATCCGCGGCCCCGCGGGCCGCGCCCCGGACTGCTCATTCGTGCTCGGCCGACACATCGGCGGCGCGCATCTCGGCCGCTTCCAGGGCTCCCGACGAGCGCTCCAGCAGCTTCTGAACGCGCAGCTCCGCCTCGCCGAGCAACGCGGAGCAGCGCTCGTGGAGCGCCACGCCCCGCTCGTACAGGGCGATCGAGCGCTCAAGCTGGAGGCCGCCCTGCTCGAGTTCGGCGACCGTTCGCTGCAGCTCCGACAGCGCGTCGTCGAAGGACATGCCGGCTATCTCCGCCGCGGTCCCGACAACAGCCTGGTCACTCAACGTGATGTTCCTCCCGGCCACGAATGGGTACTGGACTCGGG
This sequence comes from uncultured Chloroflexia bacterium, assembly GCA_963713795.1. GTDB lineage: Bacteria > Chloroflexota > Limnocylindria > Limnocylindrales > CSP1-4 > Fen-1039. The sequence continues at coordinate 213,524 of CAVQNC010000008.1, forward strand.
TTCTGGTGCGCCGCGGCCGGCTCCGGCACGGTGCCGTCGGCCGTGCCGTCCTCACGCAAGGCCCGAGCTTCGATCGCAACATCGAGTCGCCGCCCCACGAGGATACCAAGGCGTATCGCGACGGCGAAGGCGAGGCCGGCCACCAGCACGAAGGCGGCGCCCGCCAGGACAAGCTCGATCATACCGTCGGGCCTCGCTTCCCACCGGGCTCGACCCGGGCGGCGAGCTCGCCTCGAGCCACGGTGATCGCCAGCAGCTCGCCGGCCGGAGCCTCGCCGGGGTTCCGAACCACGGCCCCATCGACGGAGCGCCGGACGATCGCATAGCCGCGGTCGAGCGTGGCCTGGGGACCGAGTGCGGCCAGGGCCGCGGAGCTGCGCCCCAGCGCGGTTTGGGCGGCGGCCAGCCGGGCATCCACGCTCGGCGCCAGCCGCGCCGACAGAGCGGCGTCCTGGGCCCTGAGCCTGGCCACGTCTTCGCGCAGTCGGCGAGTCGCCCGATCGAGCAGATAGCCGGCCCTCTCACGAGCCTGCGCCAGTTGTGCCTCCGGCCGCAGCCGGTCGAGAGCCCGGCTCTCGGCGCTCAAGCTGCCTCTGGCCGCCGCCAGGGCCGCCATCGCTCGAGCCCGTCCCCGCCGCTCCAGCTCCGCGGCGCCGGCCGCGACTTCGAGTCGATCCGGGACGACGAGCTCGGCCGCCGCCGACGGCGTCGGAGCCCTGACGTCGGCGGCGAAGTCCGCCAGCGTCACGTCCACCTCGTGGCCGACGCCGCAGACGACGGGCACAGGATGAGCCACGACCGCCCGGACCACCCGCTCGTCGTTGAACGGCCAGAGATCCTCGAGCGAGCCGCCGCCGCGAGCCAGGATGACGACGGCCGGGGCGGCCTCCGGACGATCCTCGGCCCGGCACTGCTCGCCCCACCGGGCCAGCCGGTCCAGCGCCGCCACGACGCTCGCGGCCGACCCCTCGCCCTGGACCTGGCAGGGCGCCAGGACGAGCCGCGCCAGCGGCCAGCGCCGGCCGATGACCTGGCAGATGTCGTGCCAGACGGCGCCGGTGGCGCTCGTGGCGACGCCGATGACCGCCGGCCGGTACGGCAACGGCCGCTTGCGGGCGGTGTCGAAGAGCCCCTCGGCCGCGAGCCTGGCCTTGAGCGCCTCGAACCTGAGAGCCAGGTCGCCGAACCCGGCCGGCTGGACCGCCGAGACGTACAGCTGGTAGACGCCCTGGGCCTCGAAGAGGTCGATCCGCCCGTGCACGACCACTCGCAGGCCGGTCCGGGCTTCGAACGGCGAAGCCAGGCGATCGTCGCGGAAGAAGACGCAGGCAAGCTGGCTGCGCTCGTCCTTCAGCGTGAAGTAGCAGTGGCCGGCAGAGGAGACAGTGACCCGGCCGACCTCCCCTTCGACCCAGACGTCGCGCAGCCCAGGGTCGGCGCGGACCGCGTCCCGGACTGCCCGAGTGACCTCGCTGACGCCCAGGATCCTGAGTGCGAACCCTGCGCTCGAGGGCCCCGAGATGGGCGGCTGAACGGGCACCGTAGCGGGCGTCTGAACGGGAACGGTCGCGCGCGGTTCAGCCGGGGACCCGGGAGGAGCGCCGGCCGGCGTCGCATCGATGGCATCCCACGCGGGCAGAGCCCAGTCGGGCGGCCGGCTCTCGCTCGAAGGCCGGGCCGTCGAATCCTCCGCCGGAAGATCGCCCCACAGCTGGTCGCTCTCCGGCCGGCCCTTACGACTCAAACGATCGCCTCCCTGCAGGCAGCCCTGCGGCCTTCTCTGGCGGTCAGTCAGACGATCCCGATAGCCGGCCGCCGGATGCGGTCCGAGGCGGCTCCGAGCACTGGAGCGAGCGCACTTGAAGGTGCGTGAGCGAAGGGCGCAGGAGCCGACGAAGCAATGCGCCGGCGGCGAGCGCACCTGAAGGTGCGTGACCAAGGAGCGCAGGAGCCAACGACGGAATGCGCCGGCCGCCGACGATCACAGTCGGGTCTGGTACTCGCCGGTGCGCGTATCCACGCGGATCGTATCGCCTTCGTTTACGAAGATCGGGACCTGGATCGTCAGACCGGTCTCGAGCCTGGCCGGCTTTCGGGCTCCGGACTGGGTATCTCCGGCGAAGCCGGGCTCAGTGTCGACCACCTTCAGGTCAACCGTCACCGGCAGTTCGACACCGATCGTCTCGCCTTCATAGCTGGTCCGGTCGAGCAGCATGCCGTCCTTCAAGTAGTTCACGGCATCGTCGAGCTGCTCGGCGCCCACGCTGAACTGCTCGTAGCTCTCGGTCTCCATGAAGTGGTAATCGTTGCCGTCCTGGTACATGAACTGGATCTGCCGGTGGTCCAGCTGGGCGCGCGGCCATCGGTCGCCGGCCTGGAAGGACCGCTCGACCGTCTGCCCGCGCTTGACGTTGCGGAGCTTGATGCGCACCTGGGCCGAGCCTCGCCCGATCTTCAGGTGGTGGTAGTCCAGGATCTGCCAGAGGTCGCCATCGAGCTCGATGACAACACCCTTGTGCAGGTCGCTTGTCGAGATCATGGTGTCGGAGGGCTCCTCAGGGATGACGGCGGAACGCTGCGAGCGTTCCTTCGAGGCCCGATTGTAGCGGAGGAATCGGGCGCGGGATCGACGAGATGCCGGAGGCGGGCCGAGGCCGGCCCCGAACGGCGGGCCGTTCCGCCTGTCAGACGCCGACGACGAGCGCCTCCCGTGGAAATCCGGTCAACCGCTCCAGGTTTCTCTTCGCGCGATCGAACAGGACGAGGTCCTCGATCCGGACGCCCATCTCGCCGTCGAGGTAGATGCCGGGCTCGACGCTGAAGACCGTCGGGCCCGTCAGCGGATCCTCCGAGGCCGCCCGGCTCAGCGACGGCAATTCGTGAGTGGCGAGGCCGATTCCGTGGCCGGTTCCGTGGCCGAAGTGCTCGCCGTGGCCGGCGGCCTCGATCACGCCGCGGGCGGCGGCGTCGACCGCCCTGCCGCTCGGGGCCGGGCCGCCTCCACGAAGACCCGCTTCCAGCAGGTCCACGGCGGCCGCCTGCGCCCGGGCCACCGTGTCGTAGATGTCGAGATCCCGGCCGGCGGGCCCGCCTACGAAGAGGGTGCGCGTCATGTCGCTGCGATATCCGTCCACCATCGCCCCGAAGTCGAAGAGCAGGACCTGCCCGAGCAGGACCTCCCTGCCGGACGGCGACCCATGCGGCAGGGCCGCGTTCGGCCCGGCCAGGCAGGCGATGCCGAAGGCGAGGGCATCGGCGCCGCCGGTGCGCATCTCCCACTCGAGGGCGAGCGCCAGCTCCTTCTCCGTCTGGCCGGGCTTGATGCGGCGCACGATGGCGGCGAGAGCACGGTCGGCCACCGAGCACGCGGCCCTGATGCGCTCGATCTCCGCCGGCTCCTTGAGGGCGCGGTCGGCCTCGACCCAGCCGGCGGCGTCCAGCAGCTCGACACCGGGCGCGGCGACCTCCAGCTGATCCCACAGCTGATGGCTGACGTGGGCCGACTCCACGGCCACGCGGCCGGCTCCCAGGCTCTCGACGAGCTGGGGCCATATCGCGGCCAGGTCGTAAGTCGTGGCGTCGATTCGGGCCCCGGGCGCCTGGGCCTCGGCCTGCAACCGGTATCGGCTGTCCGCCAGGACGATCAGCTGATCGGCCGAAACGAAGAACCGGCCGGAGTTGCCGGCGACGCGATCCTCGCCGTCGTCGAGCGAAAAGCCGGTCAGGTAACGCATGTGCTCGGGTCGAACGCCGAAATACGCGTCCACCCCGGCCGCGGCCATTCGCTCGCGCAACCGTCGCAGGCGTGCGGGCCTGGCGAGGGCGTCCGCCTCGGCCCACCGGGCGCGGTCGGCGTCGCCGGGCGGGGCCGGGAAGTCGGCCGGATGAGGCAGAGCCCGAACGAGATCGCTCATGTGTCCCTCCTCCACCAATGTTAGCCCCGGCGCCGGGTCCTGCGGCGCGTATCCGTCTCGGTCGGGCACGCCGGCGGCGGGGCCGCGTTCGGAGGTCACGCCCGTCGAGAGCGGCTCAGTTGGTGTAGCCGTACTTCTTGAGGTTGGCGTTCTGCTCGGCCTGGGTCTTGGCGAAGGCGTGCGTGCCGCTGCCGTCGGTCTTGGCTAGGAAGTAGAGGTAGCCGTCGGAAGTATCGGGCGTGATCGCCGCGACCAGCGAGGCCGCACTGGGCGAGCAGATCGGCGTGGGCGGCAGGCCCGGGTGGTGGTAGGTGTTGTAGTAGGCCAGGCTTCCCGGGAAGACGACCTGGCCGTACGGGACCGTCGTCTTGATCGGATCCCAGAACGTGTAGTCGACCCACGAACTCATCGGGTTGGCCTCCAGCCATACCGAATCGTTGGCGTAGTTCAGGGTGGGATCGGCATCGAGCAACCCCGTCGGCCACAGCTTCGGGTTCAGCCGGTTCACGTAGACGCCGGCGATCAGGGCCCGGTCGGAGTCGACCTTCGCCTCCGTCTCCACCAGCGAGGCGATCTGGACCTTCTGGTAGATCTCGTCGGGTGTCAGGAGGAAGAGGGACGGCGGGGCATGGCTGGCGAAGGCGTCGAGGAGCATCCCTATCAGCTGGGCAGGCGTGATGTCCGGGGCGACGTCGTATGTCGCCGGGAAGAGGAACCCCTCGAGAGAGGCGCCGGCCGGCACCTTGAGCCACGGGTAGCCGGCCAGCATCGCCGCGGGCGGGTGTTCCACCAGCTGGTAGAACTGGGCCACGTTCATCGTCAGGGGCGCCGTCGGGTCGACCGGATTGGCCTCGATGTATTCGAGCAGCGCGACCATCTGCTCGATCCGAAGTCCCTCTCGGAAGGTGATCCGGACCGTCGGCGGAGCCACGGGAGGCGTCGTCAGCACGCCGATTATCTGGTCGACCGTCATCGACCTGGAGAGGACGTGGCGCCCTTCCTGGAAGTCTTCGGTGACTCCCTTCGAGATTGCCTCGAATACGAAGGCGCGGGTGTCCTTGATCAGACCGGCCCCGACCAGCTGGTCGCCGATCTGCGCCGGCGTGGCGCCCGCGTCGATCGTAACGACGATGGCCTTGGTATCCGTCGCGTCGACCGGTTGGCTGATGTTGGACCACAGCGCTCCCCGAACGATGGCCGAGACGTACGGCAGGCTCAGGGCAGTCGGGTTCTCGGCGGCCCAGTCGACGATGCCGTTCACGACGAGCGGCCGGGCCACGAAGTAGAGGCCGCCGACCACGAGACCGCCCAGGACCGCGGCGAAGAGCGCGAACTCGAGAAAGCGGCCGGGGCCGCCGGCCCGGGTCCGGTGGTAGTCGCGGCGCTGCTCGGCTGGTGCCGCGCGTGGCGCGGCCGTCGCCTCCTCGGGGTCCGGCGGAATGTAGTCGTCCCAACCGCGATCTACGACGTCGTGCCGGGCCTGATCGTCCCGCAGGCCGCGCCCGGACCCGTCCCGAGGTTTGAACCCGCTGCGGGGCGCCATCAGGACCTGTGCTCCGCGTTCTCGTTCGCCATGGCGTCCAGATCATCCTGCAATATCAGCGCGGCCGCTTCGCGGTCGATTCGGGCGCGATGCGCTTCGCGCTGGGCCGCGCCCGGCGGACCTCCGGACCGGCCCCGGCCGGCCGGCCCGACTCGACGCTCGGCCCGCTCGCTCGTCAGGCGTTCGTCACGCAGCCGCAGAGGCAATCCGGTCGCCGCCGCAACGGCCTCGGCCCATTCCCGCGTCAGGCGCGCCTGGGAGCCTTCGCGGCCGTCCATGTCGAGCGGCAAGCCGACGACCAGGGACCCGACCCCCTGCTCAGCGGCGAGACGGGATATGGCGGCGACGTCCTCGGCCAGGCTCTTGCCCCGGCCCAGGGTCGCGAACGGCGCCGCCGTCAACGTTTCCGGATCGCCCAGCGCGATCCCGACTCGGCGCTCGCCGAGGTCGATCCCGAGGATGCGTGGATACCGGCGCATGACCGTGTTTCCGGGCTCGGGCGTCATGTCGCCGTGGGGCTGGGCGATGGAGATACCGAGGGCGACGGCGAGGCCGGCGACGACTCGCTCGGAGAAGGCGGCACGCTGGGAACCGGGCTCGGCGAAGGCGACTCCGAGGCCGACGGAATGCCGGACGGAGCCGCCGTGCTCGTCGGCGTCGCCCCCGGGCCCGGTGTCGACTGCTTGGTGGCCTTCGGACCGGCGCTGGGTCGTGGCTCGCCGCTCGCCGGAGGGCTGCCGCTCGGCTCCACGGCCGGCGCGATCAAGCGCAGGTCGATTCGGAAGTCGAAGCTGGGCAGGGTCGAAGACCAGTCCGGTAAGACGGAGATTTCGACCGCGCCGTAGGGCGACAGGATCGATTTGGCTTCAGCCAGCGATTTGCCGACGACTTCGGCCCGAAGCGCGTCGGACGAGACATTCCTGACCTGCAAGCCCTGGACCGTCACGGGTACGACCAGTGCGGAGCCCTGGGCGACCGTTTCGCCTACCTTCGTGGTCAAGGAGCTCTCGACCACGGCGTAGCCGGCCCGAACCGCCGCCCGGGCCCGCCGTTCGGCCAGCGCCAGGACGCTGGTCATGTCGGCCATCGTCGCCGTGCCGGTCGCCGCGCATTGCAGCTCGAATGACGCCACGTTCTGGTTCAGCAGGCCGATGGGATCGGGGCTGCAGCTCGCCGTGCCCAGATGGGCGGTCCCCGCGAAGAGAGTGGCTCCGGACGGAACCGCCGCGGGCGACACCAGCGCCGACTGGAAGTTCGCGTCCAGCTCGGCCGTCAGGGCGTCCTGGGCCTTGCTTATGTCCGATTGCTGGATCTGCGGAATGACGGTGTGGGTTCCACCGGCCGTCGCGGCCCTGTTGGTCACGGAGATGCCGAAGACCGCGAGATCCGACGGGAGCCTGACGATCGTCCCGGCGGCGACGTTGCCGGCCGTGCCCTGGACGACGGCCTGCACTGCCACGTTGACCGCGCCCCGGGTGATTGTGCTGCCGGAGACCGTGGCCTTGGGCACGCTGACAGTCGACGTGGTCGTGAATGCCACCCCGCCGGGGGTGGTGACCTGCGTCCCCGCTATCACGGGCACGGCCTGGATAGTGTTGATGCTCAAGAAGGTGACAGTGCCGGACGCGGCGGTATTGACGACGGTCTGGCCGGTGGCGTCGAACGTGCCGGAGGCAGTCACCGGGAAGGCGGCGCTCAGTCCGGGAACGGTCCCGGTCAGGTCGTTGGCCGCCACGACGGCCGGGTCGATCGTAACGCTGACCGTCATTGGGCCCAGCGGCTCCTCGCGCAGGGTCAGGGTTATCGTCGCGCTCGGATAGAAGAAGAAGCCGGCCGCGGCGACGAGAAGGACGGCCAGCAGCGCCGCTCCGGCCAGCAGCGGACGCGAGACCCGCGGCCGGGGCCGTGGGTCCCCGCCCGAGGCTGCGCCGGAGACGCGGGTCACACCGGCTCCCGCGGCCCTGGCGTTCGTAACCTTCGGAACGACCGTCTGGGCCAGCTCGTCGAGGGCGGTCACGGTCAGGTCGGGCCGCGACCCCTGCCCGCCGCGGGCGACGGCCGCCTCCATCCTCTCGTACTCTCCGACGCTGGCGTACACCGGGAGCTCGGCGGATCGGGCCACCGATTGCACCGACATGTCGGCCGTGATGATCGCCAGGCGCTTGTTGCGCTGCCGGGCTTCGCGGGCGAGCAGCCGGAAGTTGATCCGGGAGGTCGCCACGCGCGAGCCGCTCGAAAGCACCAGGGCGATGCGGTCGTCCGAGGAGTCGCGGATGCGAGCCGCAGCCGAAGTGATCTCGTCGTCGATGTCCAGGTAGTAGATCGCCATCGGCTACATCTTCATGGCCCGCAGGACGCGCCGTAGAGCCACGTCCAGCGGATCTTCGTTGGTCTGAAGCTCGATTGCCTGGTAGGCCAGGCCGAGCGGGGTCACATCCTGCTGGTCGACCAGCAGCTTCGTCCCATCCTTGATTCGCACGACCTGATCGGGCGACATCACGACGACCTCCGGCGGGCGGCTGAAAGCCAAACGCTTCCAGAAGGCCTCGGACCGGAGCGTCGCGCCGATCTCCGGCAGGTGGGAGCCGCCGCCGCAGAGGTAGATTCGGCCCGGCAGAAGGTCGCCTTCGGCGAGCTCGTCGAGGACCAGCTCCACGCCGGCGGCCCATATCGCCACGTCGTCGGCGACGATCCTGGCCAGGTCCTGCCGCATGTCGACCTGGACGCCGCGCGCGTAGTCGAGCTTCATCTCCTCGGCCCTGGGGAAGGGCAGATCCATGCGGTCGGCGATGGACTTCGTGAAGGCGCGACCGCCCAGGGCGAACATGCGCGTGCCCTCGATCCCGCCGTGCCGGACCAGGGCCACGTCGGTCGTCCCGCCACCGATGTCGATGAAGAGAGCTCCTGACTGCTGGACCTGCTCGCTGGCGAGAACCCTGGCCACGGCATACGGTTCGGCCACGATCTCGAGAAGCTCGAGTTCGAGCTGCTGGGCCACGGTCTGCAGGGCGCCCAGGTGTACGAGCGGGGCGAAGGCGTTGAAGACGCTGATCTTGACGTGCCGGCCCTGGAACCCGACCGGGTTCGTGACCGGGTACCCGTCTATCTGGGCGCCGGTGACCGCGGCATGGACGAGGCGCACGTCCACCTGCGGCAGGCCCGTCTCCCAGGTGATCGCCCGCTCGGCTTCGCGCAGGGCCGCCCGCTGAACTCCGTCGATCAGCTTCTGCAGCTCGGCGTCGGTGATCTGGCTGTCCGCGCGCTTGCGATCCTGCGAATGGGTCGTGGTAAAGCCCTTGACCAGCTCGCCGGCGATGCCGACGACGCATTGCGTCGGCCGGAAGCCGGCCATCTCCTCGGCCTCCTGGAGCGCGACCGAGCAGTTGTCGACGACCGCGCCGATGTCGGTCACGGTGCCGGACTGCATGTGGGCCAGGCCCTGACGCCGGCGACCCACGCCGCGAACAGTCCCCAGGCCCGCGTCGTCGATCTCGAAGACGAGGGCCTTGACGAACTCGGTGCCTATGTCAAGGGCCGTGCAGACGGCGAGGGCCGATTCCTCCTCGCGGCCCCAGATCCTGCGCCAGAACGCCACGGCCGCTCCCCTATCTGTCGGCTATCGCACTGCTTTGCTAAGTGTATCCGCGATCCCGGCCACGGCCGAAGGGATGCCGTCCCGCCGGGTGCCCATGCCCTGTGCCATCTCCGGACGACCTCCTCCGCGGCCCTCCATCGACTTCATCGCCACCTTGACGAGTTCGCCGGCCGAAATGCCACGCCCGACCAGGTCCGGGCTCACGGTCACGAAGATCTGCGGAGCCTCGGCATCGAAGGCGACGGCGATCACACCAGAGCCCAGCGCGGCCCGGATCTCCTTGACGAAACCCTTCCACTGCTCCGGCGTATCGAAGGAGCCCGCATGGGCGACCAGCTTCACGCCGGGCGCCGGCTCGGACGCGGCCGCGACCAGGTCGGCGGCCCTGGGCCGCCCTCCGCCGCCGGAGCGAAGGCGGCGGCGCGTTTCCCTGAGTTCCTCCTGGACGGCCGCCACGCGCTCCGCGGCGGCCTCGGGGGAAGTGGCGCCGACCTGGTCGGCGATGCGGTCGAGAAGAGCGAGACGTTCGCGCAGCAGGGCGTCCGCCCTTTCGCCGGTCACGGCCTCGATGCGCCGCGTGCCCGCTCCGATGCTTCGATCGGCCGTGATGACGAAGCTGCCGATCTGGCCCGAGGCCGAGCAGTGCGTCCCGCCGCACAACTCCAGCGAGTAGCCTTCGACCCGCACGCTCCGCACGCGCTCACCGTACTTCTCGTCGAAGAAGGCGTCGGCGCCGGCCGCGATGGCTTCGGCCATGCCCTGGATCTTCGTCGTCACCGGGTGGTTCTCTCGAATGATCCGGCGAACCTCGTCCTCGATCGCCCGCTTCTCCCCCGCCGTGAGGGGCCGCTCCAGCGGATAGTCGAAGCGGAGGTAGTCGGGCGCGACGAGCGACCCGGCCTGGTGGGCTTCCGGCCCGACGACGTTGCGGAGGGCGCGGTGGAGCAGGTGCGTCGCCGTGTGGTTGCGCATCGTCCTGGCCCGTCGCTCGGCGTCGACTCGGGCCGTGACGGTCTCGCCGACCCGAAGCCGGCCCTGAAGCTTGCCCCGATGGACGAAGAGCCCGGCGATGGGCTTCTGAGTGTCCTCCACCGTGAAAAGCACGCTCCCGCCGCCGGCCTCGCGAATCTCGCCGCGGTCGCCGACCTGCCCTCCGCCCTCGCCGTAGAAGGGCGTGGCGTCCATGACTACTTCCGCCTCGCCGTGGCCGGTCAGCTCCTGGTACTCGGTTCCATCGCGCAGGATGGCGACGACGCGAGCCTCGGCCTCGGTTGTCTCGTAGCCGAGGAAGCGAGTCTCCCCGGCCCGGCGCTGGATGGCCTGATACAGGTCGCCCAGTTCGGCGTGGCGGGCCAGGTCGGCCTTCGTCCCCTTGCGGCTGCGCTCCTTCTGCTGCGCCATTGCCGCTACGAAGCCCTCGCGATCGACGCGCACGCCGTACTCGGCCGCCATGTCAACCGTGAGGTCTATCGGGAAGCCGTACGTGTCGTGGAGGCGGAAGGCCACGCCTCCGGACAGGACCGGAGCCTCGACGGGCAGGCTCTCGGGCCGCCGGCCGATCGTTCGCTCGGTTCCCGCCAGAGGCGCCAGGGCCGCCTCCAGCTGACCCGTGCCGGCCTCCAGCGTCCTGGCGAACTGTGCCTCCTCACGGCGTATCACCTGGAGGATCCGCTCGCGCTGCTCCTCCAGGTACGGGTAGGCGTCCTTCATCACGTCGATCACGACGCCTGCCGTCACGTCGACGAAGGGCTCCCGGCGGCCCAGAAGGCGGCCGTGCCGCACGGCTCGCCGCAGGATGCGGCGCAGCACGTAGCCGCGCCCCTCGTTCGAGGGAGCGACGCCGTCGGCCACGAGGAAGGTCACGGCTCGTGAGTGGTCGGCGATGACCTGGTAACTGAACCTCTCCGCCTCGAAGGCTTCCGGGTCGTGGCCCAGCAGCTCGCGCATGGCGGCGTGGATCGGCGTGAAGAGATCGGTGTCGTAATTGGTGGGCACCTGCTGGATGACGCTCGTGAGCCGCTCGAGCCCCATGCCCGTGTCGACGGAAAGCATCGGCAACGGCACGCGCGTACCGTCGGCCCGCTGGTCGAACTCCATGAAGACCAGGTTCCAGACTTCGAGCCAGCGCGGGCAGTGCTCCGAGTGGTCCGGCACGCAATGCGGCCCCTCGCTGAACTCCGCGCCGCGGTCGAAGTGAATCTCCGAGCAGCGGCCGCATGGCCCGGTCTCCGCCATCCGCCAGAAGTTGGCGTCGTCGCCCCGGTCCACGTCGCCCCAGCGGGCGATCCGCTCCGGCGGCAGCCCGATCTCGTCGCGCCAGACGTTGTACGCCTCGTCGTCGTCGGTATAGACGGTGGCGGCCAGGCGGTCACCGGGAATTTGGAAGACCTCGGTCAGCAACTCCCATGCCCAGTGGATGGCCTCGCGCTTGAAGTAGTCGCCGAAGCTCCAGTTGCCGAGCATCTCGAAGAACGTGTGGTGGCGTGGGGTCCGTCCGACTTCCTCGAAATCGTTGTGCTTGCCGGCCACCCGCAGACAGCGCTGGTAGTCGGCGGCCCGCACGTAGCTCCGCTTCTCCCGCCCCGTCAGGACGTCCTTGAACTGGACCATGCCGGAGTTGGTGAAGAGCAGGGTCTGGTCGCCGGCCGGCACCAGCGAGGCGCTCGGAACCTCGGCGTGCCCACGCTCCACGAAGAACTCTACGTATCGGCGCCGCACCTCGGCTGCGGTCAGGTATGGAATCGTCAACTGAGCCATCGCGCTAACGGTACCAAACTGCGCCACGCGAGCGTGCGGAGCCTGACCACACGGACGACCGGCGCACTCGGCCGGCGGCCGCCCGGCCCATCCGCGGCGTCGAGGTCGATGCTCTGGTGATCCATCGGCGGCTCTGCGGCGTATCCCAGATGGCACCGGCAGCGGCACCTCGTTCGACGAACGTGCCTTCCCGGCCGGTGATGCCCCATTTTGGGCCGTTTTCAGCTGTTTCTCAGGTTACGGACCGAACATTCGTCACCGGTGACGCCGGCGCGCCCTGGCTTCAGACCGCGATCGGCCAGAGTTGGGCCGGTTGCACAGGCGCACTTGTCTGAGCAACCAAAGAAGTCCTATCGCTCGCCGGCGAAACGATCCGCCGCCCAATGTCCCAGCCGAGCATGGCGAGGGCGTCGTGGAACGCCCGACCATGAAGGCCCGGGGCAGCGCTGCAGCCGAGCGACTGGCAGCGTGCTACTTGGAGTTGACGCCTTTTGGACACAACCGAACAGCCACGTCTGGCGGAGCCGGTGCTCCGCACCCGCCTCGCCACACCGTGGCCCGAGCCGGTTGCGCTTCCCTTCCCCCTGCTTGGACAGGTCCTGCGGTTCTCCACCGCGCTGATCGTGGCAGTGGCTGTCTTCAGGCTCTCGAGCGGGTCAAGTCACGCGACGGCCGTCATGTCCAACGGCCCCTTCGTGAAGTTCATCCAGTTGACCGTACCGACCGCGGCCGCCGCGGCAACGGCATATGCACTCTACCGGCCGTGGAGCGCGCTGCTTGCCATCTTCGCGCTGATGCCGCTCTGGAACGCGGACTACGTGAGCTGGCAGTTCGGCAACGTCCAGGTGATCCTGCAGACGGTCTTCGTGCTGGCCCTCATCGCGGGCGCGGTTACCTCATCGACGGCCAGGCGCGGCCTTCCGAGAGTCACCGTCCACTGGATCTCGGTCTCGCGCATAAGGGGCTTCACCGCGTTCCGCTTCGCGGAAGTCGCGGCGGCCGCCTTTGTCGGCATCGCGATTCTGTCCACGATCTACTCGCACAACGTGACCCTGAGCTCGGGGATCCTGCTGCATGGGATCGTCGAGCCGATCGCGCTTGGCGGACTCGTCATCTACATGAGGCCTTCGCGGCGTGACCTGATAGGTCTCGGCGTCGCGTTGGGCCTCGCCGTCGCCATAGCGACCATCTTCAACATCCTCCAGACACTCCCGACATCCCACACCTTCGCGGCGATGCAGGCCAACCGCCTGTACTTCGCGCGGGCATCCTTCTTCAACGTCGGCCTCTTCGCGGCGGTCGCCGCCACCGTCGTTCCTCTCGTCGTGGTCGCCTTCGTGGCGCGGCGATCGCTGCAGATGCCTCGCTGGGCGACGGCCCTCATCCTGATCACGATGGCGCTCGGGCTCCTCGGCCTCTTCCTCTCGTTCTCGAAGAGCGCCTGGGTCGGCACAGCGGTCGCAATCGTCCTGGTCCTGGTCCTGGTCCTCAAGACATGGCGCCGCCGCATCGCGCTCATGGCCGCCAGCGCCATCGTCTCGACACTGTTCATACCCTGGCCCGCGCTCTTCCTTCAGGTCGTACCGGCCGTCAACGCCGAATACCGGACCGTGATGGTCGGCATCGTCGGCGAGGCCAGGTTCGATTCGTGGAACCCGGCGACGCTGGCCGGACAGGGGTCCCTCACCGAACGCTACTACGCCGTGGACGCCGCGATCCGAATGGCCCTGGCCAACCCGATAGTCGGCGTCGGCCTCGACCAGTTCGGGCCCAACTACTGGGATCCGGCGTACCGGCCCGCCGCGGCGCTGGACGGCCTGGATCACGCCCACTCGTTCTTCCCGGAGATCGGGGCGGAGCTCGGCCTCGTCGCGGTCGTACTCGTGTTCATCATCTACGCCGCCGCGCTGTGGTCGATGTTGCGCATCTACCGGAGAGCGAAGGACCAGGTCACGCGAGTCCTCGCGGCTGGTCTGGCCGCCTCGATACTGGGCTGGCTCGTAGTGGCAACGGCGTTCGGCTGCGACATATACAGGCCGGTTCGCGATCTCTCGTCCGACGTCGTCGTCTCGGTCGTGATCCTCGGCGCCGCCATCGCGCTCGCCCGCCTGGTCGATTTGGAGGGGCGGCTCCCCTTCGCCGAGGCCACGAAGAGCCTCTACAGCTAGGAACGGCGGCGGCCCCTCCAGATGGTCGAGCCGGCGATCGCGCCACCCACCAGCGCGCCGAGGGCCAATCCGCGAGCGAAGGCGAGCCACCTCGGGTCCGAGCCGGCAGCGTCTCTGCGGCGTCGCAGCACTCCAAGAAGGCTCGCGCGATTCACGGCCGTCGGTCCGGGGCGTTTACCGGCCCCAGGATGAGCAGCACCTCCACGAAGGCAATTCCGCCCCAGGCAACCACCGACGCCGCGATCAGATGGAAGTCGCCGATTCGAAGCGGATCTATGCCGAGGCGACCGCCGACCGCGTCGCCGGCCCACGCCCCCAGCACGGCGGCCAGTAGCACGAGCAGCAGCTGGGCGCCGCCGCGTCCACGCACGAACATGAACAGGGCGGTGTGGAATCCGCCGACGAGGACGGCGAGAACTGGCGCGGGTCCAATGGCCACGGCGCGAGTATAGGCAGCCGGTCAGCCGCGCGGATCGTCGGTCCGGGCGATCCTGCCGCCGCCGAGCACGACATCGCCGCTGTAGAAGACCGCGGCCTGGCCTGGCGCCGCCGCCCAGACGGCATCGTCGGTGTCGACCTCCCACCGCCCCGACTCGAGAAGGCGGACCGTCGCCGTCGCCGGCCGGCCTCGGTGTCTGATCTGCACCTCCGCACGGAAGCCGGCCGAGTCGCGCTCCGGTCGATCCCCGGCGACGAAGGTCACCTCCTCGACCTCGAACCTGCGGACCTCGAGATCCTTCCTGCGGCCCAGCTTGACGACGTTCGCGCCGGCGTCGATCCTCCAAACGTAGCGCGGCTCGCCCAGGGCCACGCCGGTTCCCTGCCGCTGGCCGACGGTGTACGAAGCGGCCCCGAAGTGCTCGCCCACCCGGCGTCCGTCGACGTCCAGCAGCGGGCCGGGCTCGGCCGTCCAGCCGGCTCGTTCTCGAAGCAGGTCCCGGTAGTTGCCGCGCGGCACGAAGCAGATCTCCTGACTGTCTCGCTTGTCCGCCGTGGCGAGGCCGAGCGCCCGGGCCGCCTCGCGGACCTGTGGCTTGGTCATGCCGCCGAGCGGAAAGCGAGTGTGCGCCAGCTGTTCCTGGCCCAGCCCGTACAGGAAGTAGCTCTGGTCCTTGTCCCGGTCGAGGCCACGCAGAAGCCGGAAGCCCACCGGACCAGCCGCTTCCTCGGGCGGGCGGCCCGCCGCCGCCTCGTCGCCCGCGCCCGCCGCCGGGGCGATCCTGGCGTAGTGCCCCGTGGCCACGGCTTCGCAGTCGTAGAGCAGTCGAGCCCGGCCGAGCAGCGCCCCGAACTTGACGACGGTGTTGCAGTCGACGCAGGGACTCGGCGTGCGGCCCTCCAGGTACGAGCGCATGAACGGCTGCAGGACTCCGGCGTCGAACTCGCGCTCGAGGTTCAGGATGTAGAAGGGGATCTCCAGCTGCGACGCCACCCGCCGGGCGTCCTCGGCGGCGTCCAGCGAGCAGCAACTGCGTTTGAACTCGGAGTAGTTGTCGGCCGCGTCGCTGAGCCGCATCCAGACGCCTACCGGCTCCGCGCCGCTCGCCTTGACCAGGGCGGCCGCGACGGAGGAGTCGACGCCCCCCGACATCGCCACCAGAACGCGCGACCTGGTTGAGTTCCCGGTCACCCGGCCGACGCCTCGATCCCGGTCCGATCTGCCGCCACGTCCGACGCCGGTGCCGATGCTGGCGCGAGGGCCGAGGACGGAGCGGTTGCCGGACGCCCGAGCGCCGCGGCCCTCCCCTGCGCGAGCTCGGCAGCCGCCTCCCGCTGGTGGGCAATGGTCTGCAACAGGAGTTCAGCCGCCTCGGCCACATCCGCCGCCGTGGTCGTGCGACCCAGCGAGAAGCGCAGCGCCCCTCTGGCCTCCTCCTCCGGATAGCCCATCGCGCTCAGAACGTGGCTTGCTTCGTTCGAGCCGCTGACACAGGCCGAGCCGGTCGAGCACGCGACGCCCGCCAGGTCGAGCGCCATCGCCACCGCGCTGCCGTCCAGACCCGGGGCGACGAACGAGGCCAGTCCCGGCAATCGGTCGATCGGATGGCCGGCCTGCACGAGGCCGCCGTCGTGGCTCGCGGCCGCCTCGAACGCCCGACGCAACTCTGGCAGTCGCGCCCCCGTCTCGGCCCTCTCCGCGACCGCCAGCTCCAGGGCACGAGCCATCCCGGCCGCCCCGGCCACGTTCTCCGTCCCGGCCCGGCGGTAGCGCTCCTGCGAGCCACCTTGCTGCTGGGCCAGGATGTTCGTCCCGTGGCGCAGGTAGAGCGCACCGACGCCCTTGGGCCCCTCGAACTTGTGGGCCGCGATCGTCAGCAGATCCACGTCGAGCGCGGCCACGTCGATCGGCAGGTACGGCGCCGCCTGAACCGCGTCGGTGTGGAGAAGGACGCCCTTGTATCGCCGCACGCGAGCCGCGATCTCCGCGATCGGCTGGATCGTGCCCACCTCGTTGTTGGCGAGCATGATGCTGACCAGGATGGTCCTGGGCGTAATCGCCGCGTCGACCTCGTCGGGATCGACCCGGCCGTACCGGTCGACCGGCAACTCGACGATCTCGAAGCCGAACTTCTCGAGGTAGCGGACGGTATGCCCGACCGAATGATGCTCGACCGAGCTGGTGATGATCCGGTGCCCCCGGGCCTTGCCGGCCCAGGCCGCGCCCTTGATGGCCAGGTTGTTGGCCTCGCTGCCGCCCGACGTGATCACGACCTCGCGCGGGGACGCACCAAGGGCCCGCGCCACCATCTCGTGGGCCTCGTCCAGCCCCGCACGAGCGCGCCGCCCGATGCCGTGCAGCGAGGAGGCGTTGCCGAACTGCTCGGTCAGGTACGGCAGCATCGCCTCGAGCGCTTCCCGTCGCAACGGCGTCGTGGCGGCGTGGTCGAGGTAGATCGGCATCGCCAGATTGTACGCCGAGGTCGTTTCGCGACAGCCGCGGCTCTCGCCGCGAGCCGCCGCGTGCGACCAGGTGGTTCGCGCCGACACGACGCGGCGGCTGGCGTGGCTGCGGCGCGCCGGTCTACCTGGTGTCGCGCTCCCCGAAGACCCGCGCCTCGTACTCGCGGCCGGCGATGCGGCGGCGGTCGTGCTGAGAGAGGACACGCTTGCGCAGCCGAATCGACTTCGGCGTGACCTCGACGAGCTCGTCGGCCCCGATGAACTCGATCGCCGATTCGAGCGTGATCTCACGCGGCGGGGTCAGGCGGATGGCCTCGTCGTGGGAGTGCGTCCGCATGTTCGTCAGCTTCTTCTCCCTGGTCGCGTTGACGTCCATGTCGTCGGATCGGGCGTTCTCGCCGACGATCATGCCCTCGTAGACGTCCACGCCGCTGCCGATGAAGAGCTCCGAGCGTTCCTGCAGGCCGTACAGGGCATAGCCGTTCGAGGTGCCCTGGCGGTCGGACACGAGCACCCCGCTGGTGCGATGCGTGACCTCGCCGGCCCACGGGCCGTAGCCCTCGCCGATCTGGTGCATCAGGGCCGTCCCACGCGTCTCGGTCAGGAGCTGGCCGCGGAACCCGATCAGGCCTCGGACCGGGATCACGTACTCCATCCGAACGCGGCCGTCGGCGTCCGTGCTCATCTGCTCCAGGCGGCCCTTGCGGTCGGCCAGGGCGGCCTGGACGGGCCCGATGAACTCGGGCGGGATGTCCACCGTGATCCGTTCGTACGGCTCGTGGGTCTCGCCGCCGACCGTCCGCAGGATCACCTCGGGCCGGCTGACCTGGACCTCGTAGCCCTCCCGGCGCATCTGCTCGATCAGGATGGCCAGCTGGAGCTCGCCCCGGCCGAGGACCTCGAAGGTGTCGGCCGAGTCCGTCGGCACGAACTGGATCGAGACGTTGCCGAGGACTTCCCTCTCGAGCCGCGCCCGGATGTGGCGGCTGGTGACATACCTGCCCTCGCGCCCGGAGAGCGGCGAGGTGTTCGCCCCGAAGGTCATGCTCAGGGTCGGGGCGTCCAGGTCCAGGCGCTGCATCGGCCGTGGGTCGGCCGGATCGGTGATCGTGTCGCCGATCGTAACGTCGGGGATGCCGGCGATCGCCACGATGTCTCCCGGGCGCGCCTCGTCTATGTCCACCCGCTCGATGCCGTGGGCGGTCGTGAGGCTCGTCACGGTGCCGGTCATGGTTATGGTCCGGCCCGGCTCGATCGTGCCGTCGGTGTTCTCCTCCTCCTCGCGGACGATGGCGATCCGGCCGCCCATCTTCACGGTGCCGTTCCAGACTCGACCGACGGCCATCCGGCCGACGTAGTCGTTGGCCGAGAGGTTGGTCACCAGCAGCTGGAGCGGGTGGTCCGGAACGTAGCGCGGCGCCGGCGTGTGCTCGATAAGCAGCTCGAAGAGCGGCCGGAGGTTCGTCCCCGGCACGGCCAGGTCCAGCGTCGCCGTCCCCGTCTTGGCGTTGGTATATACGACCGGAAAGTCGATCTGATGCTCGTCGGCGCCCAGGTCCATGAAGAGCTCGTAGACGTCGTCGAGGACCTCCGGGGCCCGGGCGTCCGAGCGGTCGATCTTGTTGATGGCCACCACGACCGGCAGGCGGTGCGACATCGCCTTCTGGAGGACGTAGCGGGTCTGGGGCAGCGGACCCTCGGCCGCGTCCACCAGGAGAAGGACGGAGTCGACCATGTTCAGGCTGCGCTCGACCTCGCCGCCGAAGTCGGCGTGTCCCGGCGTGTCGACGATGTTCAGACGGATCCCGTCGTAGTCGACCGCGGTCTGCTTGGCCAGGATCGTGATGCCCTTCTCCCGTTCCAGGTCGTTCGAGTCCATGACCCGCTCGACGACGACCTGGTTGGCCCGGAAGGCGCCGGCCTGGCGGAGCATCGCGTCGACGAGCGTGGTCTTGCCGTGGTCGACGTGGGCCACGATGGCCACGTTGCGGACGTCCGCTCGGATCGCCGTAGCGGCGTCGACCGACCGGACCTGGCCGGGGTGTTCGAATTCGAAGGGCGTGGCGGAATGAGGGGAGTCACTCATGGGCGGCCCGATTGTCGCACACGCGAGGCGGCTTGGCCTCGACGATCCCCGGCAACCGGCGTCGCTTCGTCGTCTGCCCGGCGCTACACTCGCGACAGGAGGCCCGCATGACCGTCGCAGCCATCGTCCTTGTCCCCGACGCCGCCGCCGCTCTCGGCGAGGTCGACGGTGAGCCGGCCATCCGGCGCGTGGCCCACGCCGCCTGGTCCGGCGGTGCGATGCCGATCGTGCTGGTGGCGGCGCACGAGGATACGCGCCTGGCCGACGCCGTGGCCGGCTCGCCCGTCACGCTGGCTCGCCCGAGCGCCGGCCGAGAACCGGGGATCGCCTGGTTCGTGGACGGCGGGCGCGCCGCCGTCTCGGCGGTGGCCGAGACCTCGGCCGGGCTGCTCTGGCCGTTCCGATATGCCTGGGTCGATCCGGAGACCGTGACGTCGCTCGTCGAGGCGCACGGGGCGGCTCCGGAGGCGATCGTCCGGCCGGCGTACGACGGCCGGACCGGCTTCCCGATCCTGGTGCCGTTCGGCTTGATCGAGCGGCTCGCCGAAAGGATCGGCCTCCACGGCGCGGAGGCAGTCGCCGCCGTCATCGCGGACGGCGCGCCCGAACGAGTGCTCGAGCTGGGCGACCCCGGCATCGTCTTCGACCTGGCGACTCCCCGCTCGGACCTGCCCGGCTACCAGGGACCACCGGAGCCGGCCGGCGGCCCGCCGCCGGAGTGGAACTCGGCGCTCGGCGCCGAGGCCGAGCATTCCGGCGAAACGGCGGGATAGGCCCCTCGCCGAGACGCGGCCGAAGCGCCGCACGGCCGAGTTCGGGACCTAGAAGCCTGGCGTCGGCGTGGGCGACGCCGACGCCGACGGCGACGGCGAGATGGGCGCGACGACGGGCACAGGTACTCCGACGTTCGTGAAGGTGTAAGCGACCTCGATGTCCAGCAGCTGGGCGCCGCCCGGCCCGATGTTCGTGGCCGAGACGCTGGCCCAGAGCGGCGCGCCGTCGTCTCCGACCCACAGGTCGAGCATCATCGCCGTCGGCTTGATCGGCAGGGACGACAGGTCCGTCAGCGCGATGCGGCTGATGTCGGGCGCCCATGAGCTCGTCGATCGCAGGTGGTTGACCATCTGGCCTTCGCGCATGACCGGACCTAGAGATGTCAGATCGGCGGTGGAGTCGATGCCCAGAAGCGGGCAGACCAGCAGGTAAGCAGGCAGGGCGGGCAGCAACGACCACTTGCCCGAGGGAAGATTCCTGACGTAGAAGAGCCCGTCCACCAGCCTCACCTGCTGGGACGTACCGCCCGTCCGTATGGTCCCGGACTGGTCCCCTTCCGAGACCTGCCCGTCGAACTCCGTGGCCAGCGACTGGGTCTTCCACTTGAACTGGCTGCTCAACTGGACGGTGGCCTGGACCGTGACTTGGGCGGCCAGATCGTAGTCGGCGACCTGGCCGTACGCGAGCGCAAGAACAGCCGGCAGGGTCGGCTGGAGTGGAGGGGCCGACTGCACTCCGACGACGAACCCGGGCGTGACGGACGACCCGCCACCTCCTCCGGCCCCCATCTCGGCGAAGGCGGCGGCCGCCAGCGCGATGACGAGCAGGATTACGCCGGCGAAGACGAGCGGGTGGATCCTGGGGCGACCTGGACGAACCGGTGGGGCCTGGGCTGGCGCCGGCTCCGGCTGCGGGGCGTAGCGCTCCACGTAGAGGCCATCGATCGGCCGTGGTTGGGCGATGATCGGCCGGTATGGGACCCCGCATCTGGGACAAGTCCCTGCCTCGGCCTCGAAGACCTCGTGGCAGTGAGGGCATCTGACCATCTTCTCGGCCATCAACCGCCTCCACCCGCGCGCCGACCCCGGCCGGCAACCGGCCGAGATCGCTCGAACGGGCGCCGGGACCTACTCTGAGCGCTCGCCTTCGGCCGCGCTACCGGTACCTTCGAACCCTACGAAGCGAAGACCCAACTCAGAGTACTGCTCCGGCTCCGGCGTGGAGGGGGATCCCATCATCAGGTCCGCGCCGGATTGAGTCTTGGGAAAAGCCATGACCTCTCGGATGTTCGATTGACGGGCCAGGAGAGCGACCCAGCGGTCGATGCCGATCGCTATCCCCCCATGGGGCGGGGCACCGTAGTCGAAGGCCTCCAGGATGCCGCCGAAGAGGTCGTGCATCTTCTCCAGGGAATAGCCCTGCAGGGCGAAGCTCCGCTCAAGCAGTTCGCGTTTGTGGATCCTGACCGAGCCTCCGCCCAGTTCCCAGCCGTTCAGGGCGATGTCGTACTGCATGGCCCGCGCCTTGCCGGCGGAATCAGCCGGCGACGGCCTGTACGGATCGCCGGACTCCGTGACGAGCAGCTTCTCGTCCTCGGGCACGACGCCGCTGAACGGGTTGTGCGTGGCGTCCCAGCGGGTCAGCTCCTCGTCCCACTGGTACATCGGGAAGTGGTAGACCCAGCAGTACGCCAGCACGTTCTGGTCGGCCAGGCCAAGGCGCAGTCCAAGATCCTGGCGCAGCCGGCCCAGGACGTCGGCCACTCGCCCACGGTCGGCGTCGGCTACGATCAAGATCAGATCGCCCGGCTTCCCGGCCGCGGCATCGACGATAGCGCCGATCCGCTCCTCTCCGATGAACTTGGCGATCGGCGAATGCGCCGTTCCGTCCGCGGCAACGGAGACGTGGGCCAGTCCCCTGCCGCCGTAGCGGCGCACGAAAGCCACGAGCTCATCGATCTGGTGTCGGCTGACATCCGCCATGCCGGGTGCCGCAATTGCCTTGATCCGACCGCCCGCGGCGATCGCCTCGTCGAAGATGTGAAAGCCGCTGCTCCCCTCCCCCAGCGCCGCGGCCAGGTCCACGAGCTCCATTCCGAACCGCAGGTCGGGTTTGTCCGACCCGAACCGTTCGATGGCGTCGTGGTAGTCGATGCGCGGGAACGGCGTCTGTTGCATTGGCCGGTCGGGCACGACCGCCCGGCTCACTTCGACGATCATGGCCTCGACGAAGTCCATGACCCGCTCTTCGGTCACGAAGCTCATCTCGAGGTCGAGCTGGGTGAACTCGGGCTGTCGGTCGCCTCGAAGATCCTCGTCGCGGAAGCACCGCGCAATCTGGAAATAGCGGTCCAACCCGGCCACCATGAGCAGCTGCTTGATCTGCTGGGGGCTCTGCGGCAGGGCGTAGACCGAGCCGGGCTGGAGCCGGCTGGGCACGATGAAGTCACGGGCGCCTTCGGGCGTGGACTTGAGCAGGATCGGCGTCTCGATCTCGACGAAGCCGGCCCGGCGATGAGCGTCGCGGATCGCCGAAACCAGCTCGGATCGGAGAAGCAGCCTCTCCAGCATCGGCCGGCGGCGGATGTCCAGGTAGCGGTAGCGAAGCCTGAGGCTTTCGTCGACCGGCGCGTCGGGCTCGTTGATGTAGAAGGGCGTCGTCTCGGCCTCGTTGAGGACCTCTATCGAGATCGCCCGGACCTCGATTTCGCCGGTCTCCAGCTTCGAGTTCTCGCTGCCGGCCAGGCGTCGAGCGACGGTGCCCCGGACTGCCACGACGAACTCGCTCCGGAGACGGTTGGCGACTTCGGCCGCCTCGGGAGCCTCGGCCTCGTTGATGACGACCTGGGTCAGGCCGTAGCGATCGCGCAGGTCGACGAAGACCAGCCCACCATGTTCCCGGCGGCGATGGACCCAGCCGGAGAGACGGACCTCCCGCCCGGCGTCGGCGGCACGAAGCTCGCCGCACGTGACGTCGCGATACGGCGTGGCAAGACTGAAGGCTACTTCGGGCGCGGTCGAGGGACGGCGGGGCTCACTCATTCGCGCATCGTATCCGAACCGGGCCGGAGGATACGAGGCAGCCGGCCCGAACCTAACTCGGAGTGGGCGCCGAGGTGTCCATCTGGTAGCACCCGCCGCTGGTGCGGCCGGCCGCCCAGCGGAAGCTGGCCACGACCGCCTCGGCGGCGGCCAGGCCCGACGCATCCTCACTATGCGCCTCGACGAAGACGTTGTAGCTCCAGCCGAACTGCCCGCCCGGCTCCCGGATCTCCCAGACGGCCGCCTGGTCGGGTCCTGTCCTGAGCACGGCATTCGGGCCCAGGGTCGCGTTCGCGGCGACATCGGGGCCGCAGATATCGGCCGGTCCGCCGACGCGCCGCCAGACCTTGACGACAATTCGACCGCCCGAGACGTCGAAACTGTCGCCGCCGCAGGAGCCGCCGCCGTTGCCGTTCGGGTACATCGTCTGGGTGCAGCCGGTCCGCCAGCCTCCGGTCCACAGGACCGCGTCTACCTCATTCGCGAGTCCTTCGAAGTACAGACCCGACAGCGTCCGCCAGGTCGCCGGATAGTCGAACGAGAAGTCGCCGTTGTCGAAATGCCCGGGCGTACCGGGAAGGGGCGCGCCCGGCTCGGCGGAACCGGTCGAAGCCGCCGGCGACCCGGCCGCGCACGCCCCGACCAGCACCACCAACGCGACGGACGCGATCCCGAAGAGGGCCCGACTCCGATGCGCCATTGCCCCGTCCCCCCACGACAGTTGGGGCCTTCGCTTCCCTCGAGAGTACGTTCGAGGTCGATTATCGGACCACACTCCCGGGCGCGGGCGGTCCTGCTACCCGTGATGGTGGCTCTTCGCCGCGCGCGCCAGCTCGTGAGCCAGGTCGGCCAGAGGTACAAGGCGCTGAGTGCCCGCCTCCAGGTCTTTCAGCTGCACGTTTCCCCCGGCCAGCTCGTCCCCGATGATGACCGCGAAATGGGCGTGCTCCTTCGAGGCGGCCTCGAGCTGCCGGGCCAGCTTGCGCGGCGCCAGTTCGGCGCGGGCCCATAGACCCTCCGCCCGGAGCAGGCTCACCACGCGCAGCCGCGCGGCCGTGTCCCCGGGATCCGCGCCCACCACGACCGCGAGCGGCGGAACGGCCTGGCCGGGCGCGCCTCCGGCGTCTTCGAGCGCCAGCAGCACCCGGTCGAGGCCCAGCGCGAACCCGATGCCGGGCGTGGCCCGCCCGCCGAGCAGTTCGACCAGGCCGTCGTAGCGGCCGCCCCCGCCGAGCGCCTGTTGCTGCCCCTCGGCGCCGTGCCGGTAGTACTCGAACGCCGTTCGCGTGTAGTAGTCCAATCCGCGAACGAGCGTTGGCTCGAGCCTGAACGGCACGCCCATGGCCCCCAGGTGCGCCTGGACGGCGGCGAAGTGCGCGGCGCAGGCATCGCACAAGGAATCGGAGATCTTCGGAGCCGCGGCAACCAGCGCGCCCATGGCGGGATCCTTGGAGTCGAGCAGGCGCAGCGGATTCGTCTCCAGGCGCCGCTGCTCCAGCTCCGGGAGCTGAGCCTCATGCCGTCCGAAATAGGCTCTCAGTTTCTCCAGGTAGGCCGGGCGGCAGGCGGCGTCGCCGATGGAGTTCAGCAGAACCTGCACGTCCGAGAGCCCGGCCTCGACGTAGAAGCGGTACCCGAGCTCGACGATCTCGGCATCGACCGCGGGCCCAGGATCGCCGATCGCCTCCGCGTCGAACTGCCAGAACTGGCGATAGCGGCCCGCCTGGGGGCGGTCGTAGCGGAACATCGGGCCGAGAACGGTCAGCTTCACCGGCTGCGGCCACGTCTGCAGGCCGTGCTGGACGTAGGCCCGAACGACGCCGGCGGTCGCCTCGGGGCGCAGCGCCCACGACTCCAATTCTTCGGACCTGGGGGCGAGCCGGAATAGCTCCTTCTCGACCACGTCGGTGGCCTCGCCGATGCCGCGCTCGAAGACGGAGGTCTGCTCGAAGAGCGGCGTCTCCATCTCTCGGTAGCCGTAGCGGGCTGCCAGCGAGCGGGCGATCGCCTCCAGGCGGCTCAGACCGGACCTAACCTCCGGCAGCAGATCGCGGGTGCCCCTGGGGGCTCGATATGGCGGCATGGAGCCAATCCTAGCGGCGGACTTCAGCGAGTGACGAATCGCGGCCCGGCATCGAGGCTAACTCGCCGGTGCGGACGGCCGATCAGGCTACGACGTTGTCGGCATCCTCGCGCAGGGCCGAGCCGAGGCACGAGAAGAACCGGCGCACCGACATGACGACCGCCCGCTTCGAGATCCCGCCCTCGACCGAGAGGTAGTAGTCGAAGAAGAACTTGCCGTTCGCCGAGACCGAGGCGCGGATGAGCTTCACCTGGTCGTTGACCTTGTTTATGTAGGCCAGCTTGGCCTCGGGCAGCGCCTCGGTGTTGGCGCCGAAGATGGCGTAGATGGAGATCAGCCGGCCGTCCGGATCGGGCCGAAGGTAGCAGCGATAGTTGTCCTTCACGATCAGGTCGCCGTCCGTGTCTACCGAGACCTCCATGTAGGCCTCCTCGAACAACTTCTTCAGCGCGTCGGTGCTGATGCCCTCGGGGTAGATGAACTCGTCAGACACGGGAACCTCCTTATGACCGGCTCCCCCGGGGCTCGATCTCCCGGAGCGGCGACCTCGCGACGGACGTGCGACGGACCCACTGACTATACCGGACCAGAGCGCCTTCGACGCGTCAGGTGCTCAGGTCGCGCTGGACCGAGATGACGTCCTTGAGCTGCTCCAGCTTGCTCATGACGCGTGCCAGCTGGGCGACGGAGGCAACCTCGAGAGTGGCCCGGACCACGGCGGTGCGATCGGGCGTCACGGCCAGGTTCGCGGCAACGATGTTGACCTTGTTCTCGGCCACTATCTGGCTGATGTCCGAAAGGAGCCCGGTCCGGTCGTAGGCCTCCAGGCGTATCGAGATCGGGTACGTCTGCTGAGCCTGGCTCTCCCACTCCACCTCGATCAGCCGAGGGGTCTCGCGCTCCTCGAGCACGGTCCGGCAGTTCTTGAGATGGACCGTGACGCCCTTGCCCCTGGTGATGAAGCCGATGATCGGGTCGCCCGGAATCGGGTGGCAGCACTTGCCGAAGCGGACGAGCAGGTCCCCCACCCCCTTCACCCGCACGCCGCCCTGGCGGGAGGGGCTCGGCGGCGGTGCCGTCGGCGGAAGTGCCAGCTGGGCGTCGTCGACCACGCCGAGGCGGGTAACGACCTGCTGGGCCCCCACCGCGCCGTAGCCAACCGCGGCGTAGAAATCGTCCAGGTTGTCGAACTTGTAGAGCCGCGCGATCTCGAGCATCCGGTCCCCGCCGACGGCCCCGAGATTGGTGCGGGCCAGCCGCCTCAACTCACGTTCGAGCGACTCCCGGCCGTGGACGATGTTCTCGTCGCGCTCCTGCCGCTTGAACCACTGCCGGATCTTCTCCCGGGCGTGGCTCGTTCGGACGACGTTCATCCAGTCCCGGGACGGGCCGTGCTCGCCCTTGGTGGTCACGATCTCGACGATGTCGCCGTTCTTCAGCCTGTAGTCGAGCGGAACGAGCCTGTTGTTGATCTTGGCCCCGATGCAGCGGTGGCCGACGTCGGTGTGGATGCGATAGGCGAAGTCGAGCGGCGTGGCGCCGGCAGGGAGATCCTTGACCTCGCCCTTGGGCGTGAACACGAAGACCTGGTCCTGGAAGACGTCGAGCTTCACGCCCTCGACGAACTCGGTCGCGTCGGAGACGTCGCGCTGCCAGTCCATGACCTGGCGCAGCCAGGCCAGCTTGGCGTCGTATTCGCGGTCGGCCCGGGAGCCCTCCTTGTAGCGCCAGTGAGCCGCGATGCCAACCTCGCTGACCTGATGCATCGTGTGCGTCCGGATCTGGATCTCGAGCGGCTGCCCGTCGAGCGCGATCACGGCCGTGTGAAGGCTCTGGTACAGGTTCGGCTTGGGAACGGCGATGTAGTCGTCGAACTGGTTCGGAATGGGCCGCCACATCGAATGGACGACGCCCAGCGCCGCGTAGCAGTCCTTCACCTCGTCGACGAGGATACGGATGGCGTAGACGTCGTATATCTCTCCGATGTCGGCGCTCTTGCGCTGCATCTTCTTCCAGATGCTGTACAGGTGCTTCGGACGGCCCGAGAGCTCGGCCTCGATTCCGGCGGCCTTGAGCTCCGGGCGGAGGGTTTCGATGGCGCGATGGATGAATGTCTCCCGCGACTTCCGTCGCGTATCGAGCATGCGGGCCAGCTCGCGATAGGACTCCGGCTCGAGAGTCTTGAAGGCCAGGTCCTCGAGTTCCCACTTGACGCTCCAGATGCCGAGCCGCTCGGCCAGGGGTGCGTAGATCTCGAGCGTCTGCCGAGCGATCCTGGCCTGCTTGTCCGACGGGAGCGCGTAGAGCGTGCGCATGTTGTGAAGCCGGTCGGCGAGCTTGATCAGGACGACCCGGATGTCGTCGGCCATGGCCAGGAACATCTTGCGAATGTTCTCGGCCTGCTGCTCCTCGTGGCTGTGCGTGCTGAACTTGGACAGCTTCGTCACGCCGTCCACGAGCTGGGCCACCTCGGCCCCGAAGCGCTCTTCGATGTCGGCCAGGGTGAAGTCGGTGTCCTCGGGGACATCGTGGAGGATGGCCGCGGTGACCGCGACCGGATCGATGCCGATATCGGCGAGGATCTGGGCGGAGGCGAGAGGGTGGGTCACGTAGGGCTCGCCACTCACTCGAGTCTGCCCGTGGTGAGCCAGCTCGGCCAGCTCGAAGGCCGCCCTCAGGGGCTCCAGGTTGGCCTGCGGGTAGTGGTGGGCGACGGAATCGCGGACGTGCTTGAAGCGGGACTGGAGCGTCGGCAGGGTCGTGAGGCCGAGGCGCAGCCGGTCCGGCAGGGGCAGGCGCACCGAGCGGCGCCGCTGGCCTGCGCCACCGGTCTGAGCTGGAGGTACCGGGGGTTCGATCGACATCGCACGGAGTCTACCAGTCGACCCTGCAGGGACCCTGCGGCCGGCCGCGGCCTACAGACCCAGGAGCGCCTGCATGTCGATCGTCCCGACCAGCGTGACGGTGCCGGCTCCCACGGCGATGGACGTGAACTGGAACGGGTTGCCGGCGCCCGCCGCGATCAGCGGCACCGTCGGAAGAATCGGATCAGTCGGGACGAGCTGGATCGCGCCGTCCTGGACGACCAGCCGTGCCGGCTCGGCCTTGCCCTTGACGGTCACGGTCACCTTGTCCGGGGCCGCCAGACTCACCGTCGCGGCGACGCCGGTCTGGGCCTCGAACTGGGATTCGGCGAGCTTGATCACCTCGGCGCTGGACGTGGTCAGCCGGGCGCTGGCGGCTGTGCCCGTGCCATCGATAGTGGCCGAGTCGATCGTGATCGGGTCGCCGTTCGGCGCCGGTACGAGGACGCCGGTCAGCGTTCCATGGACCGTGCCGATCTTTCGGTCGAACAGCTCCACGTTGCCAAGCGTCAGGTCGACCGCGCCCGCATGCAGATCACCGACGCCGACCTCCGTCGAAGTGATGTGGATCTCATCGGCGTGGCCCAGGAGTATGCGCGGGGGGAGATTGGCCGAGACTTGAACGCTGGTGTCCGTGCCGGTGAAGCCGGCGGCGTTCAGGGCGTTCGTGGCCAGCCAGCTCGCGCCGAACGGCAAGCCGAACCAGAGCAGCGCGAAGACGATCGCCACGCTGAGGACCAGCTGGATCAGGCAGGAGCGCACCTCTACCGACCTCCCGCCGGCCGCAACTCGCCGGCCGCGCCCTCATAGCCGAGCCGCCGCAGCGCCCCGACAGCTTCAGACCGCTCATCCCAGGGCCGCGGGCCATCGGCCATGATGATCGTCTGCTCGTGGCCTTTGCCTGCCAGCAGCACCACGTCGCCGGGCCGGGCGCCCCGGAACGCGGTCTCGATGGCCGCTCGCCTGTCGACGATCCGCAGGATCTCCAGGTCCGCGCGCTGGCCGGCCGACCTGGCGCCGGCGGCTATCTGGTCGATGATGGACATGGCATCCTCGCCCCTCGAGTCCTCGTCGGTGACCACCACCAATCGGCAGCGCTCTCCGGCGATTCGGCCCATCATCGGCCGCTTCTGAACATCCCGCTCGCCGGCCGAGCCGAAGACGGCGATCAGGCCCCCGCCGCCCGCCGACGCCAGCGGCCCCAGCACGTCCAGAACCTTCTCGAGCGAAGCCGGCGAGTGGGCGTAATCGACGACCACAACGAACGGCTGGCCGCAGTCGACTCGCTCCATCCGGCCGGGCACACCGCCGACGGAAGCCAGTGCCTCGCGGACGACGCTCCCGTCCAGGTCGAGGGCCTCGCCCAGGGCAACGGCCGCCAGGGCGTTGTAGACGTTGAAGCGGCCGGCGAGCCGCAGGTCCACGACGCCCCGCCAGCGCGGCGTTACGGCTTCGACCCGCATCGAGCGTGCGCCTTCGTCCACCTCGGCCGCGCGCACGTCGGCAGAAGTCGCGTAGCCGTACGTCAGGACCCGGGCGCCCGCGCCACGAGCGGCCTCGACGAAGAGAGGCGCGGCCGGATCGTCGGCGTTGACGATGCCGGCGCGCGGCCAGGCGCGGCCGAGGCGCTTGCCGGGGCCGGTCCCGCCAAGGCGGCGAAAGAGGCTCAGCTTCGCTTCACGGTATGCCTCGAAGGTGCCGTGCAGTTCGAGGTGCTCGTGGGTCAGGTTCGTGAAGACGGCCAGGTCGTAGGCGATCTCGTCTACCCGGTTGAGGGCCAGGCCGTGCGAGGTGGTCTCGACGACGGCGGCCTCGTTTCCGGCCGCGACCATGGCCCGGAGCGCTCGCTGCAGCTGCGGAGCCTCCGGCGTGGTGACGTGCTCCGGGTTGGCCGTTCGCAGCGCGCCGACGACGGCGGCGGCGGTCGTGATCATCCCGGTCGAGATTCCCGCCGCTTCCAGAACCGCGGTGGCCAGGAAGGAAGTCGTGGTCTTGCCGTCCGTGCCGGTGACGCCGACGATCCCGAGCTCGCGGCTGGGGTCTCCGTACCACCAGGCGGCCGCGACGGCCAGGGCCCCGCGGGCGTCGTCGACCACGATCTGGGTCAGGGCCGCGCCCGCGGCCGGACGATCCACGATCGCGGCCGCCGCACCACCGGTTGCGGCCGATGCCACGTAGTCATAGCCGTCCGCGTGCACGCCGGAGAGGGCGACGAAGAGGCACGACGGGGATACCTGCCGCGAGTCAAAGGTAAGGCCGCGGATCCGCAGCCCTCCGACGTCCGGCGCCGGACCGGCCCGACCGCCGCTCAACCCCTCGGGCGCGAGGATCACCGGCCGCCGGCCCGTCGCCGCCAGGCGCTCTATCAACTCGCCCAGGGGCCGCGAGCCCGTCGGCTCGGCCGCCGCGAACAGGCTCGACATCGACTCGGCGGCGGGCGGGTCGTACGGCGCCCGGTCCGG
The DNA here is from genome assembly GCA_963713795.1 of uncultured Chloroflexia bacterium. Taxonomy (GTDB): domain Bacteria; phylum Chloroflexota; class Limnocylindria; order Limnocylindrales; family CSP1-4; genus Fen-1039. Next base: position 243,712 of record CAVQNC010000008.1, read on the forward strand.
CTCGGCGCCGCGGCTCGTCACTCCGCCGCCTCCGCGGCCGGAGCATGAGGCCGTCCACGCACCTTCCGGATGCCGTGCCGCCAGGCCCCGACTCGATCCTGGACGGCCTGCGCGCCGTCGAAGGCGAGCCGGCCGGCCGGGTCGAGAACGAGATCCCACGCTCCGACGTACCTGATCTCGCGCCCCCCAAAGCCGGCCTTGAAGTGCTCTATGCCCTCGTGCGAAATGCCCCACATGTCGTAACTCCCGGCGCCCGCCTCGCGCGAGGTACGAATTGCCTCCCACTTGAGCAGGTAGTTCGCGCGGCACTCGGCGCCGGCCTCGGTCATCCCGCCGTAAGGCTCGACGACGCGGTCCCCGACGCGCAACAGGAAGAGGGTGGCGAGCCCGACGCCGTCGGGCCCCTCCGCCATCAGCAGACGGGCCATGCCGAGCCGCGCGAAGGCGCGCCAGACCCCCAGGTACGACTCGTAGGTTCGGATCATGAACCCCGCGCGCCTGGCCGTCTCCTGGTAGATCGCGTAGAACTCCGGGAGCCGCTCGACGGTCGCCTCCACGACTCGGACGTCCGCCTTGCGAGCCTTGTTGACGTACTGGCGCCACTTCTTGCGCAGGTCGCCCCACAGGGCCGCCTCTTCGACCCGGAGATCGACCTGCCGCGTCCTGGGTGGCTGGATGGGAGTGCCGACCCGCCAGCCGCAGCGCCGCAGGGCATGCCGGAACTCGCCGTCGACGTCGAACGGGCCACTCAACTCGATCTCCGGCTCGATGCGGACGTGCGAGAGGCGCGTCGGGCTGGAGGCGATGGCCTGGCGCATGGCCGCCGTGAAGGCATCGAGCGTGGCAGCGTTCCAAACCTGGAAGATCGGCCCGCGCGGGGCGTAGCCAAATCCCCATGGAAACAGCCGCGGCTTCCGGATCAGGACCTGGACGCCGAACTCGGACTGCTCGCCGGGGTCGGACTCTTCACCTGGGTCGCCGTCGTCTTCGCCGCGCCCGTCTGAGAGAACGTCGCCGGCCGCGGCGACGCCAGTTGCGCCGGGCCGAGCGATCACCCCGCCTTCGGCCATTGCGGCCGGTTCGCCGGCCGCGGCCCGCGCGGCGATCGACGTGCCGATGAACCTCATGGGCAGCCAGCCGTTGGGGGCTTTGACTTCGGCCCATGCGCTGGTCTGCAGGTAGGAACCCGGGTTCGAACGCCCGACGAATTCGTCCCAGGTCGAGGTTCCCGGAGCCAGGTCCACCACCGACGCGCTCAACGGCGTCTCAGCGCCCCCCATCGAAGCGTCCCCGGTGGACCGAACCGCCATCACCGACCTCCTCGCCGCCGGGAGCTGGTGACCCGACGTCGGGGCCGATTGTAGGCCCCCGCTCTCCCCGCCTCTCGAACGGACCGCATCGGAGTCCTCGGCCGGGTGGCGGGCCGAGCCGCGAGCCGCCCCGCAGGCTGAGCCGCCGCCACCAATCCAGCGAGACCGCGGCTCCGGAATCGCGTCCGGGCAGGGCGGGCGGCCGCTCAGCGATCGACGCTCTGCCGGGACGCCGGATCCGGGAGGCCCGGCCCGCGATCATCCGCCGGAGCGGCGTCGGAGGACTGCCGCGTGGGCCCGGCGACCAGCCTGGCCCGTGGATGCGATGCGTTGTAGGCCGCCCGCAGGCGTGCCGGCGAGACGTGCGTGTAGATCTGTGTCGTCGCCAGGCTCTCGTGGCCCAGCAGTTCCTGGACGACGCGGAGGTCCGCACCTCCATCCAGAAGGTGCGTCGCGAAACTGTGGCGCAGCGTGTGAGGCGAGACTCCCTGGGGCAGTCCTGTCGCGACGCGCAGACGCTCCAGCCGGTAGCGCATACCCCTGACGCCGAGGCCCCCACCGAAGTGGTTCAGAAAGAGCAGGCCGCGCTCCGCGTCGTCGAGGCCGGAGCGAGCGATGGCGACTGATCCCTCGCCCGCCCGGCCGCTCGTGGCCCGGCCCTCGCCCGCCCGGCCGCTCGTGGCCCGGCCGTCCACCCTTCGCTGGCCCCGCGCGCCATCCCCTGCGCCGCCATAAGGCCCTCCACCACGGCGCGTGGCCGCCAGATCCGCGAGGACGGGCCGCCCGGCCTCCAGGTACCGCTCAAGCGCGGCTCGCGCCGGACGTCCCAGGAGCGACGCCCGTTCCTTGCCGCCCTTGCCGCTGACGCGGACTTCGCCGCGCTTCAGATCCACGGCGCCGACCGTAAGGGACGCGAGCTCGCTGATGCGAAGCCCGGCGGCGTAGGCCGTCTCGACGATGGCCACGTCGCGCAGGGCCAGCGCCAGACTCAGATCCGCCCGGGCAGCTCTCCCGCCCGCCGCGGCCCCCCGTCGACCCGACCCGGCGCCGGTCGGGGCCACCTTCCCGGCGGCCTCGATGAGCCGCTCGGCCTCGGCCACGGTCAGGACTTCCGGCAGGCGCCGCGGCTGCCTCGGAGTGGCCAGCGCCGCGAGCGGATTGCCGGGGGTCAGGCCCTGACGAGTGGTGAACCGGTAGAACGACCTCATGGCGGCCAGCCGCTGGGCGACGGTGCGCTTGCCGTGGCCCTCGCCCAGGACTCCGAGATAAGTTCGCAGGGCGGCGCGGGACGGAGCCCGCCAGTCATGACCGTTGGCCTCGATCCAGGCCAGGTAGAGATCGAGGCCCGTGCGGTAGGAACGGATGGTGTTCGGCGATGAGCCGCGTGCCTCGAGAGCCTGCAGGAAGCGCCGGGCCGCGGCCTCGGCCGGCGCAGGCTCGGTGCCGGGGCCGGGGGTCATTCGGCCTTGCGCGTGCCGCCCGAGCGGGCTCCGGCCGTCTTCGATCCGGCCGCGGTCCTGGGGCCTGCCCCACTCCCCGTCCGACCCCCGGACGCGGCGCGGCCGGTCCGGCGGGGCCGACTCGACGTTGGCCTGGCCAGGGCGGCAGGATTGGCGGCGCCCCCGGCGAGGGTCATCCCGCTCGGATCGTCGATCCCCGCAAGTTCGATCGCCGCGCCGCAGGCAAGGCAGAGCCCGCCTTCCCCGTTCCGGCCGACCGGCCCGGCATCCACGTCATGCACGGCACCGACGGGTTCGTGAGACGTCGTATAGCGGCAATTCGGGTAGCGCGAGCAGCCCCAGAACAGCGAAGCAGTCCGGCGGGCGCGGCGCGTCGTCAGGTGGCCCTTGTGGCACTCGGGGCAGGCAACCTCGAAGGCGAGCGGCTCCGGCGGAGGCGGCCCATCCTTCTTGATGTAGTCGCATTCGGGGTAGCGCGAGCAGCCCATGAACAGGCCGAAACGGCCGCGCCTCTGGACCAGGACTCCACCGTCTACCGCGCCGCACTTTGGGCAGGCCTCGGGCGCCGGTGTCTCGCCGGAGCCTTCGGTGCCGTCGAGTCCCGGCTTGGTGCCGTTGCCGCCTGCGCCGGGCAGCTCTCGCGTCTCCTTGTGTTCGGGGTACTTCGAGCAGGCCAGGAACTCGCCGTAGCGTCCGAGTCGGATGACCATAGGATGGCCCTCCGAGCACGTCTCGTCCGAAGGTCGAGTGGTGAAATCGGCCCGGCGCAGCTCCTTGGTCTTCTCCTCGATGCGCGCCCGGAAAGGCGTGTAGAAGGCTCGGACAACCGGGACCCAGGCCCGCTTGCCGTCGGCCACGTCGTCGAGCTCGTCCTCCATCCGGGCGGTGAACTCTAGGTCGACGAACTCCCCGAAATGGCAGACGAGCAGATCGGTGACGATCTCGCCAACCGGCTCCGGCTGCAGCCGGCGATCCTGGACCTTGACATAGCCCCGGTCCAGGATCGTCGAGATCGTGGCGGCGTATGTCGACGGCCGGCCTATGCCGTGCTCCTCGAGTGCCTTGATCAGACTCGCCTCGGTGTAGCGAGGCGGCGGCTCGGTGAAGTGCTGCAGGGGCTGGACGCCCTCGACCCCGACGACGTCGCCCTTTGACATCTCGGGAAGCCGGCACTCCGGCTCCTCCTCGCCGTCGTCATGACCCTCCGTGTACACGCGGGAAAAGCCGTCGAAGGTCGTTCGTGTCGCGTTGGCCCGCAGACCGTACCCGTCCGCCGCCAGGTCGACGCTGGTGGTCTCCTGCTCCTTCGCCGCCATCTGGCTGGCCAGGGCGCGCTGCCAGATCAGCCGGTACAGTCGAGACTCGTCGCCGCCAAGCCGCCTGGACAGGGCGTCCGGGTCGCGCTGGAACGACGTCGGGCGGATGGCCTCGTGCGCTTCCTGCGCGTTGCGCGTCTTGGTCTTGAATGCCCGTCCCCTGGGCGTGGTGTACTCAGACCCGAAGCGGGATTCGATCACGCGGGCGGCCTCGGCCATGGCCTGGCTCGAGAGCGCGACCGAATCGGTGCGCATGTAGGTGATCAGGCCGACCTGGCCTTCGTCGGTTTCGACGCCCTCGTAGAGTCTCTGGGCGGCGCTCATCGTCCGCTTCGGGGAGAAGCCGAGCTTGCGGCTGGCCTCCTGCTGCAGGCTGGACGTCGTGAAGGGCGGCGCCGGAGTCCGGTTCGTCTTCTTGACCGAGACCTCGGTGACGACCGGCCGGGAGGCTCGAATGGCGGCGGCATGCCGTTCGGCGGTCTCGCCGTCGCCGATCTCCGGCTTCTTGCCGGCGATCCGCACCAGGTCCGCCTCGAAGGTCTCGCCGTTCGGCGCGATCAGGACCGCCTTGAGTGTCCAGGACTCGCGGGCGGCGAAGCCGCGGATCTCGCGTTCGCGATCGACGACCAGGCGGACCGCCACGGATTGGACGCGCCCGGCGGAGAGCCCCGCCCGGACCTTCCGCCACAGCAGCGGGCTGAGGGTGTAGCCCACGAGCCGATCGACGACCCGGCGAGCCTGCTGGGCATCGACCAGGTTGCGATCGATCGAGCGCGGCTGCGCGAAGGCGCGCTTGATGGCCGACTCCGTAATCTCGGAGAAAGTCACACGACGGGTTCGATCCGGGGCCAGATGCACGGCCTCGGCGACGTGCCACGCGATGGCCTCCCCCTCGCGGTCGAGGTCGGTCGCCAGGTAGACGAGGTCGGCCCTGGAAGCCGCCTTCTGGATAGCCGCCAGCTGCCTCTTCCGATCCGCGACGATCTCGTACACGGGCTCGAAGTCGTGATCCACGTCCACGCCGAGCTGGTTCTTGCCCGGGTTCTCCGGCAGGTCCCGGACGTGGCCGTACGAGGCGAGCACGGTATAGCCCGGGCCGAGATATCGCTCGATCGTCTTGGCCTTTGCCGGCGATTCGACGATCACAAGGTTGCCACTCACGGGCGGGAGTCTAGCATCAGCCCCTCTCCTGGCCGTTCCCGGGGCCCGCGAAGCCGCTTCATGGGCATTTCGGCTCCGTACCGCGCGACGCTGCCGGCAGGAAACGACGGCCTGGTCAGACCTCGCGGATGCGGCGCAGAAGATCGTCGTCCAGCTCGTCGAAGCCGGCGTCGCTCTCGAGATCGTCGGACTCGACCTCTCCTGGAGCGTCAGGCCCGGCTCGGCCGTTCCCGCCATCCCAGTCGAGCCTGGCGAGGGCAAGGCTCGTCGACTCAGCCTCGGCCTCCGCCGCGACGGCCAGTGCGCGAGCTGCCTCGTCTGCCTTCTCTGCTTCGTGGGCAGCCATCGACTCCTGGTGGATCTCGATGAAGCGAACGCCGGCCAGCGGGAGTACGAAGGTGGAGTCGGCCTTGTCAATAAAGACGGGCTTCTTGCCGTTGATGGTCCGTAAGTTCCGGCAGATCAGGGCGACGTCGGACGGCTGCGGCTCCGACAGGAGGTCGGCCAGAATCGGCTGCTCGTTGAGGATGTGGATGACTACGTCGCGAAGCATTCGGCGCGCCTCATCGGCCGCTCAACTGAGCGGGTCTGTGGGACTTGTCGGCGGGGACGGGCGTCAGCCGTAGAAGTCGATTACCACCCTGACGCTCTTGGAGAACCAGACGCCGATGCCCACCTCGCTGAAGTACGGATCCATGATGTTGTAGTAGTGCTCGCAGCGACACCAGTACTCGTTCTGGTAGAAGATCTCGACGGCGACCATGCCGCCCTTGCCGTACGAGCCGGGCGAGGCGATGTTCTCGCCCCAGGAGGCTCCGCAGTAGCCGGCCGCGCACAGTCGCGAGTGCGGCGTCGTGCCTCTGAGGAAGTGGTTGAGGAGCCGGTTGTCGGCCATGTACTTGGCGTAGGGCCGGGACACTCTGTTGGAGATGTCCGCGTTGAGCCTGACCGGTCCCTGGGCGGGCAGGGTGTGATGGGTAACGCTGCTGCATGCGCCGCTGGGCGTGACCCAGCCTCCCGTCCGCGTGCAGTTCATCAGCCGGAGGTAGTAGACCTCGGACGAGTACCACAGCGCGCTTACGGGGTGAACGCCGCCGCCGCCGCCGAACGCGATGGTCGTCGATCGGGGCTTGGACACGGTGAACGTGGCACTCGCCGCAGCGGCCAGGTGCATCCCGCCGGCGCCGGCCGCTCTGGCGGCCGTGCTCACTTTGGCCACGACCTTGGAGCCGACCTTGAACGCGTAGCGCGGCGCCAGGACGAGCACGGTGTCGCCCTCGGCCCAGTACTTGCTGCCCGAGACGGCCCGCCCGTTGACCGTGACGCTGAAGGCCGCGGCCGTCGACTTCTCATCCATGGCCATGGTGAACCGGACCGAGACGGGCTGGTTGGTGTCGTAGGTGACGCCGCCGGCCACCGGCCGGAACCGGACCACCGTCGGGGCCAGCATCGTGTGGATGTGCAGCACCGGCACCGGCTGGAGGGCCGCCCCGGCGGAATCGGTTCCACCGGCGGCGAATCCGATCGTGTAGTCGGTGTTCGACGCCAGCTGCGCATTGGGCGTTATGGTGAAGACCTGGGAGGCCACGTCGGTCGGGTCGTCGCCGACTATGCCGACGGCCACGGGCGGCTGGATCACGAGCCTGGTGATCACCGTAGAGAGCTTGACCGGCCGCGTGAACGTGAGCTGGAAGGCGGTGGCGGGCGAGACCTCGTCACCGACCGTCTGGGTGGCCACCAGCTGGCCGGAGGTCGGAGCGCCGGACTCGAACGAGGTCTGGATCGGCGCAGCCAGGCCCAGGCCCTCCTGGTCCGTCGCCGCTCCCGAGATCTGGACCGTGTAGGCGGTGTCGGGCTGCCAGAACGGGTCGGGCGCCAGGGAGACGACCTGGGCCGTCGCGTCCCACAGGAACTTGACGTTGGCAGGCGGGTAGATCGACAGGGCGTCCTGGACGGTCGCCTCGTTCATCGGCTTGGTGAACTGCACCTGGAAGGCGACGTCGATCGGCAGCGTCGCGCCGGCCTTCTGGGGCTCGGCCTGGGGTACCAGCGGGGCGAAGCTGGGCGGGGCGACGCCCGCGACCTCCTTGGCCGGCAGGCCCAGCAGCAACCCGCCCACCAGCAGGACGACCGCCACGGCGACCGCGAGAAACTGGATCGGTCCGGCCGCAAGCCGTCGACCGGGCAGTGATCGCCGAATCAGCGAGGTGACGTAGAGGTAAACGATGAAGGGGATGGCCACAGCGGCGGCGGCGATCTTGCGCACTCGGTTGTCTCCTCCGGCGGCGGGAGCACAGTCCCGGTTGGCGTCTGGGCGGCAGGGTAACACCGTATCCGAAGATCCGGCAAATTGGCCCGATGGCTCGAGACGCGCCTCCTCGCGGCCGTGCTCGGACGCGAGGGCTGGCCTCGGGGCGTGTTTCCGGCGGCTTATACGGAGCGTTTCAGGCCGGATTCGGACCAGCCGGCGAGCGAGCCGGAGGGCCAGTATCGGCCGTACGCACACCTTGCCAGGCCCTTCAGCTCGAGAAGCGTCAGCCCGCTCAAGACCGAGGCTCCGGCCAGCGAAGTTCGGACCGCCAGCTGATCCGCCGTGGCGGGACCGCGGCCCAGCTGCTCGGCCAGCGCGAGCTCAACCGGGCCCAGGGAGGCCAGCACCGCCGCCCGAGAGGGGCTTGCCGCCGCCGACGGAGGCGCCTTACCCGCACTGTTCTCGGCCGTCGCGAGTATCGTGGTGCCGGCGCCCACCGCACCATTCCCGCCCGCCGCGCCGGCGGCCCGGGCACTGGAACCGCCGCCGCCAGCAAGGTTCAGGTCCTCCAGCAACTCGGCGATTCCGGCGACGATGCGAGCCTGTCCCGGGAAGCTCCGCAGGAAGGCGTGGCAGCCCTCGCTGGCAGGTGCGTCGAGCGGTCCGGGCACCAGGAAGCAGTCCCGGCCCTGCTCGAGCGCCCACCCGGCGGTGATCAGGGCCCCGCTGCGGCGCCCGGCCTCCACCACCACCGTCGCGTCGGAGAGCCCGCTCACGAGCCGGTTCCGCCGGGGGAAGGTGCCCCGGCTCGGCAGCGTGTCCGGGGTGAGCTCGGATATGACGGCCCCACCGGACTCGACTATCGCGTCCGCCAGCCGCTCGTGCGCCTTCGGGAAGAGCCGGGCGTGCCCACCACCGAGCACCGCCACCGTCTGTCCGCCTTCCGCGACGACGGCCGCGTGCGCGGCGCCGTCGATTCCGACGGCCAGCCCGGAGATGACCGCGGCCCCCGCCCGGGCCACGGCAGAGCCGATCCAGCCCGCGATGAGGCGACCCCTGTCCGTCGCCCGTCGCGTCCCGACGACGGCGACCGCGGTGCTCGCCGAGAGTGCGGCGGCCGAGCCCCGGACAAACAGCAGTGGGGGCGGCAGATCAACCAGCCGCAGCCGCTCAGGATAGGCAGGTTCCTCCAGCGTGACGACGGCTAAGCCCAGAGAGCGGACCTGGTCGACCGTTCTCGATCCGCCGGCCGCCGCGTCACAGATTCGCGCCGCAAGCTCGGCGCCGATGACCGGCCGGCGGCGCGCCGGCGCGCCGCTCGCCGATGACGGGTCCCCGGCCCCGGCCGCACAGACGTCGAAGATGACTCCAGCCGAGCCTGGCTCCGGGTCCAGCGCGGCGCCGCCGGCCGCATCGGCGAGGGCCTGAACGATCCGGTGCGGTCCGGCCGGGTCAGACGCGGCTCGAAGCACGGCTCCGGCCGATCCAAAAGCGGCCAGCAGAGCAGCGAAGCTCACGGGCCCCAGTCCCGAGATCGACAGCAGCACCACCCAGGCGTCGCGCTCCAGGTCGGCGGCGGTGTCGTGCACCCGGGCCGCGGACCCCGCTCCGTCCGGCATCGACTGGCGCGGCGCCGCGCCCGTCGACTCGGCGGCTCCGACGAGGTCTACCGGGCGAACCCCGGCCTTCGCCGGACCTGCTTCCTCGGCGACGCGGCGCGGTGCCACCGGCCCAAGACTCTGAACTCCGAGCATGCCTCAGCTCACCGCCTCGTAGCCAGCCCGCCGTCCCGACGGCGATCGGTAGCGGGCAGCCTCGTCCAGATGGCTGCCGTCGACGCGCTCGGCACCCGCCAGATCGGCGATCGTCCGAGCCACGCGCAGCAGGCGCTCGATGCCGCGAGCGCTCCAGCCTTCGAGCTCCGCCAGGCGGACGGCATGCGCCTGTTCCGGGGGACCCAGTGCGCACGCCGATCGCAGAGCCCGACCGCTGAGCCCCGAGTTCGGTCGGCCTCTCCGGTCCATCTGACGTTGCCTGGCGAGGGCGATGCGAGCCCCTACCTCCTCCGACCCCTCGGGTGCGGCCGCCCTCACGTACTCGTCGGGTGCGACCCTTGGCATGTGGACCCAGAGATCGATTCGATCTCGCAGCGGGCCGGATATCCGGGCGGCGTAGCGATCGGCGATGCCTGCCTGGCAGCGGCATCGGCCATCGCCCTCGCCGGCATATCCGCACGGGCACGCCTGCAAGTCACAACTACACCACCGTGCGCCGGGTGATCGAGCTGCCGGTGGGCCGCCAGAGGGTGGCGGTGGGATGACGGCGCAGGAGTGGGCCCTTCGCTATGCCGGCGCCGGATGGCGGGTCTATCCGGTCGAGCCCGGCACGAAGAAGGCCTGCTTCACCGGCTGGCAGGCGAGCGCAACGAGCGACCCTGAACTCATCGTCCGGCAGTGGCGCCGCGAGCCCTACCCGAACATCGGACTCATCTGCGGCGAGAGCTTCGCCGTCTTCGATATCGAGGCGCCCCACCTGGCGGCCTTCTTCGAGTACCTGAATGCCGCCGGACACATGCTGCCCGAGATGCCGGTCTGTGCCACCGGCCGAGGTGGTCTGCATCTGTACGTCGCGCCTCTGCCCGCCGTGCCGACCACCCGCAGGCTGCGCCTGGAGAACGTCCACATCGGCGAGTACAAGACGACCGGTGGAGTCGTCGCGCCGCCCAGCGTCACGGCCGGCCCATATCGCTGGCTGTGGTGGCCCACCGAGCCGCAGGTCACCGAGGCGCCCTCCTGGCTGACCTCGCTCATCGCGGAGAGCTCGCCTCCGACTTCACGCCAGGCTGTCCCGGGGCTGCCCGCCGATCCCGCGGCCGCCCTCGATGCCCTCGCCTGTGCCGTCAGAGACGAACGAGAGGGTAACCGCAACGCCCTGCTGTACTGGGCCGCCTGCCGGGCCATCGAAGAGGGCATCCGCCCGGATATCGCCGAGAGGGTCCTCTGCCGTGCCGCCATCGCGGCCGGCCTCTCGGAGGCCGAGAGCGACGCCACGCTGCGGTCTGCCCTCAAGAGGAACGGGGTCTGCGCATGACGGCCCCGATCGCAAGCCGTCCACTCCAGGTCGTCCGACCCGACGAGGCCGCAGCCCTACGGGCCGGCTCCGTAGACGGACCGGATGCGGCGCCGCCGGTCTGGCGGACGCTGGCCGACATCTCCGACGAGCCGCCGCGCGACTTGATCCTCGGCATGCTCGAGCCCGAGGGACGGACCCTGGCCTATGCCGCTCCTGGTACGGGTAAGGGCTCCACCGGCGCCTGGCTCGCCGCCGAGCTGACAAGGGGCGGGAGACGCGTCGGCATCTACGACCCGGAGCGTCGGCCCCGGGAGTGGTCGCGCCGCGTCTCGGGCCTGGGTGGGGACCGCGCGGCCATCACCTACTTCGATCCATCTGACCTGGGCACCAAGTACGCGGGCGTGCCGATCTGGGACTCGATCGAGAGGATCGCGTACGTGGTGCGCGAGACCGCTACCGAGATCCTGCTGATCGACTCCATCTTGAGCTGCCTCAACCTCGACGAGCGCCGCCTCCTCAACGACCCCTCGGTGCCGTTCGCCTACGAGGCCGCCCTCGCGACCCTCGCCATCCCGGTGCTCTCGTTTGGCCATCCACCCAAGGGCCAGCCCGAGGGCGAGCCGTTCGGATCGTTCGGCTGGGTCGCGGCCCACCGCCTCACCTGGCTGGGAGTGAGGCTGCCCGGCGACGAGCACCGGGTGCGCTGGCGGGTCCGCAAGGCCAACGAGCGCGGCCACGTCCCGGGCATCTTGCTGAGCTTCGGCTACGGCGATGACAGCCGGCTCATCTCCGCCGTCCGCGAAGACGACGACGAGTCCACAAGAGACTGGATCTTGGGCGCCATGCGCGAGGGCGACAAGACCGTGGCCGATCTCGTGAGCCTCGAGGCCGAGGAGGCCGGCGACTACCTGAGCGCCGAAGCCATCGAACGTTCCAAGGCGCGTCTGGGCAAGGCCCTCTATCGAATGAAGCGCGACGGCTGGATCGTCGCGGCAGGCAAGGACGGGCGAGCCCAGAAGTGGTCCCTCCCGCCAGCGGGGAAGCGATGAGAGTGTCCGAATTCGCAAGCCGGACAGCCGCCTGCGGAGTTGTCCGCCTCCGCGTCCGAGCAGCGCCAAACGTGTCCGCCCTGAGCGTGGGCCGTGTCCGAGTTCGCGTCCGAGCCCAACTCGGACACGAAGCGAAGACCGTAGGTCTTCGTGTCCGAGTTCCGGGTCCGTTGACGGAGGTCGAGCGATGACTGCGACCACTTCCCTACCCTCTCTGTCAGTCGAGGAAGTCCCGATCTACCTCCTCCGCCCTGATCCGGCCAACCAGCGACGGATCAGCCAGGCAGATCCCGAAAGCCGGAAGCGTGGGCACAGGCAATTCAAGCTCGCCCTCGATCTATCTATAGCGCGCCAGCCTGCTATGGGCACGGGCACGGCCGGCCTCTCGATGTCGCGGCGAAGATCGGTTCACCAACAAAGCCCCCGTGGCGATGTTGGAGACCGTGGCGCCCCGTTTCCGCGAGAGATATTTCGCGACTCATCGCCGCGCCACTTCGCCAACAAAGCCCTTTTCGCGATGGCCGTAGACCGTGCCGCCCGCTTCGTGTGCGTGCATCCAGGTTTCGCCATTTCCGTCAGCGGTGCCCACTGATGGGTAGACGTGGACCGGCACCACTGCCGACGAAGCTCAAGCTCCTGCACGGCGAGACGCGGCCGTCTCGGCTCAACGCCTATCCGGCCCAGCCCGCGCCTCATGCGCCGGTGAAGCCCGCCGATCTCGGTGAGGCGGCGACCGTCGTGTGGGACCGGGTCATGGCCGAGCAGGCACCCGGCATCATCTGTGCCGCCCACACTGACATCCTGCACGCCTACTGCGAAGCCGTCGTCCGCCACGACGAAGCCGTGCGGCTCCTCGCCCGCAGCGGCCTCCTCATCCGCGGCGCCCTCGGCCAGGAGCTAGTGCGCAACCCCCTCCTCGCGATCGTGCATTCCGAAGCCGATCTCATGCGCCTCTATGCCCGCGAGCTCGGTCTCACGCCTAGCTCGGTCTCAGCGTTCCCCGACCGCCGCCCGGCAGAGGACGACGGGATGGCGGCGCTGCTGACCCCGCGCCGCTCCAGGGGAACCGGGCGATGACTAGCGCGACCACGGCTGCGACCCCCTGGCGCTCCCGGATCGTCGGCTCAGGTGAGGAGGACCCGGCCCAGCTCCTGGCAAACCCGCGCAACTGGCGCCGCCATCCGGCAGGACAGCGGGAAGCGCTGAGAGGATCTCTCAACACCGTCGGCTGGGTGGCCCAGGTGATGGTCAACCGCACCACCGGGCACGTCGTCGACGGCCACGCCCGGGTCGAGGAGGCGCTTAGCCGTGGCGAGCCCACGGTCCCGGTCCTATACGTCGAGCTGTCCGAGGAAGAGGAGGCGCTGGTACTCGCGACGCTCGATCCGATCGCCGCGATGGCGATCGCCGAGCAGTCGGTGCTCGACGAGCTCCTCGCAGGCCTCTCGGTGGACGACGCCGGGCTCGCGGCACTCCTCGCCGACCTGGCCGGCGATCTGCCCAAGGCCGGCCTGACCGACCCCGACGAGGCGCCTGAACTGCCGGCGGTTCCATACGTCAAGTCCGGCGAGCTCTGGCTCCTGGGAGACCATCGCCTCCTGTGCGGTGACTCGACCAAGGCAGACGATGTTGCTCGTCTGATGGCCCGCGAGACCGCCGAGGCCATGTGGACCGACCCCCCATACGGCGTGGCCTACGTCGGCAAGAACCGGCGGGCCTTGACCATCGCCAACGACTCCGCCACGGAGGGACCGGCCGTCTTCGCCGGGGCATGCGCCATAGCTCCCCTGGCACCCTGCGCCCGCTTCTATGCCGCGGTTCCGGCCGGACCGCTCCAGCTCGACTTCCTATTGGCGATCCGGCAAGTCGGCTGGCGTCTCCACCAAGAACTGGTCTGGGTCAAGAGCAGCATCGTCCTGGGCCACTCCGACTACCACTACGCCCATGAGCCGATCCTGTATGGCTACACCCCCGGTCCAGGGCGACCGGGGCGGGGTGCTCATGCAGGCAGCCGCTGGTATGGGGACAACAGCGCATCCTCGGTCCTGCAATACGACAAGCCCTCGCGCAACGACCGCCACCCGACCATGAAGCCGGTGGGCTTGATCGCCGAGTGCCTGTCCAACAGCACCCGCAGCGGCGACCTCGTGTACGAGCCCTTCGCCGGCTCGGGTTCGACCCTCATCGCCGCCGAGACAGCTGGGCCGGCGCTGCTACGCCATCGAGATCGATCCGGCCTACGCCCAGGTCACGATCGAGCGTTGGGCAGCGTTCAGCGGTTTGGAGCCACACCGTGGGTAGGCGCGGGCCGGCCCCACTGCCGACGCGAGTCAAGCTGCTCCACGGGGAGACTCGCCCATCCCGACTCAACCTGACCGAGCCACGACCGCCGGCCAACGCCCCGGTGATGCCGGCCGACTTGATCCAGCGGCCAGAGCAGTCTGGGAGCGGGTCCTGCGCGACCAGGCCCCCGGGGTGATCCTGGCCGCTCATGTCGACGTGCTGCGCCTGTACTGCGAGGCGGTCGTTCGCTACGAGGAGTGCTCGGCTCACCTGTCCCGAGCGGGTCCACTGATCGAGGAGCCAGGGGTCCGAGCTCGTACGCAACCCCCTGGTGGGGATGGTCCGCGACGCCGGAGACCAGGTGCGGGTACTGGCCCGCGAGCTTGGCCTCACGCCGAGCTCACTCTCTGGCGTCCATGCCTTCCGAGCCCCCGATCCGGAGTCCGCGCAGATGGAAGAACTCATGATCTCGCGGCGGCGGATCATATGAACGCCGAGCGGATCGAGGTTAGGGGGCGGGTCGAACAATGCCCTTTCGCGAAGCCCGTAGACCGTGGCGCCCGGTCCTTTTCTCCTGGTACGGGTTTTGGCAAGCATCCAGGTTTTGCCATTTCGGTCACACCCGACGCTCGCCGGCAAGGCAGACGCTGATGGGCGCTAGGGGTCCGGCTCCCAAGCCTGCGGCGACACGAGTGCGGCGCAACCGAACGAGCGGCGCACGGACATTCGAGCTGGATGCGAGTTCGAGCGTCCCGGCACTGCCTGACCGATACGACCTGCGCACCCGGACCTGGTGGGAGGCGGTCAAGTCCTCACCGATGGCCGATGAGTACGCCGAGTCCGATTGGCAGGGCCTGCTCGCGGTGGCGGCGCTGCTCGAGCTGTGGTGGGTAACGGCCGACCCCAAGGCCCTGGCCGAATGGCGTGTTTCCTGCCGCGAATACGGTCTCACGCCAGCGCCCGCCAAGCCTGGCCTGGAGTCGAGCCGAAGCCTCCCTCGGCCCGTCCACGCGCCATTGCCCCCGGCCGACCAGATCAAGCTCCTCGAGACTCACGGCCGACCGGATCGTGGAGGCCGTACGCGCCGTGCTCGATGGTCTGGGCTCTCGCGAGAGGACTGGGAGCGGGCCGCAAGCTCGCCGCCGAGGCCCTGCGGGCGGTGGCCGAGGAAGGCTGGAGCCCGCTGTGACCGACCGACACGATGTCGAGATGGTGCGGGGTCCGCGGTATACCAGAGGTAAACGATGGTAAACCGGGGCTGCAGCTTCGAGATGCCCGACGGCCTGGCCTGTCGTGCTCCGGCCCTGCGCGGCAAGAGCGTCTGCTACTGGCACGACCCGGAGCGGGCCGAGGAGGCGGCCGAGGCTCGACGCATCGGGGGTATGCACCGGCGCAAGGCCCGCAGCGTCGCCACCATCTACGACTTCTCAGGGCTGCGCACCATCGAGAGTGCCCAGCGCCTGCTGGAAACGGCGGCCCTGGAGACACTGGCCCTGGAGAACTCGATCGCCCGCAACCGCACCCTGATCACCGCTGCCGCCGGTGCCGGCAAGCTCATCGAGTCCGGCGATCTGGATGCCCGTCTGGCCGCGGTCGAAGCGGCGGTGGGTCCCAAGGAGCATGAGGACCAAGACGCAGCCTTCCCGGCGGAGCAGCCGGGGCCGTCGCGATGACGCTGTCGCGTCGTGTCGCCAAGCTCGAAGAGGCCCTCTCCCCTACGCAGCTCGTCCTGCGCTGGCTGGCCGAGGCTCACGCCTACGGGGACATCCCAGCCTACGTCGCCTCGCTCCTTGCCCAGGACCCGCCGGTGGCGCCCCTGGATCGTCTGGCCCGGGAGGCGGTACACGGAGCCCGAACGGCCATGCGCGGCAAGCGTCCGGAGCTGGTCGAGCCAGCGGTCCGGAGCGCCCTGCGGGAGACGGTCTTCCGCTACGAGCTGGTCCTGCGGATCAACGTGACCGCCCACGATCTTGTTGATCGTGAGGGCCTGATCGATGCGGCCCTCTCGGCCCAGGTCGCCCTGGTCACGCCAAGGAGAGGCGCGAGCCCAAGGACGTCGGGTGGCTGGGACAACTCCGTGATCTGCTCCTATCCCGGGTGGACGAGCTTCACGTGGCCCAGCAGGCACGTTTGATGGTCGAGGAGCGCTACCTCGATGGTCACGACGCCCTCTTCCCCGACGTGGCCAGAGCCTGGGATGAGCAGGTCCGGAGCACACAGATCATCGCGGACATGGCCGCGCGTCTGGCCGAGATCGATGGTGTCCCTGCCGCTGCCCCTCCAGACTCCGACGCCCTATCCCGGCGGACGGCGGAACTGGTGGCCGACCTGGTCGAGCCGGCCAAGGCCGAGGCTCTCGACAAGCTCGGCGAGGGTCGCCAGGCGTTCGATATCGCGGCCGGCTGGGTGCGGGCGAGGCTGGGAACCCGTCCCGCTTCCTAGCGCCAAGCGAGTCGAAGTGGCTGCCCGCAGACCCGCCATTCGCGGGTCAGCTCGACACAGTGGACGGGCCGTGCTCGGGGGGCGCGGCCCGTTCCCCGTAGCGGCGGCGCGGCTCGAGGACCGTGCCGATCGCGTGCTCAAGAGGCGGAGCGCCCGTTAGCTGGTCCTGAGGCGGGGTATTGCGAGCGTCCAGGTGGCGTCGCGGTAGTGGCGGACTCAAGATTGCTGACGCCTCCACGCAGAGGTGCATCCTTGGATGGGACGCGCCCGCTCGTCCCTCCCTTCGGCGGGCGCCTCTCTCTTGTCCCGGCATTCGGGCGGATGGCCGATCCAAACCACTCGGAAGGTCGGCATGTTGCAAACGGCCCGCGTCGGCTTCGCGCACAATGCCGAGGCGCCCGTCCGTGTGGACAGCGAGGCGGGCGCCTTCCTGACCGATCCGCGCTCGGTAGACTAAAGACGCCCGCCTCGATGACCATCGCTTCTGGGCGGGCGCTTCTGTGTCCGGGTCGGAGGCCGCCCACAAGGAACCCCCCGCCAGACCGAGGGGGAAGGGTCGGCGGGGGGTGAGGAGACAGGCCGACCGCGAAGGGAAGGGAGGGACGCGGCCGTCACTCAAAATCTACGGCAAACACGAAAACGGAGTGTTAAGGCCGCGATAACCCTCGCCAGACGCGAAGGCGCCCCGTCTGGCTCACCGGGACGCAGGACGGGGCCTCTCAAGTCTAGGGTCCGGGTTGGGGCCCGGACGGACCGGATCACTCCGCGGGCCCTGTATCGCGGAACCTGACCGTGTCCCGGCCCGCGAGCCGTTAGGACCCATCGCCCGCACTGACTTCCGACAGATCAACACTGAGGCGCCCGCCTTTAGACTCCCTTAGGGCGGGCGCTTCTCTGTCCGCTTGAGCCGCCGATAAGCGGCCCCCGCAAGGTGCGCCGGATCGATCCATCGGTGACGCAACACCAGCAGATGCGTGGGCCGGAATCCGAACGGTTGCTGACGGGTCTGGTCGGGCCGGCCCGGTACGATTGCACCGACAACGAAGCGCCTCCGGCTCAAGCCCAAGCGAGGAAGAAATGCCCGACGAAGATCCCCGCGCCGCCTACGCGGCCTTCACCCAGAGCCTCATCTCGGAATTCCGGGCCAACGGTGGCCACCTCAAGACGGGCCCGTTCGCCGGCCGGAACGTCCTGCTGCTGACCACGACCGGCGCGAAGACGGGTCAGGAGCGGCTGGCGCCCGTGGTATACACCCGCGACGGCGACCACGTCGTCATCGTCGCCTCCAAGAGCGGCGCGCCAACCCACCCGGGCTGGTATCACAACCTAGTCGCCAACCCGGTCGTGACCGTGGAGCTGGGCGGCGAGAAGTTCAAGGCGCGGGCGACGGTCGTCGCGGACGACGCCGAGCGCGACCGCCTCTACGCCCGGCATGCCGCGACGCACGCCGGCTTCGCCGACTACGAGCTCAAGACCACCCGCCGGATCCCTGTCGTCCTGCTCGACCGTCTGGCGTAGATGCCCGAGCCGTTCCTGAACGCCAAACAGCTCAATCGGGCCCTGCTGGCGCGTCAGCTCCTGCTCGAGCGGTCTGGCCTGCCGCTGGTGAAGGCGATCGAGCAGGACCTACACGAAGGCGCAACTCGATGAGTTCAACTGGGACGTGGAGCTGACCCTCCGGGGGGTAGCTTCCTCGTCGCGTCTTCGCCTGGGCTCCCGCGTGATCGAAGGGTCCTCAGAGGAGGCCGGCGAAGCGTCCGACGAAATCGGCACGAGACTCATCCCACGCGATCCACAGACCCCTCGACCACAAACTGCCCACGCTCCGTCACCATGACTCCAAGGTGTCGCGAGTAGGCTCGAGTGAGTGGCGGCCGTAATCGACACGGTTGTGGCGATCGTAGCCGAGCACCGTCACGCGTCGTCGGACTTACCGGTCCGCGGAACGGGCCATCTCAGGCTGAGGAGGGCCGGCTCGTCACCCTCACTCAGCGGGGCCGCTTGCTGAAGCGCTCCTCCTTCCAGGGATCTGCGTCGTTGTTGTAGCCGTAGCTCTCCCAGAAGCCGAGCCGGTCGTGGTCGAGGAACTCGAGACCCCGGATCCATTTCGCGCTCTTCCAGAAGTAGCGCTTAGGGACGAGGAGCCGGAGCGGATAGCCGTGGGCAGGCTCGAGCGGCAGGCCGTCGAAAGTGTCCGCGAGCAGGACATCGTCGTCGTCAAGCACCGCCAAGGGGAGGCTGGTTGTGTAGTTCTGCTCGCAGTGGACGAAGACGAAGGCTGCCTCGGGCCGGGGCCGGGCGAGTTCGAGGATCGTCGCCATGGCGACCCCTTCCCAGACCGTGTCGAGCTTCGACCAGCCCGTGACGCAGTGGATGTCGGCCGTAATGGTTCTCCGGGGAAGGGCCTTGAACTCCTCCCAGGTCAGCGTGAACGGGTGCTCGACCTCGCCGAAGACGCGTAGATCCCACTGCGTCAGGTCCGTCGTCGGGACCGTCCCGTATGAAAGAGCGGGGAGCTTCTCGGCCAGGTACTGGCCGGGCGGGAGCCGCTCCGCGATGGCGGGATCGGAGCTGGGCCCGGGGCGGGATCGATTGGCCATCGGGGGTCTCCTTGGGGCGACGGCGAGCGCCCGGTCATTCTCGCCGATATCGGAGCCGGCGTGAGCGGACCAGCAGCGGCCCACGATGGAAATCAGGCCGATGCGCCTCACCGGGAGGCATTCCGCGTGGCAGCTTCAGCGAGCGCAGCGCTGAGAACGGCGCTCGGCTCCATGCGTCTCCTGAAGTCGGCGTCGACATGCCGCGCCACGACGCGGCGATCTTGGCCGATCACGAAAGTGGCCGGGATGGGTAGGCGCCAGCCAGCACCAAGGTTCTGGGTGGGTAGATCCAGTCCGGCGGCCGCGTATCGATCCTGGAAGGACTCCGGGAGTTCGAATGTGAGGCCGAAGGCGGTTGCCACCGCCATGTCAATGTCGGTCAGCA
>CAVQNC010000009.1:0-162292 GCA_963713795.1 uncultured Chloroflexia bacterium
GGGAACGGGCATCCTGGTCATCCTGATCCTCGGGGCCATCATCCTCCACTTCGCGCTGGCTGCCTGGGGGGTGGTCTCGCTCAGCTTCATCCTGAGCGACCCCAGCGAAACGACCCTGGGCGGCATCTTCCCGGTGCTGTGGAACTCCATCTACATGCTGGCCCTGACCCTGCTTATCGCCGTCCCCGTCGGCATCCTGGGCGGCATCTACATGTCCGAATACGCCAGCGAGAACCCGATAACCAACGCCATCCGGTTCGCCGAGGAGTCGATCAGCTCGGTGCCGTCGATAGTCGTCGGCCTCTTCGGCCTGATCCTCTTCGTCGACGACTTTCACTGGGGCTTCAGCGCCCTGGGCGGCGCGCTGGCCCTGACGCTGTTCAACCTGCCGCTCATGACCCGCCTGTCCGAGCAGGCGCTCCGGGCCGTACCCCAGGACGAGCGCAGCGCGAGCCTCGCCCTCGGCGCCACCAAGTGGCAGACGATCCGTCACGTCGTCTTGCCGCTCGCGATCCCAGGGCTGATAACGAGCGTGATCCTTACGGCCGGCCGCGTCTTCGGCGAGGCCGCCGTGCTGCTCTTCACCTCCGGAGTCGGGACGCCGCCCCACTACAACTTCCTGAACTTCGATTTGACCAGCGTGGCCTCGCCGTGGAGTCCGTTCAGACCGGCCACGACCCTGTCGGTCTACATCTACAAGCTGCAGTCCGAAGGCCTCGGAGCCTATGTCAACCAGATCGTGGACGGGTCCGCGGCCATCCTCATATCGATGGTCCTGATCTTCAACCTCGGGGCGCGCTACCTGGGCCGCGTCCTGACCCGCCGGATGACGGCCGCATGAACACCGGAGACGAGATGACCACAGCTGCCATCAACCCAGAGCCACCCCTCGTCCGGCGCGTCGATGTCACGCCGTCGCGCGCGGGCGCCGAGGAATTCGCCGCCCGGCCCGACGCGGTCAAGCTCTCGGCCGATCATGTCTCGATCATGTACGGCCAGAAGGTGGCCGTTCGCGACGTCTCGATGACAGTCCAGGATTGCTCGATCCTGGCCCTGATCGGCCCGTCGGGCAGCGGCAAGTCGACCTTCCTGCGCTGCTTCAACCGGATGAACGACCTCATACCCGGCGCAACTGTCCAGGGCGAGGTCCGCCTCGATGGCGAGAACGTCATGGAGCCGGACGTGAGCGTCGTCGAGCTGCGGCGCCGCGTAGGCATGGTCTTCCAGCGCCCCAACCCGTTCCCGATGTCGATCTACGAGAACGTAGCCTACGGTCCGCGCCGGCGCGGCCAGAGCGACAGGCGGGCGCTCGACGAACTGGTCGAGACCAGCTTGAAGCGCGCGGCACTGTGGGACGAGGTCAAGGACGACCTGCGCCGCAAGTCCGGACTCGCGCTCTCCGGCGGCCAGCAGCAGCGTCTCTGCATCGCCCGCGTCCTGGCGACGGACCCCGAAGTGATCCTGATGGACGAGCCGGCCTCGGCCCTCGACCCGGTCTCCACGCTCCGAATCGAAGAACTGATGCGCGAGCTCCGAGAGGCCTACACGATCGTCATCGTCACCCACAACATGCAGCAGGCGGCCCGCGTCAGCGACATCACCGCCTTCTTCACGATGGCCGAAGACCGCGCCGGATACCTGGTCGAAGTCGGGCCCACCGGTCGCATCTTCACCCGCCCGAACGAGCGGCTGACCGAGGACTACATCTCCGGGCGATTCGGATGAGCCCCCAGCAGCACGAGGAGTCGACGATGCAGTCCGTGGATAACGGGGCCGGCGTCCCGCCTGCCGAGTCCGGGGCCGGCGCCAACCACAGCTTCGAGGACGCGTCGTCGGAAGCGGACCGACGTGCGGTTCGTGTCCGAGAGAGCCTCGACATAGAGATGCGGGATGTCAAGGAAGGCGTCCTTCGGATGGGCTCGTACGTGGAGGAGCAGATCCTGGCCGCCCACGAGGCGATCATGTGTCGGGATGCCGCCCTGGCCCAGAAGGTCATCGCCTCCGACGGCAGGATCAACGAGGTCCAGCGGGCGGTCTCCGGCCTGGTCGGGATGACGATCGCGACGCAGGCCCCGGTGGCCCGAGACCTGCGGTTCCTGCTGGCGCTCGACCGCGTGACTTACGAACTGGAGCGGATCGGCGACCACGCCGGCTCCGTGGCCAAACAGGCTCGGAAGCTGGCCGGCGTGACCAGCATGGTCACCTATGACGAACTGACGCCCATGGCCATGCTTGCCGCCCGCCAGGTTCGCGACGTGGTACTGGCCCTCGTCGACATCGATGAGGCCAAGGCCCGTGAAGTCGCGGCCCGTGACGACGAGATCGATCGGCTCTATCACCAGGTCTTCGACGACGTCCTGGTCGAGATGCGGACCGATCCGCTCAAGGTCGACCCGGGCACGCGGATCCTGTTCGCCGCCCATTACCTCGAACGCATCGGCGACCGCGTGACCAACATCGCCGAAGATGTCGTCTTCCTGGCGACCGGCGAGGTCGAAGACCTGAATCCCTGAGGTCCGCCGTCCGCGTGCGAAGAGCGGCCGATTCCCCCCGTTCTTCCACGTTCCAGCTGGCTTGGTCTGCGGTCTGGCCCCTCACCCCGCGGACTGCAGCTCCGGCGCCTCGATCAGGTCGAGACCGTCCGCCTCGGGCAGCCCGAATCCCAGGATCCGGGCCAGCGTCGGGGCCCAGTCCTGGAGGCGAGGCGATCGAGCCTCGAGTCCGGCCGCGATCCCCCTGACCGCCGGGTGCCCTCCGCCGACCAGCGCCAGCGTCCGGGACGTTCGCATGCCACCGTGGATCCCGCCGGCCGGGATAGGCTGGCCATCGAAGATCCGACCGCTGGCCGCCAGGAGCAGCAGGACGTTCGGCTCGCGCCAGCGCCAGGCTTCGACGCCTTGCACCGACGAGAGACGGTCGATCGCCATGTGCGCGTCGACGCCGGAGGTCAGGTGCAGCCAGGCCGCGGCACCGTCGGCGATCCAGTCTTCAACGAGCCCGGCGCACTCACGAGAATCGGTCGGGTCGATCGGCGGCAGCGGCAGGCGCCGGATCATGTCGTGATCCGAGACCACCGCCAGGACCGTCCTGCTCCAATCGGGCTCGAGCGCGCGCCGAATCTCGCCGACCAGTGCGTCCGCGGCGCGGACGCAATCGATCGTCGCGCCGGCCCCGGGACCGAGATCGTGGCCCAGAGTATCGATCTCGTTGAGGTGGACGAACAGGAGATCGACCTCCGGATCGGCGGCCGCCTGGAGAACGTGGGGGCGAACCGCTGAGTTGGTCGGGTAGCCGTGCGCATCGACCTCGGTTCCGACTGGCACGAGACCTGCCGGCGGCCACGCCCTCTCGATCTCGTGAAGGCCGAGCACTCGCAGCAGCTTCTGATCACCCATGGCGACGGCGGTGTTCAGTCCCGCGTCGCGGGCGGCATGGATCATGGTCTGGACCAGCGAGCGCGCCCCGCCGGCCCAGCCGGGCACCGCTCCCGGCCGCTGGGCGGTGGTTCGGACGCCGGTTCTCTGCTGGTTCATACCGGTGAGAAGAGAGGCGAAGGCGGGGTACGTAGTGGAGGGCAGGCCGCTCCGACCGCCGTAGGGCGAGAAGCCGCCCTCTTCGGCGAGCCGCCAGAGGTTGGGCGTGACTGATCGTTGGAAGGCCTGGAGCGGGAAACCGTCCAGCGCCAGGAGCACGGTCCGCGGTTTGTCTTCCATCGTCCCAGGCTCGCCGATCGCAATTAACTGTGCGTTTGCTGCGCGTTAATGGTCCCGGCGCAGCCTTCGTCCAGGAGCGAGGCCCGACCGCGAGCGTGGCTTCTCCGTACCGGAGGTTCCGCCGCAATGCCCTACGCCGACACGGTCGCGACAGTTCGGGCCTGGTCCGAAGACCGGGCGATCGCCGTCTGGACGCTCTTCGCCGGAGACGTTCCGGCGACCGCTCAGGCCGCCCTCGCGGCAGACCTCGGCCTGGTTCGCGCCGACGGCGCCGCCGTGGTCCTGGTCGTGCCCGACGACGTGACTCCCAGTCCTCTCGAGCGTCGGATGGCCGACCTCATCGTGAGGGGCCCGCTGCCGCCGGCTCCGTTCGGGCTCCTCGTCGCCCTGGCCGCCGCGGACGTCCCCGACGTTCGCCAGCTCGGTCTGATCGGCGGGTCGCGAGCCGCTCTCGTCGCCGGAGGACGCGCCGGAGCGGGGGCCGTGATCGGTATCGCGGGCCACGGACAGGCCACCAGGCTCGAGCTCCTGCTCGGCCAGCCCGATCGGATCGTCGAGGCCTCGCAGTTCGCCAGGACGGACTCACAGATGTACGGCCGAGGGCGCCGCCACCGCCAGAGAGTGCTGCTCAACCCCGGGCCCGCCGTCGTCAGCGACCGGGTTCACCGGGCCGTGGCCGGCCCGGACATGTGCCACCGCGAGCCGGAGTACTCGGAGATCTTCGCGCGGATCCGCGAGAAGCTTTTCCGCGTCGCCGGCGTCGGCCGCGACTGGGAGCTGGCCCTGATAGCCGGCTCGGGCACGGCCGCGATGGAGGCCATGGTCGGTGCGTCGGTGCGAGGGGGGCACCGCCTGCTCGTTTGCCGCAACGGCATCTACGGCGATCGACTGGCCACTATCGCGGAGCGCCTCGGTATCGAGACCGTCGCCGTTCGAGCGGCCCAGACCGAGCCGATCGATCCGGCCGAGGTCGCGGCGGTCCTGGCCGCGGACCAGACCGTAGACGCGGTGGCCGTGGTCCACCATGAGACCACGGCCGGCCTGCTGAACCCGGTCCAGGAGATCGCGGCGATCGCCCGCGCCCGGGACGTTCGGGTCATCGTGGACGCCATCAGCTCGCTGGGAGCCGAGGAGCTCGACCTCTCCGACTCCGGCATCGACATGGTCGCCTGCACCTCTAACAAGTGTCTGCACGGCCTGCCGGGAACGTCGTTCGTGCTCCTCTCCCCCGCCGGCGCGGCGCGCGTCGGGGAGGCGCCGCGCCGCTCGCTGTACCTCGACATCGGCGGCTACCTGGAGGCGCAACGAAAGGAGAGCGTGCCCTTCACGCCGGCGGTGCCGGCCGTGTACGGCCTCGAGGCCGCCCTCGACGAGCTGATAGACGAGGGGCCCGAGCACCGGCGGGCCGCGTACCGGGCCCGAGTCGCTCTGCTGGACGCGGCCTTCGAGCGCCTGGGGCTCGTGCCGGCCGTCGCGCTCGAGAACCGGTCGTCGTCCGTCCGCAGCCTGAATCTCCCGCCGGGCGTGACATACCAGGGCCTCCACGATGCCGTGAAGCGCGACG
Source organism: uncultured Chloroflexia bacterium (assembly GCA_963713795.1). Taxonomy (GTDB): domain Bacteria; phylum Chloroflexota; class Limnocylindria; order Limnocylindrales; family CSP1-4; genus Fen-1039. The sequence continues at coordinate 5,278 of CAVQNC010000009.1, forward strand.
GCTACGTCATCTACGGCGGCCTGGGAGACGCCGCCAGGACGACGTTCCGTGTCTGCGCCCTGGGCGCGATCGAACCGGAGGTGCTGGTCGATTTCACCGAATCGCTCGGACGAGCGCTCGCCGAGGCGAAGCTGTCGGACACCGCCAGCCGGCAAACGGGCACGGGCCCTGCGTCCCCGGATGCCTCTTCGGTTGCGACGGCATGAGCGATCCCGAGGGAGCCAGCAAATTCCCCTCCTCCCTCCCTGGCGCGACGGCCGCGGTCGACGGACCCGCGGCCGTCGCGCCGACGCCGTTGCGGCGGCTCCGCGCGGTGGTTCTCGATTGGGCCGGCACGACGCAGGATTTCGGCTCACAGGCTCCCGTCGGGGCCTTCATGGAAGTCTTCGCCAGTTTCGGCGTGCCGATCACCTCGGCCCAGGCCCGCGGCCCGATGGGGATCTACAAGCTCGATCACATCCGGGCCATCGCGGCTATGCCCGAGGTGGCCGACCAGTGGCAGCGCGTCCACGGGTCGGAGTGCACCGAGCAGGACGTTCGCGCCATGTACGTCGAACTGGTGCCTATCCAGGAGGCCGTCCTGCCCAGGTTCTGCGGGCTCATCCCGGGGACTGTCGAGGCGATCGCGGAGATCCGCGCTCGGGGATACCGGGTCGGATCCACGACCGGCTACCCGCGATCGGTCGGCGAGATCGCGGCGCGGAGCGCCATCGAGCAGGGCTACGAACCGGACGTGATGGTCTGCGCCGACGAGGTTCCCGCCGGGCGGCCGGAACCCTGGATGCTGATGAGGGCGATGGAGCAGATGCGCGTCTTCCCGCCGAGCGCCGTCGTCAAGGTCGGCGACACCGCGGCCGACATCGAGGAGGGCCGCAACGCCGGGACGTGGACGGTCGGAGTCACGCACACGGGTAATTACGTCGGCCTGGATCGGCACGAGATGGCGGCGCTCCCGCCCGAGGAGAAGGCGCGGCTCGTCGGCCTTGCCGTTGAGAAACTGCGTGCCGCCGGGGCCCACTACCTGGTCCGATCCATCGCCGATCTGCCGCCGGTGCTCGACGAGATCGAGATCTGCCTCGCCCTCGGCGATAAGCCCTGACGGGTCGTGGCCGGCTCGAGGTTTCGACGCGCGGCCGGCGCCGTGGACGCCGCGGCGACAAACGGCACATACGCCCGACCTAAGATGCCATCGGCGCGAGAGGGTGAAAGCCAGGTTGACCTGCTGGAGGGTTTGGGATGGGTCGCCGTCTCGGAAAGGTCGTGCTGGGGCTGAGCGCCGCCGGCTTCCCGCTTACCCAGTTCGCGATCCGGAGGTTTGGACGGCGCGGCGCCGTCATCACTGAGGGGGTCTGCCTCGGGCTGGCCATTCGAGACGCCGCCATGATCGCGGACGGGGCCCCGAGCCGCCTCCGGCGCGGACCGGCCCGCCTCCTCTGGCTCGAACTGGCCGCGGCCTTGACGGCCGCCGGCCTGGGCCTCGGACTGGCCGGAGACGACGAGGCGGTCGAACGAGCCGTCACGCGTCCGGACGCCCGGGAGACGGCCCGCCGCGCAGCCGTCGCCGCGCTCTTCTGTTTACACACCGTCAGGTTCTGGATCTACCTTCAGCCGGACCACGGCCGAAAGCCGGCGGGCCTCAGAGCGGCCGGCTGACGGTCGCGCCCGCCGGCCCCAATCCCGAGCCGGGGCCGGAGTCCCTGTGTGATGACCCGGTCAGGATACGAGCCGAACTCCGACCGGAGCCCTGCGGGAACCAGTCGGCTATCCGAACCAGTGCTCGAACTCGGGGGCGACCCTGTTTGTCGCGTCCGGCTCAGGCTCCTGAGTCAGCTCACGGTAGATGGACGAGAACCAGTCGTCTCCCTCCGGATCGATCCATTCGGATTGCTGGTTCGTCTTCAGAGGCCCGCCTTCGCGAGCGGCGGCAGCCGCCGTGAGAGAGGAGGTGGGCTCGACAACCGCAACGTTCATCTCGCTACCTCGATCCCCCGATGCGTCAGATCGGGAATGGCTGAGACTGGTCCGGGTCGACGTCGATCCGGACCGCGTGCTGGCCGCCGGCGCAGCAGGCTAAGCCGGGCGCCCGGGTCTCAATCGGCCTGGGGCGACGGCGGAGGGACCTGGACCGCATCTGTCGGCAGCGTGTAGCCGGTGGTTGCCGGCGCGGGCTCGAATCCGTACTGGGCCAGGCCATACGCGGGGGGTGTCAGGAAGCCCGTCGTGGCGGCTACCGCCTGGTAGACGGGCGCAGGCTGGCCTGGCGGATACCCTGGCTGGGGGTAGTAGCCGGGCTGAGGAGCGGGCTGTCCTCCGATCTGTGGCGCCGGCGCCTGCCCGACCGGAACCTGCGGCGCCTGCTGCGTCAGACCCCCCGCGACCGACTCCTGGATTCCGCTCGACGCCTTCTGGAACTCGCGGATGCTCTTGCCCACCGCGGCACCGACTTCGGGCAGCTTGCCCGGTCCGATGACTATCAGGGCAATAACCAGGATGATTACCAGATGGGCTGGCGTGAGTCCGAACATCTGTCACTTCTCCTCGCTGTGTTGCCCCGCGCCGCCTGTCCGGTCGACGTCCGGGCCTGTCTCACGTTTGCGGGCTATCTGCCGGTAACTCGACCGTCTCATGGTGCAAGTGGATGTCGCGGCGGGCGAGCTCGGCGAAGATCGATTTCGGATCGAAGGCCTGTTCCGGCGTGATCACGCCGGTCCCGGCAGCCGCGCCCTGGGCGATCAGTTGGGCCCCGATTGAGAGTGGGATGCCGACGTTTCGCGTGTAAGCGCGCAGCCCCTCCCAACCAGGCACCGAGCCGTCCGAGGCGGGGTGGGTATGGGTGAGCGTGTGGCGCCACGAGCGCCCATCGGCCGCCCGGCCAGTCACCTCGACGTGCAGCGCGTATCCGTAGAGATCGGTCTGCGTCCCTTCCCGGGAGCCGAGCAGGTACTCGGCGACGCAGTCCATGATCCCGGCCGCAGTCCCGCCGACGACGATTTCGTCGTTGCGCAGGAAGCCCCAGTCGTAGAGGGCCCGCACGAGCTGCATGTTCCGGGCCGGCCATGTGCCGCGCACTTCGATCAGGCGCACGCCCTTGTCCCTCAGCGCGGCAGCGAGCGTCTTCGTTTCGGCGTGAGGGATGATGTACTGCGTGGTCGGACCATACGGATCGGGCAGCCGAACATCACGCGGACGGGCGAACGGGGGCACTTGCACGAACCGACCGTCCTCAAAGACGACTCGACCGGGCAGGGCTGGGTCGTACTCATAGATGGTGGTCTCGGCGATCGAGCGCGAGAAGGCGATCGGCCGGAAGGCGCCGTGGCTGACGCGGACGGTGTCGACCGTCTCCAGTTGACCTGCCGCAGCCATCGCCATCATTTGCGTGACGCCCGGGGTCATTCCGAAGCCCGGCACGCAGGTGCGGCCATGCTCGCGGAAGGCCGGATCCGACGCGTTCTCCTCGCCGAACCCGTTGAGATTGATGGCGTGGCAGCCGGCCTCGGCGATCAGGGCGGTCGATCGTCCGTTGAGCGCGATGGTCGTGCCGTCGAGCACTATGTCGTAGCCGCGCATCGCGGCCACGGCATGAGCGGGGTCATTCACGTCGATGCGCCGGAAGTCGACCCGTGGGTCGCCGCAATCGGCGACGAGCGAGCGCCCCTCCGACTCGTTCACGTCGGCGACGGTGATGCGCTCGAAGTCGGAGAACCGCACCAGGTCGAGCACCGACTCCCGGCAGATCCGACCGGCGCCGCCGAGGCAGAGCGCTTTCACTCCTTCGATCCCTCCGCGCCTGGTGCGGTACGGCAGTAGAGACAACGTCCGACCGCGCGGCGGCCGACAGAGACAGCGTGCTAGGAGGCGGTTAACGCAGCCGACCGCCCGGGGTTAACAGATCGGGTCGAAACCGGGCTACAGCCGGAAGGCGGCAACATCAGCGACCGCCCAGCCTGATCAGCACGATGGAGATCTCGTAAAGCCCGTACATCACGACCGCCATCACGATCGGGCTCACCAGGTCGGCGCCGGGGGTCACGACCGCCGAGAAGATCACGATGAAGAGAACGGCCATGCGGCGCGAACTCCTCAGGCGCTTCGACGTGACGATGCCGACCTTCGATAGCAGGACCAGGAAGATCGGGAACTCCATGACCAGGCCGAAGGCCAGGAACAGCGTCGTGACAAAGCCGAAATAGGCTTCAGCCGTCAGCATCAGCGTGATGTCGGAGGTCTGGAAGCCGTACAGGAAGCCGGCGGCGAACGGCAGGATGAAATAGGCGACGCCAACGCCGAGGGCAAAGAACAGCAACGTAAGGGGGACCCACGGCCGGGCCGCCGACCGCTCGTTCGGACTCAGGCCCGGAGACACGAAGGCCCAGAACTGGTACAGGATCACGGGCATGGCCAGGATGGCTCCGGCCGTCATCGCGACCTGAAGCTGGATCATGAACGGCTCGGTCAGCCCGAGGGCCACCAGCGGCTGGTTCGTCGGCAGTGGAGCCTTGAGGATGTGCACGATCCGTTCGGCGAAGACGAAGCCCAGGACCGTGCCGGGTACGAGGGAGAAGGCCGCGACGAAGAGCCTGTTGCGCAACTCGGCCAGATGACCGCTCAGGGTCATCTCGGCCCGAACCGCCGGCGGAGGGGTATTCCGGCTGCGCCCCGGCCAGCTCAGCCGCGGCGGCCAGCCCGGCCGGGGCAGCCGGACGCGCCGCCGCGCCGATCCCGCCGCCGGCGCGGCGACGATCTCCATGGGAACGTCGGGGTTCATGGTTCCTCGAAGTCGCGCGGCCGGACCGACTCGCCCCTCAGCTCAGCCAGATCGGATTGGTCCAGGCTCGCTTGCCGTCGGCGTCCACAACGGTGACGCGGAAGTAGGTGCCCAGGGCCGGGTCCACCTCGAAGGCCGCGTTGTGGAAGAACGTGAGAGGGACGTGAGTCTCCGTCAGGTTCAGGCCGTACCGGCACTCGTAGCGCTCGCCCCCGGCGGAGACGATCACCTTCATCACCGGCGAGCTCGCGACCACGACCTCGTCGCGGTCGATTGAGACGTCCAGGAGCTCCGGCCCCTCGCTGGCGTAGAAATGGCCGGCCTTGAGCGCCGCCACGAGCGCGTCGGGGTCGTTCTCCTCGGCCCGCACCTGGACCCAGCCGAGGCCATGATCCGGATACTGCGGGAACTCCGGATGTCCGAAGTGGGCGTCGTCGGTGGCGCACGCGTCGATACGACGGCCTCGAGAGATCACCACGTCGAGGATGTGCCCGCTGTCCCCCATCTCGTAGGCCAGCGCGGAGGCGCCGTTGTAGATCTCGAGGGCGTGGGCGGCGTTCATCGTCTCGATGTCGGCGACGGTCAGGCCGTAGTAGGCCGGATGGGCGACGATGACGAAGGCGCCGCTGGCCGCGGCGCGGGCGGCGAGCTGGGGGCCCGTTTCGCCGGGAGCGGTCCGCGCGAAATCGAGCGGCAGGCCGGCCGTGACGATGTGCCACAGGTTGCCTACCTGCGTCCGCGGTGCGTGCATTTCGGCCCCGATCAGGGTCGTGAACGCGCCCGAGCGCATGGACCTTGTGTCGGTGATCGGATAGCCGAACCGCGGAAGGAAGTGGTCGGTCAGGGCTACGAAGTCGTAGCCGTTGTCGCGATACCAGGCCACCGTTTCGGCCGGGGTCAGCTGCCCATCCGAGCGGTTCGAGTGGGTGTGCAGGTTGCCCCGCCAGAATCGGCCGGGCATCGAGAATGGCAGTCGGTTCATGGGGCTCCTCCAGTGTGGCCTCGTTCTGGCGCCGGCAGATGCCCGGCGCCGGTCTGTCAGGCGCCAGGTGCCGGCGCGATCGGCACGGCAACGGCGCCCCGGTCGGCGCCTGTGGCGGAACGGTCGGCAATTACGCGGCTGGCCGCGACCGGGATCCTGACCTCCACCTCAGTGCCGGCCGGCCAGCGTGCGGCGCTGGCGCTGGGCACGTCGACTGCCAGCAACCGGGTCGCCGGCAGTCCTGAGGCGTCCGCCGCCGATGGCTGCGACTCGCGCACGAGCAGCCTTGTGGTGGCGCCGAGGAACGTCTGCACCTCGACCCGTCCCGTCAGTGTCAGGTCGCCGTTGAGCACCGCGTTCGAGGTTCCGAGCGGCTCGAGCAGCTCCGGCCTGACCAGGAGGAGTCCCAGCTGTCCGTCCGCCAGCCCCGCGGCGCCGGGGACCGTGACGCGCCGTCCGCCACGCTGGACTAGGCCATGAGTGCCCGACACGACTCGCACCGGAATCTCGTTCATCGCCCCGATGAACCCGGCCGTGAAGGCCGACCGCGGTTCGGCGTAGATCTGCGTCGGCGTCCCGACTTCCTCGATCGCGCCGCGGTTCATGACTACGACGCGATCACTGATCGACAGGGCCTCGGATTGGTCGTGCGTGACCAGGATCGTGGTGATGTGGAGCTGGACCTGCATCCGCCGGATCTCGGTGCGCAGTTCCTCCCGCACTTTCGCGTCCACGGCGCTCAGCGGCTCGTCGAGCAGCAGCAACCCCGGCTGGATGGCGACGGCACGGGCCAGCGCGACGCGCTGCTGCTGGCCACCCGACATCTGGTGCGGGTAGCTCTTGCCCACGTGGGAGAGCCCGAACAGCTCGAGCAGATCGGCCACCCTAACGCGCCGTTCGGCGACCGGGACATTGCGAACCGCTAGGCCGAACTCCACGTTCTCGACGGCCGTCATGTTGGGGAAGAGGGCGTAACCCTGGAAGACCATGCCCATACCGCGCTTGTTCGGCGGCAGGTCGGTCACGTCTTTGCCGTCCACGACGACCGCGCCGGTATCCGGCGATTCGAAGCCAGCCGTCATGCGCAGCGTGGTCGTCTTGCCGCACCCGGAAGGCCCCAGGAACGAGACCAGTTCGCCGTCTTCGACGGTCAGCGAGAAGTCGCTCACAGCGACCTGGTCGCCATAGCGCTTGTTGACATTGACGAGTTCGAGACGAGACATGGCCGATCCTGCCCTTGCTGTTGCTACATTGGGCCGCCGCGGACCACCTGGGTGCCTGGCGTCCGGCGGGCTACCGCCGCCAGCGCGATCACGCCGGCCCAAGTGATCAGGAAGCTCACCAGAACGAGCGCCTCCCCCGGGTGCGGATTGAAGCCGTTTATGTTGAGTAGGAAGACCGGGAACGTCGGGTAGCCGAGCAACGCGGCCAGGGTGAATTCCCCCATCGCGGTCGTGAACGCCAGGAGGGCCGCGGAGACAAGGCCGAGCGAGATCGACGGGACGATCACTCGGAGGAACGTTCGCACGGGCCCGGCGCCAAGGCTGGCCGAGGCCTCCGTCAACGTGCGAACGTCGACGGCGCGCAACGCGTTGTCGATGGCCCGGAAGACGAAGGGCAGCGTCAGGACGAAGTAGCCGCCGATCAGAAGCACCGGGGCCCACGATGAGGCGATGAGATTGACTGGGGAGTTGATGCCGTACATCGACTCGAGCCCTACGGCCAGGATGATCGGCGGGATGACGAAGGGCAGTATCGTCAGGAACTCCAACGTCGAGCGGAGGCGCTGGAACCTCAGCTCCACGAGATAAGCGGTCGGGGCCGCCACGGCGAGCGCCACGAACGTGGTCACGACCGAGTACATGAGGCTCAACTGCAGGGACGACTGGAAGCCCTCGTCGCCGAGGCCGTCCCATAGCGGCTGAAGCGTGAAATGCTTTCCGTTGGAGAGGCCGAAGACCGCCGTGGCATAGAGCGGAAGCAGGAAATAGACGGCCGACAGGGCGAACACGACAAGGGCCCATATCGGGATTCCGCGACTTCGGTTGGCCCGCTTTCGGTTCTGCCTGGCATGCGCCTCGGCGATCATCGGGGGCAGAGTCTCTTCGGTGGCCTCTCCTGTGATCGAGGTGCCGCTCACGCCGCCCTCCTCATCGTGACAGCCAGCGTGACGAGCGCCGCTCGAGGAGAGCCCGGGCTCCGATACAGACGGCCATGATCGCCGCGAGCCCGATCGCGAGGGCGTCGGCCTGGCCGGGGTCGTAGTTGATGTCGCCGTTGATCAGGTTGGAGATCTCGATCGGCACGAGCGACACGAAGCCGGTAGTGAGCCCGTAAGCCGTGGCGTAGGCTCCGAACGCGTTGGCGTAGAGCAGAAGGATCGACGAGATGAACGGCGTCATGAGGATCGGGATCGCCACGGAGCGCATGTACTGCCAGCGGCTCGCTCCGAGTATCTCGGCGGCCTCCCGCCAGGATTGCTTCATCGCCTGCAGCGGCGGAAGCATCACGAGCACCATGAGGGGGATTTCCCAGTACGCGTACACGATCGTCAAACCGGTGATCGAGTACAGGTTGAACCCGCCGCTGTACAGGTCGATCCCGCTGTTCTTGAGCTCCACCGTGAGCAGCCCGTTGATGCCAAGCGTGGCGCCGAAGGCGAAGGCCAGGGGCACGCCCGCGAAGTTGGCGGCGACGCTGCTGAACGTCGTGGCGATCTCCTGGACCCGGGAGTCGCGCGACGAAACTATGGCCTGGGCTATCAGCACGCCGATCATCCCGCCCAGGATCGTCGAGGCAAGGGACAGCTCGAGGGAGTTTCGAAACGGCACCAGGTCGAGCGGGTGGCCTAGATAGGCGTAGTTCTCGAACGTGAACGCACCCGTCTTGCTGTCGTGGAAGCTACCCCAGATCAGCGAGGCGGTCGGAACGAGGAGGAAGGCCGTGATGAGCGCGGCGAATGGCAACAGAGCGAGCGCGGCACGCCCTCCGCGGCTTCTGGCCGGGACGGGCGTGCCTGCGATCTTCCCCACGGTGAGTGAGCTCACGCTCGGGCTCCGAGGAGTGGGGGTCGGAGCTACGAGTTGACCACGATCTTCCAGCCGTTGCCAAGCGTGGTCTGAGCGGCCGTGATCTTGTTGATGTCGGTCACGAGGGTGACGTTCTTGTAGAGGTCCGCGGACGGAAGCTTGGCCGCCAGGTCGGCGGGGATCTTGCCGGCCGTGTTCAACACGTCATAGCGGATCGGGTGGGCGTAACCCTTGAGGAAGAGGAGCTGCGCCGCGTCGCTGTAGATGAGCTCCTGCCAGAGCTTGGCGGCGTTCGGATGAGGAGCCTTGGCGGCGATGATGTCCGCATACGGGCTGGCCAGCGAACCCGAGGCCGGGATGGTTACGGTGATGTTCGGGGCTCCGGCCGCGGTGTCGCGGTCGGCCAGGCCCAGGTAGTCCCACTTGATGGCGACCTTGACCTCGCCGCTGAGGACGTTGGCGGTGCTGGCGCGAGCCGCGGTCAGGTTGCCGGACTGCTGGAGCTGGTTCATGAAGTCGATGCCGGGCTGGATGTTGTCGACGCCGCCGCCGTTGCCGACGGCCGCCGACCAGACGGCGAAGAAGGAGTCGTTCGCCTTCGTCGGATCGCCGTCGATGCCGACCGAGTTCTTCAGGGACGGGTCCAGCAGGTCCTTCCAGTCTTTGATCGTGATCTTCACCGCGTCGGTGTTGATCACGAACGACTGGGCGCCCCAGTAATTGCAGCACCAGTAGCCGTCGGCGTCCTTGGCCGTGTCGGGGATGTCGGCCCAGTGGGAGTTCTTGTAGGGAGCGGACAGAGCCTGCTGCTTGGCCTGCACCGCGAACGAGATCCCGACGTCGCCGACGTCCGGCTTGCCGGTGTTCTTGATCGAGTCGAGCTCCTGGCCGGAGCTGTATTCACCCTCGGTTGACGTCCCGTTGATCGGGATCCCGTAGTCCTGCTTCCAGAGATCGAAGATGCCCTGGTAGTTGACCCACTCGGGCGGGATGCCCGTCTGGTAGATGCTGCCTTCCGCCTTGGCAGCCGCGATCATGGCGGCCGTCCCGGGCAGGTTGGCCATCGAGGCGGCCGCGGACGGAGATGCGGTCGCTGCACTGCTGCAGGCGGCGACGATCAGGTTGATCGCCGGCAGGCTGAGTCCCAGAACGGCGAGGCCCTTAAGGAACTGGCGGCGGTCGATCTGACGGGCGGTGAAGGCGCTGCTGAGCTCGTCGATGCGCGCGAGCATTGGGTCGTTCGCCACGAGGATCCTCCTTAGACTCGGTTGGTTTCGGTCTGAGTCATCGCACCGGGTCGCGTTCGAGCGGCCTAGATCCAGAACAGCCATCAGGCGATTGGGCAACCGCTCTCCCGCGGCGGACCATCGCTAGACTCTTCACTGCCTGTTAGGCCGGTGTTAACGAGCGGTGAACGTCTTCCGCAGTCGGGGGCCTGCCGCCCTCCACGCCCGTCCGGCGGCGCGTCGCAGGTGCCGACCTGATAGCCTCTCAACGGCAGCGGCGCAGCCGCGACTCCACCCGAATCTGAGGACGTATCGGCTTGTCTACGGGCACTCTGCTGGGGCTGATCGCGATATTCGCGCTGGCCGTGACGTTCGACTACATCAACGGCTTCCACGACACAGCCAACGCCATCGCCACTTCGGTCGCCACCAGGGCGCTCAAGCCCGAGTACGCGATCCTCATGTCGGCCACAGCCAACTTCGTGGGCGCGCTGGTCTTCGGGACGGCCGTTGCGACCACGATCGGCTCCGGCGTGGTCCAGGACAGCATGATCCTTGGAGATGGGGCCACGGTCCTCGTCGCGGCGCTCGTCGGGGCAATCGCCTGGGACCTGATCACCTGGCGGCTGTCGATCCCGAGCTCCAGCAGCCACGCCCTGATCGGAGGCCTGATCGGCGCCGCCTGGGCCGCGGCGGGGTCGGGCGCTGTTCAGTGGAGCCAGTTCGCCGCCAAGGTTCTACTGCCGCTATTCTCCTCGCCGATCCTCGGCCTGGTGATCGGCTTCGGGTTCATGGTCGTGATCTTGAACGTGTTCGTTCGCGCGGATCCCCACCACATGAACGACCGTTTCCGGAAGCTGCAGATCTTCTCGGCCGCCTACATGGCCCTCGCCCACGGGTCCAACGACGCGCAGAAGACCATGGGCATCATGACCCTGGCGCTCTTCAGCGCCAATGTCATCCCGGACAAGACCGTGCCGGTCTGGGTCATCCTCATGGCGGCCACGGCAATGTCGCTGGGAACCGCCGCGGGCGGGTGGCGCATCATGAAGACCATGGGCCAGCGTGTGGTGAAGCTGGACCCCGTTCACGGCTTCGCGGCGGAGACCACCGCCGCCTCGATCATCGTGGTCGCTTCTCATTTCGGGATGCCGGTCTCGACGACGCACGTGATCTCCACGGCGATAATGGGCGTCGGCACCAGCGACCGTATAAAGGCCGTTCGCTGGGGAATCGCGAGGGGCATCGTCACGGCCTGGATCCTGACTATCCCGTGCTCGGCGGCGATTGCCGGAGCGATCTATCTCATCCTCCACGGCGTCGGCGTCTGACGCGGCACCGCTCTCAGTCGGCCTCGGGGCGCCTCAGGACATAACCGACGCCACGGACCGTCTCCAGGTACGTGGGATTGGCCGGATCGGCCTCGATCTGGGCGCGCAGCCAGTGGACGTGGACGTCCACGGTTCGCGTCTCGCCGGCGTAGTCGTAACCCCAGACATGCTCCAGGAGCTGGTCGCGGGTGAAGACGTGGCCGGCATTGCGGATCAAGAACAGAAGCAGCTCGAAGGCCTTCGGCTTGACCGGGAGAACCTCGCCGCCGCGCAGAAGGCGGCGCCCGGCCAGGTCGACCCTGACCATGCCCAGGTCGACCGTCTCCGGTTCCGGGGCCTGCGCCTGCGTCTCGGAGCGGCGAAGCAGGGCGTGGATGCGGGCGAGCAGCTCACGGAAGCTGAACGGCTTGGTGACGTAGTCGTCCGCGCCCAGCTCCAGGCCGACGATCTTGTCGACTTCCGCGCTCTTGGCCGTGAGCATCAGTATCGGCACGCCCAATTCCGCCCTGATGACCCGGCAGACCTCGGTCCCGGATATCTCCGGCAACATCAGGTCGAGCAGGATCAGGTCGGGGTGATGGCGCCGGAAGGCTTCCACAGCCTCGCGGCCGTCGGCGGCCTGGACCACGGCGAAGCCTTCCTGCTCCAGGCTCTCGGCCAGCGTCTCGCGCAGAGTTCGTTCGTCGTCCACGACCAGGATCGTTCGAGCCATCCCGGCTTGCCTCCTACGGGTTCGGTTCCGCCTGACCGGCGAGCTTCCCGATAGCCCGATCGAGTCGGGCCAGCGTCCGCTCGCGGCCGAGAGCCACCATCGTGTCGAAGAGCGGCGGCGTGGCCGTCCGGCCGGTGACGGCGACGCGGATGGCCATGAAGAGATCGCCCGCCTTCCAGCCCCGGTCCTCGACCAGGCGCCGCAGCGGCGCCTCCAGGTCGTGGGCGCTCCAGGAGGTCGTGGCGGCCTCGGCGATCGTCGAGCGAGCGGCAGTCAGGGCGGCCGCGGTCGTTGGCGCATCCCAGCGCTTCGGCACGATCAGGGCCGCATCCGGGTCCACGTTCTCGACGAACAGGAATCCGATCAACTCCCCCACCGCCGCCAGGGTCGGCAGCCGTTCCTGGACCACCGGCAGCAAGGCCAGCATCTCGTCGTCCGAGGGCAGCCGGTCGATCCGACCCGCCTCGAGTTCGGCCGCGAGGAATGGGCGCAGCCTCTCTATCAGATCCGGCGCGGCAAGGCGCCGGATCCACTGGCCGTTGAGCCATTCGAGGCGTTCGCGGTCGAAGACGGCGCCCGCCCGGTTGACCGTCGACAGCTCGAAGCGCTCCACCAGTTCGGCCTGCGACAGGACCTCCTCCTCCGTGCCGGTCGACCAGCCGAGGAAGGCCAGATAGTTGACGAAGGCCTCAGGGATGAAACCGTCGGCCCGATAGTCGGCGACGGCGGTCCTGCTCTTGCGCTTGCTCATCTTCGTCCGGTCGGGGTTGAGGATCAGCGGCAGGTGGGCGAACGTCGGGACCGGAGATCCCATGGCCTCGAAGAGGAGGATGTGCTTCGGTGTGTTGGAGAGGTGGTCCTCGCCGCGTATGACGTGGCTGATCGCCATGGCGGCGTCGTCCACGGCCACGGTGAAGTGATACAGGGGCGTGCCGTCGGACCGGACGATCACGAGGTCACCACCCAGGACGTCGGTATCGATCTCCACGCGGCCACGGACCATGTCGTCGAAGGCGATCACGCGGCCGGCCGGGATCCGGAAGCGGACCACGGGTTTGCGGCCCTCCGCCTCGAAGGCGGCCCGCTGCGCGGCCGTGAGGTGGGCGCAGCGCCCGTTGTACCGCGGTGTCGCGCGGGCGGCCTCCTGGCGCTTGCGTTCGGCCTCGAGCTCCGTGGGCGTGCAGTAGCAGCGATAGGCCTTGTCCTCGGCCAGCAGTCTGGCCGCGGCCTCCGCGTAGCGTGGCAGGCGCTCCATCTGGCGATAGGGGCCGTATGCCCCACGTTCGGGCTCGTTGCCGGCGGCCGGTCCTTCGTCCCAGCGGATCCCCAGCCAGTGGAGACCCTCGAGGATGTCGAGTTCGAAGGCCTCGGTGGAGCGAGCCTGGTCGGTGTCTTCCAGGCGGAAGATGAAGGTCCCGCCCGTGTGGCGAGCGAACAGGAAGTTGAAGAGCGCGGTCCGCGCGGTCCCCAGGTGCAGCGGCCCCGTTGGGCTGGGCGCGATTCGAACGCGGACGTCGGTCATAGGCTAAGTGTACGGGCAGATCGCCGCTCGGCCCGGCCGCCGAGTCGCGATCGCGGTCCGACGGCCGGCAGTTCGAGCCGGCGGCCGCCGGCGCAGATACGAGCCGGCCCGGCGATCGATCTAGAGCAGCTCGCCTACCGGCGCCAGCTCGAAGTCGGCGACGGCCTCGCCGGCAAGCTCCCCGCGCGGGTCCAGGGCGATCGGGCGGTGATATCGGCCCAGGGCGCGCAGCGCGGCGGGGTTCAGCGCGCCGACCTGGCGGAGCGTCTCCACGGAGGCCGCCGAGGTTGCGCGGTCGAAGCCGCCACCGTCCTCGATCTTGATCGCCACGCCCCCGGCCGTGGCGCGGCCGTCTCCCGGCAGCAGGGCGAAGGCACGCAGGCCTTCCGCTCCGCCCTTGGCCAGGATGCGGCCCGGCGCCGCCTTCATGACCGAAGTGTCGAGCCTGTCGCGGCTGCCGGCGACCATCTCGGGGTTGACCATCATCGCGTCCCGGATCCGGCAGAGCGCATCGGCCAGGCTGGAGCGCGCGTCCTCGGCCGGAATAGCCGTGGGATCGGCCAGCATCGCGTAGGCTCGCGCGATCTCGTGCAGCGGGAAGGCATACGTCGGCACGCCGCACGCGTCTGTCGACGTAACCAGCCGGTCCGCGGCCGTCGAGTAGGCCCTGGCGACGGTTTCCGCATACACGCGCTGGACGGGATGATCGGGCCTCCAGTACTCCTCGAACGGCCAGTCCTTGAGCCGGCACAGCAGCAGCATCGAAGCATGCTGGCCCGAGCACATGTGGCGGAGAGCCCCCGGCTTCTCGCCGTCGCGCGCCAGCCGAGCCGCCGTCAGAGCGTCCAGAGGCGCTCCTTCGGAACCGCAGCCGAGAAAGTGCTGAGAGACGCCGGCCCGACGGAAGACGGCCTGCAGCGTCCGGACGTGAAGGTCCTCACCCGAATGAGAGCCGGCCATCACGGCCAGCTCGGCATCCGAGAGGTCGAACGCCTCAACGCCGCCGGCCTCGATGAGGGCGACGAGCCCGAAAGGCTTCACGGCCGAGCGAAGGTTCACCAGGGTATCTGGATCGCCGAGGGCCCGGCGGGTTGCCCCGTCGATCCCCACCTCGACGATGGACCCGCGGTGGCGGGCCTCCACCACCGCGCCGCGCATCTGGCGGACCAGGACCGGCGTGTTCCGATGTGACTCCGGAGCCACGGCCGGCGACCTGGAGCCGCGGACGTTCTTGACCGCGGCCAACCGGCGCGGCGCAGCGGCCGGATCGGGCGGCGTCGTGACGGGCTGCCGTCGCGTGGATGGTTGATACAGGGATGATCCAGATGAGGCCGAGGCGGGGCTATCGAGCGACCGGCCAGCCTTCGACGACGCCGGCTTCGATGCCGCCGGACCCCAGACGGACGCGTCGCCGGGATCCGAACCGGTGCGCGACGGCAAGACTCATCCTCCAACCTGGGCCTCGATCAGACGACCGGGCGGGCCGTGAGCCCGTTCGGCAAGCTCCTTCCGAGCATACTCCGGAGCACGCCAGTCGGGCACGATGGTCTGTCATGGTCCCCGCGCCCCGTGACCGTCCGATCGCACGGTCCCGGCGGTTTCGGGCAAGTGTGCCCGGCCGGCGGCCGATGAACCAGCAATCGGTCTCGAGCCGAGGCTACAGCTCCGGCGCCGGCGGCGGTGCGGCAGGCGCCTTGAACTGACTCTTGGCTTCGGCTTCGGCGGCGGCCCGGGCGGCTTCGGCTTCGGCGGCGGCCCGGGCGGCTTCGGCTTCGGCGGCGGCCCGGGCGGCTTCGGCTTCGGCGGCGGCCCGGGCGGCTTCGGCTTCGGCGGCGGCCCGGGCGGCTCGCTCCGCGTTGCCGGCAGCGCGACGGGCGGCCAGCGCGACCCAGTTCCGGTGGATCGCCGTCGCCACTCCCTGGGCCGAGAGGGCCGCGACGATCAGCGCCATGAGCGCGACCAGGATCAGCTGCTCAGCGTTGAGCGAGCCGTACACCTGGGCATCGCGCCAGGTGAACGCGACGGCGAAGCGAGCCACGGCCCACAACCCGAGCGCGACCAGATACCGGCGCCAGCCGGTCAGAAAGCGCCAGTCCCGCCTGGGGGCCAGCCCAGGCCTCGCGAGCGACCCCCAGCGTCGGACTCTTAGGCGCAGGAGGAAGGGCACGACGACGACGGCGATGGCGGCGGCGAGGACGAGGCTGCCCTCCATCAGTTGGGACGGCATCGCCGGGAAGGTCGGGTTCAGGCTGCCCCAGTCCCCCGAGTGAACGTAGCTCGTGGCCCAGGACGCGGACGAATATGCGCCCTGGCCTTCTCCGCCGAGCGCCGTCGCCAGCTTGCCCAAGCCGAGCCCGAGCAGCACGGGAACGCTTGCCACGCCCAGCCACCTGCCGACGGGAGCGGCCAGCAGCCGGGCCACGGCGGCGCCCGTGAACGTTCCCAGGATGACCGCCAGGGTCAGGCCGAACGCTCCCTGGGTCGGATCCGCGATCGCCTGTTGATTGGCCCGGTAGTAGTCGAGGTGCAGCAGGACGTAGTCCAGTCGTCCTCCGACGATCGCGCCCGGCACGACGCCGAAGGCGATCAGGATCAGGTCGTCGCGGCGGAGCCTGGGAAGCGCGGCCCGCGATTCGTCGTCTGCCGCTGCCGCACCGGCACCCGGCCGCGCCGAGAGGAACGCCGCGAGCAACAGGACGAGGAGAACAAGACCCGCCAGGGCCAGTGTCTCCAGGCGTATGGACAAGCCGAAGACGGCGGTCGAGGGATTGAAGTCGAGGCGAATCGTGGCTGGCACTCGGCGAGTGTACCGGCAGCGGCGCCTGCGAGTCGGACGGCCAAGTTGATGTCGGCTGGCCGACATATCTCGTGTCGCGTGGTTGCTCTTCCGGCCCGCGGTCCCGTGGCTACATACGTACATCGGATGAGACCTGGACAACCCGGGCGCTCGCCGTGCTAAACGGGGGATTTGCCCGATGTGCGGCTACAACCGCCACCGAGGGGGATCGGACGGGCGAAAGGCGCTGGTCCCGGAATACCGGGGGGCCGGGACCGGCGCCTCAAAGCTTGACTGGGCCAGGGAAGCCCCGGCAGGACGGGACCGCCGGGGCTTTCCTATTGTCTGGTCGGCCGGACGGCGTCCGGACGCGGCGCAGGAGCGCGAACGCTCCGACTGATCAGTTCCTGGCCTTCTCCATCGTCTCGACCAGGCCTCTGACGGAACCTGCCGAAGCCTGGAGGGCGGCCTTCTCTTCCGCGGTAAGCGCGACCTCGATGATCCTTTCGACGCCCGAGGCGCCGAGGATGATCGGCACGCCCACGACCAGCCCGTCGATGTCGTATTCGCCGCGCAGCAGCACGGCGCAGGGCAGAACTCGCTTACGATCGTTGAGGATCGAGTCCACCATGTGAAGGACAGATGATGCGGGCGCGTAGAAGGCGCTGCCGGATTTGAGGAGGGCGACGACCTCGGCTCCCCCGTTGCGAGTGCGCTGGACGAGCGCGTCGATCCGCTCCGGCTTCATCAACTCGGGCAGTGGAATCCCGGCGACCGTCGAGAGTCGCGGCAGCGGCACCATCGTGTCGCCGTGCCCACCCAACACGAAGGCCGAGACGTCGGACGCGGAGACGCCCAGGTCCAGGGCGATGAAGGCTCGGAATCGGCCGCTGTCGAGGACGCCGGCCATGCCGATGACACGCTCCCTGGGAAAACCGCTGGCCTGGAGAGCGACGTGGACCATGGCGTCGAGAGGGTTCGTGACGATGACCAGGATCGCGTCCGGCGAGTAGTGGACGGCCTTGCCGACGACGTCCCGAACGATGCCGGCGTTCTTCAGAAGCAAATCGTCTCGGGTCATGCCCGGCTGACGGGCCAACCCGGCCGTCACGACGATCACGTCCGACTCGGTCGTATCGGCGTAGTCGTTGGTCCCGTAGATCATCTGGTCGTGGTGCTGCAGAGGCGCGGACTCGACCAGGTCGAGAGCCTTGCCCTGGGGCAGTCCCTCGACGACGTCGATCAGGTAGACGTCCGCGACGCCCGCCTCGGCAATCCGCTGAGCCGCGGTGGCGCCCACGTTACCGGCTCCGATGACCGTTACCTTGCGACGACAGACTGGCATCTTGATCTCCCGCTTGTGGGACGCCGGCGGGGGGAGCCGGCGGGATTACGATCGCGGCCCGGTCGGTCTTCCATGATTGCCGACCTTGGGCCGGATGTTAGCCGGGAGTCCTCGGGTTGGAAACCGGAGGACTACCCCCATACACGCAGGCGCCGGATGGTGAGACACGCGGAGCACCGGACCCGCCGCCCGCGGCTGATCACGCGGCCGCCAGGGCCGCCTTCATCTGGGCGAGCCGGGCCGCCAGCTCGGCCGGAAGCCTCGTGCCGAACCTGGCGTAGTGCTCTTCGATCGCGGCCGCTTCGTTCACCCAGGCCTCCGGCTCGACGGCAAACAGACCCGACATGTCGGCCGCGCCGATATCGAGTCCGGTGGTGTCGATGGCGCCTGGCGCCGGCAGGTATCCGATCGGCGTCGAGACGGCGTCGTCCTCGCCCGAGCACCGCCCGAAGATCCACTCGATGACGCGGCTGTTCTCGCCGAAGCCGGGCCACAGGAAGCGGCCGTCCGCGCCCTTTCGGAACCAGTTGACGAGGTATATGCGCGGCAGCCGGGCCCCGGCCCGCCGGCCGATCTCGAGCCAATGAGCCCAGTAGTCGGCCATGTTGTAACCGCAGAACGGCAGCATCGCGAACGGATCGAAGCGCAGCTTGCCGATCGTACCGAAAGCGGCCGCCGTCATCTCCGAGCTCATGATGGAGCCGAGGAAGACGCCGTGCTCCCAGTCGAAGCCCTCGCGGACGAGGGGAACCGTCGAGGCGCGACGGCCCCCGAACATGATCGCGTCGATCGGAACGCCGGCTGGATCCTCCCAGTTGGGTGCGATGGCCGGATCCTGACCGGCGGGCGCGGTGAAGCGGGCGTTGGCGTGCGCCGCGGGCTTGTCCCCACCCGGAGCCCAATCGTTGCCGGTCCAGTCGACCAGGTGGGCTGGAGCTTCCCGGGTGAGGCCCTCCCACCACACGTCGCCGTCGTCGGTCAGGGCGCAGTTGGTGTAGATGCAGTTGGCATAGAGGGTCCGGATCGCGTTGGCGTTCGTGGACATGCTCGTGCCGGGTGCAACCCCGAAGAAGCCGGCCTCGGGGTTGATGGCGTAGAGCCGGCCGTCGTCCCGGAACTTCATCCAGCAGATGTCGTCGCCGATCGTCTCTACCTTCCAGCCGGGGATCGTCGGCTCGAGCATGGCCAGGTTGGTCTTGCCGCAGGCGGACGGAAAGGCTCCGGCCATGTGCTTGACCTCGCCCGAGGGCGAGGTGACCTTGATGATCAGCATGTGCTCGGCCAGCCAGCCCTCGTCCCGAGCGATGACCGAGGCGATGCGGAGCGCGTAGCACTTCTTGCCCAGGAGGGCGTTGCCGCCGTAGCCGGAACCGTACGACCAGATCTCGCGGGTCTCGGGGAAATGGACGATGTACTTGGTCTCCGGGTCGCAGGGCCACGGGACGTCCCGCTCTCCGGGTGCGAGTGGATTGCCGACGCTGTGGATCGCGGGTACGAAGTCGCCGCTCTTGACGATCTCGGCGAGGGCGGCCTCGCCCATTCGAGTCATGATCCGCATGTTGACGACGACGTAAGGCGAGTCCGTGATCTCGATCCCGAGACGCCCGATCGGTGAGCCGACCGGGCCCATCGAGAACGGGATGACGTACATCGTCCGGCCTCGCATCGAACCTTCGAAGAGGCCGTTGAGGGTCGCGCGCATCTCGGCCGGATCGCGCCAGTTGTTGGTTGGCCCGGCATCAGCCTCCTTCTCGGAGCAGATGAAGGTTCGATCTTCTACGCGCGCCACGTCGGACGGGTCCGAGCGGGCCAGAAAGCTGTTCGGCCGGAGATCGGGGTTGAGCCGGATGAAGGTTCCCGCGTCCACGAGTTGCCGGCACAGGCGGCTGTTCTCGGCCTCGGATCCGTCACACCAGTAGACGGCGTCCGGTGTCGTCAGGGCCGCGACCTCGTTCACCCAGCGAACGATTGGATGCTCCGCAGGGAGACCCTGCGGCCGCCCTTCCACCCTGGCACCGATCGTAGTCACCGCGTTCTCCTAGCTGTCCCGTGGCGGCGCCCGCGCGGGACGGGGCGGGAGCCACTTCGGGCTTGTGCCAGCCGGCCCGGCGGGTCGACATCACCTGTCGACATTATGTCCAGAGTTGCGACGGTATTCGGGGACTGGGGAATTGTACGGACAGGGCGGACTGGCGCGCAAACGGGCGGATCGAAGGGGTCCCGCCTCGTGCCCGGGTAGGCCGATGCCGGCCTCGCTGGCGCTCCTCCATGGGGCGGTAGTCGGCCGGGATTCGATCCTGGGCCGGAAGAATCTCGCCGAGACGAGCCGCTGACGCGAGAAGGTCCTCGAGTCCGGGCTCGGAGCCCGCGGGCCCGGAAGTCCGTACGACGCGCCGCAGACTAGGTAGCCGGTGCCGGCTCCGCCGGTTCGGCGGGCTGGGCAGCCGTCGCGACCAGGTCGTCGGGAGGAACGTCGCCGGGGGCGTCCGGGGCGGCGTCGGGGTGGTGACGAACCCACCAGTGCCGGAGGAGGATGGCAACGATCGCCGCGGCCGCCGCACTCAATCCTACGATCTGGGCGGTGGCCAAACCAAAGAAGGTCCAGTTCCAGCCGCTTCGGAGGGTCTCGAGGAGGCTACGCTCCACCCCATACCAGACGAGGTAAAGCAGGCCGACGTCGCCGGCGATGAGCAGGCGGCCTCGTGCCGTAAAGCGGCGCCACAGGAAGAGCAGCACGGCGACGCCGAGCAGACTCAGCATGGACTCGTAGAAGAAGAGCGGGATGAAGTGGGCGTCAACCGGGGTCGTCCCACCCTGCGCCGGGCAGGCGTACTCGGCCACGCGGTACTGGCACTGGATGGCGATGCCCCAGGGCAGTGTCGTCGGCGGGCCGTACAACTCCTGGTTCATGAAGTTGCCCCATCGGCCGACGGCCTGGGCCAGGAGAACCGCCGGGACGACGATGTCGGCCCAACGCCAGAACGAGACGCGGTAGTGACGGGCCAGCCAGATGATGGCGAGCAGCCCGGTGAAGACGCCTCCGTAGATGCCCAGCCCGCTGTACGGCGGCAGGAAGATCTGGGCGAGGTTGTTCTGGTAGTAGGCCCACTGGTCGATCACGTGGTAGGCCCGCCCGCCGATCAGCGCCGCGACAGCGACGACGATCAGGCTGTCGACGATGATGTCGGTGCGCTCGCCGCGTCTGCGGGCTTCTCGGAACAGCAGCCATGTCGCGGCGAGAATCGCGGCCACGTAGCCGATCCCGTACCACCGGATCTCGAGCGGGCCGAAGGCGAGGGCAACCGGGTTGGGCGTGAAATCGATCATGGTTGGACAGTGTACCGGGCGGCGCCGTTCGGCTCGCGCGTCTGCCTCGCTGCCTATACTGGGCAGGACGCCCAGCCGCCTCCATACCACATGCGCGGACGGCAGGCGCCGCGTCGTGTGAGATCTCGACGACAACCGCCCCACGGAAGGGCCGCGAAATGCCGTACTACTTCTTCTTCGGACTCCTCGGTCTTGTCATCGGCGGGGTGCTGACCTGGTTCTTCCTGGCCGACCACCCCTTCGAGTCGCTGGAGACGCCGGGCGGGCCGGTCGATCTCCTCGAGGCCGGCCTGCTGGCCAAAGAGGTGGCGGCGGACGGCATCGTGCTCGACGAAGCGACGATCGTCCGTCTGCTGAACCTCCACGGCGCCTATGTCGACGGCAAGATCCGCGAGGCCCAGGCGGCGGCCGAGACCGAACGCATCGAGGCCGAGCGGGCGCAGGCACGCCAGGAGCTGACCGGCAAGGACCCCGGCTGAGGCTCCCGGTCCGGCCGGGACGGGCGATGGGGCCATCGTCGCGGCCGAACCGGTCGCCGGACTAGGCCACCGTTCCCGAGTGCAGGGCCACGGAGCCGAGCGCCAGTCGCTTGAAGGTGACCTCCCGCAGGCCCACTCGCCGCATCGTCGCCGCGATCTCATCGGCCGCGGGAAAGCCGCGCAGGGAGCTCGGCAGATAGGCGTAGGCGGCGCGGCGGCGGAAGATGGCCCCGATGAGCGGCGCCGTCACTCGGAAGAGGCCGACGTAGGCCCGGCCCAGGAACCTCGGCCGCGGCACCGACAGCTCCAGGCAGACGACCCGTCCCCCACTCCGTACGGCTCGGGCCAGCTCGCGGAATCCATCTTCGAAGCTGGCCAGATTGCGCAGGCCGAAGGCGATCGCGGCGGCGTCGAACGACCCGTCCTCGAACGGCAGGGCCAGCGCGTTTCCGAGGACGAACTCGATCCCGGGCATCTCGCCGAAAGCACCCCTTGCCTGGTCCAGCATCGCCGGCGAGAGATCGACACCGACCACCCGGCCCTCCGGCCCGACCTCGGCGGCCAGCGCCGCGGTCAGCTTGCCGGTGCCGCAGGCAACGTCCAGGGCCGACCCGCCGCGCGAAAGGCGAGCGGCGCGGACGGCCGCCCGCCGCCACCGGCCGTCCATGCCCGCCGTCATGAGCGTGTTCATGCGATCGTAGACGGGCGCGATGGAGTCGAACATCGACGTGACGCTCGGCTCGGGCACGGTATTGCCCGGCCGGCTGGCACCCCGGGCCGATGCCACTGTTGGCGCCGCGCCGGCCGCGGCCGGGCCGGGTTCCCGGCGATCGGTCACGAGTTGGACGAGCCCGGCAGAGCCTCGGGCTCCCGGGGAATGCGGATCGGACGCCTTTCGAAGGCGCTAGAAAAGACGACCTGAGTCTCGGTCGTGAAGACGTGCCCGACCTGCTGGATCGAGTGAAGGACGCGCTCCAGGTGCCGGGTGTCCGTCGCCCGAACCTTCAGCAGGTAGTCCGACTCACCCGCCAGGTGATGGCACTCCTCGATCTCGTCGATGCCGACGAAATCGCCCGTCATGTCCGTGGCGATCGTGCCCGGCACCTGCTTGATGAAGATGAACGCCAGCACTCCGTAGCCCAGGAGGGTCGGGTCGACCTGTGCGGAGTAGCCGCGAATGACGCCTCGCGCCTCGAGTTTCTTGACCCTCTCGTGGGCGGATGGCCCGCTCATCCCGACCGTCTGGCCGACCTCCGCGTAGGACTCGCGCCCGTCGCGTTGGAGCAGTTCCAGGATGCGAGCGTCCGTCTCGTCGATGCGTTCGATAGAGCCCATCTCGTCTGTGTCCTCGCCCCGATCCGAGGCCTCCCGAAGCCTCCTGTCCAGCCTAGCCGATCCCCGCCGAATCGACAGGGAATCGGACTGCGACCGCCGCGCCAGATCCGCCGGCCGGTTCGGGCACGACTACCAGCCGTAGCCTCGACCTCGGGCCGTAGCGCCGAGAGATCCGGCCGGGAGATGGGCCTCCAGGCAGGTGACGCCTTTCGCGCCGACAACCGCGTCGTGGAGGACGTGGGCCGGCAGATCGAGCCGCTCGCCGGCGGCGAGCACGAATCCGACACCGTAGCCGACCAGGCCGAACGTGATCGAGCCTGCGACGGCCACCACGACCTTGTCGTAGTCGTGGACGTGTTGCTCGTAGCGTTCACCCGGGAGATTCGACCAGGCGGAGGTGGTGAGACCCTCTGCCAGCAACCTCGCCTCAACGCTGGCTCGATCGACTCGGCTCATCTCGGTTCTTTTCCCCCTTGCCGGAGTCTCCAGGTTGGACGCCCTGACGACTGTCCCGGGACCGAAGACCGGTGCGCCGGCCCTTCTCCGGCCCCGGCATGTTGACTTGATCCCTCTCCAGCGTGACCCGGTCGGAAACCGGCGGAAGGTCGGGCGCAGCCTTCCTCCAGGCCACGTCCGCCGCGGCGCCGCGCGCGTCGGTCCCCGTTGCCACGACCGCGAATATCGCCAGGCCAACCGCGGCGGCCGCGAGCGTGGCGATCTCGCGGGTTGCGTGTAGCGAGAAGAAGAGCAGGGCCCACAGGGGAATCCCGACGAGGGTCGCCCCGATCAGGCCCTTCAGTCGCTGCAACGAACTCCTCGCAGACCTGGCTGGTCACGCCGCACGGAAGCCCATCCGAACGTGACACGGGTGCCGAACCATCGGCTGGACGAACCGGCCCGGCAACACGAATCAGGAGGTTCCACCACGGCGCTCGAGCCTGCCCGTGCATCGTACCGCTACACTCGGGGCGTGTGCATCGGTTCCGATCCGTTCGACCCTGCCGGTCCTCCACGCGGGCCGGGACGATGAAGCCGCTCCGACATCTCTCCGCCGCCGAAGTCGCATTCGCGATGCCGCCACTCGGCGAGCGACTCGGCCTGGCCGAGCGGACCCTGCGAGCCCTGGGTCGCGAAGCCGATCTGCCGCCCAAGATCGGGGTTCATCCGCGACAACCCGGGTCGCTGGCGCAGGCCATGCCGGCGCTGCTTCGCGGAGGGGCCCCCGACGGCTCGGCGGACCTCCTCGGCGCCAAGTGGATCACGGGCTTTCCGGCCAACCCGGGTCTCGGTCTGCCGGCGTACCAGGCCATCGTCTTGCTCAACGACCCGGTCACGGGCGAGCCGCTGGCGGTGATGGACGCGGCCGCGATCACGGCAGGCCGAACGGCCGCCGTCAGCGGGACGGCCATCCGCCACTTCCTGCCCGGGGGCGCGGGGCCGGATGGGGCGCCGGCCCGCGTGGCCGTACTCGGAGCGGGGGCGCAAGCCCGCAGCCACCTGCCCATGATCGGGCATCTGCTGCCCGGCTGCCTGGTGCGGCTGACCGACGTCGACGCGGCTCGGGCCGCGACGCTGGCCGACGAGGCGGCGGCGGTCGAAGGGGTCGCTTCGGCGGAAGCTGTCTCGAGCGTACGCGGCGCCGTCGAGTCGGCCGACGTCGTCGTCTCGGTCATCTCCTTCGGCCCCGACCGGCAGGCCCTGGATCCGGCCTGGCTGGGGCCCGAGACTCTATTCGTGGCCGTCGACTACGACATGCAGGCTCCGGCCGCCCTGGCGCGCGAAGCCTTCTTCGCCGTGGACGATCGGGCGCAGTTCATCGCCACTCGCGCCGGTCCGGTCTTCGCCGGCTACCCGGACCCGGACGTGACTCTCGGCGAGCTGCTGCGCGGAGACTCGCCGGTCGGGGCAGCCTCGGGTCGCGGACGCCCGAGCGGCCGCGTCCTCGTCTCGCACCTGGGCGTCGGCCTAGCGGACGTCGTCTTTGCTTCGGCCGTGCTGGAGCGAGCGGAGCGTCTCGGCCTTGGGCGGATCCTGCCGAGCTGAGGCAGCGGCGGGAAGCTGAGATGGAACGAGGGCCTAGCGGTTCACCGCGAGCGGACCCTCGGGTACCTCGATCAGGACGCGGCCGCCCTCGACCACGACCGGATAGACCACGAGCGGCCAGTCCGCGGGCGGATCGAGCACGTCGCCGTCGAGCAGCGAGAAGCGGGACAGGTGGAGCATGCACATGACCGTGTCGCCGATCAGCGTGCCCCGGTCCAGTTCGAAGTACTCGTGCGAGCAGACTCCCTGGGTCGCGTGGAACCGGCCGTCGAGATTGATCACCAGCACCACTTCGCCGGCCGCGTCGCACAGCTTCATCGTGCCGGGCGGAACCTCGTCCGCGGCGCAGAGGTCGATACGCTGCGGTCCCGCGGCGCCCCTCATCTCGACCTCAGGCCACCGCGCCCGCGGCCGGCCGAGCCACTACCCTCGCGTCCCATTTCGCCTCGAGCAGCTCACGCAGCCGCTCCCTGGCCAATTCGAGCGGTACGCGGGCGACCACCGGCTCCAGGTAGCCCAAGACTATGGCCCGCCGCGCCTCCTCGGGCTCGAGGCCGCGGCTCTCCAGGTAGAAGAGCTGGGTCTCGTCGATCGGGCCGACCGAGCTGGCGTGGGCCACCCGGCGGCAGTCCGGCTGGTCGATCTCCAGGCTGGGGATGGCCACGGAGCGGGCCTGCCGCGACAGCAGCATCCCGAACTCGCCGAGGTAGCTGTCGGTCCCATGAGCCGTGTGCTCGATCGTGGCAAGTCCCTTCATGTAGACCCGCGAGCGATCGGCCAGGGCGCCCTTGGAGAGCAGGTTGCCGGTCGTGTCCCGGCCGACGTGCCGCGTGTACGAGGTCAGGTCGAAGAGCTGGTCGGCCGAGCCGAAGACGATCTCGGCCTGCTCGACCGCGGAGCCGTCGCCCTCGAGGCGGTTGTCGATTCGACTGCGGACCACCCGGCAGCCGAGCTGCGCCAGCGCCCAGTGCACCGTCGCCCCGCGGCCGAGGACGGCCGAGCGGTGCTGGAAGGCGATCTGCCTCAGCGAGAAATCCTGCAGGCCGGCGAACGCCAGCGTGGACCCCGCCCCGATCTGGACTTCGGTCGTGCCGGCGAAGAAAGCCTGGGCCTCGGTCGCGGCCGGATTGGATTCGTCCGCCGCGACCTGCTCCTCGACGACCGAGACTTCCGCGTCCTCGCCGATGGAGATGACCGTTCGAGTCAGGAGGGCGGTATCGGGCGCGCCGACGGACCAGCGCAAGACGATCGGCCGCTCGAGACGCACGCCGTCCGGGACGTGGAGGAGCAACCCACCGGACCACAGGGCACGCGTCATCTGGGCGAGCTTGTCGTTCTCGGGCAGGGCGCAGCCGCCCTCGAGGAGCCGGCGCATGAACTCCGGGTCGCGCAGGCGCAGGCCCCCGAGTGTCTCCAGGATCACGCCGGCGGAGCGGGCCTCATCGGAGAGGACCAGGGCCTCGACACGGTTCTCGCCGATCTCCGCATAGGCCGCCGCCCCTTCGGGAAGCAGCTTCGCGTCGGCAGCGCGCGGGGCCACCGAGGCGGGACCAGCGTAGGGCCGCGCGGCGGCAAGCCCGGCGTTGCGCAGGTCGACGTACGTGGTGTATAGCGGGTTCGTCTCGATGGGGAGCGACTCGAAGGCGCCCAGCCCCTCCAGTCGATCGGCCAGCAGCCAATCGGCGTCGCCGGCGGCAGCGGAGACGCCACGAACAGTGCCCTCGTCCACGAACGAGAGAGTCAGATCCGAGGGGCCCTGTCGAGCGGGCGCGGCCTGTCGAGCCGGCTCGGCGACTGCCTCCACGGTTTCTGGTCGAGCCGTCATCCGAGCGCACCCTCCATCTCGAGCTTCACCAGCCTGTTGAACTCGATGGCGTACTCCATCGGGAGTTCCTTCGTGAAGACCTCCAGGAAGCCCTGGACGACCAGGTTGGTGGCTTCGTTCTCGGTCAGGCCGCGGCTCATCAGGTAGAAGACCTGGTCCTGGCTGATCTTGCCGACCGTGGCCTCGTGGGTCATCGTGGTGTCGTCTTCCTGGATGTCGATGTACGGGTACGTGTCGGAGCGGCTGCCCTCGTCCAGGAGCAGCGCGTCACACCGGACGCTGGCCACGACGCCCGTCGCCCCCGGCACGACCTTGAGCTGGCCTCGATAGGTGGTCCGGCCGCCATCCTTGGAGATCGACTTGCTGATGATCCGGCTGCGCGTGTTGGGGGCGAGGTGGATCGCCTTGGCGCCGGTGTCCTGGTGCTGTCCCTTGCCGGCAACGGCCACCGAGATGACCTCGGCCGTGGCGCCCTCCCCGCGCAGATAGATGCTCGGGTACTTCATCGTCAGGCGAGAACCGGTGTTCGCGTCGATCCACTCGACGGTAGCGTGGGCGTGGGCGTGGGCACGCTTGGTGACGAGGTTGTAGACGTCGTTCGACCAGTTCTGGATCGTGGTGTAGCGGACCTTCGAGCCCGGCAGGGCAATGACTTCGACGACCGCGGCGTGGAGCGCGTCGGTGGTGTAGATCGGGGCCGTGCAACCCTCTATGTAGTGGACCTTGGCCCCCTCGTCGACGATGATCAGCGTCCGCTCGAACTGCCCGGTGTTCTCGGCGTTGATGCGGAAGTAGGCCTGCAGCGGCAGCGGGACCTCGACGCCCTTGGGGACGTAGACGAACGACCCGCCCGACCAGACGGCGCTGTTCAGCGCGGCGAACTTGTTGTCCTCGGGCGGAACGACCGTGGCGAAGTACTTCTTGAACAGCTCCGGGTACTCCCTGAGTCCCTGGTCGGTGCCCATGAAGACGACGCCGATCTTCGAGAGTTCCTCGCGGACGCTGTGGTAAACGACCTCGGAGTCGTACTGAGCGCCGACGCCGGCCAGGAACTTCCGCTCCGCCTCCGGTATCCCGAGGCGCTCGAAGGTCTTCTTGATCTTGTCCGGGACGTCGTCCCAGGACTTCTCCTCGCCCTCGGAGGGCTTGCGGTAGTAGACGATCTTGTCGAGGTCGATCGTGAACAGGTCGCCGCCCCACGTCGGCATCGGCCGCGACAGGTAGTGCTCGTAGGCACGCAGGCGGAAGTTGAGCATCCACGCCGGCTCGCCCTTGAACCGGCTGATTGCCTCGACGGTGCCGCGGGTAAGGCCGTGGCCGGTCTGCTCGAGGTAGTCGACGTCGTCGTGAAAACCGAACTTGTACTCGCTGGAGACGATTTCCCGGCTGGTGACCATCGGGCTCCTTGAACGAGGCGGCGGTCCCGCGGAGGGGGACGCCGGACCGCCGCTGAGTGTCCTTCTAATTCCGACTCATATTATCGGGATTACTGGGGGCGGCGTCAATCGCGTGGAGTTGACGCCGGGCCGCCGCCACGAGGCCGCGAACTCGGCCCCGACCTGCCGCCGCCGCGCGACGTTGTCCGCCGACGGTCTTCGTCCATTCCCACGACACCGCCCCATCCAATCTGGCCGTGATATTCTGCCGCCTGCCGGCGGTTGACGCCTCCGCTCACGTCCGCGTCAACCCTGGAATCTCGGACGCCCGCGGGTTCCGTCGTTGCGGCCCCAGGCCCCAGCCGCGAAGTCCGCAGGTTCACCGTCACGACCGCGAGCCCCGGTCAGACCCGGCCGGGCGCGCGGGCCAGAGCGCAGGTCGAGCCCCGGGCGGCCCGACCGACGAGGATCTATTTGAAGCCATTCTCACCCGCGGCAGTCCTGGCCATGACGGCGGCCTTCATCCTGGTCGTCGACGCCGTCATCGTCATCGTGCCGAACGCGCTGGCCGCTCCGGCTGGATCGCCCTCGCCGTCCGTCGCCTTCTCGCCGGATCAGGGCGCTCGGATCGCCCTGGCTTCACCGACGGTCTTGCCGGCAGATCCGACGCCGGGTCCGGCGACCGAAGCGAACGCCTACATCCCGTTATTCCCGCCCGGGCCGGAGTCGGCGACGCCGACGCCCGCTTCGACTCCTGCTCCGACCGCCAGGCCGAAGAAGACGCCGGCTCCCACTCCGAGGGATACGGTCTGGAACGCTCGCATATACGTCAAGAACCGCGTGGGCGCGAAGGGCTACGACTGCATCAACGCCGTCTGGACGGTTGAATCGAAGTGGAACCCTCGTGCCGGCACGCCCACGGGCGCGTACGGCATCCCGCAGGCTTTCCCGGGCACCAGGATGGCCGCCTTCGGGTCGAACTGGCGCTACAGCCCGCTGACCCAGGTCAAATGGGGCCTCTGGTACGTCACGACCAGGTACGGCTCGGCCTGCGCGGCCTACACCTTCTGGAAGGCCAACGGCTGGTATTGAACCGGCGGGGCACGCTCCGGCATGCGCCCGCCGGGCGCCGGCGAGGCTGGAAGGCGGCCAGGGCCCGCACCATGAGGGCCCAAACCGGCCCGAAATGAGCCTCATCGGCGCGACTCTGGACCGGGTCCCGAAGCTGTGGCAGGCTGATTTCCAGCATCCGCGCCGGTAGCCGCGGTGACTCGGCAGCAAGGGGACCGCATCATGGAATCGTGGCCGGGCCGTCCGTACCCGCTCGGGGCCGCTCCGGGCCCGGACGGCACGAACTTCGCCGTGGCCTCGACCATCGCCACGGGCGTGACGCTCTGCCTCTTCGACGCCGCCGGCACGGAGCGGCAGGTTCCGCTGCTGGAGCAGGACGCCGGCATCTGGCACGGCTTCGTGCCGGGGATCGGCCCGGGCCAGCGCTACGGCTATCGCGTCTCCGGCCCGTACGAGCCTGCCGCGGGACTTCGCTGCAACCCGAACAAACTGCTGCTCGACCCCTACGCGAGGGCCATAGCCGGAGATATCGACTGGGTGGACGCGGTCTTCGGGTACGCACCTGGGATGCCGGACGGCTTCAGCGACCTGGACTCGGCGCCCCACGTGCCGCGAGGCCTGGTGGTAGGCGGCGCCTTCGACTGGGGCTCGGATTCGCCGCCGGCGATCCCCTACTCCGACACGATCATCTACGAGACCCACGTCAAAGGCTTCACCCAGCTCCATGCCGGCGTCCCGCCCGAACTCCGAGGCACCTATGCCGGCCTTGCCTCGCCGGCCGCTCTCGACCACCTGACGAGCCTGGGCGTCACAGCCGTGGAACTGCTGCCTGTGCACCACCACGCCGACGACGGGTTTCTGCGAGCCACGGGACTCGACAACTACTGGGGCTACAGCACGCTCGGCTTCTTCGCCCCGCACGCGGGCTATTCGGCCGAGGTTCGGGCCGGCCGGCCGGGCGGCCAGGTGGCCGAGTTCAAGAGCATGGTGAAGGCCATTCATGCGGCCGGCCTGGAGGTCATCCTCGACGTCGTCTTCAACCACACCGCCGAGGGCAACGACCTCGGCCCCACTCTCTCGTTCCGGGGCTTCGACAACCCGGCCTACTACCGCCTGGACGCGGACGACCCCCGCTTCTACTTCGACACCACCGGCACGGGCAACTCCCTCAACCCCGACGACCCGAACTGCCTGCGGTTGATCATGGATTCGCTGCGGTACTGGATCACGGAGATGCACGTCGACGGCTTTCGATTCGATCTCGCCGTCGCCCTGGCCCGCGAGAACGGCGGGTTCGACCGCGTGTCGGCCTTCTTCGACCTGATCTCCCAGGATCCGGTTGTCTCCCGGGTGAAGCTGATCGCCGAACCGTGGGACGTCGGCCAGCCCGACAGCTACGACCTGGGCGACTTCCCCGCCTCGTGGAGCGAGTGGAACGGCAGGTACCGGGACACGGTCCGCGACTTCTGGCGTGGAACGGCGGGCACACTACCCGACCTGGCGACCAGGCTGACGGGCTCGGCCGACCTGTACGGCCCGTCGCGCCGCCGGCCCAACGCCTCGATCAACTTCCTCACCAGCCACGACGGCTTCACCCTGCGCGACCTGGTCTCGTACGACCAGAAGCACAACGAAGCGAACGGAGAGTCGGACAACGACGGAACGGACGCCAACCTCTCGTGGAACTGCGGAGCCGAAGGCCCGACGGACGACCCCGAAGTTCTCGCACTGCGGGCGCGCCAGTCGCGGGCGCTGCTGGCCACCCTGCTGCTGAGCCTGGGCGTCCCGATGCTGCTGGGCGGCGACGAGCTGGGCCGAACGCAGCTGGGCAACAACAACGCCTACTGCCAGGACAACGAGATCTCCTGGTTCGACTGGGGCTCCTCGGACGAGGATCTGCTCGCCTTCACCCGGGCGCTGATCGCGGCCCGGCGCCGCCACCACGCCCTGAGGCGGCGGCGCTTCGCCAGCGGCGCTCTCCGCGACGACATCGAGTGGTTCACTCCGGCGGGATCAGCGATGACCGACTCGGATTGGGGCGCGGGCTGGACTCGCAGCGTCATGGCCCGCTTCGACGGAACGCGCGACGCTGACAGGGACGACCGCGGCCGGCCGATGCTGGACGACGATCTGCTCCTCCTGATCAACGGCTGGTGGGAGCCGCTCACGTTCACGCTGCCGGACCTGAGCTCCCCCCGGTCGTGGCGGCTCGAGCTGGACACCTTCGCCGGAACGGCCGGGCCGGTCGGTGCGGCGGGGACGGCGGCGGGCACGCCGCCGGCCGCGGCGCCGAATCTCGCGGCCGGCGCGCCGGTCGTCGTGGAGCCGCGGTCGCTGGTTCTGCTCAGTTCGCGCCGGCCCGCCTGACCCGGCCCGGCGGTCACGACCGCCGGCGGCGACCAGCCCCGCCGCGCCGCGCCGCCGCGAACCCGCCACAATCCCACAATGCTCGATCAGATCAGCCTGGCGACGGCACGGCGCTTTCTGGCCATCCGCCACCTGCTGGCGCCTCCGCGCGCTTTGCCCGCCGCGACGGAGAGCGTCCTGGCCGTAGTGGACCGGCTGGGCTCGCTCCAGTTCGACCCGCTCGAGGTGGCCGGCCGCAACCACGACCTCGTCCTGGCGGCCCGGATCGGCGGCTACCATCGCGAGCTCACCGACGAACTCCTCTACGGCCGCCGCCTGCTATTCGAGGCCTACAACAAGTCGCTCAACCTGCTGCCGACACGCGAGCTGCCCTACTACCGGATCACATGGACACAACTGGGGGCCGGCATGGCGGGCGGGCTGCTGGCCGAACAGGCCGGCCTTGCGGAGAAGCTGCTGGCGACGATAGCGGCCGAGGGTCCCAGGAGTTCGGCCGACTTCGAGCGGTCCGGGGCGATCGCCTGGTGGTGGGGGCCGACGTCGGCCGTTCGAGCGGTGCTCGAGGCGCTGTCTGTCTCCGGTCGCCTTGGGCTGGCGCGACGCGAGGGCAACCGCCGCTACTACGACCTGATCGAGCGACTCTTCCCATCCGACCTTTTGGCCGTCCGCGTCCCGGAACGCGAGCAGCTGCGCCACAAGCTCCTTTCGCGTTTCCGCGCCCACGGCCTGCTCGGGGCGTCCGGAGGCGGCGAACTCTGGCTAGGCATCGGACCGGCCGCGCTGCGGACCGAGCTTCGAGCCGAACTCGTGGATCGAGGCGAGATCGTGCCCGTCGTGGTCGAGGGTCTGCGCGGCCGGCGCTTCGTCGTGGCGGACGAGATGCCGCTGCTCGCCCAGGCGGAACGGGAGATCGCGGCCGAGGCGTCGGGGGCCGTCTCTCGCCCGGGAGACGGCCCCGCGGGCGCCGCCTTCCTGCCTCCGCTCGACCCGATGATGTGGGACCGCGAGGCTCTCGGACCGCTCTACGACTTCGATTACCGCTGGGAGGTCTACACGCCCGCGGCCAAACGCCGCTGGGGTTATTACGTCCTGCCGATCCTATTCGGCGATCGGCTGGTCGGTCGCATCGAACCGCGCATCGACCGCCCGGCCAAGGCCGTGCGAATCCTGGGCCTGGCCTGGGAGTCCGGCTTCGACCCGATGGAGGCGCCGGGGTTCGTCGCCGCGTTCTCGGCGGCTCTCAACTCGTACCTGGCCTTCGGCAGTGCCGGGAAACTGCTGGCATCGCCGGAACCCGTGAATCGACCCCTCTTCCGTGCCCTGGCCCGCGAAGTGCCCGTCGGTCGCCCCCGTGAAGCGTCGCGATCGCCCCGGGCCCGTGTGGCCGCGGACCGGCGATACGCTAGCAAGTAGGTCCGGACCGGCCGGCATGGTCCGATCGGGCCGGTCCGTAAGGGTCCGGCCGATGACGTTGCCGGGCCGCGGGTGGGACCCGGCCGCCGTCGGGCCGGTCCGAGGTAATGTTCGGATACTCAGTTTGGTCACAGCCCGGCGCCGCCTGCCCGCGGTTTCCATGGCACGGTCGGTCGGGCGATCACGGGAAGGAGGCTTGGATGAAGCCCATCGCGGTCGGCAGCGACGACGCCGGTTTCGAGCTCAAGGAGGAGTTGAGGCGTCACCTCGAGGCGCAGGGCTACGAGGTCACCGACTACGGCTGCCACTCCGCGGAACCGGTTGACTACCCGGACGTAGCCATCGAGGTCGCGACCGCCGTCGCGGCCGGCCGCCATGACCGCGCTGTCCTCGTCTGCGGCACCGGCATCGGCATGGCCATCGCCGCCAACAAAGTCCCGGGCGTCTACGCGGCCAACGCCCACGACCCCTACTCAGCCGCGCGGGCCCGAATGTCGAACAACGCCCAGGTGCTCTCCCTGGGGGCGCGGGTGGTCGGAACGGAGCTGGCCAGGACTCTCGTCGACGTGTGGCTCAAGGCCGAGTTCGCCGGCGGCGGGTCCCTGCGCAAGGTTCAGAAGATCCAGGCGGCCGAGCGGCACCCGGAGGCTCTCTCGCCGGAGGATTCGCGGTGAAGCGCCCGTTGATCGGCACGAGCTGGAAGATGAACCTGGCGCCCAGCAAGACCGTCGAGTACTGCGCCGCGCTCAGGCCGCTGGTCGAGGCGATCGACGATCGCACGCTCTTCGTGCTGCCGTCCTACCCATCGCTGTCCGCGGCCGGCCGCGTCCTCGCCGGCAGCAACGTTGCCTGGGGCGCTCAGGACGTTCACCCGGCCGAAGAGGGCCCCCATACCGGCGACGTTTCCGCCTCGATGCTCGCGGACCTGGGTTGCACCTTCGTAGAGGTCGGCCATCACGAACGTCGCCGCGATCACCACGAGGACGACGACCTGATCGCCGCGAAGGTCTCCGCCATCCAACGCTGGGGCATGACCGCCATCCTGTGCGTCGGCGAGGTGTCCAGGACCACGCCCGAGGCGGCCGAGGAGCACGTCCTGGGCCAGCTGCGCTTCGTCAACCGCTTCGATCCCGCGAAACTGATCGTCGCCTACGAGCCGGCCTGGGCCATCGGCGCGGGATCCGAGCGCGCGCCGGCGGCGTGGATAGGGACGATCCACGGGGCGATCCACCGGCGTTTGTCGGACCTCGCGGCCGGGGGGGACGAAGTCCCGGTGATCTACGGCGGCAGCGTCGACGCCGCGGGCGCCGGCGCGGTCCTCGCCTGTCCCGGCGTGGATGGGCTCTTCGTGGGCCGCTACGCGCTCACCCCCCAGGGTTTCGCGGAGATTGCCGGAACTCCAATTCGGCCCAACGCCTGAAGCGCGCTGCGCTCGGCATCCAGCGCTCGAGATCGGGCCGCCGGGGTGGCCGCCAGGTTCTGGCGCGAGCCCGGCTACGGCGTGTCGGCCCGCGAACGCGCGCCGCCCGCGGGCGTCCGCCGGGTCACGTCGGCGCTGCCGGCGCCTGGCAAGGTCTTGACTTCGCTGGCACAATCTTTCCGTATCAGGCCAGGCCGAGGCCGGGTGGATACCACCCAGGTTTCACGCGGGCCGCCGTCGCGTCGTCTTGCTCACACCGGGTCGGCACCCGACGGCAGCCGCCGCGAGACACCAATTGCCCTCGCCGCACGGCGGGCGTGGGCCGCATGCAGGTGACCGGATGATGAAGATCCTGGTTGTCGGGGACTCCTACTGCCGCTGGCGAGCGCTCGGCGCGTCGATCGATCGCCTGGCCGAGAGCCACGAAGTCACCTGCTTCGACCTGGTCGACGAGCCCGGCTGGCGCCCGACGACGCCCTCCGAGCTCAAGATCCGCGAGCTGCTGGGGAGCCCGCGCCAGGTCATCGAGCGGCTCGACGGGCACGAAGTGCTGATAGTCCAGGGCGCGCCGGTGACCGACGCGGTCATGGACGCGAGCCCTGGCCTCAAGCTCGTGTGCGTCGCCCGCGGCGGTCCAGTGAACGTCGACATCGCCGCGGCCACGGATCGGGGCATCGCCGTCGTCACGACTCCAGGCAAGAACGCCCAGGCCGTCGCGGAGCTGACCATCGCCTTCATGGTGATGCTCGCTCGGCGCCTGCCGGAAGTCACGCGCTTCCTGGAGGGAGGGGGCGAGCTGGCCCGCGACAACTACGAAGGGGCGAAGTGGATGGGCCACGACCTGGACGGGCACGTCCTGGGCCTGATCGGCTATGGGCAGGTTGGCCATCGCGTCGCCGGGATCGCCAGGGCGATGGGGATGCGGGTCGTCGTCTTCGATCCGTTCGTTCCGGCCGCCCGCATCGAGGCCGACGGCGCCGAGCCGGTCGGGCTTGACACTCTGCTCACGACCGCCGACTACGTCTCGATCCACGCCCGCGCGACGGCCGACAACAAGGGCCTGCTGGGGCGCGCCCAGATCGAGCGCATGAAGCAGGGCGCCTGCCTGATCAACACCGCCCGTGACACGCTCGTCGACGAGGACGCCGTCTACGATGCGCTCCGCTCCGGACACCTCGGCGGAGGGGCCTTCGACGTGGTGCGCCTGCCGGACCTGTCGATACCGCCGGAACTCGGCCGCCGCCACCGGCTCTTCGACGCCCCGAACGTGGTCCTCGCCACTCACATCGGCGGCGCCACTTACGAGACGATGGGCCATGGCGGCGAAATGGCCGCCGCCGAGATCGGCCGGCTGGCGGCCGGCGAGCCGTTCGTGAACCTGGCCAACCCGGCCGTGCTTGGGAAGGTGGGGAACCATGCCTGATGCGCACGTGATGGCAATCGATCTCGGAACGGGCAGCTGCCGCGCCCTGATCTTCGATCGGGACGGCCATCAGGTGGCGATGGCGCAGCGCGAGTGGTCGCACCCGCCACTGCCGGGCGCGCCCGGCTCGCAGCAGTTCGAGACGGCCCGCAACTGGCCTCTTATCTGCGAGTGCATCCGGGAGGCGCTGGCGAAGAGCGGCCTGGGGGCGGGCGCCATAAAGGGCGTCTCGAGCACCGCCATGCGCGAGGGCATGGTCCTTTACGACGCTGCGGGCGCCGAGATCTGGGCCTGCCCGAACGTCGACTCTCGCGCCGGCGACGAGGCCGCCGAGCTCATAGAGGCCGGACAGGCGCGGAAGATCTTCGACACCGGCGGCGACTGGGTCTCGATCACCTCGCCGGCCAGGTTCCTCTGGATCAAGCGGCACCAGCCGGACGTCTTCGGCCGCATCGCCCACATGGGCATGCTCAGCGACTGGGTCCTGACGAAGCTGTCGGGCGAGTACGCGACCGACCCGTCGATCGGGGCAAGCTCCGGCCTGTTCGACCTGGCCAGGGCGGACTGGTCGGCCGAGCTGATCGCGATGATCGGCCTCGACCCGAGCATCTTCCCGCAGGTTCGCCAGCCCGGCAGCGTGCTCGGCGGAGTGACGGCGAGAGCGGCCGCCGAGACCGGACTCGCCGCCGGGACGCCGGTCGTCGTGGGCGGTGCCGACACTCAGCTCGGACTGCTCGGCATCGGCCGGACCACGCCGAAGGCCTTCACGCTCGTGGGCGGCAGTTTCTGGCAGAGCACGGTATTGGTCGACAGGCCACTCATCGACCCGGAAGCGCGCCTCCGCTCTCTCTGCCATGTCCTGCCCGGCCAGTGGATGGTCGAGGGCATCGGCTTCTACTGCGGCCTGACTCTACGCTGGTTCCGCGACGCCTTCTGCGACCTCGAGAAGGCCTGCGCCGCCGAGCGCGGCGTGGATCCGTTCGTGGTCATGGAAGAGGAGGCTGCCTCCGTCCCGCCGGGCTCCAACGGCGTCCTGCCTATCTTCGGCAACATCATGAACGCCAAGCGCTGGGTTCAGGCCTCGCCGTCGTTCGTCCAGTTCGACATCGACAACCCGAGCACCTCGGGCCGCAAAGAATGTATCCGGGCCATCGAGGAGAGCGCCGCCTACATAGCCCTCGGGCACCTCCGGATCATCGAGAGCCTGACCGGCTACAGGTTCGACGAGATCGTCTTCACCGGCGGCGGCTCGAAGGGCCAGCTCTGGCCGCAGGTCATCGCCGACGTACTTGGCGTCGCCGTCAAGGTGCCCCAGGTCAAGGAATCGACCGCCCTGGGGGCCGCGCTCTGCGCCGGACTCGGCGCCGGCCTGTACACGGACCTTGCCTCGACGGCCGCCCAGGTCGTCCGCTTCGAGCGCACCTTCCAGCCCGACTCCGCCGCCCACGCCGCCTACGCGAGCCTCTTCGAACAGTGGCAGACCGTTTACGGCCGATTCCTGGAAATGGGCGACGCGGGCCTGCTCCGCCCGCTCTGGAAGCCCGCCGGAGCCTGAGGCGGCTGGACACCCCGCCAACCCCACCACAGCGAGCAATCGCCGGTCCCGTCCAGGGACGGCAGAAAGAGGAGCCAGATGCCAGAAGCCGACTTCACCGAGGAGAAGAACTTCCACGAAGACATCCCGCAGCGCAACAGCGCCTTCTTCCTGAAGGGCGCCGGCGCCTACGACTGGGGCATGCAGAACCGGCTGGCCCGCGTCTTCAACCCGGACAGCGGCAAGACCGTCATGCTGGCCATCGACCACGGCTACTTCCAGGGCCCGACGACGGGGCTGGAGCGCGTCGACGTCAACATCCTGCCGCTCGTCCCCTACACGGACGCTCTCTTCTGCACCCGCGGCATCCTGCGCAGCGTCGTCCCGGCGGCCACCCGGACGCCGAGCGTGCTGCGGGCCAGCG
This sequence comes from uncultured Chloroflexia bacterium, assembly GCA_963713795.1. Lineage (GTDB taxonomy): Bacteria > Chloroflexota > Limnocylindria > Limnocylindrales > CSP1-4 > Fen-1039. The sequence goes on from CAVQNC010000009.1 coordinate 43,006, forward strand.
GCGGCCCCTCGATCCTCAAGGAGCTCTCCAACGAGGAGATCGCCATGGATCTCGAGGATGCGGTCCGCCTGAACAGCTGCGGGGTAGGCGTCCAGGTCTTCGTCGGCGGTGAGTACGAGACCCAGACGATCCACAACATGACCCGTCTGGTCGACGCCGGGTATCGCGTCGGGCTGCCCGTCCTGGGCGTTACGGCCGTCGGCAAGGACATGGTGCGCGACGCCAAATACTTCCGCCTTGCGACCCGGATCTGCGCCGAACTGGGCGCCCAGATGGTCAAGACCTACTACGTCCCCGAGGGCTTCGAGACGGTCACCGCCTCCTGCCCTGTGCCGATCGTCATGGCCGGCGGGAAGAAGCTGCCCGAGCTGGAAGCCCTGACGATGGCCTACCGCGCCGTCCAGGAGGGCGCCGCGGGCGTGGACATGGGCCGGAACATCTTCCAGAGCGAGTCGCCGATCGCAATGATCCAGGCCGTCCGCAAGGTCGTCCACGAGGCCATGAAGCCCGAGCATGCGCTCGAGCTGTTCAAGACGCTCAAGTCCGAGTTCAAGCAGCCCGTCGGAGCCTGAGGACCGGCCGTGGCTACCACCGCACACCTGCCGTTCCTCGACGGCCGCGCGCACCTGACGATCGGCATCAATACGGCGGACCTGGCCAACCTGGGCGCCGCCGTCAACATTCTCGAGGATGCCCGGGCCGAGATGATCCACATCGACGTCATGGACGGCGTTTTCTGCCCCGCCACGACGGTCGGCCCGCCATTCATCAAGGCCATTCGCACGCCGCTTCTCAAGGACGCCCACCTGATGATCGTCGACCCTGTCGAGAAGGTGGCCGATTACGTCGCCGCCGGCGCGGACGTCATCACTTTCCATGTCGAGTCGACCCGGCATCCGCACCGGGTCCTGCAGGTCCTGGGCAAGGCGGAGAACGTCAACGACCCCGCTCGCGGGATCATTCGCGGCGTGGCCATCAATCCCGGGACGCCGGTCTCGGCGCTCGAGCCGCTCCTCGACGAGCTCGAATACGTGGTCATCCTGGCCGTCAATCCGGGCTGGGGTGGCCAGAAGTTCATCGAATCAACCGGACGACGGCTGGCCGGAGCCGCCCAGCTCATCCGTCGCTCCGGCCGCCCGATCCTGCTCGGCGTCGACGGCGGCATCACGAAGGACAACATCGCCCGGGTGGCCGCCATGGGGCCCAACCTGATCGTCACGGGCAGCGCCGTCTTCGACGGCAAGACTCCGGCCGAGAACGCCCGCTTCATGCTCGACCAGGTCCAGGGCGGAAACGCGATCACCCCGTAGCCCACGAAGTCCGGATATGGAAGGACGGGGCCCGGCTGTCGGACCCCGTCCTTCCTGTCAGGCTCGCTCCGGCGGCCCGTTCGCGGCCGTCCTCGCGGCCGCCGGTCAGAGCTCGGCGTTGACGATAAATCCCCCGTCGACGAGAAGCGTGGCGCAGGTCACGTAGGTCGCGTCGTCGGAGAGAAGATAGGTGATCGCGCCCGCCATCTCCTCCGGCTCACCGGGGCGGTGGATGGCGATCCGGTCGACGTAGTACTTCCAGACCTCGGGCGCCGCGTCGAACATGGGCGCGCTCATGTTGGTCTTGATCCAGCCCGGCTCGACGGCGTTGACCCGGATCCCGTGCTCTCCCAGGTTGCAGCCGAGAGCCTTGGCCAGCATCGAGATGGCGCCCTTGGTGCCGCAGTATGCGGTCTGGTAGGGCGCACCAACGTGGGCCGAGATCGAGCTGGTGCAGCAGATGGCGCCGCCGTGGCCCTCCTTGATCATCTGCTTGGCGCCCTCCGTGCAGACCACCCAGGTCCCGCGGACGTTGGTCTCCATGAGGTTGTTGAAGTCCTCGAGGCTCGTCTCGTCCCACTTCATGAAGGGGTTGATTGCCGCGTTGGAGACGACGTAGTCGAGCCGGCCGCCGCGCTCGGCGACCTCGTGGACCATGCGGATGACCTGCTCCGGGTCGCGCATGTCGGCCACGACGGGAAAGCCGTCTCCGCCTGCCTCCTTGATCCGGCGCATCGTCTCGGTCGGGTCGCCGGTGGGCCGCTGGTTCACACCCACCAGCGCACCTTCCGCGGCCAGGCGCACCGCCGTCGCCTGCCCGATTCCGTTCGTGGCTCCGGTGACCAGGGCGACCTTGCCGACGAAACGCTTTTCCATGGGGATCCTCCGAATGTCTGACCTGTGCCTGGATTTGGCGGGCGCCGCGCGGGGCGCGGCGTGACCGTTGTCAGTGCATGCCGCGGCCGCCCGCGACGATGAGCAGTTCGCCGGTGATGAAGGCGGCCTCGTCCGAGGCCAGAAAGACGGCGGACGCGGCGACGTCGCCCGGCGTGCCCCAGCGCTTCAGGGCCGTCTCGTCGAGGATTCGCTGCTGCGTAGCCGGGTCGATCTCCTCGACCATGTCGGTCCTGATCCAGCCGGGGCAGATAGCGTTGACCCTGATCTGCGGCCCCAGGGCCAGGGCCATCGCCTTCGTCAGGCCGTTCAGGCCGGCCTTCGACACTACGTACTCGGTGAAGCGCATCGCCGACGGGTGGTAGAGGCCCGAGTTGGACGACATGTTGATGATGGAGCCGGAGCCCTGGCGGATCATCACTGGGGCCACCGCCTTGGAGCAGAGGTAGGCTCCTTTGAGGTTGACGTCGATCGTCAGATCCCAGTCCTCCTCTGTCGTCTCCAGCACTCCCTTCGGGATCATCACGCCGGCGTTGTTGACCAGGATGTCGACTCGGCCGAAACGATCGAGCGCCTGATCGACCAGGCGCCTGACGTCCGCGCTACGCGAGACGTCGGCCCCGACGGCGAAGGCTGATCCGCCGACTGCCTCTATGCCGGCGACGACCGCGGCCGCGTTGTTCGCCCCCTGGCTGAAGTTCACTACCACGGAGGCTCCACTGGCCGCGAACCGCTCGGCGACCGCGCGGCCGATGCCCCGCGACGCGCCGGTGACTATCGCAACTTTGCCCGCCAGTTGCCCTTCGGCCATCGCCGTCTCCTCGTGATCCATTCGCGCTGTTGGACAGATCGAAAGCGCCCCCGGACATCGACCCGGACCGCGGCGCCACGAACTCGCCGTGCGGACGCGCCACGGTTGGCGGCAAGCCCCGAGCGGGCCAGGGGCGACCCGATGGGCCCCTGGGCCGCGCCGAGGTCACCCCGGTTCTACTTCGCGGCCGGCGGGTACTGGCGGACCGGCGTCAGTTCGATGGCATGCCCGCTGCCCGACTCCGCAACGAAGTGCGCATCGTCCGACGTGTCGAGGTAGTAGAACTCGATGGTGTCGCCGATCCGGCCGCCCATCGACATCTCGTAACCGGCATCGCCGAAGCGCTTCTTGAAGGCGTCCGACTCTTCCTGACTGTGGCTCATGAGGGCAATGTGCTGGACGCCCTCGCCGTACTTGGCCAAATGCTCCTTGTAGATGGAGTCTCCATCGAGAGGCTGGATCAGTTCGAAGATCAGACCGGGCTGGACCTCGCACTCAGCCCCGATCATCGAGTAGTCCGCGGGCTTGCCGTGGAGGTGCTGGTGATGGAGCTTCGGCGGCACGTGCTCGTAGACGTTCCAGGGGCCCCACCCGAACATCTCGTGGTAGGTCTTCATCGCCTTGTCGATGTCGTTGACGACGACCGCGATCTGGCTGATCCGGTACGGATGCTCGGGCGCTTTCATGGTCTCCTCCAGGTGGTGGTTCCATGGGCCGGACGGCTCGCCACGGCCGCGACCTCGCCTACGCGGGCCAGGGCCGGCGGCGCGCCATCGATCGGAAAGATTGTGCCACCTGGGTCAAGGTCATGCCATACTGGTTCGCGTCGCGATAAGGTCCAGGGCATCGCATACTCTCGGTCTTCAAGCGCCAGCCGGTTCGCGTAACCTCGAGCAGCGGAGACGCCGGCCGGTGGGGTCTTCCGCAGAGATAAACCGAAGCCCGATAGGATAGGAGACATGGCGACCCGGCACTCTTCACGAGCGACCCCGGCGGCCGGCGGCCGGGTCACGGATCTGCTGGTAGAGGTGGCCCGACGGTTCTACCTCGGGAGCGAGACCCAGGTCGAGATCGCGCGCGACCTCGGGCTGGATCCGTCGACGGTCTCGCGTTATCTGAAACGCGCCCGCGACGAGGGCGTGGTTCGAGTCGAGATCAGGCCGCCGCTGCGCCGCAACGTGGACCTGGGCCGGCAGCTCGCCGATGCCTTCGGCCTGTCACGCGTCGTCGTTGCCACGACCGACGAAGAGGGCGATCTGTCATGCCTGGCGGAGGTCGCGGCAGACTACATCGGAACGCTTCTCCGCAAGGGCATGCGAGTGGGACTCGGCTGGGGTTCCACGCTGTCGGCCACCGTGGGATGCCTGGAGCCGGGCGCCGTTTCCGACCTCATCATCACCCAGCTGGCCGGTGGCCTGAGCGACCCCGTGCCGGGCATCCAGGGTCATGAACTGGCCCGGCACCTGGCCAGCCTGTACCCGGGCAGCCTGGTCCATTACCTGCACGCACCGTCGATCGTGGACTCGCCGGCCATCAAGGAGGCGATCCTGAGCGACTCGTCGGTCCAGGCCGCCCTGGGGTTGGCGGCGAAGAGCGAACTGGCCCTGGTCGGGATCGGCGAGATAAGCCCGGACGCCACTCTCTTGCGGTCATCACACATGACACGCACCGATCTCGAGCTCCTGGTTGCCGACGGCGTCGTGGGCAGCATGAACGGACGTTTCTTCGCCCGCGACGGGAAGCCGGCCGGCGACCTCGACGACCGGACCATCGCCATCGAATGGTCCGAGCTGGAGGCGATTCCGATTGTCGTAGCCGTCGCGGCCGGATCGAGCAAGGTGGACGCGATACTCGGCGGACTGAAGTCCGGTGCCGTCGACGTCCTGATTACCGACGAAACGACCGCGGCCGCGCTCGCGGAGCGATAGCTAGAGCTGGCCGGCCCGCGAACCCAGGCCGTGCTGGGCGACCTCCCGCTTCATGAAGGCGAGACCCTGGCGGGCAACCTGCTCCTGGCTGTCGAAGAGCGGGCGCCAGATCTTGGTGGCGGCGGTGAGGTTCGGCAGCGCATCTCCAAACGACTCGACCGTCAGCCAGCCGTCGTAGCCGATGTCGCGCAGCGCCTCGAAGGTCTCGTCCCAGGCCACGTGGCCGCTTCCCGGAACGCCGCGGTCGTTCTCCGAGATGTGGACGTAGCCGATCCTCGAACCCGCGGCCTTGATCGCCTCGCCGGGATGCTTCTCCTCGATGTTGGAGTGGAAGGTGTCCACGTGGATGCGGCAGTTGGGCTGCCCCACGTCGTCGATGAATTGCGACGCCTGGGCCAGAGTGTTGAGGAGATACAGCTCGAATCGGTTCACGACCTCTTCCGTGAGAATCAGGCCGGACAGGGCCGCGTACTGGGCGACGCTGCGGATGTGGTCGACGCTTCGCTGCCATTCGTCGTCCGTGGGAGCACGGCCGCTGAATACGCCAAGGGCGATCTGGTGGGGTCCCGCGAGTACCGTCGCGCCGACGACCTGGCAGCAGTCCACGACCTGCATCATGTGGTCGTAGGCGTTCCGGCGGATCGCAGGATCGGGGCTGACCGGATCGAACTCCGGGGCTATGACGTGGTTGGCCGTGCGCTCAAGCCCCAGGTCGTCGAGATGCCGGCGCCAACGCGCCCACTTGGCCGGGTCGAGGTCGAACATGGGTACTTCGACCCCGTCGTAGCCCATCTCCTTGGCAGACTCGAGCACGGGCAGGAGGCTTTCCTCCATGTCGTCGGCCCAGAGCATCAGGTTTATGCCGTACTTGAGCATTCGACCTTCTCCTCCAGTGATGTGGCCGCGTCAGAACTCCATCAAGGTAGTCGGGATTGACCCGCGAACCATTTCACACGCACGCAGTTCCTGTTGGCCGCCCCTTATCGGGACGACGCCCGAAAGTCACGACGCCGAAGGGCAGTTGTTTGCGCGAAGACAGGTCAGGCGCTGGCACGCGCCAGGCGGCCGGCGAGCGGGTCGGAACTGCGTGAGTATCGCAGACCCGCTCTTCGGTCGAACAGGTTCGGCTCACGCCAGCCGTATGACCGATCGGCTCGCCTGTGCCACCATCGGATCCGGAAAGGCGGCCCGGCCGTAAGGGCCGCCTAATCGATGCCTGGCTCCCGGCAATTCCGGAGCCTCGGGAGGTCGCCATGGACTATCGATCACTCGGGACCAGCGGGGTCAAGGTTTCGCCGATCTGCCTCGGAACGATGCTGTTCGGGTCCTATACCGACGAAGCCGAGGCCGGCCGCATCGTGGGCGCCGCCAGGGAGGCCGGCGTCAACTTCATCGATACAGCGGTCAACTACGCCGGCGGAAAGGGCGAGGCCATTCTCGGAGAGCTGCTGGCGTCGGACAGGGACCGATGGGTGGTGGCCACGAAGGTCGGCGACCGCACGGGTCCCGGCCCCAACGAGAACGGCTCCAGTCGGCGCCAGATCCAGGCCGCGATAGAGCGGAGTCTGCGGCGCCTCCGGACGGATCGCGTGGATCTCTACTATCTGCATCGCGACGACACGGCCACGCCGCTGGCGGAAACGATCCAGGCCATCGGCGACCTCATCCGGGCAGGTAAGGTGCTCTATCTCGGCCTGTCCAACTTCAGCGGCTGGCGGCTGGCAGAGGTCGTCGGCATCTGCCGGGACCTCGGTGTCCCGCAGCCGGTCGCCCTGCAGCCGTACTACCACGCCCTGAATCGCCAGCCGGAGGTTGAGGTGCTGCCGGCGGCCGCCCACTTCGGCCTGGGCGTTGTGCCGTACAGCCCCCTGGCACGGGGCATCCTCACCGGCAAGTACAAGCCCGGCGAAGAACCCCCGCCGGGCACCAGGGCCGGCCGCAACGACTTCGAGATCATGACGAGGGAGTGGCGCGACGATTTACTCCTCATCGCCCAGAAGATCCGCGAACGCGCCGAATTCGAGGGGCATGACCAGCGGCCAGTTCGCCTTGAACTGGCTCCTCGGCAACGCGCTGGTGACGGCGGTCCTGGCCGGCCCACGCACTCTCGAGCAATGGACCGACTACCTGGGCGCCCTCGAACATCCCTTCGATGCCGAGGATGCGGCGTTCATCGACAGCCTCGTGCCGCCCGGCCACGCCTCGAGCCACGGCTACACGGACCCGACCTATCCGGTCCGGGGCCGCGTGCAGCGAGAGCCCGGGGCCTAGCCGGTTCGGGCTCGAGCACGGCCGCGAACCGCCTCGGCGTGCGTCTCATTCGTCGAAGGTTTCGACTTCGTACGAGGAGAAGCCGTGGTCGACGTAGGTGTTCGCGCAGCCGAAGTTGAACCCGATACCCGGGTTGCCCGACTTGTAGACGTCGTCCGTCGCGGACAGCACCTCAACGCCGTTGACGTACGACCGGATGACGCTGCCGACGATCGTCGCCTCGACGACGTCTCCATTCTTGACGCCGAATTCCGGGCCCTGCCGCCTCGCCAGCGAAGTGAAGTCCCGGATCTTCTCGTTCCACCGGACGATTTCCGCATAGGCGCTCCCGGTCTTGAGGCATCTCCAGAACACCTCGTAACCGGTGCAGCTATGCGGGCCGAGTGAGCTGCGCAGGCGAAGCTCGACCTCCTGGAAGTACTCCTCCGTCTGATTCCGGCTGAAGACCGTGGCTCTGGCGTGCTGATCCTTTCCCCAGTCGCCGGACAGGAGCGCCGTCGGGTCGTCGTAGTCGCCTTCCGGCATCTCGCCGGCCGCGATCGTGGCCCCGCCGACTGCCTGTTCGGCCCGGCGTTCCGCGACCGCCATCCTGGTCTTCCCGCCGTGTGCGACGCCGCCTTCGGTGACGACGTCGGCCCAGTCGATGCCGTCCTTCTTCCCGTTGATCCAGAGCCCGCCTTCAGAGATCGGCTCTTCTTTCCGCTCGAAGTGCGTGCGATAAGACCGCACCGGTCTGCCCTTGAGTTCGGGTACGCCCTTTGCCTCGGCCGCCATGGTCTCCTCCTGTTGTGGCCTCCATCCGATCGTCTTGAGTTGCCGGTTCGGCCGTCCCTGCGACAGATGATCGCCGCGGCGGTATCCCCGGCCACGGACCGCCCCAAACTCATTCCGGTGTCGGCGGGTCCTCGTACGAGCGTACCGACACGAAAATCCCATCGTGAACGACGACCACGTTCACGCCGACGACGTGAAACCGCGTCCCGTGATGATCGATGAGGACGGCGTCGTATTCGAGGGCGCAGCTGTCCGCTGTCCCGGCAAACTCGCGAAGGATCCTCACTTCGAGCCCCGGATAGTCACGGGCCGAGTCTTCGTAAGCTCTCCGGATCTCGGCGTGGCCGCGCCGCAGGCCGCCGGCATCCTGGTACGTGCCATCGGGATGGTAATGGGCCATGACGCCGTCGACGTCCCGACGGCACTCGGCCGCCCAGTACGACTCCGAAACCTCACGTGGCGTGCGCATGTGCCTTTGCTCCCTCCAGCCTCAAACGCAGGCCGGACGCCAGTCGACGCCCGGCCTGGATCTGCTCCCCTTTCCAGTTCGTCCCCTGGGCCTGGGCCTTGAAGGCGGCGACTCCTAGGGCTCCTGGTTGAGTATCGCGAGTTCCTCGACGGTGGCTTCGTGCTCGTTCGCGTACTGGACCGACTTGAGGAGCCACTCCTCGCGGTTCGTCGATCTGAAGTACACGAGGATGCCGATGCCGGCGATGATCCAGACGATGTTGATCGGCAATGTCCAGAAGAAGATCCCGGTAAGGCTGGGAATGGCCAGCCAGAAGCTGAGTGCCAGGGCGCCGACGGCAAAGACCGGAATCACGAAGTGCAGGAACCAGTTGAACTCGGATCTCTTGACCCTGAACCAGTACCAGAAGACTCCGACAGCGCCGGAACCGTAGATCACGATGACGGCCCATGTCAGGATAGTTGCCGTCCAGTAGTAGGCCTGATCGCCGCCGATCCAGAGACCCACCCCAAAGCCCCAGAAGATCGAGATGATCGTGGTCGCGATGATCGCGTTGCGGGGTACGTGGTTGTCGACCTTGGCCAGCCACTTCGGCAGGACGCCCGCTCGGGCGTAGCCGAACAGCAGCCGGTTGGTCACGATCGAGCAAGCCAGGACGCCGCCGAAGCAGCTGTTGCCGAGCACGATCAAGAGGATGATCCAGCCGGGGCCCCAGAGCCGCTGGGCCAGATCGAAGAACGCACCCACGGGCGCGCCGGCGAAGCCCTTGTCGAACTGCGCGATGCCGTAGCCGTTCACGATGCCGAACGAAGCCACGACCATGAATAGCGAGGCGATCACGATCGAGCCTATCACCGCCCACGGAACGTACTTCCGCGGGTTGCGGCTCTCCTCGCCGACGGGCACAGCCGCCTCGAAGCCCGTGTAGGCCATGATGACCAGCGACACGCCGAAGGCGAGGCCGTTGAGCCCGTAGGCGGGATCGATCGAGGTGAAGGACTGCGTGGTGAAGCCGCCGGGGCCCGGGCTGAGCAGGCCGCTGATGCCGAAGGCCGTGAGGATGGCGATCTCGATCAGCGCCAGGGCGAGGACGAACCGGCCGGAGATCTTGATGCCGTTCCAGGTGATCCAGGTCGCGACCCCGAGCATGATCGCTGTCGTGGCCCACCACGGGAAGAAGATGTTCCAGCGGGTCTGCAGCTCGTTCTGGAGCAGGGTCCCGAAGATCGTGGCGCAGATGCTCGCCGTGATCGGGTCGTACAGCATGTACAGCCACCCGATCAGGAAACCGATGCGTGGGTGCAGCGTCTTGCTGACGTAGGTGAAGTAGCTGGCCGCGGCCGGGAACTCACTCGCCAGCGTCGCCAGCGTAATGGCGATCGCGAGGCAGATGACGGCGCCGAAGAGATACGCGAGGGGCATGTTGTAGCCGACCTGCGCCGCGATGAAGGTTCCGGCGAGGAGCAGCGCGATGCCAGGAGCGATGTGCGTAAAGGACTGCGCGATCACTTGCGGGAACGAGAGGGCCCCTCCGTGGAGCTCCGTCTCGGCGACCATCACCCCCGTGCCACGTCCCCCAACGGGTGCCGCTTGTGTCTGGACGGCCATTCCGTAGAACCTCCTCCCGTCGTGCGCGACCAGGCGCGAATGGGATTCGTTCTTTGTTCGCGCACAGAGAACGAAAGAATTGTAAGTTTCCTACACACAGCGGGTCAAGGGAGGATTCGGCCCCGGACGGCAATCGAATCCGTCCCGCAACCTTTCCTCCGGGCATGAGTGGTGCGGTTACGGGTCCACGGAACCTGGACCGCACGGCCCCTCGAGCCGACGCCTCGCGAGCGGGGACAGCGGCTTCCACGACGCAATGGTTTAGTTCCGACTGGCCGAACGCTTGACCGATCCTCTCGGGCCGGTCGATCGCCGTTTCGTCAGCGGCCCTGCTCGAGCATGGTCAGCAGCCCGCCGTGGAGCGGGCCGCGCGGCATGATCGGCCAGATGTCCACTACGCGATCGTTCTCGACAACGTGGTAGGCGTCGAAGTAGTTGACGGCGAATGGCGTGTAGCCGAGATGGAAGTCGACCACGTCGCCCACCTTGAGCGGGCAGGCGGGGTCGGCGTCGTAGGTCGCGTGCTCCTCGTCGAACCGGTATGGCTTCAAGTCCTCGAATCCGAAGATACGAGGGTATGAAGGGATGTTGCCGACGTCGGCCGCCCCAAAGGTCTTCTTTCCCAGGTTGAGGACGACCCGATCCTTGCGCCGGCTGATGACCGTCACCACCGCCGAAGTCGCCTTCTTGAAACTCGGCTCCATCAGAAAGTGGAAGTCGTCCATGGCCGCGTAGGAGCCCAGCTGGAGCTCGGTTATGCGCGGGTCCGCCCCGGTCCAGAAGGCCGTGGCCGTCCCGGCCGCCGATAGGATCGGGCAGGCCACGCCGTTGGCCTCGAGCAGGTCCGCGACCTCGACGAAGTACCGCATCGCCGCGGCCTGCTTCTGATGCCGTTTCTCGTTGTCCATCTCCATCGAACAATGGCCCTCGTAGCCCGAGAGCCCTTCCATGATCAGGCCAGGCAGCTCCCGGACGCGCCTGGCGACTGCCAGGGCCTCCTCGGGAGAATCGACGCCGGCCCGGTGCATGCCTGTATCGACCTCGACCAGGACCCCGATCGTGGTGCCGGCGTCGACTGCGGCCGCCGACAGCGCCTCGGCATCCCCTGGGTCATCGACGTTTACGATGACCCGCGCCTCGCGGGCCAGGAGGGCAGCGGCGCGACGCTTCTCCGGAGTGACGAGCTCGTTGGCGATGAGGACGTCGGCGGCGCCCGCGCGAACCATGACGATCGCCTCCCAGATCGTCGCCGCGCACAGGCCGAAGGCACCGTGCTCGAGCTGCATCCGGGCGATGTGCGGGCTCTTGTGGTTCTTGACGTGGCCCCTGAGACGGGCATGAAGACCGGGCAGCCGCGACTGCATGTACTCGAGATTAGTTCGCAGGATGTTCTTGTCGACCACCAGGGCCGGCGTCACCACGTCGTACTTGCTGCCGCCGATGGCGGACCCGTACATTTCGCGAACACGCTGGTGAGCGTCGACGATGAGCGGCGCCGGCTCTCGCATCCGATTCACTCCTTCCGGCCTCACGGCGGGGCATCTGACGGGACGCGGGTCGCTCGGCCCTATTCTCCGCGCTCGAGCATGTCGAGAAGCCAGCGCGACTCCGGGCCCCGGGGCATGACCGGCCAGACGTCGGTCACGCGGCCGTTCTCCATCACGTGGTACGCCTCGAAGTACCCGATCGCGTTCGGCGTGTAGTTGCAGCGGATCTCGAACTTGTCGCCGACCTTGACCGGATCCGACGGATCCACGAGGAAGATCGAATGCTCCTCGTCGAAACGGAAAGGCTTGAGGCCGTCCGGGGCAAGGACGCCCTGAGACGCGCCGACGGTCTTGTTGCCGGCGTCGAGGACGATCCGGTCGGATCGGCGGCTGATCACCGTGGCGAGAACGGTCACCGCCCAGCCGAACCTGGGATCCAGGCCGCGGTGGTGTCCGTCCATGGTGGCGTATGACCCGGGCTGGATCTCCGTAATACCCGGGTAGCGCGACGTGATTTCCCACGTCCCGGTGCCCGCGGCAGTCACGATCTCGCAAGGGAATCCGTTGGCTCCGAGATGGTCGGCGACGCCCGTCAGGAAGGCCATGGCCACCTTGGCCATGGCGCGGCGCTTGGCCTCGTCGAACTCGAGCGAGCAATGGCCTTCATAGCCGGTCAGACCGACGAGCTTGAGCCCGGGCGAAGCCGCGATCTTGCGGGCCAGGACGAGCGCCTCCTCGGCCGAAGCCACGCCGCAACGATGCATGCCTTCGTCCACGTCGATGAAGACCCCGATCGTGCTTCCGGCGGCCGTCGCGGCCCTTGAGAGTTCCTCGATCTGGCCCGAGTCGTCGACCGCGACCTTGACGTCAGCCTCGCGGGCGAGCAGAGCCAGGGCGCGAGTCTTCTCCGGGCCCACGACTTCGTTGATCACGAAGACGTCGTTGATGCCGGCTCGAGCCATGACGATGGCCTCCCAGACCGTCGCGCAGCCGACGCCGATGGCTCCGTACTCCACCTCCAGCCGGGCGATGTGGGGGCTCTTGTGAACCTTCACGTGGGCCCGCAACGTCGTCGGAACACCCTGCATGTGCTCGGCCATGAAGCCCAGGTTTGCCTTGAGGACGCCGAGATCGAGCAGGAGGGCGGGAGTAGTCAGATCGTCGCGGCCCCGGCCCATGGCCGGGGCGTACAGGTCGCGGACCTGCTGATGGCGCGACTTGATCAAGGACGCCGGCTCCGGCATTTGCTGGCTCTGCACGGTATTCACGTCTTCCTTTTCCATCGACGGTACTTGACGACAGCTATCTCGGGTATTTACTGAGAGCTCCCCCGGGCCGTGATGGGCCACTGGTCGACTATCTCGCCGCCGCGAGTGACCCACACGTGGTCGTGGAGGTTGAACGTGGTCCTGATCTGGCCCGGAGTGAGATCAACCCCGCTGCCCAGTGCGGGCAGCGGATCGTCCATGATCAAGGTCGTGTGCTCGTCGCTGACCATGATTTCCTTCACGGCCAACCCGACCGGGATTGGAGCTCCGTATTCCATCCCAACGACGCGTCTGCCGACGTCCGTGACGATTCGGCCGGGGTGGCGGCTGATGACGGTCCCCCTCAGCACCGCGGCGCATCGGAACGGCAGATCCATGATCAGCAGCTCCGGCTCCATCAGGGCGTATACGCCAGCCTGGATCTCGGTGATCGTCGGGTCGGCCAGCGCTTCTCTGAGTGTCGACGTGCCGGCAGCCGAAACGACTTCCGGCGGGAAGCCGGCTTCGCGCAACGCCGAGGCCGCTTCCGAAAGGGCTCCGTAGGCGCGCCGGATCTTGCCGCTACGCTCCTTGTCGGTTATTCGGAGACGACCTTCATAGCCCATGACCCCGCGCAGGCGGAGACCCGGCAGGCGCTCGATCTTGTGGGCCAGGGCGATGGCGTCTCGAGGCGATGCCACGCCGCAGCGGTGCAGGAGGATATCCATGTCGATCAGGACCCCGACGGTCACGCCTGCCGCGTCGGCCTCGCGCGAGAGAACCTCGACGGGTGCGGCGTCGTCGACGGCAACCGAAACCAGGGCCCGGTGGGCCAGAGCGACCAGGCGGGCGATCTTGCGCGGATCCACGACCTCGTTGGCCACGAAGACGTCCTCGAGCCCTGCGTCGACCATGGCTTCGGCCTCGCCCACCGTGGCGCAGGTGAGACCCGACACGGAAGGGCCCAGCTGGCGCCTGGCCAGCTCGGGCGTCCGATGAGTCTTGACATGGGGCCGAAGCAGCTTGCCTGTGCCGCGCAGCAAGGTGGCCATTGCGGCGACGTTGGCCTCGAAGACGCCGAGATCGACGATGAGCGCGGGGGTTGACAGAGATGGTGGGGATTTGGGTTCTATCGGCGACGATGCGGGCGTCATGACCGTGCCTCTCTCAGCCCGCGGCCAGACGCGAACGAACGTCCGCGTACAGGGCGCCTCTGTGGGTATCGGGCTCGAAGCGCCTGTTCACCGTCACGAGCTCGGCGACGGCTTCGGACACTGAACCGTAGACGCCGGCGCCGACGCCGGCCAGGACCGCGGCCCCGAAAGTGCCGGGTTCGCTCTGGGCCACGACCTCGATCGGGACCCCGCACACGTCGGCCATGAGCTGGAGCCACCAAGCGTTCCTGGAGCCGCCGCCGGTCGCCCGAACGAGGTTCGTCTCGACGCCTCGTTTCTGAAGCCGCTCCAGGCTCAACGAGAAGTTGCAGGCAATGGCCTCCAGGAGAGCCCGGACGATGTCGACCTGCGTAGAAGCCAGGGTCACGCCGGAGAATGTGCCGCCGAAACCGGGCGCGGCCGAGACATGAGGAAGAGGCGTAAAGGCCGCGTCGGCGAACACGTGGCCGGGCCCGGGGCCCGCGCCGGCCAGACCCTCTTCCAGGTCCGGAATCGAGAGATGAGCCAGCTCTCGGAACCAGTCGATGACGCTCATCCCATTCGGGTCGGTCGCCAGGACGCCGAACCCGGTCGGACCCGGGTGCGGGAAGACGTTGAACCCGTCGTGAACCAGCTCCACCGGCCAGCCGGGCAGAACCGGCACGTTGTAGGAATGCCACGTCCCGCAGGCCAGGGCGATGACCCCCGGGTCGACGGCCCCGGACCCGACCGAGGCGGCGTAGGTGTCGTAGGCGCCGGTCACGACGAGTGTGTCCAAGGGGAGGTCGAACTCCATGGCCGCTTCTCGCAGGATCGTCGCGATGGGCGTCCCATTGGGCTGGACCTCAGGCAGCCACTTCGGATCGATGCCGGTCTCGGCGATGCGTTCCGGCGACCAGTCGCCCGTGGCGACGTCGTAGGTCGCCCACGTGCCGGCGTCACTCCAATCGACGACCGGCCGGCCGGTCAACAGGAGCGAGTAGAACTCGTGCCAGTTCATGAACCAGCGGGCCCTGGCGGCGACTCCGGGGTTCGTCCGCCGCCACCACAGAGCCCGGTTGATCGGATCCATGCGCCGCGGCACATGACCTGTCAGGCGGAACCAGTCCTCCGGCGACCGGCGCCCGGCCGTCTCGGCGGCCACGTCGTCTCCCCTGATGTCGGGCGTCATCAAGCAGACGCCGAGCGGGGTGCCGTCCTCGGATACCGGAAACACCTCACGGCCGGACGAGCTGAACGAGATGGCGACCGGCGGGTCGTTCTTGACGCGCATGTCGGCAGTCACCGCCCCCAGGGCGGCCCTGAACGCATCCCGCGAATTCGAAGACGTTCACTTCCCAATGACCGGGCTCGGGCCGGTAACCCGGCACCGCCCGGGCCGCCTGCGCCAGCATCGTGCCGTTCGTCGCGTATGCGACGACCTTGATCGCGCTCGTACCCAGGTCTATCCCGATGAGGCTCATCCTTGTGGCTCCTGCAGGCGCACTCGCGCATCCGGCCGCGCCGACGATCCGTTGGCGCGGTCACTCGAGACCGGAGATGTCCTCGCCGGGCTGGCCGATGATGCCGATCGTGGAGAAGATCGGCGTCTCGGTCTCGTTCCCCACCAGGATCTTCAGCAGGACCCCCGCGGCGGGCGCCTCGACGTCGAGCGAGATCTTCTCGGTCTCGATCTGGACGATCGATTCGCCCTTGTCGACCGTGTCACCGACGGCCTTGAGCCATTGCTTGACGGTACCTGTCTCAAGATCCTGGCCGGCCTGCGGCATGACCACCTTCACAGCCATGTTCAACCTCCATGAACGCGCCTAGCCTACAAGTGGCGTTTTGACGAACCCGCCGTCGTCAGGCCGATCGGTCGGCAAACGCCAGGGCGCCCACCGAGCCGTCCGACGACGAAGGAGGCGGATCCGGGCGGTGGACCGCACCGACGGCCACGGCGACGCGGCCGTCGGTGCTGCCACGAACGCTATTCGTCCGCCAGGCGGCTAGGCCTCGCTGATGGCTTCGCCCGCGTTGAGGAGCCACTCCTCCTTCCCTCGTGCGCGCATCCAGAAGAGGATGGCGATGCCCAGGACGAACCAGATGACATCGATGATCGGCGCGAGGTTATAGGGCGACCCCGGCGCCGAGCCGTACCCGGCCGGCGGGAAGAACGTGAACCAGATGGCCAGGATCAGGACTATCGACGAGAAGAGCGGGAAGACCAGGTGGAGGAGCCAGTTGAACTCCGCCCGGTGCTCGCCCCGGTAGAACATGAAGACGCCGAGGTTGGCCATCAGGTACACGAAGGTAACGGCGATGACCAGGATCAGGCCATCGATGAGGTAGAACGACACGTCCGGACCGTAGATGAACCCGACCGTAAGCGCGGACACGAGCGAGAGCGCCATCTGCATCAGGATCGCGTTGGTCGGCGACTTGTACTTCGGGTCGACCTTGGCGAGGATCTTCGGGAACGAGCCGCTGCGGGCCATGCCGTACCACATGCGGCTGCTCACGTTGGCAGTGGCGAGGCAGACCGCGAACACGCTGTTGATGAAGGCGACGAGCAGGACCCACCAGAGCGCGCCCCAGAGGTGATGGGCGAGCACGAGGGCCGGCAGCTCGGAGCTGGCGGTAACGGCCGAGACGTCGTTGACGCCGAAGCCAGTGATCAACCCGTAGAAGACGATTACGAGGAACACCCCGATCAGGACGATCGAGAGGATCACCGAGAGCGGGACGTTGCGCTTGGGATTGGTAGTTTCCTCGGCGAGGGGCGCGGCGCCCTCCCAGCCCGTCAACGCCTGGACGTTGAAGATGATGGCCAGGGCGAACCCGGCCGCGCTGCCGATGTTGGCGGGATTGAACGGAGCGAGCGAAACACCGCCCGGGCCGGGGCTCAGGATGCCGGAGATGCCGAGGGCGAACACGATCAGCATCTCGAGGCCGCCGGTGATCACCATGAACTCGGCCGAGAGCTTGATCCCGCGATGCTGCACGTAGGCGACGAACGGCGCACCGACCACGATGCACACCCACCACAGCCACGGCACGTTGATGTTCCAGTTGTCCTTCAGCTCACCCTGCAGGATGAAACCGAGGAACCCGTAGATCGCGCCGCCGCAGAGCGGCGAGTAGAAGATGTACATCCAGGCCGTCATGAAGCCGGCCCGTGGATGGATGGACCGGCTCACGTATGTGTAGTACGAGCCTGCGGACGGCAGGTACTTCGCGAACTGGATGAGGGTGCTGCCCAGCATCAACACGAGCAGGAAGCCCAGGAAGTAGGCCAGAGGCGCAGTTATGCCGGCGTACCCGACGACCACGGCCGTGTAGAAGAAGGCGGCGATGGCGGGCGAGATGTGGGTGATCGCCTGCATCGTGGCGCCGAGGAGCCCGATTGCGTCCTTTTCGAGATCCCTGTGTAGAGCGCCACTACTCGGGGCCCCCGACTCAGTGGCAACGTTGGTCATGTCTCTGCTCCTTCACCAGTTGACCTTGAGATTCCGGTCACTCGCGACGGTAGACGCCTGCCTGGGTTCGCCGCGCTGCCGCGCGGCTGTCGGACCATTGCCCTGATGTTTCAGCGGACCGCGACCCCCCTCCTGACACGATTTGGACTGCGTCGGCCCGTAACAAACGATCACCCCGGGTCGATCCTGCTCCGCAGAGCCGGACCCTGCCCTCAGTTCCGCCGCCGTCTCGACGATCCTCCTTCCAGTCGGGGAAGTCGGCGGTTGGCCGTCGGCCGCTCCTTCCTCCGTTCCGAAACGCGGTCCTGCTTTCCGTTTCGAAACACAGAACAACAAGACTCTAGCGTGGCTAGTCAAGCCTCCGCAGCCCAGTGCGGGAGCGGGATGCGGCCGCAAGCGCCTGGCTGGACGGCCGACCGATCGACCGGTATCATTCTGTTGTGTTTCAGATTCGCGAACGCCATCGCGCGCGTGCCGTCGACGATCTCGTCCCCGTGCTCGCGCGCCAGTTCCTGATCGCCCCCGAGCCACCCTCGCGGCTCGCGACGGTGCGGGAGCTGGCTCGCCAGCACGGCTCCAGTCTCTCGTCGATCCACTTCGCGATCAGCCGCCTGGTCGACGCGGGCGCGGTCGACATAGAGATGCGGGGTCGGCTCGGAGCCTTCCTCGTGGGACGCTCGGTCGGGCGGTTGTGGGCCCTCGCGGAAAACGGCAGGCCGCTCGTCGTGGCTCTCCCGCTCGCTTCCTCGCTTCGCTACGAGGGACTCGCGACGGCGCTGAAGCAGACCCTGTCCCGCGCCGACCTCGAAGTCTTCCTCATCTTCGTCCGGGGATCCCGTAAGCGCCTCCAGGCGGTCCGGGAGGGGCGATGCCACCTGGCCGCGATGTCGAGCTTCGCTGCCTCGGAACTGTGCGGCCCGGAAGACTCAGTTCTGATCGAGCTCCCTGCCCTCACTTACAACACCGGGCACCGCGTCTTCTACACCGCCGCCGCCGCGGACCAGGATCCGCGGACCGTCATCATCGACCGCGATTCGGCGGATCAGCAGCTCCTGTCCACGCTCGAATTCAACGGGGCGAACGTCCGGCTCGTCGGGGCCATGGGCGTCCAGATAGCCCGGCTGCTGGCCGAGGGTCATGGCGACGCCGCCGTGTGGACTATCGACGAGATGCGAGTCCGGTGGCCCGACGGGGTGCTCGACCGGCCGCTATCCCAATCCGTCCGCGACCAGGTCGGCGATCGAGACACTCGCGCGGCGCTTGTGGGCCAGGCCTCCGACGCGGCTGTGCTTGGCGCAATCACGGCCTCCATCGACCCTGAAGAGGTGGAGCGGATCCAGCTCGACGTGATGAACCTTCGGGTCGTACCCGAATACTGACCGACTCTTGGGCGCAAGGAGAACATTCCGAAGATGAGCCAGATGGGCGCGAACCTGCTCCTGTCGATGTACGAGACGGCGACAACCATCCGCAAGTTCGAACAGAAGGCCATCGAGCAATACCGCGTGGGCAACATCCGTGGGTACTTTCATCCGTACCTGGGCGAGGAAGGGATAGCCGTCGGCGCGATCGCGGCCCTCGAGCCGGATGACTACATCGTCAGCACCCATCGCGGCCACGGACACGCGATTGCGAAGGGGCTCGAACCCAGGCAGATGATGGCCGAGCTGTTCGGCAAGGAGACCGGGTACTGCCGCGGACGGGGCGGATCGATGCACGTTGCGAGCCGATCGGTCCGAAGCCTTGGAGCGAACGGGATCGTCGGCGGCGGGCTGGCCATCGCCGACGGTGCCGCGATGGCGATCAAGCAGCGGGGCGAGTCGCAGGTCGTCGTAGCGTTCTGCAGCGACGGCTCATCGGCCAACGGCATCTGGCACGAATCGCTCAACCTGGCAGCCATCTGGGATCTGCCGGTCATCTTCGTCCTCGAGAACAACCAGTACGCCGTCTCGACCCCGATTCGGGACTCCGCTCGCGTAGACCATCTTTCCGAGCGGGCTGCCGGCTACGGTATGCCCGGCCTGACCGTGGACGGCAACGACGCCGCCATCGTCTACGGTGCGATGCAGGAACCCCTGCGCCGGGCACGGGCAGGCGAAGGTCCGACTCTGCTCGAGTGCATGACCTATCGCCACGGCGGCCACCATGTCAACGACCCGGGGCTCTACCTGCCCGCCGACGAACTGAAGCGCTGGAAGGAGCACGACCCCTTGATCGTCCTGCGCCAGCGCCTGGCTCTGGCCGGGGTCGAGGAAGCCTCCGTCACGGCCGTGGACGAGCGCGTCGAACGACTCATGGACGAGGCGGTCGCGTTTGCGGAGGCCAGCCCCAATCCGTCGCTCGACGAGTTCTGCGCCGAGGTCGCGATGCTGTAGCTCTGGACGAGCCCAAACAGCACAATTCGACGGACGACGAAACCCCAGCCGGCTCAGCCGAGCCGAGAAGGAAGTTGGGACGATGAAGTACCGCGAGGCCCTCCGGGCCGCCCTCAACGAAGAGATGGAACGGGACGAGTCGGTGTTCTGCATCGGCGAGGGGATCGGCGAACGCGGGGGCTCGTACAAGGTCACCGAGGGGCTCCTTGCTGAGTTCGGCCCCGGCCGAGTCATCGACACGCCCTTGAGCGAGGCTGGTTTCGTCGGCATTGGCGTCGGAGCGGCGATCGCGGGCCGGCGCCCGGTCGTCGAGATCCTGTTCATCGACTTCCTGCTGCAGACGATGGACCAGGTGGTCAACCAGGCCGCGAAATACCGCTTCATGTCGGGCGGCGAGGGCCGAGTCCCCCTGGTGATCCGCACGCAGGGAGGGACCGGCAATTCGCTGGCCGGCCAGCATTCTCAGAGCCTGGAGGCCCTCTACTATCACGTGCCCGGGCTGAAGGTCGTAATGCCGTCGACGCCCGCCGATGCCAAAGGGTTGCTGAAGTCGGCCATTCGCGACGATGACCCGGTCATATTCATCGAGCACAAGCTGCTCTACATGACCGACGGCGAAGTTCCCGAGGCGGATTACTCCATCCCGCTCGGCAAGGCCGACATCAAGCGTGCCGGCACCGACCTCACCCTGGTGGCCTGGTCGCACATGGTCCTCAAGAGCCTGCAGGCGGCCGAGGAACTTGCCAAAGAGGGCATCTCCGTCGAGGTCGTCGACCTGCGGACGCTCGTGCCCATGGATGTCCCCTGCCTGCTCGACTCGGTGAGGCGGACGGGGCGGCTCGTCATCGCCCAGGAGGCCATCAAGCGCGGCGGCGTTGGCAGCGATGTCGCCGCCATCGTCGCCGAGCAGGCGTTCGACGCGCTTCGCGCCCCGATCGTTCGGGTAGCGGGGATGAACACCACGATCCCATTCAACCTGGCCCTCGAAAAGGCTGCCGTCCCGCAGGTCGCCGACATCGTGGCCGGCGTCAGGTCGGTGGTCGGGGCAGGCACAGCGAGCCGCGCGTGAGCGGGTCGGAACTGGTCGCGACTTACCTGGCGGAGCTGCCGGCCGAAGGGACGGAGGCAGCCGCCGAGGCCTTCGCGACCGGGCAGAGCATCGGGACATGGGTGCCGGTCCCTGGCATCAGCGAGGAAATGCGGCGCCTCCACGGGGCCAGGGTCGTCGAGGTGACCCGCGATCGTCCGGCCGAAGAACTCGGCGGCGAGGCGAACGGCGACCTCTGGGTACTGAGGGTGGCCTTCCCAACGCCCAACTTCGGGGCTCAGTTCCCGATGATGCTGACCACCCTCGTCGGCAACGACCCGTCGACGTCTTTGACCGTCCGGCTGGTCGACATAGACCTGCCCGAAGCGTTCCGGGCCGAATTCCCCGGTCCGCAGATGGGGGTGGACGGCTGGCGCAGCCTGACCGGCGTGTGGGACCGGCCCTTGCTCCTGAACATGATCAAACCGTGCACGGGGTATTCGCCGAGCGCAGGGGCGGACCTGCTCGAGCAGCCGGCGCGGGGCGGCGCGGACCTGATAAAGGATGACGAGCTCCTGGGCGACGCCCCGTTCAACCGCGTCGCCGAGCGCTCTCGCATATACCGCGAGCGCCTGGAACGAGTCGCCGAAGAGACAGGTCACCGGGCCCGGTACATCTGCAACGTGACCGACCGAGCGAGCCGGCTCATCGACACCGCCCGGGCGGCGGTCGACGGCGGCGCGGACGCGCTGATGGTGAATGCCCTTGCCGTCGGGTTGGACCCGTTTCAGGCGCTCGTGGAAAGCAAGCCTGGAGTGCCCATCCTGGTCCACACCGCCACATCCGACGTCATGACGGGCGCAACCAGCTCGGGAATCGGACAGGCGCTGATCTTCGGCAAGTTCCTGCGTCTTGCCGGAGCGGATGCCGTCTTCACCACGACGCCCTTCGCCCGCCGCCCGCCCTCCGGACTCGTATATGAGAAAACTCTTCAGTGGATGAGGGAGCCGAGCGGGACTCACAAACCGACCATGCCGATGCTCGCCGGAGGCGTGACCGGCTCGATGATCGGATCCCTGGTCCGGCAGTCCGGCGTCGACGTCATGCTGGGGATCGGCGGCGGGATCCAGGGCCATCCGCGGGGCGCCGAAGCAGGAGCTCGAGCTGTTCGGGCCGCGATCGACGAAGCGATGCTCTCGATGGAAGCCGGCGCGCATGGCTGAACAGCGATCCGGCCCGCCCGGTGCCGCGGCTCCTCGCCGCCTCGAGCAATCGAAGATGCGGCTCGCCGTCGGGCGGCAGATGGCGACGAGCAAGCAGACGGTGCCCCATTTCTACGTCAGCACCGAGATCGTGATGGATTCCGTGCTGGATCTGGCGCGCCGCATGTCCGTCGCACCGGCCGCACCGCGTGTCTCGGTCACCGCCTGCCTGGTCAGGGCACTCACGCAAGCCCTTGTCGCGATGCCCGCCTTGAATGCGACCTTGACGCCGGACGGGTACGTTGCCGGGGAGAGCGTCAATGTCGGCATCGCGATCGCGCTGGAGGGCGGTCTCCTGGCGCCGGCGATGCTCGACTGTCAGGACATGGACTTGATCCAGACGGCGGCAGCGCTCGACGACCTCGTCGCTCGTGCGCGCAACGGCCGTCTCCGGGCTCCGGAGATGGGCTCCTCGACGTTCACGCTTTCGAACCTCGGCATGTTCGACGTCACCACCTTCTCGGCCATCGTGATTCCGCCGCAGGTGGCGATTCTCGCGGTCGGCCGAGCCGTTCCCCGCCCGATCGTGGTCGAAGGAGCAGTCGAGATCCGATCGGTCATGACGGCCACTCTGTCGGCCGACCACAGACTCATCGACGGGGCCGACGCAGCTCGGTTCCTGGGGGAGTTCAAGTCTCGGCTGAACGATCTGGCGCGCTCGGAAGAGATGTTTCGGACGTCCTGAGAGGAGGTCGAGACGGGCCCTTCGCATTGATCGCGATCCACCTGCGCAGATACGTGCAATGTCATGCAACATCTTGACGCGGCGGCGTACCGGTACCTATCCTCTGTTCTCGGACGCCGATAGACCGCTTCGCCGATCCGGTCGAGATGGCCGGGCCGATCCTCTACGTCTGCTTCGAAGACGCCACGTTCCAGACGGGCGGCCTCAAGGTCGATGACGGCGGTGATTCGGTCAGGCTGCCGGTACGCGGCGCGCTGGACGAGCCGTTGGTCCCGGGCAGAGTCCGCTGGTCCAGGCCAGCCCCAGGAGGCCAAGTCATGGCAATCGCTCAAGGCCCGAAGGTCACTCTCGCCGAGTTCGACCGCATCTTCGAATCGGTCAAGAACTGGGGCAAGTGGGGTCCCGACGACCAGCTCGGAACGCTGAACTACATCACCCGCGACAAGGTCCGGCAGGCCGCCGGTCTGGTGAAGTCGGGTCGCCGGGTCTCGATGGAGATTCCCATCAACAAGGCGGCGGGACCGGACAACCCGAACCAGGCCTTCCACTACGTCACCCAGAGCCACGACATCGACATCGGATCCAGCGGCCTCACCTTCGCTCTCGACTTCCTGGGCATGGCCTGCCACGGCGACTGCCACACTCACATCGACGCGCTCTGCCACATCGCCTACAAGGGCCAGACGTACAACGGCAAACCCGCCCTCGAGGTGATGACCAGCAAGGGAGCCACGTCCCTCGACATAACCAGCTACGGCAACGGTCTGGTGGGCCGCGGCGTCCTCCTGGACATCCCGCGGCTGCGGGGCGTCAAATGGCTCGAGCCGGGAGAGGCGGTCCGCCGAGAGGAGCTGGAGGCGTGCGAGAAGAGCATCGGCCTCGAACTCGGCGAGGGCGACATCCTCGTCTACCGGACCGGCCACCACCGGCGCCGGCTCGAACTCGGAGCGTGGAGCAACGACCCGCCGCCGGCCGGTGAAGGCAAGGCCGGCCTGCACGTCGACACCATCCCCTGGATGCACGAACGCAGGATCGCCGCCTTCCTGCCGGACGGCGACGGCGAAGCTGTACCGAGCGTCGTCGAGGGTATGACCTATCCCATCCATCCGCTCCAGATCACGGCGATGGGCATGCTCGCCTCCGACAGCCTCCAGTTCGAGGACCTGGCTCGGGCCTGCGAGGAGGAGGGCCGCTGGGAGTTCATGGTCGTGGGCCTGCCCCTGCGCCTCCCGGGCGGCACAGGCTCGCCCTGGAACCCGATCGCCATCTTCTGATGGAGGCAGCGCGGGAGTCCCGCCCGAAGCGACGGAGGAGGACGCCTGACACGAACACGGCTTGATTCCGGGTCTTGCCGAGAGCCGACTGGTACCGCGCCGGAGAGTCGGTCGAGGAGCGGCCCGCGACGGTCGATGAAATCGAAGCCCTGAAGGGCGAGTGTCTACCCGCCGCCGGGCGACGGGTAGACACAGAAAGTCCAACGCTCGAGCACGTTGCCAGCGACCCGCTCGAGCCCTTCCGCGGAGGTGTAACCATGCCTGAGCTGTTCGGACGCTCCTACTCTCGGTCGGATCTCCTGCGTCACGTCGGCAGGCTCGAGCAGGTGGCCGGCGTCCGGCTGGTCACCCTGGACGACAGCCTCGGCCGTGGCGTGCGGGTGATCGAGTTCCGGACCGGCTCGGGCTTCTCCTTCGACGTCGTCGTCGATCGCTGCTTCGACATCGGCCGGTGCGAGATCGGAGGCCGCCCCCTCAACTGGCAGTCGAACGCGGGGATCGTGGGGCCGTGGTACTACGAAAACGACGAATGGGGCTGGTTCCGAGCCTGGGGCGGCGGCATGGTCGTGACCTGCGGCCTCGATCACACCCTCCTGTCGGGTGAGGACGACGCCAGCGACTTTCACCAGACTCATATCTTCAAGACGGTCTCGTACGGCCTCCACGGTCGCGTGGGCGGGCTGCCGGCCCGGCTCGTCGGCTACGGCGAGCGCTGGGACGGCGACGAGTGCGTCCTCTGGGCCGAGGGCGAAGTGCTCCAGTCGGCGATCTTCGGCGAGCATCTGCTGCTGCGCCGCCGGATCGAGGCACGCGTAGGAGAGTCGCACTTCACGATCCACGACGAGGTCGAGAACGTCGGCCACAGCCGCGTCTCGCACATGCTGCTCTACCACTGCAACGCGGGATTCCCGGTGGTGGACGATGGGTCCAGGCTCCTCGTCCCCTCGCTCAAGACGACCACGGACTACGACGTGACGCCCGAGCTGATGGCCAGCTACCGGACGCTCACCGGACCGATCAAGGACTACAGCGAGAAGTGCTTCGAGCACGAACTGGTGGCCGAGAAGGACGGCAAGGTTCCGGTCGCGGTCGTGAACGAGAAGCTCGGATTGGGCGTCTACCAGGTCTTCCGGATCGGTCAGCTGCCTCACCACACGGTCTGGCGGATGATGGGCGAAGACACCTACGCCCTGGCCATGGAGCCGGGCACCAACCGCGACGCCGGCCGCTGGGACGCCAAGGAGCGCGGCGAGCTGCTCCACATGGAACCCGGCGAGATCCGCCCGTACGACCTGGAGATCGGCGCCCTGGTGGGCGACAAGGCGATAGCAGGATTCGAGAGCCGTGTAGAGCGGCTCGCACACGCACAGGGGTAGAGGGCCGCGCTCATTTCGGCTCGCCCGCCTCCGCGATACTCGAAAACTGAAAAGGCGCCTAGACTTGCCCCGCCCAGTCTGCCCTTGACTACGGCGGGGCGGCGGGTCGGAGCACCAGGTGTCCCACGGGCTTCTGCATCGCGGCGGCGAACCCGCGGGGTCGTCGATCATTCGCGACCCCATGCGCCCGCGGCGCGTCTTCGACGCGGCGGAGATCGAGCGCGGCTGGCACGTCGTCGACATCGACGGCGAGGCCGTGGGCAAGGTGGCGGGGCTGGAAGGCGATTTCCTGGTCGTGGCGCGCCGTTTCGGCCATTCGCGTCTGTACGTTCCCCGGCTCGGATTGAGAGAGGTCACGGAGGGCACGGTCACGCTCAACCTCACGGCCGACCAGATCGAAGGCAGCCGCTGGTCCGAGAGGCCTCGCCGGGAGAGTTGACCGTCCCACGCACCGGCCCGCGTGAAACCGCGGGCCGCGATGAGCGACCGCGGAGTGAAAAATGCTCTGTGTCAGGAATCCATGGAAGGAGTTGGAGATGGCCGCGGTTCGACGCGCCACGGTGAGCTGGAAGGGCGATCTCAATACCGGCAGCGGCCGCCTCGATGCGGCCACCAGCGGGGCCTTTTCGGCCCTACCGGTAACATGGGGCTCCAGGATCGAAGCGGCCGACGGCCGGACGAGCCCCGAAGAACTGCTGGCCGCCGCCCACGCCAGTTGCTTCTCGATGGCATTCTCAGCGGACCTGGGCAGGGCCGGCTCGCCGCCGGACAGCCTGGATGTCACCTCCGAGATCACCTTCGACAGGGTCGACGGAAAGTGGACGGTGGTTTCCGGCAAGCTGACCGTTCGCGGCCGGGTGCCCGGCCTCGATGAGGAACGTTTCCGGACGCTCGCTGAGGCCGCCAAGGACGGCTGCCCGATATCGCGGGCGCTCCAGGGCAACGTAACCCTCAGCGTCGAGGCGTCGCTGGAGCGATAGCCCTCACGAACGGGCGCAACCGGCGTCGCCCCTCGGCAGATCCAACGTTCTCGGCGGGCCGGCCTACCCCCGGCCGCCTCGCCCTGCTACTCTCCTGGCATGAGCAGACAGGACCCGCCCAAAGCCGTCCGCATAGACAGCTGGGGATTCGACGCGAGCTGGCCGCGGAGCCGGCCCGGCGTGCCAATCCTGGGCCTCTTCCTCATCGTCCTCGGGCTGCTCCTGGTCGTCGGACAGCTCTCGAGCCAGGCTCAGATCGGTGCGTCGGCCTTCTTCCTCGCCGTCGCCGTGGTCCTCGTCGTCATCGGCGTCCGCCGGCACAGCGGCCTGGCCCTCTACGCCGGTGTATTCATCCTGGCGCTGACCGCCTCGGACCTGCTACACAGCCTGGGTTACGTCCAGGGCGCCGGCTGGGGCACGTTGTTCCTCGGCCTCGGGGTGATGGCGATCGCCCTGTTACGCTCCGCGCCCGGTCGCCGCATCGGCTGGGCCCTCGGCATCGGCGCGTTGCTGGCGCTGTGGGGCGGCAGCGAAGTGGCGGCTTCGTACGCCAACATCTCCACGGACGGGCTCATCGGGCCGCTGCTGATCGTGCTCCTCGGCGTCTACGTCCTGACTCGCGGCTGGAGCCACGGCCGCCGCTGAGGGACATCGGGGGACGGCCGCCGGCGAGGGGACGGCCTCAGGCGACCTGGCGCGATCCCGAAGGCGAAGACTCCCCGTCGTCCGCCGCGGCGACTGCCCCGCGGCCCTCGGCGGCCTCGAAGACCGCGCGGTTCCCGCCACCAGGCGCCATCGGGGATTTCTCGCCCGCCGGGGCGTCAGTGACGGCACGCGGCTCCAGGCCCGGCAGGATCGCAAGCCTGGCATGGAGCGCCTCGGTCGCGGATGGCGGGATGTGGGAGCCGCCGTTCAGAGTGCGCTCCAGGGCGGGATCGAGCGGTCGCAGACGGCCCGCTTCGTCGACGACCTGCTCGAAGACGGCCACGATCTCCGGGTCGAACTGCGTGCCCGAATGCGCGCGAAGCTCAGCCCAGGCTCTTTCATGCGGCATGGCCGGCCGGTAGATGCGATCGCTGGTCATGGCGTTGAAAGCATCGGCCACGGCGATGATCCGTCCACCCAGCGGTATGGCGGCGCCGACCAGGGCGTCCGGATAACCACGGCCGTCCCATCGTTCGTGGTGATGGCGGACGGTCTGGGCGATCTCGGCCATCGCCTCATGGACCTCGAGTATCGCGGCGCCGATCTCGCTGTGCCGGCGCATCTCGGCCATCTCGGAGTCGGTGAGCCGGCCGGGCTTGAGCAGTATCGCGTCGGCGATCCCGATCTTCCCGATGTCGTGCAGGTACCCGCCGATGCGGATGGTCATCTGCTGCCGCTCGTCGAGGCCGAGAACCGCGGCCATGCGCTCGGAAAGGATGCCCAGCTGGCGGCAGTGTTCGCCCGTCTCCAGGTTGCGGGCCTCGATCGCGGTCGAGAGAGTCAGCGCGATCGAGTCCAGGACCGGGCTCATGTAGCGATACTGCAAAGCCTCGTAGCGCATCTGGGTCGCGGAGAGGGCGCGCTGAACCTCGGCCAGCAACTCCGTGCCGGTGAAGGGCTTGACGAGCATCCCCGACGCGCCCTCACGCAGCGCCTGGATCGCCGTGTCGACCGTCCCGTTCCCGGAGACGACCACCACCGGGATCTCTGGCTGCTTCTCGCGCAGGCCACGCATCAGTGTCAGGCCATCCATGAGCGGCATGTGGATGTCGGTGATGACGACATCGAAGCCGCCCCCCGCGAAGATGGCGCCGGCGGCGATCGGGTCGCCGCAGGTCACCGCCTCGAAGCCCTGGTTCTCAAGGAGGCGGTTGAGCAACTTCAGGATGATCGGCTCGTCGTCCACACACAGGACGCGCGGACGAGCGCGGCCCGATCGCGACGGCCGAAGATCCCAGGTCACGCGGCGGCCCTCCCATCGGAGGACCGGTCCCGGGCGTCGGCCAGGACTGCGCACCGCTCACCCTCAGACGACCTGGCCCGATCGGCATCTCCGCCCGGGCGTGCGAACGGCTCCAGGGCCGTGGAGTCGGTCCCCGCGCCGAATGCCGAGCCGTCCAGCGAAGACCAGGATCGTGGCAGCCAGACGGTGAACGTCGATCCGTGGCCGGGCGCGCTTTCCACTTCTATCGTGCCTCCGTGGTTCTCGATTATCTGGAGGCTGACCGAGAGGCCCAGCCCGATGCGGCCGATGCTGCCGGTCCGCGCCGAAAAGAACGGCGTGAAGATGCGGCCCAGAGTCTCATCGTCCATGCCGATGCCGTCGTCCGACACCACCACGCCGACGCGTCCCGATTCCTCGGCCGTCGTGACGTGGAGCCGTCCGCCACGCGGCATGGCGTCGATGGCGTTGTTGAAGAGGCTCAGCAGGACCTGCCCGAGGGCGTCGGCATCCATCTCCACGCAGGCAAGATCAACGTAGTCCGCAGCGATCCCGACGTCGGCATCCGACGCCCGGGAGCGGACGAGTTCCAGCGTCGATCGAACCAGGTCGTTCAGGTCGGTCAGGATCCTCTGCGGCTGGCGCGGCTCGGCAAACTCGAGCAGAGCCCTGATGATGGAGCGGGCGCGGACCGCCTGGTCGCGTATCACCGCCGCCTCGTCATGACGCTCGTCGTCCTGGGACAACCCATCCATGAGCAGCTCGGCATAGCCGAGGATCCCCGTCAGGGGATTGTTGACCTCACGGGCGACGGCCGCGGCAAGTTCGCCCATCGCGCCGAGCCTGGAGGCCTGGACCAACTGCCGCTGAGCCCGCTGGGCCTCGACGAACTGAAGGCGGACGCGCGCCAGCAGGGCGTTGGTCTCGACGGCCACGCCGATCTGATTGGCGACGAACCGGGTCAGGCCCACGAAGCCGGGCTCCAGGATCCTCGCGTCGCGATGGTCGAGCACGTGAAGCGAGCCCAGATCCCGACCGCGGCGGTCCAGTATCCGGATCGAGAGGCCCGCTTCGATCGGCACGTCGGCGCCGGCCATCTCCTCCCGCGGCACCGCAACGCCGACGTTGCGGCCTCCGGCGCTGTAGGACGCGACCGGGGCGGCCTCTCCCAGGCCTCCATGAGGCGCCCAGATCGGATGGCGGCTGCCCACGACCGAGGCCGCGAAGGGGCCATGAGCGGCGGCGACCGTAGCCTCCTCCTCGCCGTCTCCGAGAACAAGGAACGAAGTGGCGCCGTCGGGCGTGAGGGCCTTCAGGACGCTCAGGTACCCGGCCTGCCCGTCCCCGGTCAGGGCGAGACTCCCGGCCGCCTTCAGGACGCGGGCCAGCTCGTCGGCGCTCGAGCGCTGAGCGAGCTCGGCGGCCGTGGCCCGATCGACGGCCACCCTGGCGCGCGCTTCGGACGCCCGCAGGTCGCGCAGCCCCGACGCCAGCAGCCCGGCGACCAGGATGAGACCGGCCATGAGTGACCCGACCAAGAGCCGGCTTCCGAAGCCGGAGGCTTCCTCGAGCGCGAACAGCCCCAGGGCGATCGCCAGCGGGACGGCGGCGAGAGCGGCGACCCGGGCCCCGAATCCGGAGACAGCCGGAGTCCCTCCGCGGTTGAGCGAAGGGTCGGCGGGCAGGCCCTGCTCCCTATTGGCTGCGACCATGCGCGAACCCTACGGGTTGGCGCCGGCAACCGCCTCACCAACATGGGCGATTGTTACTGGCCCGGACGGCGTAGGAGCCGCCCAACACGATCCCGCCGCCGGACGGCAGGATCGACCTCCGGCCTCGCGATCCTCGAGCTTCGGGGAGCGCGTCACGACCGGCGCGATGACGAGGGTGCGGAAGCGGCTGGGCCTCAGGCCGTTCGCTCGGATGATCGCGCGCGAAGGTCGGCCACCGCCGCCGGCAAGCCGGCCGGAGCGGCGATCAGCAGTTCGAGGAGCGCGTAAGCCTCACGGCGGGCATCTTCGATCGATATCGAGCCGGTCTCCATCGCTCGAACCGCAAAGCCGTCGATGAGAGTCACGAACGCCGAGGCGATCGAATCGGCATCGATCCAGCCCGGCAGCTCGCCCCGAACCAGCGCTTCCTGGAGCACGAAGCGGGAGAAGGCGACCATCTCGGTCCGCCGGTCTCGGAGGATCTGGCGCAGGTCGGGCGACTCTTCGGCGACCATCCAGGCATGGGCCCGGACGCTGCGCTCGTTGACGCCGGAAACGGCCGAGTCGACGGCAAAGTCGATTGCCGCCCGCAGGCGATCGGTGACGGGGCCGAGTTCGGCCATGCGGAGCCGCAGATCGGCCTTCTGCCGGTCGACCTCGCAGGCGCAGGCGACCAGAAAGAGCTCCTCCTTGTTCTTGAAGTACGTGTACACGGCCCCGACGGACAGGCCGCTGGCGCGGACCACGTCCTGGACGGTGGCTCGTTGATAGCCCATCTCGCCGAAAACGTCTACGGCGGCGTCGACGATGCGCTGGCGCACCGCCTGTTCATGGGCAACCGTTACACGTGGCATCGTCGACCTCAAAACGAACCGTCGTTCACCGAATAGTAGCGCGCCCGTCCAGCGCCGCGGAAGCGTACTACGAAACGGGTAGTTGACAAAAGGAATGGAGAATTCCTATTCTCCTTGCGCCGGAACGATCTCCGGCGCGGTTCGGCCGACCGTCCATCTCGGATAGGGCATTCGGGGCTTTCCGCCCCAGGCACGCGGGGCTTTCGACCCGGCTTGCCTCGCAACTCACCAAAGGGACGGTCATGTTTGCGCGTTGGGGGAGATTCGTCTATCGGCGCAGGCGCTGGGTCGCGACACTCGCGTTGCTTGTCGCCGGCCTGTCGTTCGGCTTCGCGGGACGGGCTTCGTCCGTTCTCTCGACCGGCGGCTGGTACGACCCGAGCTCCGAGTCGCAGCAGGTGGCGGCGCGGCTGGCGACCGACTTCGGCCAGGGCGGCAGCACCGTCGTGGTCCTCTTCCAGGCCAGGGGCCGCACCGACGCCGCCTCGCCGGCTTTCCAGGACAAGGTGTCCACTGCTCTGGACCGGGTCAGGACCGACTCGAGGGTCGGCGCCGTCGTCGGCTACGCCCAGACCGGCGCATCTCAGTTCGTAAGCAAGGCCGGGGACGCCACGTACGTGCTGCTCGAGCTGGACATGACCGCGGACCAGGCCATCAACGCGGTCGACGGCATCGGCTCGGAGATCGCGACCCCGCCCGGGATGAGCGTTCAGATCACCGGCAGCGCCGCCTTGAGCGCGGCGATGTCCGCGCAATCGGAGAGCGACCTGAGCCGGGCCGAGACGATCTCCCTGCCCATCGCCCTGGTGATCCTCCTGCTGGTCTTCGGATCGCTGGTCGCGGCGGGGTTGCCGCTCTTCGTGGCCGGGCTGACCATCCCGACCACCCTGGCCATCGTCTGGGTACTGGCCCAGCGGATCACGATGAGCGTCTTCGTGTCGAGCGTCGTGACGATGCTCGGCCTGGCGCTGGCAATCGACTACTCACTCTTCATGGTCAGCCGCTTCCGCGAGGAACTGGCCTGCGGCGCGACCGTGGAGGAGGCAATCGAGCGGACCGTCGCCACGAGCGGCAAGGCCGTCGCCTTCTCAGGATCGGCCGTCGCCATCGGCCTGTCGGGCCTGCTGCTCTTCCGCGCACCCACCATCAGCTCCATGGGCATCGGGGGCGCCCTCATCGCCATATGCTCGGTGGCGTACGCGCTGACGTTCCTGCCGGCGGCGCTCTCGATCCTCGGCCCACGGGTCGAGAGGCTGCGCATCCCGAACCCATTCAGCCGGCCGACCGCGGCCGCCGGAGCGACTTCACAGTCGACATCGATCTCCACGCCCGCTTCGTCCAGCTCGACCCCACCGGTCGAGGCCGATCAAAGCAGCCCGGCGAAGCCAAGGGGACGCTGGGAGAGACTGGCGGAGGCCGTGATGGCCCGGCCGGTCGCCGTGCTCGTTCCGATCCTCGTACTTCTCCTCGCGCTCGGCCTGCCGTTCCTGGGTGCAACCCAGGGCGTCCCCGGCGCCAACGTGCTGCCCGCGGGCATCGAGGCGCGGACCGCCTGGGACACCATCGAGACGCAGTTCCCCGCCGGCGAAACCAGCCCCATCGATGTCCTCGTGACCGTGGCGGGCGATCCTCTGTCGAGCCGGAACGCCGCCGCCCTGACCGCCTACTCGGCCCGACTCGCCGCCCTCTCGGGCGTGAGCATGGTCGAGGGGCCGTTCTCCCTCGCCGCAACGAGCGGCCAGCCGCTTCCGAGTTCGGCCGTGGCGGCGGCTCTCGCGGCCCCGGCGTCCTCGCGTCCGGCCGCCCTGAACAGCCTGCTGGCCTCGACCATCCGCGGCTCGACGGTCCACCTCCAGGTCATCAGCCCGCTGGCCGGAACCCAGGCCGCCCAGGCCCTCGTCCAGACCGTCCGCAACCTCGCTCCCGGCCCCGGCCTGTCCGTGGCCGTGGGCGGCACCGACGCCTCGGCCCTGGACTTCCTCAACGCCCAGAACGAGCAGATGCCGCTGGCGATCGGCTTCATCCTCGTCGCCATGGCCCTGATGCTGATGCTCCAGTTCGGTTCGGTGGTGCTGCCGGTCAAGGCCGTCCTGATGACGCTGCTGTCGTTGACGGCCAGCTTCGGGGCGCTCGTCTGGATCTTCCAGGACGGCCACCTGAGCGGCCTTCTTGGCTTCACGTCGCCCGGTTATACCGTCGCGACCATCCCCATCCTGATGTTCGCCGTCATCTTCGGCCTCTCGATGGACTACGAAGTCCTGCTTCTGTCACGCATCCAGGAGTCGTATCGAAAGACCGGGGACACGCGCCGGGCGGTGGCGGAAGGCCTGTCGCGCTCCGGTCGCGTGATCACCGGGGCCGCGCTGATCATGGTCACGGTCTTCGCCGCCTTCGGCCTGGCCGACATGATCGTCATCAAGAGCCTCGGCATCGGCATGGCCATCGCGGTCCTGCTCGACGCCACGATCATTCGGGCCCTGCTCGTCCCGGCCACGATGCGGCTACTCGGCCGCTGGGCCTGGTGGGCACCTGCCCGTCTCTCCCGAGTCACGCACCGCCTCGGGTTCAACCACGTGGCCACGGACTACGAGTGCGACTCGCCGGAACCAGAGACGCGACCGGAACCACCGGAGCCGGGCACGGTGGGACGACCCGGACGCCTCGCGGGACCGCCCGCCGCCGCGGCCGGATAGTCGTTTCAGATCGTCCCTCGCGAAAGCGGCGGCCACGTGAGGCGTGGCCGCCGGTTCCCTGCCACCGGCGGCCGGAGTTGCCGCCAGGTCGGCGGGGTCCTCAGCCGGTTACCTCGGCGCAGGCCCGTTCGACCGCGTCTCCCACGATCCCCGCACAGCGCTGAAGCTCCGCCTCGGTGATCACGAACGGCGGCCCGAGCAGGATGGTGTCGCCGTTCATGCCGTCGGCGTTGCCGGTGCCGTGGTACATCAGCAGTCCGGCGGCCCGGGCGTGGGCCATGACCGCCTCGATCAACCGCGCCGATCGCGGGAAGGGCCGGCACGTGGCGCGATCGGCCACCAGCTCCAGACCGACCATCAAGCCGCGGCCCCGGATCTCGCCGACGTTCGGATGATCTGCCAGCCGGTTCGCCAGCAGAACCTTCAACCGCTCGCCCCTGGCCGCGCTCGCCTCGACGAGGTTCTCCGTCTCGAGGATGCGGAGCACTTCCGCTGCCGCGGCGGCCCCGACCGGGGAGTGGCTGTACGTGAACCCGTGGACGAAACCGCCGCCCTTCGTGACCGTCTCGTATACGGCGCCGCTCGCCACGGCCAGACCGAACGGGAAGTAGCCCCCGGCGGCGCCCTTGGCCGCGGCCATGACGTCCGGCCGCACGCCCCAGTGGTCGACCCCGAACCAGCGTCCGGTCCGCCCGAAACCTGTCATGACCTCGTCGGCGACGAGCAGCACGCCGTGGCGCCGGCAGACCTCGGCGACGGCGGGCCAGTACCCGTCAGGAGGGACGACCGCGCCGAGCGTGGCGCCGACGATCGGCTCCGCCACGAAAGCGGCCACTCTCCCCCGCCCCGCTGCGGCGATGGCCGACTCCAGGTCGGCGACCAGCCGGTCCACGTCTCCGAGGGCGTGGGCGGCGGCCTCTCCAGCCCTGTAGGCATATGCGGCGCTTACGTGCTCGAAGCGCCCGAGCCACGGCTCGTACGGCCCGCGGAGCGGCTTCCGGCCGGAGAGATCCAGCGCCCCCAGCGAGTTTCCGTGGTAGCTCCCCCAGCGGGCGATGACGACCGTCCGGTCGGGTTCGCGGCGGGCCAGGTGGTAAGACCGGACAAGCTTCAGGCAGCTCTCGATCGCCTCGGACCCGCCGCTGACCGGATAGAGGGCCGGCTCGTCCAGCGGCAGATGTCGACCGACCGCACGGGCGTAGGCCTCGAGCGGCTCGCTGGTGAAGGTCGTCCCGTGGACGTATGTGAAGAGGCCGGCCTGGCGCGCCATTGCGTCGACTACCGACTGCCGCCCGTGGCCCACGTTGACGACGATGGCGCCGCCGGCGGCGTCGAGATACGAGCGGCCTTCGGTATCCCAGATCGTGCAGCCCTCGGCGCGGGCGGCCACGGGCAACTCGACCCCCGTGACACGCTGGAAGACTCGCCCGCCCGAAACCCCGCCGCTGCCGGCGGCATTGGTCGTACTCATATTGCGATTGTAGGTCGCCGGTCGGCTATCGGCCCTGCCGCCCAGATATGAGTTGTTCACTTAGGGCCATAGGACGCCCGCGACATGACAAGCGGCATCTTTGGCTATGCATAGTTGTGATCTATTCATAGAGCACGCATAGATCCGCTACCAGAGGACCTTCAATGCCGAGCCCGTCGCCAGTCTCTTCGAAGGAGGTCTGAGCCATGTTGCGCCCCTCCGACGGCATATACGGCCTGCAGGCCTCGCTACTGAAGACCCTGGCCAGCCCTCGCCGGCTCGAGATCGTCCACTATCTCGGCAAATCCGGCCCGGTCGAGGTTCGCAAGCTGGCCGAGCACTTCGGCTCGACGCAGCCGGCGATCTCACAGCACCTGGCCGCGCTGCGTGGTGTGGGCATCGTCGAGGCGGTCCGCGACGGCCGAGAGGTCCGCTACCAGCTGGCCGATCCCGAGATCGTCGCCGCGTGCGGGCTGATGCGCCAGGTCCTGATTCGGCGCATCGCTCATCTGGGCGACATCGCCGCCTCCTATTCCGGCCAGCTGCCGGGTGAGCCAGCCCGGGTCAACTCGTAGGCATGTCCCGCTTGGGTACCGCATAGCACGGAGGTCAGGGTCGTGGCCGAGAAGCTCATGTTCATGATCACGCACGGGCCGGAGCATCCCGAACACGTGACGATCCCGTTCGTCATGGCCGTGGCCGCCCTGGCCTCGGACGTGGAGGCAGTGATCGGGCTTCAGGCAGACGGCGTCGAGATCGCCGTCAAGGGCCGGGCCGAGTCGGTGGCCGCCGAAGGCTTCCCGCCCCTGGCCAAGCTCATGAACGACTACCGCGAGCTGGGCGGCAAGATCCTCATCTGCGGCCCGTGCGTGAAGTCACGCCAGATCGACCCCGCAACTCAACTCGTGGATAACGCCGAGGTAGTAGCGGCCGCCCAATTCGTGGTCGAACTGACCTCTTCGACAAACGCCCTCACCTACTAACCACCCAAATCGGAGAACCCAATGAGCGCAATGGACGTAGCCGAACTGGCAACCATCACCGCCGCCGAGGTCATCGACGCCCGCGGCGCCGCCTGCCCCGGTCCCCTACTCGAGGCCAAGAAGGGCATGGGCAAGATCGCCGTTGGCGACGTGATGGAGGTCTGGTCGAGCGATCCCGTAACCAAGACCGATATCGGCGCATGGTCCGGCAAGGTCGGCCATGAGTTCCTCGGCGTCATCGAGGCAGACGGCTACGACCGGGTCTTCCTTCGCCGCGGCAAGTAAACCATCCGCCATCGGATCGGCGGGCGGCCCCCTCGCCCGGCCGGATTGAGCGTTTCGGGAGCACTGGACTGATGACTGCGCTCACGGCCCCCCTGGAAGAGCAGACCTACGCGGCCGCTCCGCGGATCCTGGTCTTCTCCACGAACAACATCTCGGATCCCGGCATCGACCTGGCCGGGAGCTCCCACCTCCACTATTCGCCCGGGGTGCGAGTCATCGCCATGCCGTGCACCAGCGGCATCCGCCCATCCTGGATCCTCCACGCCATCAAGCAGGGCTTCGAAGGCGTCTTCATCGCCTCCGACGGCGACGAGTGCGCGCTTTTGCCCGACTGCGCGAAGCGCGCCTCGAGGATCGTCCAGGAGGCCCAGGTCCTCCTCAGGCAGAACGGCTTCGACGCCAACCGGCTGCGAATGGCGGCGATTTGCTCGGTCTGCGCGGAGAACTTCGCCAAGCACATGAACGGCTTCTACGACGCCTTGATCGCGCTTCGGGCCAAGGAAGCGGCCGCGAGGGATGCAGCCACTGCGTCCCAGGCGACGGCAGCGGCGTCCCAGGCGGCTACGAACACAACGGGAGCGGCTCAATGACCAAGTACGACGCGCTCGTCGTCGGCAGCGGCATCGCAGGCATGGAGTCGGCCCTCAAGCTCGGCGACATGGGCTACAAGGTCCTGCTCGTCGAGAAGGAAGCGAGCGTCGGCGGCCGGATGATCCTGCTGTCGAAGGTGTTCCCCACCCTGGACTGCGCGAGCTGCATATCCACACCGAAGATGGCCGCCTCGATCCACCACCCCAACGTCACCGCCATGACATACACGGAAGTGGACAAGATCACGCGCGGCGACGATGGCGTGATCAGGGCGACCATCCGCCAGAAGGCCAGGTTCGTCGACGAGGTGGCCTGCACCGGCTGCCAGCTGTGCGAGAAGGCCTGCACCGTAGCCGTGCCCGACCAGTTCAACTACGACCTGGTCGCCCGCCGCGCCGCCTACATCGCCTTTCCGCAGGCCGTGCCAAAGAAGGCCGTCATCGAGCGCGAGGGCTCGTCACCCTGCACATACGCCTGCCCGGCCGGGATCGAGGCGCACGGGTACATCTCACTCGTCCGCAGCGGCGAGTACGAGAAGGCCCACCGCCTGGTCCTCGACGCGACGCCGCTGGTCGGCACTCTCGGGCGCGCCTGCTATGCGCCCTGCGAGGGCGAGTGCACCCGCGGCTCACTCGAGGGAACGCTCCCGATCCGCCGGATCAAGCGCTTCATCTCCGACCAGCACAACGCGTCCGACGACGAGCTCGGGATCGAGGTCGCCCCGCCGAACGGCAAGAAGGTGGCGATCGTCGGCAGCGGGCCCACCGGACTGACCGCGGCCTGGCAGCTGGCGCGGCTCGGCTATGCGGTGAAGATCTTCGAGGCCGCGCCGGAGCCCGGAGGCTTCCTGCGCCTGGCCATTCCGTCGTACCGTCTCCCCGTCGAGATCGTGGAGCGCGACATCCAGAACGTCCGCGACCTCGGCGTTGAAATCGCCGTCAACGCGCCGATCCGCGATCTGGCCGCTCTCAAGGCGGACGGCTACGACGCCGTTCTTGTCGCCACCGGCACACCGCGCTCGTCCGGTCTGGGCGTGCCGGGCGAGGACCGGCTCGGCGTGCTCGGGGCAACGGACTTCCTGCGCAGGGTCAAGCTCGGCGAGAAGGTCGACTTCAGCGGCAAGCGCGTCGTGGTAGTCGGCGGCGGCAACGTCGCCATGGACGCCGCCCGAGTCTCGCGCCGCCTCGGCGCCGCGAGCGTGACGGTCGCCTACCGGCGCACCCGGGCCGAACTTCCGGCCCACCACGTCGAGGCCGACGACGCCGAGCAGGAGGGCGTGGGCTTCACGTTCCTCGTCGCCCCGGCGGAAGTCACCGGCGACGCGAGCGGCGCGGTCAAAGGCCTCAAGTGCACGAAGATGCGGCTCGGCGAGCCGGACGCGTCCGGCCGGCGCCGCCCGGAGCCCATCCCCGGCAGCGAACACGTCATCGAGGCGGACATCATCGTCGCCGCGATCGGACTCGCCGGGGATGCCGGAGCGTTCGCCGGCACACTCGAGAGCAACCGGAACGGCACCCTGGTCGCCCGCGAGGGCACCCTCGAGACTCAGGTCCCGGGCATCTTCGCCGCCGGGGACGTCGTGAACGGCGCCACCGACATCACGCGGGCCGTCGGGGAAGGCCGGCGCTCCGCCCACATGATCGACCGCTGGCTCAGCGGCCTCCCGCTCGAAGGCTTCGACCTGCGCCTCCCGGCCGTCGACAAGAAGGCGGTCCTGGCCCGCCAGAACGCGTACACGCCTCGCCCGGCGACCGCCGGCGGGACGGCGCTGGTGGCGGCCCCGACCGACTTCAGCGAGGTCGAGGCTCCGCTAAACGAGGAAGAGGCCCGCTCCGCCGCGGTCCGCTGCCTCGACTGCGCCGTCTGCTCGGGCTGCCACGAGTGCGTGAACGTATGCCCGGTAGACGGCTGCATCGACCTGCATGCCCGCGAGAAGATCACGGAGATCGAGGCGGGGGCCGTCGTGGTAGCCACGGGCTACAAGCTGTTCACAGCCGACGCGAAGCCTGAGTACGGCTTCGGCAGGTACAAGAACGTCATCACCGGGACCCAGATGGACCGCCTGCTCGCGCCGACGCGGCCCTTCAACACGGTGCTGCGCCCCGGCGACGGCAGGGTTCCCGAGCGGATCGCCTACATCCTGTGCACCGGATCCCGGGACGAGACCGTCGGAAACCCGCTCTGCTCGCGCTTCTGCTGCATGTACTCCATCAAGCAAAACCAGCTCGTCATGGGCGCCCTTCCGCTGGCCGAAGTGACCGTCCACTACATGGACATCCGAGCCCCGGGCAAGCGCTACGACGAGTTCTACGAAAGCGCGAAATCGATGGGCGCGACCTACATCAAGGGCCGCGTCGCCAGGATCACGGAGAAGCCCGACGGCAACCTGGTCCTGCGCTACGAGGACATCGAGAACGGCGGGGCGCTCGTGGACACCGAGTACGACATGGTCGTCCTGGCGGTCGGCGTCCAGCCGAACCGCGAGGTCGAACTGCTCTTCGACGACGGGGCCCTCAAGCTCAGCGACTACCACTACGTCCTGGAGCCGGACGAGGACCTGAACCCGGGCCGCACCAGCATCCCGGGCGTGTTCGTCGCCGGCACGGCGTCGGGCGCAAAGGACATCGCTGACTCCATCCTCCACGCGGGCGCCGCGGTCGCCCAGGTCGCCGCGCATCTCGAGAGCGTGGCGGCGGCCGCCAGAGAGCGGGAAACCCAGACGATGAAGGTGCCGGCATGAGCGAGCAGCAGAATCAGAAGGGCGGCTCCGGCATGCTGCCGCAGTTCTCCTGGAAGGACCCGGCGAAGGCGACAGAAGCCGGCGCGCCGGCCCACGAGGGCGACGCGAAGACGGTTCTCGACGCGGCCCTGCCGGATCCGAAGGCCCGACGCATCGGCGTGTACGTCTGCCACTGCGGCGGCAACATCAGCGACTACGTCGACGTCGAGGCCGTGGTCCGCGCGGTCAAGGACGAGCCCGGCGTGGTGGTCGCCAGGACCACCATCTTCGCCTGCGCCGACGCCAGCCAGTCGGAGATGGAGGCCGACATCGAGGAGCAGAACCTGGACGGCCTCGTGGTCGCCTCCTGCTCACCGAAGCTGCACGTCGTGACCTTCCGCGGCGTGGCCAAGCGGGCCGGCCTGAACCCGTACGAGTACAACCAGGCCAACATCCGCGAGCAGTGCTCGTGGACCCACACCGACGATCACGAGGGCGCCACAGCCAAGGCCATCGGCCTGGTTAGGGGCGTTATCGGGCGGACGCGTGAGAGCGCCCCACTCGAGCCGCTCGTCTTCGAGACCACGCAGAAGGCCCTGATCATCGGCGGCGGGATCGCCGGCCTCCGCGCCGCGATCGGCCTGGCAGACGTGGGGCTCGGCGTCTTCCTGATCGAGCGCGAGGCCGAGCTGGGCGGCTGGGTCGGCCGCTTCGGCCCGATCTTCCCGCACGACCGCAACGGTCGCGAGCTAATCGCGAACCTGGTGGCCGAGGTCAAGAAGCGCCCCTCAATCAACGTTTTCACCGGAGCCGAGATGGTCGGCAAGTCCGGCTCCTTCGGGAACTACAAGGTCGACATCCGGATCGCGGGCGACGTCCTTCAGACGATCCCGGTCGAGGTCGGCTCGATCATCGTTGCCACGGGCTTCGACAACTACCAGCCTGAGGAGGGCGAATTCGGCTACGGCAACGAGGCCGTGGTCACCCTGTCCGACTTCAAGGAGATGGTGGACGCGGCCCCCGGACCGCTCCAGTACAAGGGGCGCCGGGTCCGCAGTCTCGCCTACGTCTACTGCGTCGGCAGCCGAGGCCAGGGCGGGAACGACTACTGCTCCCGCTTCTGCTGCACGTCCACCGCGCATGTCTCGATCGCGGTGAGCAAGCTCGATCCGAGCCTCCGCCAGTACCACCTGTATCGCGACATCCGCACCTACGGCACGTTCGAGCTGCTGTACACGGAAGCGCGCAAGCAGGGTGCCATCTACGTCAAGTACCCCGACGACGCTCCACCGGTCGTCTCGACCGAGGGATCCGGCACGCCGCTGATCAGGGTACGTGACCTGCTCTCGGGCGGCGAGGATCTCGAGATCCCGGTGGACCTGGTGGTCCTTGTCACGGGGATGGTGCCGCGCAAGAACGAGGAGCTGGTCTCGCTGCTGAAGCTCCCGATCGGCAAGGACGGGTTCTTCAACGAGATCCACCCCAAGCTTCGCCCGGTCGAAACCATGGTCGACGGCGTGCTGATCGCCGGCGCCTGCCAGGGCCCCAAGAGCTCGGCGGAGAGCGTGGCCTCGGGCCTCGCGGCCGTGACCCAGAGCGCCTCCGTCCTGAAGAAGGGCTTCGCCGAACTCGACCCGCTCGTCGCCACGGTCGACCCGGATGTCTGCGAGTGGTGCAACAAGTGCGTCGACGCGTGCCCTTACGGGGCTATCGAGCGGCTCTCGCTCAACGGCCGCGAGGTCGCGGTCATAAGCGAGACCGGCTGCAAAGGCTGCGGCGGCTGCGTCCCGGTCTGCCCGGTCGGGGCCATCGATCTGCGCGGCTACACCAACGCCCAGATCCTGGCCGAGATCGACGGCATGCTCGAGGAGGCGATCGCATGAACCCGGAGCGCGATTACCGCGAGGTCATCCGCGAGGAGCCGTTCATGCGGAGCCGGATCCTCGCGTTCTGCACGGATGAGGCCCACACGGTCCCGGAGATCGCGGAGGCCCTCGGCAGCCCCGACTACGAGGCCATGTTCTGGGTCATGGGCATGAGGCGCTACGGCTGGATGCACGAGCTCAAGGATCCAACGCCGGAAGGCTATTTCAAGTACCAGGCCGTAGCTGCGGAGTCACGGGCATGACCGCGCGAGTCGATCACAACCTCTACCCCGAATTGAAGCGCTTCGGCGCCACCGACATCTCGGCCTGCTACAACTGCGGCGTCTGCTCGGCGATCTGCCCCCTGTCGGCGGACGGAGCGTCGTTCCCGCGGCGGATGTCCCGCTACGCCCAGCTCGGGATGCGCGAGCAGCTCCTCTCGAGTCCCGAGCTGTGGTCGTGCTACGGCTGCTCCGAATGCACGGAGTCGTGCCCGACCCAGGCGGACCCGGCCTCGTTCATGGCCGCGGCGAGGCGCTACGCGGTCGCGAGCTACGACCGGACCCACATCGCCTATCTGCTGGCGACGTCCCGGCTGTTCGCCGGCGTCTTCGTGGTCGCCCTGGTGGGTCTGCTGGCCGCCTTCATGTATTCCGTTCATCAACCCACGGACGCGTCCACGCTCGCCTTCTTCCAGTTCATACCGTCCGACTTCGTCCACAATCTGGGCATCGTCGTCATGGCCGTGATGGGAGTTGCGGCCCTGGCCGGCCTGTTCGAGATGGTCAGGCGGGTATTGCGCGGCCCGAAACCGGGCGCCGCCCGGGCCACCTTCCGCAAGACCGCCGACGCGGCCGTATACGCGGTCGGCACCGAGTCCCTTGCACAGACGCGTTTCCGCGAGGACTGCGCCGACGCGACAGAAACGCGGCCGTGGTACTCGCAGCGCTGGTTCATCCATTTCGCCACGATGTGGGGCTTCCTGGGCCTGCTCGGCGCGACGATCTCCGACTACGGCCTGGAGCTGCTGGGCGTGAAGGCGGTCGGGGCGGCGGTGCCGATCTGGTACCCGGTACGCCTGCTGGGGACCCTGGCCGGCGCCGCGCTGATCTACGGGACGACCGTCATGATCGTCAGGCGCCTGCGCAAGAGTGACCGCTCCAGCCTGCATTCGACCACGTCCGACTGGATCTTCCTGAGCATGCTCTGGGTGGCCGGAGTGACCGGCTTCGCGCTCGAACTCGGGCTGTACCTGCCACAGGCTCCCGCCTGGGGCTACCCGATGTTCCTCGTTCACGTCGGCGTGGCCATGGCCCTCGTCCTCCTTGTGCCGTTCGGCAAGTTCGCCCACGTCTTTTACCGGCCGGTCGCCCTGTTCGCCATCAGGCTGCGGGGCTAGAGCCGCCAGCGGACGCCCCCGCCCACGGCCCAACGTCGTAATCTCTGACCGCCGCGGAGTTCGCGACCAGTGCCCGGCCAGCGCCGGTTGCGACAAACGGAGGAGCCGACCGATGAGCCGCAAAAGACCCGCTACCGGGACCGGACTCCGCTCACATCGGCAGACCACGGTCTCGAGCTCATCGAGGCCGGCTCTCGCCGCCGGGGGACGGACTCAGCTCGGCGTCCTGATCGTCGTCATCGTGCTGGCGGTCGGAGTCGTGATCGGCGCCGATCTCGTCTTCGGCGCCATCGCCGGTGGGGGCGGCGCGGGCCCGTCCGCGACTCCGGTCGCGACATCAAGCCAGGTCGGGGTGACGGTCCAGGGTGTGGGCGGCCATTGGACGAACGTCAGCCCTGATCAGCTGGCCCAGATGCTCACGCACAAGGACTT
The DNA here is from genome assembly GCA_963713795.1 of uncultured Chloroflexia bacterium. Classification (GTDB taxonomy): domain Bacteria; phylum Chloroflexota; class Limnocylindria; order Limnocylindrales; family CSP1-4; genus Fen-1039. Next base: position 86,327 of record CAVQNC010000009.1, read on the forward strand.
CACGCTCGTCAACGTGAAGACGCCCTACATCGGCGAGATCGAAGGGACGGACCTGTACATACCCTACGACCAGCTGGCCGCGCGAGCGAGCGAGCTGCCATCGAACAAGTCGGCCAAGATTCTGGTCTACTGCCGCAGCGGCGTCGAAAGCGCCCAGGCCGCGCAGACGCTCCTGGACCTCGGCTATACGAACGTCTGGAACCTCGACGGCGGCATGAACGCCTGGCAGGCGTCCGGACGGACCCTGGTGAACAAGAACCGTCAGTAGGGGCCGGCACCGATACCGCGCGCCCTCGACTAGGTCAGGGCTGCGCGGGACCGGTAAATCCGGCCTCTCGCCGGTCGTGGCTTATGAGAGCCGCGCCAGCCGGGTGCGTCCCAGGGGGCCTCGGGACTACGGCCCAACGACGCCACCTCAATTGGGACCAGGGCGCTCCGGACTTGTTCGTCTCATGAACCACGTGGTGCCGAGGACTGCCAGCCGGGCCATTCGGCCCTTCCAAATCTGTGGCGCGAAGCCAATATATGTCTGAGACATGTAATGGACCACTCTCCCGGTCACCCACACCATGAGCATCAGCGCGGCTGGTCGCCCGGCGGGCCCAGGCGCCGCTGGCTGGAGCCGTTCCTGCTCGTCCTCCTGGCTGGTGGACCCGCCCACGGTTACTCGTTACTGGGCCGGCTCAACGACCTGGGCGTAGCGGCGGACGACGTCGACATCGGTCAGTTGTATCGCACACTGCGTGACCTCGAGATGGCAGGGCTGGTGCAGTCGCGCTGGGAGACGCCTTCGGCCGGAGCCGCCCGTCGTGGCTATGCGCTGACGGACGCGGGCCTCGCAGTCCTCGACGATTGGGCGGCGGTGATGCGAGAGCGGGCTCGCCTGGTCGGCGAGTTCCTGAGGCAGTACGAGAGCGCCGGCCGGGTGGCGGGCGAGACTGGTTCGACCAAGGAGGTCTGAGATGAGAAACCACCACGGTTATGGCTGCTACGGCCATGGAGGTTCGCATTGGGGCTGCGGGGTGGATCCAGGCTACGGTCCCGGACCAGCATACGGCTACGGTTGGGCCTGGGATGGACCGGACGAGGATCCGCGACCATACCGGCGGCGAGGGCGCCTCGGAGCCGTGTCTCCGCGCCGGACCACAGCAGCGCAGATCGAGGCCTACCTGGCTTCCCTGCGCGACGAGATGAGAGCCGTCGAGCAGGACCTTCGCGATCTCGGGATGGCGGACAACTCCGGCGTCGGGGAAGACCGGGCCTGAGACCGGCCGGGAGTCGCTCGACACCAGTGGGGGGCCGGCGTCTGGCGATCACTGAAGTTTCCAGGGGCCACTCGTACCCGCGTGAACGGTGGTCAGCCAGGATCAAAGAAGGAGAACCATTCTCGTGAAGATCGCCATCGCCACGGACGACGGACGCACCGTCAGCCGCCACTTCGGGCGGGCTGCCCACTACGCGGTACTGACCGTCGAAGACGGCGCCGTGGTCGCGCGCGAGATGCGCCGCCCCAAGTTCTCGCCGCACGGTTCCGGCGGTGACGTCCATGAGGAGCGCGAGGCGGGTCCGCACGGAACAGGCCCGGCCGATGATGTTCGCCACGACCAGATGGCGGCGGCAATCGCGGACTGCTCCGTGGTCATCTGCGGCGGGATGGGCCGCGGCGCCTACGACCGCATGGCGGCCAACGGCATCCGGCCCATCGTCACGGACCTCCAGGACGTCGACGAGGCCGCCGCCGAATGCGCGGCCGGACACATTGTCGACCACGCGGAGTGGCTGCACTGAAGTGGCCGGTTCAAGATTCAGCCGAACGCGCATGATCAAAGTCCGTTCCGGACGGACGAGCGCGCAAGGAACGGTGAGCCCTCGGGGGCCGAGCACTGCCCGGACCCGCCGGTGGCTCCGCATACGCGGAGGACGCTGCCATGCTGCACATCGTCGTATTGAGGCATAACGCTGAGAGCCTCGCCTACCGCCCCGAGGAGCACCAGAGGAACGAGCGGACGGGGTTCGGCCGCCTGGAGATGCTGGGTCCGGAGCATCAAGCCTCCCTCGAGGGCGCCTGGGCCAACACCGGTGCGCACACGACCTTCGCGCTGATCGACGCGCCGAGTGCGCACGTAGTGAACACGCTGCTTGAGCTGTCCGGTATCGTCGCCTGGGAAGACGCGATGGTCTACGCGGTCAGTCCGGTCGACACGGGCGAGGCCGCGACCGCCGACTGAAACACCCCGCGGCTCCCCGACTCGCCCGGGGGTTGCCTTTCCCAGTCGCCCGCCGCCTCCTCACACTGGCCGGCGGTCAGCAGACCCAGGGCAGCATGCGCCTGGTCCGACTCCGGTACGCGTCGTACTCCTCGAACTGCTCGGCCAGCCAGGCCTCCTCTCGTCTCGACTTGAGGTTGAAGAAGACGGCCAGGGCGAGTGCGAGCACCAGCGAGAGGGGCGCGGCCATGAACAGGCCCCAGCCAAGGGCGCCCAGGATCAGGCCGCCGTAGATCGGATGTCGCACCAGCCGGTAGGCGCCCGACTCCACCAGGCGCGCGCCGGGCAGCGGTCTGGGAAATGGCGTCAGGCTCTCCCGCAGGTCCACGACACCGCGAAGAGAGAGGACGCCCCCACACCCGATCAGGGCGGCGCCCAGAGCCATGCCGGCTCCCCGCAGCCATCCGTCCCAGGCAGGGCCGACGCGGCCGGAAATCGCGATCGCACCGAACAGGACCAGCTGGAGCAGGAACCATCCCTCGCCCCGACCGCCGAGGTCCGGAAGACGGCGCGCGGCCACGTTAGCTCGCGGCGGCGACGGGGAGGGGCGTTCGGATGCCGTCCGGGTCGGCGTGCGGACCGGCCACCAGGACTTCGCCCTCCACCGGCTCGACGCCGGCGGGCCCCAGGATGCGATAGCGGTGATGGATCTCGACGGTTCCGGCGGAGAGCATCGCGGCCACGGAACAGTACTTCGTGGCCGAGAGTTCGATCGCACGACGCACGGCGGCCTCGTCGACCGACGGTCCCTCGACCAAATGGAGGACGTCCGCCCTCGTGTAGACGGCCGGCTGGCTGTCGCGCTGCTCGGCCGTGACCGTGACCTCGTAGCTCGTCACGTTCTGTCGCTTCTTCTGAAGGATGGACATCACGTCCATGCCGGTGCAGCCGGCCTGGCCGACAAGGAGCATCTCGACGGGACGCGGACCGGCGTTGCCGCCCGAATCGTCCAGCACGATCTCGTGGCCCGACCCGGTGCGGGCGGTGAAGCGTAGGCCGGTCCCGTCGTAGCGGGCGGTCGATGTCTTGACAGTCAACGAGTTACTCCTTGGTATCAGGTCGTCGGACGACGAGCAGAGAGTCGATCGGGCCTCGACCAGGCGGCGGAACCCTGCGCACGACTTCTTCACGCTCGACAACCAGGCCGGGATCGGCGGCGAGCAAATCACGGGCGATCTCGCCGGCCGTGAAGAGCCGCGCCGGATCGGGTCCGCCCTGGTCCTCGGCGCCGTGGAGGCGGTCGTGGCCGACGACGATCATCCGGCCGCCCGGCGCAACTGCGGCGGCAGCACGCGCGTAAACGGGCGCTCGCTCCTCCTGGGGAAGATGCAGGTACACGATCACGACCAGGTCGAACGACCGAGCCGGCGGGGACCACTCGAAGAGATCGCGCTCCAGCCACTCGACGGTGACGCCTGCCTCATCCGCCTTGGCCCTGCCGTTGGCGAGACCCACCGGCGACCAGTCCACCGCCGTCGTCCGCCAGCCCTGGTCCGCCAGCCAGACGGAGTTCGTCCCGCTGCCGGCGGCCAGTTCCAGGGCCGAGCCCGGGCGCAACCCGGCGACGCCGGCAACCAGCGTCGGGTTGGGCCCGGCGCCTTCGAAATCTCCGGCCTGGTGCCGTTTGTCCCAGTCCAGCCGGCGCTGATCGGCCACCACGTCAGTCCCTCTCCAGAGGCCGCATCGTCCGAGCCCATGCTCCGGTCCCGCCCTTGACCGACACGGCTCCCTCGAACCCCCGGCTCAGAAGGAAGTCCGTGGCGGCGAGACTGCGGCTGCCGCTCTCGCAGATCACGGCATACGGCATGTCCCGCGGCAGGCCGGCGGCCGCCGCCGTCAGGCGGCCGAGCGGAACGCTGACCGCGCCCGGGACCCGGCCGCGCCGGTATTCCCATTCCTCGCGCACGTCGAGGACTCGGACGCTGCCGGTCTTCATGAGATCGGCCAGTTCGTCGACGCCGATCTCCGGAGTTGTTCGGCGAGAGAAGAGATGCACGGGCTGCTCCACGGTACTGGGCACGGAGACGATCACTCAGGCGGCCTCGGCCGCCGCTTCGCTGGTGCGAAGGATAGCGAGGAGGTCGGCGCTTTCGATTATCAGGTGATCCTCCAATTCGATCCGCAACTCGACGCCCGTGTACTTGGGGAAGAGAACGCGGTCGCCCACAGCCACCTTGATCGCCTCGGCGTCGTCGCCGACCGCCACGACGATGCCCCGCTGCGGCTTTTCCCTGGCCGTGTCCGGGTGTAGGCGCCAGCGGCCGGCACCATTTCACTCACCCCACGGTCTCCAGCGCGGGTTCGGTATCCACGAGCGGAGCCGGTGGCCCAATGCGCGCCGAGCGGCCGGCGAGTCGCCGACCGACTATCCGGTGAATGACGTCGCAGGCCTCGACGAGATCCGGCTCGGCCAGGCTGTACATGATCGATGTACCGGCCCGGCGCGTGTCGACCAGACCCGCGGATCGGAGCACGGCAAGATGCTGACTGACATTCGCCAGGTTGCAGCCCAGCTCCTCCGCCAGGTCGCCGACGGAGTGCTCGCCGTCGCGAAGAACGTCCAACAGCATCAGTCGTTTCGGATCGGTCAACACCCGGCAAACCTCCGCGTGCAGCCGGTACCGCTCAGGATCCCGCGAACCTCTATCGTTCATTGGTGCCTCTCGCCTGCCCCCGGCGCTCGCGCCGTACGTGTGGCAGAATACCAGCAGTTGCATAGTTGCGCAAGTAGATGAGCAGGAGCGGCGCCGTCACATGGTGAGGCCCGGATGACCCCACAGGCAGATCTGGGTATCTTCGCGATCAGCGTGGTGGCGGGGCTGATCGGCGCGCTGGCCGGCGTGGGCGGCGGGATCCTGGTCATCCCTGCGCTCACTTTCGGTTTCGGCGTGGACATCCACCTGGCCGTTGGAGCGAGCATCGTCTCGGTGATCGCCACCAGTTCCGGGGCCGCTGCAGCCTACGTCCGGGATCGGATGACCGACATGCGGGTCGGCATGTTCCTGGAGCTGGCCACGACTACAGGAGCGGTCTGCGGAGCGCTGCTGGCCGCGGTCGTCGCGCCGGCCTTGCTCTACGTTCTGCTCGGCGTTGTGCTCCTCGGCTCGGCCGCGATGCAGGTGGCGCGGATGAGCGAGGAGAGCCCGCCCATCGACTCGCCGTCGCCGCTCGCCGCTCGGCTGCGCCTCGAGTCCTCGTACCCGGACCGGCGTCTCGGACGCGAGATCCCATACTCCGCGCGCCGCATTCCTCTCGGGTTCGTCCTCATGTGGATTGCCGGCCTGGTCTCCGGCCTTCTCGGCATCGGCTCAGGAGTCCTGAAGGTCCTGGCCATGGACGGAGCGATGCGCCTGCCGATGAAGGTCAGCTCGGCGACCAGCAACTTCATGATCGGGGTCACCGCGGCCGCCTCGGCCGGCATCTACCTCGGCCGTGGCGACGTGGACCCACAGATCGCGGCGCCGGTCGCGCTGGGCGTTCTGACCGGCGCGCTGATCGGCGCCCGCCTTCTCCACCGGATATCTAACCGCGCCGTTCGCCTCGTGTTTCTGCCGGTCCTGGTGGCCGTTGGGCTCGAGACCATCGGCCGCGGCCTGGGGCTCGGGCTATGACGCCGGAGAAGTTCCGGATCGTCGTCAGCACTGTTCTGATCGTCGGCGTTGGCATCAGCGCCGCGCTGATAGGGGTCGGGTTCGTAGCCGCCCTGGCGCTCGGCTGGCAGAGTTCGCTGATCGGGGCTACGCCGGTCGTGGCGCCCTCAACGACGGATTTCGGCGGCCTGCCCGCCAGGCTGGCGGCGGTGGAGCCGCTCGCGATCACTCAACTCGGTCTTCTCACGCTGCTGGCTACACCGGTGGTACGGGTGGCCGCCTCGGTCGTCGGCTTCGCGCTCGAGCGCGACCGCCTTTACATGGTCATCACCCTGGCGGTGCTGCTGATCCTCCTGACGAGCATCTTCCTCCTGCGATGAGATCGGCCGCGCCCCGCCGACGGGCCCTGCCGGCGCGCTTGTATCCATCGGGCGCTCGATCTCGTCCTTGGTATGAAAGCGATACATCGACCGCTTCGATCAAGGAGAAAGCAATGAAGCTTCAAATCAACGAGAGCCCGATCGACCGCGCCATCCGCATCGTCCTGGGAATCGCCCTGCTGGCCGCCGGAGCCGCCGGACTCGTCACCGCGCCGGTTGTCTACCCGACCACACTCGTCGGCGCGATCTTGCTCGTCACCGGAGCGGTGGGCTTCTGCCCGCTCTATGCCATTCTCCGGCTCAGCACCGCCCCCTCCCGAAGGTAGCCGGTGATCAATCAGCCCGGACCGGCAGCTCCGGCCGGCGCGACCGACGCGGATGAATTCGCGGGTCGACTCGCCGCCGAGCTGCCGCGCCTGGTTGGTCTGGCCACCCGCCTTCTGTCCGATGCCGACATCGCCGAGGACTGCGCCCAGGAGACGATCGTCGGCGCCTGGCGGCGGCGCGACCAGCTGCGCGACGCGTCGGCCCTGGCGGCGTGGCTGCGGCGCAGCCTGGTCAACCGCATCATCGACCGCTCCAGGCGCCGTCATGACGAACTGGACATCGACGCCATCGAGGCCGACTGGCAGGATGACACCTACTCCGTCCATCCCGAGCTGGTCCTCGAGAGGGCGGAGCTTCGCGACGAGCTCGAGGATGCCCTGGCGCGACTGCCGGTCATCTACCGGCTGCCGGTCGTCCTCCACGATGCGCTCGGCTGGACGGCGGCCGAGATTGCCCGGTCGATGGACGTGGGCCTGCCCGCCGCCAAGCAGCGCCTGCGGCGCGGCCGGATGATGCTGGTGAGCGCACTCGCCTCGACAGATGGGCGCCGGGAGGCCAGCCTGGCCCAGCCGATGAGGTGCTGGCAGGCCCGCCGCCACGTGTCTTCGTATCTCGACGGCGAGCTCGACGAGTCGACGAAGTCGATGGTCGAGCGCCACCTCGCCGGTTGCCCGACCTGTCCGCCGCTCTACACGAGCCTGGTCGGCATCCGGGCGACGATGGGAGAACTGCGCGACAGCGACGCCGTCGTCGAGGATGGCATCGCTCGCCGGATACGCGAACGGCTCGATCTGGAGTCAGGGCCGCCCGACGCCCGTGCTCGGGCCCGACAATGGCACGAGGCTGGGAGTAAGGGGAACGGGTAAGGCGAGACCAAGGTCGAGCAGGCCGTGTCCGCGTTGAAGGGCTCCCCGCAGTAAGCGGGACACGCCTGGGCCGCATGGGGGCCGGCCCATGCCGGCTCTTCCTATCCGCCCGCCGTCCGCGCTCCCGGAACCGCACAGGCGCCGCCGCGCGTCCGCAATCTCAATCGCCAGACCAGAGTACCCGCCAGCAGAGCGAGCGAGGCCACGCCGATCCAGGGCTGGATTGGCCCGAAGACGGTCGTGGCGCCGCTCACGCCCAGGAGCAGCAGGGCGATCTTGTTGCAAGTTGGGCACCCGATCGCGAGGAAGGCCGCGAAACCCCCGAGAGTCCCGAGCGCCGTCCCGTCATGCCTCGCCGCAGGCTTGAGCGGCACGGCCGCGATCGCTGGCAGCGGAGCGAAGTAGGTGGCCATGACCGCGCCCATCAGCGGGGCGGACGCCAGCCAGACCCCGACCGCGAACGGCTCCGGCGCACTGCCCCGGCCGAAGATCGGGTTAGGGATGATCGCCGCCATCACGCCGAAGACCACCAGGGCCGCCAGCGTCCAGACCGCGGCCCATCCCATCAGGGCTCGGTCCCGCAGCGGATCATAGCCACCGAGTCTGGCACGCCCAGCCACTTTCGCCTCCAACCCCTGCGCCCTGCCGTCCATGCCGGCAGGCAATTGCGTAATTGCGCAACTAGCATATAACACCCGACCCCGGCCGTCATGCTGAGAATGGCCGGGGTCGAGGTGAAGGAGATGGAGATCAGGGTCGGGATCGGCCTGCGGCCTGGCGCTGGACCGGCGAGGGCTAGATGAACAGTGTCGAGTCGGCCTCAGTAGCTAGCTGCAGCATTGTCGCCGCGCCAACCGGGTCCTCGAGCCCGTCGATCAGATCTTCCTTCTTGAGCCCGAACAGGTCCATGGTCATCTGACACGGGTAGATCTTGACCCCGAGTTCCTGGCACATGCCGAGCAGTTCCTTGGGCTTGGAGACGTTGTACTTCTTGGCCAGCTGGAACATCATCCACGGCCCCATGCCCATGAAGTTCATCTTGCTGAGCTTGCGGTGGCTGATCCCAGGCCTCTGCATCACAGACAGCATCTTCTGCATCCAGTTCTGGCCGGGCAGGCGCTTGCTGTCCTTCACGAGGGCGTGGAAGCCCCAGAACGTGACGAAGATCGAGACCTCCATGTCCATGGCGGCCGCGGTCGAGCCGATGATCATGCTTGCCCAGGTCGGCTCGAGCTCGCCGCTGTAGGCGATGATGCAGATGCTCTTGCGCTCGCTGACCTCTGCGGTCATTTCGGGTCCTTTCGTAAGCTGGGCGGGGCGGAAAGCCCGCACGTCTGGCTACTTGTGGCGCAGCACGAAGCGGAACTTGCCGTTGGCCGAGTCCTGCTCGACGAGGGTGTGGCCGGTCGAGCCGGCCCATGCGGCCATGTCCTTCACGGAGCCCGGATCGGTCGCGACGATCTCCATCAATTCGCCGGACTGGAGGGTCTTGATGCCCTGCGTCGCCTTGAGAATGGGCAGCGGGCAGGAGAGACCGCTGGCGTCGACCTTGAGCTTGATGTCCATGTTTCGCCCTTTCGCTGCTAACGTGCCATCAGGGTTCGGGTTCCGGCCGCCCGTCGGAGTCCCGCGGCGGCACCCGATTGGTGCTCGGCTAGATGAAGACTATCTGGCCCTCCCCGGCGTTGATGTAGAAAGCGGCCACGCCCTCGACCCCATCGACGATCGGATCCAGATCGGACTTCTTGAGTTTGAGGATGTCCATCGACGCCGAGCAGGCCTGGATGTCCACCTCACCGAGCTCCTTGGCTGCTCGCAGGGTCTCGACCCAGCTAGCCTGGCCGGCCTTCGCGGCAGCATCCACGGCCGCTCTGCCCGCCGCCCCTGCCTCAGGCACGAGGCCGTGGTCGGCCCCGATCTCATCGGCTCGGAAGGCCCGCAGCCCCCAGTACTGGAGGAAGATCTTGACCGGCCGGCCGAGCGCGGCGGCACCGGCCGCCAGGACCGCAGCGGCCTGGAGCTTGTCGTCGGTCCCGGAGAAGAGAACGATCGAGATGGTTTCGTCCATGGAGGGACCTCAGCTAGTCTGGGCTGGCGGGTGGAGGGGAGCGTTTGCCGCTCCCGCGGTTCGCTCGGCAACGAGCTCGCCGGAAGTCCTGGCAGCGGCGGCGGAGATGCGGGCCAGCCTCCGGGCAAGAACGCCGCGCATCATCTCGCAGGCGACGATGATCTCCGGATCGCTCAGACGATAGCGGACCTCGCGACCGTCTCGATCGGCCTCGACGATGCCTCCGGCGCGCATCACGGCCAGGTGCTGGGAGACGTTCGGCTGGCTGATGCCCATCTCCTCGGCCAGACGCGAGACCTCACGAGGCCCATCGGCGAGCAGATGGATGATCTCGAGGCGACGCACATTGGCGATCGTCTTGAGAACCTCGACCTGCAGCTTGTAGACCTCATCCACTCCGTGGAGTGTTGGACATATGCGCAGGTGCGCATAGGTACAGGCGGACCGCCCACGAGGGCCGAATGGCCCACTGAAGTGCGGGGAGATTGCCGGATCTGCCTAACAGACAGCGATCACGCTGGCCGGCCGGCTGAACCTATGCCTCCGCGGACGGTCTGGCCGGCGGGTCGCGGCGGTGACCGGTGGCGTCTGACCGCCACTTGCGTCGGCTACGGCCGTTGCCGTCGGCCGGCCGATGCCGTCACGCCCCTATCTCCGTAGACGTTGAACGTGGGCTGTGGGCCGGCCCGCCGTCGCCAGACGCCGCACCCTCGGTGCCCCCGATGCCGGCCACGATCTACCGCCGATCTACTGGTCGATGGAGAGACGACGCAATGGACCGCGTCCATGTGGGCTGTGGGCCGGCCCGCCGTCGCCAGACGCCGCACCCTCGGCGCCGCCGATGGCGCCGCGGATGGGTCGGCCGCGTGCCCGCCCGGCCACCAAAGCCCCGGCGCCGCCGATGGTGTGTCCGCGGCGGGGCGTGCAATGCGGCCCCCGGCTCGATCATCGCCCCTGGCCACGACCTTCGCGGCGAACCCGCTAACAGATCCGGGGCAGCTGCTCTCCGACGAGCATGTCCACGATGCGTTGCGAGCCCACGATCGTCCGGACCGTGACCATGGCGGGATGGTCGGCCACGACCCGGCCGATCTGCACGGCCTCCGCTCCTTCCGGGAGCGTGCGCATGGCCGCGAGAACCGCTTCCACGGCGACGGCGGGGACGATGGCCACGAGCTTGCCTTCGTTGGCGACGTGGAGCGGGTCGAGGCCGAGCATCTCGCAGGCGGCGCGCACGGGGCCGGGTATCGGAATCATCTCTTCGCGCAGGTCCACGCCCACCCGCGACGCCGCGGCTATCTCGTTGAGCGCCGAGGCCAGGCCGCCCCGTGTCGGGTCGCGCAGGACGTGCACTTCCGGACAGGCGGCCACGATGGCCGCCACGAGGAAGTTGAGCGGCTGCGTGTCCGAGGCGATCTCCACCTCGAAGCCGAGGCCCTCGCGGACACTCATGATGGCGATGCCGTGCAGCCCTATCGAGCCCGAGAGGATCACGGCATCCCCGACGGCGGCCCGGTCCGCTCCGACGGAGACGCCCGGCGCCACGAGCCCGATGCCGGCGGTATTGACGAAGAGCCCGTCGGCCGCTCCCCTGCCGACGACCTTCGTGTCGCCGGTGACCACGCGGACTCCGGCCCTGGCGGCCGCGCGCGCGACCAATTCGGTCACTTTGCGCAGCTCTTCGATGGGCAGTCCTTCCTCGATGACGTAGGCGAGAGAAAGCGCCAGCGGCCGGGCGCCCATCATGGCCAGGTCGTTGACGGTGCCGTTGACGGCGAGCTCGCCGATGTCGCCGCCCGGGAACTCTAGCGGACTGACGACGAACGAGTCGGTCGTGAAAGCGAGGCGCTCGCCCGCGACATCGACCACGGCCGCGTCGTTGAGCGGCCCCCCGGCCGCGCCGCCGGCCGTGGCCAGGGCGGGGCCGATCACGTCGCGCATCAGCGCCGCCGATAGCTGGCCGCCGGAGCCGTGGCCGAGCAGGACCCGGGCGCGTTCCGGGATCGGAGCCGGACAGGCCAGGTCGGACGGGTCGGGGGCGGGGGTCCGGGGCGCAGCCGCCGCCGGCTCGACCCCGGCCGGCTCGTCGCGGAACCCGCCGAATGGATCGACTACCGCCCGCTTCTCGGTCATTTCGGCGCCTCGCTCAGCGGCCTGGACAGGTCGTAGAGAGGGAAGGCCGTCGGCGCGGCCAGCCCGCGGCCGGCGGCGTGGTAGGCCGAGCAGACGCCCTCGGCGCTGACCATCGGGGCCCCCAGCGGCTTTTGCGGGGAGCAGAGGACGCCGTAGGCGGTGCAATCGAGCGGCGTCTTCGTGCCCTGGAGGATCTGGCCGGCGATGCAGGCCGGATGCTCACGCGTGTGGATGTCGCCGACCTCGAAGCGACTCTCAGCGTCGAACTTCTGGAACTCGGGCCGGAGGTGGTAGCCGGAGGCCGGAATCGTGCCGATGCCGCGCCAGGTGCGCTCGCCTACGTCGAAGACCCGGAAGACCGTCTCCTGGGCCTCTCGATTGCCTTCGCGTTTCACGGCCCGGGCGTACTGGTTCTCGACGACCGCGCGGCCCGCTTCGAGCTGGCGGATCGCCATGAGGATCCCCTCCAGCAGGTCCAGCGGCTCGAAGCCGGTTACCACGATCGGGACATGGTAGCGCTCGGCGATGGGCTCGTACTCGGTCCAGCCCATGACGGCGCAGACGTGGCCGGCGGCGAGAAAGGCCTGGACCTGGCACGTCGGCGACTCGAGGATGGCGGTCATCGCCGGCGGCACGAGGACGTGGCTGACCAGGACGGTGAAGTTGTCGAGGCCGAGCCGGGCCGCCTGCCGGACCGCCATGGCGTTGGCCGGCGCCGTCGTCTCGAAGCCGATGGCGAAGAAGACGACCTGACGGTCGGGATTTGCGACCGCGATCCGGACCGCGTCGAGCGGCGAGTAGACGATCCGGACGTCGGCCCCGCGGGCCTTCAGGGACAGCAGGTCCGTCGTCGATCCCGGCACGCGGAGCATGTCGCCGTAGCTGGTGAAGATGACGTCCGGCCGGGCGGCGATAGCCAGGGCCTTGTCGATCTGCTCGAGCGGCGTGACGCAGACCGGGCAGCCCGGTCCGTGGATCATCCGCACGCCCTGCGGCAGCGCCTCGTCGATCCCCTGCTTGACGAGCGTGTGAGTCTGCCCGCCGCAGACCTCCATGAGGGCCCACGGCTTCGTGGTGATGCGATGGATCTCGTCGACCAGCTTGCGAGCGATCTCGGCGTTGCGGTACTCGTCGACATACTTCATGCGGGCGCCCCGGGCGCGGCCGGCGGGGCCGCCGTAGCCGGCGGAGTGGACGAAGCCGGCGGAGCGGACGAAGCCGGCGACACCGCCATCTCGCCGTCCGCGGCGGCCGCTTCCGGCATCGACCCCAGCTCCATGGCCATGCCTTCCTCGTCGATCATCCGCAGCAGCTCGAGCGTCTTCAGCGCCTCTTCCTCGTCCAGCTGGCTGATGGCGAAGCCGACGTGGACGATGACGTAGTCACCGAGGCCGACCTCCGGCAGATAAGCCAGGCAGGCTTCCTTGCGTACGCCGCCGAAGTCGACGCGAGCCATGCGCAGCGCTCCGTCGTCGCGGATCTCGACCACCTTGCCCGGGATGCCGAGGCACATTCGATTTCTCCTTGATCCGGCCGCCCGCGGCGGGCGGCCCTTAGCTACGGGACGCGTGAACTATGGCCGGCCAGACGCGCGGCGGCAACGGCGGCCTGGCCGTAGCTGATACCGCCGTCGTTGGCCGGGACCTTCTGATTCGTATATACCTCGAACCCGTCGACGGTCAGGCGCCGGACGAGAGCAGTCGCCAGCCACTGGTTCTGGAAGACGCCGCCGGAGAGGGCGACGGTCCGGAGGCCGGTCTCGGACCGAACCTCCGCGCAGAACTCGCCGCTGACGGCGGCGATCGTCTCCTGGAACCGCGCGGCCAGGTTCTCCGGAGAGGCGCCCCCGGCGCGGCCTTCGAGAAGAGCGCGGATCGTGGGGCGAGGGTCGTAGACGAGGAGACCGTCCTGGCGGACCACGCGGAACGGCAGCGGGGCCAGGCTCCGCTCCTCAGCCAGCAGCTCCAGCTCGACCGCGGCCTGGGCCTCGTATTCGGCGACGTCACGGATGCCGAGGAGGCTGGCCGCCGCGTCGAAGAGGCGGCCGGCCGACGAGGCGATCGGGGCGTTGAGTCCGCGAGCGAGCTGGACGCGAACGACCTCGACTTCCCGGGGGTCGAGCTGGTCGAGGAAGGCCCGCGCCAGCTCGGGGTCGAGCCAGCCGGAGGCGGTTTCCGTTGGTTCGAACGCCTCGGCGGCCATGAGGTACCCGAGGGCCATGCGGTACGGCTTCTTGACCGCCAGCGCCCCACCTGGCATCGGCGCGCGGCCGAAGCGGCCGACCCGCCGGTAACCCGCCAGCGTCGCCACGAGCACCTCGCCGCCCCAGAAGGTGCCGTCGTCGCCTATGCCCAGGCCGTCGAAGGCGACGCCGATGAACCGGGACGCGGCGCCGTCCCCGGCTCCGATGCCGGCCTCGGCCGCGACCGACGCCACGTGGGCGTGGTGGTGCTGGACGGCGATCCGCCGGCTCTCCGGGAAGTGGCCGACCGCGTACTGGGTCGACAGATAGCCCGGATGAAGGTCGTGGGCGACCCACTCAGGCTCCAGGTCCAGCAGCCGCTTGAGGTGGGCAAGGTTGGTCTCGAAGGCCCGATGCGTCAGCAGGTCCTCGAGATCGCCGGTGTGTGGAGCCACGTGGGCGCGCGAGCCGCGGGCGAGAACGAAAGTGTGCTTCAGTTCGGCGCCGACCGCCAGGATCGTGGCGGTCGCGGCCACCGGCAGATCCAGCGGCTCCGGGGCGTAGCCGCGGCCGCGCCGGATCAGGCTCTCGCGTCCCTCCACCACTCGGGTGACGGAGTCGTCGTAGCGGGCCCGGATCTCGCGGTCGTGGCCCAGGAACGAGTCGGCGATCCCCGCCAGCCGCTCCAGCGCCTCGGCGTCGTCCGTGGCCAGAGGCTCGTCCGAGAGATTGCCACTGGTCAGCACGATCGGCCGCCCCAACCCTTCCAGCAGCAGGTGGTGGAGGGGCGTGTATGGCAGGAAGAGCCCGACGCGACGGTTCAACGCGGCCGCGCGCGCGGGCTCCGCGTTCGCGACGCCGTCGGCGAGCTGCAGCGCGGCCGGTCGACCGGCGAGCTGCGGCTCGGCGTCCCGCCGCGACTCCACGCCCGGTGGCCCGGCCCGGCGCCGCTCCACCAGGACGATCGGCCGCGCCGGAGACGTGAGGAGTGCCTCCTCCGCGGCGGAGAGATCGGCCTGGACGCGGGCCTCCGCCAGGTCGCGAACCATGACCGCGAACGCTTTGGCCCAGCGGTGCTTGCGGTCGCGGAGCCGGGCGACGGCGGCGGGATCCGTGGCGTCGCAGGCCAGGTGATAGCCGCCGAGCCCCTTGACGGCGACGATGCGGCCGGCCGCCAGATCGGCAACGGCGGCGGCCAGCGCCTCTTCACGACGCGCCGCCGGGGCCGCTTCGCCGGGCCGCCGATAGCTGAGCTGTGGCCCGCAGTCCGGGCACGCGACGGGCTCGGCGTGGAAGCGGCGGTTCGCCGGGTCGCGATACTCGGCCTCACAAACGGCGCAGAGCGGGAATGCGCGCATGGACGTCCGGGCCCGGTCGTATGGCAGCTCGTCGATGATCGTGGCCCGCGGCCCGCAGTTGGTGCAGTTGGTGAACGGGTAGCGATAGCGCCGGTCGGCCGGGTCGAAGACTTCCGCGCGGCAGTCATCGCAGGTGGCGATGTCGGGCGGAAAGAGCCGCTCGGTCGAAGCGACCGCCTCGCTCTCGTCGATGGTGAAGCCGGCGCCGCGTTCGATCGACCGCTCGCAGGCGCGGATTTCGACGGACTCTACGCGGGCCCGCGGCGGTGCGTCCGCGGCCAGGCGACGCGCGAATGTCTCGACCGACTCGGCCGGTCCTCCGACCTCGATCTCGACCTCTCCGGCACGATTCACGACGCTGCCGTCGAGCTTCAGCTCGGCGGCCAGCCGCCACACGAAAGGCCGGAAGCCGACGCCCTGGACGACGCCCCGAACCGAGATGGCGCGGACGACGCGGCCGGCCGCTCCAGCGTCGGGCCGGGTCAGTCCTGAGTCGCGCATCCGATCGAGCCTCCGTGCGGCGGGCCCCGCCGGGCCCCCACGTATCTCACACCCGGGCGCTGTAGTTTCCGCCTGCCGAGCGGCCCGCCGGCGCGGCCAAAAGTCCCGACAACGTCCCCTCCGCACAGGTGGGTCGGACTGGCCGCGGCACCTCCCGGTTCCGCCCGATCCTCAGGCAACGACCGGCGAGTTCTCCGTCCCGCGGCCTGCCAGGGCGTGCTTGCAACGCGGGCAGCGACCGTCGACCAGGCGCCACTCCGTGACCGCGAAGTCCCCACGGGCGATCAGCCTCTCGCCGCAGCGGGCGCATGCCGTCGTCGACTCCTCGACTTCGGGTGCATTGCCGACGTAGACGTGGCGCAGCCCGGCCCCGCGGGCTATCTCGGCCGCGCGGACCAGAGTGGACGCCGGTGTCGGCATAAGGCCGCCCAGGCGGTAGGCGGGCAGGAAGCGGCTCAGGTGCCACGGCGTCTCGGGTCCGACGGCGGTCGCGATCCACTCGGCCATGGCTCGCAACTGACGGCCATCGTCGTTCAGCCCGGGGATGATGAGCGTGGTCAGCTCGATCCAGATTCCGCGCCTGCTCATCTCGACGATCGAGTCGCGAACGGGCTCCCAGCGGGCCCCGCACACGCGATGGTAGAAGTCCCCAGTGGCCGCCTTCAGGTCCACGTTGGCGGCGTCCAGATAGGGAGCGACCAGGTCGATTGCCTCGGGCGTTTCGTAGCCGTTGGTGACGAAGATGTTGTGCAGCCCGGCGGCGCGGGCATGAACCATCGTATCGAGCGCGAATTCGATGAAGACGGTCGGCTCGACGTACGTGTAGGCAATGCTCCGGACGCCCGCCGCCACGGCCTCGTCGACGACCCCCTCGGGAGTCAAGCTCCGGCTCTCCGGCACCAGGCCCTCTCGATGAGCCTGCGATATCTCCCAGTTCTGGCAGTAGGCGCAATGGAAGTTGCAGCCCGTCGTCGCGATCGAGTAGGCGTAGCTGCCCGGCATGAAGTGGAAGAAGGGCTTCTTCTCGACCGGCTCGGCTTTGGCCGCCACGACCTGGCCGTAGACCAGGGTGTAGAGCCAGCCGCCGCGGTTCTGCCGGACCCCGCATATCCCGATCCGGCTCGGTCGGAGCACGCAGCGATGGGCACAGGCAACGCAACGGACGCTGCCCGGAGTGATCGGGTCATCGAAAGGCTCGCCCAGCAGAGCCCGCCTGATGTGCGGCTGGGCCTCGGTGCCTGGTCCAAGGTCACCGATACGGAGGCCTTCGGGCGGTTCCTCGCCGGGAAAACGCGCACGTACCGGAAGGGGCGTGGTCCCGTCCGGATCGATGGCGACGGCAGGCGCCCTGGTGAATGTCTCCAGCGCGCCGCCGCGCTGCGATTCGTCGGCCATGAAGCCCTCTAACTGCGGCCATGCGCGGACCCGAATCCGGGGCCTCGGGGCAACTGCCCTCCTTCATGGGAGTATGCCATCAGATCGATCCGCCCGGGATGCGGCGGCGGCCCGTGCGGGGTCGAGCCGCGACAGCCCGCCCGCGCGGGCGGGTCCGTTCGGCACTTGCCCGGGGCGCCGCCGGGCGTGAGGTTAAGCGCAACCAGTCCCGTACGCGGGACCGCCCCCGGCCGTGAGGCCGGCGGCTTGTTCGGCGGCGGGCTCCGCACCCCGAAAGCGAATAGCGAATGGCGATCAGTCCAATTGCCATGACTCTGCGGCCGCCCGTGCCGTGGGCTCCCCTCGTCATCGCCGAGGATCGCTGCAAGGGCTGCGAATTGTGCGTGACCGCGTGCCCCAAGAATGTCCTCGCGCTCGACCGGGGCCGCGTCAACACTCTCGGCTACCACCCCGTCGAGCTGACCGACGCCGCGGCGTGCACCAGCTGTGCCTTCTGCGCCCGTGTCTGCCCGGACGCCGTCTTCACCGTCTGGGCGGCTCCCCGCCCGACTTCGAATCAGGAGCGGCCGCGATGAAATCTGACCGCGAGATCGGCTTCCAGGGCCGCCCGAGCGCCTCCGAAATCGCCGCGGGTCGCCGCTCCCGCGTCCTGATGAAGGGCAACGAGGCGATCGCCGAGGCCGCTGTCCAGGCCGGTTGCGACGCCTACTTCGGCTATCCGATCACGCCGCAGGCCGAGCTCCTCGAATGGATGGCCCGGCGCATGCTCGAGCTGGGCCGGGTCTTCGTCCAGGCCGAGAGCGAGTTGGGCGCCATCAACATGGCCCTCGGCGCCGCCGCCACGGGCGCGCGGGTCATGGTGTCGTCCTCGAGCCCGGGCATCAGCCTCATGGCCGAGGGAATGAGCTACATGGCCGGTTCCGGGACGCCGATGGTGCTCGTCAACATCATGCGGGCCGGGCCCGGGCTGGGCGGCATCGGCCCGTCGCAGAGCGACTACTTCCAGGCCACCAAGGGGCACGGCCACGGCGATTACCACGTGCCGGTCCTGGCCCCCGACTCGATCGGCGAGGCCATGGAGCTGACGGCGACGGCCTTCGAGCTGGCGGAGAACTACCGGACCCCGGTGATGCTGGTGGCCGACGGGATCCTCGGTCAGGCGATGGAGCCGGTCGAACTGCGCTTCCGTACGCCCGAACGACACGTTTTCGACTGGGCCCTCACAGGGGCCGCCGGCCGGCCGGCTCGAATCATCAAGTCGATCGATCTGGATCCGGAGATCCTCGAGAAACGCAACCTGGCGCTCCAGCACAAGTACCGCGAGATCGCCCGCCGCGAAGTTCGCTGGGAAGGCTGGCAGCTCGACGATGCCGAGTTCGCCGTCGTCGCCTACGGCACCGCGGCCCGCGTAGCTCGCACCGCCATCGCCAACGCTCGCCGGAAGGGCATCAAGGCCGGCCTGTTCCGGCCGATCACGCTGTGGCCCTTCCCCGAGCGTGAGCTGGCCCGACTCAGCCGGCGCCTCCACGGCATCCTGACCGTCGAGCTCTCCTCGGGCCAGATGGTCGAGGACGTTCGACTGGCCGTCGAGGGCCGCTGCCCGGTCGCGTTCCACGGCCGCATGGGCGGCCTCGTCCCGACCCCAGACGAGGTCCTGGGCGCGCTCAAGGCCCTGCGGGCCAGGACCGAACGGACCAGATCGGCCGATCGCAACCCGCCGCTCCAGGCCCATGTGCTCACCGAATACGACCGGTCCGAGACAACTCCATGGGTTCACGAGAGAGCCCGACGCGGAGGTCGACGATGACTCTCGACACCGCCGGCCGGGTCTCGCCGGCTGCTCCGTCCGCCCGCCTGATCTACCACCGGCCCGACGTCCTGGTCGACCGATCCACCCACTACTGCCCCGGGTGCGGCCACGGCATCATCCACAGGCTGCTCGCCGAAGTCATGACCGAGCTCGACCTGCCGGCCCACACCATCGCGGTCGCGCCCGTCGGTTGCGCCGTCTTCGCCTATGACTACCTCGACGTCGACTTCGTGGAGGCCCCGCACGGGCGCGCCCCGGCCGTCGCGACCGGCATCCGGCGCGTTCGGCCGGAGGCCTTCGTGCTGACCTACCAGGGCGACGGCGATCTGGCCGCGATCGGCACGGCCGAGATCATCCATGCCGCGGCGCGGGGCGAGCGCATCACAGCGATCTTCGTGAACAACGGCATATACGGGATGACGGGCGGCCAGATGGCGCCGACGACATTGCTCGGACAGCCGACCACCTCGTCTCCGAACGGCCGTGATGCCGCCCTGATGGGCTACCCGATCAGGATCACGGAGATGCTGGCCCAGCTCCCGGGGGTGACCTACGCCGCCCGCGGGACCGTCGCCGACGTGGCCTCGATCGGCAAGCTCAAGGCGATGATCAAACGGGCCTGCCAGGTCCAGGTCGACGGCGGCGGCTTCGCCATCGTCGAGGCGCTCTCCAACTGCCCCGTGGGCTGGGGCATGACACCCGAGGAGTCGATGGAACACCTCAAAGGTCCCGTGGTCGAGGCCTTCCCGCTCGGCGTCATCGTCGACCGCGCGCTTGCCCGGGCCCGGGCAAGCGCGCCCGGATCAAACCGTCAGTCGGCCCATGTGACCGGCGAGACCGAACCGGGGAGCGCGGCAGGCTCGGGCGGCCCATCGGACGCCCTCGCAGAGTCGGAGGCTTGAGGTGGAGCGCTCGGTCGTGTTCGCCGGTTTCGGCGGGCAGGGGCTGCTTTTCGCCGGCCAGGTGCTGGCCCGGGCCGCCATCAAGGACGGCCTGGAAGCCTTCTGGATCCCCTCCTACGGGCCGGAGATGCGCGGCGGAACGGCTTCGTGCACGGTGATCGTCGGCGACGGCCCGATCGGCTCGCCCGTGGTGGACCGGTTCGACGCGGCCGTCGTGATGAACCTGCCGTCGTTGCGCAAGTTCGCGCCAAGGGTGGCGCCGGGCGGCCTGCTGGCGATGAACACCTCGCTGCTGGGCGAGGAGACGAGCGGCCGCTCCGACCTTGACGAGCTGCGCCTGCGCTGCACAGAGCTCGCCGCCCAGGGCGGCGACGACAAGCTCGTCAGCGTCGTCGCCCTCGGGGCGCTGGTGGCGCGGCTCGGCTGGGTCACGCCCGAATCCGTCCGGGCCGCCCTGCAGGAGATGGTCGGCAGGAAACGGCCCGAGATCGTCGAGGCGGACCTCGGCGCGTTCACGGCCGGTCTCCAGGCCGGCCCGGCGGCCGCAGCGGTCTAGGGCCACGGTCCTGGCGCTGCGCGAGCGGCCGTCCAGGGCACACCCTGTGGACCTGCCGCGGGCCGATCTGGCGCCGGCGGCAGGGTGCGTCGGGTGGGCGACGGCCGGATGAGCCTCGCCGTCCGGGGCGGTTCGAGGCCGGCGTCGGGCCGTCCGCGGGCCATCGCTGCCCAGGGGCCACAGCTGCGCGCAGGGGCGCCGGCCGCCGACGCTCACCGACCCGACGCGGACGCGGTAGGCTTTCCGCCAGGTTCGCGTCCCGCTCCCGGGTCATGCCGCAGGAGAGTGCCCAGGTTGATCGACGCCATCTTGAAGCGAACGCCGGGCCCGATCGCCGGCTGGTGGAATCGGCTGATCGAGTGGACTCAACGACGCGACGTAAAGCGGGCGGTCACCATCGTGGCGCTCCTCCTGGTCGCCGCGGCCTACGTGCGCCTGCTCCACAACATGTACAAGGGCGACGCATACGACTACTGGCTGAACATCCGCACCACGCCCCTGTACATCACGTCGCTGTCCAACGCGCCGCACGGCTTCCTCTATGCTCCGGCCATCGCCCAGGCGATGTGGCCGATCGTGGCCTTACCCTGGCCGGCCTTCTACGCCATATGGCTCGGCATCCTCACCGTCGCGCTCTTCTGGATGGCTCGGCCCTGGCTTTCCTGCCTCCTCTTCCTGATGGTCTTCCTGACCACCGGGTTCTTCCTCCTCCTCATCCCGAGGCACGCTCTCTCGAGCGGCAACATCGCCCTGCTCATGTCCCTGGCGGTTGTGGCGGGCTTCCGCTGGCCGTCCACGTGGTCTCTTCTGCTGCTGACGAAGATCACACCGGGTATCGGACTGCTATGGTTCGTCGCCCGGCGGGAGTGGCGCAACCTGGCCCTGGCCCTCGGCACCACGGCCGTGATCGTCGCGGTGTCGTACGTGTTCTCCCCTGGCTTGTGGGCCGACTGGATAAAGGACATTCGGAACAACGCCGGCTATCCGGAGCCGTCGTTCGCCTACCACATCCTGCCCCTGGCCCCACGCCTGGTGATCGCCGTGGTCATGACCGTGGTCGGGGCCCGATACAACGCTCGCTGGGTGGTTCCGATAGCGGCCTTCATCGCCCTGCCGTACATCTGGGACACCAGCCTGATCATGCTCGTCGCCGTCGTGCCGCTCCTGCGAAACGATGGCTGGACCCTGCCGGCCGCGCGTCCACGCTTCTGGGAGGCACGCCGGCCGTCGCCGTCGCCGTCCCCGGCCGGAGCCGCCTGACCCAGCGGCGCGCTTCAGCCTTCCGGCCGGGCGTTCCAGGCCGAGAGAGCTGACCCCACGAGAGCTTCCGGCATGCGGCGCAGAATCAAGAATCGGAGCCCCTGGCGAGGCCCCGATTCTCTGGTGACGGTGATGAGGGGCCGCTGCCCCTCGGGTTTAGCGAATGCCGGCCATCTCCTGGAGAACCTGCCAGTTGTGGAGCCGGTCCTCCTGGGAGCGCTGCAGCTCGGTGGAAGGGTTGCCTTCCTTGTCGAAGTGCTGAGCGAAGCGGCCCTCGGTCCTGGCAAAGGAGATGAAGTCGAACGTCGAGCCGTCGGGGCCCTTCGTCCAGTCTTCCTTGACCGCGGGGTTGCCTTGCAGCGAAAGCCGCTCGGCAAGAGAGCTCCCGCGGCGGGGGTCGTAGGTGAAGAGCGGGAAGGCGCGCGAATCCACGGCCAGCTTGGCCTGGCGGTTGGCCGCGTCGTCCGCGATGCCGTGCTCCGGCATGCAGGGCGTGTAGGCGATGACTACGGCCGGGCCCGGATAGGCGTTGGCCTCCATCACGGCCTTGTAGAGGTGGTTGATGGTGCAGGCCGCGACCTGCGCGACGTAGGCCTCGCCGTGGGCCATGAGGATGCGGCCCAACTCCTTGCGCTTCTCCTGCTTGCCGTGCTCGGCCTTGCCGTAGGCCGAGAGCTTGGCGACCTGTGAGGTGAACGACGCGGTCGAGGTCTGGCCGCCGGTGTTCGAGTAGACGCCGGTGTCGAGGACGAGAACCTTGACGTCCAGGCCCGAGGCGACCAGGCGCGACAGCGACTGGAAGCCGATGTCGTACATGGCGCCGTCGCCGCCGAATACCCACAGCCGCCGATCTTCGTGACCCGCCTGATCCCAGCGCAGCCGGATGCCCATGGCGTCGGCCGGGCCGTTCTCGAAGAGCGAGTTGGTCCACGGAACGGTGAATGGGTTGAAGGGATACGTGCTGCCGAAGACGGTGTTGCAGCCGGTCTCGGCGACTACACCCATGCTCGTCGGGCCGTAGGTCTGGAGGGTGGCCGCCACGACCATCCGGACGACCGTACCTTCGCCGCAACCGGAGCACGAGCCGGCGCCGCCGACGAAGCCGAAGGCGTGCTCGCCCAGCATCAGGTCCGCCAGAACCTTCTCGTTGCGGTACTCGGTCGGAGTCGGAGGCAGGGACTTGTAGAAGGTGATGTCGCGGCGGTAGCGGTCGAGCGTGCACTCGCCGCTGGCCTCGCAGTCGCACTTCTCCGACATGAACAGGGCGTCGTGGCCCTGGGCGACGCAGACGTCCACGCACTCGGCGCAGCCCTTGCAGTGGTACGGATCGATGAAGAGCCCGAAGTCGGCGCCCTCGATGCCCTTCTTGGCGGGCACGTCGGCGTACTTGGTCGTGTGGACGAAGTGGGACCGGGCGGTCGCCGTGGCCAGTTCCGGGTTCGACTGGGTCGCCGCGAAAGCATCGACCGCCTTCGCCAGCGACCCTTTCGGCTGGGCCGTGGCCATGATCGCGCTGTCCGGACAGGCGCTGACGCAGGCCATGCAGCCCACGCACTTCTCCGCGATGAGTTGCGGGATCAGCGGCGAGAGAGTGCTGAAGTCGCGGACGGCGGCCGTCGCCGGGCCGATGAGGCTGCGGCCCACGCCCATGTCGGCCGGAAGGTCGACATCGGCCACGCCGCGCCGGTACGCATCGATGACGGAGTTGTTGAAGTCCTCGATGTACTCCGCGACGTCGAGAGTCTGGGGTGCGATGAGCCCGGGGCCGGCCCCAAGCTTCTCGATGTTGGTAGCTGCAATCGTGTCGGTCATCGCTCGCTCAGTCTTCGGTCTACCTCAACCACAACCGTACGAGGTCGCTGGTCGAGATGATGCCGATCGGGGTGGCCGCCGCGTCTGTGACGACGAGGCGGTGGACCCGGCGCTCCTCCATCAGCCTGGCGGCCTCTTCGAGGCGGGCCGTCGCGGAGATGGTGAGAGCCGGCTTGGTCATCACCTGCCCGACCGCGAGGCCGGGCCAGCTGGTGGCCATGTGCTGGTTAGCTCGAACCCGAACGAGGTCGGTTTGACTCAGAACCCCCACCAGGACCCCATCGCCGTCCACGACGGGAAGACCCGTGATCTTCCGGGTGTCGAGGATCGCGGCAGCTTCCGCGAGGGAGGCCGACTCCGCGATCGAGATGGGGTTGGGGGTCATGATCTCGCCGACCGTTCGAGATTGGTTCATCGACCAACCTCGGCCGGTGCCGCAGCGGCGACCTTGCGAGTGATCGCCTCGGTAACGTCGATTACGCCGTCGTAGGCGCCCTGGATGACGGCGAGGTTGGCGTCGACGACGGCCGAGCCGCGCTTGCCGAAGAACCGGGTGAGGTTGGCGCGAACGGCTTCCATCAGCGCGGGACGGTCGAGACCGGCGCGTGCCGCGAACGGCGAAACCTTGAGGAAGACGCCGACCAGGGCCACGCCCTGCATTCGGATCTCGAGGTCCGGCCGGGGCGAGTGCTGCTTCGCCAACGACGCGGTGTCGAGGGCCAGGAGCCTGATCTTGCGGGTCAGCATCTCCGCCCTCGTGGCCGGCGGTAGCGCCGCCCAGATCTCGTCGGGATCTGTCAGCGGAGTCGGCACGAAGACCGTGCCGCCGTCCACCAGGCCGGCGAGAGGATCGCCCTGCTTGAACGAGTTGGTGTCGAAGAGCGGTACGAAGTCGACTTCGGTCAGCTCGTTGTGGAGCCGGATGGGCTCCTCGGCGATGGTCAGGAAGTAGGTCGTGGGCAGGCCCTTCTTCTCGGAGCCGTAGCGCGGGTAGGCCTGGACGTACAGGTTGAAGAGCTCCCCGACGGTCGTCGCCACGAGCTTGTTGGTGGTGACGCTGCCGAAGCCGCCGACCGAATGGCCTCTGAGGCTGTAAGCGCCCTTGGGCCGGATGCTGAGGCCGCTCTTGGCCAGGGCCATCGGGTGGCGAATGCCGAGGAAGGCTCGGCGCGTCTTGTTCACCCGCGCCTCGTCGGCCATCAGATCGAAGACGGCCCCGAGATCGCCCGGCTGGATGT
This sequence comes from uncultured Chloroflexia bacterium, assembly GCA_963713795.1. Lineage (GTDB taxonomy): Bacteria > Chloroflexota > Limnocylindria > Limnocylindrales > CSP1-4 > Fen-1039. The sequence goes on from CAVQNC010000009.1 coordinate 110,972, forward strand.
CGCGGGAGCCGAGGCCTGCCGAGACGGAGATGACGCGCGGCATAGGCGCGCCGTCCATGGCCGCGTCGGCCAGAGCCGACTTGAGCTCGCGGGTGAGCGGGTTGTCGGCTGCCGCCGGTTCGTCGGTCCGCTCGACGACGGCCACCACTTTGGCGTTGCGCAGGGCGGCCGCCAGGCGGGTCGCGGGGAAAGGCCGGAATGATGTAACCGTGATGCAGCCGACCTTTCGGCCGTCCTCTCGCAGAGCGTCGACGACCGCCAGGGCCGTGTCCGCCATGGTCCCCATCGAGACCATGACGTAGTCGGCGTCCTCTGTCTTGTAATCCTTGATCAGGCCGTAGTGGCGGCCGGTCAGTGTCCCCCACTCCGCCATCGCCCGCTCGGCGATCTCGGTCAGGCGGTCATACCAGGCCCGCTGCCCGATGCGGCCCTTCATGTACGAGTCCTGGTTCTGGACGACGCCGGACATGAGCCCGTCTTCGGGATCGAACATGTCCCGGACCGTCTTGCGCGGGTCTCCTACGAATCGGCGCAGCAGGTCGTCCTCCGGGAGAAGGACGTTCTCAATCGTGTGTGTCGTCAGGAATCCATCCTGGGCGACGAACCAGGGCGTCTCGCTGTCTTCGGCCACGCGCCGGGCGATCGCCGTCAGGTCCGCAGCTTCCTGGCAGTTGCGGGCGAAGAATATGCCCCAGCCGGCGTCGGCGACGCCCATCACGTCGTCGTGACCGGCGTGGATGTTCAGACTCTGGCTCGTGAGAGCGCGAGCCCCGACGTGGAAGACGGCGGGCAGTCGCTTGCCGGCGATGACGTACAGGACTTCCTTCATGAGGATGAGGCCCTGTCCGGCCGTGAAGTTCGTGACCCGTCCGCCGGCCAGGGCAAAGCCTTCGGCGGCTGAGGCGGAGGAATGCTCCGACTCCGGCTCGATGAACTTCAGGTGTGTGCCCCAGAGGTTCGGGGTGCCGTTCGCGACCGCAACCTGGTAGACCGCCGCCATGGTCGTCGACGGTGTGATCGGGTAGGCGCAGGCGCCGTCGCTGATCCGTGTCTCCACGTAGGCGATGGCCTCCGAGCCGTCGATTATGGCCGGAATGCCCGGGAATTCGGGAGTCGGTGTATTCGTCACGATGGTCGGTTCACTCAATGCACGCAGCTGGCGGGCCAGCGCGCTTCCGTCCAAGTGCTTGAGCAGGGTGCCGCCGATCCCGCTGGCGACCGCCTCGCGCTGCTCGTCTGCATGCCAGTAGGAAGCAAGCACGGCGATCCGACCCGCGGGGATCAGATCGCGCAGAGCCACAACCATCGGCTTCCACCCCCCGGCGACGTCGGCGTCGAGCAGCACCACATCAGGCCGGGCACCCGCGGCCTCGCGAGCCGCGGACTCACACGACGCTAGAGCGACGATGAAGCCGTGGCGGGAGAGGTGATCGCAGAGAGCCTCGGTTGCCGCGCGGTGCTGGCTGACGATGAGAAGTCGGCGCAGAGGTATCTGAGAGTCAGCGAGCATGCGTATAGGGTGCGCCGAGGCCACGGGGCACCGTAGCGACAGGGCTCCCTAAGACCGGGGGCCATATGGCCCGCGAAGGCATGGGACGGGATAGGAGAGGCCCGCCCACAAAGGTGGGCCTCGTCGTGGCAGCTGGTTCCTTTCCAGTGGCCTCTCGACCGGCCCACCCGGAGGGCTCGCGGCGGCGGGTCGGGCGCGCGGCGGGTCGCGGCGCGGCGGGGGTGCGCGGCGGGGGGGGGCGGCGCGGCGGGGGGGCCCGGCGGCGGGGGCGCGCGGCGGAGACGCGGCGGGGGCGAAGGTGCAGCGGGCGTGCGCGGCGGGGCGCGCGGCGGGGGCGGGGGCACGCGGCGGGGGCACGCGGCGGGGGCACGCGGCGGGGCGCGCGGCGGGGCGCGCGGCGCGGCGGGGGGCGGAGGCGCGGCGGGGGGCCGAGACCGATGGCCCGTCCCCCGGGGACGCCGGGGCTGGGGACGACTTGCCCGCGGCTGCGGGCCATTCGGCACTGCGCAGCCACCGCTCCGGCCCGCAGACTCTGGTGCGTGACGAACGCCGGAGGGGACGCCCGGCGTTCGTCCTTTTTTGTGCCCCACGCGGCGGGCAGAACATCGTGGCGGCCTCGGACGAAGCCCCAGCTGGACACGAGAACGGGGCCTCTGGCCCAGCCTTGCGGCCTTGGCGGTTCTTTCCTGATTCACACCACAGCGACATTCGGAAACCGAGCCCGAGCCCACGATACGGGCCGGGCGGCACGAGCGACATGAGAGCGGCCGGACACGAGCCCTGAAGGAACTCATCTAGGGCTTCCCCGATCGAACCACACACGGTCCGCCGGTTACTCGATTCGGTGAGACCCCTCGGTTGCTGCCGACTGTCGACGTGGTGTGAATTGGGCAAGATTCGAGGGCTGGGCCAGGCAACGAGACCCGATCGGAGGTGAAACAAGTCCCAGGAGGTGCGCTCCCACCCGGCCAGGGACCGAACCCGGCGGTCTCGCGGCGTCCCGCCGGAACGTGCGGGCCGGCTCAGCCTCGCGGCGTCCCGCCGGAACGTGCGGGCCGCCAGCGGCTACATCTCGTGGTATTGCCTGGCGTAGGCAGTCAGCTCATCGCGGAAGTCCGGGTGGGCGATCGCAATGAGGCGCTTGGCCCGCTCGCGGAAGCCCTGGCCGAACAGCTCGGCCACGCCGAATTCCGTCACCACGGTGCGGACGTGTGAGCGGGTCGTGGTGACTCCGGCCCCCTCCTTGAGAGTGGCCGTGATCCGCGAGATCTTGCCGTCGGCGGTAGTGGACGGCAGCGCGATGATGGCCTTGCCCTCCGCGGCGAGAGCGGCCCCTCGCATGAAGTCCATCTGGCCGCCGACGCCGCTGTACATGCGGTGGCCGATCGAATCGGCGCACACCTGACCGGTCAGATCGACCTCGATGGCCGAATTGATCGCGGTCATCCGCCGGAGCTTGCGGATGGTGGCGGTGTCGTTGGTGTAATCCACCGGCCGCATCTCGAGCATCGGGTTGTTGTCCACGAAACGATACAGCCGCTGTGTACCCATCATGAATGAGGCCACGATCTTGCCGCAGTCGATCGTCTTGGCGCTGCAATCGACCACGCCCTGCTCCACGAGATCGACCAGCGGGTCGGTGAACATCTCGGTGTGGACACCAAGGTGCTTCTTGCCGCCCAGGTGGAGGCCCACGGCCGTGGGGATGGCGCCGATTCCCATCTGGATCGTGGCCTCGTCCGCGACGAGGTCCGCGACATACTCGCCGATCCGGTTCTCCACTTCGCCCAGATCGCCCGGGTGGTGGTCATAGGGAGGCTGGTCGACCTCCACGCCGAAATCGATCTGGCTCACGTGGACGAAGCTCTCACCCCAGGTTCGGGGCATGGCCTTGTTCAGCTGCGCGATGACCGTCTTCGCATTCCTCACGGCGGTCGGCATGGTGTCCACCGCCGTGCCGAGCGAGCAGAAACCGTGCTCGTCCGGAGGGGTCAAGTTCAGGAAGACGGCGTCAAGCGGCAGCAGGCCGCTATCGATCAGGACCGGGATATCGGACAGGAAGACCGGGATGAACTCCGCGCGTCCGTCGTTGATCGCGGCGCGGGCATTGGGTCCGATGAACAGGGCGCGGTGGAGAAAGCTCTTCTCCATCCCGGGCGCGAGGTGAGGGTGTGGCCCCTCGCAATGCATATGGACGAGCTTGACGTCGTGCAACTCGGGCGCCCGCCGGCACAGGGCATCGAGGAGAACAGACGGAGTCGCGGCGGAGCCGTGCACGAAGATCTGCTGGCCTGACTGGATTCCTGAGACTGCCTCATCGGCGCTGACGATACGCATGCGGCGAGTTTATGCAGTCCGCATACTTGTGGCAGGGCCGATTGGTTCGAATCGTCGTGGCCCTCGGACGGGGGCCGCGTCGGCGACGACCGGCAGGGCGAGCCTAAGCTCCGCCCTTGAGGCGATGACGGGCAACGAAGGCGGCGGCCTGGGCGCGGCGCTCGAGGTTCAGCTTGGAGAGGATCGAGCTGACGTAGTTCTTGACCGTCTTGTCGGAGAGGAAGACCTCCGAGGCGATCTCCTTGTTGGTCTTGCCCTCGGCGACGAGAAGCAGGATCTTCTGCTCCTGCTGCGTCAGCTGAGCCATCTCGTCGGTGTACGTACCGGTCGCGATGCGGCGGACTCGATCGAGGACCTTCTCGGTGACGGCCGGGTCGAGCAACGACTCGCCGCGGCCTACCGACTCGAGGGCGCTGACGAGGTCCCGGCCTCGGATCTGCTTGAGCAGGTAGCCGGAGGCGCCGGCGATGATCGCCGACAGGACCGCCTCCTCGTCGGGGTAGCTGGTCAGGATCACGACGCGGGTGCCCGGGAATTCGGCCCGAATCTCGCGACAGGCCTCGATGCCCGAGCCGTCCGGCAGACGGACATCCATGACGACCAGGTCGGGCTCGAACTTGCGAGCCATCTCGACGGCTTCGGCCGCGGTGCCCGCCTCGGCGACGACCTGGAAGTGCTCGCGTCGCTCCAGCAGCGAGACGAGGCCCTGACGAACGACCTCGTGGTCGTCGACCACGAGCAGCCGCAAGGGGCGTGCTTCGATCTGGTCGGTCATTCCTCTCCTTGATCCATGACCCCGTTCGGTGTCTCGCGACGGGGCGCCTCGACGATGATACGCGTGCCCGAGCCGGGCTCGCTCTCGACGTCGAGGCGACCACCGACAGACGAGGCGCGGGCGCGCATGTTGACGAGCCCTTGATGGCCGGCGCCGCGCGGCCGAGTCGGGTCGAAGCCGACGCCGTTGTCCGAGATGATCAGCCGGACGGCATCTCCGCCGGTTTCCACGCGAACGCTGCCGCGCGTGGCCCTGGAGTGGCGGGCTATGTTGCTGAGGGCTTCGCGGGCGATCGATAGCAGCTGGCCGATGAGGTCCGGCGGCAGGTCGGCGTCCTGGGCCTCGGCCGTGTCCACGTCCACGTCCACCATGCTGTTGACGCGAAACTCGTCCGCCAGTGCGGCCAGGCCGCCGACAAGGCCGGCCTGCTCCAGCAGTTCGGGCCGGAGCCCGAAGATGAAGTTGCGGATGTCGCGAATCGATTGGTCCAGCGAATCGATGGCTCTCTCGACGCGCGCCCGGGCCTCGTCGGGCTCGTCCGCCATCAATTCCGGCACGTCTTCCAGCGACAGACCGACCGCGTAGATGCTCTGGATTATGCCGTCGTGAAGGTCGCGCCCGATCCGCTCGCGCTCCTCGACGATCGCGAGGCGCTGGACCTGCTCGTGCAGCCGGGCATTCTCGATGGCGATGCCGGCATGCAGGCCGAACATCTCGACCAGGCGTTCGTCGTCCTCGGTGAAATCGCCGGAGGGCTGCTTGTTGGTCAGGTACAGGCGGCCGATCGACCGGCCCTTCGCGCCGATCGGGACCCCCAGCAGTGAGTGCATGTCGGGGTGGTTCGGCGGAAAGCCGTAGCGTCGCGGGTCGGTGGCGATGTCGTGAACCCGGACGGCCTGGGTCTGGCGCGCGATGATGCCGAGCAACCCGTGGCCGTGCGGCGGCGGCCCGATTCGTTCGCGCTCGGCGCGGGTGACGCCGCTCGTGATGAACCGTTCGATGCCGCCCTCCTGGTCGATGATGCCGAGGGCGGCGTACTCCGCGTGGGCCAGTTCGCGGACACGGTCCGTGATCAACTGCAGGACGCGGTCGAGGTCCAGGACGCCGGCGATGCCGCGCGTGGCCGTGTCGAGAGCGGCCAGTTCGTCCGATGCCTGGCCGGCGCGGGCCCTTGACCAGGTGGAGCCGATGACGATCTCGAGGCCTCGAGCACATTCATCGACGGAGAAGACAGCCGCCGGCGGCGCGTCCAGCTGGAGCGTGCCCAGGACGCGATCGCCGAAACGGAGCTGGTACCTCCGGAGGCCTGCAGTCTGGGCGTCCTGGGAGCGGAGGCTACCGGCTCGCAGTTCGACCTCGGTCAGCGGTGGTGCATTCAGGTGGAGGTGCCCGCCGCCCAGGCCCGAACTCTCGACCACCCGGCCGAACGCGGACGTGAGCTGGGCGTGGCCCTCAGCATCCGGCTGGCCCTGCCAGATCTCGAGCGCGACCGACAGTTCGCGCAGGCCCAGCAGCCCGGTCGAGTCCCGGCTCGAATTCGGCGCCGTTTGCGAGGAACTCATGCCCCGGAGCCTAGCAGGCCGCGGATCGGCGCGTCACCGCATCACGCCCGTGTTGCGCGGGGATCGGGTTCCGCGCCGCGCCGACGGAGCCGGCCGCTCGCCGCGTCGGGTCGTGCGCCCGGGGACCTTGGGCCCGCCGGAATGGGCCGGAGGTCCCTTGGCCCTCCATCCGGCTGCGCCCAACCTAGCCGAGCACGAAGGCCGGCAGCAATCCAGCCCATCGGCCGGACGGACGAGGGCCATGTCCCACCTGGAGACGATACTGCTTGCGACCGACGGCTCACCCGCGTCGGAAGGTGCCAGCCAGGAGGCGATAGACCTGGCGGTGCAGGTCGAGGCGAGGCTGCTCGTGGTCAGCGTCCTCGGCGGGTCATCGCGTCCATCCGAGGCGTCCACTGACGCGGGCGGATCGGCCGACTCCAGAGCATCGCTGACCACCAAAGCCCAGTCGATCGTGCAGCGCGCCAGGGCATCCGGCGCAAACGCCACTTTCCTGGTCTGGGAAGGCGAGCCGGGTGAGGCGATCGTCGCCGCCGCCGACTCCGAGGACGCCGACCTGATCGTCGTGGGCTCACACGGCCGCAGTGGCGTAAGCCGGTTCCTGATCGGCAGCGTCTCGGATTTCGTGGTCCGCCACGCCCACTGTCCGGTGATGGTCGTCCGCGGCAGGCCGGAGGCAGCCCGGCGGTAGGCTGCCAGACGCGAGGGAGCGGGGCGGGATCCTGCCATTTGCAAGTACCAGTTGCGCGACGCGATGGAGCGGCGCGGCCCGGCATCGGCCCGGGCGACGGCCGGGCCCGGAATTTGCGGTTGGCAAGTACCAGTTGCGCGACGCAACGGAGCGGCGCAGGGTCCTGCCCTTTGCAAGTACCAGTTGCGCGACGCGAAATCCCCCGCGGCCCGACATCGGCCCGGAGGACCCTCAGGGCACCGATCGTGCTGTCGAGGTGCGCCCTATCGCTCCGGACCTAAGCCACGACGCCACCCACGGGGCCCGAAGGCCCCCCGCCCGCACCGGACGCAAGTACCAGTTGCGGACCGCAAGAGCTCATGCCTGACCGGCGCCGGACGGCGATCCAGGGCGGCCCCCGACCCCCACTCCCCTACTTCGTGTAGGCGCCTTCCGGATCCAGCTCCAGGCGGATCAGGCGCAGTTCCTCGGCCGTTGGCGGGGGCGTTACGGCCAGCGGCTCCGCCACTCTGGGCTCCCAGCCGATCGTCTCGCGGACCTGCTCGAGCGTCGCGCCGGGGTGGATCGAATCCAGGCGCATCTCGCCCGAATCGTCGAAGTGGTAGATGCCCAGGTCCGTCACGACGACCGATGGCCCGCGGCCGAGCCAGCCCTCCTCGCGGCGGATACTCGCCGCCGCCTCCGCGCCGCCGAGATTGCCGGGCGAAGTCCGGAAGTCGATCCGATCGACGAAAGAGCGCTTGGACTGGCGCATGATCACGAATACCTGGCGCGCGTTGATGGCGATCTCGCAGGCACCGCCCGACCCCGGCAGCCGCGTTCTTGGATGCTCGTAATCGCCGATCACAGTGCTGTTTATGTTGCCGAAGCGGTCGATCTGGGCAGCGCCCAGGAACCCGACGTCGACCAGCCCGCCCTGCAGGTAGAAGCTGAAGAGCTCGAACATGGAGACGACCGCCGTGGCGCCGGTCACGATGGTCGGGTCGCCGATCGAGAGCGGCAGGCGGGCGGGTTTCGCCCCGAAGGCGCCCGACTCGTAGACGAGCTCCAGGGCGGGGGCGACGGTAAGGCGGGCCAGGTTGACGGCGATGTTGGGCAGTCCCACGCCGACGAAGCAGACGCGCTGACCGGCAAGTTCGCGGGCCGCGGCCACGATCATCATCTCGGACTTCGAAAAGGCTGGCGCCAACTGGCCGGCGGATGGGACGGCGGCGGACGCGGCGGCGCGGCTCGGAGCAACCGGGCCGTCCGAGGCGTCGCCGGCGTTCGGAGCGGCGGCGTTCCGGCCGGCGGGAGTTCGAGGCTCGTTCACTCGTAGATCCCGTAGTCGACGGAGCCAGACGGGGCGGCGCCAGAAGGGCGGAGCGAGGCGACCCGCTCCGCCCCAAGCTTCTCTACGTACTCGGCCCGACCGGAGACGCCGTAGACCCACTCGTCGAGCCAGGCCGTGGTGGTGGCCTCCTCACGGGCGATGGCATCCCAGTCGCGGTAGAACCGGTTGTCGCGATCGTACGCTCCCTGGACGTACGAGGGATGCGCACCGAACGGCTCCACGACCACGGCATCCACGATCAGTCCGGGGATGACGGTCCTGTTGGGATCGGCGCGGATGACAACCTCGTCCACGAGATCCTCGACGACCACGATGACCCGCTCGGCCGCGAAGGCCGCCTCCTTCTGGCAGCCGAGGAGGCCCCACATCTGCGTATTGCCCTCGGCGTCGGCTCGCTGGGCGTGAACGACCGTCACGTCCGGCTTCAGCGGCGGCACGGCGTAGACGGTCTCGTCGCCGAAGGGCGAGCGGATCGGCCGGATCAGCGGGTTCGCCCTGGGCAGGTCTGTCTCGAAGTACGACCGCAACGGGAAGAAAGGCAGGTTGGAAGCGCCGGCCGTATACCGGCCGACCATGCCGAAATGGCTGTATTCCTCCAGCTCCAGCGGCGCCGGATCAGCGTCCTCCACTCGACGGCGGATCGCGTGCAGCCCGCCGACGCCCGGATTACCGAGCCAGCTGAAGACGAGCTTTCGCGCTGTTCCCGCCGCGACCATCTGGTCGTAGATCAGGTCCGGCGTCAGGCGCGCGAGAGTCAGGTCCCTCCTGCGCTGGCGGATGATCTCGTGACCGGCCGCAAAGCAGATCAGATGCGTGAAGCCTTCGATGGCGACGACGTCACCGTCATGGACGAAGGCGGCGACGGCGTCGCGCATCGACGTGACCTTACTCATCGACGCTTACCTGCGGCTTCACCGCGGATCACCTCAGGATCTGCCGCGGCTGCACCGCGGCTGCACTGACACCTACCCGCGCGCGACCTCGGCCACTGCTTCGCCGAAGATCCCGATACCGATGGCGGCCTCGGCCGCGGTGAGAACGAGCGGCGGCGAAACCCGAATCACCGTGTGCCCGGCCTCAAGGACGGCCAAGCCGCGCTGGAACGAGGCCCACTCGACGGCCGCGGCCCGCTCGTGCGAGTCGAACTCGACGCCGATCATGAGACCGATGCCCCGCACGTCCTTGACCACGGCCGGGAACCGCGCCTGGATCTCGCGCAGCCCAGCGAGCAGCTCGTCCCCGCGGGCCGTCGCGTTTTCCATCAGGCCGCCTTCGAGCAGCTTGATCGTCTCGAGCGCGGCCGCGCAGGCCAGCGGATTGCCGCCGTAGGTCGTGCCGTGCGCGCCCGCGCCCCACCTGGTCATCAGCGACTCGCGGGCGATGAAGGCGCTGAGAGGCATGCCGCTGGCGATGCCCTTGGCCGTGGCGACGATGTCGGGTTCGACATCCCAGTTCTGGATCGACCACATCTTGCCGGTGCGGCCCGCGCCCGCCTGGACCTCGTCGGAGATCAACAGGATGCCGTGCTCGTCGCAGATACGGCGCAGCCCCTGCATGAAGCCGTCCTCGGGTACGACGTAGCCGCCCTCGCCCTGGATCGGCTCCACGACGATCGCCGCGACCTCGTCGGCGGGCACGAGGCGATCGAAGAGGACTTCGTCGAACCACTTCAGGTCGGCCACGTGGCCGAACGGAGCGTGGAACACCCCCGGCAGCATCGGCCCGAAACCGGCGTGGTACTTCGCCTTCGAGGCGGTCAGCGAGACCGACCCGTAGGAGCGGCCGTGGAAGGCGCCGAGGAACGCGACCAGGTACTGGCGGCCGGTCGCGAAGCGGGCCAGCTTGATCGCGCCTTCGACGGCCTCGGTGCCGGAGTTGCCGAGGAAGACGCGGCACTTCTCCTTCATCGGCGCGATCCGGGCCAGCTCGGCGCATGTCTCGGCGTAGATCGGAAGGTAGAAGTCCGCGCTGTAGTGAATCAGCTTGCCGGCCTGCTCCTGGATCGCCCGGACCACGTCCGGATGGCAGTGGCCGGTCGACGTCACCGCGATGCCGGCGTTGAAGTCCAGGAGGAGATTGCCGTCGATGTCCTCGATCGTGCAGCCTTCGCCCCGGACCGGCACGATGGGATAGGCCCGCGGGACGCTCGGCGAAGTCCACTGGCGGTCGAACTCGAGGTGGGCGCGCGCCTTCGGGCCGGGCAGCTCGGTCACGATGTGGGGAACGGCGGGAGCCTGGACGAGCTTGCCGGGAGCCAGAGCCACGGTGCACCTCGCATGATCCTGCGGGCCGCGGAACGGGCGCAGCTGCCGCAGTAACGGATAGCCTTTATGCAGGCTGGATAGTCTGCCCAGTATAGCGGAAGAGTCTCTCAGGCCGGCCGCCGAAACGGGCAGACGACCCGGCCGGCGGCGGAGCCGCGGCCACGCTCCGGGCCCCGTGGCCCTCAGGTCGGCCGATAGAGTCGGCCCTCTTGAAGTACCGCTCGGCCGCGGCCAGGTCAGTCGACGAGCGTCTGCGACTGCTCGCGCATGAATTGCTGCACGTAGTACAGGCCGCCGGAGGCCTTGCCGGTCGTGCCGGAGCCCTTCCAGCCGCCGAAGGGCTGGATCCCGGGCCAGGCGCCCGTGGTCGCACCGGCCCGGCGGTTGATGTAGATCACGCCGGCCTCGATCGCTTCCTCGAAGTGCTCGATCTCCTCGCGCTCCTCGCTGAAGAAACCGGCGGTCAGCCCGTAGATGGTGTCGTTCGCGCGCTCGAAGGCTTCGTCGAGCGACTCGACGGCGGCCACCGCGACCACCGGGACGAACAACTCCTCGCGCCAGATGCGGTGGTCGGCCGGCAGGTCCGCCAGGATCGTGGGCGCGACATAGAGATCGGTGCCGTAACCGGGCAGGATCTCTCCGCCGACGACGACACGCCCGTCGCGCTTCGCCTCGGCGATCGCGGCCACGTACTTGGCCTTCGCTTTGGCGTTGACGAGCGGCCCGAGCCAGACCTTGCGGTCGGTCGGATCACCGATGGTGATGCCCTTTGTCTTGGCCACGAGAGCCTCGAGGAAAGCTTCGTAGACGGGGGCCTGAACGTAGACTCGGCTGCAGGCCGAGCACTTCTGGCCGCCGTAGCCGAAGGCGGATCGCATGACCCCTTCGGCCGCCTCTTCAAGGTCAGCTCGAGCGCTGACGACAGCCGGGTTCTTGCCGCCCATCTCGACCACGACCGGCTTCGGGTACCGCTTGCTGAACGTCTTGAATACGCCGTTGAAGCCGATCTCGTACGACCCGGTGAATAGCAGTCCGTCGACTCCCTCGTTCTCCTGGAGCTCCGCCCCGACGGTCGCGCCGGGACCGCTGACCATGTTGAAGACGCCGCGCGGCAGGCCGGCCGTATCGGCTATCTCGGCCAGCTTGACGCCGCACAGCGGGGCATCGCTGGAGGGCTTGTAGACGACCGTGTTGCCGGCCACGAGAGCGCCGCCGGAGGGCCCACCGGACAGGGCCAGCGGGAAGTTGAACGGGCTTATGACCGCCCAGACGCCGTGCGGCTTGAGCACCGACCGCGTGTGGACGGTCGGATCGCCGAGGTTGCCCATGGGCCGATCGAAGCCGTCGTTGGCCTGCAGCTGGTCGCAGTAGTAGCGGATCAGGTCGGCCGATTCTTCGACATCGCCGAGCGCCTCGAGCCGGTTCTTGCCGACCTCGATGGCCATCAGCGCCGCCAGCTCCATCTGCCGCTCGCTGATCAGGTCGGCCATGCGACGCATGATCGCGATCCGCTCGAGCCACGGCGTCCGAGCCCAGCCCGGGGCGGCCGCGCGAGCGGCTGCCACGGCATCGCGGACGTCCGCGCGCGTGCCGGCACCGAAGTGACCGACGAGCGAGCCGTCGACCGGCGAGCGCTTCTCGAAGGTGGCCGCGGCGGGCCGCCAGGCGCCGTCGATGAACAGGCCGTGCGTCCCGCCCAGCTCGCCCCTGGCCGTGGCCAGGCCGGCGTCGTAGGAAGCGTGGAGCTGCTCGTTGTCATTGCGGAGCGTGGCGTAGGTGATCTTGAGCCGGGGCTCAGACGTCGCGGTCATCCGAACGCTCTCCTGGGTCGTGAACCTGTGAGGCCGAGCCGCCCCGAGCCGCGCGCTCGCAGCAGGGCGCAGCCTGTGTTGCCAGTAGTCTACCGCCGCCCCGGGTCGCGGGACCGGGCGCCATCGAGGGCGCGGTGCGCCCCGGCAGGCGCCGGCGCGGCGGGAGGCCAGCCCGGCCGAGACCCGGGAAACCAGCCAGGCCGCGATCGTACCGGCCCGCGGCCCGAGCCTCGGCCCCGGAGCGGGCTGGTCCGGGCTACGAGAGGGCCTCGACGACCTCGACGATCGAAGGGGCCACGGCATCCGGCGGCCGGCCGCCCGTCTCCGAGGCCAGGCGCGCCAGTTCGGCCTCACCGTGCTTGCCGGACCGGACGAAGACACCGCGGAGGCCGGCCTTCTGAGCGCCGCCGATATCGTTCCACAGATCGTCGCCGACCATCGCGACTTTCCAGGGGTCGAGGCCGCCGCCGGGATCGAGTATCTCGCCGAGCCGCCGCACGGCCTCGCGGAAGAAGGTTCGCGACGGCTTGCCCGTGACCAGAGCCCGTCGCTCCGTGGCGAACTCCAGGGCGGCGACGTAGCCGCCGGAATCGAGCGTCACGCCGGCCGGCGTGAGCCACCAGCGGTTCTTGTGCATGGCCACCAAACAAGCGCCTTTCCGCAGCAGCCGGAAGGCGGACTGCATGTTCCGAGGCGTGAATTCGTCACCGGCATCCCCGACGATGACCGCCGCCGCCTCGGCGCCCGGCTCGGCCGCCTCGTCATGCGAGAGGAGCCGCAAACCGGCGAACTCGGTCAGCCCGTCCGGCGACGCCATGACGTAGAGAGGCGCCGATGGATAGCGCCGCCTGGCCAGGGCGGCGGCCGTCGAGAGGGCACTCACGATTCGATCGGCGGGGACGGACAGGCCTCCCCCGGCGAGGTCGCGGGAGAGCGTGCCACGGCTGACGATCGACATGTTCGTTCCGACCAGGTAGGGAACCCCGCTTGCCTCGAGAGCCGCCATGGCCTGGCCCACCCCCGGCAGCAGGGCGCCTCGGGTCACGAGCACGCCGTCGAGGTCCACGACCAGCCCGCGCAGGCCGGCCAGCTGGTCCCGCAGCTCTGCGGCGCGACGCCCCGGCGGGAGATCCGGCTCGCGTTCGGCGGCGTGTCGCTTCAGCATCGGCGAATCGTCTCACACCGGGCGAGTGGTTGGCGGCGCGATTTGGTCGCGGCCCCCGACGCACGGCGCCACGGCGGCCCGCGGCGCCGTGCGTCCGCCGGTCCCGGGCCACGGGGAACCGGCCGCCGCGCGCCCAAGCCCGCGGCCCGTCGACAGACCCGACGACCCGCGGGCCCGTCAGGGTATCCTTCACCGGAACCGCACCCGCGTCCCTGCTGGTTTCGCGCCCTCCCGGAGGCGGCCTACCCGGGAAAGCCTCGACACCTTCCGCCAGGCCTTGCCGGGCGATCTCCGGAGATATGGATGACCGAACCGAGACAGATACACAGCGCCGTCCTGGTGAAGCAGGTGCCCGACACGCACAATCTCACCGGCGAAGTGATGACCAAGGACGGCACCATGAACCGCGGTGCCCTGCCGGCCATCTTCAATCCGGAGGACCTCAACGCTCTCGAGATGGCCCTCGAGGTCAAGGGGCGCTACGGCGGAACCGTCACCGTCATCACCATGGGCCCGCCGAAGGCGGCGAACATCCTGCGCGAATCCCTCTTCCGCGGCGCCGACAAGGTCGTGCTGCTGACGGATCGCAAGTTCGCCGGCGCCGACACGCTGGCTACTTCCTACGTTCTGCAGCTCGCGGTCCAGAAGCTGGACCACGTGGATCTCGTCTTCGCCGGCCGCCAGGCCATCGACGGCGACACGGCCCAGGTCGGTCCGCAGACGGCCGAGAAGCTCGGCATTCCGCAGATCACCTACGCGGAATCCATCATCGGCATCGTCGACGGCAAGATCACCGCCCAGCGCGCCCTGGACTCCGGTTCCGAGATCGTGCGCTGCACGCTGCCGTGCCTGCTGACCGTCGTCGGATCCGCAAATACGCCGCGGCCCGCCTCCGTCCGGCGCCAGATGGCCCTCAAGCTCGCGGCGGCCCCGGGCGAGTACGCGGCCCTGCGCAAGCAGTGGCCCGAGTTCGAGACCGAGGAGGCCCTGGAAGCGTTCCTGGCGGAGCACGACCTGAAGATCCCCGTCTGGACGGCCGAGGACATCGGTGCGACCGAGGGGAGCATCGGTCTGGCGGGCTCTCCGACGCAGGTCCACAAGATCAACTTCGTGGTCCTGGAGAGCACCGAGAGCAAGACCATCGCGCCAACGCCCGACGCAATCGCGGCGATGGTTGCCGAGCTGGTCCATGAATACATCGTCGGGTAGGCGCGAGATGACCGAGCGGAAGAGCATCTGGGTATTCATCGAGCACACCGACGGCCACATCGCCGACGTCAGCCTCGAGCTGACCGGCAAGGCGCGCGAGCTCGCCGACCAGCTGGGCTACGAAGTCGTGGGGTTGCTGTGCGGCTATGACGCCCACGCCCTAGCCCTGGAGGTGATCCAACACGGCGCCGATCGCGTCCTCCTGGCGGACCACCAGGAACTGGCGCTCTACCGCACGCTCCCATACGCCCGCGTCGCCATTGCCGAGGCGCGCCGCCGGGAGCCGGAGATCTTCCTCGTCGGCGGGACGCCCAACGGCCGCGACTTCGCGCCGCGGGTCGCCAGCGCCCTCCGTTGCGGACTCACGGCCGACTGCACCGACCTCCAGGTCGGCGACTACTACGTGAAGAAGGAAGACCGGACCTACAAGGATCTCCTGTACCAGATCCGGCCGGCCTTCGGCGGCAACTTGATCGC
This sequence comes from uncultured Chloroflexia bacterium, assembly GCA_963713795.1. GTDB lineage: Bacteria > Chloroflexota > Limnocylindria > Limnocylindrales > CSP1-4 > Fen-1039. The sequence goes on from CAVQNC010000009.1 coordinate 126,106, forward strand.
GACGATCGTCAACCCCAGGACGCGGCCGCAGATGGCCACCGTTCGGGAAGGCGTCATGCGCAAGCCCGCGGCCGACGCGAACCGCACCGGCGTGGTGGAGAAGGTGGTGCCCTCGTTCGAGCCCGGCGACTTCGCCCTGGAGGTTCTCAGCCGCCAGGTCCGCAAGTCCACGGTCAAGCTCAAGGACGCCCCGGTCATCGTGGCCGGCGGCGCCGGAATCGACGGACCGGAGGAGTTCGCCCTCCTGCGCGACCTGGCCAACCTGCTCGGCGGCGAGGTGGGAGCGTCTCGGGCCGCGGTCGACGCTGGGATGATCGACCGGGCCCACCAGGTCGGCCAGACCGGCACGACGGTCCGGCCGCGCCTCTACATCGCCGCCGGCATATCGGGCGCGATCCAGCACCGGGCCGGCATGGACCAGTCGTCCAAGATCATCGCCATAAACACCGACCCCAACGCGCCCATGTTCCAGATCGCTCACTACCGCATCGTCGGTGACGTCGCCGAGGTCCTGCCGATGATCATCAAGACCCTGCGGGAGCGCTCGCTTGGCGAGCCGGACGGGGCCGAGCGCCCCAGCGACCAGGGAGACGCCGAATGAGCGAGAACTTCTTCCTCGACAATCCCGACCTCCAGTTCCGCCTCGACCAGCTGGACCTCCGGGAGGCGCTGGAGTTCAAGGAGAAGGGCTACTCGGAGGCGGCGGCCTACCCCGGCGCTCCGCGCAATTACCTCGACGCCAAGGACAACTACCGGATCGTGCTGGAGATCCTGGGCGAGGTCTGCGGCGAGAGGGTCGCCCCGCGCGCCGCCGAAGCGGACGAAGAGGGGGCCAGGTTCGAGGACGGCGTCGTCACCTACGCCGCGGCCACCCGGGACGCCATCGACGCCCTCCGCCAGGCCGAGCTTTTCGGGGCGATGCTACCGCGCGAGTACGGCGGCCTGAACCTGCCCGAGTCGATCTACCAGATGATGGTCGAGGTGGTCGCCCGGGCCGAGAGCGGCCTGATGACGGTCTACGGCCTCCAGGAGATCGCCTCGATGATCGACGAGTACGGCGACCCGGAGACCAAGGCGCGCGTCCTGCCCCGCTTCTCGCGCGGCGAGGTCTCGGGCGCGATGGTCCTGACCGAGGCCGACGCCGGCTCCGACCTGGGCGCGGTCGCCACCAGGGCCACGCTGGACGAAGCCACCGGCCGGTGGCATCTCAACGGCGTCAAGCGCTTCATCACCAACGGCCTGGCCGACATCTCGGTCGTCCTGGCCCGCAGCGAGGAGGGCTCGACCGACGCTCGCGGCCTGTCGATGTTCCTGGTGGAGAAGGACGAGACGGTCAAGATCCGGCGCATCGAGAACAAGATGGGTATCCACGCCTCCCCGACGTGTGAGATCCAGTACAACAACACGCCGGCCATCCTGATCGGCAAGCGCCGCTTCGGGCTCATGCGCTACTCGATGAACCTGATGAACGGCGCGCGGCTGGCGGTCGCCGCGCAGGCGCTCGGCATCGCCGAGGCGGCCTACCGGGAGGCTGACCGCTACTCCAGGGAGCGGGTCCAGTTCGGGAAGCCGATCCGCGTCCTGCCGGCCGTCGGCCGGCTGCTCCTCTCGATGCGCGTCGACCTTGAGGCCACGCGCGCGCTCCTGGCCGAGACGGCCCGCTGGGTGGACCTCTGGAAGGTCTACGAGAAGTCCGTCGGCGAGGGCGGCGCCGAGGTTGATCCGGCGGCCAGGGCCCGCCACAAGCAGTGCCAGGCCCTGGCCGAGACGCTGACCCCCATGGTCAAGTACTGCTCCACCGAGATGGGCAACCGCGTCTGCTACCAGTCGATGCAGGTCCATGGCGGCGTCGGCTACATGCGCGAGTTCAACATCGAGCGGCTCTTCCGCGACGTGCGCATCACGAACATCTACGAGGGCACCAGCCAGCTGCAGGTCGTCGCTGCCATCGGCAAGCTGCTCAACCGCACGCTCGATCCGCTCTTCGCGGAGTGGCAGGCCGCCGACTATCCGGCCGACATGGCCGTCGAGAAGGCGATGCTGGTCGAACTCACCGGCGTCTACCAGAGGTCGGTCGACGCCATGAAGGCCCAGCCCGAGCGGGACCGGGTCGACTACTACGCCTGCGACCTGGTCGACGGAGCCGTCTGGCTGACCTGCTCATGGCTGCTGCTTCGCGACTCGAACCTGCTCGAGTCGAAGAAGTCGATTGCCCGCAGCTACATCGCGTCCATCGCGCCACGGCTCCGGGCCGCGGCCGAGGTGGTAAGCGCCTCGAACCCGGTTCCCCTCGAGGCCATCTCCGCGCTCCTGGCGTAGCCCTCCACGCAGTTCCGGGGCCGGCGGGTTTCGACCCGGCGGCCACCTTCCATCTGGGGCGGTGAGTGGCCGCGCTTTGCGCGGCCACCAGGCTCCTCGATGGCGCGGTCCGCCGTCTGCCGGGCAGGTTGCCGGCCGGTGTTTCGCCGCAGGCCCGCGTCGCTCCCCTCGCCGGCGCGTCCACCGATCCGCAACTACCGGCCCATTCGATTGTGCAGGGCAAGGGTTGGAGTTATTCTCCGCGCCAGCCCGATTGCGGCGTCACACCGCTCGCCCGGCCGCTCCTCCATCGCGAGTAACGATCGAGTCCCATCGGGGTTTGAACAGGTGCAATGGTCGGAGCCGAGGAGGCTCCGGCCGGCGAGTCGCCCGCAGCCCGCCGGGATCGCAGCAACGCATGGACCAGCGATCCGGGAATAGCGACACGGAGGATCGACGGTACTCATGACACTGACCGAGCGAGCGGCGGCCCGGGCCGCCGACGAGGCAACTGCCATTCAGGCGCAGCCCGAGGCCGAGGGGACGGCGGCCGCATCGGTTCCGCCGACGCCGGCCGGGCCCCAAGCCGCGGCCGTCGAAGTGCCGACCGCGGTCGCCCGACCGCGCGCGCGACGCCTCACCCGTCCCGCCGACGACTGTGCCCGGGACGGTCTGCTGAAGGGCAAGAAGGCCCTGGTCTTCGGCGTCGCCAACGACCATTCGATCGCCTGGGGGATCGCCAAGGCGATGTACGACCAGGGCGCCGACGTCGGGTTCAGCTCTATGGCCTCCCTGATCAAGCGGCGCGTCCGACCGCTCGCGGCATCGATCGGCTCGACCTTCGTGGAGGGCGCCGACGTCCGCGACGACGAGGAGATCCGCAAGGTCTTCGAGCGCTGGCACGCGAAGGAAGGCAACCTGGACATCCTGGTCCACGCGGTTGCCTTCGCGGAGAGGGAGGATCTCGACGGCCACTTCACCGACATCAGCCGCTCGGGTTTCCACACCGCATTCGACATCAGCGTGTACTCGCTGATCGCGATGGCCCGCGAGGGCCGGCCGTACATGAAGCCGGGCTCGTCGATCATGACCATGACCTACTACGCCGCGGAGAAGGTCGTGCCGAACTACAACGTCATGGGCGTGGCCAAAGCCGCACTCGAGGCGACGACCCGCTACCTTGCGGCAGACCTGGGCCCGAGCGGCATCCGCGTCAACGCCATCAGCGCCGGGCCCGTCCGGACTCTCTCGGCTCACGGCATCGCCGGGTTCCGCACGATGTACGGCGGGTTCAGGGAGATCGCTCCACTGCGCTCGCACATCAGCATCGAGGACGTCGGCAACACCGCCGTCTACCTGGCCAGCCCGCTCTCGAGCCAGACCACCGGCGAGGTCATCTACGTCGACGGCGGCTTCAACATCCTGGCTCTGCCCGTCGCCGACGAGTAGCCAGAAGTCGGGCGACCGGCCATCGATCGCGCGGCCGGCCGACCGGACGGGCCGCGACCGGCGCCAGGGGCGCGTTGCCTCGCTGGGTGCTCGCCGACGCGCGAGGCACCGGCGAACGCGGCCGGGGTCGCGCGGGCGGGCCCGCCGAGCTGTCGCTGCGCGAGCGGCAGCGTGCCGGCCGTGACGTCGAAGGGCACCCTGAGCTCCAGGGCGGCCGGCGATGCCCGGCAGGTCGGGACGATCGAAGACATGTTCCGGCCGGTGCGAGCCCTCAGTCGCCGCCGCCCGGCATCTCGAAGCGCATCAGCTTCCAGGTGGCCACGACCAGGGCCACCACTACCAGGACCGTCGCCAGGATGAACGCCGTGGCCACGGAGAGGCGCGCTTCCTCGATCGGGAGCTGGTAGATCGCCGACGCCGCACCCAGCGCGTACTGTCGGATCGACAGGTTGGCGATGCCCGGCAGCATCACCGAGAGCGCGCCCTCCCACACCAGCATGTAGCCGATGCCGATGACCAGGGCCCGGCGCGTGAAGAGGCTGAGCGCCAGGAACAGCGACACGTAGCAGGCGGAGCCCACGACCATGGCCAGGACCTGGGCCTCGGTGGCCAGGATGCCGTCGTTGCCGGCCGGCGAGAGGTCGATCAGCCCGGCCAGGGCAGTCGACGCACCGGTCAGGAGGACGGCCATCGCCGTAGCCGTGAGCGCCTTCGCCGCGACCACCATCCAGCGCGGCACCGGTTTGGCCAGGAGATAGACGGCCGTGCCGTCGTCGATCTCGGCCCCGAAGGCGCCGGACCCGAACAGGATGGCAACGAGCGGCAGGAGGATCGTCACGGAGACCGTGTCGAAGATCCGGCGCGTGAACCGCTGCACGTCTGTCTCGTTGCCGAGACGGAAGGCGACGGCGAGGAGCACCGGCAGAGCCGCGAGCAGCACCAGCAAGAGCGTGCGGCGGCGGCCGAGCAGCTGCCGGAAGGTCACTCGCGCGATCTCCGGGATGGCGGCGATCGAGCTCACAGTCCCGTCCCCCTCATCGACGCACCAGGTAGTCGAAGACGCTCTCGAGCGACTCGTCGGCCGGAATGACCTCGAGCAACCTCACGCCTGCCGATCTGCTGGCGCCGGCGACCAGCCGGCGGAAGGCTCCGAGCTGGGCCGTCTGGACGGAAAGGCCGGCCTGGGTCAGCTCTACGGCGAAGACGGCCGGGTCGGACATCAGGGTCGTGGCCAGCCGCCGGTCGTCGCTCGACCGGACCGTGATGCTGTGCGGCCGATCGGTCATGAGCGTCCGAATCGCCCGGAAGTCGCCCGAGGCGGCCAGGCGGCCGGACACCATCACCAGGATGTCGGTGCCGACGCGCTCGACCTCCTCGAGGATGTGCGACGAGAACAGGATGGTCCGGCCCGCTTCGGCCAGGGCCACCAGGAGATCCATCATGGCGATGCGGTTGCGCGGGTCCATTCCGTTGAATGGTTCGTCGAGCAGGAGCACCTGTGGGTCGTGGACGAGCGACACCGGCGACCTTGACCCGCTGACGCATTCCCTTGGAGTACGTACCGATCTGGCGGTCCATCGACTCTTCCAGGCCGACGAGAGCGATCGCCGCCCGGGCCGCTCGATCGGCGTCTCGCATGCCCTGCAGGCGGGCGTTGAACCGGACGTAGTCGAAGCCGGTCAGGAACGGATAGACGGCCTCGCGCTCCGGCACCAGCCCGATCTGGCGGTAGACCGACGGATCGCGGTGCGGCCGGCGGCCGAGGACCAGCACCTCGCCGGCGGAGGGCGCGAGGAAGCCGGCCAGCATGTGGAGGAGCGTCGTCTTGCCGGCTCCGTTCGGGCCGAGCAAGCCGGTCACGCCGGCTCCGAGAGTGAAGCTCACGTCGTTGACCGCGACCACGTTGCCGTACCAGCGGGCCGCGTGCGCGAGCCGGATGGCGGGCGCCGCGACCGAGAGCGGCAGAAGGCCCGGCGTCGTCGCCGGCGCGGGGCCCGGCGCAGGCGTTTCGCCCGGCACCGGAGCCTGAGTGGGAGCGGAGACCGGCGCCGGCGGCGTCTGGGAGGGGAACTGTGCCGTCATGCCGGCATCCTCCGGTAGCGGTACAGGAGGAGCGCCAACATCACCACGACGCTGGCCAGGGCCGCGACCAGGTACTCGCCGCTGGTCAGGGATCCGCTGAACGCCTGGGGATCGAGAGCCTGGCCGAAGAACCAGCTCACGCCGCCGTTCAACGCCGTCGTGGGCGCGAACAGGAAGAGCTTGTCGGACCAGGTCCAGCCGGCGTTCTGCCCGACGGCGTAGATGGCGGCCGGAATGGCTTCCATGAGCAGCATGTAAGCCACGATACCGATGGCCGAGTAGGCCCGCCGCGGCGAGAAGGAAGAGACCGCCAGCGAGAGGGACGCGAGCCCTACCGCCACCAGGGCGTTGGCCGGTATGGACGGCAGAGCCAGCGGCAACTCGTCGCCGATGGCCTTGAAGGTGTCGGGCTTCATCAGCACGTCGCCGACGAAGAGGGCGACGGTCGGTGCGAGCAGGAGGAGGAAGAGCGCGGCGGCCAGCGACCCGAACCTGGCGAGCGCGTATTCGCTTCGGCTCATCGCGCGGGTGAAGTAGAGCGGCAGTACCTGATAGCGCTGATCGCGACAGACCAGTTCGGGGGCCTGCGCCACGCAGAAGAAGAAGACGAGGAAGTCGAACCCGGCGAAGTAGTCGTGGTAGCCGAGGAGCTCGACCGGCCGGCCGGTAGATGCCACCTGCTGGGCGATCACGGACGAGAAGGCGAGCTGGATCGCCGCCGGCAGCGCGTAGAGGCCCGCCAGGATGAACGGGGCCGCCTTGGCCGTCACCGGCCGGCCGAAGCCCCAGACGCCGCGGAAGCTCTCGACGAAGAGCGACCACGTCGCGTAGCCGCGGCCGTGCCGCTTGCCCTCGTAGTGGCGGTAGCCCAGGTCGTAGATGCTGCCCGCCGCCGAGCTCGGGGCCGGGTTCCGGGCGATCATCGCAGGCTCCCGGACGTCGGGGCGGAGTCGCGGAAGAGGTCTTCCAGCCGGCCGCGCTCCTGCTGGATCCGTACCAGCGGCAGGGACAGGTCGGCCACGGCGTCGCGGATCGAGTCGTAGATCGCGTCCCCGTCGATGGCGACCAGGACACCCGACCCGTAGAGTTGAGCGCGTGCGCCGCGGGCCGACAGGGCCGCGGCAAGCCGGTCGGCTCCTTCCTCCACCTCGACCGCCAGGACGGCCGTTCGCTGCGTGAAGGTCGAGATCGGCGCGGCCCGAAGCAGGTGGCCGCCGTCGATTGCCAGCAGATACGTGCAGACCTGCTCGATCTCACCGAGGAGGTGGGAGGCAACCACGACCGTGATCCCGAAGTCCGTCCCGGTCCGCTTGATCAGGTCGAGCATCTCGTCACGACCGGCGGGATCCAGGCCGTTCGTCGGCTCGTCCAGGAGCAGGACCTTCGGGTCGTGAACCAGGGCCTGGGCCAGCTTCACCCGCTGTTTCATGCCCGTCGAGTAGCCGCCGATCTGGCGGTAACGCTCCTCGTAAAGGCCGACGTGGCGCAGGACCTCGGCCGTCCGTTCGCGCGCCGCCGTTCGCGGCAGGCCGGATATCCGGGCCATGTGGGTGACGAAGTCGGTCGCGCCTACGTCGGGCGGGAGGCAGTCGTGCTCGGGCATGTAGCCGACGACCTGGCGGATCTCGCGGGTCTCGCGGACGGTGTCCATTCCCAGGACGGAGGCCCGACCGCGGGTCGGCGCCAGCAGCCCCAGCAGGATCTTCAGGAGCGTGCTCTTGCCGGCGCCGTTTGCCCCGACCAGCCCGATGATCCCCGGGTCGACGGACAGGTCGAGGTTCTCGAGAGCCTTGACCGGACCGTAGTGCTTTGTGAGTCCCGCCGTCTCGATCAGCGCCATGGCGGGATTATGGCGGTTGAACGCCTGCGGCGAGTCCTGCTTGCGGCCGGGCCTGGGATCATCCCAGAGACCGATGAGAGGGCGGGCGCCGCGTCCACCGGTCGGTCATCAGGAAGTTCTCGTCTAGCCGGGCGGCGGTTCCGGCAGGATCCCGCAATTCGACCCGGCGGCCGGTTCAAGCCGGTGCCATCGGCGCCGACACCTTCCCCGTGGAAGTCTTGACCAGCACTACTCTCGACCGAGCGCGGCAGATCGTCCAGCACGCGCACGCGATCAGCCCTTCTGCGAGCCTGCTCCGCCTGGAGCAGCAGCTGCGGCAGGGTGATTCGAATGCGCGCCAGCTGGCCAGGCTGATCGACGGCTCCCCCGCCCTGGCCGCTCGCGTGCTGCGGATGGCGAACTCCGCCTTCTACGCTCCGGCCGAGCCGGTCACGACCCTGTCGCGCGCCGTCGCCCTCCTGGGCGACACGGTCCTCCGGCAGCTGGTGCTTACCTCGCTGATAGTCTCGAGGCGAGCCGGCAATCGCAGTCCGCGCGAGGCCCTGGCCGCGGCGCGACTGACCGGCGACGCGGTTCGCGCCGCCGTGGTGGGCAAGACCCTGGCCCAGATGTCGCGGTCCGTAGACCCGGATACCGCGTTTGCCTCCGGGCTGCTCCACGACCTCGGCCATGTATACCTGCTCGACGACGTCGGCGAGCGCTACGCCAGCTACCTCCTCGACCCGCACGCCCACGACGCCCGCAACGCCGCGGGGCAGCTGGAGATGGAGATCGAGCTGGCGGGCACTACGCACCAGGATGTCGGCGCCGTCTTCGCCTATGAATGGAACCTGCCGCCCGTCATCGCCCGCGTGCTGTGGGACCACCACGTGCCGAGCCCCGGCTCGCTCGGGGCCCTGATCGCCGGCTCCGACGTGCTGGTGCGGGAGCTGAGTTACCCATCCGTGGTCGATGCGGCCGATCAGCAGCTCGAGGGCGACGCGGCCCTGGACGCGCTGAAGATCACGCGCGAGCGCTGGGCGGAACGGACCCCGACCATCCGCGAGTCGTTCTCGGAGCTGCTCTCCATCTTCGACGTCCAGGCGGTCTGACCCTCCGCCGCCGTCTCGGCCCGGGCCGCGCCTCGGCCGGCCGGGCGAGCCCGGCGGGTCCGGGCTTCCACGAACCGCTCGGCGCCGGATCAGCGGAGGCGAGCAGCGCGGCGGTCGTACCAGCGGATGAAGAGCCAGCACAGGAAGAGAACCCCGACCGCCACCAGCGCCGCCCCCTGGAACGGCGGGTAGCCGACGACATCGCGAGCGGTGTCGACCACGGTCGAAGTCGCGGGCGGCTGCGGAGTCTCGATCGCACCCGGTGTCGTGCCGGCGGGCCCGGCCGACGACGACGAACCGGCGCCCAGGCCGAGGAAGAGCGACGAGCCGGTCGGGACGGCCGCCATGGCCACGGGCGCCCGGGAGTCGCTGAGCTCGAGAGTACGTTGCAGCTTGCCGCCGGAGTCGAAGACCTCGACGCCGGCCGCCTCGGCAACGTGGAGTACCGAGCCTTCGTCGCTTGCCGCGAGGGCCAGAGCCGCCTGGCGCGTCGTCGCGAAGGGTGTCGCCGTCTTGCCGTCGACCTTCCACAGGCTCGTCCCGCCGCCGACGACCACGGTCGACGCCAGCGGCGCGACGGCCACCGGAGCGCCGGGCAGCTTCACGGTCCAGGTGGCGACGAGCGACGTGAGATCCACGTGGATGAGCGAGTTGGGGCTCTGGGTTGCCACGAGCACGCCGCCGCTGTCGCGGTCGATGGCCAGCGCGACGATGTTTCCGGCGACGGTCGTCTTCTTGAGGGTCGAGGTGGCCGGATCGACGATGACGAGCCAGCTCTTGCCCGCCTCGGCCACGGCGACACGCGCGTCGCGCCGGTCGCCCGCCAGGAGATTGCCCGGGCCCGGAAGCTGCGCGCTCTCGGTCACGGGGCCGCCGTGGACGACGGCGAAGCCGAGCGTGCCGCGGGCGGGCATCGCGCCGACGAGGATCTGGCCGGCCGGGAATGCCAGCGCGGAAACCGCGCCCGGCATGGTGATCGGACTCTGGATGTCCAGCGTGACGATGTCGATCGGCGTGATGCTGCTGCTGCCGTCGGCGGAGTAGAGAGTCTTGCCGTCCGGGCTGAAGGCCAGCGACTCCGGGGCCGGCACCATAGCGATGGTGTTGACAACGGTCGACGTGGAGACGTGAACCTCGAGAACGCCGGCCGCGCTGGCGACGTACAGGTCTCCCACGCCGTTGGCCAGGGCCGGGCCCGAGAGCGTCAGCGACAGCATCGATGCGAGCGCACCGCCCGCGACTAGGAGCTTCCTGATCTTCACGACAATCCCTGCGTCATGTGCCGGCCCGGTGAGGTGTCGGACGAAACCAATGGTGGTGGGAGGCGGCCGAACCGGCCCGAGGCCGGCCCGGCCGCCAGCTACCCAGCTTCCGTCGAAGGCGGGCTACTACTGCTTCAGGTTCACCAGTTCCTGGAGCATCTGGTCGGAAGTGGTGATCACGCGGGCGTTGGCCTGGAAGCCGCGCTCGGCCGTGATCATGCCGGTGAACTCGGAGGCCAGGTCGACGTTCGACATCTCGAGAGCGCCGGTGGCCACCGTGCCGCGTCCGCCCGATCCGGCAACGCCGACACTGGCAACGCCGGAGGCGGAGGTGGCCGAGAAGTTGTTCTGGCCCGCTCGAAGCAGACCGGCCGGGTTGAGGAAGTTCGCGAGAGCGATCTGGCCGAGGATCTCGGTCTGGCCGTTCGAGTAGACGCCGGAGATCTGTCCGTCGTCGCCGACGGAGAAGGTGGTCAGCGTACCGGAGGTAAAGCCGTCGGTCTGGCTGGCCGGCTGGCTTGTTCCGCTGAACTGGGTCATCTGGCCGAAGCTGATGGCCGGCGTGGTGGCCGTGGCGCCGTCCGGGAAGGTGAAGCTCAGCGATCCGGTCGAGGCCGATTCGATGCCCGAAGTGGTGAACGTGAGCGTGCCGTTGTTGACGGGGGCCACGGCGGGCGGGCCGGCCTGAGCGGCGGTCTGGGCAATCGATATGCCGGTGTCGGAAGCGTCGGCGGTGGCAGCCCAGGACCACTGGTTGGCGCCCGTCTGGGTGAACGTCACCTTGACCGAGTGGGCGATGCCGAGGCTGTCGAAGACCGTCATCGTGGTCGGCACCGCCGTGCCGGTAGTGGCGCCCGCGTCCAGGTTGCCGCTGAGGGTCACGTTGGACGTGGCGAGGGCGGTCGTGCGCTGGCCGATCGGGATGACGATGTTGGTGGTCGGCTGGGTCAGGTCGATCTTGCCGGTCGCGTCGGCCTGCCAGCCCTGGACCTTCATGCCGCTGGCCGGGTTTACAAGTGAGCCGTCGAGGGCGATGTTGAAGGAGCCGTCCCGGGTGTAATACGTGCTCGAGCCGTCCGACTCGATGAACATGCCGTCACCCTGGATGGCCATGTCGGTCGCGTTGCCGGTCGTCTGCAGGTTGCCCTGCGTCTGCAGGACGTCGATGCCCGCGACCGTCATGCCGAGTCCGATCTGGGCGGGATTGATGCTGCCGAGGCCGTTCTGCGGGGCCGTGGCGCCGTGGATGGTCTGAGACATGATGTCCTGGAAGTTGACGCGACCCGACTTGTAGCCAACCGTGTTGACGTTGGCGATGTCGTTGCCGATGACGTCGAGCATGGTCTGGTTGCCATGCAGGCCCGAAATGGCCGCGAACATTGAACGAAGCACGAGATGCCTCCGAGAAGCTGGCGTCGGCGCCAGTGGCGCGACGCGTTGATGCGTCCACGGCCAGGCCAGCTTCCTCAGAGAGGTCCGGCTATCGACCTGGCACACGCGGCGGACGATTTCGGATTTCGGCCCGAACCGTGGGGCCGACGAGAGACCGTCAGGCGATTACCACGCTGTCTATCTGGGTGAAGACCCGCTCCTTGCTTTCATTCGGCTCCACGGCCGTGACGACCGTGTGGCTGGGTACGTGGACGACGTAGGCGTACTGGTCGAGCATCACCAGGGACTGCCGGCTGCCACGCTGGCTGAGCGTGTCCATGGCCTTCTGGAGCCGATCGAGCTGGTCCTCCTGCATGGGGATCTGACGCTGCTCGACCCGCTTCATGGCATGCTCCGAGAGCTGGAGCGAATGTCCGTCGGCGGCGGCCGAGAGCGCGTCCCGGAAGGACTGGCCCGCGACCGGCGGCGGCGCCTCCGCGGCTGGCTGGGCGAGCGGAGCGGAGCCGGACGTCTGGCTCGGGTCACGTACGAGACCTCCGCCCTGGACGGCCAGTTCGGTTCCGATTGGATCGATCGTTGCGATCACCTCCTGTCGAAAGTGCGGCTCGGGCCGGGCGGGCTATGAGCCGCTGGTGGTAGCCCCGTTCGTCACCGTCGTGACACTGGAGGGCGAGATGTACTGGCTGCCGACCTGCAGGACCAGGCCGGCGTCGCTCGACTGCGTCACCGACGTGACGACGCCGTTCACGGCAGCGCCGTTGACGTCGACGCCGGTCACGGTCTTGCCGATGAAGGCCGCGCTCTGGGCGAGCTGCGAACCCTGGAGCGCCGACTGGACACCCTGCAGCGTCGAGATCTCAGACATCTGGGACAGCTGGCTGAGCATCTGCGAGTCGTCGACGGGTTGAGTGGGATCCTGGTTCTGGAGCTGTGCCAGGAACAGCTGCATGAAATCGTTGGTGGACAGGCCGTCCAGGCTGCTGGAGCTGCTGTTGCTGATCTGATCGGCACCGCTCGTGGTGGTGGTTCCCGTGGCCGCGGCCGTGGCGGCCGGAGCCGCCGAGCTCGTGGCACCGGCTGTTGTCGAGGAAACGTCCGAGCTCATACCTGATCCGAAGGTGGAGAAGGGCGAGAAGCTTGTCGGGTTGATCGCCATCGATTACTCCTGTCAGGCCCTGACGTCGAGGGACTGCCCGCCTGAGCGCGGTGTCCGCGGCGCCGGCTGAATAGGTTTGACTGCCAACGATCTGACTTCGGGCGGCGCCGGGGTCGGAGTATTCGCGGAGCCGCCGGCTCCGGGCTGGCCGCCGGTGTTGCCGCCGGCTCCGGGCTGGCCGCCGGCATTTCCCCCGGCCGCCCCGGCCAGGTTGCTGCCGCTGTTCTGGCCGTGTCCGGTCTCGGCGCCGGCGCCGGCGCCTGCGCCGTAGCCTCCCGCGCTCGACCAGCCGGCAGCCTCGAACCCGCCGCCACCCGGCCGTCCGCCCGTGGCCGAGCCTCCGCCGTCGCTGCGGACGCTGACGCTTACGCCGGCAAGGGCGTCGCTCGTGGCGTTCATCCGGGCAGCCGCGGCGTTGATCGCGTCGGCCGTGGCAGCATCGTGGACGACCAGCTGCGCCTGGACGATCTCGCCGGCGCGGCCGGTCACGATCAGCCTGACGTCGCCGAGGGTCGGGTCGCTGACCCTGGCCTCGAGAGTCGGGCCGGCGCTCGTCTGATAGGAGTGAATGGTCTGGACGACCTGGCTCATCAGCCTGTCGGCCGCGGCGGCCAGATCAACAACCGGCTGGGCCGCCGCCGAGGCATCGACGGCGGCCGACCCGGGCAAGGCGCCGTTCAGTGCGGAGGCCGCGGCGGAGGCCCCGGCGAGGGACGAGGCGGAGGCCCCGGCCGGGGCCTCGTTCGCGGCCGGCACCGGCAGCGACGGCGAGGCGAAGGCGTTCGATCCGCCGGACGAGGGCAGGCCTCCGGATCCTCCGGCGCCCGGGCCGGGCGAGCCGGTCCCGGCGGCCTGACCGAGGGCCGTGGGCCGGCCGCCGGTCGTCGTGGTGGCTGGCCCGTCCGCGGCGAACGTCTGGGCCGCGTCCGACACGCCGCCGTGCCGGATCACCATCGGCCTCCCCGTGACGATGCCGGCCGCCAGAGCCGCGGCGGCGAGGGCAGATGCCGAGGGGTCGGCGGGCGGGGCAACGGTACCGGCCGGCGCCGCGGCATCCGGGCCAGTCGCGGCCGGCGTCGCGGCAGCGGCGGCCGAACTCACCGGCTCCGAGGCGGCATGCCCGGGGGCTGACGCGGCGGCCACAGAGGTCGGCGCATCGACGGCTGAACCCGGACCTGTCTGCGGCGCGGACGGGGCAGGCTTGACGGCGACGGGCACCACGGTCGAAGCCCACGAGCCGGGCATCCGCGCTCCGAGACTCGCGAGACCGGCGGACAACCCACCAGCCGCGGCCGAGAGGTTCATCGCGGTCGGCACTGAGCCAACCGTCTGGTTGGAGCCCAGCGGCATCGAGCGCCCGGCGGCCGGGTCGTGGCCCGGCGTGATGGTATCGCCGGCCAGGGCCGGACCGGCCATCGCGACCGGGGCGGGTCGGCCGGCCTCCGTGGCGGAAGCGGCGCTGGTGGCTGGAGTGTCGGGAGCGCCGCCGGCGTCGGCGATCGGCGCGGCCGGCGCCGGGACGGCCGAGGCTTCGACGGGCGCATAGGCGGGTCCGGATGAGGCTGAAACTGGCGTCGTACGGCCGGCTCCGGATGCCGCAAGGGCATCGGCTCCCGGCCCATGTTCCGTCGCGACGGGCGCGATGAACGCTCCGGAGCCCGGTCCATGCCCGGCTTCCGCAGGTGCGCCGGCGGGAGCGGAGGCGACGGACACGCCGGCCGCGGTCGTGGCGGCCGGGCCGGCAGCCCTCGCCGAGAACGCCGTCGTGGCCGCGCCGGGCAGCGAGCCCGGCGGAACGAGCGGCTGGTTAAGTGTCGAACTCACGGGCGGCAGCGCGGTCGGCGACGCCGCGGCGCCTGTCGACGCCGCATCCGAGGTCGAGGCGTCCGGCCCGGAAAAGGCCGCGGCCTGGGCCGCGAGAACGCGACCCTGCCAGACGGCAGGCCAGGATTGCGCGGAGCGCCCGATGACCCGACCGGTCGTCTCGACTCCCGGCAGGTCACCTGCCGCGGCGGGAGCCGGGTTCCTGGCCGCCTCCACGGCGCCGGGCGCGTCGGGCGAGGTCGTGCCACCGACCGGGTCCGATGGAGGCATCGCCGGGGCGCCGCCTGGCGCCGGCGCGGCAGTCGATTGGGCGGCAGTCGATTGGGCGGCAGTCGATGGGGCCGGATGAACGGCGGATTGGGAGGTGGTGGAAACAGGCGCAGGGCCGGTTGCCGCGGGAGCGGACGAGCCATTCACGGCCCCGGCCGGACCGGCGGCGGCCGCCGGGGACGCGGGGCCGACCGCCCCGACCGGGGAGGCGGCGGCAGAGGCGGATCCGCGCAATCGAGTGCCATCGCCGCCGGCGCCGCCTTCGGAGTCGGGGTCCAGCGGCGCCGAGCCGAGACCCGCGCCACCGGCCCGTCCGCCGGTGCCGTCAGGCGCGGCCGCACTCGCGGCGTCTCCGGAGGAGGATGCGGCGCCGGCTCGCCGAGCCGCCCGGGTGGTGTCGCCCCTGGTCCGGTCGGCCTTCGCCGAGGCCGGCCCGGTACCGTTTGCCGTTGCGGTCCTGGGGTCTCTCAAGGTCTCGTTCGTATCGGTTCCGTCGGCCGCGGGCGCCATCCTGGAGCTGCCCGTCCGGCCCGCCCCGAACTGGCCGATCGACGGCTGTGCCCGGAGCGGGGCCGACGCGGGCGGCGATGCCTGCGTACTCGGGCCGTTGAGCGCGGGCCCGGGACCGAACCGGATCGGGTCCGCGGCCGAAGAGGCGCCGGGTGCCCAGTCGCCGGGACCGGGCAGGTCGGCGGCGGCCGCCCGCCCGGCCTCAGCCTCGGCGAATGCCTGGCCGAACGTGAACTCGTCCGCCGCGGCCGGGGCGCCGGAAACGGTCCCGGGAACGGGGACGACGCCCTGGCCGAGAGTGACGCTGGCATTCAGACCGGCCATCTCTACTGCCCTCCAAGCACGTCTGAGAGCTGCGCGAACTTGCCCTCGAGCAGGCGCGAATCCGCGGAGTACTTGAGCTGCGTTTCGGTGAGGGCGGTCATCTCCGTCTCGAGATCGACCTTGTTCCCGTCGTTTCGCGTGTTCTCGGCGGTGGTCGAGATGGTGGCGGAGGTGCCGTCGCTCAACGTCGAGAGCGATGAGAACTGGCGCGGGTCGTTGGTCAACATGGCCACGTCGGCCGAAGGCCCCGTCGACGGTGGCAGGGCGCTGCTGGACGAGCCGCTCATCGAGGCCAGCTCGTTCTGTAGCGCGGTCTGGAAGTCGACCGTCTGCGGCTGGTAGTTGGGCGTATCGATGTTGGCCAGGTTTGCGGAGATGACCGATTGCTGGGCCGACAGGCCGTCCAGGGCCTGGCTGAGAATTGTGAACGTCGCGTCGATCAGGCCGCTCATGCGGCAGCCTCCTCGTAGCTTTGCCACTTGTGAAGGATCACGTTTACGTAGCCCTTCTTGCTATCGGGGACTACACCGAGACGGCTGATCGCCCCCGGGCCGGCGTTGTAGGCGGCAAGGGCAAGGTCGACTCGGCCGAAGCGTTTGAGCTGAGTGGCTATGTACTTGGCCCCGCCGTCCAGGTTCTGCTGCGGGTCGAAGGCGCTGGTCACGCCGAGCCCGGCCGCGGTCCTCGGCATCAGCTGAGTCAGCCCTTCAGCTCCGCACCTCGAGACCGCATTGGCATTGAAGCCCGACTCGGCGTACGCGAGCGATGCGAGCAGGAGGGGGTCGATGCCGTTGGCGACGGCCGCAGACCTGATCTGGGCGGCGTAAGGGATCTGCGAGGAGACGGCGTCGAACCTCGCCAGCGCGGCGCTGCCCGAGACAGACGTCAGGGTCGCGGGGTCGCTCGCCGATGGGCCGAGCAGCGTCGTCGGATCGGGCAGCTGACCGGCGGCCAACCACGGCGAAGGATCGATGGCGGTCCCGCCGCTCGTGTAGAGCCCGAAGTGGAGGTGCGGTCCCGTGGTGACGCCCGTCAGCCCCACCTTGCCGATGACCTGGCCCGCGGAAACCTGCTGGCCCACGGAGACTTCCAGGGTCGGGTCCAGGTGGGCGTACAGGGTCGTATAGCCGTCGGCGTGGCGGATCTTGACGACGACCGCTCCGTCCGATTCCTTGCCGACCGCGGTCACGATACCGCTCGCCGCCGCGTAGACCGGGGATCCGAGCGGCGCCGCCAGGTCGATGCCGTTGTGGTAATGGGCGTATTTCACGCCGTCGACCGTGGCCGGCGGTTCGAGCGTGACGCTCGTCGGCCCGAAGGCCTGGGTCACGGTTGCGCCGGGCAGCGGCGAGCTGAAGGTGATCGTGGAGGCGCCGGTCGAGCCGAGGCCGGAGGCCGCCGTGAGAACGCTTGCCGTCGCCGTGCCTCCACCGGCGCTCGACACGCTCTCGAGCACCCCCGCGAAGGGCGAGCCGCTGTCGAGCGCCGTGCCGGCCACGCCGACCATCGAGTAGCCGCTCGCCGCCCACTGCGGATCGACGGATCGAATCATCGCGTCGAGCTGGGAAATGCGGGCAATGCAGTCGGCGTAGCTCACTGGCGTTCCCTCGCCACGCGGACGGCGTGCTGGGTGGACGCGATCTCGGCCATCGCCAGCGTGTCCTGGTGCTCAGCCTCGCGATGCTCGGCCGCCATGAAACGATCCCGGAGCCGCTCGACGACCTCACGCTGGCGCGTCGCGTCGGCCAGCCTGCGGCGGGCCTCGAAAAGGGCGTCGGTCGCCCGGCCGAGACGTTCCTGAGCGGCCACGATGGCACGCTGAGCCGCGGCGACGGCGAATACGGCCGACTGCAGCTTGGCGGCCTCCGTCGTGCCGCCCTGGAGATCCGAGAGCCAGCGCAGTTCCTGGCCGGCCCGGCTCTGGGCGGACTCGACCGCGCTCAAGGCTTGCTGGTGTGCGTCGAGCGCATGGCTCAGCTCGATCCGCGCGGACTCTTCGGCCATCTCGCGAAGCCGCATGACGATGCCGAGCCGGAAGCTGCCGCTCATCGCGGCACCTCACCGCGCAGCATCGAGGGCGGCGGAGTCGTCGATCCAGCCGGCTGCCCCGGCCGGATCTGGCCTGCCGGCGCGGCCGGTTGAGCCGGCACGGCTCCATCGGCCGGACGAGCTGCCGAAAGACCGGCGCCGGGGCCCAGGAGGGCGTGGGCATCCAGGACGCCGCTGCTCTCCATGGCCCGCCGGGCGGCGACGATGTCCGAAGTCTCCTCGAGTTCCTGGCAGAGGAACCCCTCCAACGCCGGCCGCAGCGCGATGGCCTCGTCGATCGCGGGGTTGGATCCGTGCGCGTAGGCGCCGACTTCGATCAGGTCGCGGGCGCCCTCGTACTCGGCCAGGGCGGCCCTGACCGCGCCTGCGATCCTCAGGTGATCCTTATCCACCACGGCGGGCATGGCCCGCGAAACCGAGGCCAGGACGTCGATGGCCGGGTAGTGGTTGCGTTCGGCCAGCGACCGGGACAGCACGATGTGGCCGTCCAGGATCGACCGGACCGTGTCGGCGACCGGCTCGGTCATGTCGTCGCCCTCGACCAGGACGGTGAAGAAGCCGGTGATCGTGCCGTACTCCGTGTTGCCGGCACGTTCGAGCAATCTCGGCAGGAACGAGAAGACCGAGGGCGGATAGCCGCGCAGAGCCGGCGGTTCGCCGGCCCCGAGCCCGATTTCGCGCTGGGCCATGGCCAGGCGCGTCACCGAGTCCATCATGAACAGGACGTCCTTGCCTTCGTCCCGGAACAATTCGGCGATCGTGGTCGCGATCTCCGCGGCCTTGAGCCGAAGGAGCGCCGGCTGGTCCGACGTCGCGACGACGACGCAGGAGCGGGCCAGGCCCTCAGGCCCGAGTTGCTCGTCGATGAACTCCTGGACTTCGCGTCCTCGCTCTCCGATCAGGGCGATCACGTTCACGTCCGAGGAGGCGTGTCGGGCGATCATGGCCAGCAGCGTGGATTTGCCGACACCGGAGCCGGCGAAGATTCCAAGGCGCTGACCCTTGCCGGCGGAGAGAAGGCCGTCCAGGGCTCGCACGCCCGTGGAGATCGGAGTGGAAATGCGGGCGCGGCCCAGCGGGTGCGGCGCGGCCCCGGTGATGACCCGGTATTCGGCCCGGAGCGGACCCTGGCCGTCGAGCGGCCGTCCGAAACCGTCCAGAACCCTGCCCAGCACGGCCGGCCCTATCGGAACACGAAACTGATGCTCCCGGAGCCGGACGGCGGATCCGGGCCGCACGCCTGAGAGATCGCCGAACGGAACGAGAGTGATCAGGCCGTCCCTGAATCCCACCACCTCCGCACTGACCATTCCCTCGGGCTCGAGATCTATCCAGCAGATGGAGCCGAGCTGTAGCACCAGGCCGGCCGCCTCGACGGTCGTGCCGACGACCCGTACGACGGCGCCTGTGGCCTGGAATCGGGGCGCCGCTTCGGCCGCCTCGAGGAGATGCCGCAGTAATGGAGGGTCGTTCGGGTCCGGCACGCTCAGATGGGTCCGGCCGGGCCGCCCCGTCAGGAGTGCCCCCCCACCGTGGCCGCCTGGACTCGTCACGCGACCTCCTCTTCAACCGTGGCGCGGGCGAGATTCGGGATGGCGCGATCCAGGGCGATGCCGATCTCCTCGAGCTGGGACTCGAGACCGGCCTCGACGAAGCCGTGTTCGTAGCGAAGTGTGCAGCCCCCCACAGGCAGGGTGGGATCGCCCTCGAAGACCCATTTCTTGCCCAGGTAGGCGCGCCCGTGGAGAGCCTCCCAGGCCTCCTGCACGGGTCTTACCGCGGCCGGGCTGAGAAGCACGTGGGCTTCGGGCGAGCCGTTGATCGTCGTGACCGCGGCCTCGAGCGACGCGCACAGCAGGCTCGGTTCGACGGCCACCTCGTGCTGGATGATCCGCCTGGCCACGGCCAGCGCCAGCTCGGCGATGGAGTGCGCCAGATCCGAGGTGCGCTCCGGGGCGGCGCCTTGGATCCGATCCGCCAGCACGGCCGCTCCTTCGATGGCCGCCCTCAGCTCAGCCTCGGCTCGGTTTCGACCCGCTTCGTAGCCGCGCTCCTCGGCGGCGCGCTCGATGCGCTGGATCTCCTCGGCCAGTTCGGCCTGGTCGACGCCCACGCCCATACCGGCGGCCACCAGGGGCACGCCGCCCGGTCCATGGCCTGAGCCACGATGGGCGCCGTAGGTGCTGCTTCGCCCGTAGCCGCGCAAGACCGTCGTTTCGGAACCATCGGCGTCGGCCGTCAGGGCCCCTTCGGGATCGGCCAGCGCGACTTCCGCTCCGCCTGCCTCCCCCGACGTCACACCGTTGCGTATCAGGCGCCAGTTAGACGAAGGCATCTTCGGTGCCTCCCCGGTTGATCGTGATCTCGTCGGTCTCCTCGAGCTTCTTGATCGAATCGATGATTCGCTGCTGCGCCTCCTCGACCGCCTTCATCCGCACCTGGCCGGCCAGGCCCATCTCTTCCCGGAGCATCTCGGCCGCGCGCTGGGACATGTTCTGGAAGAACTTCAGCCGGAGCTGCTCGGTCGCGGGCCGCAGCGCGAGGGCCATGTCCTTGGCGTCGAGGTCGCGGATGACTCGCTGCATTGCCCGATCGTCGAGAACGGCAATGTCATCGAAGACGAACATGAAGCGCCGTACTTCGTCCGCCAGCTGCGAGTCCTGCTCCGAGAGAGCGGTCAGGATCTGCCGCTCGTTCGTCCGGCCAACCTGGTTGAGGACGTGCGCGAGCGGACGCGTGCCGCCGACGGAGGTAACCTCGGTCACGACCGAGGAGAGCTTGCGCCTGAGTCCGTCCTCGACGATCTCGACCGCTTCCGGGGTGATCTGCTCGGTCAGGGCGATGCGCTTGGCGACCTCGACCTGGACCGGCGGCTCGAACTGGTTGAGGATCTTCGCCGCCGCCCGGGGGTCCAGGTGAGCCAGCACGATGGCGATCGTCTGTGGGTGCTCGTCCGACAGGAGTCCGGCCGCCTGCAGCGGATCCAGGTCGCGCATGAAGTCGAACGGGATGATCTGCTGGGCCTGATGAACACGTTCGAGCAGCTCGTGAGCCTTGCTCTGGCCGAAGGCCTGGCCGAACAGTTCCAGGGCGTAGTTCTCGCCGCCCGGCAGGACGCCGGCATGGGCGAAGAGGCCGGCATAGGCCTCTTCGAGGATCGCGTCGCGGACGCTGGAGTCGACCGCCGGCATGCGCATCAGCTCGAGGGCCACGCGATCGAGCGCCTCTGGCGGAAGGCGGGCCAGGAGCTTGGCCGATGCCTCGGTGCCGAGCGTGATCAGCAGCGCCGCGGCCTTGCGCGGGCCGCTGAGGGCGAGGGCGGTGGCCTCCGGGCTCATCGCCGGCGATCCTCTTCACGCAGCCAGCCGTGCATCAGTCCGACGAGGGCGTCCGGCCGCTCGTCGGCGACCATTCGAAGCCGCTCCTGGATGCGCGCCTGAGGGGTGGCGGCGGGAACGTCGGCGGCCGCCGGGCCATCCGACGACGTGCTGGCCGGAATGCCGGCCCGGTTGACCGACGGCGCGAAGGCGATCGGCGATCCGCCCGGACCAAGGTCGAGAACCGTCTCTTCGGCTCGCCGCTTCAGGGCGCCGAGGTTCAGCCACAGCAGCACGAGCATGATCAGCGCGAAGAGGGCACCAAGTATCGTCCCGCTCATGCCGCCGACGGTGTCCATCATGCTGGGAGCGGCGGAGGCGGACGCGGCGTTCGCGGCAGCCGACGGCTGGGCGGCGAAGGTGACGGCCTCAACCGAAACGACGTCGCCGCGGCTCGCGTCGGCGCCGATGGCCGCCGCGATGCTCGACTTGAGCTCATCGGCCGTCAGCCCGTTCAGAGCGCTCTTGTCGACGAACACGGACACGGACAGCTTGGTCAAGACACCCGGCTGCGTGACCACGTGCTGGACCGTCTGAGAGACGCTGTAGTTGACGGTGGTCTCCTCGTGGAGATAGGAGCCGCTGGTGTCCGCGCTCGCGGCCGCCGAGGCCGCGGCGGTTGGGGTGGCGGATGCGGCCGGCGAGGCAGAGGAGCCGGCCGTCGGAGCGGCGGTCGTGGTGGCCGATCCGCAGATGCCCGGGTAGGACGGCACGTCGGCCAGGTTCGAGTCCGTCCCGGGGATGCCGCAGGCTCCCGCGGAGGCGTTCGCGCCGTACTCCTCGATGGTGTTGTTGATGCTCACCGGCGGATTGCTCCCGGCCGGGGCGTAGGTGGTGATGTCCTGGACGACCTGGCTGCTGTTGACGTCCGCCGACACGGCCACGGAGTCATGGCCCTGTCCCAGAGCCGTATCCAGCAGGCTCTCGATCTTCGTCTGGGTTTGCTGTTCGATCAGGTCCTTGGCCTGCGCGGCGGCCGAGTCGGCTGAGTCGGCCGCGCCGGCAAGGACGTGGCCCTGGTCGTCGGTGACGACCACGTTGTCCGTGGTGAGGCCTTGAACGGACTTGGCCACGGTGTTGACGATCGCCTGGACGAGGCCGCTGGACGGCTGCACGCCGCCAGTCATGGTCAGAACCACGGCCGCGCTGGCGGGCGTGTCCTGCGACGAGAGTGCCCCGGTCTGGGCCAGGACGATGGACACCCTGGCGCTGGCCACGCCGGCCATGCCCTGGATGGTCGTGGTCAGCTCCCCTTCGAGGGCGCGCTGATAGGTGACGTCCTGGTCGAACTGCGACTGGCCGAAGCCCTGGTTGTCGAAGAGGGTCCAGCCCTGAGTGTCGCTGTTGGCACCGGTCGTGACGCCGGCGTTTCCCGCGGCGATCTTGGCGTCGCCCAGCGAGTCCACCGGCACTTCGATGGTGTTGCCCGCGTCGGTGACCTCGTATGGGATGTTCGCGCCACGCAGGGCACTTTCGATGGTGGCGGCGTCGGCGGCGGAAACACCCGTGAATGCCGGTGTGTAGTCCGTCTTGCTGGCGAACATCACCAGGACGCCAATCATGGCGACGGCGGCAAGGGCGGAACCGATGATTCCGAGGCGCTGGGTGATCGAGAGCTGCTTGAGGATGCCCTGGACCTGCTCGTTCATCGATCAGCCGCCCTCAGATCTGGGTCCGCATGATGTCCTGGTAGGCGTCGAGCAACTTGTCGCGAACGTCGGTGGCGGCCTTGAGGCTCACCGACGCTTCCTCCATCTGCAGCATCACCGTGTGAACGTCGGCCGAACCACCCGCGGCGAAGTTCGCCATCGACGCGTCCGCCGAGGTCAGCTGCGTGTTGAGTTCACCGAAGGCGTCGCTCAGAGAGTTGAGGAACGAGTCTCCGGGCGCCTGCGCCCCGGCCGTGCTGCCGTCGACGGCGCCCGCCCCTGAGGTCGTGCTTGCGCCCGATACGGCGTTGACCCCGCTCGTGCCGGAGATGCTCGACACCGACGGGATGGAGGTGATGGCGCCGATTGCGTTCATCGCGGCCTCACGCCTTTCCCAGGTCGATCGCGTCCAGGGCCTGCTGCTTCGCCGCCTGGGCCACGGTCGCGTCGACCTGGTACGAGCGAGCGGCGCCCATCATGTCGGACATCTCCGTGGCCACATCGACGTTGGGGTAGTTCACGAAACCGGTCGAATCGGCCTCGGGGTTGGTCGGGTCGTAGACGCGGACGTTGGGCTTGGGCGGCTCCACGATCGCTATCGCCGAAACGCCTTGCGCGGCGGCCATCGGGCCCATCTGCTGCGCCTGGAATACGACCGCCTCCGCCTGGTAGGGCTGACCCGCCTGGCCGTTCTGCGACTGGGTCGTCTGGGCGTTGGCGATGTTGCTGGCGGCGACGTCCATTCTCAAGCGCTCGGCCGTCAGTCCGGAGGCGGCGATCTGGATGGTGTCGAACACGCTCATTGGCGTTCCTCGGCTGTCGGCGGGTACGCACTGGGGGTCGATCGACTCCCTGTGAACCTCCTCGAAACCTTCCGCATCTTCGGTTGGAAGCGGTGGTGCCGGTATCAGGGTCCACCCTGGGACCGGGATCCCATTGGTACGACCCTCGCCAGAGCGAGCGGCCCTCCCCGAACGGACCGTCCGACCGGGCACCTCTTTCCGGCACCTCTTGCGGGCACCTCGGACCGGGTCGTTGATCGGGGCGGGCGCTCCAGGTCCGGCCGTCGGGGTCGGGCGGCGCCGTACGGACGCGATCGGGTTCCGGGCCGGTGGCGGCGGCATACACTGGGGCACGATGGAAGAGAGAACCTTTGCCCGCCACCTCGCCGGAGCCGAGCTCTGGGCACGCATTGATCCCGCGGCGGGAGAAGACGGCCCGACTCGGTCACGCGGGGCCGGAGCTGCGTCGGCCGGAACCACGGGCGGGGCCCCGGATGGAGAGGCCGCTCACCCGCCGCTCGCGCAGCCGGCCGTGGCCCTGGTCGCGGGCTGGGAAGACGGCGAGCCATTCTGCGCCACGATCTGCTCGACCGACGTGGGCCTGCAGTTCTGCCGGCGCTGCCCGGTCGAGGTGGCGGAGCGAGTCTTCGCCACGGGCCGCGCCGCTCACGGCCGGTGCCGGGCCGGAGGGACACTGCTGGGCTTTCCGGCGCCGCGGGGCTCCCGAACGATGGCCGCGATCCTGCGCGTCGGCCCGCCCGCGCCGCGCGACGCCGCGGCCGCCGCGCACGCAACCCGGGTCTCGCCCGGCGCGCTCCGGCGCGCCGCCCGGCAGGCCCCGCCGCCAGATGCGAGATCCGCGCTGGCCGCCGCCAGGGTTCTGCGCGACCCGGCCCTTCTCTTCGAATGGCAGGTGTCGCAGCGGGCTCGCGGATCCGATCGCCGCCGGACGGCCACCGCGGCACTGGCCCAGATGGTCGCCACGAGCGAGGAGTTCTACGAGCTGTACCGCGACTCGCAGCGGCAGCGCCGCGAGCTGGAGCGCAACCAGCGCCGTCTCGACCGGCTGGCCCGCCAGACCCTGCAGGCGAGCGATCTGGCCAGGGCCCGCGTCGCCCACCAGATCCACGACACGGCGGCCCAGTCGATGGTGAGCGCCTTCCGGTTTCTCGACGCCGCCCGCGCGTACGCCGCGGCCCACCCTGGCGACTCGATCGACTCTTATCTCGAGTCCGCCTCGGAACGGATGGTTACGGCCATCAAGGAGCTGCGCGCCGTCCTGGCCGATCTCGTCCCACCCGGGCTCGAGGAGCTCGGCCTGGGCCAGGCCATCATCAGCCGCATGAATTCGCTGGCCGCGGAGTCGGGCATGGAGATGACGCTGGACGGTGAGCTGCCGCGCCTCGACGACTGGGTGGAGCAGGCCCTCTACGGCATGACCGCCGAGGCCCTTACGAACTCCGTCCGCCACTCCCACGCCCGCTCGGTGCGAACGGAGCTGCGAGTGGCCAAGAACCGGGCCGTCGTCACGGTCCAGGACGACGGCCGCGGCTTCGACCCCGCGGCCGCGGAGCGCCGCCGCCAGGGCGGCGGCCTCGGTCTCCTGGGCATCGCCCGGCAGGCGCGCTGGCTGGGCGGCTCCGCTTCGGTGCGAAGTTCGATAGGCTCTGGCACGCTGGTCCGGATTTCCATACCAATTGCCCGACACAGGGGAACTCGGGCCGGATACCCTGGAATGGGCAGCGACGCAGCTGCCGGCGGACGGAACGGAGAAGTCAAATCGTGAACGAGCATGCCCGCGTTCTGCTCATCGACGACCACGAGATGGCTCGCCGCGGCCTTCGCGCGATGCTCTCCGCGGCCGACTGGATCGAGGTCGCCGGAGAGGGCGACTCGTGCGAGGCCGGCCTGAAGCTCGCCGATGAACTGCAACCCGA
The DNA here is from genome assembly GCA_963713795.1 of uncultured Chloroflexia bacterium. GTDB lineage: Bacteria > Chloroflexota > Limnocylindria > Limnocylindrales > CSP1-4 > Fen-1039. The sequence goes on from CAVQNC010000009.1 coordinate 151,398, forward strand.
CATGGTCCTGCTGGACATCCGCATGCCCGGCCTCGACGGCCTGGCCTGCCTCGAGCGTCTCAAGGCCAGCCACCCCCGCATCGCCGTCGTCATCGTGACCCTGTACGACGATCGCCGGTACGTCCTCGAGGCCATCCGCCGCGGCGCCTCCGGATACCTGTTGAAGGACGCCAGCACCGCCGAAGTCATCCAGACGCTCCACAACGTCGCCAACGGCCAGCTGGCGGTCGAGCCGCAACTCCTGCGCGAGGCCCTGGCGATTCGAGATGAGGCGCCCGCGGCCGGCAAATCGGCCCGCCAGCGAGCCGAGCAGTACGCCCTGACGCCTCGCGAGCACGACGTCCTCGTGCTGGTAGCGGAGGGCCTGACCAACAAGGAGATCGGCGGGCACCTTTCGATCACCGAGGACACGGTCAAGAAACACGTCCAGAACATCATCTGGAAGCTCCGGGCAGCCGATCGAACCCAGGCGGCAATCATGGCCCTCAAGCTGGGTCTGCTCGAGACCGGCGACTGATCCGATCGCCCCAAAGGCCTCTCCGGCGGGTTCGTGTTGGCCGCAGGCAACGTTATTGGTGTTTTCCCTGTCAGGGATAGCCCCTAAACGGTCAAGTCGTGCCGCGCCCGCCCGATGACTCAACTACTCAGATGGCTACCAACGACCTGCTCCCAACGGCACTCGTCGCAACCGGAACCGCTCCGGCGGCGATCCCCCAGCTGGCGTCCGTTCCGACGGCCGCCGCCAAGGATCGCTTCGCCAAGCAGGCCGGTCCCGACGTTTCCTTCAAGGGGCCGGACGGGCTGACCGAGGCGTATGCGGTATTCCAGATAGACCCCCAGAGCAAGCAGCTCCAGGTAATGGTCGTCGACTCGCAGGGCCAGGTAATCCGCATGATCCCGCCGCGGTCGGTCTCCCAGATGATGGAGACGATGGGCCGCTACCGGCCATAGGCCGACGCCCTCGTCCTCCACATCAATCCGGCCTCGCTCGTTCGGCCTGTGCGTCATGCCCGGGCCGGTGGATCAGCCCACCGAGGCCGGCCACAGGGCCGCGCCGGCCCCTCCCTCCCGGACTGCGAACCGTTCGGCATCCTGCCGGGTGGAAGCGTCGAAGGCGTTCAAGTCGGAGACCGAGGGCTCCGACGCCCAGATGGATCGCGGTCGTGTCAGAGACCGCGTCGAGCGGCTCAGACGGCGGGTCGCGACCTCACCTCTACTCGTCAGGGAATCGGCCAGCATGACGCTCTTCCTCTCCGAAGCCGGCCAGAGCGTTGTCTCGGGTACTTTCGGCCGCGCCATGAAACGTGCCGGAGAGGCCCTCGGGACGATGAGCGGGCAGCTCATCGACGTTCAGACCCCGCAGGTGCGACGCTGCAGCGCAGCCGAGGTCCTCGCCCTCGCCGGCGGTGCCGAGTCCGTGGTGCTGGCGGTCTACGTGCGCATATTCGGTTCAATCGAGGGTCATTCGCTGCTGCTCTTCGCGCCGTCCGACGCCCACCGGCTCGCCCGGATCCTGGTGGCCGGTCTGCTCGGGCCGGGCGAACTGCCGATCGAGGCCAGCGCCGATCTCCTCGCCTACGACGAGCTCGAGCTGTCGGCCCTCCAGGAAGCGGGCAACGTCACGATCTCCGCCTTCCTCAACGAGCTTGGTATGCATCTCCATGAGCCCGTCCAGCCGACGCCGCCCCAGGTCGTCATCGAGATGGCCGGGGCCATCCTCGACGCCGTCGTGCTCGACCTCGTGAGCGACGCCGATCAGATGCTGGCCGCCAGGACGACGTTCAGCGAAGGCGGCCGGGCCATCGATGGGACTCTCCTGGTCTTGCCACGCGCCGACAGCCTCCGGGTGCTCCTGGACGCTCTCGGAGCGACCGGCATATGACCGTCACCGGAGACCGAAGCCTTCTCGTGGCGGGAATCGGCGAGATGGTCGTGAGCTCCGACACGGATGCGCACCTCGTGGCCTACGGCCTGGGCTCGTGCATCGCTCTAGCGGTCTGGGATCCGAGGACCGGGGTTGCCGGCCTGGCCCACTTCATGCTGCCGGCCGGGCCCGCCACCTCCACCAGCCCGGTCAAGTTCATCGACTCGGGCATCGACACCTTTCTGAAGGCCATCGAAGGCAGGGGCGCCCTTGTAAACCGAAGCATCCTCAAGGCCGTGGGCGCCGCGGCGATGCTGACGGTCGGCGGGGGTCTCGCGATCGGCAAACGGAACTCCGAGGCCTTGAGCGCGGCCCTGGCCCGCCGAGGGCTCGAACTCACCGCCAGCGCGCTCGGCGGCACGGTCGGACGCTCCGTTCAACTTGAGGTGGCCGACGGCCAATTCCTAGTGAAGAGCGTGTCATCCGTAACCGAACTCTAGTCGAGAAGTAGGAGCACCGGCGATGGCAAAGATCCTCGTCGTCGACGACGCGGCCTTCATGCGCCTGCGGGCTGCCAAGTTGCTCGTCGAGGCCGGCCATCAGGTCCTCGAGGCCGAGAACGGGCGACTGGCAGTCGAAACTTACCTGCGCGAGCGACCGGACTGCGTCCTCATGGACATCACCATGCCCGAGATGGACGGCCTGGAAGCGCTCGCCGCCATCCGCGCCGTGGATCCGCACGCGCGGATCGCGATGCTGACGGCGATGGGCCAGCAGGCGATCGTCATGGATGCTATCAAGCGCGGTGCTCGAGACTTCGTGGTGAAGCCGTTCGCGCCCGACCGCGTCCTGGCGGCCGTCAACAAGCTCCTGGCGGCCTGACCGCAAAGGGCATCCCGAGGCGCGACGGGAGCCGCACGGCACTACCGGCCCCGCAGCCCCGGCCTATCGAGATGTGGACCGACCGATGGCCCGGATTCGAGTACTGATCGTCGACGACTCGGCCTTCATGCGCCACGCCCTGAGCCGCCTCCTCGGCGAAGCCCCGAGCCTGGAGGTCGTCGGCGCGGCCGCGAACGGCGAAGAGGGACTGCGCCTCGCCTGTGAGCTGCGGCCCGACGTCATCACACTCGACGTCGAGATGCCCGTCCTCGACGGCCTGGCCATGCTCAAGCGCCTGATGCTCGAGACGCCGACTCGCGTGGTGATGCTGTCGAGCCGGACGACCAGCAACGCCCAGGTGACGCTCGACTCACTCGAGTTCGGGGCGATCGACTTCGTGCCCAAGCCGTCCGGCTCGCTTTCGATCGACATCGGCCACGTCGGAGAGGAGCTGGTCGGCAAGATCGAGGCCGCCGCGGCGATGCCCCAGGCATCCTTCCTGCGGCATCGGCAGGTGGCCGTTATGAACCTGACCCTGGCCGCCGCCGCGAGAACACCGGCGCCGGCGCGGACCGCGGTGCCGGGTGCCGACGCTCCACCGTGGCCGGCCTCCGCCGGTGGGCTGGCCCCGCTTCCGGTCGCGGCCGATCCAGAGCCCGCACGGCGGGCTCCGCGCTCAGGACCGCGCCTCGCCGCCTCCCGGCTGGTCGTGGTGGCCTCGTCCACGGGGGGGCCGAGCGCCCTGCACGCTCTGGTAAGGGGATTGCCGGAGTCCCTCGGAGCGGCCGTCGCGATCGTGCAGCACATGCCCTCCGGCTTCACCGCGTCGCTGGCCGCGCGGCTCGACAACGTGGGCAGGCTGCGCTGCCGGGAAGCCACCTCCGAGGACATCCTGGTTGAGAACGAGATACTCGTGGCTCCGGGCGACCGCCACATGATCTGCTCCTCGAGCGGCCACATCCAGCTCGTCCATCTGCCGCCGGTAAACGGAGTCAGACCCGCCGCCGATGTCACGCTGCAGGCGGTCGCACCCATCTGGCGTGAGCGGCTGCTGTGCGTGGTCCTGACCGGCATGGGCGTCGATGCCCGGGAGGGCGCTCGGGCGGTGAAGAGTCACGGCGGGACGGTTCTCACCCAGGACGCGGCCACGGCGACGATCTACGGCATGCCCGCCGCGGTCGCCGAGGCGGGCCTCTCGGACCGGGTGCTTCCCCTCCAGCAGATCGCGGCGGTCATCGCCGGGTGGTGCGTTTCGGGCAGGCCGGACGTCGGCGACACGCCCTCGTCGGCGGGCGAGCCGGCGCGGACGCTACATCGATCGGCGTTTGCATCCTGAATCTCATCCGAATTCGGGATCGCCCCCTACTCACCATGCGGCGGAGGGCGCCGATACCTACGTCACCAGCCCGCAGCCGGGTCGTGTCCGGGGCGAGACGCAAGGAGAACGAGCCGTGGCCGAAAAGCCAACATCCGGAGGCGCCGGTCGAACCGGCGAGTTGCAGGTCGTGGTCTGCGAGCTCGCCGACGAACATTACGGCCTGGACATCGCCAGGGTCTTCGAGATCATCCGCCATCAGCCGATCACGCCCGTCCCGCGCGCTCCCGTCTTCGTCAAAGGCGTGATCAACCTGCGCGGCCGGATCATCCCGGTCGTCGACCTCCGCGGCCGCTTCGGCATGACCGAGGCGGAACCGACCAAGGAAACGCGCATCGTCGTCGCGGAAAGCTCCTCGACTCGAGTCGGGCTCATCGTCGACAGCGTCTCGGAAGTCCTGTTGCTGCCCCTCGATTCGGTCGAGGCGACGCCGGGCGTGGCGGCCGGCGCCGATGCCGGGTACCTGCGAGGAATCGCGAAGCTGGGCGACCGGCTCGTCCTGCTTCTCGAGCTCGACGGCCTCTTCGGCCTTGAAGAGCAGGGCGCCCTGGCCGGAGCGGCATGACATGCGAGTCCAGATAGTCAACCGCTATGTGCAGGCAGCCCTGAACGTGATCTCCAAGGAAACGGGCCTGTCTCTCCAGCGTGGCGGCCTTCTGCTCGAAGGCAACCCCTACACCACCGAGGATGTCACGGCCGTCATCGGCATCAGCGGCCAGCTCTCGGGCTCGATCTACCTGTCGATGTCGGAGACCGTCGCCTTGAAGCTGATCAGCGCCATCCTCGGCCAGGAAACCACCGAGCTCGACGAGCTCGGTCAGAGCGGCATCGCCGAGATGGCCAACGTCATCGCCGGCTCGGCCGGCATCGGTCTCTCCGAGGAGGGCATCGAGACCATCATCAACCCGCCGCTGGTGCTGGTGGGCCGAGGAGCCCGCATCTCAACCGTGGAGATCCAGCGTCTCGTCGTGCCGCTGGCCACGGAGTTCGGAGACGTCAAGCTCCACGTCGCGCTGCGAGAGGCGGCCTGAGATGCGCCTGACCTTCGATCTGCAGCCCGGAGACGACCGCCTGTTCGCGGACGAGTCCCTGGAGCAGATCGAACGGATCGAAGAGGGCCTGCTCGAGCTCGAGAACGACCTCGACCCGGGCGTGGTCAACGAAGTCTTCCGAGCCGCCCACACGCTCAAGGGCTCGGCGGCCACGATCGGCCACCGGCGCATGGCTGAGCTGACCCACGCCATGGAGGATCTCTTCGGCGCATTTCGAAGCGGGACCCTTCAGGACGTCAAGCCGTTTGCCGACGTCCTCCTGGCCACCATCGATGTTCTGCGCGCCCTGGTCGCCGAGGTCGCGGAAGGTGAGACCCTGACTGACGCTCCCGAGGCCCTGACCGGCCGGCTCCGCGAGCTGCTCGCCACGGCGACGACCGCGGCCGCGGGCCGTTCCTCCGCGCCGCTTCCCGCACCGAGGACGGCCCCCGAGCAGACCGTCGCGGCAGGGACGCCGGCGCTCGGGCCGGCCGCGGGAACGCCGCCTGAAGCCCGCGGGATCCAGTCGGAGGCCGCCGCGCGGGATGGACTGGAAGTCCAGCCGGCGCCGCAGGAGAGGTCCGGCAACCTCGCCGTCGCCCCCCTCATCAGTCGTCTCCTGGCGGAGGCCGCGGGCGGGCGCGAGCCGAGATCGATAGTCGTGTGCCGCATCAATCCGACGAGTGAGTGGCAGTCGGTCCGGCTGCTCCAGCTCGTCGTGGAAGCCGACGAGTCGGCCGGCCTGATCGCGGCGGCGCCGAGCCGCGAGGAGATCGAGACCGGGCTCGGGACGACCCTTCTCGCCATGCTCGTCCGCGGGAGCCCCGGCGACCTGGTCAACCTGCGCAGACGCCTCGCCGCGATCGACGAGATCGCCGGCGTGGAGGTGGCCCCCGCGCCCTCCGGGGCGCCCGAGGCTCCGACCGGCCCGCTGGCCCCGAGCGTCGACGTCTACGGGCCCAACGACGTAGTCCAGCCGCTGGCGGCGGCCCGGGCCGACGATCGTGGCGCAGCGGTTTCTCCGGCCGTCGCCGAGCTCCGCCAGGTGGACCTCGGTCCGGAAGCACGGGGTCTGCCGCCGGCGGAACGGATGGCCGTCGCCGGAGACCGCCTGAAGGCCGCCCAGCAGACCATCCGCATCGACGTCACGCGCCTCGACGAGCTCATGAACCTGGTGGGCGAGCTGGTCGTCCACAAGACCCGATTGCAGCAGAGCGCGCAGTTCCTGGCCGCGCGCCTGGGCGACGATCCGCTGGCGCGCCAGGCGGACGAGGACTCGCAGCAGTTCGCCCGCATCGCCGGTCAGCTGCAGGACCAGGTGACCGGCCTGCGCATGCTGCCGATCGAGACCGTCTTCAACCGCTTTCCACGGGTCGTGCGCGACGTGGCGATCCGGCTCAACAAGGAGGTCCAGCTCGTCATCGAGGGCAAGGAGACCGAACTGGACCGCTCCGTCCTCGAAGAGGTCGGCGATCCGCTGGGCCACCTGGTCCGCAACGCCATGGACCACGGCGTCGAGTCACCGGAGGAGCGGCGCGCGCTCGGCAAGCCGCTCCCGGCGACCGTGCGCCTGGCCGCGCGTCACGCCGACGGCCGCATCGCGATAACCGTCGAGGATGACGGCCGCGGCATGGATCCCGCGGCCCTGAGAGCGGCCGTCGTCGAGAAGGGCCTGATGTCGCGCGAGGCAGCCGAGTCCATGAGCGACACCGAGATCCTGCGGGTCATCTTCATGCCGGGCTTCTCGACGGCCAGGGTCGTGACCGAGGTGTCCGGCCGCGGCGTCGGCATGGACGTCGTTCGCAACAACATCGAGCGCCTGGGTGGTTGGGTCGACGTCACGAGCACCTACGGCGAGGGCACGCGCGTATCTCTATCGCTGCCCCTGACGCTGGCGATCATCGGCGCGCTGCTCGTGAAGTCCGGGACGCGGATCTGCGCCCTGCCCTTGACGGGCGTCGTGGAGACCCTGCGGGTCGAGCCGTCCACGTTGAGCCGTGTTCGCGGCCACAACGTCCTGACCCTGCGCGATCGCGTCATACCGGTCGAGCAGCTGGATGGCGCCCTGGGCGACCCGCCGCGCCCCCTCCGGCCGAACGAGCGCGGCTTCGTCAACCTGGTGGTCGTTCGATCGCGCAGCATGGAAATGGCCCTGGCCGTGGACGCCTTCGTGGGGCAGCACGAGATCGTCCTGAAGTCGCTCAGCCCGGTCACCGGCGAGCGAGTCGGCCTGGCCGGAGCCACGGTCATGGCCGACGGCACCGTCGGCCTGGTGGTCGACATCGCCGCCGTGCTGGATCGAGCAGTTTCGCGGTCGGCTGCGGCTTCCGCCGAGGCTGCCGCGAACAGGCCCCGTCGCAAGGTCGCGTAGCCGCCGCGCTTGGTCGGCGGCCGCACGACCGGGGGAAGCCGCCGGCTTCGGGGAGGCCGCGGCCGAGCCGGAGCTGGTGAGGAGCCGGCGGCGCCAGGGACCGTCAAGGGACAGGCGGCCGCCCGGTTCGAGTCGCTCCTCGGTCGGCTGGCCGGAGTTTCCGGTTTCACACTGGATCCGCATTCGGCAAGTCAGGCGCCGGTATCGACGGTGGGTCACACGATTCGACGGGGTCAGCAACTCGATTCCCCGGCTGGGGACGCGCTGCTCCAGTCCATGGCGCGCCGCCCCAGGCGCTTTACGGCCTGATACCTTGCCGAGTGTCGGCGTGGCGTGAATCAGGCAAAATCCACGGCTCCGAGCGCTCGCCGCGCGGGCTCGCCCCTCGGGGCTCGCCCCGTCGACGGGGGCGTAACCTGACGATCTACGGCCGGGCACTCACCGTCAAGACTGCCGACCGACACCGGGCCTCGACCCGGTCCGAGCCCCCGCCTCCATCCCGCGATGCGTTGACCCGGGCCGGCCCTTGACACCCAGGCCTCCATTAGGACAATCGCGAAGTGCCGGGTGACCGCCCGGCGAGGGGTTGCCGACCCGGAGGCTCGAATGGAGCGGCTCGACAAGGCCCAGACACCGGCCGAGGCCCGCGCCCTGGGGCTCCTGCGCGCGCTCGGCTCGCCGGTCAGGTTGCGGGTCGTCGAGATCCTCGCCGAGGGGACGGACCGGACCGGACCGCAGCTCGCGGAGGAGATCGGGCTGGCCCCATCCAGCCTCTTCGAGCATCTCGCCGCACTCAGGGAGGCCGGCATCCTGCAGGTCAGCGGCGCTGGTTCGAGCCACGGGTACGGCCTCGACCCGTCCGTCCTCGACTCGCTGGCCGCCTACCTCGGCGGCCTCGCGGCCAGGACGCGCGGGCGGACTTCGCCGCCGGCGCCGCCGTCCCGGGCCGGAGCGGCATCGGCAGGGATGGTCTCGATCCACGACGCCAGCCCGGACGATGCCCCGGCCATCGCCCGCATCTACAACCAGGGCATCGAGGACCGGACCGCGACACTCGAGACGCAGCTCCGCTCGGCCGCAGAGCGGGCGGAGTGGCTGGCCTCGCACGGCGACCGCCACCCCGTGCTGATGGCCGTGGATCCGGCGGGCGAGGCGCTGGGCTGGTGCTCTCTGAATCGCTTCAACCCGCGGGCCGCCTACGACCACGTGGCGGACGTATCGGTCTTCGTCGCCCGGGAGTGGCGAGGCCGAGGGGTAGGCAACGCGATGCTGACCGCGCTCGAGGCTCGGGCCCGGGCCATCGGCTACCACAAGATGGTTCTGGCGGCCTTCCCGGCCAACGCCCCGGGGATACGCCTGTACCGGCGCCGCGGCTTCATCACGGTCGGGACCTACCACGAGCAGGGCCTGCTGGACGGCCGCTGGGTAGACGTGATGGTCATGGAGAAGCTGCTCGGCTGACGAGTGCGGCCGGTGCGGCGAGGCCCCGGGCCGGGCGCCGCCCCGGGCCGGGCGCGGCGAGGCCCCGGGCCGGGCGCCGCCCCTCCCCGATCCCCTGCCCGATCAAACGCTCTCCGGCCGGCGACGCGACCCGCGCGGCACCCGCCTGCCTGGTTACCCGGCGGCCTTCATGTCGTCGTCCAGGTCGTCGGCCTCGAGGCTCGCGGCGGCCGCGGTGAAGCCGCCGAGGAGGGCGATGAACTCCTTCAGGATCTCGTCGCTGAACTGGCCCCGCATCGCCACACGCATCAGGTGAAGGGCATCGAACGGGCTGACGGCTTCCCTGTAGGGGCGGCGCGTGGTAAGCGCGTCGAAGGCGTCCACGACACCGACCAGTTGCGCATCGACGGGTATTCCCAGGGCCGTTCGTCCGGCCGGGTAGCCCGAGCCGTCGCAACGCTCGTGGTGCTCGGCGATGATGTGGGCGTAGGGCGGCGGGTAGCCCAGCGCCCGGATGACCATTTCGTAGCCGGTCTTGACGTGGGTGCGCATGACCTGCCACTCCGGCGCGTCCAGCGCGGCGGGCTTGTCGAGAATCGCGCGCGGGACGCGGTTCTTGCCGATGTCGTGGAGCAACCCGCCGCGGGCCACCTCCCGGATGGTTTCCATGGGTCCGAGCTGCATGAAGCGCGACAGCACGATGCCGTACACCGCCGTGTTGATGGCGTGGGCATGCGTGGCCACGTGCTTCTGCATCGTGGCCACCATGGCCCAGACCATGTCCTCGTCCTCCACGAGCTGGAGCGTGATCGAGTCGATGACCTTGTGGGTCAGCAGCAGGCCGTCGTGATCAAGGGCGTTCTGGCGGGTGAAGACGGGAATCAGCACCTTCGCCGCGATCGAGTACGCGGTCTTGCTCCGTTCGACCGGTGTCATCCGCTCGTTGGCCAGGACCCTGGGCAGCGACGCCGCCAGGGCGCCCCGCAGCTGGTCCGAGTCGATCTCGCGGACCAGGAACGACATGCCCCTCTGGGCCCGGGCGATGACCTTGCGCAGGTCGCCGCCCTTTGACGCGTACAGGATCGGCCGGGGCCCACGCCAGATGTAGAGGTCGCACGGCAGCATCGGGATATCGGTCAGTACCCGGGCGGGCACCGGCTCGTATCCCGGAGGCGCGGGTGTGAGGAACGGTTGAGCCGTCATGCACGCTCTCGAGCCAGCGACTTTGATCAACTGAGGTGTCGGGCCCGCAGCCGACGCCCTTGAGCAATGGGGTTCTGCCGGCGTCCTTCCGTCGGCGGTCGAGCCCGCCATCAGCCGGCCAGACGAACGAAGCGCGTCGCCTTCGCTCGCGACGCCACCGTTCGTGCCGGGAGCGTCCGGCGGCCGGGAGCGTCCGGCGGCCGGCTTCGCAGTCCACGGGCGGCGGCGGGCGGCGTCCCCGGCCGGTCAACTCCGCCGCGACGCCGGCCGATAACTCAACCAATGGAGATGTCACCTCGACCCGAGCGGCCCGTGGTCATGCCCGCGTTCGCGCCCGTGCCCGATCTGGACGCGGTCGCCTACAACCACATGGCGAGTGACGTCCGAATCCTGCTCGGAATCGACCTCAGCCAGTACAAGCCCGCCCAGGTATGGCGGCGGGTCAACGGTTTCGCCAGCGCCAGAGGCCTGCCCGACCCCGACGCGCTGGTGGCCATGGCTAGAAACGACGCCGGCCTGCGCCAGGCCTTCCTGGACATGCTGACGATCAACGTGAGCGAGTTCTTCCGGAATCCCGAGGCCTGGGACGCCCTCGCGGAGCGGCACCTCAAGCCGATGTCGCAGGGCCGGACGTCGCTCCAAATCTGGAGCGCGGGCTGCTCGCTCGGTTACGAGCCGTTCACGTCGCGAAGCTGGCCCGGGAATCGCGCCCCATCTTACCGTGAATAT
>CAVQNC010000010.1:0-419523 GCA_963713795.1 uncultured Chloroflexia bacterium
AGCCCCTCGCCGAAGGGAAGAAGATGCGTCTCTTCTCCAGCGAGGGCGAGGCCATCCTCACCTACCAGCTTCGCGAGGTCACCCTCCACGAGCCGGTCATCTCGATGGTTCGGGCCTGGGACGAGGAAGCCGGAACGGCCGTCGACCGCCGCGTCGAGACGACCGTCGGCCGGATCATCTTCAACCAGATCGTGCCCGACCGGCTTCGCTTCAAGAACGTGGACATGAAGCGGACCGAGCTTCGGCGCCTGGTCGACGAGTGCTACCGCATCCTCGGCCCTGAGGAGACGGCCAACGTCGTGGACGGCGTCAAGGGTGTCGGCTTCCAGTACGCGACCCGCGGTGGCATGACCATCGCCGTGAACGACATCGTCATTCCGCCTGACAAGGCAGTGCGCCTGGCCGGGGCGGAAACGGACGTCGACCAGATCGACCGCCAGTTCCAGCGCGGCCTGATCACCGACGACGAGCGCTACGAGCAGGTCGTCGAAGTCTGGCAGCGGACGACGAACGACATGTCGACGGCGATGATGGACGGCCTCGATCCCTACGGCTCGGTCCGGATGATGTCCGACTCCGGCGCTCGAGGCAACAAGGGGCAGATCAGCCAGCTCGGCGGCATGCGAGGCCTCATGGCCGACCCGTCCGGGCGCATCATCGACGTGCCCGTGCGGAGCAACTTCCGCGAGGGCATGACGGTCCTCGAGTACTTCATCTCCACCCACGGCGCCCGCAAGGGCCTCGCCGACACGGCCCTCCGCACCGCCGACTCGGGCTACCTGACCCGCCGCCTGGTTGACGTGGCCCAGGACGTGATCACGCGCGAGGAGGACTGCGGCACGCAGGAAGGCAGCTGGATCACGCGGGCCGAGTCGGCCGAGATCACCAGCAACGAGAAGGGCGCCTACCAGCGCCGCATGATCGGCCGCCTCTCGGCAGCCGACCTCTTCAACCCGCAGACGGGCGAGCTGATCGTCGAACGCAACCAGGAGCTGACCGAAGCCCTGGCGGTCGCGATCGACGAATCGGGGATCGACGAGGTCCTCGTCCGCTCGCCGCTCTCGTGCGAGGCCCGCCACGGCGTCTGCCGGCTCTGCTACGGCCGCAACCTGGCCACCGGTTCGCTGGTGGGCATCGGCGAGGCCGTCGGTATCATCGCCGCCCAGTCGATCGGCGAGCCCGGCACGCAGTTGACCATGCGAACGTTCCATACCGGCGGCGTGGCCGGCCTGGACATCACCGCCGGCCTGCCGCGAGTAGAGGAGCTATTCGAAGGCCGCATCCCCAAGGGCAAGGCCGAGATCAGCCACATCGACGGCATCGTCGAGATCCTCCGCGGCGACACCGGAACCCGCGTCAAGGTGACCAGCCGCGAGCAGTACGACACTCATATCCAGCTGGCTCCCGGCGCCGAGCTGCTCGCGGCCGCCGGCGACGTGGTGGAGTCCGGCCAGGTCATCGCCCGGGGTGAGGGCGGCGACAAGGCCAACGATGTCGCGGCTCCGGCCAAGGGCTTCCTCGTCCGCGAAGGCGACGACCTGGTGGTGCGCTCCGAAGACACCGTCGAGCGCGAGTACGCCATCCCTCACAACGCCAAGCTGATGGTCGAGAACGGCGCCGAGATCCGAGCCGGCGACGCCATCACCGACGGCCCGATCAACCCGCAGGAGTACCTCGAGACGCGCGGCAAGGACTCCGTCCAGCGCTACCTGGTCAAGGAAGTCCAGAAGGTCTACCGCAGCCAGGGTGTGACGATCAACGACAAGCACATCGAGATCATCGTCCGCCAGATGCTCCGCAAGGTCCGCATCGACCAGCCGGGCGACACCGATCTCCTCCCGACCGAGTTGATCGACCGCCTCGATTTCGAGGAGGTCAACAACCGCGTCCTGGCCGAGGGCGGCGAACCGGCCACGGCCCAGACCGTCCTGCTCGGGGTGACGAAGGCTTCCCTCAACACGTCTTCGTTCCTCGCGGCTGCCTCCTTCCAGGAGACGACCCGGGTGCTGACCGAGGCGGCCATCAACGGCGCCAAGGACCACCTTATCGGCCTGAAGGAGAACGTCATCATCGGCAAGCTCATCCCGGCTGGGACGGGCGCGCCGGCCAACATCGCGGCCGCTCGCGAGAGGGCCCGCCGGGCCGCCGAAGAGGCGCTGGCCGGCGAGTCTCTGGACAGGCTGCGCGGTCCGGAGTTCGAGTACAACCCGTTCCTGGAGGAGGCCGGAGGCCGGCCGTCCGAGGAAACGGCGGACCTGGCTTCGCTCCTGGCCGCCAGCTCCGGAGACGACTCCTCGGAGGACGGCGATCTCGTCAACCCCTTCCTGGCCGCGCTCGGAGATGCGTCCGGGATCGGGGAGGCGGCACCGGAACTGCCCGGGCTCGAGGAACTCCTGGGCGGGATCACAAAGGAAGACGAGTAGGCGCCGAGCGGCGTCGATAGCTCATCAGAACGAGCGCGAAGGTCGTCCGCGGCCCTTCCGTGGTTTGACACCCCAGGGGGCCGCTGATAAACTCCGCGCTCGTGGCTTCTTTGAGGCCGCGATTGGCGTGCGCCGGTCGTGAGTCTCGAATAGCTCATCCGGAAGGCGGAAACCGAACACGAACCGGCTCGCGCCGGGACTTGTCGGCCCGCCGGGCCATCGAAGCGATTTGCGCCATACCAGATCGCCTCCATGTCGCGACCGTGCCGCAGCGAGCGGCCCATCGGACGCCGGAGGCCACCGCGGCGGCGCAGGCTCCCGTCGATCGGACTTGCACCGGGGCCCAACCCGCGTGCGGGTCGGCATCGATGTCGGGCCCGCGAATAGATACCTAGCCATCCAGCAGCAGGAAGCGAAAGGAGCAGCGTCTCCGTGCCGACTATCAGCCAGCTCGTGCGGCATGGCCGCCAGCCGAAGATCGGGAAGATCAAGGCGCCGGCTATGCGCAAGAACTGGAACAGCCTTCGCCAGCGCCAGGTGCCGATCCCCGGTGCGCCTCAGAAGCGCGGCGTCTGCCTGCAGGTGCGCACGATGACGCCGAAGAAGCCGAACTCGGCTCTTCGCAAGATCGCCCGCGTCCGCCTCACCAACCAGATGGAGGTCACGGCCTACATCCCCGGCATCGGCCACAACCTCCAGGAGCACTCCGTGGTGCTGGTCCGCGGAGGCCGGGTGAAGGACCTGCCGTCGGTCAAGTACCACATCATCCGTGGCACCCTCGACGCGGCCGGAGTGAAGGATCGCAAGCAGGGTCGCTCCAAGTACGGCGCGAAGGCCGCTCAGCAGAAGGGCAAGAAGTAGCCATGCCCCGTCGAACGACCATCGCCCGCAAGACCAAGTACCAGGGTGCTCCATCCACCCGCCTGAGCAGCCGTTTCGCCACCAAGCTGATGACCGACGGCAAGCGCCATCTCTCGGAGCGGATCCTGCGAGAGGCCCTGGCCCGGGCCGAGGCCCAGGCTCGCCGGCCCGGCATCGAGGTCCTCGAGTCGGCCATGCGCAACGCCACTCCGATCATCGAGGTCAAGCCCCGCCGCGTCGGCGGCGCGACCTATCAGGTTCCGGTCGAGATCCGCGGAGACCGACGAATGTCGCTCGGCGTCCGATGGCTCGTCCAGGCCGCCCGCAAGCGCAACGGCAAGAGCATGTCGGAGAAGCTGGCCGCGGAGCTCGTCGATGCCATGAACGGCCTCGGCGCGGCGGTCAAGCGTCGTGAAGATACCCACAAGATGGCCGACGCCAACAGGGCGTTCAGCCACTTCAAGTGGTAACGCGTCCTCATCGGGAGAATTAGATCTTCGTGGCACGTCAGGTTCCGCTCGCCAAGACGCGGAACATCGAAATCATCGCCCATATCGACGCTGGGAAGACCACCGTCACCGAGCGGGTTCTCTTCTATACGAAGAAGATCTACAAGATCGGTGAGGTCCATGAGGGCGCGGCCACCATGGACTGGATGCCCCAGGAGCAGGAGCGCGGTATCACCATCACCGCGGCTGCTACGACCTGTTTTTGGGACGACCATCGAATCAACATTATCGATACGCCCGGGCACGTGGACTTCACGGTTGAGGTCGAGCGAAGCCTTCGCGTGCTCGACGGCGCAGTCGTGGTCTTCGACGGCGTGGCCGGCGTGGAGCCGCAATCCGAGACGGTCTGGCGGCAGGCCGACCGTTATCGCGTGCCCCGCATCTGCTTCATCAACAAGCTCGACCGGACCGGCGCCGATTTCTGGCGCTGCGTCGAGATGATCCGCGATCGCCTGGGCGCGCGGCCGGTGCCGATCCAGCTCCCGATCGGAAACGAGGACAAGTTCCGCGGCATCGTAGACCTGATCACCATGAAGGCGATCGTCTATCGAGCCGAGGATCTCGGCGCCGAATCCGAGACCATCGACATCCCCGCCGACCTCATCGAACCCGCACGCATCCAGCGCGAGAAGATGGTCGAGGCCGTCGCCGAGATGGACGACGAGCTGACGCACAAGTACCTCGAGGGCCACACGCTCAGCAACGCCGACATCAAGCGCGGGCTGCGCCTGGGGACCCTGGAGTATCGCATCGTGCCCGTGCTGGCCGGCTCGGCGCTCAAGAACAAGGGCGTCCAGCCCGTCCTTGACGCGGTCGTGGATTACCTGCCGTCACCGCTGGACGTCCCGCCCGTGATAGGCGAACACCCGATCACGCACGACGAAGTGGTCCGGACCGCCAACGACGACGAGCCCTTCAGCGCCCTGGCCTTCAAGATCGCGGCCGACCCATACGTCGGCAAGCTGGCCTACTTCCGGGTGTACTCGGGGTCGCTCAGGGCCGGCTCCTACGTCTTGAACGCGACCAAGGGCAAGAAGGAGCGGATCGGGCGCATCCTCCAGATGCATGCCAACCACCGCGAAGAGATCGACATCGTGTACGCGGGAGACATCGCCGCGGCGGTCGGCCTCAAGGAGACTTTCACCGGCGACACCTTGAGCGACCCGGATCATCCGATCGTCCTCGAGTCGATCGTATTCCCGGAGCCGGTCATCGAAGTCGCCATCGAGCCCAAGACCAAAGCCGATCAGGACAAGCTCGCCCTGGCCCTCCAGCGGCTCGCCGAGGAGGACCCCACTTTCCGGGTCCACACCGACG
Organism: uncultured Chloroflexia bacterium; assembly: GCA_963713795.1. Taxonomy (GTDB): domain Bacteria; phylum Chloroflexota; class Limnocylindria; order Limnocylindrales; family CSP1-4; genus Fen-1039. The sequence goes on from CAVQNC010000010.1 coordinate 5,111, forward strand.
AGGAGAGCGGCCAGACTCGCATCGCCGGCATGGGCGAGCTGCATCTGGACGTCCTGGTCGACCGCATGGTCCGCGAGTTCAAGGTGGCGGCCAACGTCGGCCGGCCTCGGGTCTCCTACCGGGAGACGATCCGCCAGGCGGCCGAGGGCAACTACCGCCACGTCAAGCAGACCGGCGGCAAGGGCCAGTACGGCCACGTCGTCATCAAGATCGAGCCCAACAAGCAGGGCGCGGGCTACGAGTTCGTCGACAAGATCGTCGGCGGCGTCATCCCGCGGGAATACATTAAGCCCATCGACATGGGCATTCGCGACGCCCTCGATACGGGCCCATACGCCGGATACCCGATGGTCGACGTGAAGGTGACCCTTTTCGACGGTTCCTTCCACGAGGTGGACTCGAGCGAGATGGCGTTCCGCATCGCCGCCTCGATGGCCCTCAAGGAAGCGGCCCACAAGGCCGCGCCGGTGATCCTCGAGCCGCTCATGCGGGTAGAGGTCACGCTGCCCGAGCAGTTCCTCGGTGACGTGATCGGGGATATCAACGCTCGCCGGGGTCACATCGAGGCGATGGAGTCGCGCGCCTCCACTCAGGTGGTTCGGGCGCGTGTGCCCCTGGCCGAGATGTTCGGCTACGCAACGGACCTGCGGTCGATGACGCAGGGCCGCGCCAGTTACTCGATGGAGTTGTCTCACTACGCCGAGGTCCCCGCCAACCTGGCGGCCGAACTCATCCAGAAGTCTCGAGTCTGATCAGTCCACCCAGCCCGCAGTAGGAGCGAGGGAGCAGCCGCGATGGCGAAGAAGAAGTTCGAGCGGACTAAGCCGCACGTCAACATCGGCACGATCGGCCATATCGACCACGGCAAGACGACGCTCACCGCGGCGATCACCAAGTACCTCGCTCTCAAGGGCGGGGCCGAGTACCGCGCCTTCGACTCGATCGACAACGCTCCCGAGGAGCGCGAGCGCGGCATCACCATCGCCATCGCCCACGTCGAGTACGAGACGGCCCACCGCCACTACGCCCACGTCGACTGCCCCGGCCACGCCGACTACATCAAGAACATGATCACCGGCGCGGCCCAGATGGACGGCGCCGTCCTGGTCGTGGCCGCCACCGACGGGCCCATGCCCCAGACCCGCGAGCACATCCTGCTGGCCCGCCAGGTGGAAGTCCCCTACATGGTGGTCTTCCTCAACAAGGTCGACGCGGTCGACGACCCCGAGCTGCTCGACCTGGTCGAGCTCGAGGTCCGCGAGCTCCTGACCAAGAACCACTTCCCCGGCGACGACATCCCGATCATCCGCGGCTCGGCTCTCAAGGCCCTCGAGACCACCGGCGGCGCCGACGATCCGGCCTACGTCTGCATCCAGGAGCTCCTCGACGCGGTCGACTCCTACATCCCCACCCCCGAGCGACCGGTCGACAAGCCCTTCATCATGCCGATCGAGGACGTCTTCGGGATCAAGGGCCGCGGCACCGTGGCCACCGGGCGCATCGAGCGCGGTGTGGTCAAGGTCGGCGACGAGGTCGAGATCGTCGGCATCCGGCCGACCCGCAAGGTCGTCGTCACCGGCGTGGAGATGTTCAAGAAGCTGCTCGACGAGGGTCGCGCCGGCGACAACGTCGGCTGCCTGCTGCGCGGCATCGAGCGCGACGACATCGAGCGCGGCCAGGTCCTGGCCAAGGCCGGCTCCGTCAAGCCGCACACCAAGTTCGTCGCTCGCGTGTACGTCCTGTCCCGCGAGGAGGGTGGCCGCCATACCCCGTTCTACAACGGCTACCGGCCCCAGTTCTACCTGCGCACGACGGACGTCACCGGCGCCATCGGACTGCCCGAGGGTGCCGAGATGATCATGCCCGGCGACAACGTCGACATGACCGTCGAGCTCATCACCCCGATCGCCCTGGAAGTCGGCCAGCGCTTCGCCATCCGCGAGGGTGGACGCACCGTCGGCGCCGGGGCCATCACCTCGATCATCGAGTAACCGGAGTCTGTGATGGCAAGGCAGCGGATCAGGATCCGCCTCAAGGCTTACGACCACCGACTGCTCGATCAGTCGGCGGCGCAGATCGTGGAGACGGCCCAGCGGACCGGCGCGGACGTCGTCGGTCCCGTTCCGTTGCCGACGCGGATCGAGAAGTTCACCGTCCTGCGCTCACCGTTCATCGACAAGGACAGCCGGGAGCAGTTCGAGATCCGCACCCACAAGCGGCTGGTCGACATCCTGGAGCCCTCCTCGAAGACGGTCGACGCCCTGATGCGGCTCTCGCTGGCGGCGGGCGTCGACATCGAAATCAAGATGTGATGTCGCACAACCAGCCGGCGCATGGCGGCGTTGTCACCTGCGCTCCCTCGCCTACGCACCCCCAAGTGCGCTCGCTCGCGTGCTCGGCGACGCCTTGCCCTGCACCGTCGGAGCTCGCGACAAAGGACGCATTGATATGAGTATTGGACTCATCGGCCGCAAGGTCGGTATGACGCAGATCTTCCAGGCCGATGGAACGATGATCCCCGTGAGCGTCGTCGCCGTCGAGCCGAACACCGTGACCCGCCTCCGCACGACGGAGCGCGACGGCTACGCCGCCGTCCAGCTGGGAGTCGAGGAGTCGGGCAAGCTCACGAAACCCGAGATCGGGCAGCTCAAGAACCTGCCCAAGGTCGCGGTCATCCGTGAGTTTCGGCTCGAAGGCGCCGGCGATCCGGCCTACACCGTCGGCCAGAAGCTCGACGTGACCCTCTTCGCTCCTGGTGACGTCGTCGACGTGACGGGCGTGAGCAAGGGCAAGGGCTTCTCCGGCCATATCAAGCGGCACCATTTCAAGCGCGGACCCAAGACCCACGGTTCCGACCATCACCGCGCCCCTGGCTCGATCGGCCCCGGCACCACGCCGGGCCGCGTCTACAAGGGGATGCGCATGGCCGGCCACATGGGCGACGCCCGCGCCACCGTCAAGAAGCTGCGGGTCGTCCGCGCGGACGCCGAGCGCAACCTTCTGCTCGTCAAGGGCTCCGTCCCCGGGTCCCTCAACGGGCTGATCCTCGTGAAGAAGGCTTAGCGATGCCGACGACGACCCTCTACTCGAGGACGGGCGAAGAGATCGGGGAGGTGGATCTCCCGGAGGAACTCTTCGCCGCGCCGATCAACGCGGCCGTGCTCCACCAGGTGGTGACCGCCCAGCTGGCCGGCCGCCACCTCGGCACCCACGACACGAAGAGGCGGGGTGAGGTTTCAGGCGGCGGAAGGAAGCCCTATCGCCAGAAGGGGACCGGCCGCGCCCGCCAGGGCTCAACGAGATCTCCGCAATTCCGGGGCGGCGGCGTGGTCTTCGGCCCGCACCCGCGCTCCTACGCCCAGCGCCTGCCCCGCCAGATGAGGCGTCTCGCCCTCGTCGGCGCCCTGACCGCCAAGCTCGACGACGGTGCCATCCGCATCGTCGACGCGCTGGGCCTCGAGGAGCCCCGGACGAGGGACCTCGTCGGCGTCATCGACGCCCTGGGCAGGTCCGAGGGGCGTGTCCTGATCGTGGCTCCGGGGACGGACGAGACGCTCATCCTGTCCGCCCGGAACCTGCCGCGAGTCGAAGTCATTCGAGCCGACTCACTCAACGTCGTGGCCCTGCTCAATGCCGACACCGTCCTGATCGAGCAGCCGGCCCTCAGCAAGATGGAAGAGGTGTACGCGTGAGCCTCTCCGCCCACGAGGTCATCCTCCGCCCCGTCATCAGCGAGAAGTCGATGGACGAATCGCAGCGTGGCAAGTACACGTTCGCGGTTCGCGACGACGTCAGCAAGATCCAGATCGAGGCGGCCATCGAGGAGATCTTCAAGGTCAAGGTCGCCTCGGTGAACGTGCTGACGACCCAGTCAAAGCTCAAGCGAGGCGGGACGCGCCGCAGCCGCATCGGCGGCCGGACGACCCCCTGGCGCAAGGCGATCGTGACGCTGGCTCCCGGCCAGAAGATCGAGTTCTTCGAGGCAGTCTGAGATGCCGCTGCGTAGCTACAAGCCAACCTCGGCCGGCCGCCGGTTCATGACCCGGTCCACGTTCGAGGAGATCACGACCAGGGAACCCTACAAGCCGCTCCTGGAGCCACAGAAGCGTGGCTCCGGCCGCAACAACCAGGGCCGGATCGCCGTACGACATCGTGGCGGCGGGGAGAAGCAGCACTACCGGATCATCGACTTCAAGCGGGACAAGTTCGGCGTGCCGGCCCGGCTGGCCACGATCGAATACGACCCGAACCGGTCGGCGCGGATCGGGCTGCTCCACTACGCCGACGGCGAGAAGCGCTACATGCTGCTGCCGCACGGCCTCAAGGTCGGGGACGTCGTCGTCGCCGGAGTCGAGGTCGAGGCCAGAGTCGGCAACGCGCTGCCGCTGGCCAACATCCCGCTCGGCACCACGATCCACAATATCGAGCTCGTGCCGGGCAAGGGCGGCCAGATCGTCCGTTCCGCCGGCGCGGCGGCCCAGCTGCTCGCCAAGGAAGGCGACTACGCCGCCGTCCGACTGCCGTCGGGCGAGGTGCGGCGCTGCAGCCTCCGCTGCATGGCCACAGTCGGCCAGGTCTCCAACCTCGAGCACGAGAACCAGAGCCTGGGCAAGGCCGGACGCGCGCGTCACATGGGCCTGCGGCCCGAAGTCCGCGGCGTCGTGATGAACCCCAGGGACCATCCGCACGGCGGTGGCGAAGGCAAGTCGCCCACCGGCATGCCGCCCAAGACGCCATGGGGAAAGCCCGCGATGGGCTATCGGACGCGCCTTGGCAAGAAGTCGTCGAGCAGGCTCATCATCCGCTCGCGACACGGCAAGCAGTAAGGCAGAGGAGAGAGAGGCATGTCGCGTTCGGTCAAGAAGGGACCGTTCGTCGAGTCGCGGCTCCTCGGCCGCGTCCAGACGATGAACAAGCGCAACGAGAAGAAGGTCGTCAAGACCTGGTCTCGCGCGTCGGTCATATTCCCGGACTTCATCGGGCACACCGTCGCCGTCTACAACGGCAAGAAGCACATCCCGGTCTACGTGACCGAGAACATGGTCGGCCACCGTCTCGGCGAGTTCTCACCGACCCGCACCTTCCGCGGGCACGGTAAGCACACCGAACGCTCGTCCGCACTCAAATAGGAGCCGGGACGTGCGAGTATCCGCAACCGCCAAATACCTGATGGGCTCTTCGCGCAAGGCCCGCCTCGTCACGAACGCCATCAAGGGCAAGCGGGTCGAGGAAGCCTCCGCGCTCCTGCGGTTCATGCCGCAGGCGGCCGCGCGCGACGTCGCCCGTGTCCTCAAGAGCGCGACGGCCAACGCTGAGAACAACCACAACCTCTCCGCCGAGGATCTGGTCGTGGCCGACGCACAGGCCAACATGGGCCCGGGCGTCCACAAGCGCTGGCAGCCGCGGGCCCAGGGTCGGGCGTTTCCGATCCACAAGCCCATGACCCACATCACCATAGTCGTCGAAGACCGGGAGGCCTAGATGGGTCACAAGGTTCACCCGTACGGCTTCCGGCTGGGTGTCTCGCGCACCTGGACGGCCAAGTGGTACGCGGACAAGGACTACACCGATCTCCTCAAGGAGGACATCTCGATCCGGGCCCTGGTGATCCGCCGACTGGCCAGCGCGAGCGTCAGCGGGGTCGAGATCGAGCGTGGCATCAACCACGTGACGGTCACGATCCACACCGCCAAGCCGGGCATCGTGATCGGCAAGGGCGGCGCCAACGTGGAGCTGCTTCGCCAGCAGGTCGGGGCCCTCACCAACCGCAAGGTCAAGCTCGAGGTCAAGGAGATCCGCCAGCCCGAGCTGGACGCGGCCCTCGTGGCCGCCAACATCAGCCAGCAGCTGGCTCGCCGGATCGCCTTCAAGAAGGCCATGAAGCAGTCCATCCAGCGGACGATGAAGGCCGGCGCCAAGGGCGTGAAGATCGCCGTCGCGGGTCGCCTGGGCGGCTCGGAGATGGCCCGCCGCGAGTGGGACAAGGAAGGCCGAATCCCCCTCGGAACGCTGCGCGCCGACATCAGCTACGCCCAGGTCCACGCCCTGACTACCTACGGCCGGATCGGCGTGAAGGTCTGGATCTATCGCGGCGAGGTCCCGGTGGACAAGCCGCGGCGCGAGCCCGTCGCCGCCCCGGCGGTCGTTGGCGGGGGTGTGTAGCCATGTTGATGCCCCGACGCGTCAAGCATCGCAAGGTCCAGCGAGGCCGCATGTCCGGCATCGCCAAGGGCGGCACGACCGTGGCCTTCGGAGAATTCGGCCTTGCCACGATGGAGCCGGCCTGGATCACCAGCCGTCAGATCGAGGCCGCCCGGCGCGCCATGACCCGTTCGGTCAAGCGCGGCGGCAAGATCTGGATCCGCATCTTCCCGGACAAGCCGGCCACCAAGAAGCCGGCCGAGACCCGAATGGGATCCGGCAAGGGCGCGCCCGACCACTGGGTGGCGGTCGTCAAGCCCGGCCGCATCCTGTTCGAGATGGCCGGCGTTGACCAGGTCGAGGCCGTCGAGGCCATGCGCCTCGCCAGCCACAAGCTTCCAGTCGCTACCAGGGTCATCGTGAAGGAAGGCCTGGCAGATGGACATTGATAAGGTTCGGGCTCTGTCCGACGGCGAGCTCGAGGATCAGTTGCGAGAGGCCAAGCAGGATCTCTGGCAGGCCCGCTTCCAGCTGAATACCCGGCAGCTCAAGGATTACAGCTCGATTCCCCAGACCAGACGAACAATCGCGCGGATCCTCACCGTGCAGCAGGAGCGCCGCACCGAGCGCTCCAGAACGGCGTAGGAGATCACGCGATGGCAGGAGCAGCAGTGCAGGGCAAGCGGAAGACCAAGGTCGGTCGCGTCGTCAGCGACAAGATGGACAAGACCATCGTCGTGTCCGTCGAGCGCATGACGCGCCACCCGCTCTACAAGCGGGTCATCCGACAGACCAGCAAGTTCAAGGCTCACGACGAGGACAACCAGGCCCATGTCGGCGATGCCGTCCTGATCGAGGAGTCGCGACCGCTTTCGGCCACCAAGCGGTGGCGCCTCGTGAGCATCGTCTCCCGGGCGGGCGAAGGCGCCACGGCCGAGCCCCTTGTCGAGGACGAGCAGACCGACGCGGCCATCCACGGTGCGGCCCACCCGGGCAAGCACGTTGAGCGGGAGTCCGCCCAATGATCCAGCAGTACACCCGTCTGCGGGTCGCCGACAACACCGGCGCGCGGACGATCCAGTGCATCCGGATCATGGGCCGTTCGCGGAAGACCACGGCCGGGGTCGGCGACGTGATCATCGCCAGCGTCAAGCAGGCCATCCCGAACGCCCCCGTGAAGAAGGGCGACGTCGTTCGCGCGGTGGTCGTCCGGACCGCCAAGGAGTACGGCCGGCCGGACGGCAGCTACATCCGTTTCGACGAGAACGCCGCCGTCCTGATCAACAACCAGGGCAACCCGCGCGGCACGCGCATCTTCGGCCCCGTCGCGCGCGAATTGCGAGATCGGAACTACATGAAGATCGTCTCGCTCGCGCCGGAGGTGCTGTGATGGCGCAGACCGCGGGAAAGGGGCCGGACAACAGGGTCCCGGAGATCCGGACCGGCGACACCGTCGTCGTGCTGCACGGCAAGGATGCCGGCAAGCGCGGCAGGGTGGACCGCGTCATTCGCAACCCTGTGACTAAGGAGAAGGTCGCCGGCGCCTGGCGCGGCGTCTCGAGCCGGCCGCTGTCGGTCGTGATCTCGGGTGTGAACATCGCCAAGCGCCACACCAAGCCGCGCCGGTCGATGTCCCAGAATGACCGCGCGCCGCAGGTCCAGGAAGGCGGCATCGTCGACAAGCCGATGCCGATCGACGTCAGCAACGTGATGCTCGTCTGCCCCCGCTGCGATCGCGTCACCCGAGTCAAGCACGAGCGCCTCGGCAGCGGCCAGAGCGTTCGAGTGTGCGGCCATTGCCGCGAGCAGCTGGAGCCAGACGCATGAGCGGAAGCCTCCATCAGCGGTACAAGGAAGAGGCCATTCCGGCGCTGAAGAAGCAGTTTGGCTACGACAATCCGATGGACGTGCCTCGGCTCGCCAAGATCGTCGTGAACATCGGCCTGGGCGAGGCGCTGCAGAACCCGAAGGCGGTCGACGCCGCCGTAGGCGACCTCGCCGCGATAACCGGCCAGAAGCCGGTGACCACGAAGGCGAAGCGCTCCATCGCGCAGTTCCGGCTGCGCACGGGCAACACGATCGGCGCGCGGGTGACCCTCCGCGGCGATCGCATGTGGGACTTTCTCGAGCGGCTCACGCGGCTCGCCCTGCCCCGCATCCGCGACTTTCACGGCGTCCCGGCGAAGTCGTTCGACGGGCGCGGCAACTACTCACTGGGGCTTCGGGAACAACTCGCGTTCCCGGAGATCGACTACGACAAGGTGGACCGTCTCCGCGGGCTGGAGATCAGCATCGTGACGACGGCGAAGACCGACGAGGAATCGAAGCGTTTGCTCGAACTCCTCGGCATGCCCTTCGCCGGCTAGGCGCGGGGAGGGAGAAGCCATGGCCAAGAAGTCGATGATCGCCAAGGCGAAGCGACCGCAGCGGTTCAAGGTTCAGGCCTACCACCGCTGCTTCGTCTGCGGCCGCCCCCGCGCGTTTATGCGGCGCTTTGGGTTGTGCCGCATCTGCTTCCGCGAGCGGGCGCTGCTGGGCGAGCTGCCCGGCGTCACCAAGTCGAGCTGGTAGGTAACCGATGAACGTCTCCGATCCGATTGCGGACATGCTGACTCGCATCCGCAACGCGTCGCGGGCGCGGCACGCGGACGTTGTCGTCCCGGCCTCGCGGACCAAGCGGGAGATCGCGCGAATCCTTCTCCAGGAAGGCTTCATCGCCGACGTCCGCGAGGAGCACGAAGGCGCTCGCCAGGTGCTGCGCGTCACGCTGAAGTACGTAGATGGCAAGGCCCCCGTCGTCTCGGGCCTGAAGCGCATCAGCAAGCCCGGTTTGCGCGTTTATGCGCGCAAGACCGAGATCCCCAGGGTGCTCGGGGGCCTCGGCCTGGTCATCGTCAGCACCAGTCAGGGCATCATGACCGGCGCGCAGGCCCACAAGGCCCAGCTCGGTGGTGAAGTCCTGGCGTACGTCTGGTAGGCCGGCGATGTCACGAATTGGTCGTCTGCCGATCCAGGTTCCGCCGAGCGTCGACGTCTCGATCGCCGGCCGGGACATCACCGTGAAGGGCCCCAGGGGCTCTCTTCATCGCTCTCTCCACCCGGACATGCGTGTCTCGATGGAGGGCTCGACGATCGTCGTCGAGCGGCCCAGCGAGGCCAAGCACCACAAGCAGCTCCACGGCCTGACTCGAACGCTCGTCGCCAACATGGTGACCGGCGTGACGGACGGATACCGCAAGCCGCTCGAGATCACCGGCGTCGGGTATCGCGCCGCGAAGGTCGGAGACAAGCTGCAGCTCAACCTGGGCTACAGCCACCCGATCGAGATCGTGCCGCCCGACGGCATCAGCTTCGAACTTGAGAACCCAGTCCGCCTGGCGGTCGTCGGGATCGACAAGGAGCTGGTCGGCCAGGTCGCCGCCACGGTCCGGGCGACCCGCAAGCCCGAACCGTACAAGGGCAAGGGCGTCCACTACCTTGGCGAGCAGATCCGCCGCAAGGCCGGCAAGGCCGGCAAGATCGGCGGTAAGAAGTGAGCCAGTCCGTGACGAAGGGATCAGCACGATGACGCAGGTCGCCAGCCGCGGGGCCGCGCGCCAGAAGCGGCACGAGCGGATCAGGCTTCGCCTCTCGGGCTCGCCCGAGCGCCCGCGCCTGGCCGTCTTCCGCAGCCTCAACCACATCTACGCCCAGGTGATCGACGACACGTCCGGTAAGACGCTGGCCGCGGCTTCGAGTCTCGAGAAAGAGCTCAAGGCCGCCAACCAGAAGAAGACCGAAGAGGCGAAGTCGGTCGGTCGCCTGATCGCCGAGCGCGCCCGGAGCGCGGGGATCGAGCGCGTCGTCTTCGACCGGGCCGGGTTCCGGTACCACGGGCGGATCAAGTCCCTTGCGGAAGCCGCCCGCGAAGCCGGCCTCGAGTTCTGACGACGAAGGAGCTGTTCACTTGGCCAGGATCGATCCGAACAAGCTGACGCTCGAAGAGCGCGTCGTCCAAATCAACCGAGTCGCGAAGGTCGTCAAGGGCGGCCGGCGCTTCAGCTTCAGCGCGATCGTCGTCGTCGGCGATGGCAACGGACACGTCGGCGTCGGCCTGGGCAAGGCCGGCGAGGTGCCTGAGTCCATCCGCAAGGGCGTCGAGGACGCGAAGAAGAACATCATCCGCATCCCGATGGTCGGGACGACGATCCCCCACGAGGTCCGCATGGACTTCGGGGCCTCGAGGATCATGCTGAAGCCGGCTTCGCAGGGTACCGGCGTCATCGCCGGCGGCGCGGTCCGCGCCGTCGTAGAGTCGGCCGGCATCCGCGACATACTTGCCAAGGTCTTCGGCTCGAGCAACCCAGTGAACGTCACTCGGGCAACCCTGGAGGCCCTCAGGAGCCTCAGGTCGGCCGAGGAGATCGGCGCCATGCGGGGCGTCCGCGTCCGATCGGTCGTGGCCGGCCAGCCCGCCGTGGAGGTTGGCAATGGCCGGTAAGCTGCGCGTCACTCAGACCAGGAGCACCATCAGCCACATCGCCCGCAATCGAGGCACGATCCGGGCGCTCGGGCTGGACCGCATCGGCGACACCGTCGAAGTGCCCGACAACGCGGCCACGCGAGGCATGGTCCGACAGGTCCGCTTCCTCGTAGAGGTCGAGGAGTTGCCCGAGGGCGGGTCCGAGGAGAAGCGATGAAGTTGCACGACCTTCGCCCCGCCGAAGGCAGCCACAAGCCGCGCACGCGCGTCGGCCGCGGCATCGCCGCCGGCAAGGGCAAGACCGCCGGCCGCGGGACCAAAGGCCAGAAATCGCGCACGGGCGGCACCATCCAGCCGTGGTTCGAGGGTGGCCAGACCCCGATCCACGTCCGCGTGCCCAAGCTGCGGGGCTTCCGGAACAAGTTCCGGATCGAATACGAGATCCTGAACGTGGGCCGCATCTCGGCTCTGGCCGAGACCGGCATCCTGGACCTGCCCGAAGTCGACGGCAAGGCGGCCGGGTCGACCAGGCCCGCGCCGGTCACGATCACGCCCGACATCCTGGCCGCCGCCGGGCTGGTTCGGACGCTGGACAAGCCGCTCAAGATCCTCGGGTACGGCGACGTGAACCGGCCGCTCTTCATCGTGGCCGACGCCTTCAGCAAGAGCGCCGCGGCCAAGATCGAGGCCGCGGGTGGCAGCGCCCACGTGCTCGAGTTCCCGACGGCCGCCGACTCGATGGCCGCCGACTCGATGGCCGCCGAGGCGACCGAAGCGTCGGCCCCAGTGGAGGCGGAGGCCGCTCCGGCCGCCCCGTCCAGGCAGAAGAAGGCCCCGAAGCCCGCGACAACCGTTGAGACCCTCCCCCCGACGAGCTCGGCCGACCCAGCCGGCTCGGAAGCATAGAAGGGCGCCTGAGCCATGCTCGAGTCGATGCTGAACGCGTTCCGCGCGCCGGACATCCGCAAGCGGCTGCTGTTCGTGCTGGGCGTGCTGGTGATCTACCGTGCCCTTGCGCACGTGCTGATCCCCGGCATCAATCCGGCAGTGCTGACCTCGTCGGCACCGGACAACGGCTTCTTCGGCCTGTTGTCGCTCTTCTCGGGCGGCGACATCCGGCGCATGTCGATCGTCGGGCTCGGGCTCAACCCGTACATCAACGCCACGATCATCATGCAGATCCTGCAGTCGACGATCCCGTCGCTGCAGGCGCTGAGTCGTGAAGGGGAGTACGGCCGGAACCAGATCACCAAGTACTCGCGCTATCTGTCGGTTCCGCTGGCCGCGTTGCAGGCCTACGGCATCCTGGCCTACGTTCAGTCGTCCGAGGCCCAGGCCGGGGTCACCGCCTACAACGTGCCCTTCAGCTTCGAGAAGTACGAGAGCCTGACGATGATCCTGGCGCTCACCGTTGGTTCGGTGCTCCTGATGTGGCTGGGCGAGTTGATCACCGAGAAGGGCATCGGCAACGGCATCAGCTTCATCATCTTCGCCGGCATCGTCTCGAGGATCCCGGCCACTGTAGGCGGCTTCCTGGGCAGCCCTGACTGGCTCGAGCTGTTCACCTTCGCCATCGTCGGCCTGGTAATCATCTTCGTGATCATCTTCGTGCAGGAGGGCCAGCGGCGGATCCCGATCCAGTACGCCAACCGCGTACGCGGGCACCGCATCTACCAGGGCGGCTCCACCTTCCTGCCGTTGCGGGTGAACATGGCCGGCGTCATCCCGATCATCTTCGCCGTCAGCATCCTGCTGTTCCCGTACCAGATAGCCACCTACTTCACCGCGTCGTCGGTCGCCTGGGTCGCCAGCGTCGCCAACAGCGTGATCCAGTGGCTCAGTCCGACCGGACCCCTGTACCTGAGCCTGTACTTCCTGCTGACGTTCGGCTTCGCCTTCTTCTACACCTTCATCGTGTTCAAACCCGACGAGACCGCCAACAACTTACGCAAGTCCGGCGGCTTCATACCCGGCATCCGGCCCGGAATGCCCACCGAGGAATACCTGCGCCGCGTGGCTCTTCGGATCACCGTGGCCGGCGCGATCTTCGTCGCCTCGGTTGCCGTGCTGCCGATGCTCATCGTCGCGCTCCCGATGTTCAAGAACCTGCAGAACGCGACCGGCGGCGGCGTGGCCATCGGCGGCACAAGCGTCCTGATCGTCGTCAGCGTCGTCGTTGAGACGATGAAGCAGCTCGAGGCCCAGCTGATGATGCGCAGCTACGAAGGCTTCATCAGGTGACGGCCTCGATCGGCAGGGTGGTCGTCCTGCTCGGCGCTCCGGGCGCCGGCAAGGGCACCCAGGCCCAGATTCTCTCGACGCGGCTGGGCCTGGCCCACGTCGCCACGGGGGACCTGTTCCGCGCCGCCGTCCGTGACGAGACCCCGCTGGGGTTGAAAGCCAGGGCCTACATGGACCGCGGCGAGCTCGTGCCGGACGAAGTCACGATCGAGATGCTGCTCGAACGCCTGGCTGAGCCCGATGCCTCGGCCGGAGTCCTGCTGGACGGCTTCCCGCGCAACACCGCCCAGGCCGAGGTCCTCGACAGGGCTCTCGCCGAGAAGGGCGGGCGCGTCGAGGTGGCCCCTTACATCGACGTTCCGGAGTCCGACCTGGTGGCCCGACTCGGCGGTCGCTGGATCTGCCGCGCCGGCGGCCACCCGTACCACGAGTTGACCAGGCCGCCGCTCAAGGCCGGCGTCTGCGACATCGACGGTTCGGAGCTCTACCAGCGCACCGACGACCAGCCCGCGACGGTCCAGGCCCGGCTGCGACAGCAGCTCGGCTCCCTCGAGGCCGTCGTCGAGTACTACCGCGGCCACGGCGTCCTGCGGGCCGTCGACGGCCGCGGCGCCGTCGACGAGGTCACGGGCGCTCTGCTCGCCGCCATCGCCCCGGCGCCCGCCGGCAAGAGTTAGGGGTCGGCCGTGGATATTCCTCGCAGGTCACGTCAGGAGATCGAGCTGATGCGCCACGCCGGGCGTGTCGTGGCCGAGGTTCTCGCCCTGATGGAAGAGGAGCTGAGGCCGGGCGTGACGACGGCGCATCTCGACGAACTCGCCGAGAACTACATTCGCAAGGCCGGGGCCCGGCCGTCGTTCAAGGGCTACCGGGGATCTCCGGGCTATCCCAACTTCCCCGGCTGCATCTGCGTCTCGATCGATGACGAGATCGTCCACGGCATACCCGGCGGCCGGGTCATAGAAGATGGCCAGGTCGTGTCCGTCGACGCCGGCGCCATCTGGCAGGGCTACCACGGCGACGGAGCCCGGACCTTCTACGTGGGCACGCCGCCGGCGGACGCGGCCCGCTTGATCGAGACGACGCGCCTGGCCCTCATGGCCGGCATCGCCGCGGCGGTGCCGGGCGCGCACGTGGAGGACGTCTCGGGGGCCGTCGAAGACGTGGCCGTCGAAGGCCGCTGCGACATCGTCCGGCAGTACGTAGGCCACGGCATCGGTACCAGGATGCACGAGGACCTGCAGGTGCCCAACTACCGCACCGGGCGCCCCGGCGCGACGCTTGAGACCGGCGTCTGCATCGCGATCGAACCGATGCTGGCCCTCGGCAGCGCCGACACCGTGACGATGCCGGACGGTTGGACGGTAGTCACACGAGACCATTCGCTGGCCGCCCACTTCGAGCACACGATCGCGGTGACGGACAACGGGCCCGTCATCCTGACGACGGCATGAACGGTTCGGCCGTGAGTTCGCCGTACGTGGGGCGAATGGTCAGGCGGAGTCGCACCGCACACGCAGACGGCTCCTTGCCGGGTTCTGAGTTCTTTGGTAACCTGTTCGTTCGTGTGTCGGCCGCGCTGGCCGGCATTCGTGCGAGAAAGGGACGACATACGGAACGTGGCTAAGAAGGACGCGATCGAGGTCGAAGGGACCGTGTTGGAGCCACTGCCCAACACTATGTTCGCCGTCGAGCTCGAGAACGGCCACCGCGTTCTGGCTCACATCTCGGGCAAGCTGCGAATGAACTTCATCCGCATCCTGCCGGGAGATCGAGTCAGGGTGGAGCTTTCGCCCTACGACCTGACCCGCGGTCGAATCACTTATCGGCTCAAGTAACGTCGCCGAGGATAACGAGGATCCCTTGAAAGTCAGAGCATCCGTCAAGGCCCGCTGCGACAACTGCAAAGTAATCCGCCGGCACGGGACCGTGATGGTCATCTGCGCCAATCCCAAGCACAAGCAGCGGCAGGGGTAGGGCATGGCACGCATCGCAGGCATCGACATCCCGCGCGAGAAGCGGGTCGAGATCGCCCTCACCTACATCTACGGGATCGGTCTCCCGACCAGCCAGAAGATCCTCGCCCAGGCGAACGTCAACCCGGACACACGCGTCCGGGATCTGACCGAAGAGCAGGTGAACCGGCTGCGCGAGATCATCGACCGACGTCACAAGGTTGAAGGCGACCTGCGCCGCGAGGTTGCCATGAACATCAAGCGGCTGATCGAGATCGGCTCCTACCGGGGCACGCGCCATCGGCGCAACCTGCCGGCCCGGGGCCAGCGAACCAAGACCAACGCACGGCAGCGCCGCGGACCCAAGAAGACGGTCGGCGTCCGTCGCAAGGCGACGAAGTAAGAGGAGCCGGACGCAGGAATGGCCGAACGCAAACGGGCTACCAAGCAGCGCCGTCGGGAGCGGAAGAACGTGCCGCAGGGCCACGTTCATATCCAGGCGAGCTTCAACAACACGATCATCACCATCACCGACCCCAACGGCAACGTGATCAGCTGGGGCTCGGCCGGGGTCGCCGGCTTCAAGGGCTCCCGCAAGAGCACGCCCTACGCCGCGGCGCTGTCGGCCGACCAGGCCGCCAAGAAGGCCATGGAGCACGGGATGCGTCAGGTCGAGGTCTACGTCAAGGGACCCGGCGCCGGCCGCGAGCAGGCGATCCGTTCGCTTCAGGCCGCGGGCCTTGAAGTCAGCGCCATCACCGACGTTACCCCCGTCCCTCACAACGGATGCCGCCCGCCCAAGCGGCGCCGCGTCTAGGAGGAGGGACCGATGGCTCGCTACACCGACCCAGTCTGCCGGCTCTGCCGCCGGGAGGGCGCCAAGCTCTTCCTCAAGGGCACACGCTGCTACTCCAAGAAGTGCTCCTTCGAGCGCCGTCAGGCGCCCCCGGGCCAGCACGGCGTGCGCCGCCGCAAGGTCGGCGACTACGGCATGCAGCTGCGCGAGAAGCAGAAGATCCGCCGGGTCTACTCCGTGCTCGAGCGCCAGTTCCAGGGCTACTTCGAGACCGCCAGCTCGACCCCGGGCGTGACGGGCGAGAACCTCCTGCGCATGCTGGAGCTCCGTTTCGACAACGTCGTCTATCGCATGGGTTTTGCCGTCTCACGAGCGGAGGCGCGCCAGATGGTTGGGCACGCCCACTTCGCCGTGAACGGGCACGTCACGAATATCCCGTCGCTGCAGCTCCGGCCCGGCGACAAGATCGAGGTCCGCGAGACCCACCGCTCTCGCGAGCCCTTCAAGGAAGCCGTCGAGGTCATCAAGTCGCGCCAGGTGCCGGAGTGGCTCAGCGTCGACGGGGCGAAACTCGCCGGATCAGTTCTCTCGGCTCCGCGCCGCGACCAGATGCCGCTCGACCTCAACGAGCAGCTCGTGGTCGAGTACTACTCGAGGTAACGCAGCCCGATGATCGAACTCGAGAGCCCGCAGATCGCGCCGGTCGAAGAGCTGGGTTCGTACGCCAAGTACGAGGCCAGCCCGCTACCGGCCGGCTACGGCGTCACTCTGGGCAACGCCCTTCGACGCGTCCTGCTCTCCTCGCTCGAGGGCGCGGCCGTGACGGCGATCCAGATCCGTGACGTCTACCACGAATTCACCAGCATCCCCGGCGTGAAAGAGGATGTGACCCAGATCGTCCTCAACGTCAAGAAGCTCCGCCTCAAGAGCTTTGCGACGCACCCGGTCCAGCTCAAGCTCATCAAGAGCGGCGCCGGGCTGGTCACCGCCGCCGACATCCAGGAGTCGGCGGACGTCGAGGTCATAAACCCCGACCTGCCGCTCATGACGCTCGACTCGGACGACGTGACGATCGAGATGGACCTGACGGTCGAGAAGGGCGTCGGCTACATGGCCGCCGAGCGGGCCGAATCCAACCCGATCGGCGTCATCCCGGTCGACGCGATATTCACGCCCGTCCAGAAGGTCAACTACTCGATCGAGAACACTCGCGTCGGCCAGATGACCAACTACGACAAGCTGACGATCGAGCTGGAGACCGACGGCACGATCTCGCCCGAGGAAGCGCTGGGCCGGGCGGCGGACATCCTCGTCCGCCAGTTCTCGCTCTTCGCCAACATCGGACTCGTCGCCGCCGGAACGGACCGCGTCGCGACGAACGTGCCGCAGCTTCCGCCCAACATGCTCGACATGCCGATCGAGGAGCTGGACCTGCCGATGCGGGCCTACAACTCGCTGAAGCGCAACAACATCGTCAAGGTCGGCCAGCTTCTGCAGCTTTCCGACGACGACCTCCTCCGGATGCGCAACTTCGGCAAGAAGTCGCTCGACGAGATGAAGGAGCGACTGCGCATGCGCGGCTTCATCCTCCCGGACAGCGAAGACTCTGCGCTCGGCGACGACCTCGAAGACGTCGACGAGGAAGACCAGTTCGACGACCTGCCCCCCGAGGAGGCCTGAGCGATGGCCCACCGAATCGACGGCCGCAAGCTCGGCCGCAAGCAGGGTCCGCGCCTGGCCCTCTACAAGAACCTGACCGTCTCGATCCTGCGCTACGAGCGGATCCAGACCACCGAGGCGAAGGCCAAGGAGATCAGCGGACGGGTCGAGCGGATGATCGCGCTGGCCAAGCGCGGCGATCTCGCCGCCCGGCGGGCCGTCATCGCGGCGTTGCCGAACGAGCCGCTCGTCGTCACCAAACTCTTCGATGAGATCGCTCCCAAGTACGCCGACCGGACATCCGGGTTCACCCGGATCGTTCACCTCGGCCAGCGCTACGGCGACGCGGCGAAGATCGTCCAGATCGAGCTCGTCTAGCCGAAGTCCGGAAAGCTGGGGCCCACGGCTACGACCGATCAGTCGGACAAGGCGAACGGCTCCGAAGGCTCTCGAAAGGGAGCGCCCGTGCGCTACCGGGCACGGGTCGAATACGACGGCACGGACTTTGCCGGTTTCCAGGTGCAGCCTGGGGAACGGACGGTCCAGGGAGAACTCGAAGCCGCGCTGGCGACGGTCTCCGGCGGGAGCCGGGTCAGAGTCGCAGCCGCGGGACGGACCGACGCCGGGGTCCACGCCACCGGGCAGGTGATCGCGTTCACCGACCCGATGGGCAGGCCGGCGACGGGTCTGGCCAGGGCGCTCAACGCCCTGCTGCCGGACGACGTGGCAGTTCGCGAACTGCGGCGGGTCCCGATCGGGTTCCACCCACGCTATGCGGCGCGATATCGGGAGTATCGCTACACCGTCTGGAACGGGCCGCGAAGCCCGCTCCGCGAGCGTTTCGCGCTCGGGGTGCGGGACCCGCTCGATACCGCCGCGATGGGGCGGGCCGGGTCGGTCCTGGTGGGCCGTCACGACTTCAGCGCCTTCGGGGCAGCGCACCGGCAGCCGGTGCGGACCGTTCACTCGGTCCGGGTCCGGCGGACGGGATCGCTGGTGACGATAGACATCGCCGCCGACGCGTTCCTGCGCCAGATGGTGCGACGGATCGTGGCCGTCCTCCTCGAGGTCGGACACGGCAGGACAAACGAAGAGGCAGTCGCCGCGGCGCTCGCGTCGAGGCGGCCGGCACTCAACGGGGCCACGGCCCCGGCGAAGGGCCTCTGCCTCAAGCGCGTCGTCCTCGGCCCGATGAGGGCCCGGGCGGCGTCGGCAAGCACGACCGCCAGAACGGAGAGCGATGACCGCGAAGACATATACGGTCCGTGAGAGCGAGATCGAGCGACGCTGGTACGTCGTGGACGCGACGGACGAGACGCTCGGCCGTCTGGCGTCGCGAATTGCCCGCGTCCTCGAAGGCAAGAACAAGCCGGCCTACAGCCCCACGCTCGACTCCGGCGACCATGTCGTCGTTGTGAACGCGGGCAAGATCCACGTCACGTCCGACAAGCGTGAGACCAAGCTCTACATGCGCCACAGCGGGTATCCGCACGGGCTCAAGGCCGAGAGCCTCGGCCATCTTCTGGACAGAAGGCCCGAGGAAGTGATCCGCCGGGCGGTGAAGGGAATGCTTCCCCACAACCGGCTCGGGGCGCAGCAAATCACCAAGCTCAAGGTCTATGCCGGCCCAGAGCACCCGCATCAGGCCCAGCGGCCTGAGCCGCTCGCCTGACGAGGAGCGCCATGACCACACCTGCCTACTACTACGGGACCGGCCGCCGCAAGACCGCCGTGGCTCGTGTCCGACTCGTGCCGGGCTCGGGCGAGATCGTCGTCAACGATCGCAGCCTGGACGCTCACTTCGGCAACGCGATCGACGAAGCGGACGTACGCCTGCCGTTCCGCGTCACCGGCACCGAGGGCACCTTCAACGCCCAGATCAAGGTCGAGGGTGGCGGCGTCACCGGCCAGGCCGGCGCCATCCGCCACGGCATCGCCCGCGCGCTGCTCCAGATGGATCCCGAGGGACATCGTCTGCCGCTCCGCCAGGCGGGTCTGCTCAGCCGCGACCCGAGAATGAAGGAACGCAAGAAGTACGGGCTCAAGCGAGCACGCAAGGCGCCGCAGTACACGAAGCGATAGTCGCGCGGCCAGTCGGGCTCTCTGGCCCGGTCGGGAAGTGCGGGCGCTCACAGACCTACATTCAGGTGCGCTCGTCCACGTCCTCGGGCCCGCCTTCCCGAAACGGCCGTAGCGGCGCCGGCGCGGGCCGGGCCTGGTCCCCGCCCTCGCCTGGCTTCGGGCCGCCGCGGCCTTTCCGGGCCGGTGCTCCCTGTCGAATTGGGCACGTGGCGTAGGACGAAGCGCCCGAGCCGTCCGGCTCACGTACCCGGGACGCGGGACGTCGCAGAAGTCATCATGTAGGCATGACGGACGACCTGTACGAGCGCTACAAGGAAGCGCTGCGAATCGGCCACGTGGCCGTTCTCCGCGGCAGCCTCGACGAAGCCCTCATCGCGTACCGCTCCGCCGCGGCGATCGCTCCCTCGCGCGCTCTTCCGCATGCGAGCCTCGGCGGTGCCCTGCTCCGCCTGGGCCGCCTGGAAGAAGCCCTGGTGGAGTACGCGGCCGCCGTCGCCCGGGCTCCTCACGACGAAGGCGCCCTTCTCGGTCAGGCCGAGGCCCTGAGCCTCGCCGGCCGGCGCGCAGAGGCGGCCCGGGTGCTCGATCACGTGTCCGAGATACAGGAGGCGGCCGGGCGGCTGCCGGAGGCCGCCGACACGCTGCGGCGCGGCCTGGAGCTCGAGGACTCGCCGGAGCGTGCGCGACGCCAGCGAGGGCTGCGCAGGGAGACCCGGCTTTCGGCGGGCGACCAGGCGGCCGAGCAACTCCTGGCTCGGGCGCTTCGCCTCCGCGAAGAGCCCGAGGTGAAGTCGATCGGTTCCACCCAGCCCGAGACGGCCGTCGCGCCAGTCCTCAGGCCGGCGATGCCCGCACTGACCGGGCCGATCCCCGGCGACCGGCCGCGGGTCACGGAGGAAGCCCGGTCCGTCGATGAGATCCCGGGACCGGTCCAGGCCGAGGTCGGGCGCGTTGCCGCCGTGGCCGCGATCGCCGGCGAGCCCGCCGAGACGGTAGCGCCGGCCGGAATCTCTCTTCCCTCCGCCTCCGGGCCGGCCCGGGCGGGCGGGCCGGCCGAGACTGGCGCCGCGCAGGCGGGCGAGCTCGCCGTCCCGGCGGCTCGTGCCGCCGCCGACGACCACGGCGGGTCCACTCGCCCGGCAGACGTCCCGACGTCAGCGCCTCGTGATGTGGCTCGCTATGAGCCGGAGCCCCCCCAGCCGGCGGCCCCAGCCGGCCCGTCGTTCGAGATGCCCGTGTCGATCCCCGACGAACTCGTCCCGGCGGCGGTTGGAGTGATGGAGGGAGCCGCCGACACAGCTTTGCCCCCGGGTCTCGTGCGAGAGAGCGAGCATCAGCCGACGGGCGACGAGTTGCTCGTCGCGGCCGAGGCGGCCGACATGGCCGGCGACGAGAAGGCCCTCCGATCGCTCCTGGTTTGGACCGCCCGGGCATACGCGCGCGAGGGCCGCTTCGACGCGGGGCTCGACGCGACGCATCGCCTGCTGCAGCACTCGCCGGGCGACGTCGACGCTCACCTTGTCCTCGTCGAGTTGTATCTGGCTCGCAACTGGAACAGTCTCGCGGCGGAAAAACTCGTGCTCCTCGGCCGGCTGGCCGAGTTGAACGACGACGAGGAGACGCGCCAGCGCCTGTGCGCGGTTGCGAGTCGGGCCTTCCCCAGGGACGAACGGCTCGAAGTGCTGTGCTCCTAGACGCCGCGGCCGTCGCCGGCGGGCCGAGCTGAAGGGTTTCCCACGACGCCGGAGGCGTCCCGCGGTCCGCTCCGGCAGCCGTCCGGACCGGCCTCGTGAAGACCGGACCGGCGGAACGGGCAGCCCCTCGGTATACACTTAGGGCTCGATGCCACTGATTCAGTCGGCGCTCGACAATGTCAGCCCAAACGTCGTGGCCGATATCGCGATCACGGCCCTACTGATCTACTGGCTCTTCAGTCTGATCAGGGGGACCCGCGCGGTACGGCTGGTCGTCGGCGTGTGCCTCCTGCTCCTCGTCTACGGCGCCGCCGTCACCTTCGATCTGCGTCTGCTGACCGTCATCCTCCAGACGAGCGCGTACGTCGGGCTCTTCGCCCTGGTCGTCGTTTTCCAGCCCGAGCTTCGTCGAGCGCTCGACCGCATCGGCCGGCTCGGCTCGCTGGGCTGGTTGATCTCGCCCGCGGAGCAGTCGACCGCCGCACATGTGGCGACCGAGGTCGCCAGCGCGGCCGAGCGGCTTTCCAGGGAGGGTCACGGGGCGCTCATGGTCGTGGAGCGTGAGACCGGGCTGCAGGAGATCGCCGAGAGCGGTGTGATGATCAACGCCGACGTCTCCGCGGACCTGCTCGTGACCCTCTTCGCGCCGCGCACGCCGTTGCACGACGGAGCGGTCGTCATTCGCGGCGACCGGATCCTGGCCGCCGGAGCGCTGCTGCCGTCGGCCGAGACCACGATTCCGCTGGAGCGGTTCGGCACCCGGCACAAGGCGGCACTGGGCATGACCGAGCAGACCGACGCCATCGTCGTCGTCGTCTCAGAAGAAAGCGGCCAGATCAGCCTGGTCGAGCGGGCGCGCATCGTCAGGAACCTCGACGAGCCGAAGCTGGCTCGCGCCCTGGCGGCCCTCCTGCGTCCTCAGACGGCAGGCGGCTTCTTCCGCTCGGCGCGGACGCCGCCCCGCCGAGTCGGTCCATCGGTTCGCGACTTTGCGCGCCGGGCCAGGCTCGGGGCGCGGGGTCGCCACATCGGTCCGTCCCGCAAGGGCCCTGAGCCGCCCAGGGCCGCCCCCTCCGACGGCGCCGACGGCCAGGAGAGGGCGTCGTGAGGGTTCTCCGCTTCCTCCTCGGGAATCTCCCGCTCAAGATAGGCGCGGTAGCGCTGGCGATCATCCTGTACGTGGCGATGGTCGCCCTGCAGACGACCCAGCAGTGGCCGGGCACGATCGCCATCGAAATCGTGAACCAGCCGACGACAGCGTCACTGGTCGACCCTCAATCGATTCCGCCGGTGAGTGACATCCGGTACATCGCGGCGCCGGACGTGCCGGTTTCGCAGTCGTCCTTTCGGGCGATCGCGGACCTGAGCAAGATCAAGCCCAGCGAAACAAGCTCGTCGCTTGTAAGAGTCCAGCTCGCGGCCGACGACCCGAGAATCCAGATAATCGACTACCAGCCCCAGCAGATCAGCGTGCAGCTGGAACCCATAGTCCACAAACAGGTCAGCGTCGTGCCCGACTACGGCGTCGTGCCGTCGGGTCTTCAACCTGGTACGGCCACGTTGAGCGCGTCTACCGTCGACGTCTCGGGCGCCGCCTCCATCGTGGCCAAGGTTGCCTACGCCCAGGCGCCGGTCAGGATCGACGCCTCCGGCCTCGACGTGAACACCGACGTGGACCTGGTCGCCCGCGACGCTTCCGGCGCAATAGTCAACGACGTCACTTTCAACCCGCGGACCGTCCACGTCCAGATCCTGGTCGGCAGCCAGATACGCACCGAGACCGTACCAGTCGACGCGCCCATCACCGGCTCGCAGGCGGCCGGCTACTACATCAGTTCCATCGACATCAATCCGGCCGTTGTCGCGGTCAGCGGCCAGGCGGACGCCCTGGCCGCTCTCGACGGCAAGGCAGTCACCAAGCCGATTTCGATTGCCGGCGCGACGGGCGACGTCTCTCAGACCGTGAGCCTCGCCCTGCCGAACGGCGTGACCTCGGATGTCGCGTCGATCACGGTCGTGGTCCACCTCCAGTCGCCGCCCTCGACCCGCAGCGTCAGCGTTGGTGTCGTGCCGGTCGGAGCGCTCTCGAATCGCATCTACACGCTCTCGACCCCGAACGTGACCGTGACCCTCGGCGGAGCCACCGCGGCGCTGAATGCCTTCGACACGTCGACGCTGGTTGCGACCGCATCGGTCGCCAACCTCGGCGTGGGCACGTACACCGTCACCTTGACGATTACGGTTCCACCCGGGATCAAGGTCGTGACCATCTCGCCGGCCCAGATCACTGTTACCGTTGCTGCCCCGCCACCGCCTCCGTCGCCTACGCCGTCGCCGACCGCAGCCCCATAGGAGAAACCGTTGCCCCGCCTTTTCGGCACGGATGGGATCCGTGGCACCGCCAACGTCGATCTGAAACCGAATACTGCCTACGCCCTCGGCCGGGCCACCGCTCACCGGCTGGCCGGCCCGGGCAGGCCGATCGTAGTCGGCCAGGACACCCGACGCTCGGGCGACATGTTCGCGGCGGCGATCGTTGCCGGCGCGACGAGCATGGGCGTGGACGTGCACCTCGTCGGCGTCGTGCCCACGCCGGCCCTGTCCTACATCACCGGCGCCGGCCATTTCGCCGCCGGGATCATGGTCTCGGCCTCGCACAACCCCGCTGACGACAACGGCCTCAAGGTTCTCGACGAGCACGGCCTGAAGCTCGACGAGGGCGTCGAGGACGAGCTGGAGCAGCTCATCTGGACCGCCGACGAGCTGCCCGGCGCGTGCGCCGACGAGCTGGGCCTGGCGATCCAGGATCGGGATCTCTTCGACCTGTACGTCGACCACAGGCTGAAGCTGGCATCGGCCGTCTCCACGCGGCTGCGCCTGGTCGTCGACTGCGCCAACGGGTCCGGTGGGATCGCCGCTCGCCGGATCCTCGAGGCGACCGGAGCACAGGTCGAGGTTCTCTTCAACGACCCGGACGGCACCAACATAAACGCGGGCTGCGGAGCCACGGCGCCGGCGGCGCTCGCGCATGAGGTTGTGGCTCGCGGAGCCGACGTCGGTTTCGCGCTCGATGGCGACGCCGACCGGCTGATCGCCGTCGATGCCTCCGGATGCGTCGTGGACGGCGACGCCGTGCTGGGCGTGCTGGCACTCGACCGGCTTGCCCGCGGCCGCCTCCCAAACGGTGCGCTGGTTGTCTCGGTCCTGTCCAACGGGGGACTCCAGAAGGTCGTGGAGGATGCGGGCGGCCAGGTGATCCGGACGCCCGTAGGCGACAAGTACATCTTCGAGGGCATGCTCGTGAACGGGGCCGCCCTCGGCGGCGAGAAGAGCGGGCACGTGATCATTCTCGAACACGCCACGAGCGGCGACGGCATCGTCACGGCGCTGGAGGTCCTGTCGGTCATGGCGCGGACGGGCCACACCCTGGCCGACCTGGCCACACAGGTGCCGATGCTCCCGCAACAGCAGCGGGCGATCCCGGCTCGTCACAAGGACCAGTGGGAAGGCGATCCGGTCATCCGCCGGGCGATCGCGGCGGCCGAGTCCAGCCTCGGGCCGGGCGGTCGGGTCCTGGTCAGGCCATCTGGCACGGAGCCGTCGATACGGGTCATGGTCGAGGGCCCGGATGGCGACCTCGTGGTGCGGCTGGCCGACCAATTGGCTGCCCTGGCGGGTGAACGGCTAAACTAGCCGCCTTCGCGTGGGTCATGGTCCTCGGGACCGGGAGTGGAACTGCATGTGCGGAATCGTCGGCTACACCGGACCTCGAGATGCCGGGCCACTTCTCCTCGATGGGCTGCGGCGCCTCGAATACCGTGGCTACGACTCGGCCGGGATCGCGCTGGTCACCGCCGACGGTGATCTCTTCGTGGAGAAGCGCGCCGGTAAGGTGGCCGTCCTGACGGATGCCCTGGGTGGCGGGCCGCCCAGCGCCGGGGTGGGACTGGGCCACACCCGCTGGGCCACGCACGGGCGGCCGAGCGATCTCAACGCCCACCCCCACAGCGACTGCACCGGCCGCATCACGGTCGTCCACAACGGCATCGTGGAGAACTTCCGCGAGCTCCGCGACGAGCTGGTCGCCGGCGGACACACGCTCAAGTCCGAGACGGACACGGAGGTCGTGGCGCACCTCGTCGAGGACGCTTACAAGGGCGACCTGGCCGGCGCGGTGCGGACCGCGTTGGGCCGGCTCGACGGTGCCTACGCCCTGGTCGTGATGCATCGGGACGAGCCCGGCCGGCTCGTCGGTGCGCGCCTGAACGCCCCGTTGATCGTCGGCGTGGGCGACGGCGAGGGCTTTCTCGCATCCGACGCGGCCGCCATCGTGGCCTACACGAAGCGGGTCATATTCCTCGCGGACGGCGATGTCGCCGACGTGAGGCCCGGTTCGGCCACGATCACGGACCGCTTCGGCGCCCTCCTCGATCGGCCCGTAGACATCATCCAGTGGTCGGCCGAGGCGGCCGAGAAGGGCGGCTACGCCCATTTCATGCTCAAGGAGATCCACGAGCAGCCCGCCGCCCTGACCGCGGCGATGACCGGGCGGCTCAGGGGAAAGTCCGTCCACATCGAGGAGCTGGACCTGATCGACAAGCGCCTGGCCGGCATCGACCGGGTCGAGATGATCGCCTGCGGCACTGCCTTCTACGCCTCACTGGTCGGGGCGGCGCTCTTCCAGGACTGGCTGGGCGTCCCCGCCCGCGCAACCGTGGCGTCGGAGTTCCGCTACAGCCCGCCACCCATCGACTCCCGGACGCTCGTGGTGGCCGTGACGCAGTCCGGCGAGACGGCCGATACGATCGCCGCGGCCCGCCTGGCCGGCGACCGCGGCGCCGTCGTGGTCGCCGTCACGAACACCGTGGGCTCGGCCATCACGCGTGAGTCCCACGCCTCCGTCTTCCTGCAGGCCGGGCCGGAGGTGGCCGTGGCCGCGACCAAGACCTTCGTCACTCAGGTCGCCACCGTCGTCATGCTGGCCGCCGACGTGGCCCGCCGGCTCGGGCGGCTGCCGGCCGAGAAGGAGCGGGAGCTCGTCGGCGCGCTCCGCCGGCTTCCCGAGCAGGCGCAGCGAACGATCGACATGGCCGCCTCCACCGAGGAGATGGCCGGGCGATATGCCTCGGCGGCCGGCTTCATGTACATCGGCCGGTCGTTCGGATACCCGGCCGCCCTCGAAGGGGCGCTCAAGATCAAGGAGATCAGCTATCTGCACGCCGAGGGCTATGCCGCCGGCGAGTTGAAGCACGGCCCGATCTCGCTCCTCGACAAGGAAGTGCCCCTCGTCGCCATCGCCACCCGCTCGGCCGTGTACGAGAAGCTGATCAGCAACCTGATGGAGGGCAAGGCCCGCGACGCCCGCGTGCTGGCCGTCGCCACCGAGGGCGACGCGCAGATCGAACGGCTCGCCACGGACGTGTGCTGGGTTCCCGACACGCTCGAGCCGCTGAGCACGATCCTGGCGGTCATTCCGCTCCAGCTGTTCGCCTACCACGTAGCCGTCAGGCATGGGCGGGACGTAGACCAGCCTCGTAACCTGGCCAAGTCGGTGACGGTGGAGTAGATGGCCGGGCCGCTGCACCGATCGACCCCGGCCGACGGGCGCGACGCACCGGACATGGAAGCGGGCGCCGGAGTTCGAGCCCCGGCAGGGGCGGTTTCGACCGGCGCGGCCGCGGTTCCGGCTCCTCCTCCGGAGACGACCGAACTCGGGATCGACATCATCCGCGTGTCACGGATCCGGGATTCCCTGGCCCGGTTCGGCGACCGCTTCACCAACCGGGTCCTCACGCCGGCGGAGAGCGGCTACGTTCGCGGTCGTCCCGAGACGATGGCGGGACGGTGGGCCGCGAAGGAGGCCGTCTCGAAGGTGCTCGGCCTCGGCGTCCGGGGGATCGGCTGGCGCGATATCGAGATCGAGCGTCTGCCGACCGGGCAGCCGGCGGTGAGGCTGCACGGGCGGGCGGCCCGGCGGGCGGAGCAGCTGGGCATGGGGCGGGTCGCGATCTCGATCAGCCACGAAGCCGAGTTCGCGGTCGCTATCGCCTACGGCGTCAGGACAGCCGGTGGACGTTTCCTGTACCCGCCCGACATCGAGGAGCGACTCGGCGAGCGCGAGGCGGCGCTGATGCGGCGCTTCGAGCGGCTACGGGGGCTTGCCAGGGAAGTGGCCATGGCCGAAGCTGAGGTCGTGTCAGGTTCGGCACCGCCGGGCGCCGAACCGGCCGGACGTGAGGAGGGGACTGATGCCTAGCCGAGCCTTCCCGGAGCCGATCCTTCTCGACGACGCGGCCGCGTCGTCGCTCCTGCCGCCCCGGCCGGTCCGCGGGCACAAGGGCACCTTCGGGAAGCTGCTGGTCCTGGCCGGGTCGGTCGACTACGCGGGCGCCGCCCTGCTCGTCTGCACGGCGGCCGGCCGGGCCGGCGCCGGCCTGGTGACCCTGGCCACGCCCGAGTCTCTCCAGCCCCTCTTTGCCGCCAAGGTCGTCGAGGCCACGACGCTGTCGCTGCCCGAGGACGGCGTCGAGGAGGTGGATCCGGAGGAGGCGCTGGCCCGCATCCTGGACCACGACCACGACGCGCTGGTGGTCGGTCCCGGCTTGAGGCCGAGCCTGTCGATGACCGAGCTGATCCGCGGCCTCCTCGCCCCGGACGAGGACGGCGAGCCGATGCCGGCGGTTCTCGACGCGGAGGCTCTGCGCTCGCTGGCGACCGTGGACGGGTGGGCTGCCGACGTTGCGGCTCGTTGCGTCCTGACGCCCCACGTCGGCGAGTTCCTGAGGCTGCGCGCCGCCGACGGCGTCGACACGCAGGAGCAGGGCGACCTGGTCTTCGACGACGGGCGCCGCCTTGCAGCGGCGCGCGAGGCGGCTCGTGACTGGGGGCAGGTGGTCGTCCTGAAGGGAGCCCGGACGGTGATCGCCGACCGAGACGGTCGAACGGCCGTCTCGCCGTTCGAGAACCCGGCTCTCGCCAGCGGCGGAACGGGCGACGTCCTGGCGGGAACGATCGGGGCACTCCTGGCCCAGGGCCTGGGCACTTTCGAGGCGGCCCAGCTCGGTGTTTATCTGCATGCCATGGCCGGCGAGGCGGTACGTGCTCGCCTGGGAGACGCCGGCCTGCTCGCGTCCGACCTGACCCCGGAGCTGCCGCTGGCCCGCAAGAAGCTGGCCGCGCTGCCGGGGGCGGGCCCTGCCGCAAGGACCGGGGCGGCTGCCGCTCCGGCTCGCCGCTGACGCCGTGGCCGCCGAGGCCGAGGCCGGCGGTACCGCGCCCGCGTCGCAGGCACCCGACGCGGACGATCCCCGGGCCGAGCGGCCAGCCTCGGCCCGGCCAGCGGCGACGCGCAATCCGCTGATCGAGGCCGGCCGCGGCGGGGTCCTCCCGCCGCTGCCCAAGACGGCCTGGCTGGAGATCGACCTGGATGCCGTGGTCTGGAACGTGCGGTTGTTGCGCGGTATCCTGCCCGCCGGCGCCAGGGTCGAGCCGGTCGTAAAGGCCGACGCGTACGGCCATGGTGCCGTCGCCGTGGCCCGCGCGCTGGTTGCGGATGGCGCGCGCAGCCTGGCCGTGGCTACCTTCGACGAAGCGCTGGAGTTGCGTCAGGCCGGGCTCGACGTCCCGATCCTCATCCTGTTCCCGATCCCGGCCGAGCTGGCACCGGACGCGCGGCGCCACCATATGTCGATCGCGGCCGGCGACCACGATCTTCTCGATCGGACTCTCGCCGCGCTTGAAGCGGCACCTTCATCAGGCCGGCGGCGCGACCGTCTCGCCGTGCACCTCGAGGTCGAGACCGGGCTCGGCCGCGGCGGGGTCGGGCCCGAGGATGTCGTGGAGGTCGCGGCCGCCATCCAGGCCAGCCCGCACGCCCGCCTGGCCGGCCTGTGGTCGCACCTCCAATCGGGCGGCGACGCCGGGATCACCTCACGTCAGGAGGAACGCTTCGGGGTCGCGGCCCGGCTGCTTGAGGCGGCCGGAGTCACGCTTCCGATCCGTCACTTCACGGCCAGTGGCGGCCTGCTGGCGGCGACCGCCGGAACCTATGACGTGGTCCGCGTGGGCATCGCCGTCTACGGCATGGTCCCGGACGGGCTCGTCGCGTCAGAGGCGAACGCCGCGCTCGTTGCCGCGCTTCGACCGGTCATGACCTTGAAGGCGCGTCCCACGCGCGTCGCCTGGCTGGACCCCGGCACCGGCATCAGCTACGGCCCGGCCTTCGTCACCGAGCGTCGGAGCCGCATCGCCACGCTGCCCCTCGGCTACGCCGACGGGTATCCGCGCAGCCTTTCGAACAGGGCCGAGGTCCTTGTCCGGGGGGTCAGGGCTCCGCAGGTAGGGACGGTGGCCATGGACGCCATCATGATCGACGTGACTGACATACCAGGACCCCCCGTTACCATCGGCGACGAGTTCACTCTGATCGGATCAGGAGGCGGAGACCGCATAAGCGCGCTCGAGGTGGCGCGGTGGGGCAACACGATCTCGCACGAGGTACTGGCGGCGATGTCCGGAAGGTTACCCCGGGTGTACTATGCGGCAGCCAGGGCAGTCGGGATGCGCGCGGTTGCGAGCGAGGCGAGTCGGGGCTCGGGCAGCCACGACAACCGTCGGCCCAGGCGTCCAGGGGGAGAAGTCGGGTCCGTCCGGCCGCGAGTCATACGCGATCCACCTGACGACAACGGAGAGCATCGGACTTGATCGAGATGCAGAGCCGCTCGGAAGAGCAGCGCGACGACCTCGTGGAGCAGGCTGCCCGCGAGATCCAGTTGCGTGGCTTGACCGTTCCGGCCGTCCTCTTCTTGCAGGCCAGTCGTCCGTATCGTCCCCTGGGCAGCAGCGCCATGGTCTTCTTCGACCCGACGTTGCGCTGGGTCTTCGGCGGCGAGTTGCCGGCTGCCACCGAGATCCTTGCCGACGACATCGGCATAGAACAACTGATCGAGCGTCTCCAGGATCCGGACGAGGAGATCTCCTGGGACGCCTGACAGCAGACGCGGGCGATAGAGCCGGGTAGCATTACCGGGTGATCAGCCAGCCTCGGGCGTTCCTGACTCTCGACCGCGGCTCGTCCACCACTTCCGGAGCCGTCCTGGGGCACGTGGGGGGCCGCTGGCGGCTCATCGCGCACGCCGCCGCGCCCCGCCACGTCGACGCCGACGAAATCCTCACGGACCTTCTGGCCCGGATCGGTCTGACCGATCCGGAGATGCTCGCCGAGATCGGCGTTCCGGCCGGGGCCGATCTATCGACCCTCGTGGCAACCTGGCCGCGGCTCGAGGCCGGGACCGAGCCGGCGGGCCGCATCGCCGTCCTGGCGGGTTCCCGCCGGCAGCGCCGGCGGCTCGAGGCGGCCGCCCTGCGAGCGGGCTGGCTGGTGGCCGGCGGCAGCGCCGACGAAGACGACCCCGTGGCGCTGGCCCGCCTGGCCCTCTCCGTGGAGACCACCGCGGTGCTGCTCGGGGCCGACCGTTCGCCCGGGGGCGACGAGAGGCGACATCTGCCGGACCTGGCCGCCCTCGTGGCCGCCGTCACGCGAAGCCGGCCGGAACTCACCGTGGTGCTGGCCGGCGGGGCCGCGGCCTTCGAGTCGGTCTTCGCCGAGCCGGCGAACCTGCCGGACGGCGGCGAGATGGCGACCGGGGGCGCGGTCACGCCCTCCTATCCTTCGCCCGGCGCGGACCCGACGCCGGCGGCGAACGACAAGGAGGCCGGCCAGTCAAAGCTGCCGTCAGAGATGCCCATCACGGAGAAGGACCCCGGAGGAGCATCGAACGAGCTGGAGGGGGCGGCCTCAGGCAATTCGACCACGCCGTCGCCGACGCCGCGGGCCGGGCGCGAGCTGGCTGCGGGCCACGCGGTCGGCGAGGAGGAACGCGCCGGGTCCGGGGTCGGAATCCGGGCCGCCGACGTCAATCCGGCGTCGCCGCATGTTCTGCTGGCCCCGGATGCCGACGCCGGCCAGCCTCCCGGGGCCTCGCTGCAGGAGGTCCTCGAGGGCCTCCGAGCCGTCCCCAACGACAGCCGCCTCGGAATCGCCCGGTCGATCGCTTCGCTTGCGTACGTCCTGGATCGGTCCATCGAGGTCGTCGAGATCGGCCTTCAGGGCGGACTGCTGGGCCGCTCCGAGCCGTACGGACAGACTCACTTTGTCGTCGTCTCCTCGCACGCCTGCCTCGCCGACGCCTCGTTCGCGCCGGAGAATCCGTCCGAGGAGGTCATCGACGGCGTGCTGGCCTGGTCGACGGCCGCGCTGGACCGCCATCGAGCCATGGACCGGCTGAACGACCTGCGACTCGTACCCTGGGGCGAAGCCGACGGCGACGGCGCGATCTTCCGGCTCGCGGCGGCCAAGGCCGCGTTCGGGCGCCTGCAGGACGCTCTGCCGGAGATCGCCTCCCAGCCGCTGCCGGAGATGCTCGTGGCAGCCGGCGGCGTCTTCACCTCTCTTCCTCCGTCGGTCGTGGCGCTGGCCCTGGCCGACCTGGTTCGCCGGCCCGGCGTGAGCCACCTGGCCATCGATCAGGCCCGGATTCTGGGGCCGCTCGGCACGATCGAGGACGAATCGGAGAGACGGCGCCTGGTGGCCAACCTGGCCGACGACATTCTCATGCCCCTTGGCAGCCTGATCCTTCCGTCCGGTATACGCCCCGGGCGCGTCGCCGGACGTCTCCGCCTGAAGGATTCGGCGTCCGTCTCGGAGATCGAGTTGCACCCGGGCACGGTCCAGGTCATCGACCTGCCGCCCGGCCGGACGGGCAGGGCGGAGCTGGACTTCCGCGACGCGGTCAGACTTGCCAAGCGCGCCCACCACTTCTCGGTGGAGGTTGGAGGCGGGCTCAGTGGTCTGCTCGTCGACCTGCGCGACATCCCGCTGCGCGTTTCCGACAGGCCGGAATCGCGCCGGTCGGCCCTGGAGGCCTGGCAACGCGGGATGTGGCCGGAGGCCGACGAGTGAGCGCCCGAACGGGGCGATCGAGGCGAGAGGGGCCGGGCGCCGGCGTGCCGCGGGATCTCGAGCGCGTGGTTGGGCGGCGAGTCCTCGTCTTCTCGCCGACGATCCGGTTCCGGCTCGAGCCGGGCGACCGCGCTCTCGTGGCGCCGGGTGACGTCGTGGTGCCGGGCATGCCCCTAGTCGAGCGCACGCTCGAACCCGAACTGGTCGGAGTCGGCCGTATCATCGGCTCCGGTGGCGGGGGGCAGATCGGGCAGGACGAGCGCGAGGAACGTCGCGGCCGGCCGGCTCCCGGCAAGTGGTGGGTGGGCGGTGGCGAACGCCGCCGCAAGCTGGTCGGGCCGAAGGTCGGCCCTGCGCTGGCCGGCACTCTGCTCTACGAGACGAACGGCTCCTGGCAGGCTGCCGCCGGCGAGCGGCAGGAGACGGTGGAGTCGCCCGTGGGCGGCATCGTGCGCGAGGCCCGAAACGCCGTGGCGGTGGCCATCGAAGTGGCCGGGGCGGCCCTGCCCGGCGCCATCGCCGCCGGCGAGCCGTCCCGCGGCTACCTCGACGTTCCTCGCCTGACCGACGGCGACCTGTGGGCGAGTGCCCTGGACGTCGGCCGGGCCGGCGCCGTGGTCGTGGCCGGCAGCCGGATATCGGCGCAGTCGATCAGCCGGGCTCGAGCCATGTCGATCCGCGGCCTCGTAGCCGGCTCCGTAGGCGAGGGTGAGCTGCGTGACCTCGAGGCCTCCAGGCAGCGGCAGAAGGCGAGCCTGACGCCTTTCGCGTCGTTCGGGCTGATCGCCCTCGACGGCCACGGCCGCCGACCCCTGGCCACGCCGATCCTCGCGCTCCTGGCCGCGCTGGCCGGCCGCGAGGTCGCCATCGTCACCGACCCGCCGCTGCTCGTCTTCGACGCCGCGGACGTCCCCATGCCGGATCTTCCGCCC
The DNA here is from genome assembly GCA_963713795.1 of uncultured Chloroflexia bacterium. Classification (GTDB taxonomy): domain Bacteria; phylum Chloroflexota; class Limnocylindria; order Limnocylindrales; family CSP1-4; genus Fen-1039. The sequence continues at coordinate 38,033 of CAVQNC010000010.1, forward strand.
GACTGGATCCGCGCCCGCAGCGGGCCGCATGCCGGCCGGGAGGGCCGCTGGCTCAGGTCGGCCGGGTTCTACCGCTTCCGCGGCGGGATCCACCTCGAGGCGGCCGTCGTCCGCTTTGCCGACGAGGCGTCGACTACCGTCGTTCCGGTGACCGACCTGGAGCGCTTCGTCTTCTGAGGCGGCGCCGCAAGCGAACGGAGAGACCTTGCCGACTCCAGGAAGACAGATCGAGACTGTGGCCGACCTGATCGCGACGCTGGGGCGGCTCAGCGACCGGCAGCGGCGCGGCTTCGGCTACTGGGTTGACCCGGCGGCGCTGCTCAGCGGTGCCCGGAGTCCATTTGGTCGGAAGTCCCGCGCCTATCGCGAAACAAGGCGCGTCTTCGGGAGACTGGGTGACGGCACGCTCACTAAGGAGGAGCGAGCCGCGCTCCGCGCCGACGCGGCCGAGGAGGCCTGCTGGAGCGAGGGCGGGCAGGTCGCCGGCCGGCTGGCCGATGCCCTCGAACGGAACGATACCCCGGAACTGGAGAAGCTCGCGCCGGCGGTCGAGTGGCTCCGCGAGGCCGCGCTGACGGGCGCGGACCGGGTCGCGGTCGCGATGCCGCTTGCGGGTCGCGAGATGTCCCCCGGCGGCGGGGCCGTCCGGCCGGTCGGCGAAGGCCCGCGCCGCGTCGTCAGCGATTTCGAGCGAGGGTTCCGCGGCCCGCTCTGGGGCTACAGGGGAGCGGCCCTGTTCGGTGGAGTCTGCGCCCTGCCGTTCATCTCCAAGCCGTCGCTATCCGCGGCGCTGTTCGGGCTCGGGCCGGCAGCCGCGGCCTTCGTGGTCGGATTCGCCTGGCTCGTGGCGATGATGAATGTGATCCACTGGCTCGGCGCGAAGACGACCTGGTCCCTCCGAGTCAAGCGTTACGTTCTGATGGCGGCGGTTCTCGCCGCTCCGGTGACCGGCCTGGTCATCCTGCGGATAACCGGCGGCTGAAGCCGGTCCGGTCCCCGGCCGTTGCCGCTGACGCTCCACGAAGCGAAGACGAGCGCGTTTCGAGTAACCTCGCGCAGTGATGGTTGAGCCCGTCTTCCAGCGCATCGTCGTCACCCGTGACGCGGCGTCCACGCGCGCCCTCGCGGCCGCGTTGGCCGCCGCCGCGCGCCCCGGAGACATGATCAGCCTGGTCGGCGAGCTGGGCGCCGGAAAGACTCAGTTCGCCAAAGGGTTCGGCGCTGCGCTCGGCATCGCCGACACGATCGTCTCGCCGAGCTTCGTCTTGATGGCCGAATACCGGGGCCGGCTGCCGCTCTTCCACGTGGATCTCTATCGCCTGGCCGGAGCCGCGGAGGCGCTGGCAGGAGGCCTGATCGACGACCGCCAGTCCGAAGGCGTCACCCTCGTCGAATGGGCCGAACGCCTGGCGGAGGCGCTGCCGGACGAGCGGCTCGACGTCCTGATCGACGGGGCCGGCGACGAGCCTCGCCGGATCACGCTGCGGCCTGCCGGCGCCGGCTATGGCCGCTACCTGGAGGCGCTTCCCGATACCGTCGAGGCGGCGGACGAGGCTCCGGCCGAGGCCCGGCGATGACCGCGCGCCCGGTGCTGGCGATCGACACGTCCGGCACGAGCGCCCTGGTTGCCATGGGCGAGGCCAGGGGAACGCTCCTGGCGGAGCGGCGCTGGACGGCCGGCTACCGCCACGGTGAGGAGCTGCTCAGCCGGATCGACGAGATGCTGGCCGCCGCGGGCGTGGCCGTCCTCGAACTCGGCGGAATCGTCGTCGGGACCGGGCCCGGTGCCTTCACCGGGTTGCGCGTCGGCCTGGCGACCGCCAAGGGGCTGGCTCACGGTCTCGGCGTCCCGATCGCCGGCGTCCCGACATCCGAGGCCCTCCTGGAAGCGGCCCGCCTGGCCGGCGCCATCGACGGTCCGGCTGCCCTGCTCCTGCCGGCCGGGCCGTCGGACAGGGTCGTCGTCGTCGACGGAGTCGCCAGGCTGCTGCGCGGTGGCGACGAACCCGAGCTGGACCCGGCTACGGTCCTCGTGGCGGTGGACCTGCCGAATCGCGCTCCGGCGGAAGCACTCGCCCGGGGCGCGCGGGCCGAGGTCGGGCTCGCGGCGGCGCTGATCCGCCTGGGCGTCGCCAGGATCGCGGCCGGCGGAGACGACGTCGCCCGGCTGGTCCCCGAGTACGTCACCCTGCCCCGGGGCGTCCCGGTCGCGAAAGGGGAGGTTCGATGGTCGCGCGACCACCGCTGAGGGTCGTCGTCGAACTCATGAAGGTGGGCGACCTGCCCGAAGTCCAGGTCATCGAAAGGGAGAGCTTCTCCACGCCCTGGCCGCCCCACGCCTATCGCCAGGAGATCGAGACCAACCGACTGGCCCACTACATCGTGGCCCGTTACGACGACGTCATCGTCGGGTTCGCGGGGATCTGGCTGCTCGTGGACGAGGCCCACGTCACCACCTTCGCGACGCGGCGGGCGTGGCGCCGGCAGGGGATCGGGGAGCGGCTGCTCCTAGCCCTGCTGGACCTGGCCAGGACGCGTGGCGCCCACGAGGCCACGCTCGAGGTCAGGCCGTCAAACCTCCCGGCCCGCCGCCTCTACGAGAAGTACGGCTTCAAGGTCGTCGGCCTCCGCCCTCGGTACTACAGCGACGACAACGAAGACGCCCTGATCATGACCACCGAGTCGCTCGACGGCCGGAACATGAGAGCCCGGATCGCCCAGCTGAGGGCCGAGCTTGCGGCCCGGCCGGACATCGAGCTGGGCGCGGATGGGCTGCCCCTCGTTCGTCAGGGCGGAACCGCCCGTACGGACGGGACCTCGGGCTTCGACGGAACCACTGGTTCGGTCGAGTCTCCACCGGCGGGCTCAGGGCCGGCGGTCGCCCCAGCCGCCTGGCCCGGCGCGGCCGCGGATCCGGCCGATCGTGCGGCCGCCGGTCGTGCGGCCGCGGCACCGGGCACCGAGGGGGCGGATACGTCGGGGAGTGGCACGTCGGAGCCGGGCACCCCGGAGCCGCGGGACCCCCGGGTCATCCGGCCGAGCAGCGTGATGCGGAGGACGCGATGAGGGCCGGCGCGCTGATCCTGGCCGTCGAGTCGAGCTGCGACGAAACCGGCATCGCCATCGTCGAGGACGGCCGGCGAATCCACTCCAATGTCGTGGCCAGCCAGGTGGCCATGCACGCGGCGTCCGGCGGGATCGTGCCCGAGGTCGCGGCCAGGGCCCACCTTCGCTGGATCGTGCCCACTCTCGACGAGGCCTGGGCCGCGGCGGGGGTCTCCTGGGACGACATCGACGCAGTCGCCGTGACCGAGGGGCCCGGCCTGGCCGGCTCACTCCTCGTAGGCATCAACTTCGCCAAGACCCTCGCCTACGTCCATCGCAAACCTCTCATCCCGGTCAACCACCTCGAAGGGCACCTGTACGCGGCCTGGCTGGCGGACGAGACGCGCGAGGTGGCCGAGCCGATCTTCCCTCTCGTCGCGTTGATCGTCTCGGGCGGGCACACGTTCCTGGTCGAGATGCGTGACCACCTCCAGTACCGGCTTCTCGGCGAGACCGTCGACGACGCGGCCGGCGAGGCGTTCGACAAGGTCGGCCGGCTGCTCCGGCTGCCCTACCCGGGCGGGCCGGCCATCATGCAGGCGGCAGCCGGTGCGACCGACCGCGATGTGGTCTTCCCCCGGGCCTGGCTGGGCGATTCGTTCGACTTCAGCTTCAGCGGCCTCAAGACCGCGGCCAGGCGAACCATCGCGGCCGAAACCGACGGCGTCGGAACCTCGATCGGCGAGGCGGCGTTGCCGGAGGGTCGCGTCGCCGAGCTGGCCTACGGCTTCCAGGATTCGGTAGTCGACGTGCTGGCGACCAAGACGCTGCGCGCGGCCGGGGCTGCGAGGGCGCGCTCCATCGTGCTCGGCGGCGGCGTGGCTGCGAACAGAGTCCTGCGCGATCGCCTGGCGGCAGGGGCGGCCGCGGCCGGGATCCCGCTCGTGGTGCCGCGGCCGTCGCTCTGCACCGACAACGGGGCGATGATCGGAGCGGCCGCCGCCCGGCGGATGGAGGCCGGCGCCAGGGCCGGCCTGGACCTGGACGCCAGGCCGTCGCTGCCGCTGGCCCGGCGGTGAGCGAGCCGCTCTCGGAGCAGGCGTCCGCCGGACACCCGCGGCGGGTGCCGCGCCTCGATCCGCTGGCGGTGCGGCGCCAGCTGCGCGAGGAAGGGCTCAAGGCCAGGCATTCGCTTTCGCAGAACTTCCTGGCCGACCCCGACGTGCTTCAGTCGATCCTCGACCTCGCCGCGCCGGAGCCCGGGCGCCGGATCCTGGAGGTTGGGCCGGGGCTCGGGCTCCTGACCGGAGGGCTGCTGGAGGGCGGCGCTCATGTCACGGCAGTCGAGCTGGACCGGAGGCTCGCCGAACGGCTTGCTCGCACGCAGGCGGACGCCATCGCCGGCGGTGCGCTCGATCTGGTCCAGGGCGACATCCTCGACCAGGAGATCTCCGCGCTGATCGAGGCGCCGTACGAGGTGGTGGCCAACGTGCCCTACCACATAACCAGCCCGATCCTGCATCGCTTCCTGGGAGCTGCACCCCGGCCGGAGCGTCTGGTCCTGATGGTCCAGCGGGAAGTGGCCGAGCGTATATCGGCGGCGCCCGGTGCCATGAGCTACCTCTCGGTCTTCGTGCAGTACCACGCCGCCGTCCGGATCGCTTTCATAGTTCCTCGCGAGTCGTTCGAGCCCGCCCCCGAGGTGGAGTCGGCCGTCGTCGAGATACGGCCGCTGGACCCCCTCGGAGGGAGCCCGCGCCTGGCGGGGACGGACGAGGATGGTCTCTGGCGCGTCGTGCAGGCTGGCTTCCGCGAGCGGCGCAAGAAGCTGCACAACGTCCTGTCACGCCAGCTGGCGCTCTCCGGCGCCGAGGTGGAGGCGGCGCTCGCCGGCGCGGGGATCGACGGAAACCGCCGGCCCCAGACGCTCTCGGTCAACGAATGGCTGCGTCTCAGGACCGCCCTCGAGCCGCTTTCCGGCCGGGCCGCGCGATGATGGGCGGGGCGCGGCGGTGACGGCCGAGAGCGCCTCCGGCGCCCGCGTCCACGTCGTCCGCTTCGCGCCGGCCAAGCTGAACCTGACCCTGGCCGTCGTCGGTCGACGAGCGGACGGCTTCCATGCCCTCCATTCGATCATGGTTCCACTCTCGCTCGGCGATGCCTTGACCGTATCGGCGGGGCCGGCCGGCGCCGCCCGCGACTCGCTGCGAGTGACGGGGCTGACCCTCTCGTCGACACCGGACAACCTGGTCGTGCGCGCCGTCGAGGCTGTTCGCCGGGCGGTCGCCGAAGCCTGGCCCGGGGCACCGTCCATGCCACCGCTCCTGGCGGCACTCCTGGCCAAGCGCATCCCGGTCGCCGCCGGCCTTGGCGGCGGAAGCAGCGACGCGGCGGCGGCGATTGAAGCCGCCCTGGCGGCCTGGGGCGCCGGCCTCGATTCGGATCGGAAGGCGGTGCTGGCGGCCTCGCTCGGTTCGGACGTGCCCTTCTTCCTGGCGGGCGGGGCGGCCCTTGTGACCGGCCGTGGCGAGTTGGTGGAGCCGCTTCCCGAGATCGGCGGCGAGTCGCCGGCCGTGCTGCTGGTCACGCCCAGGCTGCCGGTCGGAACCGCGGCCGTCTTCACCGCCTACGCCGGCGGCGCACGCCCCTCGGAAGGGAGTCGGGCACTCGAGATTTCCGAGCGCCTGGCGGCGGCGATGCGCGCCGGGCTGACCGGGACGGCCTTGCTCGAGCGCGCGCCGGAGCTTGCCCTGGCCAACGATCTGGTGCCGGCCGCGGCGTCGATTGCCCCGGGCCTGCGGGGCTTCCTGGCCGCACTCGAGAAAGGGCTTGGACGGCCCGTCTGCCAGTCCGGCTCGGGACCGACCCTCTGGTCGCTCTACCGGACCCTGGCGGAGGCCCGCAAGGCCGCCAGGTTCGTACGCCTGGCCGCCGTCAACGGCACGTTGCCGCCCGTGGGCTCGGGGGAACCTTTCGTGGCCGCGACCACTATCGCGGGCCGCTCCGCTCCGCCCGCAATCCCACCCTTTGAAGACCTGGCGGGTACGATCCGGCCTCGCACGGTCCACAATGGGTTCGACGCCGGCGGCCCGGGCCCCGATGTCCCGGCCGACCGGCCGGTCGAAACGAAGGGAGACGAGTCTCGATGAGTCGCAAGGCGGTCGCATCGCCGGACGCGCCGGCCGCAATCGGTCCCTACAGCCAGGCCATCGAGATCGACGGCTTCGTCTTCTGCTCCGGCCAGCTCGGCCTCGATCCGGCGACCGGCGGGCTCCTCGAGGGCGTGGAGAACCAGGCGGAACGAGCCCTAGTCAACCTCGAAGCCGTTCTCGCCGCCGCCGGCCTCTCCATGGCAGACGTCGTCAAGACCACCATCTTCCTGGCCGACCTGTCCCACTTCGCCCAGGTCAACGCCGTCTACGCCCGGCACATGGCCGAGCCCGCTCCGGCGCGCAGCACCGTCCAGGTCGCCGCCCTGCCTCGAGCCGCACTGGTCGAGATCGAGGCCATCGCGCGGCGGGCGGGTTAGTGGCGGCGGCCGCGGCGTGATACCGTCAGATGACATGAGCCAGCCAACAGACGGCGTCCTGCCCGTAGTCCTGGCCGGGGGCCTGGGCACGCGCATGAAATCGCTCCGGCCCAAGGTCCTGCACGAGTTGTGCGGCCGCCCGATGCTCGCCTACGTCCTGGACGCGGCTCGAGAAGTCAGCGGTCGGCGCCCCCTGGTCGTGTACTCTCCGGCGACCGCGGCCGTGGCCGAACTCTTCGCCGGAGAGGCTGACTTCGCCCTGCAGGCCGAGCCCCTCGGCACGGCCGATGCGGTGCGAGCCGCGGTCGCGGCCGCGCCGGAGGAGGTCGGCGAGATCCTGGTCCTGTCGGGCGACGTGCCCCTCGTCGGGGCCGACCTGCTGGCCGACCTGATCGACATTCGCCGGGCTCGCAACGCCGCGGTTGCATTGGTCGCGGTGCATTCCCTGGAGCCCGAGGGCCTGGGCCGCGTGGTGCGCAGCGAAGACGGCGGCCAGGTTCTGCGGGTCGTCGAGCAGAAGGACGCCACGCCCAACGAGCTCGAGATCGAGGAGGTCAACGCCGGCCTGTACGCCTTCGACGCGGCCTGGCTGCGCCTCCGGATCGGCGATGTCAAGCCTTCGCCGGTCTCGGGCGAGTTCTACCTGCCCGAGCTCGTGACCCTCGCGCGCGACGATCGCCGCCCGGTCGTCTCTCTCGAGGTCGAGGACGACGGCACCCTGAGCGGCATCAACGACCGAGTTCAGCTGGCGGCGGCGGACCTGGAGCTGCGGCTGGCAATCAACGAGCGCCACATGCTCGGCGGCGTCACGATCGTCGATCCGGCCCGAACCTACGTCGACGCTACGGTCGAGCTTGCGCCGGACGTGATCCTCGAACCCGGCGTCATCCTCCGCGGCCGCACCAGGATCGGCCAGGGCACGCGGATCGGGGCGGGCAGCCAGATCATCGACACCGTCGTCGGACGCGACTGCTACGTCTGGGCCAGCGTTCTCGAGGGTTCAGAGGTGGAGGATGAAGTCCGGATCGGGCCGTTCTCGCATCTCCGCCCGGGTGCCTCCATCGGTCGCAAAGCCAGGCTCGGCAACTTCGCCGAAGTCAAGGCCAGCCGGCTCGATGCCGGCGTGCAGCAGCACCACTTCAGCTACATCGGCGACGCCGAACTGGGCGAGCGCACTAACGTGGGCGCGGGCACGATCACATGCAACTACGACGGCGTCCACAAGCACAGGACGAAGATCGGCAAGGGTGTCTTCCTCGGCTCCGACACGATGCTGGTGGCTCCGGTCGAGCTCGGCGACGGCGCGCGGACCGGTGCCGGGGCCGTCGTGACCCGGAACGTACCGGCGGGAATGCTCGCCGTCGGCGTCCCCGCCCGAGTGCGCCAGCCGCGTTCGGTCGCTCCCGCGGCGCCTTCCAGCGCCGAGGAGGCCGCGGTCCCGGCCGCCGAAGGGCTTTCGAACGAGCCCGCGGCCGCTCCGGAAGCCGACCCACCGACAGGGCGGGAGGATAGCCGCCGGGCCGGTCGATGAGTGACGTCGTCCTGCAGCTGCTGGTCGTCCTCGTCCTCGTCTTGATAGAGGCAGTCTTCGTCGCGGCGGAGATCGCCCTGGTTACGCTGCGCCACAGCCGGATAGACCAGATGATCGAGGAGGGGCATCGCAACGCGCGCCGCGTAAAGCGGCTGGTCCAAGACCCCGGCCGCTTCCTGGCAGTGGCCCAGATCGGCGTCACGTTCGTCGGCTTCCTGGCCTCGGCATACGCAGCCGTCAACCTGGCCGAGCGGCTGTCCGGCGTGATCGCCGGCGTCGACGCCCTCAAGAACTATTCGGGCGGCCTGGCCGTCCTCATCGTCACGATGCTGCTCGCGGCCTTCACCATCGTCTTCGGCGAGCTGGTTCCAAAGACCCTTGCCCTGGCCTACCCGGACCGGGTGGCCTTGACGCTCGCAGGCCCCCTGGATTTCATCGGCCACATCCTCAGCCCGCTGGTCAACACGTTGACGTGGCTGACGCGCAGGATCGCCGGCGGTTTCGGCGCCGGCGTCGCCAAGCAGGCCCAGATGAACACCGAGGAGCTCAAGCTGATCGTCGAGCGGGGAGGGGAGACCGGCGTGCTGGAGGCCGAGGAGGAGCAGATGATCAGCGCCGTCATCGAGCTCGGCGAGCGCCGCCTTCACGAGGTCATGGTCCCCAGAACCGACATGACGGCCCTGCCGGTGACGAGCAGCATCGACGAGGCGATCGACACCTTCATCAGCGAGGGCCACAGCCGGATCCCGATCTACAAGCAGACGATCGACGAGATCGTGGGCGTCCTGTACGCGAAGGACCTTCTGCCTTTCCTCAAGAACAGCGAGCAGAAGCCGGACCTGCGCGAGCTGCTCCGGGCGCCTCTCTTCGTGCCCGAGTCGATGTCGATCGACGATCTCCTCCACAAGCTGCAGGGCCGCAAGGTCCACCTGGCGATCGTCCTGGACGAATACGGCGGCACGGCCGGGATGGTCACGATCGAGGATCTCATCGAGGAGATAGTCGGCGACATCCAGGACGAGTACGACGTCGAGGAGCCGCTGACGGTCCGCCTCTCCGAGGACGAGGCGCGGGTCGACGGGCGCGCCTCGGTCGACGACCTGGCCGAGCTCTTCGACATGGAGCTGGGCGGGCTCGAAGACGCCGACGAGTACGACACGATCGGCGGGCTGATCTATCACCGCATTGGCGGAGTGCCCCGGCCCGGCGACAAGGTCGATCTGGCCGAGCAAGGTTTGACACTGACGGTCGAGGCGACGGATGGCCGTCGCGTCGGCAAGGTTCTCGCGGTCCGGCATCGCGCCGGCGACGGCGACGATGAATCAGGAAAGGCGGGGGGCGAATCGACAAAGGGCCCCGGCTGGTAAGTAGCCGCCGTCCGGTCCGGAATCTGAGATGAAAGGAGGCCGGGTTTGCGTTTGCTCAGCCGCCACCAGGCAGCCGTCTTCCTGGTCCTTCTCGTGGCCGCGACCTGGGGCGCCCTCTGGCTCGCCTACGACTACCGGAGTCCGATCAACCAGTGGACGACCGGTTTGGGCACGGTCCAGATCGACGGCTGGAGCGCCTCCGAGCTGAACTCGCTGTGCGTTCGTCTGGAGCCGGTCGACCTCGTGCCGCCGGCCAAGGCCGACGCGGCCATCCAGGTCGCCGGCAAGACCTACCCCGGGGCCTACGTCCACGAGGTCGTGCTGGTTTCGTTCCACGACACGTGCAGCGGGGCCTCCGCGCGGCTGGTCTGGGCCGTGGCCATGGACTGGGCCGGGAGCGCGGCCGCCGCGGTGCCCACGGGCGCATCGCCACCCCGCGCGATCGTCCTCGTCGATGCGGCCACCGGCTCGCTGCTGGCCAGCCACGACGTGGGCCTGCGCCAGGGAGCTACGCCTTGATCACCCCCACGATGATGGCACGGAGCGAATCCAGGGCCTCCGCGTCCACCACTCCGGCCGCGTCCAGCTCGGCCAGCGCCTTGTCCCGGTAGCGGCGGGCCTGGTCGCGGGTGTAGTCGCGGCCGCCCAGCTTCTCGATCAGGGCGACCGCCTCGGCAACCTGGCCGTCATCGGGAGACCGGGTTTGCCAGACGGCCTCCAACTCCAGCCTTTCGGCCGGGCCGGCATGCTCGAAGGCGTAGATCACCGGCAGCGTCATCTTGTGTCGGGCGACGTCCGTGGGCTCCTTGCCCGTCTTGGCCTGGTCGCCCCAGATGCCGAGCAGGTCGTCGTTCAGCTGGAAGGCGACGCCCAGGGCCCATCCGAAGGCCCGATATCGCTCGATCACGGCCTCGTCGTCGGTCGCGAGCACCGCGCCGGCTTCGACCGAGGCGGCGATCAGGGCCGCCGTCTTGCGGCCGATCATGTCGAAGTACAGCTCCACGGACATCGGCTCCGCGCGCTCGCTGGCCCAGATGTCGATGTACTGGCCCTCGCACAGCGCCAGGCACGTGTCGTCGTGGAGGCGCATGAGCCGCAGCACCTTGGCGTCCGAGAAACCCAGGTCGGTCAGGCGATGGAGGGCCTTGCGGCTGAGGGTGAACAGCAGATCGCCGGCGTTGATGGCCTGCGGTATGCCATGGAGCGCCCACAGGGTCGGGCGGTGGCGTCGTTCCGTGTCACCGTCCTCGATGTCGTCATGGACCAGGCTGAAGTTGTGGCCGAGTTCCACCGCCGCGGCGCCGGGCAGCGCGGCCCGATAGTCCCCGGCGATCGAGGCGTAGGCCAGGAGCCCGAGCAACGGCCGCATGCGTTTTCCGGACGAGCCGCTGCCGTCCAGTCCGAGGTGATAGCGGCACATCTCGTAGAGCGCGGCCGTCGGCGCGTCGCGATCGGAGACCAGGCGCAGGATCTCCTGCTCGGTGTCGGCGACCAGATCTGGTACTGAGATGGAGGTTTGCACCCCCCGATCATAGCAACCCGGTTTCAGAAAACCGCGTTGGGGCGCATCGACCGGACCGCGCAGCGTGGCGGACCGGTCGCGCCGGCGCGGAGCTCCGGCCGGCGCCGCGAGCGGGCCGCCGACCTCTCGGCCGTTCAGACGGGTAGAACGAAGGTCGAACCCGGGAAGTCGGGATCGGAGTCGTGGGGGCCCATCGCGCCGCCCTCGCGCATCTTGGCCGACGCTTCGTCGATCTCGACGTCGGTCAGCTCCATGCGGACGAGGTCGTCGTCGGTGGCCGGCGCGTAGTCGGCCGGCGTGGACCGGCCCGGGAAATAGCGAGCCGTCATGGCGTCAAGAACTCTGCGCTTCTGGGCGAGGTCGGAGATTTCGCGGCCGCGGCCGTAGGCGACGACGCTGCGGTAGTTGGCCGAGTGGTCGGAGGCGGTCTTGGAGGCGATCAACTCCACCAGCCTCGTGACCGCTACCGCGACCGGGCGCCCGTCGCGCAGGAGGCGCAGCGTGGCGTTGCCGGGCGACCCGTGCAGGTAGATGTGGCCGGCTTCGTAGTGGTACAGGAACGGGATGACGCGCGGCTGGTTGCCCTCGACGCAGGCCACGTGGGCGACGCTCCCGGCCGCCAGGAATTCCTCGATCCGGTCCGGGACGGCCCGATCGGCGTGGCGGCGGATCCGCGTCCGGTCGGTCAGGGGCGAGGGCGGCCCCGCCGGCCGGGCGCCGGCCCCGTGGGCGGATTCGGTCTGCTCGGTCTTGTCGTCCATCGGGCGAGGATAGCGCAGGTGGCCGGAGCGCTCCCGGCGCGGACGGTCGTGTCGTCCCGGGCGCGATTCCGACGGTCGTGGCGGGCGGACCGGCGACGCCGGCCGGCCACGCTGGGCGAACGGCAGCTCAGAGGGACCACCGACCCGGTTCGGGTCTGGTCCGGGCCGGCTCGGGCGGAGGACGCCGCACGTGATAGCGTGGTCTCGTGCCCGCTCCACGACTCTACGTGACCGACGCCATCGTCCTCTCCCGTTTCGACTACGGCGAGGCCGACCGGATCATGACCCTCTTCACGCCCGCCCACGGCAAGCTGAAGGCGATCGCCAGGGGCGTGCGCCGGACGACCAGCCGGCTGGGCGGAAGCCTGGAGCCGCTGGCCGAGCTGAGAGTGGCCCTGGCTCGCGGCCGGACCTTCGACGTGGTCACCCAGGTGGAGGTCACGCATGCCTGGCTCCGCCTGCGCGACTCGCTGGAGTCGGCCGCGACGGCCTGGTACCTGGCCGAGCTGGCCGACCGGTCCATCGAGGAGCGCCACGAGACCGCGGGGCTGTACGCGCTGCTGCGGCGCGCCTACGAGCTGCTCGACGCCGGCATGGCCGCCGGTCGAGTGGCGCGCTGGTACGAGATGCACCTGGCCGACGAGATGGGCGTCCGGCCCGAGGTGGACCGCTGCGTCGAATGCGACCGCATGCTGGAGTCGGACGAGCAGTTCCGCTGGGTCCCGCCGCTCGGCGGCGTCCTTTGCTCGCGCTGCCCGGGGCCCTCGGCCGGCCGGGCCGCCCTCTCGGTCGACGCGTTGAAGCTGCTCAAGGCCTACCAGCGCATGGACATCGAGGCGATCGCCGCGCTGCGGCTTCCTCCTCCCGTCGAGCGAGAGGTCGAAGGGGCGATGCGCGACTTCCTGCAAGTCTCGCTCGAGCGCGACGCCCGGTCGCTGGCCTTCCTGGACGAGGTCAGGCGAGGGTCGTCGCGGTAGGGCGATATCGGCGGTCGCCGGCGCCACGAGGACGCGGCGTGGCCCGGAGACCGATCGGCTCCGTCAGTAACCCGGCGCCGGCACCTCGGCCTCTTCCATTTCGCCGGTGTGGTAGTCGAGGATGACCATCGCGGTCGAAAACGGCCAGGTGCACGGCTCGTCGGACGAGTCGAGGGTAGCGCTGGGGATGGCCGCAGTCGCGGCCGCAGGCGTGGGCGTGGCCGGCGCCACGGTGCAGATCGGGCCGATCATCGGGATGCCGAAGTCGCCGTAGACGACGAAGACCCAAACCCAGTCGTCGGGCGAGCCCACGACGGTGTCCTGTATATCGCCGTAGCGGACCAGCCGCGCGGACAGGACCACCGCCGATGATGCGCCGAAGCCACTGTCCGCGAGCGCGGCCAGCGCCTGCTCCATGGAAAGCCCCCCGGTCGGGAGAGTCTCAGTCGGGGCCGTCGGCGGGATCGTCGCCATCGGTAACTCCGACGGCGATAGGGTCTGCGGCAGGTCCCACGGTGGTAGGGTCCACGGCGCTTCGGAGAGGATCGGCGACATGACCGCCGGGGTCGCCGTGGGCGCCGCGGAGGAGCCTTGCTCCGGGGCAAGGCCGTAGCCGGCGGCGAGTCCGGCCAGCAGGCAGACCAGGCCGACGAGCGGGATCAGCGGCGGCACGGGCAGGCCCCGGCCGATCGGCCTCGGGCTCAGCCGAACTCGCGGCGGGAGCTCTCCATCGGCTGCCAGGTCATTCATGCGGCTCCCCCGACTGCCTTCTCCTCGACCACTTCCGCTTTCGACAGCCTACCTCTTTCCGGGCGGCGCCTTTGCTCGCGACCCCGGGCCTTCGCGGCGGCGCCGGCGGTCGGTCCGCACGGCGCTTCCGGGCCGGCGCCCCAACCGGGCGCGCGCGTGCGAGAATGGCGCCCCGAGCGTTCAATCGTTCGAGAATTCGATCGTCCGGCCGCTCGCAATCAACTGCCAGCTCGATCGCCATCGCCCGAGGAGACCGTAGTGACCGCCCCCAAGACGACACCGCCGGCCGACGACCCGGGGCCGTCCGTCGCCAATCTCGACACGATCGTCTCGCTCTCCAAGAGGCGCGGCTTCATATTCCCGAGCTCGGAGATATACGGCGGCATCAACGCCGTCTGGGACTACGGCCAGCTCGGCGTGGAACTCAAGAACAACGTCAAGCGGGCATGGTGGCGGGCTATGGTCCAGGAGCGCGACGACATCGTCGGGCTGGACGCCAGCATCATCATGGCACCCCAGGTCTGGGTCACCTCGGGCCACGTGGCCAACTTCACCGACCCGCTCGTCGAGTGCCAGACGTGCCGCCGCCGCTACCGGCTGGATGAGCTTCCTGGCGCGGAGGACCTCACCAACACCGAGCTGATGGATCCGGAGGTCGTCGAGCGCCTCGGCCTCAAGTGCCCGGCCGACCAGGGCCCTCTCTCCGCCCCGCGCCGCTTCAACCTGATGTTCAAGACCTACATGGGCCCCGTCGAGGAGGAGGCCGCGCAGGTCTACCTCCGCCCGGAGACGGCCCAGGGCATCTACGTCAACTTCCGAAACGTCCGCGAAACCGCCCGCAAGAAGCTGCCCTTCGGCATCGCCCAGATCGGCAAGGCCTTCCGCAACGAGATCAGCCCCGGCAACTTCGTCTTCCGGATGCGCGAGTTCGAGCAGATGGAGATGCAGTACTTCGTCAAGCCGGAGACCGCCGCCGCGACGTTCGAGGAGTGGATGCCGCGCCGGAAGGCCTGGTACGTGCGCTACGGCGTCGATCCCGCCCGCCTGCGCTTCCGCGAGCATCGTCCCGACGAGCTGGCCCACTACGCCAAGAAGGCCGTGGACGTCGAGTACCGCTTCCCGTTCGGCTGGAAGGAGCTCGAGGGCATCCACAATCGCGGCAACTGGGACCTGGGACGGCACCAGGAAGCCACGGGCGAGAACCTCGAGTACTTCGATCCGGCGACCGAGGAGCACTACGTGCCCTGGATCGTCGAGACCTCGGCCGGCGGCGACCGCGCGGCCTTCACCTTCCTGATCGACGCCTACCGCGAGGAAGAGGTCCGCGGCGAGAAGCGGGTCGTGCTCGGCTTCCACCCCGAGCTGGCTCCGTACAAGGTCGCCGTCCTGCCGCTCCTCAAGAAGCGCGACGAGATCGTCGGGAAGTGCCACGCCCTCCGGGACGATCTGGCGACGGACCTCATGGCCGTCTACGACGACACGGCCGCGATCGGCAAGCTGTACAGGCGCCAGGACGAGATCGGTACGCCGTGGTGCGTCACGATCGACGTCGACTCTCTCGATGACGGCAAGGCTACGGTCCGCGACCGCGACTCGATGGAGCAGATCCGGGTCGACCTCTCGCAGGTGAAGTCGATCGTCATGGAGCGGCTGTCGAAGGCGCGAGCCCAGGACTGAGGCTCGTCGCGAGCGTGAGTGTCCTGGCCGCGGACGAACCGGGCGTCTCGGGCGCGCGGGCCGGCGGTTGGCCGTTCCGGACGAAGCTCGGACCCCTTTCGCTGCCGCCGCGCCGCGTCCGGCTCTGGGCTGTGGCGCTGGCCGCCATGGGCCTGGTTCCGGTCGACACCGCCCTGGTGAACGGAGGCTCCGACTGGACGGCGTTCTGGTCGGCCGGGGCGACGGTAGGGACGCAGGATCTCGTCGATCCCGCCCGGCACATCGCCTGGCAGTCGGCTCACGGCGTGTTCTCGGTCGACTGGCCGTATCCTCCGGCCGTCGCCTACCTCTACGCCCCGTTCGCCCTCGTGCCCATCTGGCTCGGCTTCGTGGTCAATGCCGCGATCATGCTCGGGCTGGTCGGCCTGGCGGGTTACCTCGCGGCCCGGATCTTCGATCTGCCGCCGCGGCTCGCCGTCCTGCTCGCGTTTGCCTGGACGCCCAGCACGGCCGGCGCGGTCATCGGCCAGAACGCGCCGCTGGCCGTCTTCCTGGCTCTCTGGGCGATCGATGCCCTTCGCCGCGACGAACAGCTCGAAGCCGGGCTGGCCTGCGGCCTGCTCATGTACAAGCCGTCGCTCGCTTTGCCGTTGATAGGGCTGTTGATGCTGAGGCGCCTATGGCGCTCGGTGGCCGTGACCGGCGCAGTCGTGGCGGCCGGCTACCTGATCAGCGTTCCGGCCGCGGCCGGCGACTGGTCGTGGCCGGTGGCATGGTGGAATGGGCTCGGGCCGTGGCTCGCCAACGACCTGCTCGGCAACGCCAACAAGGCGATCAGCATACCGGGCATCCTCGGCCGATTGCCCGACCCGGCATGGGTACCCATCCTGGTTTCGGCCGCGATCGTCTTGCTGTCACTCCGAGGTCTTGCCCGCGCCCCGATCGCCGAGGCGGGGGCCGCCGCTTGCCTGCTGGCGATGGCGATTGGCCCTCGGGTGTGGGGATACGAGGCCGGCCTGATGCTGCCGATCCTGGCCTGGGCGATTGCCGGCGGTTTGCGCGAACCGTGGCGCACGCGGCTCGTCTTCCTGGCCGTCCCGCTGGGTCTGTCCTGGCTCGTGTCTTACTACACCGTGGTCAGCGGCGTGGCGCTCCTCGTAGCTGCGGCCACGGCCATGTGGCTGTGGCGCTGGCGCCCTTTTGGGCCGGACCCGACCCGGCCGCAAGACTCCCGGGCCACGGCCTCAGCCTGAGGGTCACGCGGTCGGGGCCAGTGGGCTGAAGCGACCTATGAGGGCCCTCGCCTGCACCGCGGGCCCGGCCTACGCACGGCTGAACTGAACGATGTACTCGAAACTGGACGTCGTGGGGCTGTAGCTCCGGCCCTCAACCTGATAGGTGGCGTAGCGCTCTATCCTGAGGTAGTCGCGTATCTCTCTCAGAGCGCTCCGGTCGGCGGTCGGCTCGTCCTTAGGGCCACGTGTGCGGAGCCTGAAGATGTACCGATCTGGAACCTCGGTAGGCTCGAATCCGCGTCCGATTGTCAGCGTCGTGCTGTTTCGGGCGAAGCAACTCATTGGATTCTTCCTTCCGTTCTGCGTGAGCTTGCAGAAGACCAGGACTCGACCCGAGCCGGTCAGCGCGCCGCCGGCGTCTCCGTCGCGGGTTCCGGGGCCGCCAGCTCGCCGCGCAGGTAGGCGTTGATGTTGGCGGCGGCCTTCTTGCCGTCGCCCATGGCCAGGATGACCGTGGCCGCGCCGCGGACGATGTCGCCGCCGGCGAAGACGCCCGGCATCGAGGTCTGCAGGGTGTCGTCGATCTCGATGTAGCCCCACTTGTTGACGCGCAGGTCCGGCGAGGTGGCGGTCAGCAGCGGGTTCGACTTCGTCCCGATCGCGACCACTACCATTTCGCACGGGAAGACGAACTCGGAACCGGGGATCTCGACCGGGCGGCGGCGCCCCGAGGCGTCGGGCTCGCCCAGTTCCATGCGGATGCACTTCAGTCCCGAGACCCAGCCCTTCTCGTCACCCAGGACTTCAACGGGGGCGGTCAGGAACTCGAATCGAACCCCTTCCTGCTCGGCGTGGTGGACTTCCTCGGCTCGGGCCGGCAGCTCGTTGCGGGAGCGGCGATAGACGCAGACCGATTCGTCGGCGCCCAGCCGGCGGGCGGTCCGGACGGAGTCCATAGCCACGTTGCCGCCGCCGACGACCGCGACGCGCTGGCCGCGCAGGACCGGCGTGTCCGAGTCGGGGTTGTAGGCGCCCATCAGGTTGACCCGGGTCAGGTACTCGTTGGCCGAGTAGACGCCCTTGAGGTTCTCGCCGGGGACGTTCATGAAGACCGGCAGACCGGCGCCGACCGCCACGAAGACCGCGTCGAACCTCTCGCGCAGCTCGGGCAGGGTGTATGTCTTGCCGATGATCGAGTTCGGCTCGATCTCGACGCCGTCGGCGACCAGCCGGTCCACTTCCTTCTGGACGATGTCCTTGGGCAGGCGGAACTCCGGGATGCCGTAGATCAGGACGCCGCCGGCGGCGTGGAAGGCCTCGAAGATCGTGACGGCATGGCCGTGCTTCACCAGCTCGCCGGCGGCGGTGAGGCCGGCCGGGCCGGAGCCCACGATCGCGACCTTCTTGCCCGACGGGGTGGGGCGGGCGGCCGTGAAGGCGTCGCGGTTGTTGATGGCCCAGTCGGCCACGAACCGCTCGAGGTAGCCGATCGCGACCGGCGTGCCGGTCTTGGCGCGCAGGCAGACCTGCTCGCACTGCGTCTCCTGCGGGCAGACACGCCCGGTGACGCAGGGCAGGGCGTTGTCGCCGAGCAGCGAGTCGGCCGCGGCCTTGACGTTGCCCTCTCCGAGGAGGCGGATGAAGTTGGGGATGTTGACCGCGACCGGGCAGCCGTCGATGCAGTACGGCTTGGGGCACTGCAGGCAGCGGTCGGCCTCCATGATGGCCAGCTGCTCGGTGTAGCCGAGGTTCACCTCGGCGAAGTTGTGGGCGCGGGCCAGCGCGTCCTGCTCGATCATGCCGTGGCGCTGGATCTTCATCCGCTCCTTCTTGGGGAGTGGATCGGCGTGGGCGGCCATGCGGTCGGCCAGGGTCTGGTCGTCCATCAGTGGGCCTCCGCGTGTGAGGCCTGCCACCGTTCGAGGGCGGCCTGTTCGAAGTCTCGATAGGTATTCAATCGATCGGCCAGCTGGCGGAAGTCCACCTGGTGCCCGTCGAACTCGGGGCCGTCGCAGCAGGCGTACTGGCTCTTGCCGTCGATCGAGACGCGACAGCCGCCGCACATGCCGGTCCCGTCGATCATGATCGAGTTGAGCGAGACGGTCGTCTTGATCGCGAATGGCCGGGTCAGCTCGGAGCAGGCCCGCATCATCGGCACCGGGCCCACGGCGAAGACCTCGTCGATGCCGCCGGCCTCGCACAAGTCCTTGAGGGCCTCGGTCACGAAGCCGTGGCGGCCGTAGCTGCCGTCGTCGGTGCAGACGATCACGTCGCCCGCGGCACGCAGTTCTTCCTCGCAGATCACCCACTCCTTGGACCGACCCCCGATCACGCTCGTCACCTTCACGCCGCGCGCCGCGAGGGCCTGGGCGATGGGATACACGACCGCCGTGCCGACGCCGCCGCCGACGCAGACCGCGTGTCCGCTCTCCAGCAACTCCGTGGGCTTGCCGAGCGGTCCGGCGATGTCGGTGATGACGTCGCCCACCGCGAGCGAGGTCAACTCGTGGGTGGTCTTGCCGATCGCCTGGATGACCAGGGTTATCGTGCCGGCGGCCTCGTCGACATCGGCGATCGTGAGCGGGATTCGTTCGGCTCCGGGACCGCGCCGGACGATCACGAACTGTCCGGGCTGGCGGATCTCGGCGATCCGCGGTGCCACCACTACGAGGCGGGTGACATTCGGCGACAGCTGCGCCTTGCTGACGATTGGGTGCATCTTGCTCCGGTGCGAATCCGCAGAATTGTGTGGTAAGGCAGTATGCGTTCGTAAGTATGATGTCTGCTGAAAGCGCCCGCAGGCACTCCCGCTCGGTACCCGCGGTCGGGGCTGAAGGTCACTTCATTGGCCCCCCGGAACGGGTAGCCATCCGGGGCAAGTCTGCCTGCCAGACTAGCAGCCACTCCGATCTCCCGCCGGTCCGGAGGTGGCGGTCGCGCGAGGGGATGGTCGCCGAGCTCGCGTTCGTCGGTCGCACGGCCGGGACGACCGGCGCGCGCTCGTGGCTCAGCCGGCGGCCGGATCCGCGGCCGGCGCCGGTTTCGTCCACTCCTCCAGCCCGGGTCGGTGCCCATCGGGGCCCACCTCGGCTCGAGTATGAACCCGCCGCGATCCGGCCAACATGGTGAGGCTCTTCTTCGCGCAGACGTCGACGCAGACGCCGCAGGCGATGCAGGTCAGCTGGTCGATGGCCCAGTAACGATCGTCGCGGGCTACCATGATGGCCGCGGCCGGGCAGCGCCGGGCGCACAGCATGCAGAAGTTGCAGGTCTCCAGGTCGAATTCGATCTGGCCGCGGGCGCCGGCGAAGCGCGGCCGGACCTCGGTCGGGTAGCGCCGCGTGGCCGGCCGCGAGGCCAGGTTCCGCAGCGCTCGCGGGACCATCGGGAGGCGGAAGGGATTGGCCATCTTAGCGCTCCGTGCAGCTGATGCAGGGGTCGATGGTGAGGATGATCTGCGGCACGTCGGCCAGGTCCGAGCCCTTGACCAGCTTGATCATGGCCGGGATGTTGGCAAAGGTCGGCGTACGGGCTCTGAACCGCTCGAGGTTCTTGGTGCCGTTGGCTTTGACGTAGTAGAGGACTTCTCCGCGCGGCTGCTCGAGGCGCGTGAAGACCTCGCCCGCGGGATTGCCGCGGGGCTTGTTCTCGAGGGGCATGCCTTCGCCCTTGGGCATCCTGTCGACGGCCTGGCGAATGATGTCGATCGATTGGTCGACCTCGCGCAGGCGCACGAGCACGCGGGCCAGGCAGTCGCCGGCGGTCTCGACCACCGGCTCGAACTCGATCTGGTCGTACATGTTGGCGCCGGTGAGGCGCGTGTCCATCCGAATGCCGGAGGCGCGAGCCATGGGCCCGACCGCGTCGACGGCCCTGGCGTCTTCGGTCGAGAGCACGCCGACGCCCGAGAGCCGGTGTCTGATCGATGGGTCGGTCCCGAAGACCCTGGCCGTCTCCTTGAACGCGGCGCCGAGTTCCTGCAGCTGGGCCAGGATCGCCGCCAGCTCCGAGTCGGAGATGTCGCGCTTCACCCCGCCGATGCGGTTCACGGAATGGATGATCCGGCCGCCGGTCGTCTTCTCGAAGATGTCGAGGATCTCCTCGCGCATCCTCCAGCAGTGCATGAAGAGGTTCTCGAAGCCGAAGGCGTCGGCGCCGAGTCCGAGCCAGAGCAGGTGGCTCTGGACGCGCGAGATCTCGGCCCAGATCAGGCGCAGCCAGCGGGCTCTCTCGGGCACCTCGACGTTCATGACGCTCTCGAGCGAGACGCAGTAGCCCATGCCGTGCATGAAGCTGCAGATGCCGCATATGCGCTCGACCACGAAGCCCATCTCGGTGTACTCGACGCGCTCGACCATCATCTCGAGGCCGCGGTGGATGTAGCCGATGGTCGGGATGGCGTCGACGACCTTCTCGTCCTCGAGGATCAAATCCAGGACGAGCGGCTCCGGCAGGACTGGATGCTGAGGCCCGAAGGGGATCGTCGTGCGTTTCATGAGCGCTTCGCCTGGGCTGCGGCGGCGTTGGCCGCCAGGCGGGCCTTCACGGCCGCGTGCGAGAACGGCACCCTCGTCGCCGTCCTGTAGAGCTGGCCCCGCAGGTCGAGGCCGACCCCGACCAGGTTGATGCCGAACAGCTCCCTGATCTCGTTCTCGTACAGGAATGCGGCGCCGAAGAACTCGGAGATGCTCGGCACCGTGTCGGCGGCGACGATCCGCTCGCGAATGGCCTCGAAGTTGCCGTCCTTGACGAAACCCCACGCGATCTCGAAGACGTCGGGGGCGTCCGTCGCGGGTTCGGCGGAGGTGGCGGCAGGTGTTGCGGCAGGCGCCGGAGCCGGCGCAGCCGGGCTCGCTGCCGCTGCGCCGTGGGCCGCGTGTGCCGGAGCGGCTGCCGGCATGACCGTCGTCGCGTTGATGATCGACAGCCGCCAGCCGGCGTCGCGGTATTCCCGTACTCGGGCGAGGAAGGCCTCGGCGTCCATCAAGCTGTCTTCTTCCGCTTCTCTTCGAGGGCGGCGATGCCGCCGACCACGCCGTCGATGATGCTCTCCGGCCGCGCCGCGCAGCCGGGCACGTAGACGTCGACGGGGATCACCTTGTCGATCCCGCCCTGGATGTTGTAGGCCCGGGCGAAGATGCCGCCGGAACAGGCGCACGCGCCGACCGCGACCACGACCTTGGGGTCCGGCATCTGGCGGTAGAGGTTCTGGACGATCTCGACGTTGCGTTCGTTGACGCTGCCGGTGACCAGCAGGATGTCGGCGTGCTTGGGGTTGCCGGTGTTGATCACGCCGAACCGCTCGACGTCGTAGAGCGGCGTCAGGCAGGCCAGGACCTCGATGTCGCAGCCGTTGCAGCTCGATCCGTCGTAGTGGAGGATCCAGGGCGACCGCCCGAAGAATGACACTGGGATCACTTGCCGATGAGGAAGAGGGCCAGGACGTTGCCGCCGCAGAGGACGATCGTCGCGACCCAGGTGGACCGAAGGAGGAGCTGCCACTTGATCCTCGAGGTGGCGTTGTCCACCAGTACCTCGAGGGCGTAGGCGACTAGGAAAGCGGCGATCCCGAGCGGCACGCTCCAGTTGAACAGCAGCACCATGAACGCGCACAGCAGCGCCGCCTCGTACCAGTGGGCCACTTCCACGTACGCGAGCAGCCGGCCCGACATGTCCGAGGTGAGGCCGCTGACCAGCTCCTGGTGAGGGTGGTGCGAGACCGAGACATCGAAGGGGGACTTGCGAAGCTTGATCGTCGCCACGACCAGGAACGCCAGGACGATCCCGGGCAGCTGTACCGCTACGAGCTGCGGCGAGGCCAGGACGGCGCCGAACGTGTTCACGCCGGTGACCTTGCAGACCGCGACCATCATCAGGATGAAGAAGGGCTCCGAGGCGAGCAGGACCACCAGCTCACGCTCCGCCCCGGTGAAGCTGAACGGCGAGTTGGCCGAGCCGGCCGCCAGGACCAGCAGCAGCGCCGCCAGGGCGAAGATGAAGGCCGTGAAGATCAGGTCCGTGCCGCCCAGCAGCAGCGCGCCGCAGGCGGCCATGTAGCCCACGTGGGTCAGCAGGAGGGGCTCGGCGATGGGATTGACCTGGCGGGTCTGCTTCTGGAGGAGTTTGCCGACGTCGTAGAACGGCTGGAGCAGCGGTGGACCGACGCGGCCCTGCATGCGGGCGCTGACGATTCGGTCGGCGCCGGCGAGCAGGCCGCCGAAGAGCGGGGCCAGTACCACGAAGAGCAGGCCGTAGATCGCAGGGCTCATCAGCGCAGGACCAGCCCGACCGCGACCATCGCCGCCAGCACGCCGCCGCAGGCGAGGGTGCCGGCACGGAAGGCCAGGCCTCCGTCGATCACGCCGTCCAGGTAGTAGTTCCGGAGGGTCACCTTCTTGATGCCGCCGAGCGCGGCGCCCATCACGTGGCCCACGTTGGCCGACCGGCCGCTGGCGTAGAAGTCGGAGTGGTCGTAGGCGGGATGGAGCCACGACCACAAGGCCACGAACGGCAGAAGCAAGACGGTCGAGAGCATTACCAGGAGCGTGACCGGGTCGATGGCGAGGAAGACGCGCGGCGCGGCGGAGAAGGCCGACAGCGCATACGGCCCAACCACCCGGTCGGAGATGATCCCGATGGAGGCGGTGGCCGCCAGGACTCCGACGGCCATCACTCCCTCGGTGACCCACTCGTAGCGCGACACGCGGCCCTCAATCGAGCGCTCGTAGTCGGTCTGTCGGCGAGCTGAGAGGACCTTGATCAGCAACTTGCCCCAGTAGAAGATGGTCAGCGAGCTGCCGAAGGCCATGATCAGGATCAACGCCGCGCCGGCGACGCCGGGAACCTGGAGGAACGCGCGGATCGCCGTCCATTTGGCGATCGCGACCCCGAACGGCGCGATGAACATGCCGGCGATGCCGATCATGAAGAGGATGCTGACCCGGGGCATCAGGCTGAGGAGGGCGTCGAAGTTCTCCATGTTCTTGGTGTAGAGCCTGTTCTCGATCGTGCCGATCACCAGGAAGAGAAGGCCCTTGGCCAGAGCGTGGAAGATGATGATCATGACCCCGACCCAGGCCAGTTCGGGCGTCCCGATGCCGGCGCAGCCGACGATCAGGCCGAGGCTTCCGATCGTCGAGTAGGCCAGGACCTTCTTGGTGTTCTGCTCGGTGACCGCCACCAGCGAGGCGAAGAGGAACGTCAGCATGCCCACGAAGGCCACGAGGTAGCCCACCGTGGAGCCCGACATCGCCGGGGAGAGGCGCAGGAGAAGGAAGACGCCCGCCTTCACCATCGTGCTCGAGTGAAGCAGCGCCGAGGTGGGGGACGGGGCGTACATGGCGCCGATGAGCCACGAGCTGAACGGCATCTGGGCGCTCTTGGTGATGCCCGCGAACGCCAGGAGGGCGATGGCCGGCATCAGTGCCGCCGAGGCCGGGCCAGAGACCAGCTTGGCGAGGTCGAGGCCGTCCGGCTGGCTCGATAGAAGCGCGATCGCAAGCCCGAAACCGAGGCCGCCGAGCAGGTTCATGTTCAGGGCTCGGAAGGCGTAGCCGATCGTCTCGTCCGTGCGCGTGTAGCCGATCAGCAGGAACGAGCAGATCGTCGTGATCTCCCAGAAGACCAGCATCAGCGGCAGGTAGTTGGAGATGACCAGGCCGAACATCGCGCCCAGGAAGACGAACAGCAGCGAGAAGAAGACCGTCCGGCGCCCCTGGATCATCGGGCTGGCGCGGTGATAGGCGCGCATGTAGCCGATCGCGTTGATGCAGATGAGCGGACCGATGAGGCCGATCACCAGCACCATCACCAGCGAGAGCCGGTCGAACCAGAAGAGTCGCCCGGGGTCCGGATCCGGCATGCGGCCGGCCAGCGACAGGCCCAGGGAGATGCCGAGCTGGGCCAGCGCCAGGACCGGCGAGGCCAGGCGGCCGTGCCTCAGGCCTATGACCACCACGAAGGCGGCCAGGGCAATCTCGACTGCCATGAGGGCCCGGCCGGGGTCCATTCCACCCGGCAGCCCGAAGAAGACCGAACTGGCGCCGCCGAACGCGAGCACCGTCGCGATCGCGAGGGCGGCCACGAGGATGCCGCCGGCGACGACGATCACGTTCCGCAGCGGAGCCCGGGCGATCAGGACGAGGAGCGCGCCGACGATCGCCGGCAGGGCGATCAGGGCGACGACGAGAGAGGAGAGGCTCACTCCTCTTCGGGCAGCAAGTGGTCGATCTCGTCGACCAGCACGTCGGTCAGGACCGGCTTCTCCAGGTAGCGTCGAACGGGGATCCACCCGTCGCGGTCCTGGCTGGCCAGGTCATGGTTGGTGAGACGCTGGTCGGCCTGCGTCAGCATGATCAGCGGCAGGTCCGGGTAGTCCGCGGCCAGGACTCGAGCCAGGTCCAGGCCGCCGAACCGGCCACCGAGAACGGCCTCCATGACGACCAGGTCCGGCGTCTCATGCCGAACGAATCGGATTGCCTCGGCGGTGGTGGCGGTGGAGGTGACCGAGTGGCCGACCGTCTCGATCGCCTCGGTGTTGCTGGCGACTGTGGCCGGATCGTCGTCTACCAGGAGTATGTGTGCCATGGTGGGCTCCGCAGGGCGCTCGAGACGCTCCGCGGGATGGAGCCCTCGAGCCATGAAAGCGCTTCTCGCGCCGTGTGTCAGGGCCCCACCATAGCGGACGGGCGGCGCTGATCGGCCCCGGGGTTCGGCCCGTTCGCGCCGGTCATTTCGGCCCGCGGGGATCGGGACCGCCGCGGCTTCGGGGGTGACCATGGAGCCCGCCCGCGGAAGTGAGCTAGCATGCGGATCGTGCACGAGTTTTCCATCGCCGAGGCTCTCGCCGCCCAGGTGATCTCCTACGCTCCCGCCGGAGCGCGTTTGAGAGGCGTAGAGATACGGGTAGGGGCCCTGCGAGGCCTGGATTCGGAGGCCCTGCAGATGGCCTGGGAGGCCGTGACATTCGGCACCTCGATGGCAGGAGCGGTCCTGGAAGTGGACCAGCGCCCCTGGTCCATCACGTGCTCCGAATGCGGCCGGGAATGGACGAGCCCGGTTCCCTTCGTAGACTGCTCCTGTGGAAACCAGACTCCGTCGCCCGTGGGCGGCGACGAGCTGGACCTGCTGGCGGTTACGATCGACGAGGAAGAGACATAGATGGGCGATCCTGCCAGGACCGTTCGCGTGCCGATCGTGGAACGCGTTCTCGAAGCCAACGACGACATCGCGGCCGCGACCCGGATCGATCTGGCGCGCCGTGGCATCTTCTCGATCGACCTGATCGGCGCGCCTGGGAGCGGCAAGACCGCGCTTCTCGAGGCCACGCTTCGGCGTCTCGCCGGGCGCCGACGGCCCGCCGTTCTCGTCGGCGACCTCGCCACCCGCCGGGACGGCGACCGACTGGCGCGCTGGTGCGAACGGGTCGTCCAGATATCCACCGGCGAGGGCTGCCACCTGGAGGCAGGCCAGGTCCGGGACGCACTGCGGGGCGTGGACCTGGAAGGCGTCGATCTGCTCTTCATCGAGAACGTGGGCAATCTCATCTGCCCCGTGGGGTTCGATCTCGGCCAGACGGTCAAGGTGGGCCTGTTCAGCCTGACCGAGGGCGACGACAAGGCCGCCAAGCATCCCTACCTCGTCACCGCCGCGGACCTCATCCTGCTGAACAAGATCGACCTGGCGCCCTACCTGGCGTTCGACCGGGCCGGCTTCGAGGCCGACGTGCGTCTGCTGAACCCAACCGTGCCGATCATCGACATCTCGGCCACGACCGGCGCGGGCTTCGAATCCTGGCTCGGCTGGCTGGAACGAGCGGCCGTCTGACGCCTCGCGGAGCCGCGGGGCCAAGAGTCCCGGCGCCCGGGGCCGAAGGGCCGCCTGCCAGGGGACCCTGAGACCGCCTCGCGGTGCCGGTCGGCAGCGAGGCTCGCGGGCCGGCGACTGTACAATCCGGTTGACATCGTGTGATCCGGTCGCCCCCGGCGCTTCCCCGCCGTTCGAGGCGCGAGCCCCGCATCCAAGGAGATTGAGTTTCCATGGCCGACTCTGGCACCAGGACCCACAAGGCCGCCAAGCGCTACATCTACGCCTGGGGCGGCGGCAAGGCCGAGGGCAACGGCGGGATGAAGGACCTGCTGGGCGGCAAGGGTGCCGGCCTGGCCGAGATGACCAACGCGGGCCTGCCGACTCCCCCCGGCTTCACCATCACCACCGAGGCCTGCAACGACTACTTCGCCGCCGGCGAGAAGCTCCCGGCCGGACTCTGGGACGACGTCCTGGCGGCCGTCAAGGAGGTCGAGGCCGAGACCGGCAAGGGCTTCGGCGACCCGAAGAGCCCGCTCCTGGTCTCGGTCCGCTCCGGGGCCAAGTTCTCCATGCCGGGCATGATGGACACCGTCCTCAACCTCGGGCTCAACGAGCAGACCCTCCACGGCCTCATCGCCATCACCGGCAACGAGCGCTTCGGCTGGGATGCCTACCGCCGCTTCATCAGCATGTTCGGCCGGATCGTCATGGGCGCCTCCGCCGAGGACTTCGACGAGCCGCTCGATGCCGCCAAGCACAAGCACGGCGCCGACGCCAAGGACACCGACCTCACGGTCGACGATCTCAAGGCCCTCGTCGCCGAGTACAGGAAGATCGTCAAGAAGGTCACCGGCCGCGACTTCCCGGCCGATCCTTACGAGCAGCTGGACCTGGCCATCAAGGCCGTCTTCGCCTCCTGGTTCGGCAAGCGCGCCAACGACTACCGCAACAGCCAGAAGATCCCGCACGACCTCGGCACCGCCGTCAACGTCGTGACCATGGTTTTCGGCAACATGGGCAACGACTCCGGCACCGGCGTCGCCTTCACCCGCAACACCTTCGACGGCACCAAGGAGCTCTACGGCGAGTACCTCGTCAACGCCCAGGGCGAGGACGTGGTCGCGGGCATCCGGACTCCGCAGGACATCAGCCACCTCAAGGAGGAGATGCCCGCGGCCTACGACGAGTTCGTGAAGATCGGGAACCAGCTCGAGAAGCACTACCGGGACGTGCAGGACCTCGAGTTCACCATCGAGCGCGGCAAGCTCTACATGCTGCAGACGCGCATCGCCAAGCGAACCGCCGACGCGGCCGTGAAGATAGCCGTTCAGATGGTCGACGAAGGCGTCATCACCGAGGCGGAGGCCGTCGCGCGGATCGAGCCCGCGCAGGTCGATCAGCTGCTCCGCGACCAGTTCGATCCGAAGATCCGCAGGGCGGCCAAAGCGATGACCAAGGGCCTGAACGCCTCCCCCGGCGCCGCGGTCGGCAAGGCCGTCTTCGACGCCGACACGGCCGTCGAGTGGGTCGAGAAGGGCGAGAAGGTCGTTCTCGTCCGAGTCGAGACCTCGCCCGATGACTTCCACGGCATGGCCGTGGCCCAGGGCATCCTGACCGCTCGCGGCGGCGCGACCTCGCACGCCGCGGTCGTCGCTCGCCAGATCGGCAAGCCGTGTGTCTCCGGCTGCGCGGACCTCTCCGTCGACTATGCGACCAGGACCGCCACGGCCAACGGCATCACCTTCAAGCAGGGCGACGCCATCAGCGTCGACGGCTCGACCGGTGAGGTCTTCATCGGCGCGATCCCGACGGTCCAGGCGCGTTTTGAGGACCAGCCCGAGCTCCAGAAGATCCTTGGCTGGGCCGACAAGATCCGCCGCCTGGAGATCTGGACCAACGCCGACAAGCCCGAAGAGGCTGCGCAGGCCCGCTCCTACGGCGCCCAGGGCATCGGCCTCTGCCGGACCGAGCACATGTTCCGAGAGGGTGACCGCCTGGCGATCGTCCGCTCGGCCATCCTCGTGGCGAACGTCGCGACCCGTGCCAAGGCCAAGCTCGCGGCCAAGCAGGATCTCACAGCGGACGAGAAGGCTGCCGTCGAGCAGTTCGACTCCGCGATGGCAAAGCTCGAGAAGCTCCAGCAGGGAGACTTCGAGGGCATCCTCGCCGCGATGAGCGGCCTGCCGGTCACGATCCGTCTCATCGACCCGCCGCTCCACGAGTTCCTCCCGAACCTCGAGGACCAGCTCGTCAAGGTCACGAAGGCCGAGGCCGCCGGTGGCGCTTCCGCCGAAGACAAGGAACTGCTCGCGACCATCAAGTCGATGCACGAGCAGAACCCGATGCTCGGTCTGCGTGGCTGCCGCCTGGGCCTGATGATCCCGGACTTCGTCAAGATCCAGACCCGGGCGATCGTCAACGCGGCCATCTCGGTAAAGGCCAAGGGCCTCGATCCGCACGCGAAGATCATGATCCCGCTCGTCGGGCACGTGAACGAGCTCAAGGCCACCCACGCGCTCCTCGAGGCCGAGGCAAAGGCGGTCCTCGCCAAGGCCGGCGTCGGCGCCGACTACGCCTTCGGCACGATGATCGAGATCCCGCGGGCCTGCTGGGTCGCGGACGAGATCGCCGAGCTTGCCGAGTTCTTCAGCTTCGGAACCAACGACCTTACCCAGATGACGTTCGGCTACAGCCGCGACGACGCCGAGGGTGGCTTCCTCCTCAAGTACGTCGAGGATAAGATCCTGCCGTACAACCCGTTCCAGACCCTCGACCCGGTCATCGTCAAGGAGATGAAACTGGCCGTCGACCTGGGCCGGAAGACTCGCCCGGACCTCAACGTCGGCATCTGCGGCGAGCACGGCGGGGATCCCCAGTCCATCGCGTACTGCCACGAGATCGGCCTCAACTACGTGTCCTGCTCCCCGTTCCGGGTTCCGGTGGCCCGCCTCGCGGCGGCCCAGGCGGCCCTCAGCACGCAGCACGACAAGTAGCTCGTTTCCTCGCGGACACTGGAACGCCCGGCGGGAGACCCGCCGGGCGTTCCGATTCTTCGGCGGCGCGGCATGAGCAGCGCCGAGCGCCGGGCGGCGGCCGGGCGAGCGTCGAGCGGTGAGGGGCGTCGAGCGGTGAGGGGCGTCGAGCGGTGAGGGGCGTCGAGCGGTGAGCGGCGCCGGGCTCCGGGCGGCGGCCGGTCCGCGCGAGTGTACGCACGTTGCGAACAAGAACCGGAACGTCGGGCGCACGGGCGCGGGGCCGTCCTCCAGGCTCTGCCACGGGGCCGATCGGAAGCTAGATAGGCATCCGGTTAGCCCCGCGTGGGACACTTTGACACGTGGATACACCCTCCCATCAGAGCCCGGCGCCCGCGGACCGCGTTGTGCGCACGTCCGCCGAGGGCTCTGGTGGTCCGGCTGGCACGGAGTTGTACGCCGGTCGCGTAAACCAGCGGGATCGTGCCGGCCGCGCCGTTGAACGAGATATCGGAACCCTTGCGACCGCTCTGGGCAACGCCGCTCGTTCGGAGCGCGAGCGCCGGCACCTCACGTTGCGACAGGTCGCGGCTTCGTCCGGCCTCGGCTTCACGACAATCTCCGGCATCGAATTTGGAAGGGTGGCGTCACTCCAGTCGTACGTAAGGCTGGCTCAAGCCCTTCGGCTGCGGCCGGAACTCGACCTGACGACCAGTCGTCGTCGCGGCGCAACGAAAGTCCAGGACCCCGTCCATGCCGCGATGAGCGAAGCTCAGGCCGCCCGCTTCCGAAGTCTCGGCTTCGTCGTCCGGATAGATGAGCCGTTCCAGCACTACCAGTACGCGGGGCGCGGAGATGTCGTGGCCTGGTCCGTCGAGCGTGCGGCCCTGCTTCATGTCGAGAACCGGACGGCCTTTCCCAACATCCAGGAGGCATTCGGGTCGTTCAACGCGAAGCGCGAGTACCTCGGGCAGGATCTGGCGGCTCGAGCGGGCGTCAAGCGCTGGCTCAGCCAAAGCCACGCCATGGCCGTGCTGTGGTCGACGGACGTTCTGCGAGTCCTCAAGCACCACGGCGCAAGCTTCGTGTCGCTCGGACAGGACGGGCCTGCGATCCTCGAGGCGTGGTGGTGCGGCCGGCCTCCGCGGACGGGCAAGTCAACAGGCCTGGTTCTGTTCGATCCGATCCACGGGCGCCGCAGCGATACACGACGTTGGGCTGCGATCGATGACCCGGAGAAGATCAGACCTCGGTATCGGAACTACGCCGCCGCCCTGACGGCGCTTCAGGCCGCAGGGCAGGCGTGACGGCCGTCGCGGAGTGCGCTCCGACGGTTGCCGGCCAGCGGCCCCGCTCGACGCCCGAGCGCCCCGCGGCGGTCAGGCGGTCAGCAGGAGGTCGAGAATGAGGCGACGGGTTCCGGTCGTCGTGGTGATCGTGACCTGGTAGGCGCCGTACGGCCAGGGCCACGGACTGGATCGCCAGGCCTTCGTGATGGCGCCGGAGGCCACCGGGCGCGACGCCCGCGACGGTGGGACCCAGAACTGGCCCGACCTGATCGTTCCGGTCTCGCCGGCAAACTGCGAGTCCACCGACCCGACCACCGACCCGACCACCGACCCGACCGCCGGGCCGGCCACCGCGTCGGCCGGCAGCGGCGTGACTCGTGCGTTCGGTGAGAAGCCGGCCGGTGGGATGTAGGGCGGAGACTGAGGCGGGCCCAGGTACACGAACGTGACTGCCGTGACGTGGACCGTGCTGGGCCAGGTCACGGCGACCGCGTATGCGTCGCGCCCCTCCACGAGGGGCACCGCGGCGTAGATCGGCGGCGTGCCCGCGTCGACCCAGGTGGCGTCCGGCAGTGCGGGATCCGGGCCGGATCCGGGCATCACCGCCGCCGCGAATCCCCAGCCCGAATGAGCGTCGGTAGTGCCGAGGATGCTCCAGTCGACGGCGGTCCAGGCTGGGGTCGGAAGTGCCGACGCCGCCGGGGCTGTGGGTGCCGGGATCTGCTGCTCGTTCGGTGAGAGGGGCCCGCGGTAGTCCCAGGGTGGAATGTCGATGTAGGCGATCGCAGAGGGGACGGCGACCCCAGCCGTCGGCCCGGCTGCGACCGCGGCCAACCTGCCGGCCGACGGGGAGGCCGACGCCTCAGCACCGGGCGATGCGGCGGGCGGCTTGCTCGGCCACGGCTTCACGAAGGCGCCGGCCAGGAAGACGCCGGCGACGAGGATGAGGGCGATCTCGGGTCGAAACCTGCCCCGCCGGCCGACTCGCTGGGTCGCCTCGTCGCCGGCCATCGCGGCGCCGCGGCCTGCGTCACGTGGACGCGGCCTCGGGCTCGATCGATCGTCCGGCGGTGGCGCGGTCGCGCCGCGCTTCAAGGGCTCGATGTCGACCACCCGGCCGCCCCGGTCGCCCGGGGGAGACCAGAAGCGTCGCTCACACGGTTCCGCCGGGGCCGGAGCCGGAGGTTTCGTCGCTCGGGGCACCTGGTCCGTCGGATCGGGCCGTGGGCCGATGGAATGGGACATGGAGTTACCTGGGAGTGGTGGCCTGATCTGTGAGCATGCTACTAGCTGTTAACCGGGGAATGGGCCGCCTGCGCCGACGTCTCGCCGTCCGTGACGAAGCCCGGGCAACCGCGGCCGTGGGTCGGCTCGCGTGATGGAACGGGCCCGCCGGGTCGAGACGCGGACTCCGCGCAGGCCTACGATCGGGGCAATCTACCTCGGGCGCGAGTGACGGCGCGTCCCTCAGCAAACGGCTCGGGCTCCCCCTCCCCGGGCCGTTTGCAGTATTCGGGCGGGGCAGGGGAGATCACCGCGCTCTCACTCGTGGTGCTTGAAATCACTCCACCGGGCTCCACGGGTACAGCCGGCGCTTTGTTCGGCGAGCCACCGCACCGGCCCGGCGCTCGCCGGTCGATCGTTCTCTATGCGGGCGGCGCCCCGGGCCGCGAGGGCGTTGTCCCGGGCCGCGAGGCCGGCTCGGCGGCAAGCTCGGACGCCAGCATGGCGGCCAGCTCACGTGCGTTGGTGGAGCCGTAGTTCGCGTAGCAGTTGTTCATCAGGATGTGCATCTCGCGGGCCTCCTCGGCGGCCTCCCGGATCCGCGGCACCCATTCTCGAAGTTCGTCCTCGCCGTACAGGTAGCGGAACCGCTCGACGACAGGAATGCCCGGCGTCTCCCACGTCTCCACCCGGCGGCCGTGGAATCTGACGACCGCGAGGTCCGGTGAGGTCACGGCGGCCAGGGCGGGGACGCTGCTGCGCAGCCCTTGCGGTCCGTCCACCAGGACCAGGGGGATCGAGTTGTCCGCCAGGAAGCGGAGCGTCCGCTCCCGATTCTTGTCGTTGAACCAGGTTTCGCTGCGGAACTCGACCGCGGCGCGCATCTCGCCAAGACGCTGGCGCGCCTCGAGGATCAAATCGCGGCTCTCGCTCGTGGGGAAGAACCATTTCGGGTATTGCAGCAAGACCGAGCCAAGCTGGCCGGCGGCTCGCAAAGGCTCCAGCCCGGCCCGGAATAGGCGCCAGATCTCGTCGCGCAGCTCTGCCGGCAGGTGGCGCCCGTAGAGGCGGGGCCTGGCGGCGAGATCCTGCGGAAGCGACGCCCGAATCTCCCTGGGGAGCCGTTTCGTCTCCGCGGGCTGGCCGGTCATCAAGGCGTAGGCCTTGGCGTCGAAGACGAAGTCGGGCGGGGTTCGCTCGACCCAGGCCGCCGCCGTTCGAGCCGAAGGCAGCGCGTAGTAGGTGGCGTCGATCTCGACGATTGGAAAGGTCGCGGCATAGTAGCCGAGGCGCTCTTCGGCGCTCTCCGAGCCGCGCGGGTAGAAGACGCCCGGGGCGGTCATGGTCGGGTCGGTCCACGACGCCGTGCCGATTCGTATCGTGGTCCCGCGAGGCGTGACCAGGGGCTCGCTCGCCGCGCGCTCCACGGCGAGCGCACGCTCGCCGGCCGGGCGCGAGCCGGGATCGTGGGCATCGAAGGCCGCTGGTTCCGGCAAGAGGGTCGGCATGGCGTCAGGGTGGCCGATTTGAGTCGCGGACGCCAGAGCCTTCTTCTGCCGGCGCCGGCCTCCTCGGCGGGCGAGGGTACGTCGGGCCGGAGCATTCCCCCCAAGGAGGCTCCGGCCCGACGAGGACGTCAGCGGCCGTTCAGGATCATCACGTTCGCGGTCGAGCCGTCGGTCTCCGCGGCCTCGATCCTGCCCACGTATCCCAGCGGCCACAGTTCCCGGTTGACGGCACGATCCAGGGTTTGAAGGCGCTCGCAGGTGTGTGCGCAGCGCGCCAGGGCGCCTTTGATCATCGGATCATCGAACGTGGGCACGTCGGCTCCGGCCCAGAGTGCCAGCCGCTCGTATCCGTCGTGATCCCAGGGCAGGGCCCCCAGACGTCTGACTCGAGGTTGTGAGAGAGGAGTCATTCAGGGCGTATCCCGTGTGAGTCAACTGACATTGTACTCCCACCACCGGGCCTGTCATCCGAAGACCTGGCCGGACTGGCACCGCGCGAGCCAAGAGTCGTGCGATATCAACGGGCGGACCGGCCAGCGCAGGGATGCCGGCTCCTCGGTCGGAGGTCCCGGGAACCCGCGAACGATCGACGGCGGCCTTTCGGCCGCTTCACGGCCGGTGGCTGGCGGCTACGAGACCGACAGCGCCTCACGCATGAGGGCAAAGGCGCGCTCGTGCTGACCTGCGGTGGCCAGCGCGTCGGCCCACTCGCGGAGAACCTTCCGGAGCAGGCCGGGTCCGGCGAACTCTCGGGCAAGCTCGGCGGCACGCTCGTAGGCGGTGAGCTCCGCCGCGCCGTCACCCTGGATCGACCGGGCATGTGCCAGCGTCAGCAGGGCATCGACGGTGGCCTTGGTGTTCCGGGCACGCTCGGCCATCTCCACCGCGCGGGTTGATGCGGCGGCCGATCCTCCGGCGTCGCCGCGGGCCAGGGCGACCTGGGCCTCCGTGTCGAGGACGTAGGCCAGGTACCACTCGTCGCCGAGGCGCTCCAGCGTGGAACGGGCGGAAGAGGTCATCTCATCGGCGCGGTCGACGTTCCCCAGGGCGAGGAAGGAGAGCGCCAGGTCGTTCTCCAGCGCGGCGGTCTCGCGCTCGGCGTCTGCCCGCCGGAACAGCTCCAGGCTGGTGATTCCGGACCGCACGGCCGCCTCGAAGTCGCCGGTTTCACGATAGCTGAAGGCCAGGTCGTAGAAGTAGGAGGCTCGGCGGCGGTCGTCGAGGGATCCGGCGAAACCTCGAACCTCTTCGAGGTATGCGAGCGCGGCCGCGTGGTTGCCGTCGCGCGACTCATTGCTCGAGATCGCCATGAGCAGCCGCAGATGGAAGTCCGGCTCGACCTTCAGACCGGCCCGCACTCTGACCAGGATGGATTGAAGGAGCGCCTTCGCTTCGGCGGTGTTCTCCAGCTGGTACTGGGCCGCCGAGAGCCAGTAATCGGCCAGAGCCGCCTCGGGCTCGCGATCCGCGGCGTGGAAGAGAGCCGCGGCTTCTGCTGCGCTGGATGCCGCCTCTCGGCCCCGGCCGCGTCGCACAAGCGCCTCGGCCTTGCCGCTCAACAGCTCGGCCCGAGCCCTGCTCGCCGACGTGGCGCCCAGCAGTTCGTCATAGGCCTCGATCGCGTCGTCCCAGCGGCCGCAGGCGAGGGCCAGGTCGGCCTCCAGACGGGCCCACGCCGCCGGCTCGTCGTTGATGAGCTTCGAAGCCGGAATGCCCAGCCGGTGGGAGAAGTGATTGAGCGCAGCCATCGACGGCCGGCTGAGGCCGTTTTCGAGCGCGCTGACGTAGGCCTTGGTGTAGCGACCTTCGGCCAGTTGCTGCTGAGTCAAGCCCGCGGCGAGCCTGGCGGCCCGCAGCCTGGCCCCCATCTGGCGAGCGAGAGGTGTGTCGTCAACCCGAGGACGTGTCCGACTGACTCTGGCCATGGCCGGCAGTCTACCACCGTGGACGGCGTGGATAGAACAGGATTGTTGCGTCGGGGCATGCGAGTTTAGAAATACTTGACCTGCCCCGCGGCGAAACCTACGATCCGGGTGCCGAAAGCCGCGCCGGCCTGGGCCCCGGGAGGGCGACCCACACAAGGAGTCGTCCGATGTTCTCTCGCCGTATCAGCTTCCGCGCAATCGCAGTCTCCTGGATCCTCGCGGCGGCCCTGCTAATGATTCCGCTTGCGACCGTTCTCGCCGGCGGAGGAGAGACTATCTACCCGCACTAGGTCAATTCGTCCCTCGCTGATGAACGTGGCCGGCAAGGATCGGCCGCACCTGGCAAGACCCCGCCCACCCGAAGTCCGGAGCCGGCGGCAATCGGCAGCACCGACCCCGGGGGCGTCGAGCGGTGGGCGTCGGGCGCGCGAGTCGCGCGAGAGCCCCCTGGCTCGTCGTTGCCGCGGACCCCTGCAGTGACCTCACTCTCTCACCATGCGCCACCGGCGGCCGCGGAGCACGAGCGCGGTCCGCGGCGCGTCAGCGCCCCGCGGCCTGGGCCACGAACCGGTCGCCGAGCCGTTCCACGCGCAGCGGCAGGCCGAACGCCTCCGTCAGGGTCGGGCCCGTGACCGTCTCGGCCACCGGGCCCGCGGCCAGGACGCGGCCGGATCGAAGGACGAGCGCGTGCGTCGTGCCCGAGGCGATCTCCTCGACGTGATGAGTCACAACGACCGTGGCTGAGAGACGAGGGTCGGCGTTGAGCCGGGCCAGCAGGACCGCCAGCTGCTCGCGGGCGCCCAGGTCGAGGCCGGCGGCGGGCTCGTCGAGCAGCAACAGGTCCGGGTCGAGCATGAGACAGCGCGCGATCTGGACGCGCTGCTTCTCGCCCGACGAGAGCAGTTGGAACGGGCGGTCCGCGAGCGCGGCGCAGCCGACGCGGTCGAGCAACTCCGCCGCCCGGTTCTCGGCTGCTCGCGTCGGGCGGTCCCACCACGGCGCGATGGCACCCGTCGCGCCGGCCCGGACAATCTCCACGGCGCGGAGCTGCGCCGGGATTCGAGCCTCCACGGCGGCGCTGACGATGCCGATCCGGCGGCGCAGCTCGCGCACGTCGACGCTGCCGGCGGCCTGGCCCAGGAGCGAGACGGTGCCACGCGACGGCCGCAGGTAAGTGGCCGCGATCCCGACGAGAGTGGTCTTGCCGCTGCCGTTCGGCCCCAGCACGACCCAGCGATCGCCCCGTCCCACTCGCCAATCGATGCCGTCCAGGATCAGGTTTCCGGCGCGAAAGACCGAGACATTGTGCATGTCGAGGACCTCGCGGTCCGGCTCGGTCACGAGCTTTCGGACCGCGTGCGATCGTCGGCCGGGGAGGCCGGGGAGGCCGGGGAGGCTGGGGCCGCGGGCGACGCCGAGAGAGCCACCGCGAGCCGATCGAGGAGCGGCCGCTGGGTCTCCTTGATGTGGAGTCGCGCTTCCTCGGGCCCGAAATAGACCCACTGGTCGACTTCGGGGACGCTCCTGCGCTTGCCCGAGAAGGGCGGCCATTCGAACTCGATGAGGTTGCTGCTCATCGTGGCGGGGTCGATGTCGCCCTCCGCCGCCCAGGCATACACGATCTTGCCGCCCTTCTGCCGGATCCAGCCCAGATCGATGAGCCGGACGGGAGGAACCGGATGACCGACTTCCTCGAGGAATTCACGCCGGGCGGTCTGCTCGAAGTCGGGGTCGTCCGGGTCGACCTCGCCCTTGGGAATCGACCAGTTGCCGAGATCCTTGCGGCCGAAGAACGGACCGCCCGGATGCACCAGCAGGACCTCGACCAGGCCCTCTCGGCGGCGGTAGAGCAGGATGCCGGCGCTCGTACGTGCCATATGGTCAAGCGTACGGTGTCGCGGCCCGGCACGCCGGCCGCGGAGACGCGCGGTGCCACAATGGCGGCAGGGAGACGGCCACGTCGGAGGTCGCCCGGCCTGCCGCGCCGCGGGCGCAGAAAGGAAGAACGTGACGATCGATAGGCGCCCGCTCGGTACCAGCGGGCTCACGATTACGACCGTGGGGTTTGGAGCGTGGGCCGTCGGCGGCGCGGGCTGGGCCTTCAGTTGGGGGCCGCAGGACGACGACGCCTCGATCCGGGCGATCCGGCACGCGGTTGCCGGGGGCGTGAGCTGGATCGACACGGCCGCGATCTACGGCCTCGGCCACTCAGAGGAGGTGGTCGCCCGGGCGCTGGCGGAGATCCCGGCCGCGGACCGGCCCCTCGTCTTCACCAAGTGCGGCCTTGAATTCGATCCGGCGGATCGATACAAGCCGGCCCGGCGCAACTCGCAGCCGGCCTTCCTTCGCGCCGAGGTCGAGCGCTCCCTGCGCCGCCTCGGAGTGGAGCGGATCGACCTCTTTCAGATCCACCGGCCGGACGAGACGGGCACGCCGGTCGAGGATTCGTG
Source organism: uncultured Chloroflexia bacterium (assembly GCA_963713795.1). Lineage (GTDB taxonomy): Bacteria > Chloroflexota > Limnocylindria > Limnocylindrales > CSP1-4 > Fen-1039. The sequence continues at coordinate 75,581 of CAVQNC010000010.1, forward strand.
GGGCGAGATGAGCAGGTTCGTGGAGGAGGGCAAGGTCGGGGCGATCGGCTTGAGCAACTTCGGTGTCGACCTCCTCGAGCGCTGCGAGCGGGTTCGCCACGTCGACACGCTGCAGCCGCCCTTCTCGCTCATCAACCGGGCGTCCGGCACGAATGTGATCCCGTGGGCCGCCGCGCACGGTACCGGCGTGATCGTCTACAGCCCCATGGCGTCCGGAATCCTCACCGACTCGTTCTCGCGCGAGCGCGTCGAGGCGATGTCCGAGGAGGACTGGCGGCGACACTCCGAGGGTCACACCGAGCCGCAGCTGACCCGCAACCTGGCCCTCCGCGACGCGCTGAGGCCGATAGCGGCTCGCTACGACACGACGGTTTCCGCGGTCGCGGTGGCCTGGACGCTGGCCTGGCCCGGCGTCAGCGGCGCGATCGTCGGCGCGCGGTCGGCGCCGCAGGTCGATGGCTGGCTGCCGTCGGGCACGCTGGCGCTTTCGCCCGAGGACCTGGGCGAGATCGCCGCGGCGGTCGAGCGGCTGGGCGTCGGGTCCGAGCCCGTCCGGCCGGCTTAGCCGGCGGGCACGGAGCCACCGGCCGGTCCGGCGGCGGTCAGACCGTCAGGTCTATGCCGGCGGCGCGGCAGTCCTCGGCGAAGAGAGCCTGGGTTTCGGTCGTCGGACCCCAGCGGGTGGGGAAGGCTACCAGGCGGCTCAGGCCGACCTCCGCGCAGCGGCCGATGAAATCGACCCGGGCCGCTCCGGGATCGCGCACGTCGTCGTCCCGGCAGTAGAGCGACACCCTGAGGCTGGCGGGATCCCGGCCGATCTCCTCGCAACGCGACCGTATGGTCGGCATGTCGGCGGCCACCTCCTCGGGCGAGACGAAGACCACGTTCAACTCGTCCGCGTAGCGTGCGGCCAGGCGCCACGTCACGTCCTGGCCGTTGCCACCGACGATGATCGGCGGGCGGGGCTTCTGGATCCCCTTCGGCACGTTGACCGCGTCGGCGACGCGGGAGAACCGGCCGTGATACGACGACCGGCCCGGGCCGAGCATCCGCGTGGCGACCTCGAGGGCGTCCTTGAGAGCCTTGAGTCGGTCGGCCGTGGGCGGAAAGCCGTAGCCGTAGGCGACCCACTCGTCCTGCTTCCAGCCCGCGCCGATGCCGAGCTCGAACCGGCCGCCGCTGGCGACGTCCAGGGTCGAGGCCAGCTTGGCGACCAGCGCCGGGTTTCGAAAGCCGTTGCAGATGACCATGTGGCCGAGCCGGACCCGCGAAGTGACGCCGGCCATGGCGGTCAGCTGCGTGAACGACTCGAAGGTGATCTCGTCGGCCACATCCGGGACCGTATGGAAATGGTCGAAGACCCACTCCGATTCGAAGCCGAGGGCCTCGGCGTCCCGGGCCAGCTCGATGGTCCGCGCCCAGGCCGCGGCAGGATCCCAGCCGTTGTACTCGTACTTCCAACCCTGCGGGATAAGCAGGCCAACTTGCATTCGACGACCTCCGCTTCGCCCCTTGCCCCCACCACCAACTCTAGTCCGGCACCTCGGCACGCAGCAGGGTGGCCGGTCCGCCTCGCGACCGCACCTCGTACGCGCCTGTTGATCCGGCCACCATCGCCGTCTCGAACCGGTCCAGCCGGAGACGCTCCGTCCCGCGGACGATCTCGGCCGCGCCGTCGATCGACGTCAGCAGATGGAAGCTCCGGCCCGCCGTGCTCCCGGCCAGCGGCCCGCCTTCAGGCGAGACGGTCACCAGGTCCAGGTTGAACAGCGAACACTCGATCGCCGGCGCCACGCCGGTCCCGCCGGCGACCTGAGGATGTCTGAGCTCCGCCGGCCCGACCGGCAGCGTCACCGCCACCGACTCATCGATGTGCAGATTCCTCCCGGCCGACCGCGGGCGATCCCAGTCGTAGACGCGGTAGGTCGTGTCGCTGGCCTGCTGGATCTCGTAAAGAAGGAGTCCCGGCCCCAGAGCGTGGAGGGTGCCGGCCGGTATCAGCAGCGCGTCGCCTGCGCGAACCGAGACCCGGTCCACGACCTCCAGGATCCGGCCGTCACGGATTCCGGCGGCCAGCTCGGCGCCGTCCACTCCCGGCCTGACGCCGACCATGATCTGCGCTGCCGGATCCGCGTCCAGGAAGTACCAGGCCTCGGTCTTGCCGACCTCGTCGGGCCCGACCATGGTGCGGGCCTGCGCGTCGTTCGGATGAACCTGGACCGAGAGCCAGTCGGCGCAGTCGAGGAGCTTGATCAGGAGCGGGAATCGCGGCCCGAATCGACTCGCGACCGCCTTCCCCAGCATCTGGTCCTCGCGCCCGGCGGTCACCTCTCTGAGACTTCGACCGGCCAGCCTCCCACTCGAGATCCGGCTCTGACCGCAGGCGATCCAGGCCTCGCCGATCGGCGGGTTCGAGGCGCGCAGTCGCTGCCCGCCCCAGACGCGCTCGCGGTACTGGGGTTCGAGGGCGAAGAGATGCTGATCGAGCGCCGGCAGGATCGTTTGGATACCTCCCGTCGGAAGGGTACATCGGCCCACCGGTGAAGCACGGCAGGCCTCCGCCCGGTCGGGCCGCAGGCGGCCGCGGCCCGCTTCGCAGCCTGCCGGAGGAACGCTGCGGGACCTACGCTGCGGGACCTACGCGGCGGCCGACACCGGAACGTCGTCCTCACGGCGTCTCTCGACGACCGGCTTGAGCAGTAGGGCACCGGCGACGTACAGGAACACGCCGAGGAGCAGGGCCGCCCGCGGCCCCGTCCCGTAGCCGAAGTAGTGATTGACCGTGTCCATCACGGCGGCCCCGCCAAGGGCCAGGGCTACGGTCCCGGCGGAGGCCGTGGCAACGTTGGAGATGCCCATGTAGCGGCCCGCGGACGCCTTCGGCACGATGTCGCTCATGAGGGCCCAGTCCACGGCCAGGAACGCGCCCGCCCCGACTGCGAAGATGGCGGCGCCGGCAAGGGCGACCGGCAGCACCGGCGCAATGGCGCCGATTCCGAGTCCCACTCCGCCGGCCAGGCACGAGCCATAGATCACTCTCTTGCGGCCGATCCGGTCCGAGAGCCGGCTTGACGGGACGACCGATAGCGTGATGCAGAGGCCGACGATGACGAGCAGAACGAGCTTCACGTCGCCCGTGGCCTTGGCATCGAGGCCGAAGACCTGGGCCAGGTAGAACGTGGCCATGATCGGATACAGGGCGGCTCCGGTCAGGATGCAGAACCGCGAGCTCACAAGCCACAGGAAGCTGCGTTCTCGCAGGATGTCGGTGCCCCAGGCTTCGCGGGCGATAGAGAACCAGGAACGGCCGTTGCGAAGCTTGACCCGGCTGCCCTCGTGCACGGACAGCACGACGCTGAGCATGGTCAGGAACTCGACGATCCCGATGACCATCGTGCCGTAGAAGAAGGCGTTCGCGTCGGCATCGCTGTATGCCAGCGCCAGAGCGGCGGACCCGTACCCGACCACGTTGCCCAGGGCGGCCATCAGGCCCAGCAGGCCCGAGGCAAGTCCGACCTGCTCGGCCGGGACGAGATCCGGCACGTACCCCTGGAATGGGCCCTGGGCGAAGTTAGAGCTGAACTGGAGCAGGGCCACGAAGGCGGCAACCGCCGTCAGCGAGTCGGATGTCGCGATGCCCCACAGGAACACCAGATCGAGCGTGGCGCCGATGAAGATGTAAGGCTTGCGGCGCCCCCAGCGCGTGATCGTGTAGTCGCTGATCGTGCCGACGGTCGGTTGCACGAGTATGGCAATGAAGGTGCCGACCAGGGCGATCTGGAAGGCGCCCATCCCTTCGCTGCCCTGGGGCACGATGTGGGTGAACTGCAGGCGGCCGTTGACGATGTCCAGGATCCCGCTCCAGACGGCGGATATCCCAAGCCAGTAGAGGGAGATCTTGATGACCTGGCCGAGCGGGAGCAGTTGGGTCGGTCGGCCGTCGGCGTCGTGCGTCGGCGGCGAGGAAGCTTCGATCGGGGCGCCGTCGCCCTCCGACTCGATTCCATTGACGGCGTCGAGCACCGGCCAGCGCCTCCGATCGCCCCAACCGGTCAGTTCCCGCCTCGTTCGCACGTCGATCGGGGCCGCTCGGCCGGCTTGCCACCTTATCCCGGCCAGTATCGCCGGTCCGTGAGATCTCCGTGAGGTGTCCGCGAGGCGACACCGTACGGCGGCCGGTGGCTGGTACGCTCCCGGCGTGGATGGGCGACGATCAGGGGTGCCTGCCGCCACCGCGCGTGACGGCGATGGACTTTACTACCTTTCGCTGGGCGATTCGCTGGCGACCGGGGTGCAGCCGATCGGGGACCCGGAATGGCAATTCCGGACGGCAGAAGGCTACGCCGACCAGCTGTATGCCATCGCGCGCCGGCGCCTGCCCAACCTGCGAGCGGTCAATCTCGGCTACCCGGGCGAGTCGACGAGGACGATGATCGACGGCGGCCTGACCGAGTACGCGCACGGCAGCCAGCTGGACGAAGCCGTCGCCTTCCTGCGCGGGCACCGCGGGTCGGTTGCCTTCGTCACCATCGACGTCGGTTTCAACGACCTGGACAGCTACGATCTCGAGGCGCTTCCGGCCGGCCTGGCCAACATCGGCCGGAACCTGCCCGGCATCCTGGGCGGACTCCAGGATGCCGCCGGCCCGCAAACCCCGATCGTCGGCATGACGATCTACGACGCCTTCCTGCCGCTGTGGCTCCAGGGGCCGATGGGCCGGGATCTCGCCAGCCGCTCCGTTTGGGAAGCGGTCGTGCCGCTCAACGCCCACCTTCGCGAGATCTACCGGGCCGCCGGTTTGTCGCTCGCCGACGTCGAGGGAGCCTTCGCGACCACCGACTTCGAGACGGGCGTCGAAATGCCGGGCGTGGGCTCGGTGCCCACCAACGTCGCCCGTGCCTGCGCCTGGACCTGGGGCGGCACGCCGCCCCCGCTCGGCCCAGACCTTCATGCCAACGCCGAAGGGTATCGGGTCATCGCCGAGGCGTTCGCACGGGTGGTCCTCGGCTGACGCCTTCGCCGGGCCGCACGCGAATCCTCCGGCTGCCGGCCGCCCGGCCGGCGCACTCAGGCGATCTCCGCCGGCAGGGCGCCCCGATGCCTGTGGTTGGCGACCGCCGGCGCCTGCGGCCGTGTCCTCAGTAGCCGCTGCCGGTGGATGCCGTGGCGGCCGGCGAGGCCGTCGCGAGCGTTCCGCTCAGGGGCGCCACGAACCAGATTCCGCCGAGGCCCTGGCCCATGGTGTCACCGGCCTTCGAGTCGCCGGAATAGTAGTAGAGAGGCATGTGGTTGTAGGTGACCTGGGTCGTACCGTCGGCTCGAGTAGTAGTGGCGAAAGGCTGGGTGGCTCCGCTCGGGCCGGTGATCGTAGCTCCGGGCGAGACCGTCAGCGGCGGCCAGGTCGTGGCGCATGAGCCGGAGCAGGTGCTCGAATCGGGCTTGTCGCTCGTGCGGACGTAGAGCGTCATGCCGTTCTGCCCGGTCAGGTAGGTGCCGAGAGCCGGGTCGGCGGTCGACCCGATCGTGATGCCGGCGGCTGCCGTTGCCGATCCGGCTGCGGCCGGCGCTGAAGTCGTCGCTCCGGTCGTGCCGGTCGGAGTTGCCGCCGCGGATGTGCAGGCGGTTGCGGCGAGGGCGACGCCGACGGCCAGGCCGGCCAGCGATGTCCATCGCGAAGTGGGACGCATGATGTCTTCTCCTGGGTCTCGCGGATCTGGACCCTGACGCGAATGGCCCTCTCGAAGGAGGGGGTACAAACGGTACGCACGGCGGTCGCGGGCGGTTCTGGGCCGCCGCGAAGGTCCCGCTATGCGAGCCTGCCCGGCGCCCGCGGGTCGGGGGGTGAAGCCGAAGAGCGGCGACCGACCGCGCGGCTACGGCTCGGTTTCAGCCCGGGCGGCCTTCGGGATCGTACGCAACGATCGGACCGGCGAGAACAGGACCCACAGGAAGGCCGAAGACGTGATGAGAGCGGCGACGAGGACTGTCGCCCGCAGCGGAATGAACGAGGCCAGGATTCCGCCGGCGACCGACCCGATCGGCATCGTTCCCCAGACGATGAACCGCATCGTGGCATTCATCCGGCCCTGCATCTCGAGCGGCGTGATGGCCTGGCGGAAACTGACCTGGTTCACGTTGTATACGACCGCGGAGAAGCCCATGACGAAGTTGGCCGTCAGGAGCATCGCTCCCGCGACGAGGGCCGAGGCCGGCAGGAAGACCATCAGGAAGAAGGCCGGGCCGTTGATGAACATCGAGCCCACGATGACCGGTCCAACCCCGAAACGCCTGGCCAGCGGGGCGGCCGTTACCGCTCCGATAACGACGCCGATGCTCCCAAGTCCGAGAGCCAGGCCGACCAGCTGCGGTGTCAGCCCGAGTTCGACGTAGGCGTAGACCGCGAATATCGCGAAGCCCATGCTGGACCCCAGGTTCGACATTCCGGTCGATCCGGCGATCATCCGCAGGTAGCGATTCCCGATCACGTAGCGCAGGCCCTCGACGATCTCCTGGCGGAGGCTCGTCTGCAGGCCGTCGGCGCCGATCTTGCGCACCGGCTTTGGCTCGTGCTTGCGGATGAGCGAGATCAGGCCGCCCGAAACGACGAAGCTCGACGCGTCTACCAGCACGGCGAACGGCGCAGCCACGAGCCCCATGATCCCGCCGGCCAGCCCCGGGCCGACGATCTGGGCGGCCGCGGCCGGGATCTGCAGCTTGGCGTTGCCCTCGACCAGGTCGTCGGCCTCGAGCAGCACCGGCAGGTAGGACATGTCGGCAACGTCGAAGAGGACGGTCAGGCAGCCGGTCAGGAAGCCGACGGCGTAGAGCTGCCAGATCGTGAGGGCGCCGAGTGCGTAAGCGATCGGAATCGTGGCCAGGGCGGCCGCCCGGCCTAAGTCGCCCGCGACCAGGACCGGCCGCCGCCGCACGCGGTCGAGCCAGGCCCCCGCCGGCAGGGCGATCAGGATGAACGGCAGCATCTCGACCGTGCCCAGCAGCGCGACCTCGAATACCGGCGCGCCCAGGATGACGGCCGCGATGAAGGGGAGGGCAAGCTGGCTGACCTGCGAGCCCATCAGGCTGACCGTGGCCGCGCTCCAGATCTTGAGGTAGTCCGGGCGGCGCCACAGCGACGGGCGCCGGGCGGCCGAGTGGCCCGTGCCTGCGCCTGGGCCCGCGACATCGATTGCGAGCCCGGCGGCGAAGTCCGCGGCGTCCCAGTTCGTATCGGAGGGCGCGGCCTCGGCGGCCTCCCGGGCCGGAGGTGTATCGATAGAGGGAGTCACCCGGCGAATGTTAGCGGCCCGGCAGCCTTGGCCCGGCCCCTCTCGTGCATTGCTCCGCGTCGGCCGGCCGCCGCTCATCGGCCGGCAACGCCCTCGGTCGTCCCTCCCGGCCGAGCGTTTGACCGCCAAGTGAGCCGCAGTCTCGTGGGGTGCGGCTGTCCGGGCAGGGCGGCCTCCCAACGCTAGAGTTCGGCTCGGCCGGCCGTTTGGGTCGTCCGAGCCCCTTCAGAGGCAACGGAGGTCAGTCGGATGTTGGGTTCGAGCCATCGTCGCCGGCAATCGGCCGAGCATCTGTCGGTGAATCCGTTGTTCGCCCAGGGATCGGTCCTCGCGCCCATTCCCGCGAAGCGTCTGCCGGCGGGAGAGATGTCGTCCGCGGCCGCCTACCAGATCATCCACGACGAGCTGATGCTCGACGGCAATGCCCGCCAGAACCTGGCCACGTTCGTGACGACGTGGATGGAGCCGGAAGTCGGCCGGCTGATGGCGGAGTGCCTGCCCAAGAACATGATCGACAAGGACGAGTACCCGCAGACGGCGGAGATCGAGCATCGCTGCGTCTCCATGCTGGCGGACCTGTGGAACGCGCCCGATCCATCCAGCGCCCCCGGCTGCTCGACCGTCGGCTCGTCGGAGGCGTGCATGCTCGGCGGCCTGGCCATGAAAAGACGCTGGCAGCAGGCCCGGCGCGCAGCCGGCAAACCGGCGGATCGCCCGAACATCGTGATGGGCATCAACGTCCAGGTCTGCTGGGAGAAGTTCGCCAACTACTTCGAGGTGGAGCCGCGGCTCGTGCCCATGGCTGGCGACCGGTTCCACCTGAACGGCGAGGAGGCCGTGAAGCTGGTCGACGAGAACACGATCGGTGTCGTCGCGGTCCTCGGCTCCACCTTCGACGGCAGCTACGAGCCCGTCGCCGAGATCGCCGCCGCCCTCGACGCCCTGCAGGAGCGGACCGGCCTGAACGTGCCGATCCACGTCGACGGCGCCTCCGGTGGGATGATCGCCCCGTTCCTCGATGCGGATCTGCGGTGGGACTTCCGCGTCCCGAGAGTGGCCAGCATCAACACCTCGGGCCACAAGTACGGCCTGGTCTTCCCGGGCGTGGGCTGGGTGGTGTGGCGCGACGGGCCGTCCCTGCCCGAGGAGCTGATCTACCACGTCAACTACCTCGGCGGCGACATGCCGACCTTCGCCCTCAACTTCTCGCGTCCGGGCGCCCAGATCGTGGCCCAGTACTACATGTTCCTGCGGCTCGGTCGTGACGGGTATCGGCTGGTCCACTCGGTTTGTCGCGACGTCGCGCAGACCCTCGCGGCGAGGCTGGCGGAGATGGGGCCGTTCGAGCTGATAACCGACGGCAGCCAGCTGCCGGTGGTCGCCTTCCGGGTCAAGGAGGGCATCGACAACTTCACGGTCTTCGATGTCTCACGGCGTCTGCGCGAGCGGGGCTGGCAGGTCCCGGCGTACACGTTCCCGGCCGGCCGCGAGAACCTGGCCGTGCTGCGGATCGTCGTCCGAAACGGCTTCTCACACGACCTGGCGGCTCTCTTCATAGCCGATCTCGAGCGTCTTCTGCCCGAACTCGAGCGTCAGGCCGAGCCGATCGAGAAGGAGCTCGCGACCTCGTTCCGCCACTGAGCCACTGGATGGTGGGGCGACCGGCAACCGGCGGCTGGCGACGGCGACCGGCGGCAGATCGTCCCACCCCGGCCGGAGCTGGCGTCGGGCGGACGGGCTGCGGTGCGACTGAGCGACCCCTCGGGCCGGCCGGGCGGGGCGAGGCCTACTTGACCGGGATCACGTAGACGTAGAGACCCTCGCGCCCGGCGTAGTACTTGCCCTGGTGCCAGATCTTGTAGTCCTTCGGGAGCTGGCTGACAAGCACGTTCGCGTCGGGTGGACGGGACCAACCCCAGATCGTCGAGAAGCGGTTGTACCAGACATCCTCTATGCGAAGCGACAGGACGGTGAAGTTGTCGGTCAGGGCCGGGTCGGCCGAGGCGGTGAACCCGGAGACGACCCAGGAGTGCCAGCCGTACCAGACCATCAAGCCGGCCGGGCGCTGGGTGAGGCGTATCTGCTTCACGACGGCGTGGATGGCGTCGGCCATCTTGGCCTTGGCGGCCACCTGGTAGTTGCCGTAACCGAGTGAGGCCAGGCCCTCCGCCCAGCCGATCGGATCGGCGCCGCCGTTGACGCTGCCGCCCAGTGACACAGCCAGGTCGAACAGCTTCGCCTGCGTGGCTCGCGTAGTGTCGGGGACGAGGCTCATGATGTTCATCGACGTCTGCATCGCGGCCGGCACGCACCAGGTGTCCAGGATCTCGCCCACGAAGTCGCCCTTCTGATACAGGTCCATCGAGAACGGTCCCGGCGTGCCCGACGGCAGGACCGTCGGGCTCGCGACGTCCGACGCCGACGGAAGGGCCGATGCCGTCGCGGCGGTCAGCGTCGGCGTCGGCGACGGCGACGGAGATGGTGAGGGCGTGATTACCGGCGGGCGGGTGCCGCCCACTCTGGCCCAGGGCGTGATCTCGGGCTCGCCCGCGATCGAGACGTGGCTCAGCACCTGGACGCCCGACAGAATCGTGCCGCTCGTGATCGCGACTGCCAGAACGGCGAACAGGACGAGCCGGCCCGCCGGCACGGCGCGCCGCCCGCCGATCCACGGGCGGCCGCGAACGCCCCCGGCGACCGCCGCAGACCCGAGCGGCGTGCCGCCGACGCGGGCCAGGCGCGGCCGCAGGAAGACGGCCAGGGTCGCGAGGTGGACGACGCGGAATGCCACGTACCCGGCGGGCAGGGCCGCGAGCCCGGCGCTGGAAGACAGGGCCATGGTCGTGGCGACGCCGGCGATGAACCCGGCCACGACCGCGATCATCGGTTCGGACGTGTTGTGAGTGGCGTAGATCGCCCGGGCGAATAGCTCGACGAGGCTTTCGAACGGGACCGAGACGGCCAGGATGACCAGGACCAGCGTCATCATCGACGCGTCCGTAGAGTCGAAGGCGCCGCCGATGAACAGGCCGGCGATGAAGGGGGCCAGCACCGCCAGCGCGACCGCCGCCAGGATCGAGAAGAACCCGATGGTCAGCAGGTTCGTGCGGAACAGCTTCCTGAAGCCGCGCCCGTCGCCGGCGGCGGCCGCGGCCGAGATGGCCGGGAAGGCGGCCAGGGCGAAGGCGAGACCGACCACGCTCTCGGCCGTGCTGCGGAAGTCCTGCGCGTACGAGACCGAAGTGGTCGACCCGGGCGTGAGAGTCGACGCGATCTGGTTGAAATAGAGCATCAGGAGGGCGACGAGCCCGGAGGCGACCATCTTCGGGAGCATCAAGACCGCGAACTCGTCCACGCCCTTCGTTCGCAGAGACAGCGAAAGCCGCGGGCGGAAGGTGGTTCGATAGATGCCTGCCAGGCGGACTCCCAGGTGGCCGAGGGCGCCGACCAGGAAACCGACCGCCGCGCCGTATATGCCGAAGGCGCCGCCGAGCAAGAGCGCCCCGGCCGCGATGCCCGCGTACTCGGCGAACTCCGCCAGTCCGTAGGCGACGAACCTGCGCTCGGCTACGAGCACCTCGCCCAGGACCATTGACGCGGTGATCGCCAGCTGGCCCAGGCAGATGACTCGGACCAGGCCGATGTAGAGATCGCGCTGGCTGCCGACGAAGCCCGGGGCGGAGATCGGGGCGATCTGAGGAGCGAAGACGAAGACGATGGCGATCGCCACCGCCATGACGATCAGCGCGGCCGTGAGGATGGCCCGGGCGAAATCCCGGGCCGCCGACCCGGCCTCGCCCTTGAGGCCCATGAAGAGAGGCAGGAACGGCCCGACGATCCCGCCTGTGATCAGGAGATCGACAGGGAACGACGTCAGCGCCGTCGCGTTCCAGAAGGCGTCGGTATCGGAGCCTGCGCCGAAGACGTGTCCGACGACCTTCTTGGCAAGGAAGCCCGAGCCGGCGTTGAGCACGAAGAGGAAGCCCAGGATAACGGCACCCCTGGGCAGGCCGGCCCGGACGAGCCTCCGGACTCGAGCCAGGGGGCCATGGCCGTCCGCCGGCCCGTCGTCCGTCGGCGCTTTGGGCGGCTCGTTCTCGTAGAGGGCCGCGCTGGGCGGCCCCGACCCCGCTTTGAGCGCGGCCCCGCGGCGTGTCGTCAACCCAGGGCAACCAGCGGTTCCTCCGTGTCTGGCTTCGTCGCTCGATGGCCTCCCTGCGAGCCATCTTAGACTTCCGCCGACGGACGCGGCCCTCGCCTTGTGTCGCCGCCGCCGGGGCAGGCGGGGAATCGTTCCTGCGGTCGCTTCTCCGGGCGGCGGCCGGGTCGTCCGCCGCCGGCCGGTTCCGGGCAATCGCGGCCCTGGCGGTTCCGTGTGATCGGTTCCGGCCGCCCGCCGGCCTTCCGCGTCCGCTCTTGAGCCGTGGCGCGCCCGTCGGTCCGGTTCAGACTTGGTTCAGCGATGCGCGGCAGTATCGATGGCCTGATCAAGAAAGGTCCGAGTGGGATTCGGAAAGGTTCGGATGATGAGAAGTACCGCGATCAGGCGGCTGGCGGTTCTGGTTGTAGTCCTGGCCGCTCTGGGCGCCGTCGCCGTTGCGGCCTACAACTTCGGTGTGGGCCGGGGGCCCGCCAGCACGTCAATTCGGGGGATGACCTTCCGCGGCCCGGGCCTCGGCCTGGGCTACCGCCTCGGCTATGGGGTCTTCGGCCTGCTCGGATTCGTGCTGATCGGGCTGCTCCTGTTCTGGTTGCTGGCAGCCCTGCTGTCGCCGGACCGCGGGTCCAACAGGCCCGCTCCTCCGGCCGGCGGCGATGTCGACCGCCTCCGCGAGTTGTCGGAGATGCGCTCGCGCGGCGAGCTGACCGACGAGGAGTTCACGGCGGCCAAGCGCAAGTTCCTGGGCCTGCAGTAAGCCCGGCCGCCGATCGGACGGGATCGCCTCGGACTGACGCGAACGGGTCGCGGCTACACCGCTGACGTACAGCTCGGCCGCGGTCCTGGTTCGAGCGGCGGCGACGCGGCTGCCCGCCTAGTCGTTCCGGAGCCAGCCGGCCCGCGTCTCCCCGGGTGACAGCCGCGCCAGCAGCGCCAGGACCGGAACCGCCGCCGCGAACGTCGAGGCCAGCAGGTCCGGCAGGCCGGGTGACAGCACGTCGTCGTCCGACAGGCGACGGCCGAAGGTTACGTCCTTGAGCTTCAGCAGGTCCGCGCCTGGGTGGTCGGCCGCGAATCCTGACGGGACGCGCTTGAGGCTGTCGCCGCCGACGCGCCCGAACGTCGAAGCGAAGGCAGGGCTCTCCAGCGCCGACTTGACGGTCTCCGGGTCGGCGTCGACCGCGTGGCGCCAGGCCGCCACCTGGGCGGGCTCCGGGTGCCACATGCCGCCGCCGGCCAGCATCTCGCCGGGCTCGAAGTGGAAGTAGGCCCCGACGCCGCCGCCCTCGCCGGCCCACGGGAAGCGGGCCGAGAGATGAGTCTTGTAGGGGGTCTTGTCGGCGGAGAAGCGGACGTCGCGGTAGATCCGGAACGGCGATCGAGCCGGATCGGCGCGGAGCGGCAGCCCGCTGACCTCGAAGCGCTCCGCCAGGGACGCGCACAGGGCCTCGAGCGGCCCCTTCAGGAGGCGGTCGTAGTCGGCCTTGCGCGGCTGGAACCAGGTCCGCTCGTTGTGCTCCGCCAGGTCGGCGAGGAACTGGATGGCGTCCCGCGAGAAGCCTGTGAATGGCGCTGTCACGGCGATCGATCTCCTGTCAGTGCTGCTCGAAGGGTGGCCCGGGTCGCGGCGTTACCGGTGGGCGCGGCCCGACCGCGGGGAGCCGATGAGGTGGTGGCGCCTGCAGCGCGCTTCGTAGCGGTCGCCGCCGCCGCCCTGTTCGAAGCCGCCGGGCAGGATCAGCTGCTCGTCCGGTCCGGCCGGCGAGCCGTCCGCGTGGAGGCGCTGAGTCTTGGTGGCCAGCTCGCCGCAGACCTGGCAGATCGCGGTCAGCACCCTGACCTCGTCGGCCAGGGCCATGAGCGTGGGCATCGGCCCGAAGGGGCGTCCCAGGTAGTCCTGGTTCAGGCCGTTGATGATCAGGACCAGGTTCATTCCGACCATCGTCTCCGCAACTCGCACGATTCCTTCGTCCCAGAACTGGCCTTCCTCTATGGCCACGAAGTCGGCCCCTTCGGCTTCGACGGTGGGCAGGATCCGAGCTGAGTTCGGCAGTGTTCGAGCGGGGAAGGTGACCCCAGAGCGGCTTCGGACTTCTTCGTCGGGGTCGATCCTCGTGTCGAGAGCCGGGCGCAGCAGCAGCACGTGACGGCCGGCGATCACCGCGCGGCGGAGTTCGCGCATCGTCTCTTCGCTCTTGCCACAGCACATCGGGCCGGCAATCACGCGAAGTTCGCCCCTGCGTCGTTGCACCGCTTGGTCTCCATCCGAGGCAATTCCGGCCGACCGTGAGGGCCGGCCAACACCTATTGTGGCGCCGGGCGGGGCCACTCTGCCCAGCGGGCGCGGCCGGCGCGTTGCGCTCCGCCAACGACCGCAGGCATGTGGCCCTACGGAAGCGGTCGGACCCGTCCGACGGCTTGGGTATGGACTCCCTGCTCGCGACCGGTTCGCCGCTGTCCTCGCCGTTGTCTGGGCCAACGCCGCTCCTGCCGGAGAATGGCATCGCCGCTCCGGCCCCGACCCCGACCTACGTGTCGACGATGGATTCGGACCTGGAAGCGGCTCTCGAGGCCGTGAAGACCGGAGATCCGGCCGCTCAGCAGCAGGCGATGCGGCACTTCGTCAGTCATATCGACGCCGATTGCTTCGTCTCCCTGCTCCAGACCATGGATCCCATGCCGGAAGACAGCCGCGCTCGAGCCGAGTACCGGCGTTTCTACCGTGAGCTTCGCGAAGTCCTGACGGTTCCGGCGCAGTCGTTGGATCCAGGGGACGCTGGCTCGGCCACGGATCCGGTGGAGTAGGCGGTCGACTCACCCCGCTGCGAGCGGACGCACCCGGCAGCTACATGCGCGCGGAGATCGCGCCGTTACGCGCTTCGCCGCTGGCGCCCAACCGGACGGTGATGCCCATCTGGTCGAGCATCCGCTGCATCGGCGGACCCATGTGCCCGGCCACGACGCACGTCACCTGGTGGTCGGTCAGGAAGCGCGCTATGCGGGCGTGATGCTGGTCGTGGTCGGCCGCGTCGTGCGTCTGATCCCAGCCGACGGCGAACTCGTCCCAGCGGCTGATTCCAGATGACCCCACATCGGCGATCGCGACGCGGTCGGCTCGACCCCAGCTCGGGCCGATCTGGCCGTCTGTGGTCACGGGCAGGCAAACGATCATCGAGCTCCTCCTCGGGCAAGGCGGCTACCGTCGCCGTCGATCGCCCACTCGGCGACCGAAAAGAGGTTCTCATCTCCACTGCATGGACCGCCGCGCCTGACGGTCGTGGTTCACGGTGCGGTCAGGCCGGCGCACGCCGTCAAGGTGACCGCGCCCAGGGCCGCCCCCAGGCCGCGCGGTCGTCCCGGGCGGCATCCTCCCGCCGCGGACCGCTACGATGCGCGAATGCTCCTCATCGTCCGGCCGCCCGGCCCCGCTTTCCAAGACGCGATCTCCGCCCACCCGGACCGCGGCCGGATCGACGTGTCACGCGTTCACGCGCAGCACGCGGCGTTCTGCTCGGCGCTCGAGGAGGCCGGGCTGCCACTGCTGCGTCTGCCCGAGGAACCGGATCTCCCCGACGCCACCTTCGTCTCGGATACGCTCGTCGCGCTGGCGCCGGTCGTGCCGGGTCGACTTCCGATCCTCGTTGTGGCGCGGCCCGCCGCCGCGTCCCGGCGGCCGGAGGTCGAATCCGTCCTGCGGGCGGCCCTTGCCCGGCTGCCGGCGGGCGTCCGTCCACTGACCGTGGAGGATCCCGGGACGCTCGAGGGCGGCGACGTGGTCATCTTCGGCGACCGCGTTGCGATCGGCCTGAGCGGCCGGACCAACGGCCTTGGGGCGCGCGTGCTCGCCGACGCCGCGCGGTCCTTCGGCTACCGGCCCTTCCTCTGTCCGGTCACGGATCGTCTCCACCTCGCCACGGCCGTCGCGGCATTGGCGCCGGATACGCTCATCGGCACGGCCGCCGGCTTCGCCTCGCTCGACGCGGCCGGCCCCGCCGCGGCGCCGCCCGGCGAGGTGCGCCGCCTGCTGCTGCCCGACCGCGAACTGCCGGGGGCCAACGTCCTCGCGCTGGGCGGGGACGCGTTCCTCGCAACGGGAAACCCGACCGCCGTTCGGCTCCTGCGCGGGACCGGGCTGAGAGTTCACGAACTCGCGCTCGACGAGTTCGCGCTGGCCGACGGCGGCCCGACCTGCCTGGTGAACGTCCTTCCGTGACGTCAAGCTGGAAGTTCGTGCCGGGCGAGACAACCGGCGATCGGCGTTCCTCGAGCACTGGCAATCCGCTAAGCCTGGGCATCGCGCCCGCGCCGGCTACGGCATGCTGGAGAAGCGCCAGCGCGTTGGGACGGCGGTTCCCTGGTCCATCCCGGCGACGCCCGGAAGCCCGAACACGGTCCTGGGCACGAGCTTGAGCACCGCGTAGGGTGCCGGCCCCACGGTGGGAGCGTTGGGCCCGACGACGACGCCGTCACGCAACTCCAGCGGCCAGTCCAGGACCGATCGATACGCGTCGGTAACGCGCCGCAGCTCCGCCGCATCGACCACTCGGTGGACAACACCTTCGAGGATGATGTCGAGCGACGGAACGGTCGTGCTTCCGACGCCGACCGCGCATCTGGCATCGTGGGTGAGGTTTCTACCCTTGCGCGTGCCGTCGCCGCTGATGAAGCAGAAGCCGTCGTCGATCCAGAGGCCGATCACCCGCATCAAGTGCGGGCTGCCGTCTGGCCGCACGGTCGAGAGCCAGCAGGTTCGATCCGGCTCGGGATGCTCGAGGCGCCGTCTTACCTCGTCCCAGGAAGTCGGCCGGCCGGGAGCGAGGGCCCTGGTTTCGATCGGGGAAGGCGGGTTCATGCCTCGCACCTCTCGCACCTCATACCCGGCAGCTTGAAGCGGCTCATCCGGCCGCGCAAGAGACGATCCAGCGTGCGCCTGCCGGGCGGGCTGCCGTCGAGGTGGCGAACAGGGTCGCCTCGAAGCCGTGCTAGTCTCCGACCATGGAGTTGCTGAGCCGGACGGTTGGCCCGGTCGGGACCAACGTCTACGTCCTCGCCGATTCGCGGACGCGAGAGGCGCTCGCGATCGACACGGCGATTCCCTCGCTTGCCTGGCTTAGTGGCATCCTCGAGGAGCGCGGCTGGAAGCTGAAGCTGATCGCGTCCACCCACGGCCACTGGGACCACGTAGGCGACAACGCGGCCGTGCAGGCCTGGACTCACGATCACCAACCCGGCGACGAAGCCCGCATAGCCGTTCATCCGCTCGACCGCGAGAGGCTCGTCCACCCGCAGCCGCTCTTCGCGCCGTTCCCCATCCCGCCCAGCGTTCCGGCGGTGGACCTGGCCGAGGGCGGCCGGGTCAGGTTCGGCGAGATCGACCTCGAGGTCCTTCACACGCCGGGGCACACCGAGGGTTCGGTCTGCCTGCTCGACCGGACGAACGGCCTGCTGCTCTCGGGCGACACCCTGTTCGCCGGGTCATGGGGCCGGACCGATCTCCCCGGCGGATCCGAGGAACAGATGGCGGAGTCGCTGGGCCGCCTGGCCGGTCTGGACGACCCGCTGAGAGTGCTGCCCGGCCACGGCGCGGCAACCACCGTTGATGCCGAACGCCACTGGCTCGAATGGGTACGGGCCAACAAAGCGCTGCCTCGCTGAAGCTCGGGACCTGGCGACCGTCGGTGCTTGGCTCGGGCAGGCCGGGCAGCGCGCGCTTCAGGCGTGAGATCTGGCGACCCTTGGGCGCGTCCCTCATTACGTCCTGGGGCGCGCGCGCCAATCAACGCAGGGTCGCCTCTTGACATGTCAATACCCCCCAGGGGTATACAAACCGGGCGAAAAGTGGTAAGAATCACCCAGCAAAGGCTTGTCAAGACTTGACAAGCCATTTCGTGTGTTCAGCTGGTCCGCCTGGCAGGGTGGCCGTCGGGCGAAAACAGGGGCGAACGCCGCGGGCGCGCCGAGCGTCTGAGTGGCAGGAGAAGCGATTTGGCGTCCGGTGTTGCCGCCGAAGTCAAGAGCAAGCTGTCGATAGTCGACGTCGTCGGCGAGGCCGTGCAGCTGCGCAAGGCCGGCACGACGTACAAAGGGTTGTGCCCGTTCCACGGCGAGAAGACGCCCAGCTTCGTCGTGACCCCGGCCCGCGAGAGCTGGCATTGCTTCGGCTGCGGGGAGGGCGGCGACGTCTTCAGCTTCGTGATGCGACGCGACGGGTTGACTTTTCCGGAGGCGCTCAAGAGGCTGGCCGCGAAGGCCGGCATCGAGATCGACGAACGGACCAGCCGCGACGACGCTCGACGAGCCCGCCTGCGCGAAGTACTCGAGCAGGCGATCGCCTTTTACCACGCCGTCCTGACCCAATCGAAGACGGGTGCGGCGGCGCTCGAATACCTGCACGGCCGCGGCTTCACGGACGCGACGATCGAAAGATTCCAGCTCGGCTGGGCGCCCGACGGCTGGGACCAGATGATCAAGATGCTGCAGTCGCGGCGCGGCGCGCAGCTCTCCGAACTGGCCGACGTCGGGCTCACCGGCGCTCGACCCAACGGCCGCGGCGCCTACGACAAGTTCCGGAGCCGCGTCATCTTCCCGATCCGCGACGCCTCCGGCGCGGCGGTGGGCATCGGCGGGCGCGTCATGCCCGGCACGGCCGCGGCGGCCGACTCCAACGCGCCGAAGTACCTCAACTCGCCGGCGACGGCGCTCTTCGACAAGAGCCGCACGCTGTACCTGATCGAGCGGGCCCGCGGCGAGATGCGGCGGGGCGACGAGGCGGTCCTGGTCGAGGGCTACACCGATGCTCTCATGGCCCACCAGGCCGGCTTCGAGAACGTCGTCGCCAGCCTCGGCACGGCCCTCACGCCCGCCCAGGTGGCGCTGATCGCCCGCTATGCCCGCGAGATCGTCCTCGCCTACGACGTCGATCCGGCCGGCCAGCACGCCGGGTCCATCGGCGGCGCAGAGCTGTTCAGGCTGATCGGCGCCCTGGCGGCCGAGGAGACCGGCGTCGAGATCACTCGCGTCCGCGTGGCACGCCTGCCTGAGGGCAAGGATCCGGACGAGGTGATCCGCGACACTCCCGATCTCTGGCGGGAGGCGGTCCGGACCGCCCAGCCGATCATCGAGTTCCTGATCGATTACTACGCCACCGCCTTCGACGTCCGCCGGCCGGAGGGTCGGCGCCACGCGGTGGCGGCTCTGGTGCCGCTTCTGCGTGAGATACGCGACCCGGTCGTGCGCGACGGCTACATGCAGACGCTGGCGCGCCGGACGGGAGTCGAGGAGAGAGTCCTGCTGGAAGCGCTCCATGCGCCCGAGTCCGCCGCCGGCGGCCGGGGCGGCCGCAACGACGGCGCCGGTTCGTCCGGCCGCTTCTCCGCCGAGACGATCATGTCGGCCCCGGACTCTATCGATACGAGGGTCGAGTTGAAGGCGCTGACTCTCGAGGAGCGGCGGCTTCTGCGGCTGTTGCTCCTGGTGCCCGAGCAGCAGGAGCGCGTCGCCGAGACGCTCGCGGCCCAGAACCTGAAACTGCCCAGCACCCCGGCCCGCGAGCTCCTTGCCGCGATGCTCGCGGACCGCGAGCGCGACCGGGAGGCCGGCGGACCTGGCCGTTTCGAGCGTGGCCGCTTCCTCGAGTCGCTCGACCCGGAGCTCCACGGGCTGGCCATCGCGCTTTACGCGGAACGCGGGCCGGACCCGAACGAACTGGCCGACGATCGCGTCCGTATCGGTGTCGACCAGTGCCTGCTCGCCCTCGAGGCGGACGGGCTCGAAGAAGAGATTCGCTTCAACGCCGGCGAGCTGGTGGAGGCCCAGGCCGCCGCCGACGCGCGGGCAGTCGCCCGATTGCTCGAATTGCAACGCCACCTCAACGAGGCTCGCCGATCGCTCGACCGACGCCGGCAGGACACGAGCCTCCTCGCTTCCGCTGGAGGACACCGATGACAGACCCACTCGACAAGCAGCTCGTTGAGGTCGCGCTCTCCGGCGGGGGCCGGCGCAAGGCGGATCTCGAAGAAGCGAAGCTCGCCGGCCTTCGGACGCGCCGGGCGCTGGACGAGGATGCCCTCGACGACGAGGATCTTCTGGCCGACGAAGAGGAGGTCGTCCCGCCGGACGCCCTGGACGAGGACGCCGCGGACCTGGGCGTCGAGGTCGTCGAGGAAGACGTCCTGGTCGAGGCGCGCGTGCCCGGCGACGCGCCCGTCAAGCTCGACGTTGAGGCTCTCGAGGAGCCGACGCCCGAGGAACTCGAAGCCCTCTCGGCCGACATGATCGGGATCGACGACCCCGTCCGGATGTACCTGAAGGAAATCGGCAAGGTCGCCCTCCTGACGGCCGAGGAAGAGGTCGTCCTGGCGAAGGCCATCGAACTCGGCGAACAGATGGTCGAAGAGCCCTGGAAGGGGATCGTCTCTCTGCACGAGTGGACCTTCCATGAGACCGAGCGCAAGACCCGCACGGCCAAGCCCCACTACAAGCTGCCGTTCGGGCCGGAGGCCGCCCGGATGGTCGCCGACGCCGTTTCGGCGGAAGAGGCGGCCGATCTGCTGGTTCCGACCGTCGACTTCCACCTGATCAAGGCCGGCAAGGACGCCACGACCGACGGAACCAGGGAGTTGCTCAAGGAGGCCCGCCACAACGTCCAGGCGTACAACGACTCGCTCACGCCCGAGTCGTACCTGAAGCTCCTCGACTGGGCATACTTCGCCGTCCACAACGGAGACCTGGACTCGCGCGACAACGTCGGGCTGCGCGCCATCTACGACTGGACTCGCGAGACCGTGGCCTACCCGGCCCTGAAGCGCTGGATCGACGGCGGCAACGACGCCGACCTGCTCAAGCGGCTGGGCTGGGACCCGGAGGTCCCGGCCAACACCAAGCTGGCCCATCGGCGCGGCGAGCTGGTCCGGATCGGGCGCGACGCGCGCGAGCAGCTCACCTCCGCCAACCTTCGGCTGGTTGTCTCGATCGCGAAGAAGTACATCGGCCGTGGCATGTCGTTCCTGGACCTGATCCAGGAAGGCAACATCGGCCTGATCCGAGCGGTCGAGAAGTTCGACTACGAGAAGGGCTACAAGTTCTCCACCTATGCGACATGGTGGATCAGGCAGGCGATCACCCGGGCCATAGCCGACCAGGCCCGAACGATCCGCATTCCCGTCCACATGGTCGAGACGATCAACCGCCTGATACGGGTGAGCCGCACTCTCCTCCAGGAGCTCGGCCGCGAGCCGACGGTCGAGGAGATCGCCGAGGCGATGTCCAAGGGCCAGGAGCAGGTGGTCACGCCCGAGAAGGTCCGCGAAATCATCAAGGTTTCCCAGGAGCCGGTCAGCCTCGAGACGCCGATCGGCGAGGAAGAGGACTCGCACCTGGGCGACTTCATCGAGGACCGCGGGGCGCTGGCGCCCGCCGAGGCGGCCTCGCATCAGCTGCTCAAGGAGCAGGTCGAGGCCGTGCTCGACTCGCTGACCGGCCGCGAACGGCGGGTCCTCCAGCTTCGCTTCGGACTCGAGGACGGCCGCGCCAGGACGCTGGAGGAGGTCGGCAAGGAGTTCAACGTCACCCGCGAGCGCATCCGCCAGATCGAGGCCAAGGCCCTTCGCAAGCTGCGCCACCCGTCTCGCTCCCGCAAGCTCAAGGACTACCTGGAGTAGGGCGGGGGAGCGGCCGGGTCGTCGCCGCGTTGGAGGAATCACGTGACCGCCATGCAACCTGGCCCGCTGGTTTCGGGCGAGTGGCTCGAGGGCCATCTGGGCGACCCCGGTCTGCGCGTCGTGCACGTGTCGACGGACCGGCAGGCATACGACGAGAACCACCTGCCCGGGGCGGTCTTCAGCGACCTCCACGTGGACTTGGCCAGGGCGGGGACGAGCCCGGACACGGGCTCGATCGCGCGCGAGTACCTCGTGCCGATCCGCGAGGAGGTGACAGCCTCGCTTCGCGGCTGGGGAGTCGGGCCGGGTGAGCGCGTCGTGTTCTACGACGACGCCGGCCAGAACCGACACGCCATCCGCGGCTACTGGCTGCTCCGGCTGTACCGCTTTCCCAGGGATCGCGTCCACGTCCTCGACGGCGGGCTCGGCATCTGGCGGGAGGAGGGACGGCCGACCACCACCGCGGTCCGGGTGCCGGCGCCGGTCGAGAAAACGGAGCCGCTCGGCGTGAGGGACGACTCACTCATCGCCACGGCCGACCAGGTCCTCGAGTGGAGCCGAGAGGGCATCCGGCCAGGCGGCCCGACGCGGATCCTCGACGTCAGGACGATCGACGAGTACCTCGGGAGCGACGTCAGGGCCGCCCGCGGCGGCCGGATACCGGGCGCCCAGCATCGTCTCTTCAGCGATTTCGTGGCCCCGGACGGGCGTCTGCGGCCGGCGGCCGAGGCACTTGCCATCCTCAACGGCACGGGCGTCAACCCGGGTGAACTGCGGGCCACGTACTGCCAGGGCGGGGTTCGTGCCTCCCTGGCCTGGTTCGTACTGTCCGAGCTCGCCGGCCTGACCGAGGTCCGCAGCTACGCCCAGTCGTGGGAGGAGTGGGGGAACAGGCGGGATCTGCCTGTCGAGAAATAGCTCGTCCGCGAGACCGCCTCAGGCGTACGTGTCGATGACCGATCGAACTCGAACGCCGGCGTCGCCGACCGACCGGCCCGGCGGCATCTCGAATGAGACCTCGACGCGCCTCCCGGCGGGCAGATCGAAGTAGTTGTCGCTGAAGACGACGTCCGCGCCTTCGACCGAAAGCTCGACGCCTCGGACGAGCGTGTCCGAAAGAAGGCGGACGAATGCGCGGCGGGCCGAGCCGTCGGCATCGGCCTCGGACTCGGAGCCGGTGGAGGTCCAGACCGACACCTCCAGGTTCGGCTTTCTGAGTGCCAGCTGCTTGTCCGGGCCGAACGTCGTCACGGACCGTGTCTCCAGCGCGCCGTCGCGCCACAGTTCGGCCACCAGGACGGTCGCCCGTCGCAGCTCCGGGTCGGCCTGATCCACGAGAGGCACAATTCCGGCCGGCGTCGTCGCCACGCCCCGCGCCTCCACCGTCAGGCTTTCGGCGGCCAGGACCACGCCGTCGAGCCGCTCCAGTGACCAGTGAACCTCGCCGCGCCAGGGCTCGGGCGTGTCGTTGGTCACGGCCAGGGAGACCCCGCCTTCCTCCACCTCGGCGGAGAGAAGCACCGCGGCATAGAACCGCCGGGTGGCGTATTGCAGCGCCTTCCAGCGGCCGAAGTAGTCGATGCTCGCCCACGAGGAAACCGGCCAGCAGTCGTTGAGCTGCCAGTAGAGGGCTCCGCTGCAGCGGTCCCGCAGCCGCCGCCAGTGCTCCACCCCGACCCGCATGGCCTCGGCATGCAGGACCTGGCTCAGGTAGACGAAGGATGGAAAGTCCTTGGGCAGCCGGAACTGCTGGGCCATGTAATAAAGGATGCGCGCGTTGCCGGACAGGCAGCGCTGGTGGTGGTCGAGCATCGGCGAGCCCAGGTTCCAGTCGGCCGGGTCGGGCGCGAAGGCCGCCACAGTCGCCATTGCCGGCAGCGATTCGAAGCCGAACTCGCTGACGAACCGGTAGGTTTCGTGGCCGTAGGCCGAGAACGGCGCCAGGGCGTGCCAGACGATCCACTCGTGCTCGTCGCCGCAGTTTCCTCCGATCGGTTCCATCAGCGGCCGGCCCGACGACGGCGAGCTGGGCCAGTACGGGGTGGCGCCGTCGCCGGCCGCGACCCAGGCCGGCAGCGTCTCCGAGAAGAAGCTCAGATAGGCGGCCTTGAGATCCGCGTTGTCGGGCCGGTCCCAGCCCCAGATCGTCCAGCCCCGCTCCATCTCGTTGTTGCCGCACCAGAGCGCCAGGCAGGCCCGGTGCCGCAGCCGCGCGACCTGCTGGGAGACCTCCACCTCCAGGTTGGCCAGGAACTCGGGATCGGCCAGCGGGTAGACGCTGCAGGCGAACATGAAGTCCTGCCAGACCAGGATCCCGTGGCGATCGCACAGGTCGTAGAAGGTCTCGGTCTCGTAGTAGCCACCGCCCCAGATCCTGATCATGTTGTGGTTGGTCGCCGCGGCGGCGCCCAGGAGCGCGTCCAGCTGCGCCGGGGTCACGCGGGCCGGGAAGGAGTCGGCCGGAATCCAGTTGGAGCCCTTGGCGAAGACCGGCACGCCGTTGACGATGAAGGTGAACGACTCGCCCCACTCGTCCGGCTCGCGCCGGAGTTCGAGCGTCCGCAGGCCGACCTGGTACCTCCGGGCGTCGAGCGGACGAGAGCCCGCGGCCAGCTCGATTTCGACCCGATAGAGCGGCTGGGCGCCGAGCCCGTTCGGCCACCACAGCTCCGGGTTCGCGATCTCGACCTCGAGGTCGGCTGCCGGCGCACCGGCGGGGATGACGGCCTCCACGGCATCGAGCCGGCCGTCGGGATGGCGGACGCGCATGGTAGCCGTCAGTTCGGGCGCCGTCCCGCCCGTCGCCCCGAACGCCTCCCCGGCATCGCGCTCGACCCTGACTTCCGCCGCGATCCGCGCGCCGACGCCGTCGAGCTGCCGGCGAACGTGCACGTCTTCGATCCTGCCCTCGGTCCAGCCTTCCAGGCGTACCTCCTGCCACATACCGATGTTGGGCAGCTTCGGCCCCCAGTCCCAGCCGAAGTGGCAGGGCGCTTTGCGCAGGTACGGCCCGCCCGGGAGCGTCTCTTTCGGCCGGTCGAGCCGCCGGACGGCGTCCCGCTCGGCTCCCCGCCGCACGGCGGAGCCGAAGAGCACCGTGATCTCGTTGTCGCCGGCTACCACGCGGCCGGTCACGTCCCAGCGCCAGGTCCGGAACATGTTGTCGGCCTTGCCCACGAGTTTGCCGTTGAGGCGGATCTCCGCCAGCGTGTCGAGGCCGTCGAAGACGAGGGCCAGGCGCTTCTGGGCCGCCACGGCGGCACCTGCCCGGAAGGTGCGCCGGTACTCCCAGTCCTGCTCGGCAACCCACTGGACCCGCAACTCCTCGTCGCCCAGGAACGGGTCGGGGATTCGGCCGGCGGCCATCAGGTCGGTGTGGACGCCGCCGGGAACGCGGGCATCCAGCCATTCTTCCGTGCCGGACTGCCGGAAATCCCATGGGCCGCCGAGAGATTGACTGGTCACCGGTCCTCCTGGCGGGAATGTCCGCCCGAATGCCAGGATACGAACTTGTCTGCCGACGCGCCGCGAGTGTGCCGGACCGCCGCGCCGGACCGCCGCGCCGGACCTGCACGCCGCATGCGCGGCACGGCCGGACGCGGCACGGCCGGTTGAGGCCGTGCTATCCTGTCGCGCGGCGCCGCGACGGCGCCACGGATCGCTTTGGCGATCGACTCGCTCCGGCGTAGCTCAGTGGTAGAGCGGGCGGCTGTTAACCGCTTGGTCGTAGGTTCGAATCCTACCGCCGGAGCCAACCCCTGTTGTATTTGGCTGGGAAAGCGCAGGAGGCCGGTCGCTGCATGCGGCCGTTCGAGCCGCCCTCCGAGCAGGGCGCCAGAAACCGCTTGTGACCCAAACGCAGGGCGTTCATGCTGCTCGCAGTCTCATGGCGTTGGGGGGATCATGCGCGCAGCAATCACAAGTTTCGGGCTTGCAATCGCCTTAGTTGCGGGTGCGTGCTCAACATCGCCTCAGACGGCGCCGACCGAAGCGAGAAACGACGGCGATCTGCCCGGCGTGGTCCGGCTCGTGGGCAGCACGGGCAGCGTCGATCTCGCGGTCCCCGCTCACAGCGTGGTGCGACTCAATGCACCGGCGTCCCTTGGCACGATTCGCTCCGCGTGGATGACGTATCAGGACTGCGCCTTCAAGGGAGGCGCTCAGATCTACGGCGACGACACGAACGGCCGGGCATCATTCAATACCGGCGGGCTCCTGATTTTCGGCAGCCACATGTCGTTCAGCGGCACGACCGGTTGGGCCGGAGGCACCCCTCCGCCGGCGCCCGACGCCGCAACCACGACCGTCTGCGCCTCCGCGCCGACTCCTGGCTAAGAGGAGACCGGATTCCGCGCGACCGAAGCGACGCCCAGTCAGGAAGAGTCACGAAGGAAAGGTGACGCTCCCAAGCAAATGCAACAGGGATCGGAGCTCATTGAGGTAGGTCGCTGTCCATCCACCCGGTGCCTCGCGTCGTTCTCGCAGCCGCGCGTGTCAGATCACCCACAGGCGAGACCCATTCCCCGTAGCCCCCAACCTACTCGACGAGCTTGACCCCGGCCGTAATGCAGGCTCTCTTCAGATCAAGATCGCGCTCGCGCTCACAGACCGGACGTCCCAGTCTCCGGGCATGGAGACGATCACGATGACAACACGCGAACAACGGCGGGCCTGGGTCCTGACGCGGCACCTGGCCGGCGAGCTCTCCCTGGCGGAGGCGGCCGGCCTGCTCGGTCTCTCCGAGCGACAGGTGCGCCGCCCGCGAGCCACCTTCGGGCGTGACGGTCCGGCCGCGCTCGTCCACGGCAACCGCGGGCGGGCCTCGCATCCGGCCACTTCAGCATCCGCCCGGGCTCGACCGAATCAGGGCCTCTATTCCGGCTTGGGCGTGCTTCTCTCGGCAGCCACCTGGCGCGCCCGCTGCATGATCGCCATGACGGCGCTGAAGGCGGTCGAGAGCGGTAGCTGGCCCTTGAGCAGGGCAGCCCCGTCGACCTCGAGTCCCAACCTGCCCTCGTACGTGAGCGCCGTGAGGCGGACCCGCCCGAGAGCGGGCAGGGGTGGCGACTCGACCGGCCCGAAGGAAGCCAGGTTCGCCTCGACGGCACGAAGTATCCCGCGGCCGAGCACGGCTATCTCCGCCATCTGGCCCAGGTCGTTCACCCCGCCGCCGGTGGCGTCGCAGGCGTCCGTCGTCCCGTCGGCGTAGATGGCTACCGTGAACAGCAACTCGAACCCGATGTCGACGACCACGCCGTAAACGCGCGGCAACTCGTCGGTCGGCTGCATCGGGGTTGCTTCCGGAGAGCTCGATTCCGGGGTGACTTCCAGGAAGATCTCGCGCAAATCCGTATATACGCGTGAGAGCTCGGGCATCGATCGTCTTCTCCGCTGCTATTGCCTCGAACCTTACATCGACCGATCCGGCGCATTGAACGCATCGCGCGGCCGCGCCCACATGGCCTTGAGGGACTCCGGCCGAACTGCTGTCCCGCCGGCTCGCATCCCACCTGGTTCTCATGCACTTGACGCTTATCAAGACCGCCGCCACGGGCTAGACTATGCGGCACCATGAACAGGACCAGCTTCGACAGCAGCCTGCTCCTTACCTGAGGCGAGCCCCTTCCGGGTGCTCGCCGACTGCCTCCTGCGCCAGCGCAGGAGGTTTTTGTTTCCCCGGATAACCCCTCCAGACCAGCCGGATCCGCGGCGACGATCGCGGAGCAAGACAGAGACGAAGAAGGAAACAGAGATGCCTCCCGTGCCAGCCCAGCCCAGGAAGATGCCGGTCGAGAAGTACGTACCCTTCCGCCCCCTGCCGCTCCACCTTCCCGACCGCGAGTGGCCGAGCCGCGAGATCGAGCATGCCCCGGTCTGGTGCTCGGTCGACCTGCGCGACGGCAACCAGGCCCTCATCGACCCGATGGACCCGGCCCGCAAGCTGCAGATGTTCAAGGCGCTCGTGGCGATGGGGTTCAATGAGATAGAGGTCGGCTTCCCCTCGGCCTCGCAGCCGGATTTCGACTTCATCAGGCAGCTGATCGAGGGCGACCTGATCCCTGACGATGTCACGATCCAGGTCCTGACGCAGTGCCGGCGCGAGCTGATCGAGCGCACCTACGAGTGCCTGCGCGGCGCCCGGCGGGCGATCGTCCACTTCTACAACTCGACCTCGGTCCTGCAGCGCCGCGTCGTCTTCCGCCTCGACACTGCCGGCGTGACGAAGATCGCCGTCGACGCGGCCAGGATCTGCCTGGAGCAGGAGGCCCTCGTCCCGGGCACCGAGATCCGCTACGAGTACTCGCCGGAGAGCTTCAGCGGCACGGAGCTGGATTACGCGCTCGAGATCTGCGCGGCCGTCATGGACGTGATCCGGCCCACCCCGGCGCGCCCGATCATCCTGAACCTGCCGGCCACGGTCGAGATGTACACGCCGAACATCTACGGCGACGCCATCGAGTGGTTCCATCGCAACCTGCCGCGGCGCGAGTCTGTGATCCTCTCGCTGCACCCGCACAACGACCGGGGCACGGCCGTGGCCGCGGCCGAGTTCGGGCTGATGGCCGGCGCCGACCGGATCGAGGGAACGCTCTTCGGCAACGGCGAGCGGACCGGCAACGTGGACGTGGTCAACCTGGCCATGAACATGTTCAGCCAGGGCGTGGACCCGGAGCTGGACATCAGCGACATCGACGCCCTGCGCCGCGTGGCCGAGCACTGCAACCGGCTGCCCGTCGAGCCGAGACATCCTTACGTGGGTGATCTCGTATACACGTCCTTCTCGGGCTCCCACCAGGACGCGATCAAGAAGGGCATGGAGGCGCTGCCGCCCGACTACGAGGCGTGGGAGGTGCCGTACCTGCCGATCGATCCGAAGCACGTCGGCCGCAGCTATGAGGCCGTGATCAGGGTCAACAGCCAGTCCGGCAAGGGCGGCGTCGCCTACATCATGAAGACCGAGCACGGCATGGACCTGCCGCGCCGGCTCCAGATCGAGTTCAGCCGCTGCATCAAGGTCATCACCGAGGGCAGCGGCACGGAGATCACCGTCGACGAGATGTGGGACGCCTTCGCCGCCGAGTACCTGCCGGCCGCGCCGCGGGTCAGGTTGACCGGCTACGAGACGGCCTCGGACGACGGCAGCGTAACCGTGCGGGCTCGACTGGCTGCGGCCGGCGCCACGACGGCCGTCTCGGGGTCGGGCAACGGGCCGATCTCGGCCCTGGTCCACGGCCTGCGCAGGAGCCTTGGCATCGAAGTCGAGGTGCTGGACTACGCCGAGCACGCCCTCGGGGCCGGTGAAGAGGCCACTGCCGTGGCCTACGTCGAGGTTCGCTCCCACGGCGAGGTCCGCTGGGGCGTGGGCATGGATCCGAACATCACCACGGCCTCGATGAAGGCGGTCCTGAGCGCGCTGGAACGCCTGGGCGTCGAACTGGGCGCTCCTGCCGGGCTCGGAGCGGTCGGCGGCTGATCGAATGGAGAACGCCCGCCGGTGACGGCCGGCGGGCGTTCTCGGTCGTTGGCTCAGGCGGCCCCGCGGGCCCTCGAGACCTAGCTTCTGGCTTTGACGAAGTCGATGACCTCGTTGAGATATCCATGGGCGAGGCAGGTGACCGTGTCGGCGGCGCCGTAGTAGATGGTGAGGCGGCCGGTCGGCTCGTCGAGAAGCGCGGCGCAGGGGAAGGTCACGTTCTGAACGTCGCCGATCTGCTCGTACGGCATCTGCGGCGAGATCAAGTAGTCACGGCTTCGGGCGATCACCTTCCAGGGCTCGTCCAGGTCGAGCAGGGCGGCCCCCATCGAATAGACGAAGCCGTTGCAGGACGTGAGAACGCCGTGGTAGATGAGCAGCCAGCCTTCCGGGGTCTCGATCGGTGTCGGGCCGGCGCCAACCTTGGTCGACTCCCAGGTGTACGGCCGGGTGGTCATGACCCGGCGGTGGCGGCCCCAGTGCACCAGGTCGGGACTCTCCGACAGGTAGATGTCGCCGAAGGGCGTGTGGCCGTTGTCGCTCGGTCGCGACAGCATCTGGTACATGCCGTCGACCCGGCGCGGAAAAAGGACGCCGTTGCGGTTGAAGGGCAGGAAGGCGTTGTCGAGCTGGTGGAAGGTCTTGAAATCGTAGGTGTATCCGACTCCGATGGTCGGGCCGTAGTAGCCGTTGCACCAGGTTACGCAGTAGCGATCCTCGAGCCAGGTCACCCGCGGGTCGTAGGCGTGCGTGAAGAACTCCTGGATCTCCGGCACGCGCTCATCTGCGGCCGCCCAATCGATCGTCGGCTCCTCGATCTTCCAGTCGATGCCGTCCCGGCTGAAGCCGGCGTGCACGTTCATGACGCGCGTCGTGTCGTCCACCCGGAAGACGCCCGCGAAGCCGCTGCCGAAGGGAACGACGGCGGAGTTGAAGATGCTGTTGGATCGCGCGATCAGGTCCCGGGGGATGATCGGATTGCGGCCGGATCGCCACAGCGCCGCGGCTGAACCCGAGGGGCGGTCCTCCCAGGGGATGTTCGGGAGGGCGCGCGCAGGCGCGGTTGGCGTTGCCTTTCCTTCTTCGAAGTCCATCGAGCCCCTTTCGCTACGCGGGTTGCAGGTCGGTCTGTTGCAGGTCCGTCTGAAGTGCCGACGCTGGCCCGTCCGTTCGCGTCGCCGTTCCGAGGACCTTGGTCGATCCGCGCAGCACGAGCGTCGGCCTCACGAGCGTCTGTGTTACGCACTCCTTGCCGAGCTCGAGGCGGTGGGCCAGCAGGGTCACGGCCAGCCGGCCCATTCCGACCTTGTCCACGGCCATGGTCGTGAGCCCCGGCGAGACGAACCCGGCCAGGTCGATGTCGTCGAAGCCGACGACGGACAGCCGGCCCGGCACGGCGATGCCGGCCTGCCTGGCGGCCTGGAGGAGGGCGACGGCGACCGCGTCGTTGGCGCAGAAGACGGCGGTGACATCGGGATGGGCCTGGAGATACGAGACCCCAACCGTCGCGGCCGCCTCCGGCGGCCAGTAGGGGGTGTCGATATAGATCGGGGCCAGCCCGGCTTCGGCCATGACTTGCTCGTAGCCCCGACGCCGCTGCTGGATGCTCGGGAAGGATCCGGGCTCGGTTCCCAGGATGGCGACGTCGCGATGGCCCCTGTTGAGAAGATGCTCGACCGCCGTTCGGGCCCCGCCCAGGTTGTCCGTCGCGACCGAATCGAAGCAGTCGTCTTCTGCATAGGCGTCGACCAGGATGGCCGGCGGGGCGTTCCGGAGTATCTCCGCGGTTGTCCTCGAGAGGTGCGCCCCGACGACGATCAGGCCGTCGCAGGCCCGGTTGGTGACGAGTCGCGGAACCTCGATGGGATAGTAGTGCTGGTCCACCGGCATGGTCGCCAGCATCAGGTCGAGACGGTGGATCCGGCAGCTCTCCTCGATACCGGCCATCACCGGGGCATAGAAGCGGTTGGCCTCCGGCGAATCGCCGTGGACGGCCTTGATCACCAGCCCGATAGTGAGCGGTTGGCGGCGCTGCCGGACCGAACCTGCCGCCGGCCGATACCCGATGGTTTCGGCGGCCTCGACGACGCGAGCCCGGGTCGCCTCGGAGACGCCAATCCTGCCGCGCAGCGCGAGCGAAACCGCGGCCGGAGAGAGTCCCACGGCCGCGGCGACATCCGCTAGCGTCGCCGGCTTTGGCCCGAACCGCTTGGCCACAGAGCGCCTCGCACTACTGAAAGTTTAGTGAATGATATCAGCGGCTGTTTTGCCGGGCAACTCGCCCCGGGGCGCTCGAATTTGGATTGCGGGTCGTACATTCGTCGTGGTGGTGCCAGATCGCCGCCTGACTATGGTCAGGGCCTCCGATGGACTAAAGATTTTAGTGACTCGTTCGATTGACACGCCACTTTGCGTGATCTACTGTCCATCTGCCAATGTCCGGCCCCCCGTCACTGGGGCAAGCCCACGGAGTTGACGCTCTGGCTTAGCCATGCGGAGCGCACAGCGTGCCCTGAGTTGTGATCAGGCCCAACGCGCTGAGCCGTGCTCCTCATGGGAAGGAGGAAAGGGATGCAAATAGGCAGATCCAGGGTTCTAGCTCTGCTCGCCGTAGTGGCCATCGTCGGCGCTGCGTGCTCAAGCACGTCGGCGACACCGACCGTAGCCCCCGGGACCCAGGCGCCTGCGACCCAGGCACCGGCCTCCTCGGCTCCGTCGCCGACGGCCGCGCCGGTCACGTCCTACCCGCGCGCACAGACCCTCTACACCCAGGGAACCGCCTGGGGAGCCCCCTCCACCTGGAACCCGTTCGACCCCAACCACGCGATGGGCGTCGTCGGCCTTCAGTACGAGACGCTGTTCCTGTACGACCCGCTAAAGGACACCTACACCAACTGGCTGGCCACGGGTGGTTCGTGGGACTCCACGAACACCACGTACACGATCAACGTTCGCCAGGGGGTCAAGTGGAGCGACGGCACGGCCCTTACGGCCTCTGACGTGGCCTTCACAATCGGCCTGTACAAGCTCCAGGCTCTGGGCTCCGACCTGTGGACCTACGTTACCGGCGTGACCGCGCCCGACGCTTCGACCGTCGTGGTCACGTTCAAGAACCCGGCCTACCAGGAGTGGCAGAACTTCCTGTACAACACGCCGATCGTGCCGCAGGCAATCTGGCAGCAGTACGACAACGAGAACATCCTCAAGTTCACCAACGACAACGGCGTCGGCTCCGGCCCCTACACGAACCTGACCCACGCCGCCGACCGCCAGGTCTGGCAGAAGAACCCGAACTGGTGGGCCACCTCCGCGCTCAGCCTCAACGTTGCGCCGACGTACATCGTCGACCTCGTCAACACCTCGAACAGCGCTGCCCTGGGCAACCTGCTCGCCGGTAACGTCGACCTGAGCAACAACTACCTGCCGGGCGTCGCCACGCTCGTCAACGGCGGGTACAGCGTCACCACCTACTACCCGAATCCGCCGTACATGCTCCCGGGCAACACCGCCGTTCTGATCCCGAACGACCAGAAGGCGCCGATGAGCGACCCGGCCTTCCGCAAGGCCCTCGCGACGGCAATTAACGTCAACGACATCGTGACCACTGACTACGGCCAGATCGTCGCCGCGTCCGACCCGACCGGCCTTCTGCCGTACTTCAGCAAGTACATCGACAAGACGGTCACCGCCAAGCTCGGCTTCTCCTTCAGCACGGCGAAGGCCAAGGCCATGCTCGCCGCCGCCGGGTACAAGACCGACAGCAGCGGCAATGTCCTGAACAAGGACGGCTCCGCGATGAAGCTCGTCCTCGAGGTTCCGGACGGCTGGTCCGACTGGATGGAAGCTGAGAACCTGATCGCCGCCAGCGCCAAGCTCGCCGGCATCAACATCGATCCGCAGCATCCCGCTCAGGCCACGACCATCACCGACCGCAACCGGCCTGACGCCACCACGGTTCCGAAGTTCGACCTGGAGATCAACAACGACGTCCAGGTTTCGAACACGCCGTTCCAGTGGTTCGACTATGTCTTCCGCGAGCCTCTTCCGTTCGGTGCGGGCGAGACTCGAAACTACGAAGGCTACAAGAACGACGCGGCCTGGGCCCTCGTCCAGAAGCTCGACACCACGCCGGTTTCTGACACGGCCACGATGCAGTCGATCTGCTCTCAGCTGGAGACGATCCAGCTGACCGACATGCCGGTTATCCCGCTCTGGTATAACGGCGTGTGGTCGCAGGCCAACAACACCGTCTGGACCAACTGGCCGTCCAGCACGGGTTCCAACAACGAAATGGCGGTCGCCTGGGGCGGCTACTGGCAGATGGGAGCAATCTTCATGCTCACCAATCTGAAGCCCGTCCCGCCGGCCAGCTAACCTGGACTCTGGTAGCCCCTCCCTCCGCGCAACTCCGGGGGGAGGGGCTATTCTCCTTATGCCGTAGGGCACGTCCAGCTGCAGGGCACGCCGACAAAAGGCACGCCGACCGGGAGATCGTGTGCGACGCTACTTCGGTAGAAAGCTCTTCACGTACGCCATCACCTTCGTTCTTGCGGCGACGATCGACTGGCTGATCCCTCGCTTCATGCCGGGCGATCCGATCGTCATGCTCATGACGACGCATGAAAGCAACCTGTCTCCCGCAAATTCGACGGCGCTGTACAACTACTACACCGGGCTCTTTGGACTGAACATGCCGCTGTGGCAGCAGTACCTCAACTTCTGGGGGTCCCTGCTGCACGGAAACCTCGGCCTGAGCATCATCGGCAACGGTCAGCCCGTGACTCAGGTGATCATGGCCGCCGTGCCGTACACGCTGGCCCTGCTCATTCCGGCCATCCTGCTCAGCTGGTGGGCCGGCAACTCCTTCGGCGCCCTGGCCGCTCGCCGGAAGTGGCTGGACAACTCCATCCTCCCGATCGGATACATCCTGACCGCCACTCCGTACATGTGGCTCGGTCTGCTGCTGTCCTTCGTCCTGTCCTACACGTTCAGGATCTTCCCGCTCTCAGGCGGCTACGGCTACAACCTCGTGCCGACCCTGTCCCTGACGTTCGCGACCGACCTGATCGCCCACTGGATGCTGCCCTTCCTGTCCCTGTTCATGGTGATGTTCGGCGGCTGGGCGATCGGCATGCGCAACATGATCATCTATGAACTGGAGTCGGACTACAGCCGCTACCTGGAGGCCCTCGGTGCTCCCCAGGGGCTGATCCGCAAGTACGCCTTCCGGAACGCGATGCTGCCCCAGATCACGGGCCTGGCTCTTCAGCTGGGCGTGATCGTCGCCGGAGCGCTCGTTACGGAGATCGTCTTCGCCTATCCGGGCGTGGGATCGCTGGTCTTCAACTCCATCAAGAACGAGGATTACTTCCTGATGCAGGGGATCTTCCTGTTCATCATCCTGGGAGTGCTGATCGCCAACTTCCTCGTCGACATCGTCTACGTGATAGTCGATCCGAGGACTCGTGTAGCCATGCGAGGAGGCACCGCATGACCGCGATCGGCCAGGTCGACGCGAAGGTCCCCGCCGAGGTGGCCCCGCCGGCCAAGAAGCAGCGGGAGACGCTCTTCTTCGCTCTTCGCTCGAAGAAGTTCCTCGTCTCCGTGACCATCCTGCTGGTGCTCCTGGTGATCGCGATCGTCGGGCCGATGCTGGACCCGACCGACCCGCTGATGCAGAACGGGGCCCACGTCATGGCTCCGCCCTCATTCCAGGATGGAACCTGGTTTGGCACGACCATATTCGGCGAGGACGTCTTCTCCCAGTTCTGCAACGGCCTGAGGGCCTCCTTCTTCATCGGCTTCCTTGGGGGAGGGTTCGCCGCGCTGCTCGGGATGGCCATAGGCTTCACGGCCGGCTACAGGGGCGGCTGGACCGACGAGATCCTCAACATGCTGACCAACGTCTTCCTGGTCATCCCGACCCTGGCCGTGCTGCTCGTGATCACGGCGTACCTGCAGGCTCGCGGCGTGCTCTTCGAGGCCGTCTTCATCGGCGCCACTTCCTGGCCGTGGGCCGCTCGCGCCATCCGGGCTCAGACCTTCTCGCTGCGATCGCGCGACTTCATCGACCTGGCCCGGCTCAGCGGCCGGCGCGGCTGGAAGGTGATCGTCTTCGAGATCGCGCCGAACATGAGCTCCTACCTCTTCCTGACGTACATCCTGTTGTTCGGCGGCGCCATCCTGATCGCGGCCAGCCTGGACTTCATCGGGCTCGGCCCGACGGGTGCCATGTCGCTCGGGCTGATGATGTTCAACGCGGTGACGTCCGCGTCCCTGGTCCTGGGCATGTGGTGGTGGTTCGTTCCGCCGGGCATCGGGATCATGGCCCTGGTCGGCGCGCTCTACGTGATGAACGTGGGGCTCGACGAAATCTTCAACCCCAAACTCAGGGAACTCTGAGCCGTGAGCCTCCAGGTATCCGATCTCAAGGTCTACTACAGAACGCTGGCGGGCGACGTCAAGGCCCTCGACGGCGCCACGTTCTCCATCGCGGATGGAGAGATCATGGGTCTCGCGGGAGAGTCGGGCTGCGGCAAGTCGACGCTCGGCAACAGCCTGATCCGGCTCGACGGCCGGATGAAGTACGTCGGCGGCAGCGTGACGCTCGACGGGACCGAAATGCCGATCTGGGACAAGACGGACATGATCCCGTTCCGCTTCCGCGAAGTCTCGGTGGTCCCGCAGTACGCCATGAGCGCCATGAATCCGACCCGGAAGATCGGCCTCATGATCTCCGAGCTGGTCCAGTCCCGGGGCATGGCCTACAGCGAGGTCAAGGTCGAGCTCGAGCGGCGCATAGACATCGTGGGGTTGCAGCTGGACGTTCTCAAGCGCTACCCGATCGAGCTGTCGGGCGGCATGAAGCAGCGCATGGTCATGGTCATCTCGACCCTGCTCAACCCCTCGCTGCTGATCGCCGACGAGATCACTTCCGCCCTGGATGTATCGACTCAACGGGCGGTGGCCGAGACGCTGGTCAGCTTCCGAGATCACGGGTTCGTGAAGAGCATGATGGTGATCACGCACGACGTCTCGATCCTGTATCAGATCGCCGACTCGATCCTCATCATGTACGCCGGCAAGCTCGCCGAGAAGGCGGCGACGAGCACGATCATCCAGCGCCCGCTGCATCCGTACACGCAGATGCTCGTGGCGTCGCTGCCTGAAGTCGGCGTGCGCTACGAGGACAAGAAGCTGAGCGGCATTCCAGGCAGTCCTCCGTCCTTGCTCCAGCCCCCGACGGGGTGCCGATTCCGGGCCCGCTGCCCGCTGGCCTACGCCAAGTGCGCGGAGGAGCCGCCGTTCGTGGAGGTTGAACCCGACCACTCGGTCGCCTGCTGGAAGGTAGCTGGGCTCAATGCTTAGCCTCAACAGGGTTTCCAAGGTCTACAAGGTCGGCACTTTCGGCGGCAAGGACCTGGTTGCTGTTCGCGACGTCAGCTTCGACCTCAACGAGGGAGAGGTCGTCTCCCTCATCGGCGAGAGCGGCAGCGGAAAGACGACCGTCGGCAAGATGGTGCTGAAGCTGATCGAGATCACACGTGGATCAATCGTCCTCGACGGCGTGGACGTCGCGGGCGTGAAGGGCGGTGACCTCAAGCAGTACTACAGGCACGTCCAGGGCGTCTTCCAGGATCCGTTCAGCTCCTACAACCCGATATTCAAGGCCGATCGCGTCTTCAGCCTGATCCGGAGCGAGTACTTCTCGGATATGCCCCGGACGGAATGGGGCGACAAGGTGGAAGCCGCGCTGCGCGCCGTGACCCTCGAGCCGGACCAGGTTCTCAACAAGTACCCGCACCAGCTCAGCGGCGGCCAGCTCCAGCGCCTGCTGGTGGCACGGGCGCTGCTGCTGGAGCTGAAGGTCCTCGTGGCCGACGAGATCATCAGCATGCTCGACGCGTCGACTCGAATCGACGTCCTGAACCTCCTGGCCGACCTCAAAAGCCGCGGCATGGGGATCTTGTTCATCACCCACGACCTCTCGCTCGGCAACTACATCAGCGAGAAGACGGTCATCCTTCGCCGCGGCGTCGTCGTCGAGATGGGCGCGACGCAGAAGGTGTTCGGCAATCCGACCCACCCGTACACGCGGATGCTGATCTCGTCTGTGCCGCAGCTGCACAAGAAGTGGGCCCAGATCGAGTCCGAGCTGGCCGCGCCGATCGCCGGTCGGGGCGGCTGTCTCTTCCACGAGGCGTATCCGCTGGCAGGACGAGCCGAGTCCCGGACGGCCGACGAACCGACTCTGGCCAAGATCGAGGACGACCATTACGTGGGCTGCTTCGAGCTCGAGAGTGAAAAGGCCAGCCGGGTAGCCTGAAGCCGCCGCCCGCGCCGCCCCGAACCGTCCGGAAGTGCCTTCAAGGCGTACATACTCGTGTCCTGACCACATCAGTCCGTCCCCGGGCGGACTGATGGTCGCCCTGGGTGCAGCCTCGACTCCGGTGCCCGCGGCCGACGATGCGTCCGTGTGGCAGGCTGTACGGCGGAGTCTCGGGGGCCGGACGAACCGTCCTGAGTGAGACTTGGCCCTCCGGATAGGGGACTGACTCGGTTATGGTTCGCGCATGACTTCGATCGGCGGCCTGCGCTCCCTCGGCGCGACACTGCGCCGCCCTGCCCTCGGCCGCTGGCTTCGCGTGGTGGGCCCGGCCTGGGTGGTGATGCTGGCGGACGTGGACGCACCCAGCGTCATCACGGCGGCCAAGGGCGGAACCGAGTCCGGCTACGCCCTGCTCCTGCCTTGCTTCGCCGTGGTGCCGGTGCTGTTCGTCGTGCAGGAGATGACGGCGCGCCTGGCGCTGGCAACCGGGATGGGCCACGCCGAGCTCGTGCGGGCGCGCTACGGGCGCCGCTGGGCCGCGGTCTCCGTCCTGGGCATGGCCGTCATCAACTTCGTGGCCTACGTGGCCGAGTTCGCCGGCATCGCTCTCGGGGCCTCGATCGTCGGCATCCCGCCGGCCCTCGCGATCGTCGGGGCGCTCGCCGTCCATGCTTCGATGGTTCTCTCCGGCAGCTACTCCCGCTTCGAGCGGCTGGCGCTGGTGCTGTCGCTGGCCCTGTTCAGCTTCGTAGTCCTCGCCGTAGCCGGCCGTCCCGATCTGGGGCATCTGGCGTCGGACCTGAGCCCTCTGCCGGGCGACGTTCCACACGACTACTTCGCCCTCGTCGTGGCGATAATCGGCGCCTCGATCATGCCGTGGATGCTCTTCTACCAGCAGTCGGCCAGTGTCGATAAGAAGCTCACGCGCGAGGACCTGCGCGGGTCTCGGGTCGAGACGCTGCTGGGGGCGCTGGCCAGCCAGGCGTTGATGGCCGCGATCGTGATTGCCGCCGCCGCCGCAATGCAGTCCGCGGCGCCTGTAGCGGCCACGACCCGTAACCTGGCCGACCTGCCCGAGGGCCTGGCCCGCCTCGCCGCCGGCGGGGCCGGCTGGCTCATCGCCGTCGGGCTCGTCGGCTCCGGCCTGCTGGCGCTGGTCGTGATCTCGCTTTCGGCCGCCTGGGGCATCGGAGAGCTCATGGGCTGGCCCCGCAGTCTCAACCTCAAGGTCGGCCAGGCCCGGCGCTTCTACGGCGTCTACTTCGTCGAAGTCATCCCGGCCGCCGCGGTGGCGCTCGCCTCGGCCGACCTCGTGCGCGTCTGTGTCGGGGCGATGGTCTTCAACGTGGTCATTCTGGCCCTGCCTCTGGCGTTCCTGGTCAGGCTTACGAGCGACCGCGCCCTCCTCGGCGACCTTGCCAACTCCCGCCCGCAGGCGACCGTGCTGTGGCTCGTCGTTGCCGGGCTGCTGGCCGCGGGCGTCTTCGGGATGATCCAGTACCTCGCTTAGAGCCCGGTCCGGCCGCCGGAAGAGCCCGGCCCGTCGCGGGAAGAGCCGGGCCGATTCTCGGGATGGCGCCCTGTGGGCCGACCACGGGTTTCCGTCCGGGCCCCGCGCCCGTCGCCAGGGGATGAGAACCACTTGCGCGACGAGGCCGATCTGGGCGACACTAGCCCGTGCTCCACGACCGCTGGACCGGAGGCGGGTACCGGCTCGGGAGCCCAAGGTTCGCTGCCGGGGGTCGCCCCTACGGCGCGACTGCGGAAGGCCGGGATCGCCATGGTTCGCACCCGCGTTGTGATCATGGGAGCCGCTGGGCGCGACTTCCACAACTTCAACGTCGTCTATCGGGACGACCAGGCCGTGGAGGTCGTTGCTTTCACGGCCGCCACGCAGATCCCAGGCATCGCGGGGCGCCGATACCCGGCCGAGCTGGCCGGGCCGCTCTACCCCGACGGCATCCAGATCGTGGCCGAATCCGACCTCGAGCGCCTGCTGGTCGCCGAACGGGTCGACCTCGTGGTGTTCGCCTACAGCGACGTGGCTCACGAGCACGTGATGCACACGGCCAGCAGGGCGCTGGCGGGCGGCGCCGACTTCGAGCTGCTTGGGCCGGCCCACACGATGCTGCCCAGCACCAAGCCGGTGGTCGCCACCGGCGCCACGCGAACCGGCGCCGGCAAGAGCCAGACCACTCGCTACATCGCGGCGTTGCTCGAGAAGCAGGGCCTGCGGGTCGTCGTGGTCCGCCATCCCATGCCGTACGGCGACCTCGTGGCCCAGCGGGTGCAGCGGTATGCCACGTACGCGGACCTGGATCGCTACGACACCACGATCGAGGAGCGCGAGGAATACGAGCCGCATCTCGACGCCGGCCGAGTCCTCTACGCCGGGGTCGACTACGCGGCGATCCTGCGCCAGGCCGAAGCCGAAGCCGACGTCGTCCTCTGGGACGGCGGCAACAACGACTTCCCGTTCTACCGGCCGGATCTCTTCGTCGCGGTTGCCGATCCGCTCAGGGCCGGCCACGAGATGCATTACCACCCCGGCGAGACCAACATCCGCCTGGCCGACGTCGTCGTGATCAACAAGGTGGACTCGGCCACGCCCGCGCAGGTGGCCGAGGTGCGAGCGAACGTGAACTCGATGAATCCCCGGGCGCGAGTCGTTCTGGCCCGGTCGACCCTGACCCTGCAGGGCGGTGAGATCGCCGGCAAGCGGGTGGCGGTCGTCGAGGACGGCCCTACGCTCACGCACGGCGGCATGACCTACGGTGCCGGCGTTGTCGCGGCGCGGCGGTTCGGGGCGGCCGAACTCGTGGACCCGGTGCCTTTCGCGGTCGGCCAGCTGGCCGAGACGCTGGGCCGCTATCCGGCACTGGAGCACCTGATCCCGGCCATGGGCTACGGCCAGGGCCAGATGCACGAGCTGGAGACCACGCTCAACGCGATGCCGGTCGACCTGGTGCTCTCGGCCACGCCGATCGACCTGACGCGGGTCCTCAAACTGGACAAGCCGGTCGTGCGCGTCCGCTACGAGCTCGAGGAGCTCGCCGGAGACGAGCCCGGACACGGCGAATCGAACCTGACCCAACTTCTCGCCCCAATCGTCGAGCGGGCCCGGGCCGGCCTGCGCGCGGAGACAAGCCGCTAGCCGGAGGGACTGTGATGACGCGCCACCTTCTGACTTTGGATTCCCTCGGGCGCGAAGGGATCCTGGTCAACCTCGACATGGCCGGCCGACTCAAGAGCGCCAGGGGGATGGCGCGGGAGGCGCTCCCGGGCGGGCGGCTGGGCCTCATCTTCGACAAGCCGTCGACGCGGACGCGGGTCAGTTTCGAGGCCGCGGCCTGGGGCCTCGGCATGCTGCCGATCACGCTCCGACCCGATGAACTGCAGCTGGGGCGGGGCGAGACGATCGCCGACACGGCGCGGGTCCTGTCCCGCTACCTGACGGCGCTCGCGATTCGGACGTTCGACCAGGCGAGGGTCGAGGAGCTGGCTCGCTACGCCACGATCCCGATCATCAACGCCCTGACCGACGACCATCATCCGTGCCAGGCCCTGGCGGACGTCATGACCCTGCGGGAGGAGTTCGGCGAGCTGAAGGGGCTCCGGGTGGCCTTTATCGGCGACGGCAACAACGTCTGCAACTCTCTGATCCAGGCGGCCGGCTACCTGGGTTTCACCATGGCCATATCAACGCCTGAGGGCTACGAGTCGAACGCCGCCGTCGTCGAGGCGGCCACGGCGAATTGCCGCGTCAACGGCGGTGCGATCGAGCTCGGACATGACGTTCGGGCGGCCGCGCGCGGCGCCGACGCCGTCTACACGGACGTCTGGGCGAGCATGGGGCAGGAGAAGGAACGCGAGGAGCGAGCCCGGGTCTTTGCCGGGTACTGCGTGACTCCCGAGCTGATGGGTCTGGCGGCGCCGCGGGCGATATTCCTGCACTGCCTGCCGGCCCATCGCGGCGATGAGGTACTCGACGAGGTGATCGACGGCCCCTGGTCACGGGTCTGGAACGAGGCCGAGAACCGCTGGTACACCGAGCAGGCGCTGCTCTACAAGCTCATCACCGGCGAGGAACACCCGGAGCGCGTGGGATGACCCGGCTGGCCATCGCCCTCGGCGGCAACGCGCTGATAAGGCGGGGCGAGCCGGGCTCCACGGAGGTCCAGCGCCGCAACCTGGTGGCTGCGGCGCGCGGCCTCGTCACGCTGGCCGAGGGCAGCCGGGCCGAGATCGTCGTCACCCACGGAAATGGACCGCAGGTCGGATTCCTGGCCATCGGAGCGGAGATGGCCGCCTCGGTGGTGCCGGCGCCGCCGCTCGACGTGCTCGGCGCGGAGACGCAGGGTCAGATCGGCTACCTGCTGGCACAGGCCCTCAACGATGCCTTCCTCGAGCGCGGCCGCAGGCGGGAGATGGCCGTCATCGTGACGCGGACGGTCGTCCCGGCCGACGATCCGGCCTTCGCCAACCCGTCCAAGCCCGTCGGGCCGGTTTACGACGAAGCCACGGCCCGAGAGCACGCGGCATCGCGCGGTTGGACGGTTGCCCCGGACGGCAAGAACTGGCGGCGCGTCGTGCCGTCGCCGCCGCCGATCCGGATCGTCGAGGCGGCCGCCATCCGCTCCCTGGTCGACGCCGGGATCCTGGTCGTGGCCTCCGGGGGTGGGGGAGTGCCCGTGGTCGAGCTGCCCGACGGCCGCCTGGAGGGCGTGGAAGCGGTCATCGACAAGGATCTCGCGGCGGTCGTGCTGGCGAGGTCCGTCGACGCGGATGGGCTGCTGCTGCTGAGCGACGTCGACGCGGTCTACCGGCGCTGGGGCACGCCGCGGCAGGAGCCGATCCTGCGGCTTTCCGTCGAGGAGGCGAGGGAGGGGCTTGCCGCCGGCTTCTGGCCTTCGGGCTCGATGGCGCCGAAGGTTCGAGCCTGCGCCGAGTTCGTCGCCGGCGGAGGTAGATTCGCCGCAATCGGCGCACTGGAGAACGCCGTGGCCATCGTCAAGGGCAGCTCCGGCACCTGGTTCGGCGCCGAGTCGACGGGCCTGCCGCGCCGGGCCGCCTGAGGCCGCCGGCTGCCTTGCATGAGACGGAGGAACTCGGATGGAGCGACCTGATTTCGACCTGTCCGGACAGGTGGCGCTGGTCACCGGCGCCGGGAGAGGGATCGGCCGCGACCTCGGGCGGGCGCTGGCGGCCTGCGGCGCCCACGTCCTTGCCGGCGTGCGCGACCCGGGCGCTGCCGGCGTCGCCTGGACGGCACCGGCGGGGGGCAGCGTTGAGCCCGTCGGCATCGACGTGACGGACGTCGCCGGGACGCGCGCCGCCGTGGACGCGGCCGTTCGGGCCCACGACCGGATAGACATCCTGGTCAACAACGCCGGGCTCGGAGCGAACCACGACGCCCTCGACGTGAGCGAGTCCGACTGGGACGAGATGATGGCCGTCAACCTCAAGGGCCTCTTCTTCACGAGCCAGGCCGTCGGCCGGCACATGGTCGAGCGAGGTTACGGCCGCATCGTCAACATCAGCTCCCAGGCCGGGCTCGTCGGCATCCGCCGCCATGCCGTCTATTCCGCGAGCAAGGGCGGCGTGAACCTGCTGACCAAGGTCCTGGCGCTCGAGTGGGCGCCGTTCGGCGTCACGGTCAACGCCATAGCCCCGACCTGGATCTACACGCCCGGGACGGCGGAGCGCCTCGACGACCCGGCCTTCCTGGCCGGCGTCCTGGCCAGGATTCCCGTCGGTCGGGTCGGAACCACCGACGACGTCGCGGCCGCGGTCGTCTTCCTCTCGTCCCGTGCCGCCGGCCTGGTGACGGGTGCCGTCCTGCCGGTCGACGGCGGCTGGACGGCCCAGTAGGGGACGGCGTGGACGCGGCCGCGTGATACCACTTCCGGCGGCCGCCGCCACGCCGCCCCATACCACTCGGCCGGCCGCCACGCCGCCCCATGCCACTCGGCCGGGACGAGCCCGCCCGCCGGCGTTCATTCGTAGGCGCTGGCCTGCAGCTCGTACAGCTCGGAGTAGAGGCCGCGGTTGCGCATCAGCTGGGCGTGAGGGCCCGCCTCGACCACCTTGCCGTCCGCGACGACCACGATGAGATCGGCCATGCGGACAGTCGAGAACCGGTGTGAGACCAGGACGGTGATCCCGCCCGTGGCCCGGCCGACTCGCCGCGCCCCCTCGGCGTAGCGTTCGAAGAGGTTGTGCTCCGCCTCCGCGTCGAGGGCGGCGGTGGGCTCGTCGAGGATCAGCACGAGCGGCATCTCGCGCATCATCGAGCGGCCGAGGGCGAGCTTCTGCCACTGGCCGCCGGAGAGTTCGGTGCCTTCCGTGTAGGACTTGCCGAGTTGCGTGGACAGGCCCTGCTCGAGGCGCCCGACGACGTCGCCGGCGTGCGCGCGGTCAAGGGCCGCCTCCACGGCGGGCTGCTCGTCCATTTGCGGCAGGTCGCCCACGCCGACCGTGCGGCGGGCCACGAACTCGAAGCGCGCGAAGTCCTGGAAGCCCGTGGCGATGCGATGTCGCCATGCATCCAGCGGAAGGCGGGCCAGGTCCGCGCCGTCGACCGAGATGGCCCCGCTGCTGGGCTCGTAGAAACGGCACAGGAGCTTGACCAGCGTGCTCTTTCCGGCGCCGTTCTCGCCGACGATCGCCACCGTGGAGCCGGCGGGCACGACCAGGTTCACGCCCTCCAGAACGGCGCGGTCGGTGCCCGGGTAGTGGAAGGACACGTTCTCGAAACGGATGCCGCTCTCCAGGCGCTCCGGCACGGGCAGATCGCCTTCGGCCGGCTCACGCTCGGCGATGTACGTCTCCAGCCAGGTGAATCGGGTGTACGCCCGGGCGATGCGCTGCAGGTCGTGCAGGAGCGAGACGGCCGAGGAGACCTGCTGGTTGACCTGGGCGGCGAGGGTGATGGCGAGGACTACGTCGCCGACGCTCCGGCTCCCGGAGATCGCGTCGGCCACCACGAGCAGGACGCCCGCCACGTACCCGGCCGCGAAGACGAGCTGGCCGGCGGCACGGAGCGCCGTGGCCTCCAGCTGTGCCCGCCACAGGCGCCGCGTGGTGCGCTCCCACAGATCCCGGTGGCGCCGCCGGATCTCTTCCTGGAGGCGGAATACTCGCAGCTCCTTGGCCGGGCCGGCGCTCGTGGCGAGACGGAAGAGATGCATGGCCAGGCGCGTGTCTGCGGCGGTCGCGTCGCGAGACCTGTCGATGAGCTCCTGGGCCTTGCGGCCGGCGTACAGCGGCGGAACCGCCACCAGGGGAAGCAGCAACAGGATGGGGTTGACCAGGGCCAGGAGGATTCCGGTCAGGGCGATGGCCACGGCCAGGCTCGACAGGGCCAGTACCGCGTAGAAGCCGTCCTGGATCTGCTGCAGTTCAGTCTCGAGGACGCTGAGCCGGTCGGCGTATTCCGGGCGCTCCTGGTGCTCTATCCCGGCGGAGCCGTTGCTCAGCGCCACGAGGCGCAGCTCCATGTCGAGGGTGTTGATCTCCGATAGCTCGAAGTAGGCGATGTGGGCGAAGTGGCCGAGCGTGAGCGTGCCGATGACGCAGGCGCCGACCGCGACTCCGGCGATCGCCGCAGAAGTGCCGTCGCCGGCGATCGCGGCGTTGGTCAGTCCCTTCATCGCCAGGGCCATGAGCGGAGCCGCCACCGCATTGCCAAGTACCAGGACGAGGGCGGCGGCCGTCTTCGCAGGGTTCTGCCGCCACGACAGGCGGAGCAGC
Source organism: uncultured Chloroflexia bacterium (assembly GCA_963713795.1). Classification (GTDB taxonomy): domain Bacteria; phylum Chloroflexota; class Limnocylindria; order Limnocylindrales; family CSP1-4; genus Fen-1039. The sequence continues at coordinate 120,240 of CAVQNC010000010.1, forward strand.
CAGGCCGCGCTCCGAAGGGCGTCGCTCATCGAACGACCTCCAGCGCCGGGCCGCTGCCCGAGGTGGCTCCGCTCGTCGTATCTCCATCCCCGACCAGGTCGGCGGCGTCGACCGACTCAGTCTCGGCCTCATCCTCCGTGAACCGCTGGGCCTGCAGGCGGAAGAGCTCGGCATACCGGCCGTCCGCCGCAAGGAGCTCTTCGTGGGTGCCCTGCTCGATGACCTTGCCGCCGGCCAGGACCACGATGCCGTCGGCGTGCCGCACGCTCGAGAAACGGTGGGAAATCAGGATGGCGGTCGCCCCGCGGGTGACGTCGACGAACTTGTCGAAGAACGCGGCCTCGGCCCTGACGTCGAGGGCGGCGGTCGGCTCGTCCAGGACCAGGATCGAAGCGCCGTTCTCCAGGGCGAATAGCGCGCGGGCGATGGCCACGCGCTGCCACTGGCCGCCCGAGAGCTCCGCGCCGTTCTCGTACTGGCGCGCCAGCGGCGTGTCCAGGCCGAGCGGCAGCCGCTCGAGCGTGGTGAGGATCCCGGCGCGCCTGGCCGCCGCGCGGACGCGTTCGCGGTCCTCGCTCAGCTCGATCGCCCCGAAGCCGATGTTCTCGGCCGCCGTGAACTCGTATCGATTGAAGTCCTGGAAGATGACCCCGATCTGGCGGCGCCAGTCATCGATGGCGAAGGAGCGGATGTCTGTCCCGTCGACGAGGAGGCGCCCGGACGTTGGCTCGTACAGACGGGCCAGGAGCTTGACGAGGGTCGTCTTGCCGGCGCCGTTGAGGCCGACGATGGCGGTGCATCTGCCGGCCGGGAGAACCAGGTCCAGGCCGTCTAGCACGGGCCTGTCCGATCCGGGATAGTGGAAGTGGATCTGCTCCAGCCGGATCTCCCTCGCGGGCAGGCATAGCGGGTCCCGGCGCGGCTCCAGCTGGACGGCCTTCTCGTCGAAGTCGGCCACGCCGCGTTCGAATGCCTGGACGCCGTCGTAGGCGAACATCCCGAACTGCGTCTGGGTGTCCGACTCGGGGAAGCTCTCCCCCAGTCGGAGCGCGCCGAGCGCCGCCTGGAGGCTGACGGCCAGCTCGGTCAGCGTCAGGCCGCCGGCGGCCGCGGTCATACCGATCGCGGCCAGCGTCACAGCCGCGATGGCGAGCCCGAAGGCCGTGTATACGAGATAGGGGCCGAGGTAGATGCGCCGTCTCTCGGACCAGATCTGGCCGAGCAACGTCATCTGGAGCTCTCGGTAGGTGGCGGCGAGCCAGCCCGCCAGGCCGAAGACCCGGATCTCCTTGCCGGCCGCGGGTGCCATCGCCGTGGCCCTGTAATAGCGGGATTCGCGGCGGATGGCGATGTTTCTGGCGAAGAGCCGGCCGTACGTCCGAAGGCCGCCCCGGTTGCCCTTGCGGAAGGTCATCGTGGCTGCTACGAGGGCCGCGGCGGCCGGCCAGGAGAAGATCAGGCCGACGACAAAGGCGAACCCGACGAGCTGTGTGTAGCGAGCTACGAGGGCCAGCAGACCGGCGCAGGCCAGCCCGGGCGTTCGGAAGGATTGCTCGAGCGTCGTGGCGGCCTGGGTCAGGTCGTCCAGCAGCCGCTGATCCTCCAGCGGGCCTATCCCGGTGCTCTGCAGCGATGCTCCGATCAGGCGGCCGTAGACGCGGCCGTCGATCCGGCGAGCCATCAGCTCACCCAGCGAAACCTGCAGCGGGGCAAGGATCTGCTGGGCCACGAAGGCGGCGGCCGCCAGGACGAACGCCCAGACTAGCGATTGCCACTCGGCGGAGCCGAGTCCGCCGGTCACGGCCGCCGGTACGCGGCCGATCATCACGCTCGTGGCCAGCACGAACATCACCGGCAGGATGCCGAGCAGGAGATTCACGATCAGCAGTACGCAGGCCAGCCCTGTCCCACCGGAGGGAACGAGCGCGGCGATGCGCTGATAGCTTCTCGAGACGTCGCCGACGCCTCGAAGGTAGTTCCTCATCGGAGCGAGGATCCCCGGTCCCAGGTGACGGAGGGCACAGTCTATCAGCCCTCCGTTCGTCCAAATCCAGACGAATCCCGCGGCCCGACTGTTCGCCGGACACCGGCACGCTCGCCGCGGCGGTTGCCGTGGCCGCCGCTCCAGCCTGTCTTCGGCTTGCTACGAGGTGCGTTCGGCCGGTCGATCCGGGTTCAGGCGGGAGTTCCGAACCCGAACCGCGCCGAGAGCCGGCCCGCGAACTCGGCTCGAACCGTGGCCGCGTCATCGCGGGACATCTCGAGCTCGCTGGCGATCTCGTCCATCGTGGCACTCTCGGTGCCGCTGATGGCGTCGTCGGCCGCGCAGACCCGGTAGCAGGCCCGCATGACCGTCATCCGCTGCTCGATGGTGGAGTGCTCGCGAAACTCCCGCGTGACCAGGTAGTCGCTCGTGCCGCCCGAGGTCTTCTCCTGGAGTTTGGCCATCTCCACGACCAGGACCGCCTGCGACGGGTCGAGCCCCGACTCGGTCAGCTCCTGCTCCATCGCCGCCGTCTCAGCGTCGCTGATCTCCAGGTCGGCGTAAGCCGCCCGCGCCAGGAGATAGGCGGTGCCGGCGAGAAGCCTGGCCACGTCGGGCGGAAGGGCTTCGAGCCTGGCGACGATTCGGCGGACCGCCTCGGTCTCGTCGGACAGGGGCGGCGCGGGCTGGACGGCATTGCCGTGCGACGGCTCGCCGGGACGACTCCCCAGAAAACGCATGAAGGACACTGGCTCTCCTTTGGTCGCGGCGTGGGCTCGGCGCATTGTCGCCGCAGCCGATCAGGCGTGGGTGAACAGCAGGTGCAGCTCCATGGTGCCCTGGTCGTCAACGGAGAGCACGGAGAAGCTGTTCGGTTTCTGGATCGAGTAGTCGGCGAATAGTATCGGCAGGGATCCTGTTACCGCGATCAGGCCGCCCTGCCGAACGGCCTGCAGGGCGATCGTCACCGTCCTGGTGACACCGTGGAGCGTCAGCGCGCCGGTGGCGTCGACGGCGACGGTCGTGCCCTGGGCCGGCAGCGCTCCGAGGTCGATGGCCTTGGTCGTCTTGAATGTCGCGGTTGGGTACGTGTCCGTCTGCAGCGCCTGGCTCCGCAGCTGGTTGTCGCGCTGAGGGCTGTCGCTGGTCAGCGCGGTCAGGTCGGCTGTGATCTGGACGTTCTCGACGACGGCTCCCGCTAGCGTAATCGATCCGGTGACCTGCGTCGTCCGGCCCACGGCGGTGTGGCCGCCGATGCCCACCAGCTGCTCCTGGACGCGATAGCCGACGAACGAGGCGGTCCCATTTCCAATCGACCCGAGGCTGGTGTCAACGTTCCAGGTTCCGCCGAGCGAGGCCGGGGCGGTCACCGCCGCGCCGCCGGGCAGCGCCGGCGCGGCGGTGACCGCTGCCGGGGCACTCGGACCGACGAGCACGTACCAGAGGCCGTAACCGCCCGCGGCCACGATTGCGATCGCCAGGACCGCCAGGCCGACCACCAGGCGCCTGCGGTGCGTTCGACTGCCGGCTGAAGGCCGGTCCCCGGGAGCGGATGTACTCATCGATTTGCCTCGGGCGCGGGACATGCCTGGCTGGCCCGCCTGCGGCGGGTGCCAGTCGAACCTATCCGGGACGGCTGAAGTGCGGTTGAAGATCACGTCGCCCGCGCGCCACGTGGAACCACCCTTGTAGCAGAGGAGCGCCGGTGGTCGTGGCCGCGATGGCCGCCGACCCGTCTTCGGCGAGGTCCGGACGAGTCAAGGGCGACCTCCCCGCCCGGTCCAGGCTCCCGGGTCGGCCGGATCACCGACCCGTCTTCTGCCCGGAGCGCCGCTCCGCTGACCAACGCAGGTGAAGAAGCACTCCAGACCAGGTGTCACTTTCTTCAGCAAACCTGGCCTCTGGAGCCCGGGTTGAATTCAACAAGGACGGGTAGGAGCGAAATACTGCCCGAATGGGTGGTTGCGGGCTGGTCTAAGACAAAGACCAAAGCATCGGCTCTCTAGTCAGGGCCAGGGCGATCGTCACTTCGTCCCGATATCACCAGCCTCTTCCCGTCCGGAGGACAAACCGTGCGTTTCCCGACTCGAGCGCGAATCATCGCTGTGCCCACGGCGATGGTGCTCGCCCTATCGCTCTTCACCTTCTCGCTCACGTGGCAGGTTCCGGCGGTCCACGCCGCGTCAGGTCCCGCCGACGCTCAGGCAACCGAACTGGTCCGACTCATGAACGGCGCACGAGCCGCCCAGGGTAAAGCGCCGCTGAAGATAGATGTCTACCTGGCGTCCGAAGCGCGTAACGGCGCGATTCCTTGCCCCGACGACTCTTCGCGGACAATCGCCGGTCGCGCTCAGGATTTCGCCGCCTACGGGTCGATGTCCCACTACCTGCGCCTGTGCGACGCTTCGACGTACACGCTCTCGACCAAGCTCTTTGTCTCGGTCATGCAGGGCTGGGGCTATGGAAGCGTGGGTGAGATCGACGACTCGAACACCGGCTATGGCAGCGGCGCGTTCCTGTACACGTTCTCCGGCTCGAAGACGTGGCGGACGTGGACGTACTCCACTGCGGGCAACGCCCTGATCGAGTGGAAGGCGTCTCCGACGCACTGGAACATCATCATGGGCTCCTACGACCGCGTCGGCTGCGGTGGCTGGATCGGTGGATCGAGCTACTACTACGACTGCGCCTTCGCCGAGGGCGGCCCTTCGCCGAGCGGCCTGCGAGCCGCGCCAACGGCCTCGCCGTTCAGCAACCCGCTGCCGACAACCGCGCCGGTTCGGACGGCCGCGCCGGCCCCGGTCAGCACGCCCGGCATCACTGAGGCTCCCGTCGCCGGCAGCGGCGGTGGCAGCGGGGCTTCGAACGGCGGCTCCTCCAACTCGGTCGCCGGGCCGGCGCTGAGCCAGATCGCCAACCCGACGGCGGACCCGTGGGCCTCGCGTGGGGCCCCCGAGCCTACCTCGGTCGTCCAGGGCCAGGTCCAGGCCATTCCGACGGCGGGGCCCACGGGCGGCATCGCGGCGGCCGTGCAGGAGGGCAGTCACAACATGATGCCCCCATCGGGCTCGTCCGGGCCGACGACCGCGAACGCGTTCCTTGTCGCCCTCGTTGCCGCCGGCTGTGGGCTTCTGTGCCTCGCCTCCGCTGCTTTCCTGTCGCTCAGGCGCCGGAGGCGCCGCGAAGCGGCCCTCTAGCGATCGCGGATACGGAGCGACGAAACGACGAGGATCGCCCCGAACGCGATTATCACGACCGGCCAGGTCAGGTTGAGGTCGAAGCTCGGGTCGACCTGATGCCAGGCCAGCATGCCGCCGACCAGGATGAGCAGCAGTCCGAAGACCAGTCCGGGGCCGGTGTGGCTGCGGTACTCACGCCGTTCGGCCCTCTGCTGCCAGCGGTCGGCCCTCTGCTGCCAGCGTTCCTGGCGCCACTGGGAGCGCCAGTCGTTGCTCCACGATCCGCCGGGAGCGGTGGTGGGAGGCATTCCGGAGGCCGCGTCGGGGCCGGCGGCCGGGCCGGCCTGTCCGGCTTCCGTGGGTGATCCCGTCGGGGCTCCCGGCTGGGTCGCCGGGGCGGCTCCCTCCGCCGCGTCCGGAGACGCGGGGGCCGTCGGAGGCGCGTATCCGGCCCCGTATCCGGATGGACCTCCACCCGGAGCCCACGGCGACTGGGGCGGCCATTCGCTCGGCTCGAGCGGGACGACGATGATCATGATCAGGTAGGCCCAGAAGGTCAGCGACCCGGTGAAGAAGACCGACAGGAACCAGATGATCCGGACAATGACCGGGTCGACGTCGAAGTAGGCGGCAACGCCGCCCGCGACGCCGGCCAGGATGCGGTCGTCGGCCGAACGATAAAGACGTCGAGGGTTCACTTGCAGCCTCCTGCGGGGCGGAGCTTCAGGCTCCCGAGACTAGTTTCGATGGTCAGGTTGGCCTTGTGGGTGGCGAGGTCATAGCCGGGCGTCTGCCACAGCCCGCCGACCTGGACGAGGCCGGCGCCGCTGAAGTCACTCGACGAGAGGCTGTCGCTGGCGGTCACCTGGACGCCCAGGCCTGCCGGCACACAGACCGACAGCGAGCCCAGGTTGGTCTTCAGGTCGGCCGTCAGGTCCGACGAACCGTCGAGCGTGACGTAGGCCGCTCCCAGGTTCGTCGAGACGCTCAGAGTGCCGACCCTGGCGCCGGACAGGTCGACGTGGAGCGAGCCGAGGTTGAGCGAGAACCGGGCAGTCGCCAGGTTGACCGAGGCCAGCGAGAAGCTGGCGTCGCCCATGTCGAGACTCGACGTGAGGTCTATCTGCGCTCCGTTGGGCAGTGCTACCCGCCAGTCGTCCGTGCCGCGGTCGAACTGCCAGCCGTCCGTCGTGGCGGACGTGACTCGAAGCCAGCCGGCGTTCGAGCTGACCTGCGCGGCCTCGCCGGCGGAATTGGCGGCGGCGACGTGCCACTGGCCGTCGCCCGACGCCGTGACGGTCGCGGAGCCGCACTGCAGGTCGAGCTCCACCGACGGCGCTCCCTCGAATGAGCCGGACCGCGAGATCGTCGTCGAGTTGCTGTCGCCCCCGCCGCAGCCGATGTTCGGGCCGACGGCGAGCACGCTCCCGAAGACCAGGCCGAGGCAGATCGCCACGATCGTGCCGCCCACGAAGAAGGCGGGCGTGCGCGCGAGGACGAGGGCCAGGCCTATGCCCACGATGATCAGCGGCCACAGACGCCAGGCGTCGCCCAGGACGGAAGAACTGACGGCGCCCTGATGGTAAGCCACGGGAACGGCGCCGAGAACGATGAAGAAGATTCCCCAGTTGAGTCGGCCGCGGTCAACTCTCATTCGCACCACCTCATGCAGTTCGCGCGGCGCTCCAAGCGAAGCTCGAGCCGGGCCGTCCATGTGAGTCCGGCGACGCCACCCGGCGTCCCGCCGGTGTCAGGATACGCGCGCGGATTCGGGCGGCGCGTCATTCCTTCGGTGGGCCGACCCATCCTTCGCTAGATCGAACCGGCCTCGTCCGCGGGCCGTGTCGGGGCAACCCCGGCACACTCGGGCCGGGTGGTCGGAAACGCGGCGCCGACCTGGAGAACTCACCGGCCTTACCATTCGAGTCGCGATATCGTGCGGGGCGCCCGACCACCGGTGAGAGTGGCGCCGAAGCCGGCGACCAAGCAGAGAGGCTGGCAGTGACTGACTCTGGCCGGATGCCGCCGGAAGTTGGGGCCAATCGCGCGCTCCCCGCCGGCCGGGGCCGACGTGATACCGCGGTGGACAGCCGCCCGGCGACGCCGGACCGCCTCGCTCTCGCCCTTGCCGGCGCGGTGGCCGTCGAGGGACTCTCCGTCCTCCTCGGCTGGGCCCTGGCGTTGCCCTTGCTGACGAGCTGGCTACCCGGGCTGGTCCAGACCAAGCTCAACGCCGGCGTTTGCCTGGTCAGCCTGGGGCTGGCGTTGGGATTGCGCGTCCACTCCGAACGGAGAGCTTATCGGTGGCTGTCGGCGGTCCTTGCTCTGATCGTGGTCGCCATTGCCGCGGCAACCCTGTATGAGTACCTGGCCGGCACGAGTCTCGGCATCGACCAGGCTCTTGAAGCCGACAAGGCGAGCGCGGCATCGCCGTACCCGGGGCGGTTCGCGGTCCAGACGGGGATGGCGTTTCTGGCCGGCGCGCTCGCGATCATCGCGATGGGCCGTCGGTGGCGAGGGGTTGCCGTGACGGAGGTCCTGGGCCTGGCCTGCGCGACCGTCGGGGGGATCGAGGTGCTTGGCTACCTGTACGGCGCCCAGGGCCTGCTCTCACTGGTTTCACCGTCGCAGGTATCCCTGCCCACGTCATGCGCCCTCCTCGGCCTTGGCGGTGGCGTCGTGGCCGCAGACGCCGACCACGTGCTGGTCCGCCTCGTACGGGACAAGGGCATGGCCGGCCAGGTCATCCGGCGCATCGTTCCGGCCGCGTTGATCGTCCTGCCGCTGGGCGCCTGGCTGCGCCTCTGGGGCGAACGGGCCGGCCTGTACGACGAGACCGTCGGACTGTCGATCACGGTGGTCTTCGAGGCCCTGGTGCTGGTGGCGATCGGTGCCTGGACTACCGTGCGCGTCCAGCGCCTCGAGGAAGAACGTCTCGAGGCCCTCTCGGACCTCGTCCGGCTCGGCGCGGCCGCGTCGACGCCGCTGATCGAGACGGCGCCCGTGGGCCTGGCCGTACTCGACGCTGACCTTCGCTACCTGTACGTCAACCCGGCCCTCGCGGCGATCGGCGGGCTGTCCGCCGTCGAGAGCCTGGGCCTGCCCATCGATCGCGTGATGCCTGCGTTTGGTCCCGAAGCCAGGGCCGCCCTGGCTCGAGTGCTGGCCGACGGCGTACCCATCCGCGACCTGGAGGTCAGCGGGCAGACCCGATCGGGCGGGCAACGGCGGACGTGGCTGATGAATGCTGAAGGGCTGAAGGACGCGCTGGGAGACATGGCCGGCGTGACGGTAAGCGTCGTGGAGATCACGGAACGCAAGAACCGTGAAGTAGCCCTGGCCGCCGTCGCGGAAATGCGGCGCCAGGCCCAGGCGATCGGCGAGTCGATCCCATTCGGCATCTGGCTCGCCACTGAGGACGGCAGCATGACCTACCTGAGCGACTCGTTCCTCGAGATGTCCGGGCAGACGATGGAGCAGGCTCGCGGTCTCGGCTGGATTTCGACCCTGGCGCCGGAAACGGCCGAGCAGACGAGGCGCGACTGGATGGAAGCGGTGGCCACCCGGACCCCCTGGAACCATGAGCTGGTCGTCCTGGGCGCGGACGAACGCAGCCGCACTGTCCTCTCGCGCGGGTTCCCGATCTCCGACGAGACGGGCAGAGTCTCCAGCTGGGCCGGCATTAATCTCGACATCACCGACCGAAGGGACGCGGAGGCATTCCGAGAGGCATTCATGGGGATCCTGTCGCACGAGCTCAGGACGCCGATCACGTCGATCTACGCGGCCAGCACTCTGCTCGCCCGGCCCGGCCAGATCGAGGGCCGCCGCGACGAGCTCGTCGCCGACATCGGCCACGAGGCCGAGCGGCTTCGCCGTTTGGTCGACGATCTCGTGATCCTCGCCCGGACCGAGCGCGGGACGATCCAGGTCCACGCCGAACCGGTCCTGCTCCAGCATGTCTTGCGGAGGGTCTGCGACCAGGAAAGGCACCGCCATCCGAACAACCGCCTGGAGTTGAGCGTCGCGCCATCGCTGCCGGTCGCCCGGGCGGACGAGGCTTTCGTCGAGCAGATCGTCCGGAACCTGCTCGAGAACGCGGTCAAGTACGGACCTCCGGGCGGCCAGATCGAGTTGGTTGTGGATGCGCCGGACGGTTGGCCGCGGGTTCGAGTGCTGGACCACGGGCCCGGCGTCGATCCGGCCGAAGCCGAGCGGCTCTTCGAGGTCTTCTATCGCTCCAGGCGCACGTCACGGGTGGCCGGCTCCGGGATCGGGCTTTTCGTGGCGCACCGGCTGGTGGAGTCGATCGGCGGCACGATCTGGGCCAGGCCCAGGGACGACGGCCCCGGCGCCGAATTCGGGTTCCGGCTCCAGCCCTTCACCGAGGACGCCATCTGAGGGAGGACCCACGGCAAGGCACGTCGTGGCAGCCGGACGGCGTCTCGCCGGACCGATGCCGGGCGGGGAGGAACGCAAGACGCAGCCCCCGCCGGGAGGCGGAGGCTGCGCTGAAAGAGGGTGCCGGTCGGTCGCTAGAGGGCGTTCAGGGCCGCGCGACAGGCCTCGGCGTCGGCGATCGCCGACTTGAGCAGGTTGCGCGCCTGGCCCAGGGCCGTCCGGGCGTTGATCAGGATCGGGCCCGCGGTACCGCCGTTGTACTCGGCCGGGGTGAGCGGCAGCAGCGCGGCGGGCAGCGGCGTCGCCAGTCCGGCTGCCTGGGTCACGGCCGCGTTCATGGCATCGAGGTCGGCCTGGGCCGCCGCGGTGTTCTTGCCGGCCGCGTTCGCGGCGGCGATTCGAGCGGCCAGCCTGGTGTTGACGTCGGCGAACCTGGCCTGAGCGGCCAGGACGCCGTCGGCCGCGTTCACGAGATTGGCCTGGGGGACGACGAGAAGGTAGACGCGGAATTCGGTCGCGATTTTGACTATGTCGGCCCTGAGCGCCAGCAGCCCGGTCTCACTGTCGATCGTGGCCTTCAGGCTGGTCAGGCCCGACCGGGTCGAGCTTATCTCGCCCTGGAGGGCCGCGGCGTCGGAGGATGTCATCACCTTCGAGGCGGTGATCCTGGCCGAGAGGTTGGTCAACGTGACGAAGCGCCGGTTGATCTCGCAATCGCCCCATGCCTGAAGTGACGCCACGCCCGGGTCCGCCAGTGCCGCGGTGGCTTCAACGGCGCAGACGCCCTTGCCCGAGGGACCCGCGGCCGGCGTTGCGGCGGTGACCATGCCGGCCGAGGCGAAGAGCACGGAGCCGCCGAGGGCGAGACCGGCGACGAGGGCTGTCAGTCGAGACTTCACGGGATTACTCCTTCTGTGAATAGCGGCGGTCACTCGCCGCCGGAGGTGCCGGCATCGCTGCCCGACAGCGAGCTGTTGATGCCGTTGAGGATGTCTTTGAGGTTCGAGATCTGGCCGGCCAGCGGGTCGGGTGTGGCTGCGGCAGGCCCCGAAGTCGCGGCCCCGCCGGAGGTCGCGGCGGGGCTCGACTGGACCGGACTACCCGAGTCGGCCGGGGTCGCGGAACCGGCCGCCGCGTCGGTCGGCGTCGGGGCGCTCGTCGCCTCCGCTTGATCGACCTGGCTGGCCTGCCCGGCCGGAGCCGGCGACGAGCCCGCGGTGGCCGTGGCCCCGCCGCGCCCCGCGCAGGCAGTGGCGGCCATGCCGACGATGAGCGCGGCCGCCGCAAGTCTGGCTACGGAACTGACTTGACGATCCACCTTGTTGGTCTCCTTGTCCCGCTCTTCTGGAACTGATGTTGGAGATCCTGGTGGACCGGCCTTCGGAGACTTCGCGGCGCAAGTAAGACGACTGTAAGGTCGATGGCCGGCGGTGCCTCGGCGCACACGCCGAAATCCGGGCACCTCGGCATTACCTGCGCCCGCTTGGGGCCTGGAGTGTTGCCTCCGGGCGACGCGTTGATGCATTTGGCGACGTCCGAGGGCGCGCTTGATATGGCCCTGTTATTGTCGAACGCATCCCGTGCCCGGAGAATAGCAGCGGGGTTCGGTGTCTCTTCACGGGGTTGGAAACTTGATCGTCCGGATCCTCAAAGGCCGCGTCGATCCCGGACACGTGGCCATCTTTCGCGAGCAAGCCCGCCGAGTCGTTCGCGATGCTCGAAACCGCGATGGGCTCGTCTACGCCCACGTTGGACGTCAGGCGGACGCGGACGACGGCGAGGAGATGGTCTTCGTAAGCGTGTGGCGAGATCTCGAGTCCATCTACAGCTGGCTCGGGGTGACGGACCTTCTCCAGACACCGAGACTCGATGACGGTCAACGCGAGGCTTTCGAGCAACTCGAACTCCAGCACTACGAAGTCCTGGAGCCCGACGGCGCGGCCACGATACTGATCGAGGGGCTGGGTGTCGGACCGATTCCGGGGCAGGAGTTCGAGGCCACGGCGGATGCCCCTTTGCCTGCCGCCGCCGTCGATCTCGCCGTTTGACCGCACAGCAAAGCAGCCGGCCGCGGAGGGGGTAGAGCGACCGGCTGCTTCGAGTCTGTGGCCGGTCGCGTCGCGAGACGCGCGGGCCGGCTACGCGAGCCATTTGATCGCGGGATCCTGATGAACTCCTGAATCTGGCTGAGGTTAGGGTAAACCCGCGGTGGATCGCGGCCCGCAACGGCCGGCTGAAGACTGCGGGGCCGGCCCGGGAGGGCGCTCGGACACGTGGACTGGTGAGTCGCGCCCACCCCGCGGGGGCAGCCCTCCCGCTCGCTCCGGCGGGTCGACCGGGTGGGCTGTTTCGCCCGCGCGGCCGTCGATGCGGCCTCCGAGGCGAACCGGCCTCGACGGGACCGACCTGGGCGCGGGCCTTCGCGGCGACGCGTTGTCGTCTGCCGCCGGACCGGCGACACTATCGGCATGAGCGCAAGCACGAACCCGACCCCAGGGCCGCCTCGATCGGGAGAGGAACCCTCTGAGGCCGCGCCGCAGACGGTTCCTCCGACCGCCGCCGGTCCTACGCCCCCTCGCTCGCGCGGAGCGCCCAGCAACTCGCCGGCCGGGGTCGCGCCGACAGCCCCGCCGCCAGCCTCGCCCACCAGCGCGGACATCGCCCGCTATCGCGAGAACCTTCAGGGTGAGATCGACGCCATCGCCCTCTATTCATTGCTGCGGGAGAAGGAAGAGAGCCGGCCGGTCAAGGACTTCTATGCCCGCATGGTCCAGGTGGAGTCGATGCACGCGGCGGTCTGGCGGGACCGCCTCACTGCAGTGGGCGTCGACACGGCCCGGTTGAGCCCGGCCTGGCGGACCCGGGTCCTGATGTTCATCGCCCGCCACTTCGGGCCGTCCCTCGTGGTTCCGACGATCGCGGAGCACGAGGCCTCCGACGAGGCGATGTACGACGACCAGCCCGAGGCCCTGGCTAGGATGCCCGGCGACGAGCGATCCCACGCCCGGCTTTTCCGCGAACTGGCCGCCGGCCGGGGCGTTGAGGGCGGCGCCATCGCCCGCATCGAGGGACGCCATCGCGGCAGCGGCGGGAACCAGCTCCGGGCGGCGGTTCTGGGCGCTAACGACGGCCTGGTGTCGAACCTGAGCATCACCATGGGCGTCGCCGGTGCCTCGAGCGGCGGCGGCGGTCATGCGGTTCTGATAGCCGGCCTGGCCGGCATGCTCGCCGGCGCCCTGTCGATGGCCATCGGGGAGTGGCTGTCGGTCCAGAGCGCCCGCGAGCTCTACGCCCATCAGGTCAAGGTCGAGCGTGAGGAGTTGCTCAGCGTCCCCGACGAGGAGGAAGAGGAGTTGACGCTCATCTACCAGTCGAAGGGCCTCACGGCCGAACAGGCCCGCCTCATGGCGCAGTCGCTGATCGGCGGCGAGCTCGGGCGGGCGGTCGACACGCTCGCTCGAGAGGAACTCGGCATCGACCCCGACGAGCTCGGCGGGTCGGCCTGGGTCGCCGCGACAACCTCGTTCTGCCTCTTCGCCCTCGGGGCCGTCGTGCCGCTCTCGCCATTCTTCTTCGCCGCGGGGATGCCCGCGGTCGCGGCTTCGATCATCGTCAGCGCCGCGGCCCTGATGGTCGTCGGGGCGGCCATCACGGTTGTGACCGGATCCAGCGTGATCAAGACCGGGGGCCGGCAGGTCCTGCTCGGGCTCTTCGCGGCCGCGATCACCTTCGGCCTCGGGACCCTCGTCGGCCGGGCCGTCGGGTAAGGGCGTCGAGACTTCGGCTCGATCCGGCAGGCCCGCTGGCCGGCCAGTCAGGACTCAGTCGCGGCGGGCGGACACGGCGGCATGCGGCGGGGAGGGCGAGGCCGGCTCGGGCGGGCCGGCCATGCGGTAGCCGGTGCCGTAGACACTCTCGATCAACGAGTACTCGCGGACCGGGGCGACTCGAGCGCGCAGGCTGCGGATCGTCACCTGGAGCAGGTGGATGTCGTCGCCGTACCCCGGACCCCAGACGGACAACAGCAGCTCGCGATGACCCACGACCCTGTCCGAGTGCTCGACGAGGTAGCAGAGCAGCCGGAACTCGGTCGGCGTGAGGTGAACCTCCTCGCCCAGCACGCGGACGGATCTGCGGCCGGTGTCGATGTCCAGCGGGCCGAACGAGAGGTGAGGCACCGGATCGACCCAAGGATCGGGACTCGGCGAGGAGAGTGAGGAGACGGAGACGGCGTAGTCGAGGGAGGAGCCGGGCCCGGGCGCCGGGCTCACGTAGCTGACCGCCCTCATAACACCTCTCTCGGGCGAGCGAGTCGTGCCTGCCGGCGCGGGCGCGGCATCTGCCGGCGGTACCGCAGGCACGTCCGGGCGGTTGTCGCTGCCCATAGGGATCATCTCGAGGCCGCGCCTGGCGAGCCACGAACTGATGAACTCAGCCAGGGCCCGGTCGTCGTTGGCCAGAACGGTGCGTGCCCTGTGTCGTGGGCGGCGAAGCCGCTCGTCCGTGCGACCACCTCACCTTTCAGCCGAGGAGCCGGCTCGTTGACCTGCCTTGAATGGTGCTTGCCCCACCCCATTACGTCAACCCCGGAGTCGGCCGGCGGACCGCGCAGCCGAGACGTGGCTCTCCCTAGTCGAGCGGGAGTCACATCCGGCCGCGAGGCCGGCAGGGGCGCGCTTTCGCGGGGCGGCTGTGCCCCAAGTGTTTTGAGAATGATTTGAGATTTGCGGCGGGTTGTCGGGAATAGAGTTCGGTCACAAGCGCCCGGGCCCACGCACTGGTAGGAGAAGTGGGTCACCCCAGGAGAGGAGGTATGGTCGCGGTACCTGGTAGCGGCGTGCGCCTGGCAGGCCGCACTCGGGTACTCGCACGGGGACCGGCTTCGGCATAGCTGGGTTCGCGACGCCGAGATTTACCAAACCATCGAATTCCGAATCCCATCTGGCGGATCCGCTACCCCGGTGGATTTCGCCGATGGGGCGCCAGGGAGATTTGAGAATGGTCGAGAAAATGGTTGCCGAGATCTTCGGCACGGCGATTCTGGTCCTTCTGGGCGACGGCGTTGTAGCGGGTGTCCTGCTCTCGAAGTCGAAGGCCCAGAACTCGGGCTGGATCGTCATAACCATGGCATGGGCATTCGCCGTCTTCATGGGCGTGTGCGTGGCCGGACCGCTCAGCGGCGCCCACCTTAACCCGGCCGTGACGATCGGCCTTGCCACCTACGGGTCGCTCCAGTCGGGCGCCGGCATCACCTGGGACCAGGTCCCGCCGTACATTGCCGGTGAGATGATCGGTGCCATGATCGGCGCGATCCTTGTGGTCATCCACTACTGGGATCACTTCAAGGCCACCGAGGACAAGGGCCTCAAGCTGGCGGTCTTCAGCACGGCCCCGAACATCCGCAACCTGCCGCTCAACCTGGTCTCGGAGATCATCGGCACCTTCGTGCTCGTCTTCGTGATCCTCTGCTTCGGCCAGCCCGGTTCCAAGGCCCCGGCGACCATGGGCGCGCTGCCCGTCGCCCTGCTGGTCCTGGTCATCGGCCTCTCGCTCGGCGGTACGACCGGATATGCGATCAACCCCGCCCGCGACCTCGGCCCGCGCATCATCCACGCCATCCTGCCAATTCCTGGCAAGGGCGGTTCGGACTGGGAGTACTCGTGGGTTCCCGTCGTCGGTCCGCTGATCGGCGGCGCAATCGCGGCCATCGTCTACTACGCGGCCTTCACCCAGTTCATCGTCCTCAAGATTCCGGTTTCGTAAGCGGTCGTTTCAAGTTGAGCCGCCGGTTCGAGGCAACTCGGGCCGGCGGCTCGCCCTGCCGAACCGACCTGAACCGACCTGAACTGTCGGATCCAGGAGTCGCGGAGGAAGTCGAATGAAGAAGCTCATCAACGCGCCGGACCGCGTCGTGGACGAGGCGCTGGCCGGCATGGCAGCGGCTCACCCGGATCTGATCCGGGTCGAGGAGCCAAACATCATCGTCCGAAAGGATGCCCCCAAGCGCGGCAAGGTCGGCATCATCTCCGGCGGCGGGTCGGGCCACGAACCCATGCACGGCGGCTTTGTCGGCATGGGCATGCTCGATGCCGCCTGCCCGGGCGCTGTGTTCACGTCACCGGTTCCGGATCAGATGCAGGCCGCCACCAGGGCGGTCAACGGCGGCGCCGGTGTGCTGCACATCGTCAAGAACTACACGGGCGATATCATGAACTTCGACCTCGCGGCTCAACTGACCGAGGCCGAAGGGATCCCGGTGAAGGCGGTCGTCATCGCCGACGACGTAGCCGTAAAGGACTCGCTCTACACCGCTGGCCGGCGCGGTGTCGGCGGGACGGTGCTCGCCGAGAAGATCGTCGGCGGCGCGGCCGAGGCCGGCGCCGATCTGGACAAGGTGACGGCCTTGTGCCAGAGGGTCCAGGACAATGTCCGTTCCATGGGCATGGCCCTGACCAGTTGCACCGTCCCGGCGGCGGGCAAGCCCACCTTCGAGCTCGCCGACGACGAGATGGAGATCGGCATCGGCATTCACGGCGAGCCTGGCCGGACCAGGATGAAGCTCGCCCCAGCGGACGACATCGTCGAAATGCTGATGGTGCCGATCCTCGAAGACCTTCCGTTCAAGTCGGGTGACAAGGTGCTCGCCTTCGTCAACGGCATGGGCGGAACGCCGCTTATCGAGTTGTACGTCGTGTACAACGCGGTCAACAAGATCCTCAAGGGCCGTGGGATCACGATCGCACGGAACCTCGTCGGGAGTTACATCACGTCCCTGGAGATGGCCGGCTGCTCTATCAGCTTGCTCAGGCTCGACGACGAGATGACCCGCTTCTGGGATGCCCCGGTCCATACGCCGGGTCTTCGCTGGGGCGTGTGACGTCGATGGACCAAACCGGCCGGTTGTCGTTCGATGATGTCCGTGGCTGGATCCGGCGCTTCGCGGCGCAGATCGTCGCCAACAAGAAGTACCTGACCGAGCTCGACTCGGCCATCGGCGACGCCGACCACGGCATCAACATGGATCGCGGCTTCCAGGCTGCGATTCCGAAGCTAGATGCCCTTACGGGCGAGGATCCCGGCGCAGCCTGCAAGCTCGTCGGGTCGACGCTCATCTCCACGGTCGGCGGAGCCGGCGGGCCCCTCTACGGCTCGCTCTTCCTCCAGTTCGGCATCGCCTTGTCCGGCCACGACACGATCAGCCTGAACGAATGGCTGACCGGATTCGACCTGGGCATCGCTGCGATCCAGCGGCTTGGAAAGGCCGAGGCCGGCGACAAAACGATGCTCGATGCCCTCATGCCCGCCCGCGACGCCCTCAAACAGGCTCTCGCCGATGGAAAGAGTCCCAGAGAGGCTCTCCTCGGCGCGGCCTCGGCGGCCGAGGCGGGGATGATAGGCACCATCCCGATCGTGGCCCGCAGGGGCCGGGCGAGCTACCTGGGAGAGCGCAGCGCGGGCCATCAGGACCCGGGCGCGACCTCCTCGTACATGCTCGTCAAAGCCGCAGCGGACGAATGGGCGGCCTAGATCCGCGGTAGTGGATTCCGGTTTATCGAAAGAGGTGACTAGATTGGCTCAGTATGTAGGCGCCCTGGACCAGGGGACTACAAGCACCCGCTTCATGATCTTCGATCACTCCGGCGGCGTCGTCGGGATCGATCAGAAGGAGCATGAGCAGATCTACCCGAAGCCGGGTTGGGTCGAGCACGATCCGCTGGAGATCTGGACGCGCAGCGTCGAGGTCATCCGCGGCGCCCTGGCCAAGGCCGGCATCAAGGCCTCCGACCTGGCGGCGGTCGGCATCACCAACCAGCGCGAGACCACGGTGGTCTGGGATCGCAAGACGGGCAAGCCCGTCTACAACGCGATCGTCTGGCAGGACACCCGGACCGACGTGATCATCAACGAGTTCGCCAAGGACGGCGGCCAGGATCGGCTCCGCGCCAAGGTCGGCCTGCCTCTGGCGACCTACTTCTCCGGCCCGAAGATCAAGTGGATCCTCGACAACGTCGCGGGTGCCCGTGCCAAGGCCGACGCCGGAGACCTCCTCTTCGGCAACATCGACACCTGGTGCATCTGGAACCTGACCGGCGGCGTCAGCGGCGGCGTGCACGTCACGGACGTGAGCAACGCCAGCCGCACGATGCTGATGAACCTCGAGACCCTGGACTGGGATCCCGAGATTCTCAAGCTCATGGGCATCCCGCGGTCCATGCTGCCGGCCATCAAGGCCTCCAGCGAGGTCTACGGCAAGGGCGTCGGCGACCTCGCCGGCGTTCCGGTGGCCGGTGACCTGGGTGACCAGCAGGCGGCCCTCTTCGGCCAGACGTGCTTCTCCGCCGGCGAGGCGAAGAACACCTACGGCACGGGCTGCTTCATGCTCCTGAACACGGGCACCAAGGCGGTCCCGTCCAAGAGCGGCCTGCTGACCACGCTCGGATACAAGATCGGCGACCAGCCCGCGGTCTACGCCCTTGAAGGCTCGATCGCGATCACCGGCGCCCTGGTCCAGTGGCTGCGCGACAACCTTGGCATGATCAAGACCTCGCCCGAGATCGAAGAGCTTGCCAAGACGGTCGACGACAATGGCGGCGTGTACTTCGTGCCGGCCTTCTCCGGCCTGTTCGCGCCGTACTGGAAGAGCGATGCGCGCGGCGTCATCGCCGGATTGACTCGCTACGTCAACAAGGGCCACATCGCCCGAGCAGTGCTCGAGGCGACGGCCTGGCAGACCCGCGAAGTGCTCGACGCGATGAACTCCGACTCCGGCGTTCCGCTAACCGCACTCAAGGTCGACGGCGGCATGGTCTTCAACGACCTGCTCATGCAGTTCCAGGCCGACGTCCTGGGCGTGCCGGTCATCCGGCCGAAGGTCGCAGAGACGACCGCCCTGGGCGCCGCCTACGCTGCCGGCCTCGCGGTCGGCTTCTGGAAGGCCGTCGAGGACCTGCGGGCGAACTGGCAGAAGGATCACGAGTGGAAGCCCAAGATGGATGCCACCACTCGTGAGAAGGACCTCAAGCTCTGGAAGAAGGCCGTGACCCGGACCTTCGACTGGGTCGAGTAGGGTCTCCACCAATCCGGCGGCCGGCTTGCCCGGCCGCCGGATAACAATGTTCGAACATCGCATCTGGCAGAACAATGGATAGACAGTCAGGCGCACCAAGGGTCGTCATCATCGGCGGCGGTGGCACGGGGGGAGCCCTCGCCCACGATCTGACTCTGCGCGGGGTCCGCGTGACCCTCGTCGAGCGCGGCGAAATCACTTCGGGGACGACGGGCCGGCACCACGGCCTGCTCCACTGCGGCGCCCGGTACGCGGTCAAGGACCGCGAGTCCGCCGTTGAGTGCATTGAAGAGAACACCATCCTGCGGAGGATCGCGCCGGGCTCGTTCGAGCTCAACGACGGGCTCTTCGTCGCGGTCACCGATGCCGAGGCGGATTACGAGAAGGTCTTCTTCGAGTCGTGCCAGGCCGCCGAGATTCCCGTCAGGAGAGTGGACCGGGCCGGGGCGCTGCGCCTCGAGCCCAGGCTGAACCCGGAGCTCCGGTGCGCCGTCCAGGTCCCCGACGGCACCATGGACGCGATGCGCATGCCGCTCCGGTTCTTCGCCACCGCCAAGCGCAACGGCGCCGATATCCGGCCGTTCAGCGAGGTCGTCGGGCTGACCATGACGGACGCGGCGTCGCCGCGCGCGGTCACCGGGGTGGCCGTGAAGGACCTCACGTCCGGCCGCACGTACGAGATCGGCGCGGACCTGGTGGTCAACGCGGGCGGGCCGTGGGCGGGCAAGGTGGCCGGAATGGCCGGTGTGGACGTGCCGATCCAGCCCTCGCCGGGGATCCTGGTCGCGGTCCGCGGCCGCTACTGCAACATGGTCGTCAACCGGCTCCACGCCTCCGGCGACGGCGACATCGTGGTGCCCCAGCGCGAGCTCTCAGTGATCGGAACGAGCTCGTGGGTCACCGACGATCCGGACCACCTGACCGTCCCATCCGACCACGTGGAGATGATGTTCCGCGAGGGATCGATGATGATCCCGTCGATCCGCACGGCCGAGATTCGGGCGACCTGGTCCGCCGCCCGGCCGCTCATCGGCGAGCGCGGCGCCTCCACCGGCCGCGAGCTTTCGCGCACTTTCAAATGCTTCGACCACGCGGCCGACGACGGCGTCGAGGGCTTCGTGACCATCTCGGGAGGCAAGGCGACGACGCTGCGGGCGATGGCGGAGGCGACGGCCAACGTCGTGTGCCGCAAGCTCGGCGTCGACCGGCCGTGCATGACCCGCGAGGTCGTGCTGCTGCCCCACACGGAGTACTACGCATGAGCGCCCAGGAGTCTCCGGTGACCGAAGGGGCTCAGGCCCCCGTCGATACCCACGCCACCTCGGGAACCGGCCGCCACGTCCGCTTCCGCGTCTCCCGTTTCAAGCAGGGCGACCAGCAGCCGCACCTCCAGGACTACGACGTGGAGATTGCGCCGGCGACCACGGTCCTGGACGCCCTGACGGCGATCCGCCGCGACCAGGACCCGACGCTGCTCCTGCGCCATTCCTGCTTCCACGCGTCCTGCGGCACCTGCGGCATGCGCGTCAACGACAAGGAAGAGCTGGCCTGCGTCACGGCCGTCAGCGACCTCGACTGCGACACGGTCAAGGTGGAGCCGATCGCGAACCAGCGACTCGTTTCGGACCTGGTCACGGACATGGTCGACTTCTACGATCGGTTCCGGGCGATCGGCCGGCCGCTCATCCGCCAGAGTGAGGTCTACCCGGACTCGGAGGTCGCGCCGGGAGTCGAGGAGCACCGCCGCTACGAGAGCTGCATCGAATGCGGGCTCTGCCTGTCGGCCTGCCCGATCGTAGCCAGCGACGGCCGCTACCTCGGCCCGGCGGCGCTCGCGGCGGCCCAGCGTACCGTCGCCGAGCCGCGCGGTGGCGACAGCTTCTCCGTCCTGCGCCTGACCGACGACGCCCAGGCGGCCTGGCGCTGCCACCTGTCGTTCGAGTGCTCGGAGGCCTGCCCGTCCAACGTGGATCCGGCCGGCGCCATCATGTTCATCCGCCGCAAGCTGGCAGGCCAGCGCGTCAACTCGATCTTCGGGAGGCGGTCATGACCGTAAGGGAAGATAGGGCAAGCCCCCGGCGCCGCGGCGTCTACGGCTGGGTCGACCCGCGGGGTCGCCGGCTGGGTCACTGGGCCTTCATCCTCAACCGCCTGACCGGTCTGGGCATCCTTCTGTACCTGGGCCTGCATCTGGTCGTGCTGTCGATGCTGGCCACCGGCCCGAATGCCTGGGACAACTTCGTCTCCCTCGCCCTGACGCCCGTCTTCCTGTCCCTGGACGTGATCCTGATCTTCGGCCTGCTGCTCCACGGGCTCAACGGCATCCGCGTGACGCTTGTCGGCTTCGGCCTGGTGGTCGATCGCCAGAAGGCCCTCTTCGTGTCGCTGATGGTGATAGGAGCCATCATCCTGGTCGTGGCGTCGCTCCACATTTTCGAGGTGGGGTAAGCGATGTCTGAGCCAATCTCCGGCCACTCCAAAGCGACCGATCAGCCGGTCGATCACGATGTCGAGCGCTCGACCTGGACGCCTTCGAACGAGTCCGGGAAGCCGGCCTGGGGCTGGATCCTGCAGGCGGTCACCGGCGTGCTGGTGCTGTTCCTTCTGACCTTCCACATGATCGCCAACCATTTCATGGTGACCAAGGGCCTGCGCGACGCCGCCTCCGTGGCCCAGTGGTTCTCGAACCCGCTCGTCGTCGTCCTGGAGGTAACCTTTCTGGTGATGGTGACGTGGCACGGGCTGCTCGGCCTGCGCGCGATCATCTTCGACTTCGGCTTCAGCCCGAAGACGGAGCGCCGGATTACCTGGACCCTGACAGTGGTTGGCACAGTGGCGGTCGTCTATGGAATCTGGCTTACGTCGGTGATCGTCTCCCGGGGTTGATCCTGCGACTGGAGGCGTGGCGTGGCGGATGCGACCGGGCCGCTGGTAGGGATAGTCGTCGTCTCACACTCGGCGCGGATCGCCGAGGGTGTCGTCGAGCTGGCCCGGCAGATGGCCGGCCCGGACGTGCCTCTCGTTGCCGCCGGAGGCATGGCCGACGGCGCCATCGGAACCGATGCGGTTCTCATAGCGGAGGCGATCGCCCGGGCCGACGTTGGTGGCGGCGTGCTCGTTCTGGCCGACCTCGGCAGCGCGGTCCTGAGCACGAAACTGGCCCTGGACATGGCCGATCCGGAACTGGCCGCCCGGACTCGCCTGAGCAACGGGCCGATCGTCGAAGGCGCGGTCGTGGCCGCGGTCCGAGCCAGGGGCGGCGCGACGGTCGACGAGGTTCTGCGCGAGGCGGAGGCCGCTGCCTCGGTGGTCAAGGACTCTGGTGACGAGGCTGCCGACGTCTTCGGTGCGGCCGGCCCCGGGCCGAGCCTGGCGGCCGGAGCGGCCGGGACGAGCGGCGGCGTGGCCGGTGCGGCCGGCGGGCCCAGCACGTTCACCCTCGAGGTCTCGAACCCGTCCGGCCTGCATGCCCGGCCGGCGGCGGAGTTCGTCGCCACCGCCGCACGGTTCCGATCCGCGATCCGGCTCGAGAACCTGACTCGGGGCACGTCACCGGCCGACGCCAGGAGCCCGACGGCGATCATGTCGAGCGGAGTGGCCCAGGGCCACGCGATCCGCGTGTCGGCTGAGGGAGAGGACCAGGACGCGGCGCTTGCGGCGCTCCTGTCGCTCGCCGCTGGCGGCTTCGGCGAGGGCAAGGCGGCCGCCACCCGACCCGGGCCGGCCGCGGCTCGGCCGGCGGCCGAATTGCCGCTCCTGGCGCCCCGCCCGCGCCTGGCCGGGGCCATCGCCGGGACGCCGGGCGCAGCCGGCGTGGCCGTCGGGCCGGTGTGGGTCTACGCCTCGCGGCCGCCGTCCGATGCCGCCGCTCACGGGGCCGGGGCGACTTACGATCCCGGCGCGGCAGTCCGTTCGGCGGCCGCCGAAGCCACCGCCCAGCTCAACGCGCTGGCGGCACGGGTGCGGCGGCATGGTCGAGACGAGGACGCCGGCATCTTCCGAGCCCAGGCCATGATTGCCTCCGACCCGCAGCTCCTGGACGATGCCGTGGCGCGGGCGGCCGCGGGCGAGGACCCGGGCAGGGCCGTGGAGTCGGCCGCGGCGATGGCCGCGGAACGCATGGAGGCCCTGCCGGACGCGCTCCTGGCGGCCCGTGGGGCCGACTTCCGCGACGTGGGGGCCAGGATCGCCCGGATCGTTCGAGGTGAGTCGCTGACCCTGCCGGCCGTGCCTTCCATCGCGGTCGCCGAGGACCTGCCGCCCTCCGTCGCGGAGGAGCTGCCGGAAGATCTCCTGCTCGGAGTGGCGATCCAGGGCGGCTCGGCCACGGCGCACGTCGTAATCCTGTCCCGCGGCCGGGGGATCCCGGCCGTAGTGGCGGTGCCCGGACTCCTCGAAGCGGCGGCGAAGGCGTCGGCCATCGCCATCGACGGCGAGTCGGGCGAAGTGGTCCTCGATCCGGACGCGGCCGCGCTGGCCGAGCTGGCGGCTCGCGCCGAGGCCTTGGCCGAGCGCCGCCGCGCCGCGGCCGCGCTTCGCGGCGACAAGGGAGCCACTGCCGACGGGCAGCCCGTTGCGCTGCTGGCGAACATCGGCGGCCCTGATGATGCCGGCCGCGCCATCGAAGCCGGAGCCGAGGGCGTGGGCCTGTTTCGAACCGAGTTCCTGTTCATGAAGCGCCGGACGGCTCCGACCGAGGACGACCAGGTCGAGCCGTATCGGCGCGTCTTCGAAGCCTTCGGGCGCGATCGCCCGGTCGTCGTCCGCCTGGCGGACATCGGCGGCGACAAGGACCTGCCTTACCTGGGCTTGCCGCACGAGGAGAACCCGTTCCTCGGAGTCCGGGCGATCCGCCTGGCCGAGGGTTCGCGCGAGCTGCTCGCCGCCCAGCTGCGGGCGATCTGGCGGGCCGCCGGGCTGGCCGGCGTGGTGCCGCACGTCATGGCGCCGATGGTCTCCACGCTGGAGGACGCCCGTCTCCTGGTCGAGCTGCGCGACGAAGCCCGGGCGGTGGTGGCGGCCGGGGGCGCGCCCCTGCCCGAGCGCATGGTCACCGGAATCATGGTCGAGGTCCCGTCCGCGGCGATCCTGGCTCCGGAGCTCGCGCGGCTGGTCGATTTCTTCTCGATCGGCACGAACGACCTGACCCAGTACACGCTGGCGGCGGATCGCTCGAACCCGGCTCTGGCCCACTTCCAGGATGCCCTCCATCCCGCTGTTCTACGCCTCATCGCCGGCGTGGTCGCCGGGGCCGACGAGGCCGGCATCCCGGTCGCGGTCTGCGGGGAACTGGCCGGCGATCCGATCGGGGCCCTCGTGCTGGTCGGCCTGGGTGTCGACGAACTCTCCGCGGACGCCGGCTCGCTCGATGACGTGCGGGCGGCGCTCGCGGGCGTGACGCGCGCTCAGCTGGCCGATCTTGCGCAGGACGCCCTCAAGGCGGCCGATGCCGCGGCGGTCAGGGCCATGGCCCGCGAGCTCCTGCGGCCGCTCGCAGCGGGGCCCGGGCGCACGCCGTGAGAATGGCGAGCCTGGGCAGGTCCGGCCTCCCCGTCAGCGAGATCGGGCTGGGCCTGGCCGCGATCGGCCGGCCGGGCTATATCAACCTCGGACGCGACCGCGACCTCGGCGCCGATCGCAGCGTCGAGGTCATGCGGAGCAGAGCCCACCACGTGCTCGACGCCGCCTACGCCGGCGGCGTGCGTTACTTCGACGCCGCGCGCTCGTACGGCCTGGCCGAGGACTTCCTGGCCTCGTGGCTGGACGCACGCGCCCTCGGGCCCGCCGACGTGACCGTGGGCTCCAAGTGGGGCTACCGCTACACGGCCGACTGGCAGGTCGGGGCGAGCGTCAACGAGATCAAGGACCACTCCGTCGCGAACCTGCGGCGCCAGGCGGCCGAGAGCCGCGGGCTGCTGGGAGACCGGCTGCGCCTCTACCAGATCCACTCCGCCACTCTCGAGAGCGGCGTGCTCGACGACGCCGAGGTGCTGGCCGAGCTGAGCTCGCTGGCCGGGGCCGGCCTGGCGGTCGGGCTGTCGGTGAGCGGTCCGCGGCAGTCGGACGTGATCCGTCGCGCGCTCGAGGTCCGGGTCGACGGCCGCCCGCTCTTTGCCTCCGTCCAGGCGACCTGGAACCTGCTCGAGCCGTCGGCCGGACCCGCGCTGGCCGAGGCCAGGGAGGCGGGCTGGGGAGTGATCGTCAAGGAAGCGCTGGCGAACGGCCGCCTGGCCACGCCGGCGGCGCCGGCGGCCCTCGCGGCGCCGGGTTCGCCGGGCCGGCCCGCTCCGCTCGAGAACGTGGCCGGGCGCCTCCGCTGCGCCGCCGACGCCGTGTCCATCGCCGCCGCGCTGGCTCAGCCGTGGTCCGACGTAGTCCTGTCGGGAGCGGTCAGCCCTGAACAGCTCACCAGCAACCTTGCCGCGGTCGACGTGCGGATCTCGCCCGACGACCTGGCCGAACTCGGGTCCATGGCCGAGCCGCCGGCATCGTACTGGGCGACGCGAGCCTCGCTGGCCTGGGCCTGACTGCCCAGGGACTCCCGGCACGGAGAGGGTGAGGGCGGCCGCGCCGCCCGCCCGCGCGGCCCCGCGCCGCCCGCCCGCGCGGCCCCGCGCCGCCCGCGCGCCGAGTCGGCCGCCTGCGTCCTTCGCCGCCTGCCTGCACCCCGCGTCGCCCACCGCGAGCTGTGCAGCCGCCCGCGACCTGTGCCGCCCGCGCGCCGCCCAGCGTGTCGCGCCCGCCCCGAGCTGTCCCGCCCCGAGCTGTCCCGCTCGCGCCCGAGCTGTCCCGCCCGCCCTGAGCCGATTCCTCTTGGGGATCGACGACAACTCATGACCCGCACCGTGAATCAGCCGGCTCCGGCGGGACCCGCTCTGGTAACATTGGGCACACGCTCACCACTGAGCAAATGATCGGGCCGCCTGGGGTTGGCAGTTGGAAGAGAACGCCGGCCAGAGCCTGTACGAATTCCTGGCGCGCATCGCCCATCGTTACTACGTCGACGATCGGACGCAGGAGGAGATCGCGCGCGAATTCGCTCTGTCGCGGGCGAAGGTCCAGCGGCTCCTCGTCCAGGCGCGCGAGGCGGGCGTGGTCGAGATCAGGATCCAGGCCCCGCCGTGGCTCCACCTGGAGCTCGAGGACGAGTTCGCCGCCGAGTTCCGTCTGACCGACGTGATCGTCAGCACGTCGCGGCCGGACCCGCAATCGCAGCGCGAGGCGGTGGCCCGGAGCGCGGCCCAGTACCTTGAGCGGCGCCTCGGCAAAGGAGCGATCGTGGCGGTGGGCCACGGGCGC
The DNA here is from genome assembly GCA_963713795.1 of uncultured Chloroflexia bacterium. Classification (GTDB taxonomy): domain Bacteria; phylum Chloroflexota; class Limnocylindria; order Limnocylindrales; family CSP1-4; genus Fen-1039. The sequence continues at coordinate 146,170 of CAVQNC010000010.1, forward strand.
GACACCGGCGAGGTGCCGCGTTTCTTCCGGCCGGGCCGCCGGCTCGATTGCACGTTCGTCAGCGCCATGGGCGGGTCGCCGCGGGTCGATGCCCCAACCAACCCCAACGAGATCTGCCGCGCCCTGGCGCAACAGTGCGGCGGCCGGGCCGAGAGTCTCTACGCCCCGGCCTACGTCGAGAGCGAGGAGATGCGCGATGGGCTGCTCCAGCAGGAGGCGATCTCGCACACCCTGCGGCTTGCCGCACAGGCGAGCGTCGCCCTCGTCGGCATTGGCGGCACGAACGAGAACTGCACGATGGTCCGCAGCGGCTGTCTCTCCACCGACGAGATAGGCCGGCTCGTGGGCCAGGGGGCCGTCGGCGACGTGCTCGGGAACTACATGGATGTCGATGGTCGGTTGATCGCGGCGCCCCACCGGGACCGGCTGGTGGCCCTGTCCGTAGACGAGCTGCGCCGTATCGAGACCGTCGTCGCGGTCGTGAGCGAGGCCGAGAAGCCGCTCGCGATCCTCGGCGTCCTGCGAGCGGGAGTCATCGATGTCCTGATCGTCGACGAAGCCAACGCCAGGGCCGTGCTGGACCTGGTGCGCCGCGGCCGTGATTCGGGCGACCCGGCCGGCAGCGAAGAGGTTCCGGCGGGCAAGAAGGCGACAGCCCGGGCTGCCCGGGACAAAGGAGTGATCGGCTCGACGAAGGATTGAACAGCCGCGGAGCGGTGGCGTAACCAGTTCGGCCGCGAGCCCGGAGGGCTCTGGCCGATGGCCGGAGTAGGCGTAAGCCGGACAGCGAAGCGTCCCAAGGAGGTGCTGGAGTGCCGATCGTATCGACAAAAGAGATCCTCAACAGGGCATTTGCCGAACGCTACGGGGTCGCGGCGATCAACGTCATCAACGACCTGACGATGGAGGCCGTCCTGGCCGCGGCGGAGGAACTGAAAGCCCCCGTCATCCTCCAGACCTCGGTCAAGCACGTGAAGATGACCGGGCTGGACGCCATGTACGCGATGTGGGTGGAGTACACCAAGCACGTCTCCGTCCCGGTCGCCCTCCACCTGGACCATTGCCCGGAGCGCGACGTCATCAGCGCCTGCCTCGCGAAGGGCTGGAACTCGGTCCTCTTCGACGCCAGCAAGCTTTCGGTCGAGGAGAACAAGCGCCAGTGCGCCGAGGTCGTCGCCGAGGCCCGCCGCTACGGCGCCGACGTCGAGGGCGAGATCGAGGGCTTCAAGCGGACCGAGGAGATGACCGGCGACGAGGCCGAGCACGTCCAGAGCCTCGAGACCGTCATCGACTTCGTCCACGCCACCGGCGTCGACGTCTTCGCGCCGGCGATCGGCAACGCCCACGGCATGTACAAGACGACGCCGCACCTCGACAGCCAGCGGGTAACCGACATCGTCGAGGCAACCGGGATTCCGGTGGCGCTCCACGGCGGCACCGGCATGACCCCGGAGCAGTTCAGCGACCTGATCTCCCGCGGTTGCGCCAAAGTCAACATCTCCACCGCGCTCAAGATCGCCTTCATGAAGTCGGGCTACGACTTCATGACCGAACACCCGGGCGACTACGACCCGCCCAAGATCTTCACCGCCCAGCGCGCCGCGGTGATGGAAATGGCCAAGTACCACATCCGGCTGTTCGGCAGCGAAGGCAAGGCCTGGAAATGAACGCGCTGGTCTTCGACTGCGACGGCGTCCTGGCCGACACCGAGCGGTACGGACACCTGCCGTCGTTCAACCAGACGTTCCGCGAGTTCGGACTCCCTCTCGAGTGGTCGGAGGAGGAGTACGGGCGAAAGCTGCTCATCGGCGGCGGCAAGGAGCGCATGTCGAGCGAACTGACGCCCGACTTCGTTCGGGCCAACCGCCTGCCCTCCGACCCCGAAGCTCTGGCGGCAGAGGTCGCCAAGTGGCACAAGCGCAAGACTGCCCTCTATACGGAGATGGTCGCCGCCGGCAAGCTGCCGCCGCGGCCGGGCATCCGGCGGGTGATCTCCGACGCGCAGGACGCGGGCTGGAAGCTGGCGGTGGCGTCCACGTCAGCCGAGGCGTCGGTCCACGCCATCCTCGAGTTCGCGGTCGGCAAGGAGCGCGCCGACCTCTTCGACGTCTTCCTGGCCGGCGACTGCGTTCCCAAGAAGAAGCCGGCTCCGGACATCTATCTCCTCGCGCTCGAGAAGCTCGGCGTCGACCCCGCCGAGGTGCTCGTCGTGGAGGACTCTCGCAACGGGCTCGAGGCGGCCTACGCCGCGGGCCTGCGCTGCCTGGTAACGGTCAACGGCTACACCGAGAAGGAGGACTTCAGCGAGGCAATCCTCGTGGTTTCGTCCCTTGGTGATCCGGATGGGGAGCAGACGACAGTCATCGCCAACCGCTCGGCCGCGCGGCCGGGTGCGTACGTGACCCTCGCCGACCTGGAGGCCTGCCTCGCCCCGTAACTCCGCCCGGCAACCCACCGAAGCAAGGAGAAGGAGGTCCATATGGCTAAGGCGTCGTTCGACGACGTCGACCTCGTGCTCAAGACGATGGCCACCACGATCGTCGACAACGCGGAGTACTTCGCCCAACTCGACTCGATCGTCGGGGACGGCGACTTCGGCTTCTCGTTGCGCAACGGATTCGAGGTCGTGGTCGCCGACTACGACACGTTCGACAAGTCGAGCGTGGGAGCCGTGCTCAAGAAGATCGGCCTCACCCTCGCCGGCAAGGTCGGCGGAGTTTCCGGCCCCATCTGGGGTACGGCTTTCCTCCGGGCCGGCGTTGCGGCCGGCGATCGGACCGAACTGGCGCCCGAAGACCTGATCGCGATGTTGCGTGCCGCGATCACGGGAATCATGGCCCGCGGCGGCGCATCGCTGGGCGAGAAGACCCTGCTCGACGCCCTTGTTCCGGCAACCAATTCCATGGAGGCGGCGATCGGCGACCCGGCGATGCAAGGCGACCACGGCGTCAAGGCGATCCAGAGTGCCGCTGACGTGGCGGTCAAGGCGGCGGAAGACACCAAGTCCATGCTGGCGATGCGCGGTCGGGCCGCGTACACCGGCGAGCGGAGCATCGGCTCCGTCGATGCCGGCGCGACGGCGATCGGCGTAATCCTCCAGGCCATCGCGTCGGCGTGGCGCGAAAAGTACGGAAAGGAAGCACAGGCGTGAGGAAGTTCCTGAACGACCCGAAGAAGTTCGTGCCCGAGTTCCTCGAGGGCATCGCGCTCGCGAGCGGCGGCACGCTCAAGTACGAGCCGAAGTACAACCTGATCTACCGGGCCGACATGCCCAAGAAGGATCGGGTCTCGATCATCCAGGGTTCCGGGTCCGGCCACGAGCCGGCGCACACCATGATCGTCGGCCCCGGCATGCTCGACGCGGCATGCCCGGGCGACGTCTTCGCCGGCCCGCCCGTTGAGTTCGTCACCGAGACGTCCAAGCTGATGGACACCCCGGCCGGCGTGCTCTACATCGTCAACAACTACACGGGCGACCGCACCGCCTGGGAGATGGCCAAGGAGCTCTGCGAGGCCGAGGGCCAGAAGATCGGCTATCTGCTCGTCAACGACGACGTGGCGGTCAAGGACTCCACCTGGACGATCGGCCGGCGCGGCGTGGCCGGCAACTTCTTCGTGATCAAGGCCGTCGGCGCCAAGGCCGACAAGGGCGGCTCGCTCGAGGAGTGCGTCAAGGTCGGCGAGAAGGTCATCAGCCGCGTCCGGACGATGGGTATCGCCCTGTCGTCCTGCACGCCGCCGGTCCGCGGCACGCCGCTCTTCGAGATCGCCGACGGCGAGATGGAAGTCGGCATCGGCATCCACGGCGAGCCGGGTCGCGAGCGGCGCAAGATGGGCACGGCCGACGAGATCGTCGACGTGCTCCTCGGCGCCATCGTCCCCGACCTGCCGTTCAAGGCAGGCGACGAGGTCGCGCTGATGGTCAACGGCCTCGGCGGGACCCCGATCAGCGAGCTCTACCTGCTCTACGGCATTGCCCACAAGAAGCTGGCCGCGCAGGGCATCAAGGTCTTCCGCAGCTACGTCGGCGAGTACTGCACCTCGCTCGAGATGGCGGGCGCGCACATCTCGATGCTCAAGGTGGACGACGAGCTCAAGGAACTGCTCCTCGCCCCGGCGGAGGTCGCCGTCCGGGTCTTCTAGATCTGTCCGATCCGCAGCGGGTGGCGGCCCGGCCCAGGTGGGCAGGGCCGCCACTCTTTGTGCCCGGCCGCTTCGTGGCCGCGCCCGGGCCGGCCGCGGCGGCGCTTCGGCCCCGGCGTCCTGGCGTTTCGGGCCGGCCGCGCCGGCGCTTCGGCCGGGCCGTGAGCGCCCGCCACGGAGGTGGGCGCGAAATCGGGTACAGTCATGGTCTAGATCGGAGTCGGGAGCCGCGCCAAGGTGAGCACTCAGGAATCCGCTACGCCCGCGGGGGCCGCGCCCGCCGGAGCCACCATCGAACGTGGCGATTTCATCCGTGAGATCGTCTCCGCGGACCTGCGCGACGGCAAGCACACGACGATCGTCACGCGCTTCCCTCCCGAACCCAACGGCTACCTTCACATCGGCCACGCCAAGTCGATCTGCCTAAACTTCGGCATCGCCAACGAGTTCGGCGGCCGCTGCCACCTGCGCTTCGACGACACGAACCCGACCAAGGAAGAGCAGGAGTACATCGATTCGATCCAGGCCGACGTGCGCTGGCTCGGCTTCGACTGGGGGGAGCACCTCTACTTCGCTTCGGACTACTTCCATCAGCTGTACGAGTGGGCCGTCTACCTGATCAAGGCCGGCAAGGCCTACGTGGACGATCACTCGGCCGACGAGATCCGCGAGCATCGCGGCACGCTCACCGAGCCCGGCCGGCACAGCCCCTATCGCGACCGGACGATCGAGGAGAACCTCGATCTCTTCGAGCGAATGCGGGCGGGCGAGTTCCCCGACGGGGCGCGGGTGCTCCGCGCCCGGATCGACATGTCCTCGCCGAACATCAACCTGCGCGACCCGGTGCTGTACCGGATACTGCACGCCGCCCACCCGCGGACCGGCGACGAGTGGTGCATCTACCCGATGTACGACTTCGCCCACGGCCAGTCCGACGCCATAGAGGGGATCACCCATTCGATCTGCACGCTCGAGTTCGAGGTCCACCGGCCCCTCTACGACTGGTTCATCGAGAACCTGCCGGTGCCTTCGAAGCCGCGCCAGATCGAGTTCGCGCGGCTGAATATCACCTACACGGTCCTTTCCAAGCGCGTCCTGCTGCGCCTGGTCAACGAGGGGCACGTGCGCGGCTGGGACGATCCGCGCATGCCCACGATCTCGGGCCTGCGCCGGCGCGGCTTCCCGGCCGAGGGCATTCGCGATTTCGCGGCCCAGATCGGCGTCGCCAAGAGCGACAGCACGGTCGAGGTCGGCCAGCTCGAGCACGCCGTGCGCGACGTGCTGAACCGCAGGGCTGCCCGCCGCTTCGCCGTCCTCAATCCCCTCAAGCTGGTCATCGAGAACTACACCGAGGGCCGGGTCGAGGAAATGGAGGTCGTCAACAACCCCGAGGACCCGTCGGCCGGCACTCGGTCGGTGCCCTTCGCGCGCGAACTCTGGATCGAGCGGGAGGACTTCATGGAGGAGCCGCCGGCGAAGTTCTTCCGCCTGGCTCCCGGCCGCGAAGTCCGGCTGCGGTCCGCCTATTTCGTGACCTGCCGCGAGGTCGTCAAGGACGCGAGCGGCGAGGTCGTGGAGCTGCGCTGCACCTACGACCCGGCCACTCGAGGCGGCGACTCGCCCGACGGGCGCAAGCCCAAGGCCACGCTGCACTGGATCTCCGCCGCGCATGCGATGGCGGCCGAGGTTCGGCTGTACGACCACTTGTTCACGCGACCCGATCCGGGCGCGGACGGCGATCTCTTCGCGGACCTCAACCCGGAGTCGGAGACGGTGCTGGCCGCCTGCCAGGTCGAGCCGGCTTTGGCCGATCTGCCGATCGGCGAGACGGTCCAGTTCGAGCGGCTGGGCTACTTTGCTCGGGACCCCGACTCGACGCCCGGCCACCCGGTCTTCAATCGCACGCTGACGCTCAAGGACACCTGGGCCAAGCTCCAGGCGCAGGGCCGCCAGGGGTAGGGGAGGGCGCGAGGGGTCGCCGGGGCGCGGCAGCGGGGGCGCCAACAGCCAGGTCCCCCAGGATCGCCCGGGCCGGCGGCCTCGGGTCGCGGGTCGCGGTCGGCCGCCACAGGGGCCCGGATCGCCAGGCGGCCCGGCGACCCCGTGGCCCGGATATCGTCCGATCAATCTCGGCGGATGATTTCGCGGTCAACTCGGTAGACTGGCCGACAACATGCGGGCGATGATCCCGCCCGGCGGCGCACGGCCGCGCCACCGCCATCTTTCGTTCGCCTGCCGTGGAGGTGCGGAGCAGCGTGCTTTCGGATGCCACCGGCACTTCGGTCGATCTCGCCGGATCGGATGCCGGCCCGATCGAGTTGATCGGCCGCCTGCCCAAGGTCGAACTGCACGTTCACCTGGAGGGGACGCTCGAACCCGAGCTGGCCATCCGGCTGGCCGCGCGCAACGGCGTTGCTCTCCCGGTCCGCTCGGTGGAGGAGATGCGGGCCGCCTACGACTTTGCCGATCTGCAGTCCTTCCTCGACATCTACTACGCCGCCTGCTCGGTTCTCGTCAAGCGCGAGGACTTCCGTGAGCTGACCCTGGCGTACATGACCCGCGCCCACGCCGACCGCGTCCGGCACGTCGAGCCTTTCTTCGACCCTCAGACGCACACCGACCGCGGCATCCCGATCGGAGAGGTGATCGGCGGGATCCTCGACGGCCTGGCCGACGGCGAGCGCGAATACGGCATCACCAGCGGGCTGATCCTGTCGTTCCTCCGGCATCTGCCCGCTGAGGCGGCCGAGGCGACCCTCGCTGCCGCCGAACCGTGGCTGGACCGGATCGTGGCGGTGGGCCTCGACTCGAGCGAGGTCGGCTTCCCGCCCGAACCGTTCGCGGACGTGTTTGCCCGGGCTCGCGCTCGGGGGCTGCGCGCGGTCGCCCACGCCGGCGAGGAGGGCGAGGCGGCCCTGGTCGTGCGCACGCTGGACTCGCTGGGCGTCTCGCGAATCGACCACGGCGTCCGGGCGTCGGACGACCCGGCGGTGATGCGCCGGCTGGCCGATTCCGGCGTCACCCTGACGACCTGCCCGATGTCGAACGTCCGGCTCCGGGTTATCCCGGCGATGGAGAGGTCGTCGATCCGGGCGCTCCTCGAGGCCGGCGTGGCCGTGACGATCAACTCGGACGACCCGGCCTACTTCGGCGGCCACATCGGCGACAACTACCGCAGGATCGCGGCAGCGCTCAGGTTGACCGCCGGCGATCTCGAGCGGCTGGCGGCGAACGCGATCAACGGGTCGTTTGCCACGGCCGAGCGCAAGCGAGAGCTCCTGGCCGAGCTGGCGGAGGCGACGGAGTAGGGGAGCCGTCGGGTCGCGCTGGCGGCCTGGGCTCGGGCGAGGCGCGGCTCGGCGCCGGCCGCGGTTTCCCGGGGCGGCCAAGCGCGCCCGGGGCGTGTCCCGCCCGGAGAATCGAAAAGGAGCCCGAGTGACCGGGCTCCTTCTACGTGGCTTAGCGAGTTAGTACGAGCGGGAGCTCGAGCTTCGCTGGCTGGTGAAGCAGTCGCTGCAGTAGACCGGCTTCGCGCCGCTGGGGCGGAAGGGGACCTGGGCCTCGCGGCCGCAGCTGGAGCAGGTGGCGCTGAACATCTCGCGCGGGCCGCTGGAATAGCCGCCCGAACCGCTCGAGTAGCCGCCGCCGGAGCGGCCGCCGCCTGAGTAGCCACCGCTCGAGTACCCGCCGCCACCGGCGTCACCGCGCGATGCCTTGCGGGCTGCGCGGCACGAGGGGCAGCGCCGTGGCTCGGTGAACTGCCGGTCCGCGTAGAACTGCTGCTCGCTCGCGGTGAACGAGAACTCCTGGTTGCAGTCGGCGCAGGTGAGCGTCTTGTCTTGTCCGTACAAAGAAAAACTCCTTCTCTTGCGGCCTCAGCGAACCTTTCTCGCCGAGTACCGATGAGAGGGAGTGGTCGTAGTGCCGCTATTGAATTAGCACCAATCCGGTGGTCGAAAGACTATACCACAGGCCGCCGCGTCTGTCGAACGAACGTTCGTGGATGGGTGGGCGGTCTTCCGCTGGCCGATCGTCGCCTTGACCCCCGGCCTTGCCTTCTGGACGGGTGTCCATTCCTGGGCGGCTCAGAGGGAAACGCCTCGTGTCATGACACGCGTTCCATCGCCGACACCCCCGGCGCGCATACCTCCCGCCGACCGAGCATTTCCTGCTAGGATTCGGCCCTGCCCGCTGGCGAGTGGCCTAACGGTAAGGCACCTGACTCTGGATCAGGGGATTGAAGGTTCGAATCCTTCCTCGCCAGCCAACTTGTGAGCGAGAGACAGGCCCCCGGAGGCAACTCCGAGGGCTTTTCTTGTTGCCCAGTGGCGAACGTAAGGCGCGCCGTCTATCCTGGGTCGACAGGTGGATGTCCCATGGTCGATCCGAGGCAGACGGTGCCCGGCGTCGCAGCTCAAATGAGCGCCGTGACTTTCGAATGGCGCAATCTCCGTCTCCACGTGATCACCCGCGAGCCGCTGTCCGAAGACCAGGTGCGTGCCCTCAAGCGGGCGTTGCCGAAGCTTTCCAGCGTGGGCCTTTTCGCCGACCTGCTGGCGATGCTTCTGGGGCGGCCCGTCAGGATCAGGACCGAGCGGCCCTCGCCGGACATCCGGCTCGAGGTCGGGCTGTAGGCCGCCGCCCTCCATCTCCCCGCCGTCCAGTGGGAGACCCGGCCGATCGCGGATGGCGGTTTCGCGGGCTCAGACACCGACGCGGTCGCCGAGTGATTGCGCTCGCCCGGTCGAGCGCAATCACCTGGTCTGGCCTGAGAGGTGGGATCCGCCGGTCAGGCGCTGAGTCGTTCCGCGAGGTAGCGGATGGCGACCGGGTAGCGGTACTCGATCGCCCCGTGTGCGGCGGGGAAGATCTCGAAGAAGGGCTCCGGCGACCCGGCCGCCACGCAGGCGCGGCGAAACGCCTCGGCCCCCAGGTCGAGGAAGTACTCGTCCCGATCGCCCGCGTCGATGTAGATCGCCCGCATCGAGCGCAGCGCCGCCGCGCCCTCGGGCGTACGCGCCATCCGGACGGGATCGCGGCTCAGCCAGCGTGCCCAGATCTCCGGGATGAGCTCGCCGGTCGTTGGGTCGAATGGGTGGCGGATCGTGCCGTCCGGGTCGGCCGAGTAGCAGGCCGAATACCCGTGGGCCTCGACGAGTGCCTCGTCCGCCTTCCTGGTGAAGGCCGGCCGCGACCGAAAGTCCGCCAGCCATCGCTCGATCGAGCCCTCGTAGGCGTCCCGCAGGGCCCGGGCGGCCGCGGCGAACATCGGCCCGTAGCAGACCTCGAAGAGGGCATCTCCGGAGTGGGTGGCCAGCCCGCCGAACAGGTCCGGACGGAGCATTGGCGTGACCATCGCGCCGTACCCGCCGCTCGACTTGCCGGTGATCCCGCGGTGATCGCGGTGGGCCAGCGTGCGGTACCGGGCGTCGACGAACGGCACGACCTCGTCGCACAGGTAGGTGTGGTAGGCCCCGGTCGCCGCTGAGTCGAGGAACTGGCTGCCGCCGTAAGAAGTCCAGCAGTCGACGAAGACCACGATCGCCGGCGGCGGGGCGCCCTCGCCCGGGCCCTCGCCCGCGAACAGGGCATCGATGTTCTCGGGGGTCGTGGGTCGGAAGGCGGAGCGGTTCCTCCACATGTCGATCTGGCCCGTCATGCCCTGGATGAGGTAGATCGAGGCGTAGCGACGGCCGGACTCCGCGTCGTAGCCGGGAGGCAGGTAAACCCAGATCGGGCGGTCGCTGGGATCGCCCGGCAGGTTGCCAGCCAGGGTGCGACTCGCGATCGTCAGCTCATCGATACGACCGCGCAGCGGCCTCGACCAGGGGCGCACCTCGTCCTCCTCACCGTCGTCTGGACACGCCGACCCGGAAGGCCGGCCGGCCGGCCACGGTGAACATCGTAGCGGGCTCCCGGAGTTGGCGGCGGCGTGCCTCGTCCGAGCAAGGCCGGCCGGTTCGCCGCGCCACTCCCCGGGGGCGTCGCGACCCGGGCGGATGGCTTGTGACCCGTCGGTGCGGGACCTCCGTTGCGTCCGGTTGCGATCGCGGGGAACCCCGGCGGTCGGGTGGCCGTCTTGACCACGAACCGGCAGTTGACCGGCGGGACAATCGCTGGAGCGTACCGATAAATCGCCTGATCCCCGCTGCCGCTCTTCTTCTGGCCCTGGCAATGCCCGCCGCAGTCAGCGCCGCCGATACCACGAACTCGACAACGGCGGTCACGGCCGCGCCCGGCCTCGGCGGTGCCTGGGAGATAGGCGCCATCGAGACGTCGGGCGTCACGATCCAGGTCGACGGCAAGCTCGCCATCGGCACGGACCTGAGCGCGAGCGTCGGCTGCAACACACTCAGCGCTCCGGTTACCAGCTTCGACGGCACGCACCTGGTGATCGGCTCGATCGCCACGACCCTGATGGGCTGCCCGACCGGGCAGGCCCGCGCCGAGCAGATGCTCGCCTCGGTCCTGGGGGCCGGGGCCCTCACCTTCGACGGGCGCTCGCTCACCTCGAACGCGGGGCGGATCGACTTCGTCGGCAACCAGCCGGCCCAGCCCATCGCGACGCCGCAGCCGGTGCCGAGCGGTCCGGTGGTCGACCCTGTCACCTGCGCCAGATTGCTCGGCCCGGCGTGGAACCTCTCGAGCGCGCCTGCCCCGGCCGTTGGGGCTGGCGCGATGGCGGGCTCCGCCGCCGGCGGCTTTTCCGGATCAGGGAGCGGCCCGGCGGCGATCTCCACGTCTGCGGCCGTGCTCCCGCCCGACCAGGTACCGAGGCCGATCGCGGCCGGGAGCCCGGTGGCCGTCGAGCCGCCGAGCCCGGGCCCGACAGAGCCGGCCGGCACCGTTCCGGTCGAAAGCCCAAAGCCGATCAGCCCGGTCCCGCCCGTCCCGCTGCCGGTCGAGGTGACGAGCCCGGCTCCGATCGCTTCGACCAACGTCGAACCTGTGCCGGCCGGATCACCCTCGCTGGTGGAGCTGTGCGATGACCTGCTCGCCCAGCTCCGGGGCGGGACGCTCGCATTCCCGCCCGCAGGCGCTGCCGGCGGGGCAGTCCCCGGGGTGGCGACGACGGACAAGCAAGCGTTCGGCGCGAACGCCCCTGGGGGCGGCAACGTCGTGCTCGCCGTGCTCGCCGTCTTGCTTGTCGCGCTGGTAGCCGGCGCCGTCGCCGGCCGGCGGATGTGGTCGCGGCGTCGCCGCACGCCACCCCCTGCGGCATCGGCGTAGGCCCCGCGACGGAGTTCTCGGGCGGGAACAGGGTGGCGCGCAGGATCTCCGCTGTCAGGCCGGCGCCGATGGGGAAGACCTCACTGACGCCGGCGCCGATGGCGGTTGCCCGGATCGTTTCGAGCCGGTCGGCGACGACTCGTCCGGCCAGGCCGTAGGGCGCCAGCGCCTGTGCCCACCATGCCTGTGGGACGGCCCCCCGCAGAGGCATCGGTCGGCCTTCGACGTCGTCGGCGACTAAGATGCGGGTGTCGTGCGGCACGTCGGCGGGTCGGCGGCCGGGCCGGGAGGCCAGGAAGCTGCGCTGTCGCAGCCGATCGCCGACGGCTCCCTGAACTGGGCAGCTGGAGGAAACCATGAGCGCCTTCGTCAAGCAGGCCGATATCCGGATCGAACAGTTCGATTGGGGCGTCATCGGGTGGCGGCTGACTCCCGAGCGGGGAGGAAAGCACCTCGTGGTGATGGACGTCACTATCGAGCCCGGAAAGGAGCACGACTTCCATCGCCACCCCGGGCAGGAGGAGATGATCGTCGTCAAGCAGGGGCGCGTGATCCAGTTCATCGAGGAGGCATCGACGATCCTCGATCCGGGCGACTCCGTTCTGGTGAGCGAAGACGTCGTGCACGCCTCCTTCAACCGGGGGGCCGAGACGGCGCACCTCCAGGTCATCATCGGCCCGTCACTGGGCGAAGGATCTGGCTACGGCCTCGTCGACGTGTCCGGCGAAGAGCACTGGGCGGCACTCGGACCCAAGCGAGGGTAGGAGCCGGGCTCGACCCGGGTGCGGGCGCCGGCGACGCCGGTCGGCCGAGCCGGAGGCCCTTCATCGTAGAGTTCGGCTGAGCCGCGGGCCCGATGCGGGGCCACCACCGGGCGGCTTCCCATCGGCTCCGGGCAGTGCCATGCTTGCGCGACGAACGGGAGCGGGTGGGCGGCGCGAGGCAGCGGCCTACCCAGGGGGAGCGACTATGCGCTATCGAGTCGAGCCGGGGGATGCCGGGGCGCTGGTTGAAGGCGGCACAGACCGGCTCGCCGCGGACGCGTCGCGCACTTCAGAGGCCATCGCCGCATGGATGAACGAGCTCGGGGTGAGTGAGGCCGAGTCGGGCCGGGCCGAGCCGGGAGTCGACTGCCTCTTCTACGTCGTCTCAGGGCTGGCTCGGGCCGTCGTCGAGGGCAGGGAGTGCGACGCGGCGGCAGGAGACAGCTTCCTCGTACCGGCGAACCAGGCGTACATCCTGTCGAACGCGGGCATGTCGGAGCTGCTCGCCCTCGAGATGCAGCTGCCCTGCCGCCCCGAGCGACTCGACGGCTACGCCGACACCTGCAGCGAGACGGGGCCGGCCCGGAGGGGCGAGGAGTAACTGCCGCAGGGAAGCCAGGCTCAAGGGGATTAGCCGGACGCCCGCGATGGGGGCGCGCCGGCGGCCCCGTTCGGCCGCGCCCGCGGGCCAGGTCCGCCGCGCCGCCGGCCTCCGTCGCCGCCTATTCGAGCACGAAGATGTTCTTCTTCGCGCAGATCTCCTTCAGGATCTTCGGCCAGACGGTGACCGTGACCTCGCCCAGATGGGCCTTGTGGAGCAGGAGCATCTGGGTCCGGCCCTGGCCGATCCCGCCGCCGATGCTGAGCGGCGTCTCGCCGCTGACGATGCCGCGGTGATACGGCAGCGTTAGCCAGTCGAGCTGGCCGGTGATCTCCAGCTGCTGCTTCAGGGTCTCGGCATTGACCCGGATGCCCATCGAGGTCAGCTCGTGGCGACGCTGCGTGACGTGGTTCCATACGAGGATGTCGCCGTTGAGGCCGTGCATGGGCTGCCCGTACTCGGAGACGGTCGGTGTGACCCAGTCGTCGTAGTCCGCGGCCCGCATCTCGTGTGGGTAGCCGTCGGCGAGGGTCCAGCCGATCCCGATGATGAAGATTGCCGGGACTTCCTGGAGGATGGCCGTTTCGCGCTGCTTGCGCGGCAGGTTCGGGTAGCGGGCGAGCAGCTCCTCGGCGTGCATGAATGTGATCTCTTCGGGCAGTTCCGGGTACTTGTCGGCGCGGAGCCTGGGGAACCTGTCGAGCGCCTCCTGCTCGGCCCCCTTCAGAACCTTCCAGATCTTCCGCACGATCATCTCGAGGAAGTCGAGGTTTCTGTCCTCGGCGGTGATGACCCTCTCCCAGTCCCACTGGTCCACGTAGCAGCTGTGGTCGTGATCCAGGAAGTAGTCCTTGCGGACGGCCCGCATGTCCGTGAGCAGACCCTCGCCGACCCCGTAGCCGATCTCCTTGAGGGCGGGACGCTTCCATTTCGTGGCGGCCTGGACGACCTGGGCGTCGATCGGGTGCTGGTCGTAGTCGTTCGAGATGTGGAACCCGACCGGCCCGCGCTTGCCGTCTCGGTCGAGCATGTCGTTGATGCCCGACTCGACGTCGACGATCAGCGGCACCTGCACCATGTGCAGGTTCAGCTCCCGGCAGAGACCCTTCTCGATGAAGTCCTTGACTACGTAGATGGCCTCCTGCGTCTCCCTGCGGCTGAGCGCCGATTCGTAGTCGTCCGGCAGGACCTTCTCGAGGTCCTCGTAGTTGCCGATGCCCGGGCCGGCAAGGTCGGCCTTCTTGTCACCCGTCGGAACCGTCATTCGTCCGTTCCCTTTCCATGACTGGACCTGGTACCGCACGAAACAGTCGGTTGCCGCCGCTCCGCGTGAGTCGATGGCAATCGGCTCAACTCCGCCCCGCCAGATCATATCCAGGCTTGACCGCACGCGAACGCTCGGCCATCGTGAGACCCCGTGACCGATCGAACCACGTCCGACCCGCTCTATTCGGCGACCGCCCTGCCCGAACCGCGCCGCACGCTCGGGCAACCCGACGCGCCTTCGCCGGCCGATCCGTCCCCGCCGCTCGACCTGGATGAACGCCTGACTCTCTCCGCGACCCAGATCGCTGCCGCGGTGAACCGCCGCGAGCTTTCGGCTATCGAGATCGTCGCGGCGACGCTGGCTCGCATCGAGGCGGGCCGCGGCGGCCACGCCTACGTCACCGTCTGCCCCGAGGCGGCGCTGAAGCGGGCCCGTGAGGGCCCGACCGGACCGCTCGCCGGAGTCCCGCTCGCCGTGAAGGACATCTTCGACACGGCCGGCGTGCGGACCACCTACGGTTCCTCGATCTTCGCCGGCCACGTCCCGCGGCGGACGGCCACGGCGGTGGTCAGGCTGGAGGCCGCCGGGGCGATCGTCGTCGGCAAGACGAACCTGCACGAGTTCGCCTGGGGCGTGACGAGCCAGAACCCGCACTGGGGCACGGTCGCGAACCCGGCCCGGCCCGGCCGCGTGGCCGGCGGCTCCAGCGGCGGGAGCGCGGCGGCACTGGCCGATTACCAGGCCACGATCGGCCTGGGCACGGACACAGGGGGATCGATCCGGATCCCGGCGGCCTGCTGCGGGGTGGTGGGTTTCAAGCCGGCCTACGGCGCGGTCCCAACGCACGGCGTCTTTCCGCTCGCGCCGTCGTTCGACACCGTCGGGTCCATGGCTCGGACCGTGGCCGACGTCGCGCTCGTCGACGCGGTCCTGACCGGACGGCCTCAGCCTGTGCCCCGGCTCGCCGGACTGCGTATCGGCGTGCTGGCCGTCACCGGCCTCGAGGACGAGCTGGCCAGGCTGGGCGCTCGCCTCGAGGAGGCTGAACTTCCCGAGCTCGACCCGGATCTTCTGGCGGCCTTCGCCGCCGAAGGCGCGATCACGCACATGACGTGGTTTCCGCGCGAACGCGAGCGCTACGGGCCCGACCTTCGGGTCAAGCTGGACGAAGCCCAGGAGATCGGGGCGGTGCGATGGCAGAGGGGCCTGGCGGCCGCCCGGGAATTGCGGAAGCGGGCGCGCTCGATTCCCGACTGCGACCTCCTGGTCGGCCCGGTGATGGCGATCGATCCTCCTCCGGTCGAGTGCTGGGAACCTGACGTTCGGGCGGCCATGACCCGCTGGACGCGCCCGTACAACTTCCTGGGCTGGCCGGCGATTGCCGTGGGCGGCCTGCAGATCGCCGGTCGCGACCGGGACGCCGTGCTGGGCGCCGCCCTGGAACTGGAGGCGAGCGGCCTGGAGGTGTTGCGCTGATCACCGCAACCGGCCGTCGTCCAATGCCGGTGAGGTGACTCTGGGCCGCCTGCGAGCGCCCGATTTGGGGGCTCGGGGAACCTTATGCTGCCGGCCCCAGGTACCTTCGTCCTGCTCCGGCTTCATGCGTTTGATCGTATGGTCCGCACATGTCCAGGTGGGGGATCCCTCTTGCAGTTTCGGCCGCGATGCTCGCGGCAGCTGGGGAGGCAGTGGTCCGATTTGGGACCAGAGCCCCCCTCACCGACGTCCTCGTCGGGGCTTCGGTCACGGCGGCGATCTGTGTGGTCGGCGCCACGCTGGTTCTGCGGCACCTGGTCAACGCCCTGGCGGACGCCACGGCCCAGATCGGCGACGGCGCCCCGGCCAGCCTCGACCCGAACCGGTTCGGCCCGCTGGCCCCGGTTGCCCGGCGCCTCGAGGAGGTCGAAGCCGCGCTCGAGGCGGCGACCGAGGCTGCCGCGACGGACCGGCTCACCCACGTTGCCAATCGGCCGACCCTGCTGGCCTACCTGTTCGGCGAGGTCGAGCGTGTGGCGCGATACAACAGGCGATTGTCGATCGCGTTCATCGACATAGACCACTTCAAGGCCGTGAACGACGCCTTTGGCCACGAAGTCGGCGACCTGGTCCTGCGGGGCGTGGCGGAGATCCTGCGCGCCAACACCCGCCAGACGGACCTCGTCGGTCGTTACGGGGGCGAGGAATTCGTGATCGTGATGCCCGAGACGTCGGTCGAGGACGCGGCCGGCCTGGCGGAGAAGCTACGCCGGCTCGTGGTCAAGCACCGGTTCCAGGCCGGTTTGGGCGCGGAGGTCGCCGTCTCGGTGTCGATCGGCATCGCCGGTGGGCAGGCCCAGCAGATCCGCGTCGACCAGCTCATCCGGGACGCCGACGCCGCGATGTACTCGGCCAAGTCGCTTGGGCGGAACCAGACCTACGTCTTCGCCGAGATGGACGACGACAGCGCGCGGATTCCGCGAGCCGCCATCTCGAGCGAGGGCCGCGCGCGGGCGGCCGTGGTCGGGCATCTCGCCTGTGAAGCCGCCAATGCCGCTCTCTCGTCGATAGTGAGCCCTCTGCCGCATTATCGGGGGAGGCCTTCGCCGCTGATCGCCGAGATCGCCGTCAGCCTCGCGCGCGAGCTGCAGCTGCCGGATGCCGAGGTCGACCGGATCCGCGTAGCCTCGCTGCTCCACGACATCGGCAAAGTGGGCGTGCCTGAGGAGATTCTCGAGAAGCCGGGACCTTTGACCATAGAGGAATGGCAGTCGGTCGTGCAGCACTCCCGCATCGGTCAGTTGATCATCGAGCAGATAGCCTCCGTCCAGGAGACCGGCGCGATCATCCTCCATCATCACGAGCGGTACTCCGGCCGCGGCTACCCCTACGGACTTCGAGGCTCGGAGATACCGCTCGGGGCCCGAATCGTAGCCATCGCCGACGCGTACGACGCCATGACTCACGACCGGCCTTACAGCCGTGCGATCGGGCACGCGGCCGCCGTCGAGGAGCTGCGTCGCTGCGCGGACATGCAGTTCGACCCGGAACTCGTTGATGTGTTCTGCCGGCTTTATGCCTCCAACCCACCACAAGCGAACATCTCCCTCCTGCTCGTCCCGCCCGATCTGAGCGCAGTCCACTCATCCGGCCGGAGATCCAGCCACGCGGTTTCAGCATGAAGAGGACGCGGTGCCGTTGAGTCGTCGAACATGATCGGCAACATTCGCCGCCGCCTCGGAGTCTCGGGCCAACCCGGCCTGGGCTCGCCGATCGCGCCCAGCCCGATGGTCTTCACCCGTGAGTCGATCGAGATCGAGCTGGCCGCCTACGCCGAGGACTGCCTGGTATTCGGCTTCGTGCTCGTCGACACGGACCGTCTGACCGACTATCTGAACGAACGAGAGCGGTACGAGCTGCGGGACGTGCTCGTGGTGGCGCTCGATGACGGCTGTGCGACCGAGGCGAAGACGCTGACCGTCGAGCGGGGCGAGCTGCTGGCCGTTCGCGCATCCGGGCCGCGTGGGAACGCCGACCGGCGAGGGCGTACTCGTCCGTACCCGGTGACGCTCGGGACGGGGCCGTACACGATCCGCGGTCATCTTCACGCCCTGCCCGGCAGCGACCCGTTGCGGCACCTTCGCATGCGCCGGCCGATGGTTGCCCTGACCGAGTCGTGGATCGAGTACCTGTCCGAGGGCGAGACCCACCGCGGACGGGTGGGGACGATCATCTTCAACCGCGAGGTGGCCGACTGGATCCACCTCTCCGGGGACGACGAGGTTCGGCTGCCGGATCTCCCGGCCGAAGCCGGGCCGGATCCTCTGGCCAAGGATCTCACCGGCTTGATCTGGGCGACCCGACGCTGACAAGGTCGAACCGTTCGAACCGAAGCAGGCCCGCCGCTCCGTGACAGCCAAGGTGGCACGGCCTGTGTGCGACACTGCGGCCGCGATGACCAAACAGTGCGCTCCTTGACGCGGCTCCCGATCTCGCCCCGATGTTCGGGGCTCCACGGGAGCACCAGATGCCTGTACATCTCACCTACGACGCGACCACCGACGTCGCCTATCTCCAGCTTCGCCCGACGGGCCCGGCCGACGTAATCGGCCCGGCCCTCATCCTCGAGCACGACCGTGACTTCCCGGGCGTCGTCATCGCCGACTTCACCCTCATCGACGGCTGCCTGGTCGGCTTCGAGTTTCAGTTCGCGAGCGCCTGTCTCCCGGCCGAACTGCTCGCAACGGCCGAGCGCATCGACGGCCAGCACGCGGCGCGCCGTTTCGGCGAGCGTATCGGGCGTCTGCTGGCTCAGGGCCTCCCCTCGAAGAAAGGACCGGGCAGACGTGGGCACTGAACCAGAGAGGGACGCAATGAGCGGCGGTCTCCGAGGGCGGTTCGGACGAGGAAAGAGGCCGGCGGCGGCCTCGAAACCGGGGCAGCCGGGAAACGTCGGGCCGGCCCTGAATGCTGCCGATCCGGCCGCCGGCGCTCCCGGACCGGGAGGCGACCCGGTCGACCTTCACTTCTGCTGCATCTGCGGCGCCATGCTGGGCTTCGACTTCGAAGACGAGATAGACGGCGAGGGCGCCGGCCGGGACATCTGCGGCGCCTGCAACCGGACGAAGAACGACGACTCGATAGAGTTCGGGTGGTAGAGATGCCGAACGACGGACTCCAGCCCGGCCGCGACGAGCCGGTCGAGGCGCCCCTGGAACCGTCGATCGCCGCGAGTTCGACGCCAGTATCCGGCTCACGTCGCAGATGAGCGCCGCCGAGGATCCCGCGCGCCTGCTCGGAGACCTCAATCCCTCGCAACGCGAGGCAGTGACGACGACATCCGGCCCGCTCGCGATCGTCGCCGGGGCCGGATCCGGCAAGACGCGCGTCATCAGCCGGCGTGCCGCCTACGCCGTCGAGACTGGCGCGACACCTGCCGACCAGGTCCTGCTCGTCACTTTCACCGACAAAGCTGCGGGCGAGATGGTCGAGCGGATGACCGCGCTGGGACATCGGGGCGTCATGGCCCGAACCTTCCACGCCGCAGCCCTGGCCCAGTTGCGCCACTTCTGGCCGGGCAGGCACGATGGGGACCAGCTGCCCGCGATCCTGGACTCGAAGCTGCGGCTCCTGGTGCCGCTGATCAGCCGCCTGCCGGGCGGATACCGCTTCACGCCGGCCAGGGACATGGCGGACACGATCGAATGGGCGAAGGTTCGCCGCATCCGGCCAGAACGCTGGGTCGGCCAGGGCGGTGACCGGGCGCCGATCCCAGCCGACCTCTTCGCCCGGGCCTATCGCGACTACGAACGTGCGAAGGCGAAGGCAGGCCTGCTGGACTTCGAGGACATGCTCGTCGAGACCGTACAGCTCCTCGAAGACGATTCCGACGCCGCCGCCCTCGTCCGGTCCCGCAAGTCCTGGTTCAGCGTCGACGAGTACCAGGACACCAACCCGCTCTCGGAGCGGCTGCTCGAGCTCTGGCAGGGCGAATCACGAGACCTGGCGGTCGTCGGCGACCCGGACCAGACGATCTACACGTTTACCGGCGCTACGCCGGAGTTCCTGCTCGGCTTCGCCGAGCGCCACCAGAGCGCGCGCGTCGTCACGCTGACCGACAACTACCGTTCCAGCCCGCAGATCCTGGAGCTCGCGAATCGTGTCTCGGCGGGAGGCCCCCGCGGCCCGCTGCGGGCGACCAGGCCGGACGGACCCCCGCCGACCGTCAGGCGTTTCCCCGATGCCGAGGCCGAGCGGGCGGCCATGGTCGAGTGGCTCAGAACGGTGGCGGCGGCCGGCGTGGCCCCGACCGAGACGGCCGTGCTGGTACGGATGAACGCCCAGCTGCCGGAGATAGAAGCCGCGCTGACGCGGGCGGGCGTAGGGTTCACCGTCCGCGGTCAGCAATTCTTCGATCGTCGGGAGATACGCGAGGCATGTCAGCTGATTCGGCGGGAGCGGCCGGCCGAAACCGGGGCCGGGCTCGTCGCCGCGGTCGAACGGCTGTTCGTCGAGCGCCTGGGGCTGGACGACGTGGCCGCCGATGCGGGCCCCGAAGGACGCGATCGAGCGGCCTCGCTCGAGCTTCTCCTCGGCATCGTCGACGACCTCGCCTCGGCCGACACCGGGCTGACCATCGACGCCGCGCTCGCCGAGGTGGATCGCCGCCGGGCGGCGGAGGCGGACGCATCCGCCGGCGGCGTGAACCTGCTGACTTACCACCGGGCCAAGGGCCTCGAATGGGAGGCCGTCTACCTGCCGGCTCTCGACGAGGGCGTCCTGCCAATTCGCCAGGCGAAGGAGGACGAGGAAGTCGCCGAAGAGCGCCGGCTGCTGTACGTTGGGATAACCCGCGCGCGGCGGTTTCTGGCGCTTTCGTCGTCGTCGCGCCGGCCGTCGCGGTTTCTGGCGTCGGTCCAGCCGGCGCGGCCGGCGGCGCGACCAGCGGCGCGGCCCGGGGAGCGGCCGGAGCGACCCGCCTCGAGCCGCGTACGAGTACTGCCCGGCCCGCCGGACGCCACGGCCGCCGTCGCCGACGACTCGCTGGTCGAGGCGCTCCGCCGCTGGCGACGCGAGCGCGCGGCGGCCGACGGCGTGCCCGCTTACGTCGTCGCCCACGATGCGACGCTCCTCGAGATCGCCGATGCGCGCCCGCGAACGCTGCCCGCGCTCCGCCGGGTGCGAGGCATGGGCCCGGCCAAGCTCGAGCGATACGGCCCGGAGATCCTCGCCCTGATCGATGGATCCGAGCGGTAGTGAGTACCAGCGCCGATTGACGAAATACCCATACGCGGCCCCCCGACCCGGGTCATACGCTGCAGGTCGTCGGCTCCGCGCGCAGCTCGAGGTACACGTCGATCAACCATCCGTCCGATCGCCGGCGCGTCGCGCGGCCGGCTCTGCTGATCCTCGTGCTTGCCGCCTTCCTCGTGATCATCGGGGCGACGGCGAGCGGTCAGGCCGCGCTCGTCACCGCCGACTCGTCGACGACCCTGCTTAACGCCACGGTCAGCGCGGACGCGGCAGCGGTGCGCAGCTTCGTGGGCCTCAACCTGGGCCAGACCGACCTCCAGCCGGGCGGTCTGAGCGCCGCGCGTGAAGCTGCGCTGCAGCACGGCCTGTTCCTGATGACGGACCGGGGCGGGATCCTGCACGCGGCCCTGTTGACTCCCGAGGGCACTGTGCTGGCAAGTGACGACGGCCTGAGCGTCGGCCATCTCGCCCCCGGTACACCGGGCCTGACGAGCGCGGTCAAGGACGCCCAGGCGGACGCGGCAATCGTGCAGCCCGACGAGGCCGGCGCGCTGTCGGCGCTCGACACGGACGCGGTGCTGCGCGAGTACCTTCCGATCATCGACGCCGGTCACGTGTACGCCGTTGTCGCCCTGTGGCGCGACGCCGCCCCGATCCTGTCGCAGCTGGCCGAAGGCCGGATCAGGGTCGTGGCCATCACCCTCACGGCCGGCCTCATCAGCGCGTTGCTGCTCTTCTTTATCTTCCGCGGGGCCCAGCAACGTCTCACCCGCCAGACGCTCCAGCTGCTCGATGCCGCAAAGCGCGACCCGCTGACGGGCTCCCCGAACCACGGGGCGCTCGTGGAGACACTGGCCGCGCAGATCGAGGCGGCCAGAGAAGGTGGGGGAACGCTGGGCGTGGCCCTTCTCGACCTCGACAGCTTCGGCCTCCTCGACAGCACGTACGGCCACCAGGCCGGCGACCACGTGATCGTCGAGGTCGTACGGCTACTGGCCGGATGCATGCCATCCGGGGCGACCTGGGGCCGTTACGGCCCGGACGAGTTCCTGGTGGTCACTGCCAACGGACGGGAAGCCGATCTCGGTCCGGCCATCGAGGCGCTGCGGGCGACCCTGGCCCAGACGGATCTCCAGTTCGAAGGGTCGGAGCGACTGCCCGTGACCTTCAGCGCCGGCGTCTGCTATTACCCGACGAACGGCGAGTCCGTCACGACTCTCCTCTCGACGACCGCGATGACGCTCGACGAGGCAAAGGCAAGCGGCGGCGACGCGATCCGCGTCGCCGATGCCCGGCCGCCGGAGCCGGGCTACGTCCGGACCTTCAACACCCTCGAAGGCCTCGTCAACGCCGTCGACACAAAGGACCGCTACACCCGCCGGCATTCCGAGGACGTTGCCTCGTATGCGGACTTCCTGGCCGGCCGCCTCGATCTCGACGCCGTCACCAGACGCGCCGTGAGGAACGCGGGCAAGCTGCACGACATCGGCAAGATCGGCATCCCCGACGCGATCCTGCGCAAACCCGGCCGCCTGACCGCCGAGGAGTTCACGATCCTCAAGCAGCACGTGGCTCTCGGCGAGGCAATCGTGCACGATCTGCCGGACCTGCCGGACCACGAGCTCATTCGGGCGGGCATCCGGTACCACCACGAACGATGGGACGGGTCCGGCTACCTCGCCGGTCTCTCCGGCGAGAATATCCCCCTCGTCGCCCGAATCCTTGCCGTCGCGGATTCGTTCTCAGCCATGACGACGACGCGCCCGTACCGCAAGCGCCTGGCAACGGAGGAGGCTCTCAAAAGGCTTGAGGACGCCGCCGGCACCCAGCTCGACCCGCGCCTGGTCGAGCTCTTCGCCCGGGGGCTCCGCAGTGAAGCCGACGCCCCGCTGCCGGCCGCCCCGACGCGCTTGGTCCCGACCGAGCCCCTCGCGATCCCGGGCCGCCAGGTCGCCTGATGGTCGTTCGACGTGGTCTCCTGGCGGCGGCGATGGCACTGTTCTGCCTCGCCGGGACCGCGGTGGCGGGCGATCCGGCCGCCGTCCTGGCCGTGAACCCGTGGGTTGTCACTCTTCACCCGACCGTCCTTACAGAGGGCGTTCCGACGGACGTGACGGTCACGGTGGCTCCCGGCAGCGACGACATCGGCTGCGTTTTGGTCGACGTGCCGGCCGGCTTCAAGGTCGTCAGCGCGAAGGTCTCGAGCGTGCCGGCGGGCTTCGTCTGGGGTGCGGCGGTCTCCGGCTCGGGTCCGACCTGGGTGACGTTCAGCACGACCAAAGATCAGTGGCGGCTGAACCCGACGGAACAGGCCGTCTTCATCGTCCGTGTTGCCGCCGAGGCGTGGCTGCTCCCCGCCTGGGGATTAAGCGCCTACAAGAAGTTCACCGTGACCCCGACGCAGCTGGTCTACGGGCCGAGCGTGCCTCTTTGGCCGTTCACGATCGTCCCGACGGGTACGCCCACGCCTGGACCGACGCCCACGCCCACCCCCGCCCGCACGCCTGAGCCGACGCCGAAGCACACCCCTTCTCCGGTCCCGAGTCACGGGCCCGCTGCCACGCCCAGCCCGACGTCATCCAGGACGACCGCCCCCGTCGTCACCCGGAGCCCTTCGGCCGGCGTTTCGGCGAGCCCGGCACCGACCGCCTCTCCGACGGCGTCGCCCTCCGCCTCAGCGGCCCCGTCTGGAAGTCGCGCCGCCGCCACCTCCAACAATCGCGGCGCAGGCGGGGTCTCCGGCGCCGGCCCGGCCGGCGGGAATGCGGCCTCCCTCGACGTCGGCGGGATGCCGGCTGGGGTCACCGTCCAGTTCGACAGCGCAGGCATCGGCGGGATCGGCATGTTCGCCTGGGTCGTGCCGGGCCTCTTCCTGAGCCTGCCGGGCCTGCTGCTCATCCTGATCGTACTGGCGCAGGCAGGCTTCGCCACCGTATTCGTGCCCGTGACGCGGCGCGTTCTCGGCGCTGAACGCCGGCGCCGTGCCCGTCAGCACTCGATGTCGCCCGGCTGATCCCCGTGGTCCAGCCTCCGCCGCCGCTCGAACACATCGAACGGCGGGTGCGGGCCCCATCCTCCCAGGGCCGGGGTTGAGTGGCAAAGCCCTGTTGCCGCCGGCGCAAACCGATACCATCGCGTGATGACCATCGCTGAGGAGCTTGCGTCGCTGCCGCTGGGGGCCGAGCGGGAGCTGCGCGAGGACATCCTGTCTTTCTGGGCGACACGCGCGATCGACCGCGAGCACGGCGGATTCCTCGGCGCGGTCTCGATGGACGGGCGCCCCGACTTCGAAGCGGCCAAGGGCGGTGTCCTCAATGCCCGCATCCTGTGGACTTACTCGGCCGCGTTGCGGCGGTGGCGGGAGCCGCTATACCGCGAGATGGCCGATCGGGCCTTCGATGACCTGCTGGCGCACTTCTGGGACGCCGAGCATTCGGGCCTGTACTGGCAGATCGACAATGCCGGACGGGTCCTGGCGGCCCGCAAGCAGACGTACGGACAGGCATTCGGCATCTACGGGCTGGCCGAGTACTGCCGCGCGACCGGGAGCGTCGAGGCGCTGGACCGGGCGATCCGGCTCTTCGAGGGCATCGAGGCGTACGCGCTCGACCCCATTTCCGGCGGCTACTGGGAGGCCCGCGGGAGGGACTGGCAGCCGATCGAGGAGATCCGGCTCTCCGCGCTGGACATGAACGCGCCCTACTCGATGAACACGCACATCCACGTCATGGAGGCCTACTCGACACTGTCGCTGGCCTGGGACGATCCGCGCCCTCGGGCCAGGCTGCGGGCGGTCCTGGAACTGGTGCTCGACCGCGTGATCGATCCGGAGACGGGGCACCTGATCCTGTTCTTCGACGAGAGCTGGCGCCCGCTCTCCACGGTCGTCTCGTATGGGCACGACATCGAGACGAGCTGGCTCCTGTGTGAAGCGGCCGAGCTGGTCGGCGACCCCGCCCTCATCGCTCGCGCGGAGGCGGCCGCGGTGAGGATGGCCGGGGCTGTCCTTGCCGAGGGCTTCGACGCCGCCCGCGGCGGCGTCTACAACGACCGGCTCGGTGACGGCCACCTGAATACCGCAAAGGACTGGTGGCCGCAGGCGGAAGGATTGGTCGGGTTTCTCAACGCGTATCGTCTCTCTGGTCGCGAGGAGTTCGCGCAGGCGGCGTTGCAAACCTGGGGTTTCATCGATGCCTGCGTGATCGACCACGCCGCCGGTGAGTGGTACTCGCGCGTCTCGCGCGAGGGTGACCCTGAACCGGGCCTGAACAAGGTCGACTTCTGGAAGTGCCCGTACCACAACGCCCGAGCGATGCTCGAGACGATGGAGCGCGTCCCGCATCTGACGTAGCACGGTCTCGCCTGATTTGCCCGCCCGGGGTTGGTGGGTTTGTCGCGGGCGCGTGTCGCGCCTTACACGAAGTCGACGGTGCCCGAGGCTGGGACCGGCTAAACTCGGCTAGAGTTACCACCTCCGCTAGACGAGGCTCGTGCAGTCGTGGCCCGGTCTGTCGTTGCAATCTCCTTGACCGGTTCGGAGTATCGATCCGTCCGTAAGCACCTGGTCGACGCGGGCTTCGAGACGGTCGTGGTCAAGTCGGCGTCGGATGTCGAGAAGCTCGTGGCCAGGCGCGGCGACGTGGAGTTCGCCATCCTGGACACCGAGACCGACTACGACGGCTCGATCGCCATGTATGGCGTCCTCCGAAGGGCCAACCCGGAGATCTACATCCTGATGCTGGTGCCGGCCCGGTCACTCGGGCGGATCGGCATCAACCGGGGCATAGACCCGAGGGACGAGTACTTCACCAGGCCGTATTCGGCGGAGTCGCTGCGCTGGCGCATCGAGGCGATGCTGATTCGGGGCGAGCGCCCACCGGTCATCGAGCCCGAGAGAATCTTCGCGACCGATGGCCAGGGTTCGACGGCCGGGCTTCTCCCGCCGGACGCGACCGGCGAGGTCGGCCAGGTCGGCCTCGTCGGCGGATCGGCGGCCCAGGAGACGGCCGCGCCGGTTGCCGAAGGGCGGACGGTTGCCACAGGCGGGACTGGTCACCGCGAGCCGGGCCGCCCGCGCGGCAGGATCGTGATCGTCTTCAACCCGAAGGGTGGAGTCGGCAAGACGACGGTATCGATCAACCTGGGGTCCGCGCTGCAAATTCGGCGAGGCAACCGAGTACTGATCGTGGACTGCGACACGATCACCGGCCACGTTGCTTCGTCGCTCGGGCTTGGCAAGCCGCGAACGCTGGCCGACGCCTGGACCGAGGACGCCGCCGGCGGCGCGGGCGCGACCGTCGAGCAGATCGCTACCATCCACGGCAGCGGCATCGGCGTTCTCGTGTTGGCCAATTCGCCGATGCACACTGAGGTCCTGGAGCCCAGGCGCGTCGCCGACACTATCGTCGCGGCGCGCGACTCCTACGACTGGGTGATCCTCGACATGCATCCGGACTATGGACCGCTGAACCGCGCGCTCTTCGCGCAGGCCGACCGGATCATCGTGCCCGTGACCCCGGACATCCCCTGCATCCGCGCCGCCATCCAGTTCCGGGATGTGGCGACGGAGCTCGGCCTGCACGACCGGCTGACGCTCGTGATCAACCGGGTCAACAGCGGTGTCGCGACGTCCGACCTGCAGCGCGTCGTGGATCTGCCGGTCCTGGCGCGAATCCGATCCGCGGGCCTCCTCTTCGTCCGGGCGGCCGACGAGGGCAAATCGGTCGTCGAGCGATCACCGAGCGCGAAGGTCGTCGGAGACATCGACGAGATGGCGGCGCGACTCATCGAGAGCGCAGGCCCGGACGGTGGCGCACGCGACGGCGGGTCTCACCACCGGATCGGGGGCCCGTTCAGGGGACTCTTCGACCATCGGGCGGCCCGGGCTCCCGGCCAGGGGCCGGACTCGGGATCGACCTAGTCGCCGCTTGCCGATCCGGACATGGCCGACAGCCGGTCGACCAGTTTCAGCAGTTCGCCCGCCTCGCTCTTCTTGAGTTCGCCCGTCTGAAGGGCAACGAGGAGGATCTGGCGCCGCTCGACCTCATCGGCCTCGACGAGCCTCTCGACGAGTTCCGACTGCTTGTCGCGCCGGACGCCCTCGTCCACCAGCTGCTTTCGGTTGAATACCATCGTTTCGCCCTCTGGCCGAACCACGCACGCCGGAAGCCCCCGGTACCTCCGATGGGGCGATTATCGGCTCGGTCGCTCGGCCGCAACCCCGCCTCATTCTACGAGTTTCGACTCGCGGAACGGAATCGCGTATTCCGCCCGAGTGGCGAGGCCGAGGTACGATCCTCGTGGAAGTTGAGGTCGCAACCATGTTGAGCAGGTCGAGTCCCGGGCCCATCCAGGTCGTCGCCTACGAGCCGGGCGTATGCAACATCGGGCCCGCCGAGATCGCGCGGCGGCGGCGGTCCGGCCACGCCGGGTTGATCGTCTCCCTGGCCCTGTTCGCAGTGCTGCTCGCGCTGGCCGCGCCGCCCTGGACGCGGCTCGTCCTCGTCCTGACCGCGGGGGTATCAGCTTCGGGTTACCTCCAGGCCAGGCTTCACTTCTGCGCCGGGTTCGGCTCGTCCGGGGTGTACAACATGGGGCCGCTGGGAACCGTCGAGCATGTTGTAGACCCCGCCGCCCGCTCGCGGGACCGGCTGCGTTCGCTGGAGATCGGCCTGGCAAGCCTGGCCATCGGGCTGGCGGTCGGCGTCGTGGCGGCGTTGCTGCCGATACGCTGAGGATCTTTCCCCCCGGCATAAGGAGTACGCTTCGCGACGGAGGGCTGCGGTGGCACCCTCGTGAACAGGTAAGCCGTGAAACACGTCAGGACGGCTGTGACGTCTGCCGGTGCCCCGTGTGAATCTCCGCGTCGAGAGAGGTCCCGCCTCCGGCCCGGCAGGGGTCCCTCGGGAGACGCGATGCACTTGCGAGACCGATGGATCCGGCCAGGCCATCAGTGGCGGGCCGCCGGCGAGTTCGGCGGAGTATTGCGATGAGCCTCGATGGGTCGGGCGATGGGGGGCTGCCTCCCGACCTGGTCAACGAGCCCGCGTCCGACGATTGGACACGCTACGGTCTGGCGAGAGGGTCCGGGGGTCGAGATCGAGCGCCTCGTGACGCCCTCGGCAGGCCGCTGGCGGGGAGGGAGCGTCGCGAGAACGCCCCCGACGACCTGTATCTCCAGTATCGGCGGGAGACGAGCCAGCGCCCGACGACGGCTCCCGGGAGGGAGCATGGCCCGAGATTCGCGGCCAACGTAGCCACGGCTTCGGTCATCGGCGTGCTCGGCGTCCTCCTGCTCGCGATCGCGCTGGTCACCGCGCCGGCGATGCCGCCCGTCTCTCCCTCGCCCACCGCCTCCTCGTTCGCCCCGGCCACGGCTGCGCCGGCCCCACTTACGCCCCTGGCGCGCAGCGCCGCGGACGTCGCCGTGCTCCTCGACCTGCCATTCGGGGTCGCGGTCACCGATCGAGATTGGCCGCTCGACGATGGGACCACGATGTACCTGACCGGCGCGAACGGAGGCCTCGCCCTCGACCTGGCCACTGGGACAATCCGGACGATCTACGGGGGACCCGCTTTTGCGGCCGGCGTTCGGAGGGCCGTCGTCGACACCGGCCTGTGGGTCTCCTCCTGGCCGGCCTCGGCCAGCGAGTGCGGGCCGACCTGCTGGGCCGGCGCGAAGACCTACCGCATCGACCTGGCGACGGCCAGGGTCACCATGACCCTCGCCGCGACGTACCTGCTGGGAGCCGACGACAACGGCGTCTGGGTGGCAACGGGCAAGCAGGTCGAGCGACTGGATCCCGCGACGGGCGCCATCCTATCCCGGACGCCCTGGAGCCGACCCTCGGAGCCCAGGATCGGGTGCGGCTCTCTCTGGTCGTTCGCGCCGGGCTCCAAGACGTCGATCCTGGCGCAGATCGACCCGAAGTCGGGCGGCGTCATCGGGCAATCGACCCTGGACCCGTCGGTCAGCTACGGCCCGACCTACGTCCAGACTCAGTGCTGGATGATGAGCGGGTCGGCCGGAGCGACGGTCGGCGCCGCGACGCTGGTCTGGCTGAACGCCGACGGCACGACCGAATCCACCTTCGCGTACCCGGGAATGTCGATAGTGTCGCTCGACGGGGAATTCTGGGTGTATTCGAGCGACGGCCAGATCCAGCGCATAGAGGCTACGTCCGCCTACTCATTCGGCGTCTCCTATGCCCTCCCAGTCAGGCCCCCGAACGACGATCCGGCGTCGTTCTTCGCCGCCGCGGGCAGGCTGTGGCTGATCGCGGGCAATCAGCTGGTCGGCTTCGACGTGCCGACGGGTGCGTCGCGGGCGGGCGGCTGAGGCCGCCGGGGGTCGCGGGCGGGCGGCTGAGGCCGCCGGGGGTCGCGGGGACTGCAGCTCCACGGACGGGTCTGAGGTGCACGCCGGCGGTCGGCCGGCCGGCCGGCCGGAAATCCGCGGCGACCGCGGCGTGGCGGTTCGCCGGCCGGGCCTAACTCGCGGCGCGCTCCTGGTCGATCAAGAAGCCCGCGGCGCCGGGTTCCGCGTGAACCTCGAGGCGGTTTCGGCCGCGGGCCTTGGCCACGTAGAGCGCCTCGTCGGCGTCGTGAAGGACCGCGTCCACGTCGGTGCAGTTGGCCCGCGACAGTTCCGCCGCGCCGGCGCTGGCCGTGACCACGCCGTAGGGCGGGTTGTCCGGATGAACCATCCCGGCTGCCTGCACGGCGGTGACGTAACGCTGTGCGGCGACCCCGAGAACCGACCTGTCGCAATCGTGGAGGAGGACCAGGAATTCCTCGCCTCCGTATCGGTACACGCCGTCCCCGGTCCTGCTCGTCTTGCGGAGTACGTCGGACACTCCCCGAAGAGCCGCGTCGCCGGCGAGGTGACCGGCCGAGTCGTTGAGTCGCTTGAAGCGGTCGAGGTCCATCAGAAGCAGCCCGGCCACGCCGCCGTGGCGTTCGATGCGGGCGGCCAGCTGGGCCAGGTCCTCGTTGAGGCGAAGCCGATTTCCAAGACCGGTCAGCGCATCCACTCGGGCGATCGTCTCGAGTTCCTCGTTGAGGCGGAGGAGCTCTGCCTGCTGGACGACGAGCGTCTCCTGCTGCATGACCAGGAACTCGTCCTGGCGCCGGAGGTCGAGCTCGTGTTCCTTCATCCTCGCGTACAGACCGCGGACCGCCATGAGCTGACCATCCATCTGGCGGCGTCGGCGCAGCTGGACCTCGTTCGCGGCCAGGCTGCAGGCCGCGGCGACAGCTCCGGCAAACAGCAGGGCCAGGGCGACGTCGATCTGTCCGCCCGTGACTATCTTGCTGGCGAACACCGCGACGAAGATCAGGTTGGTGAGGCCAAGCCAGACGAGGTGCGGCCTGCGCTCCAGGGGGATGAAGACCGCGAAGGAGAGTGGTACCAGGCCCAGGGTACCGAGCGAGATAGACGCGAATTGCGGCATCAGTACGACCGAGATGCCGACGACAAGGGCGGGTATCAGGCCTACCAGCATGCCGAGCTGGATTACGTACCGACGGCCGCTCCTTCGAACTTGCCGGGCCACGATGAGACCGGCCGCGGTCAGCGGAACCAGCAGGACGAGCAGCAGCATCCCGACACCCGGTGCCACGACCAGGCCGACGGCCGCAGTGGTGGCCGTGCCGGCGCTCACGACGAGGGCCGAGTACCGGACGCTGTTCTGGATCTCGCGGCGGTAGACGGCCCGCAGGCGGCGATCCTTGCGGGCGCTCGAGGCCGACTTCTTCGTCGCCCGTTTCAGCACGACAGGCTCCAATGGAGGCTATGCCCAACCGTTCCAGGTATCGGCCGATCACTGGGCAACTGCAGGCCGCCGTCGCGGCGGCGTTGCCGTGTGGGCGCGATCGCGTGAAGGACGGCGTCCCCGGGCATCGGCCGGCAGGGCGGGCCACCGGCGAGGGGATCGGCGGACCTGCGACCGGCCGGAGCTGTCGCAGCGGCGCGTCGGGACGCGCGGGCCACAGCAAGGCGGGCCCGAATGGTCGGCTCCGTTACTCCGTCAGGCGACTTCGACGGCGGTCGGCTCGACCGTGGCGGTGGAGACTTCGATCCCGACGGCGACGCGGTGCGCCACCGGACGGCCGGACTCTCGATAGAGCCTCAGAAGGCTTGCCTCCGCGGCCCGCAGACGGGCGTTCGCCTCCCACTCGGGGAGGTCCGGCTCGGCGGCGTCACGAGCTTCCATGGCTTCGACTAGCGCGCGCAGAACCCCCTCGATCGCGGATGGCTCAGGCACGAGGCCCTCCTTCGCTGTAGGTCGCGGTTCATGCGAGCTGATCTCGGACGGTCACCATACGCTGTCGAAGGTTGCAATTCGAGAGGGAACACCATTAAGTTAGGGCACGCGCCGCGAGAGGGGCGTCACCCGCCATTCGCGCGTGCCGCGAGGCGGTCGGCGCCGGGCGATTCTCGACTGCCCGCGGCTCATCGGTGGGAGATTTCGCAAGCGGGCCCGGCCGCGGCCGCGCTTCCCGTCCGCCGGCGCGCCCAGCCCGCGGCCGGCATCGCGCCCCGGGCCGGCTCTAGCCTTCGGCCCTGGCCGTCGTTTCGTTCTGGTGCGTCGATCCGGCCGTGAGCGGTGCGTCTGTCGGTCCTTCGACTGCCGCGCTGGCGGCGGCAACCGCTTCGGTGGTCCGTTCCAGGAACCACCGCGCCGTGCCCCGAGCCGCGATGCCCATGAAGACCTTGTCCAGGGCCGCCCCGAACTCTCCACCCGGCGGCGCGTAATAGCCTTCGAGCCGGACTTCCTTCGCGGTCACGGTGAGGTGGCCGGCGAATACCGGAAAGAGGGGCGCCAGCGACGAGGACTGCCAGCCGATCTCGATCTCGCAACCATCGGCTGTGCTCCGGACCTCGCCCAGGTCGACGAATGCCGCCTTCCTGAAGACCAGGCTTGGGGCGTGTTCGCGGATGGGCAGGCTGAGGTCCGTGAGGTAGCGGTGGAAGCCCGAACTGGTCGCGCCGACCGGCGTACCGAGCCAGGCCGTAGCCTGGTCGCCGAACAAGGGCAGGACCCGGGCCATGTCCACGGCAATTGGCTGCACGAGGCGCAGGGGGGTGACGTGAGAGGGGACGCTCGCCATTGGCGAAGGTTACGGCTCCCGGCTCGAGAACGGCAACGGACTTGGTCGCACGGATGGGTGACCAACGGCCCGACTGTGCCTACCCCGATGGGTTGGTGCTCTAGCCGGCGGTGATCGAGAGACGGCTGGAGGCGGGCCCGGACGCCGGGCCCACGAGCGGCTGCCGGCGCCCGCGTCTTGATCGATTGGCTCGGCTCGCTGCAGCCCCAGCCGAGCCGGGATGATCAGGGCTGGCGAGCCCTCAGTTCCTCTCCAGTCGCGACGACCGCGGGCCCTACCGGGCAGCTGACCTCGTCTCGCATGCCGACCAGCCAGGCCAGGCGGTCGCGATGGCGAACGGCGACGCGATACACGACGTCCGCGGCGACCGCCGTCGGGGGCAGGGCCGCCCATGGACGAAAGAGCCAGCCGCCGGGGAGTGCGTCCAGGATCGCGAGGGCCGCATGCCCGCCCGATACCACTCGTCCGCTGGTCTCGTCGACGACGTGGATGGCGTCGCCCAGGTGGCCCTGCGCGGCGAGCGCCTCCAGGAGTGGCCGCCCACACGCTGAGGCCTTCTGTAGCGGCATGAAGGTGAAGCGGTCATCGTGGTCCCAGCGGCGCAGGCACCGGACGGTCTCCCGGCATACGCCGCAATCGTCGTCGTAGATGACGGTCAAGGGGTCGTTGCCGGCGGCAGGGACGGTCTCGCCGGCCGACGCTGTATGAATCGCTGTATCGGTCACCATGGCGGGGAATGGTAGCGCTCTCGTCCCGCTCGCGCGCGGCCCGCCTGGGTGCGAGCGCCGAGCCCCCGGCTACGGTTCGACGGTTTCGCTGGCCGGCCGCGGGCCTTCGGGGCGGTGCGGCCGTCGCGTGATGGTGCGAGCGTAGTCGAGGCCGAGCAACGTCGCGGCGCCCAGCGCGAGCGCCAGGTTCGCGGCTCCGGACGTGGACGACACGGACAGGTCGCCGCCGGGGGCGCCCGCGATGCCGCACAGCGCCGCCGCGCCCGAGGCGAGGCAGACCATGCTGGTGAGCAGCATCCCGGCAGCGAGCCACCGGCTCCGTTTCGCGTTCACTTGGCCTCCGGCAGATGGAATGCCGTCGCGCGGCATTCATTCTCCATAGGTGTCGTCCCGGCCGGCCGGAACCTTTGCCTTGATTCGTATCATCGCGCTGGCCGCGGCCCGGACCTCGGTTCGCCGGGGTCTCCGATCCCCGACGGGTGAAGCTCGCTGTATCCTCGACCAATGGCGTCCGGACTCCGCCCGAACCAATCTGCCGGCCGTGCGGTCGGCGGTGCCGGCGCGCCCGGGGAGCCGCGGTCCGCCGGAGCGGCCGGATCCCGAGACGCGCTCTCGCGCCAGGTCAAGCTGCTCGGCGCCCTCCTGGGCCAGGTCATTGCCGAACAGGGCGGCCCGGAGCTGCTGGACCTGGTCGAGAGATGCCGCCGTCGTTCGATTGCCTTCAGGGAGACCGGCGACGAGTCGGCCGAGCGGGCGCTCGCGGCCGAGCTCGACTCGCTCGACGTCGACGCGGCCGAATCACTGGCCCGTGCCTTCAGCCTCTACTTCCAGCTCGTGAACCTGGCCGAGGAGCGCGAGATGGTCCGCCGGCTGCGGAAGGACCAGCGGGCGGCGGGCCGTCCGGTCGAAGGCACGCCCGACGCGGCTGTCGAGTGGCTGCTCGAAAGAGGCTGGTCCGGCGATGGCGCGGCCGAGCTGCTGAGCCGGATGCGCATAACGCCGGTCCTGACCGCGCATCCGACGGAGGCGCGCCGGCGGACCATGCTCACCGCGTTGCGGCGCTGCTACCGGCTCATCGAGCAGCTCGACGACCCCTGGCTCGGGGCCACCGACGACGCCGAGATCCGGCGCCGGCTGCGTGAGGAAATCAGCATCCTGTGGCGCTCCTCGGCCGTCCGGCGGCTCGCGCCCAACCCGATCGACGAGGTCCGAACCGCCCTGACCTTCTTCGACGAGACGATCTTCCGCGCCGTTCCGCGCGTGTATCGGGCCTTCGATCGCGCGCTCGACCGGGCCGGCCTGTCCGATAGGTCGCCCGCCGCGGGCAGAGAGGCGGATCCCGGCGATGACGGGGCCACGGCTGATGACGGGGCCCTGGCCGGCGATGACGGCCGAACCGGCACCAGGCCGGCGCGCGTGGCCGCGTTCCTGCGCTGGGGTTCATGGATCGGGGGCGACCGGGACGGCAATCCAACCGTGACCGCGGACCTGACCAGACAGGTGCCGCGCATCCATGCCGACCACGTCCTGCGTGGGTATGAGGCCGTCGCCACCCGACTTCTGGCGACGATCGCGGCGTCCGTTCCACGCGAGGAGGTCCAGCCGGCCCTCGAGACTCGCCTCGCGCGAGACGCCGAGGAGTTGCCCGAAACGATGCGCGACATGGCTCGCCGCTATCCAGACGAGCCCTACCGGCGGCGCCTGGGCGCGATCGCCGAGCGGCTGCGGCGAACTCGCGCCTACCTGACCGAGGAGGGCGGCCCGATCGCCGGGCGCTACGAGACCCCGGAGCAGCTGGCATCCGAGATCGACGAGCTGCAGCGCTGCCTGGTCGCCGACCGCCTGGCCCGCGTGGCGTACGGGGAAGTCCAGGAGTTCCGCTGGCAGGTCGAAACGTTCGGCTTCCACCTGGCGTCGCTCGAGCTGCGGCAGCATTCCGAGGTGCACGCGGCCGCCGTGGCGGCCCTGGTCGGACCTAGGAACGGCGATGAGCCCGGGGAAGGCGGCGATGGGAGTCAGGCCGAGGCGGGCGGGGCGGGTTCGACGGCCACCCGGTCGGTAGCTGCAGGGCCTCGCCAGGGTCGAGCCGCCGCTGATCTCTCAAGCGAGATAGTCCCGGGCGTGAGCGTCGGAGAGGTGGTCGCGACATTCCGGGCCGCGGCCGCCATCCAGCGTCGCTTCGGCCAGGAGGCGTGTCACCGCTACGTGATCAGCTTTACGCGGTCGGCCGCCGATGTGCTGCGCGTTCTCGATCTGGCCGTGATCGCGGCCGATCCGGAGATCCCCGCGGGCGCCACCGGCGGCCTGGCTCCGGCCGCGCCGCAACTGGACGTGGTGCCGCTGTTCGAGTCGAGCGACGCCTTGACGGGCTG
Organism: uncultured Chloroflexia bacterium; assembly: GCA_963713795.1. Classification (GTDB taxonomy): domain Bacteria; phylum Chloroflexota; class Limnocylindria; order Limnocylindrales; family CSP1-4; genus Fen-1039. The sequence continues at coordinate 181,116 of CAVQNC010000010.1, forward strand.
CGGCGAGCTTCTCGAGGCTCTGCTGCTCGATCCGCGATACCGGCGCCACCTGGCCGGCCGGGGGAATCGCCAGGAGGTGATGCTCGGCTATTCGGACTCGAACAAGGAATCGGGCTTCCTGGCGGCGGTATGGATGCTCTATCGCGCCCAGGCCAGCCTGGCCGATGTGGCCCGCCGGCACGGCGTCGAGCTGACGCTCTTTCACGGCCGCGGCGGAGCCATAGGCCGCGGCGGCGGCCCCACCAACCGGGCGATCCTGGCCCAGGCCCCGCGATCGATCGACGGCCGCTTCAAGATGACCGAGCAGGGCGAGACGGTCGCGGCCAACTATGCCAACCTCGCGATCGCCGAGGACCATCTCGGCCTGGTGGGCAGCGCGGTGGCCGTCGCCTCGACGATTGAGCACGACGAGTGCGTGGATGAGGTCGATGGCCGCGGCGCGGCGGCGATGGACGAACTGGCCGACCTGGCGCGCCGGGCCTATCGCTCGCTCGTCTACGAAGAGCCCGGGTTCGAGAGGTTCTTCCGAGCCGTGACGCCGGTGGCGGAGCTGTCGACGATGGCGCTGGGATCGAGGCCGGCCAGGCGCGGCGCGGCCGGCGAGCCGGTCGGGCGGGCCGACGGGCGCCCTCGCGCCGATGCCGGCCGGGAGGCCGCAGCGACGGGGCCCTCGGGGATCGAGTCGCTGCGAGCGATTCCGTGGGTCTTCGCGTGGTCCCAGGCGCGCATCGGACTGCCAGCCTGGTACGGCCTCGGCTCCGCCCTGGAGGGTTTCGAGAGGGAGCACGGCGAGGGTTCGCTCGCACGCATCGCCGAGCTCTACCGCGACTGGCCATTCCTGGCCAGCGCCTTCGACAACGCCGAGCTGATCCTGGGGCGGTCGGAGCCCCGGATCGCGGACCTGTATGCGGCCCTCGCCTCGGACGAGGATGGGGTCCGACTGTGGGGACTGATCGTCGACGAGCACGCGCGCTCAATTCGACAGCTGGCCAGGGTGACCGGCCGGCCGGCCCTGCTTGCCGCCGAGCCGCTGGCGAGTCGCTCGATCAGGCTCCGCCGGCCCTACATCGATCCACTGTCCCATATCCAGGTACGCTTCCTGGCCAGGCTGCGTTCGCTGCCGGACGGCCACCCCGACCGCGAGCGTTTCCGCCGCCTCGTCCAGCTCACCGTCAACGGCGTGGCGGCCGGCCTTCAGAACACCGGCTAGGCCGGCGGGGAGTATCGCGATGCCAGAGCCACGACGGACCGCCCCGCTGCGGCGTTCCGCCGCGAAAGCGGAGTCGGGGAGCGCCAGGATGCCGGCCCAACCGTCCGGCGGACCCGCCGCGGCGATCGCCGGCGACACGGACTGGCTGCCGCCGCTGCCAGCGGAAGACCCGGAGATCTTCGGGCTTAGCCTCGAGGGTCTGGCGGCGCGCTGGGTCAGGACCATGGAGGCCGCGCCGATCGGGGCGGAGTCGATGAGGGGCGCCGACCGCCGCGCCCAGGCGCTCGGCGTCTCGGGGATTCGGCTGATGGAGAACGCCGGCTGCGCGGTGGCCGCGGCCGTCAAGGCCCTGGCGGTCAAGACCGGGCGCTGGCAAAAGGGCCCGATCCTGATCATGTGCGGGCCCGGCAACAACGGCGGAGACGGCTTCGTAGCGGCCCGGTATCTATCTCGCCAGGGTGCCCGGGTGGTGGCCGTTCTCGTCGGCACGGAGGGCAGGCCCGTGGGCGGGGACGCCGCGCGAAACTGGGACCGGCTCGAGGCCGAGGATAGCGTCGAGCGCATCCACACGCCCGTGGCGCGGGACCTCGCCATCCTTGGCCAGGGCGTCGAGAAGGCGGCTGTCGTCGTCGACGCTCTGCTGGGGACCGGCGTCGAGGGCCAGCTCCGGGACCCCATCCGAAGCGCCGTCGAGCTGGTCGGCCGGGCCCGAAGCGCCGGCGTGCCCATTCTCGCGGTCGATACGCCGACGGCCGTGGACCTGACCAGTGGCGACCTCTCGACGCCGGTCGTCCAGGCTCACGTCACGGTCACATTCCACAGGCCGAAGACCGGCCTGCTCGCGCGCCGCGGTTCGGGCGTCGCGGGGATCGTCCTGGTGGCCCCGATCGGGATCCCGCACGGGGCCGACCGAGGCTGAGTCCGCGGCCGCACGGACTCGCCCGGCCAGCGCTCCTTGGTGCTTCAACCACGGAATTGCCCGCGGCCGCCGGGCAGCGACGGGTTTCTCCCCGGCTACACCGCCGTAGCGATAGATATCGCGCCGGCCGCCGCGCCGCGGTGACGGATTTCGCGCCGGCCGCGGCCCCCTCAGATGTGGCCGCCTCGAGATTCCCGCAGCCCGGACGTGTGGGAGCGGGCGGTCGGAGCACACGGGGCAGCCGCGTGCTCTTGTGTCGGGCGCCACGACATCCTGCGTCCGGGGGCGCGCCCGTCGGCGCGTCCGTCGGCGCGTCCCCGGCCCGTCGGCGCCTCGTCCTCGTCCCTCGTGTCTCGTGCGCGGGACGGCGGCGTCGCACGCCCATTCGGGCCGCATCCGCGACATGGCGCGGCTATACGGTGCGTCCGCGCACCGCTTGTTTGCGATGAAACCCGGCTGGGCGCTCGACGCCCACACCAGCCACATAAAGGCCTATGCACCTTGCGTGGCCGGACGTACAATCCCGCCGCTGTGCTCGCGGGCCGGCCGCGGGCGAGTCCATGTAGTCGAAGACCGGGCCTCTCACGCGCAGCCGCGAGGACACGGAGGGAGCGGCTACTGAGAGGAGTTCTAGGGTCCCGTGTACACGGACAAGATTCTGGTCTGCGCCGACTGCGGGCAGCAGTTCGTATTCACCGCCAGCGAGCAGGACTTCTACGCTCAGCGTGGCTTCTCCGAGCCCAAGAGGTGCGCTCCGTGCCGCAATGCCCGCAAGGCAGCGCGGCCGGAGGGCGGCCCCAGTCACGGGGCGGGGTTCGGCGGTGGCTACGATCGGGGCCCCAGGCAGATGTTCCCGGCCACGTGCAGCCGCTGCGGTCGGGAAACCGAAGTGCCGTTCCGGCCAACCAACGGCAAACCGGTCTACTGCAGCGATTGCTTCCGCTCCGCCCGCGGCAATTGACGCGGCCCTCTCAATTCGGGACGACGACCCGGGTCGATGACCCGGGTCGTTTCGTTGTCCGCCGGGCGGTCTGGGAGCCTGAGCGACCCGGGCGACCTGGACGGCGAAACCGCCCGGCATGTACACGGGTGGCACGCGTCACGACCGTGGCGGCGCCAAGTTGCCTGAACTCCGGCCGTCGCCTACGCTTCCGAGGACGGTCCGACGGCCGCTCTCCGGTGATTCCGGCTCTTCCCGTATCGCGAGGTCGACACTCACATGACCGCAGACTCAAGCCCAGATTTCGACCTGATCGTCCTCGGCGCCGGCACGGGCGGCTACACGGCCGCGTTCCGGGCCGCTCAGCTGGGAATGCGCGTGGCGCTCGTGGATCAGGGCAGGATCGGGGGCACCTGCCTGCATGTCGGGTGCATTCCGACGAAGGCACTCCTCGAATCCGCGGAGTTGTTCGCCCGGCTGAAGAAGGCCAGGGAATTCGGGATCGTGCTGGAGGGCCGGCCGGGGTTCGACTACGAGACTATCGCCCGCCGCCGCGATCAGGTAGTCGATCGGATGTGGAAGGGATTGCGGAGCCTGATCGTCAAGAACAAGGTGACCTGGATCGCCGGGCGGGCCCGGTTCGAGGGGCCGACGACGATTCGAGTCACTCTCAACGGCGAGGACGGGACGCCGGGCGCCGGCGGCGAGCGGATCGTCACGGCCGCGAACGTGATCATCGCCACGGGCAGCCGGGTGAAGAGCCTGCCGGGCCTGGTGCCGGACGGCCGCCGGATCATCACCTCGGATGACGTGACCACGAAGGCGGACCTGCCGAAGTCGATCGCCATCGTCGGCGCGGGCGCGGTCGGGTCGGAGTTCGCCTCGCTCTTCCACGACCTCGGAGTGGCCGTAACGCTGCTCGAGTACCTGCCCGCCGTCGTGCCGCTCGAGGACAAGGACGCCAGCGCGGCCCTGGAGCGCAGCTTCTCCCGCCGGGGCATCAAGGTCATGACCAGGGCCCGCTTCGACACGGCGTCGGTCAAGGTCACCGACGACGGCGTCACTCTCACAGTCGGACCGGAGGGCGGCACGGCCGAAGAACTCCGCGTAGAGCAGCTGCTGGTCGCGACCGGGCGAGCGCCGAACACTGAAAACCTCGGCCTCGAGACGACGAAGGTCGAGCTCGAGCGGGGCTTCGTAAAGGTCGACGGCTGGATGCGGACGGCGGAGCCGCACGTCTACGCGATCGGAGACGTCATAGGCGGGCTGATGCTGGCCCACGTTGCCGCCCACGAGGGGATCGTGGCCGTCCACGAGATTGCCGGCGAGGGTCCGGAGCCGATCGACTACGACCACCAGCCGCGGGCCACGTACACGCATCCGCAGGTCGCCTCGATCGGTCTGACCGAACAGCAGTGCGCGGAGCGGGGGATCGCCATCAAGAAGGGCGTCTTCAACTTCGCGGCGGACGCGAAGGCCGTGATCGTCGGCGAGACCGAGGGCTTCGCCAAGGTCCTGGCCGACGCGGCCACCGACGAGGTCCTGGGCGTCCATCTAGTGGGTCCGGGCGTGACGGATCTGATCGCCGAGGCGGCCCTCGGCATGACGCTCGAGGCGACGGCCTGGGAGATCGGCGCGGCCACGCATCCGCATCCGACCCTGGCTGAGGTCGTGGGCGAGGCGGCGATGGCGGTCGCCGGCCGCCAGATCAACGCTTAGAGCCGCTCGCGGCCGGCCGCGCCGCCGGCCGCCAGATCAACGCTTAGGGCCGCTCGCGGCCGGCCGCGCCGCCGGAACCGCCGATGGCGTGGAGTCGGCGCGCGGTCCGTGTGTCTGCCGCAGGGAGACTGAGCCGGCCGTGGACGGTTCGCCCGTCCGCCGCGTCGACGCACCCGATCGGATCGGGCGTTCAGGCGGACCTGCTGTGGCTTTCGGCCCAGCCGAGCACCTTGTCGGCGACCTCTTCCCAGCCGGGCGCGGCGATGAGCCAGTGGGTCCGGTCGGGGAATTCCATCAGTTCGGTGACGGCTTTCGAGCGCCGGTACTTGCGGAAGTTCCAGCGGATCGTCGAGGCGTCGACCGCCCGGTCGCGTGAAGCCGCTGTTATGAGCAGCGGAGCGCGCGTGCCGTTACCGAAGTTCACCTTTGTTCGCACGCCGAGCAGCAGCTGCCAGTAGAGGCGGCCGGGCGTCGGCACGACCTGGTTTTCGTACGCAGCCAGCTGTTCGTCGACGCCCAGCGTGTGACAGAAGCTCCACGCGAAGCGGCGGAGGGAAATCGGTCTGACCTTGCGCCAGCTCCCCCAGGACAGGATGACCGGCAGGCCCGCCCAGGTTGCCCGCGGACCGGCCAGAACCCCGCGCGGCGGCGCGGGATCGATCGCCACCCCGACGGAACCGAGCCCACGGTCGAGCAACAGCTGGACGACCAGTCCGCCCATCGAATGGCCGATCAGGATCGGCGGCTCGGGCAGCGCCTCGATGATCCGGGCGTAGTGGTCCGCCAGCTCCCCGAAGCCGATGCCGGCCAGTTCCGGAGCGGGGGAGCGGCGCAGCTCGGCCACGGGCCGGTCGTCGTAGGGCCAGGCCGGGGCGAGGACGGTGTAGCCCCGGTCCCGGTAGCGACGGACGAATCCATCCCAGCAGCCCGGCGTCATCCATGCGCCGTGGATCAGCACGATTGTCTTGGACATCGAATCCTCAGACTTCGCCGGAGCGTGGGGCCGCGGAAGCGCGAGCCCTCCGCGGCGATCATGGTCGGCCCGGTCGATCGCACGGGCGGCGCCGGCCGGTCGGGCTGCGGTGCGGAACGAACCGCGGATATGCCTCCGGGAAACGGCGATCGGGCGGCGGGGCCGGCGCGGCTCGGGCGGCCGCCGTGCCTCCAATCCGGGCCGGCCACCGATCAATCGGGCGGCCCTCTGGCGGCCGCCGGTCAGCCCGTACGGCGCGTCCGACGGGATCGAACATGCCGGCGGCGGCCAGATGAGCCAAACTAGATGCCGCGCCGGCCGGACCGGCGGCAGTCGTGTCTCAGGGTGCGCGCAGCGTGCCAGATCTCGCAGGAGGATCGCCTCGTGGCCAAGGTGACCATGCCCCAGCTCGGCGAGAGCGTGGCCGAGGGGACGATCGGCAAGTGGCTCAAGCAGCCGGGCGATGCCGTCGCCATGGAGGAGCCGCTCCTGGAGGTCATCACCGACAAGGTCAACGCCGAGGTTCCTTCGCCCTTCGCCGGGATCCTGCGCGAAATCCTGGTCGCCGAGGGGCAGACCGTCCCGTACAACGCCGAGATCGCGGTCATCGAGGAAGATGCCGGCGCGTCTCACCGAGGAGCCGGCGCTCCGGCCGCGGCCGTTCCAGAAGCCGCGGCCGCACCGCCGAGGCCGACTGCGCCGGCGCCCGCAGCTCCCGCGCCGGCCGCGGCGCCCTCCGCTCCGACTGCGCCGGCGGCGCCGGCGGAAGTGGCGGCCGCGGGCAACCCCGACGCGCGGATGACGCCTGCCGTCCGGATGATGATGCGGGAGCACGGCCTCTCGCCGGTCCAGATCGTCGGGACCGGCCACGCCGGCCGGATCACCCGCGACGACGTGATGGCGTTCGTCGAGCGGGGCAGGGGAGCCGCGGCTACGGGACGCGGGACCGCCACGGCCGGCGGGGTCGCCGCGGAGTGGGCCACGGGACGTGGAGCCGCCACTGCCGGCGTGGTCGCCGTGCGGTTCGGAGCCGCCACTGCGGCCGACCAGGCCGCGGTCGCCCAGCCGGTTCCGCAGCCGCCCGTCCGGGGAGTCGCGAGCCATTCGCCGGGCCTGGCACCGGCCGCCCCTTCAGCCTCATCGTCCGCCGCATCGTCCGCCGCCGTGACGTGGGCTCCCGGCCAGGACGAGGTGCTGGTGCCGCACAACCAGATGCGCCGCGGGATCGCCGCCCAGATGACTCGTGCCGCCGCGATACCGGTGGCCCACAGCACCTTCGAGGCCGACATGACGGCCGTGGTGAAACTGCGCGGCGACCAGGCCGAGGCCTACAAGGCGCGCGAGGGCGTCGGGCTGAGCTTCCTGCCGTTCGTGGTCAAGGCCGTCGTCGAGGCCCTCCACGCTCACCCCGACATCAACGCCCACTACACCGAGGAAGGCCTGGTCAGGAAGCGGCGCATCAACATCGGGGTCGCGATCGCCGTCGACAACGGCTTGATCGTGCCCGTCATCCACGACGCCGACCAGCTCTCGATCAACGGCATCAACCGCGCCATCCAGGATCTGGCGGCGCGGGCCCGATCGAACAAGCTGCGGCTCGAGGACATCGGGGGCGGCACCTTCACGGTCGACAACACGGGCTGGTTCGGGTCGATCCTGACCGTGCCGATCATCAACCCGCCCGAAGTCTGCATCCTCACCACGGAAGCCGTGGTGAAGCGGCCGGTCGTGCGCGAGACGCCGGAGGGCGACGTCCTGGCGATCAGGTCGATGATGAATCTCGTTGCCGGTTACGATCATCGGGCCACCGACGGCGCCCAGATCGGGCGGTTCGTCCGTGACGTGATCTGCTGGCTCGAGGCCGTCGGACCCGATTCCCCGATCTACTAGGACATCTACAGGCGATCCGCCCCAAGTCGACAGGCTGAACATCTGATGACCGACTCGACCGATTTCCGTTCCTCCCAGCGCCGGTCCGCCTCGGGCTCCTCCTCGTCGGGCTCGTCGGGTGCGCGCCTCCTGCCGCAGACGATCGCCATGGGCGGCGGCACCTTCGAGCCGGCCGCCGACGGGTCCGTCGCGCCGCACCGCCATCCCGAGTGGATCAAGGCCCGCATCCCCTCCGGCGAGACCTATCAGGACGTCCGGCGGCTCCTCCACGGCCTGACTCTCAATACCGTCTGCGAAGAAGCGCACTGCCCCAACATGGGCGAATGCTGGGACCAGCGAACGGCCACGATCATGATCCTGGGTGACACCTGCACCCGGGCCTGCGGGTTCTGCGCCGTCAAGACGGGCAAGCCCCTCCTCCACGACCTGGACGAGCCGCGCCGCGTGGCCGAGGCGATCCGCGGCCTCGGGCTGGAGCATGTCGTGGTCACCAGCGTTGCCCGCGACGACCTCGACGACGGCGGTGCGAGTGTCTTCGCCGACACGATCCGGCGGCTACGCGTTGCCTGCCCGGGGATGGGCGTCGAGGTGCTCATCCCCGACTTCAACGGCGAAGCGGAGCCGCTTCGGACGGTCATGGCGGCGGCGCCCGACATCCTCAACCACAACGTCGAAACGGTCGCGCGGCTCCAGAAGCCGGTCCGGAAGCGAGCCCGATACGACCGATCCCTGGGCGTCCTGGAGCGGGCGAAGACCTACGCGCTGGAGTTCGGCGGTCCGGCCGGGCTCGCCGCCGTCCACACGAAGTCGTCGATCATGGTCGGGCTGGGCGAGACCCGGCCGGAGCTGCGCCAGACCTTCATCGACCTGCGAGCGGTCGACTGCGACATCCTGACGATCGGTCAGTATCTCCGGCCGTCGGTCGAGCATCTGCCGGTCGAGCGCTACTACCACCCGGACGAGTTCGCCGAGATGCGGGAGGAGGCTCTGGCACTGGGCTTCAAGCACGTCGAGTCGGGCCCGCTGGTCCGATCGAGCTACCACGCCCGTGACCAGGTGCCGGGCGCCGAGGCGCGCCGAGCGGCGCGGGCGGCGGGCGGCGCGGCGGCGGGGGCCAGCGCGGCGGCGGCGTTCGCCGCGGCCGCGGGCGGGTCGACGGCCGGCGGCGTTCGCCGCGGCCCGACCGTAGATGCCGACGGCCGGGTCGTCTACCGGGTCGACTGAACCCTCCGAGCCGGGGCGGGCCGGCGTCCACCGAGCGGCCGGGCCGGGGAGCGGGCCGGAGTCGATGGAGCGGGCCGGCGTAGACCAAGCGGCCGAGCCGGGCGATGAGCGGCCGCCGAGTTGAGATGAGCGATTGACGAGCGCCCACCTGGCCGTGGCCGAGCCGGGCCGGCGCCGCCGATCGGCCGGCAACGGCGGCCACGCACCGTCGTCAGGCCGGGGTCCCCGCCGATGAGCGGCTGGGTCGCCCCGCCGACGTTGATTCGTCGATGGGCCGCCTTTCTACTGCCGCGGGCCGGCGTCGACCGAGCGGCCGGGCCGGGGAGCGGGCTGGCGACGCCGATCGTGGCCGAGCCGGGCGATGAACGGCCGATGAGTCGCTGGTGATCCGCAGATTGGCGCCCGCCAAACCGAGGATGAGCCGGGCCCGCGCCGCCGATCGTGGCCGTCCATCTGTGGCCACGAATCCGTCGTCAGGCCGCGGGACGCAGCCGTGAGCGGCTGGGTCGCCCTGCCGACGTTGATTCGTCGATGGGCCGCCGATCCACTGCCGTGGACCGCCGTCGAGCCGGCGATGAGCCGCCGTTGAGCCGGCGATGAGCCGCCGTCAAGCCGGCGATGAGCCGCCGTCAAGCCGGCGATTAGCCCCGGATGAGCGCCTGAGCCGATGCTTGACCTATGGATGACATTCGGGCCGGAACCGTCATTCGAGCCATGAGGATGCGACGCGGTCTCCGCCAGCGCGACCTGGCCGTTGCGGCCGGAGTCAGCCAGTCAACAGTTTCGCTCGTGGAGCGCGGCCAACTGGCTGCGCTCACGGTGTCGACGGTGCGCGCGGTCGCGAGTGTTCTGGACGTCTGGCTTCCGTTCGAGCCCAGGTGGCGGGGCGCCGAACTTCCGCGCCTTCTCGATGAGCGCCACGCAAACCTCGTCGGGCGGGTCGTCGAAGAACTGCGATGCAGAAGCTGGCAGGTCCGGGTCGAGTACTCGTCCAACTGGCGCGGCGAGCGCGGCTCCGTAGACGTCCTGGCGTGGCTGGCGGGCCGGCGGGCCGTCCTGTTGGTGGAGGTCAAGAAGCAGGTGGTCGACGTCCAGGAGCTCCTGTCGACGCTTGACCGGAAGCGAAGGCTGGTGCCTGGGATCGTGTCCGGCGAAGTTGGCTGGCGTCCCGTTGCGGTGGGCTGTGTCGTGGTTCTGCCCGAGGAGACGCGGGCGCGGTCCGCGATATCACGACACGCTTCGGTCTTCGAGGCTTCCCTCGCCGCCCGAAACGTCGCAATCCGGCGCTGGCTTAACGAGCCGGCCGGACCCCTGGCCGGGATCTGGTTCTTGCGCTACAGCAACACCGGTAGTCGTAAGCGAGCCGGTGGAGGGCTAACCCGGGTTCGGGCGGTGACCCGCGCGCAGCTGCGTGTCAGTCCACGCTCAGGGGAGCGCCATGAGTGCCCGCCAGGGCCCACCACTGGACCGCGAGGCGGTAGTCGCGCACATACCACTACTGGCGTTGTTGATGCGCAAGAAGTACGTCCATCGGCCTCGCCCGGGGCGCCCGGCGACCCCGGCTGCGGCCGCGCTCCGGCCGCGCCCTGACGCCGCAGCCCGGCGTCCGCGCCCGACCTCCGCCTCACCCGGGGCGCCCGGCGACCCCGGCGCCCCCCCGCCGCAGCCCCGCGGCCGTGATGCGCCCGGCAGCCGCGCCCGCGGTCGCGATCGCCTCGCGCGCTACAGGATCTTCGAGAGAAACGCCTTCGTCCGTTCCTGCGTCGGCGCGCTGAATATCTGGTCGGGCGTGCCTTCCTCGACGACCACGCCGTCGTCCATCATCACGACCCGGTTGGCCACTTCGCGGGCGAAGCCCATCTCGTGGCTGACCACGACCATGGTCATCCCTTCGCGGGCCAGCTCTTTCATGACCTCCAGGACCTCGCCGATCATCTCGGGGTCGAGGGCGGAGGTTGGCTCGTCGAAGAGCATCAGGGCCGGCTTCATGGCGAGTGCCCTCGCGATGGCGATGCGCTGCTGCTGGCCGCCCGAGAGCTGGTTCGGGTAGACCTTCTCCTTGGCCGCCAGCCCGACGCGTTCGAGCAAGGCCCGACCGACAACCTCGGCTTCGCCGCGCGACATTCCGCGCACGTGGATCGGAGCCTCGATGATGTTCTCGAGGGCCGTCATGTGCGGGAAGAGATTGAAGCGCTGGAAGACCATGCCGATCTCCTGGCGCTGCAGGGCGATGTTCTTCTCCTTGTCCTCGACCAGCTTCTTTCCGCCTCCCGCCTCGCGATAGCCGATGAGGTGGCCGTTGACGAAGATCCTGCCTCGCTGGATCTTCTCAAGGTGGTTGATGCAGCGGATGAACGTCGTTTTGCCCGACCCGGACGGGCCGATGACGACGACGGTCTCCTGCCGCCTGACCTGCAGGCTTACATCCTTGAGGACGTGCAGGCGGCCGAACCACTTGTTGACGTCTCGGGCATCGACGACGACGTCCGCCTCCGGCCGGGGTACGCCGCCGATGGCCCCCAGGAGGTTGGACGAGATCGCGCTCGGGGCCGTCATCAATGGCCTCCCAGGACGGTGATGTCTTCAGGCCTGCCGCGGCTCATCAGCCGCTCGCGCCATGAGAGCCCGGCTGACGTCTGGCCCGTGCCCTTCGAGAAGCGCCGCTCGATCCAGGTCTGAACCAGGCCCCAGAGCGTCGTGAGAAGCAGGTACCAGAAACAGCAGGCGAAGAAATACTCGAAGTACAGGAAGGTGGTGATGGCGTAGTTGTCAAATGTCGTGAACAGCTCGTAAACGGACAGCACATAGAGCAACGAGGTGTTCTTGATCATGTTGTTGTACTCGTTGCCCAGCGGCGGAATGATCACGCGCGCGGCCTGTGGCAGAACGATCCGCCTCATGGTCTGGCTATATGTCATCCCCAGCGATTTGGCGGCTTCCGTCTGGCCCGGATCGACGGCCATGATGCCAGCTCGCACGATCTCCGCCATGTAGGCACCTTCATTGACTCCCATGATCAGGCAGCCGACCGTTACGGCCGAATCGACGAAGTTGAAGGGGCCGATGCTGAAGATCGGCCAGACCCACAAGTGGGCGATCTGGGGCGCGTAGTAGAACATCGTGAGCTGGACGATCAACGGCGTGCCCCGGAAGAACCAGATGTAGAGGTTTGCGATGATCCGGAACGGCCACGCCTTCGACATCTTGCCCAGCGCCGCGAATATCCCGAGGATCACTCCGAGGATCTGCGCCCCGATCGAGATCCCGATCGTGAGCCAGAGGCCGTTGATGATCGAGCCGTTGGGGCTGATGATCGACTGGAACGTGACGTTCCACTCGTAGTTATGGCTTGAACCCTTGTTGCCCGAGCAAGCTGCGAGCGCCAGGGCCAAGAGAAGAAGGAATCCGGCGAGTTGAACTCGCCGGATTCCGATCTTGCCGATGGAGCGGCCCATCGTGGCGGACCTTCCTGAGCAGCGACTACTGGTTCGCGGTGGTGACGGCTCCGCCCTGGACGCCCCACTTGGTGAGGATCTGGAGGTAGGATCCGTCCGCGATCATGGCATTGATAGCGGCTGTGATCGAGGCGCTGAGGCCCGTGTGGTTCAGGCCTACGCTGATGCCTTCAGGAGCATTCTCGAGGTCCAGGTTCTGGACTACCTGGTACTTGCCGCCACCGTTGGCGACCTCATACCCGGCGACCGGCGAGTCGGTGAAGTGGGCGGCGACGGTGCCTGCCTGAAGGGCCAGCAGAGCCTGAGTGTCGGCGGTGAAGGTCTTGAGGGTGATGGGCTTCTTGCCCGCGGCTGTACAGGCCTGGGACAAGCCGCCGGACGTCGCGTAGTCGCCGGTGCCGGCGATGTGGTCAGCCTCGACCGTGCCACTCTCGGCGGCGACGGCCTTTCCGCACAGATCGGTCGTGGTCGCGATGTTGTCCGGGTTACCGGCGAGCACCACGAACTCCTGGCCAGCCTGGAAGTACGGGATCATGTTGACCTGGGCCTGGCGGGCGGGCGTTATCGTCTGGGCGGAAACGATGACGTCGCAGTTGCCGCCGGTGAGGGCGGGGATGATCGAGTCGAAGTTGGTGGGCTTGATGACGACCGTGAGGCCCAGCCTGGCCCCTATCGCGTTGATCAGGTCAATATCTGAACCAATCGGCTTCTGGTTCGCGTCGAGGTATTCCTGCGGGGGATACGTCGTGTCGGAGCACACGGTCAGCGTGCCGGGGGTTGTGAGATCGCCGGCCGGAACCGTGGGCAGCGGTGCCGTCGTGGGCGACGCCGGAGCGCTTGACACCGTCGTGCTCGGCGCCGGCGTGGCCGGTGCGGGTGTAGCGGGTGGCTGCGTGGGGGCGGGCGTGGGCGTGGCGGCGGCCGAGCATGCGCCGGCGACGATTGCCGCCGTGGTGAGGATTCCGGCAAGTCGGAATCGGAACGAACTCACGGGTGTTCCTCCTATCCTCCTGAGACTCGCGGCGCCGCTCGTCGTCCACCCGCGACGCGCGCCTGGGTATCGGTGGGGGCAGCGTAGCGACCGGCGCGAGCGCGCGCAAGGCGGATGCCGCATCGGAAGTTGCGGCGAGGTTGCAGACGGCCGGCAAGGGGAGGGTTGCCGCGCGGATGGGCCAATTGGCCAGGGTCCGGCCGGGTTACGGCCATCCTCGTAGGGCGCCCGCCGCGCCGCCGCGCCCGCGCCCTACCGCCGGGCCCGGCCAGTCCTCGTGCCGGCCGCCCCGGCCGCCCCGGCCGCCCGCCGCGCCGCACCCGCGCCCGCGTTTCGGCCTGGAGTGGCTATGCTCTCGTAGATGGCCCGCCAGCTGCCGCGCCGCATGCCCCTCGCCGAGCTCCACTGTCACCTCGGCAGTGCCGTCACGCCTTCGATCATGTGGGGCATCGCACACGAGCAGGGGATCAAGCTGCCGACGAAGGACTACTGGGAGTTCCGGGAGATGGTGACCGCCTCCCCGACCCGCGGCCACTCCTTCGACGGCTACCTGCACCTCTTCCACTGGACCGAGTTGATCCAGTCTTCGCCGCTGGCCATGGAGCGGTCGGTGTACGAGGTCGTCGGCGGCGCCTACCGTAAGAACAACATCACCACGATCGAACTGCGCTTCAACCCCATGAAGCGAAACCGCGGCGGCGAGCAGGACCTCGACCACATCATCGCGGCCGCCCTGCGCGGCATGGATCGGGCCATGCTCGAATACCCGATCCGGCCGGGCCTGATCTTCTGCCTGGACCGCGCCTTCCCCTTCGATCTCAACGAGATCATCGTCGAGAAAGCGATCGCCTGGCGCGACCGGGGCATCGTCGGCATCGACATCGCCGGCCCCGAGTCGGCCGGGTTCCGCCCCGCCGACTATCGCAAGCTCTTCAGGCGAGCCCGCAAGTTCGGGCTCGGTATTACCGTCCACGTCGGGGAGGCCGGCCCGGTCGAGGAAGTCGCCCAGGTCGTGCAGCTTCTCGATCCGGACCGCATCGGCCACGGAGTGAAGGCGGCCTACGACCCGCGCACGATGGCCATGCTCCGCGAGCGCGGGATCGTCCTGGAGATCTGCCCGACCTCGAACCTGCAGACGGGCGTCGTATCGGGCTGGGAGGAGTTCCGCTGGATCTTCGACCAGTTCCGCCGCAACGAGGTCCGCTTCGCGATAAGCACCGACGGCCCGGAGATGCTGCGCACATACATTCGCGACGAGCTGGCCACGCTCGGCCGGCTCGGCATCCTCTCATACGAGGAGCAGGTCCAGGCGGCCCAGACTTCTCTCCAGGCCTCCTTCGTACCCAAGGTGGGCGACGTCGCCGCCGCTGTGAGCGAGCCGGCGACGCGAGAAGAGGTCGAGCGGGAGGAGGCGTAACGCGGCGCATGCCGGCGCTCCAGGCCGGCCGGGCGGCGCCGGTAGTGCCGCGCCGGCTGAGCCGCCGCGCCGCGCCGCGCTTCTTGACACCGCCACTCTCACACCGCCACTCTCAGACCGGCAATGCCACCGCGGCAGCCGCCGCGCCGCAAGCCGGCTACTCCAACGCCGGCAATTCCACCTGAACGCACGCGCCGCACCACCAGCCGGCCACTTCCGGCCGGGCCCGCGCGACGCCTACTTCCCGGCTTCGCCGGGCTGGCCGAGAGGCTCCACCCGATACCTGCAGCTGCGATCACCGGAAGGGATGTGGCATTCTCGCGTGACCTTCGCGCCCAACACGTCGCAGAACAGCTCCAGCTCTTCCTGGCACGCGATCGGGTAGGGCCCCGAGACGCCGGATATGGCGCAGTTGTGCTCGCTGAGCCAGATCGTGCCGTCCGGGTCACGCGTCGCCCGGCCCAGGTAGCCCGTCTCGTCCTCGTAGATCGCCACCTCGCGGACCCGCTCCCAGAGCGATGCTCCCGCCGGCAGGCGCTCCGCCAGGCGGTTGCGGATGCGCGTCTTGAGCTGGTGGCGTCGCGCCTCGAAGACGTCGCGGATCAGCTTCTCGCCGCCGACCGATCGAACGGCTGTCAGGATCGACTGGGCTAGCGCTCCGTAGTTGGCCGGAAAGAGCTCCTGGGCGGCGGCGGTGAGGTCGTAGACGTGGCGGGGCCGGCCGACGCCGTGGCGGCTGAGGTTGCGGGTCACGAGGCCGGCTGATTCGAGGGTTCGAAGTTGCTGTAGCACGCCGGTGCGGCTCGCGCCGACCCTTTCGGCGATCTGGTCGGGCGCGGCCGGGCCGCCCGTTCGGAGCGCATACAGGACTTCGCGGCGCAGCGTAGAAGAGGCGCCCGGCCCTGGCGTCGGCGTGATCAGCGGTGTGACCGTCCGGACGCGACGCTCGATCATCTGGGCATCGGTGCCGTGCTCGAAGGGGGGCGTCGGGCCGTTGTTGAGCCCGGTTCCGACGGGAACGGCGGCCGGAACGGCCGTCGGCCCGGAAATCCGGCCCGGGACGGATGGCGTGGCGGTCGGGCTCGTGGCCGCTTGGCCTGACGCGGTCCCGGCTGCCGCTCCGGCGGCCGTCGGGCCTGGTGACGGCAGCCCGGCGGGTCCGGCTGAGGAGAGGTCCGCGGTCGATGCATCGGGTGACGAAATCGCGGTAGCCCGGCTCATACCGAGAAAAGTAACAGCGCAAGCCGAAACCCGCTCGGTCCGACGGCCGGGGTCGCCGGTGATCCCGCCGACGGCGGTCCGGGGCGAGGCCGGCTTGGGTTCTGCCGACGCCGGCCGATGCGGCGCCTCCGGCGAGGGCTTGCTGGTCCGGCGGACGGCCCCCGACGCGACGGTCTTCGGCGCGGCGGCCCGCGGCGCCACCGCTCGCCGGAGCCTGGGCTCGCTCTCCGGGCTCCGTTGCCTTACGATCAGGCCTGATCCCGACGGAGCCGGCACGTCCATTACGACATCCGGCCGGGGCGTCGGATGACCGAAACCCGTCGCCAAGGAGTTCAGGTTGCCAGTGATCCGAGCCTTTCGCGCACTTCGCTTCGATCCGGAGATTGTCGGAGACCTTAGTCGCGTCGTCTGCCCGCCCTACGACGTGATCGGGCCGGAGTTGCAGCAGGTTCTTCTGGCCCGCCATCCCGCCAACGCCGTTCGGCTGGACCTTCCCGAGATCCAGGCCGGTGAGGAACCGGACGATCGGTACCGGCGGGCCGCTCGGACGCTGTCGGCCTGGCGAGTTGACGGAACGCTGCGCAAGGACGGCCAGCTCAGCATCTACGCCTACGAGCAGACCTATCGGGTGCCCGGCAGCGATCAGGTCCGGACCCAGTCCGGGTTCTTCGCCCGGCTGCGGCTCGAGAATCTGGTTCCTGGATCAGGGGTGCTGCCCCACGAACGGACTCTCTCCGGGCCCAAAGAAGACCGATACAAGCTTCTGCGAGCGACGGTGGTGAACACCAGCCCCGTGGTCGGGCTTTTCGCGGATCCGAGCGGTCGCAGCGCCGAGGCGCAGGCGGAGATCGCCGCCCTCGCGGCAGACGTGGACGTCGTCGACGACGATGGCGTCCGGCACCGCCTGTGGGCCGTGCCGGAGGATGGACCTCAGGCGGCCGCGGTCGGGTCGCTCATCCACGCGGCGGCTCGGCAGCCGATCACGATCGCCGACGGCCATCACCGCTACGAGACGGCGCTCCAATATCGCGACGAGCGCCGTGCGAACAAGACCGGCGAAGTCGATCCCCCGTCCGAATACGTGATGATGCTCTTCCTCGAAACGACCAGTCAGCAGCTGACCGTCCTGCCGACCCACCGCGTCGCCCGCGGGCTCGGCGACGAAGGCGTCCACGACCTGCTCGACCATGCCCAGTGGATCTTGGACGTCGCGCCGGTAGCGAGTCGTGCCGAGCTGGAGGCAGCCTTCAGTTCGGCGGACGTAGCCGGCGGGCAGGGTCGTTTCGGGTTGTGGACTCGAAGCGGCGGCGCAGTTCTGAAGGCTCGGCGGGGCGACTTCGCGATCTCTCTGCGCGAGGGAGGAGCCGCTCTGCGGCGCCTGGACGTGACGCTGCTCCAGGCTGCCCTGGACCGGCTGTGCGGCATCGGTCCGGCGGCGATCGCGGCCGGCCGTCTGGCCTACACCAAGTCGGTCTCGGAGGCGCTCGACTGGGTCGACGGAGCGACCAACGGTGCGGACGCGGCGTTCCTGCTGGACCCGACCCCCGTGGCGGAGATCGCCGCTGTGGCCGCCGACGGCGACGTGATGCCTCAGAAGTCGACCTACTTCTACCCCAAGGCCCTGACCGGCCTGGTCATCAATCCCCATGAGTGGTGAAACAGGCCCCGGCTTCCAACAGCGGGAGCCGGGGACCGGAACGATCGGCGAAATGAGTGACGAAACCTACAACGAACTACACGTCGCTCGGCCCCACCCGGTCGGCGCCAACGGCCGCCCCATCCGCAAGGACGAGATCGAGATCCCGGAGCGCGGCCTGTACGTGGAATCCTGGATGCCCGAACGGCGCTCGCGCCGGAGGCCGCTGCTCTTCATCCACGGCGAACTGACCGGCTCGTGGATCTGGGAGCGCTACCTCTCCTACTTCGCCAGCCGCGGCTGGGAGGGCCACGCCCTCAACCTGCGCAACCACTTCTGGTCCGAAACGACGGACATCGCCTCCGTCGGCTTCGGCGACTACGTGGAGGATGTGGTCGCGGTCATGGACAGGCTCGGCTACGACGCCGTCGCGGTCGGACACGGCATGGGCGGGCTGCTTGCCCTCAAGGCGGCCGAGCGACACTCCGTTAGCGCGCTCGTGCTCCTCGACAGCGAACTCCCTCGGGACCTGCGCCCGGCCGTGCACAGGCACCAGTTGCGCGACATCCCCGATGTCTTCGGGCGCGATCTCGTCGGCTGGGAGACCCTCCCGGAGAAGCTGCAGCGGGAGAACCGGGACCTGACGATCGCGGACATCGTTCGGCTGCAGCACCTCTTCGGGCAGAAACCCCATGACTCGGGTCTGGCCAGGCGCCAGATCATGGAAGGCGTCCCGGTCGACCGCGCGCGCCTCGCCGGCGTGCCGATGCTGGTGGTGGGCGCCGGCCTGGATGGAACCGCGTCCGCTACCGGCGCGGAGCGGCTGGCCGACTGGCTGGGCGGCATCTACGAGCCGTTCGGTGCCCATTCGCACTATGGTCTGGTCATCGGCGAGTCGAGCTACCAGCAGGTTGCCGACGGCGTCAGGGCATTCCTGGAATCTCACCGGATGTAGGTCGGCCGCCGTGCCCACGGACTCGCGGGCCGGCCTCGGTTTCGCTGCGAACCAGCGATCAGGTCGAGAGTGGGCCGGCGGCTCCGGCGTACCTGTAGGTCGCCGCGCACGAGACGGGCACGCCGGTCGCTTCGTACCACGCCGCCGGCATCGATGGCGGCGCCACAGCGCAAGCTCTTGTTGGTGCGCTCCGGTCGGCGCGCGCAACGACGGTCAGGTTGGCGCGCGCCGCCGGCTCCTGCTATCATCCCGCCCGGCCCGCCGTGAGGCGGCCCGTCGGAGCCGCATTCGTCTAGAGGCCCAGGACACCGCCCTCTCAAGGCGGAGACCATCGGTTCGAATCCGATATGCGGTACCAGCTCGCCGGTATCCAACGCCCCCGGACCGCGCCCCGGGGGCGTTCCTTATTGGCCGCGCGGCACTGGTCCCCGGGCGAACACCGCGCCGCGGGCGACCGTCCTGCCCCCTGGTAGCATGACGCCAGTCGCGGAACCGAGGCGCAGGGGCGCAGCTCAGAACATGCGGCTCCGTCGCGCGGGAGATTGGCTATGACCGAGGATCTGCAGCAATCCGATCGGTCTCCGGAGGAGCGACCCGGTCAGACGCCATTGCCGGAGTCGTCGGGCACGGATGCCGGATCGCCGGCCGCCCCCTCCGCCGACGCGCCCGCCGCCTCGGAGACCGGCGCCAACCCGCCGCAATGGGAGGCTTATCGCCGACCCGCCCCGGATTCCGCGCCGGCCGGGCAGCCCGCGCAGACTGGAGGGCCCGCGCCGGCCGGGCAGCGCGCGCCGGGGGATCGGCCTGCGCCCGAGCCGGCGCCGGCCGGCTCTCGGAGAGGCTCCGCCCTGCCGATCGCCCTTGCGTTCGTCGCAATCGCCGTTCTCGTGGCCGCCAGTGTGGTCGCGTATTCGGCCGCCCAGCCGAGTGGCGACATCGCCGGCCGGCCGACGGCCTCACCGAGCGCTCAAGCCACGCCTTCGGCCGTGTACGTGACGCCGGGATCGTCAGCCGCGGGACGCACGACCGTCAGGTGGTTCGTCGGCCTCGGATCGGGCACCGACGACTACCAGATCGATGCGCAGAAGGCGTTCGTCGCGAACTACAACGCGACCAACACCGATGGCATCTTGATCCAGCTCGAGATCGTTCCGAACAACACGGCCTATACCGTTCTCAAGACGGAGATCGCTGCGGGCAACGCACCCGACATCATCGGGCCGGTCGGCGTGCAGGGCCGCAACGGCTTCGAAGGCCAGTTCCTGGATCTGACCGGCGAGATCCACAAGAACAACGTCGATCTGGCCGCCTACGACCCAGCCCTGGTCCGATCCCTCCAGGAAGGCGCCGACGGTCAGATCGGGCTGCCCTACGACATCTTCCCCGGCTACATCTGGTACAACAAAGACATCTTCACGAAGGCAGGCCTGCCGGATCTGCCGACCGAGATCGGCGAGCAGTACGAGGGCCAGCCCTGGACCTGGCAGACGCTGGGCAAGATCGCGGCCCAGCTGACCCTCGACAAGAACGGCTACAACTCGACCAACGCCGATTTCGACAAGAACGAGATCGTGCAGTACGGCATGGACTTCCAGTGGGCCGACGCTCGCCGAATTGCCTCATGCTTCGGCGGCGGCTCCTTCGTCGCGAGCGACGGGAAGACGGCCCAGATCCCGCCGGTCTGGAGCGACGCGTTCAACTGGTACTACACGGCCATATGGGGCGGCCACTACGTTCCGAACGGCGCGGCCGAGGCGAGTTCCCTGCTCGACAACGGCTACTCGATCGGTTCGGGGCGGGTGGCCATGAGCGCGGGGTGGGCCTGGGGCATCAGCTCGATCGCCTCCTCGGCCAGCACGTCGAAGGTGAAGAGCTGGGACATCGCGGTGATGCCGTCGTGGAACGGCACCACGACCTCTCCGGTGGACATCGACACTTTCACCATTACCAGGGCGAGCAAGAACCCCGACGCGGCCTTCAAGGCGATGATGGCCATCATGGCCGACCCGACGCTGATGCGGAACTACGGCGGCGAGCCGGCCAAGACGGCCGATCAAGCGGCCTACTTCGCCGCCTACGACGCAGCCCTGGCCCCGATCTTCCCGGGCAACCACGTCACCTGGAGCGTCCTGACCAGGATGGCGGAGGTGCCGGCCGTGCCCAATTCCGAGTCGGACATGCCCGCGTTTACACAGGCCGGAACCGACATCGCCAGCTTCCTGTACAAGCTTCAGAACACCGGCGGTCTGAACGTGAACACCGAGCTTCTGAAGTTGCAGCAGACGCTCCAGAAGGATTTCGACGGCGCCTCGCCCTGACGGCGGGAGGGTCGGGATCGACCGGCGCTTCGCGGGCCTCGTGGTTCGTCGGCCGTCCTGGGATCCGCACCGAGGCGGCTCGAACGGACGGTCGTAGAACGGCCGTTCTGTGGAAAACTTGGTGGATGACTTGGTGGAGAAAACCCCTTCCCGGTCGGGCCGAGCCCGCCTAGCATGCAGCAACCTGCCGCGGAGGAGAGACACGCGGGGGGATCGGAGCCCATCCTGGACCGAGCCTGCGGTCCGCCACCAGGATTGGGTTTGGTCTGGCACGGACAGAGGAGCGAGTGGATCTATGGATTCGCGCAGGCGGCCCGAGGACACGAGCCAGGCAGACGGCGCGCTCGATTTCGTGCGCTTCTGCCATAGACGCAAGCGCGTGGGTTGGCCCGAGCTCTACGACGAGATGTGCCACGTAGCCAGCCGCGGCCTGTACCACGGCTGGGGTTTCGGGGAGCTTGCCGAGCACGGCATCGCGTTCGGGCTGGCGGAGATGCCGCGGCTGGCCGGTCTGGTCGCCGAGGTGGCCAACCGTGAGGTGGAGAGACGACCCCGGCTGGTAGTCGGGGTCATGGAGCCCGAGCCGGTGAGCGCCGACGGCAGGGAGTCCGAGGAGGCCCTGCGTTCGGGCGTCTTCATGGGAGCGGCCCGCTAGCGCCCGGGCCCACTCGTCCGCAGGTTCGCGGTCGCGGCTCCGTCACGCCGCTCCGCGAGAAGGCCCTCCCATCGGGAGGGCCTTCCTCCATCGTCGGCCTCGTACCGGCAGAGGTGGTGATCCCTCAGGCGCGGAGCTGGCGGCGCGCCATCTCGCCTTCGATCTGGCGCTCGGCCTCGACGTAGCTGTCAATTCGGTCGCGCAGCTCGTTGGCCGTCGGCGTGTACAGGTGGACCTGCTGCTGGAGGATGTAGCTCAGTCGCCGGCTCGTCATGCGGACGTGGTCCAGGTTCTTCATCAGGACGAGCGGGTCCATCGCCGCCAGGTCGCTGGGTTCGTACATCGGCTTCATGGCTGGATTGTATTGGCCCGAGCGCGTCGCGTCGCGCCTTGGGGCGGAACCCTACAGGATGCGCGGCCTTCGGGGCGGCCAATCCCAGTCGATTGGGAGCGACGCGCCGTTGACGGCGCGGCGGCGGCCGGCCTCGCTCGTCGCCAGGATCAGAATCCGCTCGACCTTCGTGGCCTGGCCCGCTTCCTCGCCCCAGAGCTTCGTCATCTTGCGGCCTGCGGCGACGTCGTCCATGGCGATGCCGGCGAGCCGATAACCCTCCGGCGCCGCGGCCAGCTCCCAGACCGACTCGGCCAGCCCGATGCCGCCGTTCGCCGGCCTGCCTCGGTCCATCTCGACGTCGCCGATGACGATGGCGACGACCGCGTCGTCGGCCAGGGCCGACCGAAGCCCGCCCAGGACCTCGCGCATGAACACGAGATAGGCGTCGCGGTGGTGGGCGTCGTCGAGCAGGTCATCGATGGCGGCCGCGTCGTAGCCGAGGAGCCACAGCCGGAGCCAGTTGTAGTAGCCGTACTTCACGACCCGCAGGTATGGGGGCGACGTCACGACCAATCGGGCCCGGTCCGGCAGGCCGCGTGTGCGCAACGCCTCGCGAACGCGGACGCCGGCGTCGCGCGCGTCGCCGAGCAGGGCGATGCCGCGAGACGGGGGCAGCGGCTGCCGGTACAGCCGGCGCAGCTTGTCGTCGAGGAGCCCGAACACGTCGCGCTCGGGGGAGCGGAAGCCGGTCCGCTCCACGAAGTCCCGGACGTAGCGCGGCGCCATGCTGAAGGTGTTCGGCATCACGGCGGACAGGTAGCTGCCGCTCTTTCCGTGAAGGATTCCGGTCAGCGTCGCCAGCACGAAGCGGTCGGTACGATCGTCGGGGTCGAGGCCGGATCGCAGGTAGAGGAGCTGGGCGAGCGTCCGAGGGTGGAAGGCCAGGGCGACTTCCGCCGGCACTGAGGCGCCGGGCCGGTTGGAGGCCGAGTCGCTGCGCGCGTTCGAACCCGCGGGGTGGATCGGCCGGCTGGCGGGGCCTGGAACCTCCACGTCGGGCGAACCCGGGGCGGCGACGATCCTGTCGGCGAGGTCATTCCACTCGCCGGCCGAGGCCGCCCAGGCCAGGCGCAGCGACGCGACGCGAGTCTTGATGTCCGACTTCGTCGGGGGATCGACCTTGGCCGCCGTGAGGATGTGGGCGAAGGGGTTCAGGTCGTTGCCAGCACCGATCCGGCCCTCGGCGCAGGCCTGCAGCGGGGTCGTGCCGCGGCCGCTGAACGGGTCGAGGACGACGTCTCCGGGGCGTGTATAGCGGGCGATGAAGGCGTGGACGAGGGCGGCCGGAAAGCTGGCCAGGTACGAGCACATGGGGTGGAAGCTGTGTCCCCAGAGGCGCTGCTGGCTCTTCCATTCGGGCTCTATGGCCAGGTGCGGCAGCTCGCTCGGGAGCTGGAGGGCAAGCTGGCCGTCGATCGCCGGCGCCTCGCCGCCTCGAGTGGGTCGAATCGGCCGCTCGTCGCGGGCGATGGGCTTCTCGAGACCGTCGAGTTCGAGCGGGAGTGAAGCCACGGGATCGACCCTCCGAAGCGCAACCTTCTGGCGGACGGAACCGGGAGAGAGTATCGGAGTCTAGCACCGGGCGCGAAGCGCGACGA
The DNA here is from genome assembly GCA_963713795.1 of uncultured Chloroflexia bacterium. Taxonomy (GTDB): domain Bacteria; phylum Chloroflexota; class Limnocylindria; order Limnocylindrales; family CSP1-4; genus Fen-1039. Next base: position 204,631 of record CAVQNC010000010.1, read on the forward strand.
GGGGCCCGGGGCACGATCGGCCGACTTTGCCGGCAGCCGGCCCGCCGATCCAGGATCGGCCGGCCCGGTGCATCGCGAATGCACGCCGCGGCGTGTCGGTCGGCCCGCATCGATCAGGGTCAAGGGCCGCGGACCTGGCCTCGGGTCAGGAAACAGCCTTCTTCAAGCGCCCGGTCGTGGCGGCTCGCCGTCGTCAGTCAGCGGCGCCGTCGCGGCCGGCGTGGGGCCGAAGCCCTCGCGGCGGCGGTCCTCGTTCATTCGATCGTCCGCCAGCCGCATCGCGTCGGCGAGAGTGCCTCCCGGGATCGGCTGGGCCCAGCCGATGGCCAGACGGACGGCGAGCCCGCCGGCTTCGAGCCAGTTGTCGCATTCGGATCGCACCCGTTCGACGTAGTTGATCGCCGCGACCTGGTCCGTCTCGGGCAGCAACGCCACGAAGCGCGCATGCCCGGCGCGCCCGCACAGATCCGTCGCGCGCGCGTTCCGTCGCATCACCGCCTCGATCGGTTGGACGAGCCGATCCGCGGCACCCTGGCCGAGCCTGGCAGCCAGCGATTCGAGTCCGGCGATCTCAGCGACGACGATCGTCGCCGGGCAGCCGTACCGGGCCAGACGCTGCTCTTCCTGGCGCAGCGCCTCCTTCCAGCCACGGTGTGTGGCAAGCCCGGCCGCCCGCGCCGCCTCCGTATCGTCCGCGTCATCCGAGCTCGATGTGCCGGAGCGCATGAACGCCCGGATGGTCGACTCGGCCGTCGGGTCATCGTGGGGTGGGAGCTTCCAGCGCCGGGACCGCCCGGGCGAGAGTCTCGAGTCGCAGGAAGCCTCGTCGTTTAGAGCCACAACGTGGTACTCGGTCGGAGCGGATGAAGCATGAGTGCCCGCTGCCCCTGATGCGGGATCATCAGCCCTTGCGGAGCGCAGGAGTGAGTCCACTGACGGTCGCTCCGGCATGGGCACGAAGGTGGAGAAAGCATAACAACCGGCGTCCGCCGTCGTTGCCCGATCGCTCCCGACGCGGCCCTTTGACGGGTCGGCGGTGAGGGCTAGAGGCCGCCGACGGACGAAGCTCCACTGGGGCCTGGGGACGAAGCCCAGCTTGCCGCCGGTTCAGGAGGTGGGCGTCGCGAAGGGGGCCGCGCATCTGGCGGCGGCTGGCCGCGCAACGGGTGACGGCTGGTCGGGTCGGGCGGCGCGGGTTACTCTACGCGCGGCGTCTGGCGCCACGTCCGGAGTCCCCGTAGCTCAGTGGATAGAGCGGCCGCCTTCTAAGCGGCGGGTCGTGGGTTCGAATCCCGCCGGGGACGCCAATCCTGCGTCAGAGCGCTCCCCGCGAGTTCCAACGCGGCCGAAATGGCCTCGCGCTGGCGGTCGCGCGGCATGCCGTACCAGGGCACTCCCAGGACGACACGGTCGGCGACGCCCTCCCATGCCCGGAGCCGGTCGAGGGCCTCGTCCGGGCGCCCCGCGACGGCGACGGCGTCCAGGAGCTCGTCGTCGATGAGCTCGGTCATGCGGTCCCGGTCGCGGTTGACGAAGGCTCGCGGCAGGTCGCGCGGTAATCCGCCGCGGCCGTGGAGCTCCAGGATCGGCTTGTACGAGGGGGTCGTGGCGTAGAAGGCGATCTGGAGTCGGGCTGCCCGCCGGGCCTCGTCCGGATCGTCGCCCACCGAAACGAGAGCCATCGCCGTTATCGGGCAGGAGCCGCCGGACCGACCGGCGCGCTCCAGCCCCGCGTCGACGGCGGGCCGGACCGATTCTCGCAGGTAGCGCGGCGATGCCAGGGGATGCCCGAGCAGCCCGTCGGCGACCTCGCCACAGACGCGGGACATCACCGGGCCGACGGCCGCGATCAGGATCGGCGTGTCGCGGCGCGCCGGCCGCGGCGGGCCGTGGAAGGTCGGCATCGTGATCCGGTAGGCGGCGCCCTCGTGGGTGACGGACTCGCCGCGGTTAGCCGCCCAGACCGTTCTCACGGCCTCTACGTACTCGCGCATCTGAGGTCCGGCTCGGTCGACGCGGACGGAGAAGCGCGCCTCCAGGACGCGCCTGACCTGCGGGCCGAGGCCGAGCATGAAGCGGTCGCCCGACATCTCGTCCAGATCCCAGGCCGTCATGGCGGTGATGGTGGGCGAGCGGGGAAACGCCAGGGCCACGGCGGTGCCGACCCCGATCCGTGCCGTCGAGGCGATCGCCGCCGCGGCCTGGACGAAGGCCGAACGGTCCAGCTCCGCTAGCCAGACCGACTCGAGTCCGGCCGACTCGGCCCGCCGGGCGAGGTCCGCGACCTCGGGGATGGGGCCGCCGATTGCGACGCCGACTTTCATGGACCGACTCTAGCGCCCGGGCGGGTCCGCTTGCTGTGCGACGGGGCGCGGGGTCGGCGCTCCGGGAATGCGGGCTCAGCCGAGGCTCCGGGTTCGCGGCTGGGCTGACGACCCGCGGGCCGCAGACCGGCTACTGGGGCGACGCCACCACCATGATGCGCAGGTCAGTCATGTCTTCGATGGCGTAGCGGATCCCTTCGCGGCCGAGGCCCGAGTCCTTGGAGCCGCCGTAGGGCATGTGGTCGATGCGGTAGGTCGGCACGTCGTTGACGATGACGCCCCCGACCTCCAGTTCCTCGAAGGCGGACCAGGCGTGGGCCAGGTTGTTCGTGAAGACGCCGGCCTGCAGCCCGAAACGGCCGTCGTTCACGGCTCGAACCGCGTCGGCGAAGTCGTCGAACCGGAAGGCCACGACCAGCGGCGCGAAGGCCTCCTCGCGACACACCCGAGCCGCGAGCGGCACGCCCGTCAGGACGGTGGGTGAGAAGTAGAGTCCGTCGGCCGTGCCGCCGGCGAGCACTTCCCCGCCCATGGACCGGGCCTCCTCGACCCAGGCCAGGGTCCGGTCGACCGCGGCCGCGCCCATCATCGGGCCGACGTCCGTCGCCGTGTCGAGTGGGTCGCCGACCTTCAGCGCGGTCGCCGCCTCGACGAAGCGAGCCATGAACTCGTCCCAGACCGCCTCGTGCACGAAGACCCGCTGGACGCTGATGCAGACCTGGCCGGCGTAGCCGAAGGCGCCCGCGACGACGCGCCGAACGGCCCAGCCGAGGTCGGCCGACCGATCGACGATGACGCCCGCGTTGCCGCCCAGTTCGAGCACGACGCGCTTCTTGCCGGCCCGCGCCTTCATCTCCCAGCCGACGGCCGGGCTGCCGGTGAACGTGAGCAGCTTAAACCGGTCGTCCGAGACGAGGCGATCGCCCAGGTCGCGGGTCATCGGCAGGATGCTGACCGCGCCGTCGGGCAGGCCGGCCTCGGCGACGATCTCGGCCACTGCGAGCATCGTCAGAGGATCCTTCGAGGGCGGCTTGAGGACGACCGGGTTGCCCGAGGCGATGGCCGGGGCGAGCTTGTGCGCGGCCAGGTTGACCGGGAAGTTGAAGGGGCTGATGGCCGCGATCGGGCCGATCGGGAAGCGGCGGACGACCCCGGTCCGGCCGCGCGAGGCGGGGTTCAGGTCGAGCGGGATGACCTCGCCGCCGATCCGCTCGGCCTCCTCGGCGCCGATCCGGAAGGTCAGCACGGCCCGGTCGACCTCGGCCAGTGAGTCGCGGATCGGCTTGCCCGACTCGGCGACGATGAGTTCGGCGATCTCCTCGCGCCGCGCCGCGATGCCGGAGCTGATGTGGTGCAGTGCCGCGCTCCGCTCGAAGGCGGGCATCCTGCGGGTCTTCTCGAAGGCCGCGACAGCGGCGACGACCGCCTCCTCGTACTGCTCGGGAGTGGCCAGGTACGTGGCGCCGGCCGGCTCGTCTTGCCGGGCGGGGTTCGTCACGACCAGCCGGTCCGGCGACTCGACCCAGCGGCCGGCGAGGTAGATGGGATGCGGCTCCAGGCCCGGGGCGGGCGTCATGCGCGGCCCCCGGCGGGCGAGTCGTTCGGAGTGGGAGCGGCCATTTCGTCCTCCGAGGCGGTCGTGCGCCCCGTCAGGCCGTGGCGCCGCATTTCGGGCAGACCAGCCGGCTCAGCGTGCAGTCGAGGCCGCAGCTGGACCCTCGGGCGCAGATCTCGCACCTTGGGTTGTTGTGCTCGGCGAGGGCCGGCTCGCCGCAGCGGTCGTACCAGGTTCCCTTGCCGGTGCGCCGCAGGCGATCTCCGGGGCTCTCCATGAGGCGGAACGAACCACGAAACTCTACGACGGTGCTCACAAGGGAGACGATACAGCCTCAGGGCTTCCAAGGGTTCGCTGTCGCGGCAGGAGAACGGCGAAGCGGGGACCGCGACGGCCCCGCTTCGTTCGGGTGAACAGGGCGGCGCGGGGTCAGGCCGGCATGCCGGCGCGCTCCTGCGAATGCTCCTCGACGACGAGCGGCTGGCCCGTCTCGATGAGGGTCTTGAGGCCGGAGAGGATCTGCGACCAGCCGTGCTCGACCTCGCGGTACGTCTTGGTCTCGCCGTCGAAGTCGTCGTGGACGAGCGTCAGCCGGCACGTGTCGCCCAGCTTCTCTATCTCCCAGGTGACCCTCGAGGGTCGCTCGGCCGCCGTCTCCGGCTCGTAGGTCATCGTGAAGCTGTGGACGAGCCGGCGGGCCGGATCGATCTCGAGGATCTCGCAGTCCAGGGTGGTCTGGCCGTGATCCAGGTAGACCAGCCTCGAGCCGACCTTCCAGTCGGATTGGACATCGGTGCCGAAGTAGTAGAGGCGCGTGTCGGCCGGGTCGGTGATGGCCCGCCACAACCGCTCTGGGGTGGTGCGGATGAAGATCTCGTAGACGTGCCGGGGTGCGATGCCCATCGGTTCTTCCTCCAGGTGAGCCTTCAGCGCGCTCAGCTGCGCGACGATCGGCTCGGAATAGCGGCTGATCCAGCGATCGTGCACAAGCCGGATCGGAACGGGGTTGAGGTAGTGGAGCTTCCGGCGGCCGACCCGGCGGGTGGTAACAAGACCGGCCTCCTCGAGCAGGCGAAGGTGCTTCATGACGCCGAAGCGGGTCATGGCCAGTCCACCCTGGAGCTCGACGAGCGATTGGCCATCTCGCTCGAAGAGGCGGTCCAGGAGAAGCCTGCGGCTCGGATCCGCCAGCGCCCTGAAGACTTCGTCCACGCCCGGAGATTAGGTGACCATATGGTCACATGTCAATCGAAGTCGCGGCCTTCGGGACGAGGTGGCGGCCGGCCTGGGCACCGGCCGGAAACCTGATTGGCGACAGCGGCTGCGGCGGGCGGCGACTTCGCGGGACGCGTCGCGCCGGCGGCCGGCACGGCCGCGCGCGCCGCGCGATTGCGGGCGAAGGGTGGGAAGCGGATCCGAGGCCGGCTCGTCCCGACAACCGGCATGACCCCGGGACCGGCACCTCCGTGCGACCGCCGGTCCCCGTACCGTCGTACGGCGGCCTCGAACGGCGGGAGGTGCTACCGTCTACTCCGCTCACGTCCGGACCCCGGGCGGGAACTCTCTACTCGACCACCGCGCGGCAGGATTCGCCGCCCGTACAGGGGAACTGTTGTCGGATGAGCAAACGCTGGCGCGGATGCCTGCTCGAGATCCTCGAGACGGTCCTCCTGACGGTCATCATCTTCTTCGTGGTCCACCAGTACGTGGCGGAGCCGCGCGAGATCTCCCAGGAGTCGATGGAGAACACCCTCCAGCCGAACCAGTTCGTGCTCGTGGACAAGCTGACTCCCATCTTCACCGGCTACCACCGGGGCGACATCATCGTCTTCCAGCCGCCCAAGGGCTTCCAGGAGAACGGTTCCGACGTCCCGTTCATCAAGCGGGTGATCGGAGTCGCCGGAGATCTCATCCAGATCCAGAAGGGCGGCGTGTACGTCAACGGCGTTCGGCTGGTCGAGCCGTATGTGTACGACGGCCAGCCGACGAACCCGACCACCGGGGTGTCGAGCTGGCGGATCGGTCAGGGCCAGCTCTTCGTCATGGGCGACCACCGCGAGCAATCGCAGGATTCGCGCGCCTTCGGCCCTATCCAGGTTTCGAGCGTGATCGGGCGGGCCTGGCTGCGCTACTGGCCGTTGTCGAGCTTCGGCTGGGTCGGGTCGGCCCAGTACTCGGGCGTCCCGGACGGGTCGCCGCCGCCGTCCGGCCAGGTGTCGCCCTCGGGGCTCTAGTCAGCAGGGCGGCGCGAGGTCTCCGAGCCAGCCGGGATTCGGAGCCCGCGGACGTCGCTTCACCGACCGGGACTTCCTCAGACCGCCTCGGCCAGTTCGTCGGCGTCGGGCTTGCGGGCGGCCAGCCGTTCGACGACACCGAACCATGACCGTTCCAGGGTTTCTATCTCCATCTCCTCGGCCATGACGTGCTCGAGAGGATCACGCAGCAGGTGGTCGGCCATGCGGCGGATCGTGAAGGGCTCGAACAGGCGCTCTACCGCCCGAACGACCCGGTTCGGGCTGCGAACGTGCTCGACGAGCAGCAGCTGTCCGCCGGGGCGCAGGACCCGCACCGCCTCGGCGACGGCCCGCCTGTCGTCCGGGATGGTGCACAGGACGAGGTAGAAGACGATCGTATCGAAGTGGTCGTCGGGGTAGGGGAGGGCGGCGGCGTCGGCCTGACGGAACGCGCAGCGCAAGCCGATCTCGTCGGCACGGCGCTGGCTTTCACGCAGCGCGACCTCGCTCAAATCGATCGCGGCCAGATGCACGCCGGGCGGGTAGTAGGGCAGGGTCCGCCCCCGGCCGATCCCCACCTCCAGGGTCTCGCCTTCGGCCTGACCGCACAGCCAGCGCATGTCGGCCGCTCCCCGGGAGGCGGGGCCGGTCGCCGTCCGCCGATCGTAGATGCGGCGAACGCGCTCGGTCTCGGTCTCGTTATCGGGCACTCGCCAAAGGTAGCCTTTCCGTCTTCTGGCGGAAAGAGGTAGGACTTGCCAGGCGATCGGGAGGGGCCTGATCCGCGGCCCGTCGGGCTGCGCAGTGGTATAGGGCGAACCCAGTCGTCGGGCGAGCGGGGGACGGTGTCGACCCGGCTGGTGCCTCGACCACCAACGTTGGGTGGGGACTCCGGGTGCGACCAAATCTTCGAAGCCGGGTTGATTCGGCCTCGGCCTTCGCGGAACGGGGCCCGGCTAGTAGTCCGGCAGGACCGACTCGCCGAACATCAGGTACTTGTCGACGGCGCGAGCCGCCAGGCGGCCCTCGTTGATCGCCCAGACCACGAGCGACTGTCCGCGCGAGCAGTCGCCGGCTGCGAAGACACCCGGGGTCGTCGTCATGAAGTCGTCGTCGTGGACGATGTTGCCGCGGTGGTCGAGCTTGCAGCCGAAGGCCGCCGGCAGAGTCGGCTCGGGGCCGACGAAGCCCATCGCGATGAGGACCAGGTCGACCGGGAACGAAGTCTCGGTCCCGGGGCATTCGCGCATCTCCGGCCGGCCGCCGTGAGCGTGTACCCATTCGATCTCGACGGTCTCTATCGCGGCGACGTGGCCGGCCTCGTCGCCGACGAGCCGCCTGGTGTTCACCATGTAGCGCCGCGGGTCCGCGCCCCACAGGGCGGCGGCCTCCTCCTGCCCGTAGTCGAGCTTGTAGACCTTGGGCCACTGCGGCCAGGGGTTGTCGGCGGCCCGGGTTTCGGGCGGCCTGGGCAGGATCTCGAGCTGGACGACGCCCTTCGCGCCCTGGCGGACGGCGGTGCCGACGCAGTCGGTGCCCGTGTCGCCGCCGCCGATCACCACCACGTTCTTCCCGGCGGCCGAGATCGGCGTCGCCGGTCCGCCCAGAAGGGCCCGCGTGTTGGCGGTCAGGTACTCCATGGCGAAATGGACGCCCGCCAGATCGCGGCCCTCGACCTTGAGGTCCCGCGGGATCGTCGAGCCTGTGGCAAGCACCACGGCGTCGAACTCCGCCATGAGCTTCTCGGCCGCGACATCCAAGCCGACGGTCGTGCCGGTGACGAAGGTAACGCCCTCGGCCGCGAGGAGGTCGACCCGCCGCTCCACGACCGACTTGTCCAGCTTCATGTTAGGGATTCCGTACATGAGGAGGCCGCCGATCCGGTCGTCTCGCTCGTAGACGGTTACCAGGTGGCCGGCCTTGTTGAGTTGCGCGGCCGCGGCCAGGCCCGAGGGCCCGCTGCCGACGACCGCGACCTTCATGCCCGTCCGGGCCAGGGGCGGTTCGGGGACGATCCAGCCCTCCATGAAGGCGCGCTCGACGATCTCGTTCTCGATCGTCTTGATGGTGACGGGCGGCTGGTTGATGCCGAGCGTGCACGAACCCTCGCACGGGGCAGGGCAGACGCGGCCGGTGAACTCGGGGAAGTTGTTGGTCTTGTGCAGGCGGATGATCGCTTCCCGCCACTGGCCGCGGTAGACCAGGTCGTTCCACTCCGGGATCAGGTTGTGGATCGGGCAGCCCATGGCCATGCCGGCCACGAGAGCGCCGGTGTGGCAGTACGGCGTGCCGCAGTCCATGCAGCGTGCGCCCTGCTCCCGCAGTGTCCTCTCCTCGTAGGCGGGGTGCGCCTCGCTCCAATCCTTGACCCGCTCGAGCGGCGGGCGGGCGTGGGCGGGCTCGCGCCCGAACTCCATGAACCCGGTCGGCTTGCCCATCGTCAGTTCCCCGCCACGCGGCGCGCGTCCATGACGTTCTCCTCGAAGGCGGCCATTTCGGCCTCGTCCTGCGAGAGCCCCTTCTCGCGCATCCGCGCCTGGGCCTCCATGACGCGCCGGTAGTCGTTCGGGACGACGCGGATGAACCTGCTGACCGTGGTCGGCCAGTCGTCGAGCAGCGCCTTCGCGCGCGGGCTGGCGGTGTACTCCACGTGGCGCTCCAGGAGACGGCGGACCTCGGCCTTCTCCTCTGGGTCCGAGAGCGGCAGTAGCTGGACCAGTTCCTTGTTGCAGACTCGTTCGAAGCCGCCTCCGGCGGCTCCGCCCTCGCCGCTCTCGTCGAGGACGTACGCCACGCCGCCCGACATTCCCGCGGCGAAGTTGCGGCCGGTCTTGCCGATGACGACGACCCGGCCGCCGGTCATGTACTCGCAGCCGTGGTCGCCCACGCCCTCCACCACCGCCCGGACGCCCGAGTTACGGACGCAGAAGCGCTCGCCGGCGATGCCGCGGACGTAGGCCTCTCCGGACGTGGCGCCGTAGAAGGCGACATTGCCGGTGATGACGTTGTCCTCGGCCGCGAAGGTGGCGTCGCGGTCGGGGAACAGGACGATCTTGCCGCCCGAGAGGCCTTTGCCCAGGTAGTCGTTTGCGTCGCCCTCCAGGGTGAGGGTGATGCCCTTCGGGATGAAGGCCCCGAAGCTCTGCCCGGCCGAGCCGCGGAAGTGGAGGTTGATCGTGTCTTCGGGCAGGCCCGCCCCGCCGTAACGGAGCGTGACCTGCGAGCCGAGCGAAGTGCCGACGACCCGGTTCACGTTCCGGATGGCCAGGTCGGCCACGACCTTCTCGCCGCGCTCGAGCGCCGGCTCGCACAGCGGGATGAGGGTCGTGGCGTCGAGCGACTCCTCGATCTTGTGCTCCTGCCCGATCTGGCAGGTCCGCAGGGTCGTCTTGGGAACCTGGGGCTGGTAGAGGATCCGGCTGAAGTCGAGGTTGTGGGCCTTCCAGTGGTCGATCGCCCGGCGCATCTCGAGCCGCTCGGAGTGGCCGACCATCTCCTCGAAGGTCCGGAAGCCGAGCTGGGCCATGTGCTCGCGGACTTCCTCGGCCACGTAGTTCATGAAGTTGACCACGTACTGCGGGTCGCCCGCGAAGCGGCGGCGCAGCTCCGGGTCCTGGGTGGCGATGCCGACCGGGCAAGTGTTCAGGTGGCAGGCGCGCATCATCACGCATCCGAGGGTCACGAGCGGCGCCGTCGAGAAGCCGAACTCCTCCGCGCCGAGCAGGGCGCCGATGACGACGTCGCGGCCGGTCTTCATCTGGCCGTCGACCTCGACCGCGACGCGCGACCGCAGGTCGTTCATGAGCAGGACCTGGTTGGTCTCGGCGATCCCCAGCTCCCAGGGCAGGCCGGCGTGCTTGATCGAAGACACGGGCGACGCGCCGGTGCCGCCATCGTGGCCGCTGATCAGGATGACGTCGGCGTGGGCCTTGGCAACGCCCGCGGCGATCGTCCCCACGCCCACCTCGGACACGAGCTTCACCGAGATGCGGGCGTCGGGATTCGCGTTCTTGAGGTCGTGGATCAGCTCCGCCAGGTCCTCGATCGAGTAGATGTCATGGTGAGGCGGCGGGCTGATCAGGCCGACACCCGGGGTCGAGTGGCGGACGCGGGCGATCCACGGGTAGATCTTGTGGCCGGGCAGCTGCCCGCCCTCTCCCGGCTTCGCCCCCTGGGCCATCTTGATCTGGATCTCGCGGGCGCTGACCAGATACTCACTGGTGACGCCGAAGCGGCCCGAGGCGACCTGCTTGATGGCGCTCTTCATCGAGTCGCCGTTGGGCAGCCTCTCGAAGCGGGCCGGATCCTCGCCACCCTCGCCGGTGTTCGACTTGGCGCCGAGGCGGTTCATCGCGATCGCGAGCGCCTCGTGAGCCTCCCGCGAGATCGAGCCGTAGCTCATGGCGCCGGTCTTGAAGCGCTTGACGATCGCCTCGACCGGCTCGACCTCGTCGATGGAGAGGGGATGGCGATGGTTCGACTTGAACTCCATCAGCCCACGCAGAGTGCAAAGGCCGGCGGACTGGTCGTCGATGAGCTTCGAGTACTCCTTGAAGGCGGCGTAGTTGCCACTTTGCGTCGCGTACTGGAGCTGCGAGATCGACAGCGGGTTGAAGAGGTGCTGCTCGCCGTCCACGCGGTACTGGATGTTCCCACCGACTCCGAGCTGCTTGTGGTAGACCGGCCGCTTGGGCGGGTAGGCCCGATCCTGGCGCATCTTCACTTCGCGGGCGACGACGTCGATGCCTATGCCGCCGATGCGCGTGGGCGTCCAGGTGAAGTACTCGTCGATGAAATCCTGGTTTATCCCGACCGCCTCGAAGACTTGGGCGCCGTGGTAGCTCTGGACGGTGCTGATGCCCATCTTCGAGATGACCTTCACGACGCCCTTGGCGATGGCCTTGCGGTACTTCTTCTCGGCCGCCTCCGCCGAGCCGGTGATCATGCCCAGGCGAATCTGGTCGTGGACCGTCTCGAAGGCGAGATATGGGTTGACCGCGCTGGCGCCGTAGCCGAGCAATAGGGCGAAGTGGTGGACCTCGCGCGGTTCGCCCGACTCGAGGACGAGCCCGACCAGCGTTCGCGCACCCGACCGGACCAGATGGTGGTGGACGGCGGAGACGGCCAGCAGGGACGGGATCGGGGCCTCCTCGGCGTCGTGGCCGCGGTCCGAGAGGATGATGATGTTGTAGCCCTCGGAGATCGCCTCCGAGCAGCGGTCGCGTACGCGTTCGATCGCCTTCCGCAGGCCGGCGCCGCCGTCGGCGACCTGGTAGAGGATCGGCAGGGTGATCGTCTTGAAGCCGTGCGGGTCGCCCGTGGACAGGTTGCGGATCTTCTCCAGCTCCTCGTTCGAGAGGACCGGCGAGGGCAACTCGAGCTGGTGCGCCGACTTGGGGTCGGGCTCGAGGAGGTTGCCTTCCGGGCCGATGGCCATCTCCGTGGCGGTGATGATCTCCTCGCGGATGGAGTCGATCGGCGGGTTGGTGACCTGGGCGAAGAGCTGCTTGAAGTACGAGTACAGCAGCTGCGGCCGTTCGGACAGGACTGCCAGGGCGACGTCGTTGCCCATCGAGCCGACGGGCTCGGTGCCGGTCATGGCCATGGGGTTGATCAGCATCCGCACGTCCTCGGCGGTGTAGCCGAAGACTTCCTGGCGGCGCAGGACGGTCTCGTGATCGGGCTCGATGACGCGCGGAGGCGGCGGCAGCTCCGTCAGCTTGACGAGCCACTCGCGAACCCACTGCTCGTAGGGGTACTGGCTCGCGACGCGGCGTTTGAGTTCCTCGTCCGAGACGATCCGCTGCTCGCCCGTGTCGACGAGGAACATCCGGCCCGGCTGGAGGCGGCCCTTGGCCACGATCTGGTCCGGGCGAATGTCGAGCACGCCGGATTCGGAGGCCATGACCACGCGGCCGTCGGCGGTCACCCAGTAGCGGGCGGGGCGGAGGCCGTTGCGGTCGAGCGTGGCGCCGACGCGGATGCCGTCGGTGAAGGCGATCGAGGCCGGCCCGTCCCAGGGCTCCATCAGGCAGGCGTGGAACTCATAGAAGGCCCGCTTTTCGGGCGCCATCGACTCGTGGTGCTGCCACGGCTCGGGCACCATCATCATCAGGGCGTGAGCCACCGACCGGCCCGAGAGGTAGAGCAACTCGAGGACGTTGTCCAGGATGGCCGAGTCGGAGCCCTCCGCGTCGATGGCGGGCAGGGCCTTCGTCAGCTCGTCGCCGAAGGCCTTCGAGCTGAACTGCGACTGCCGGGCGTGCATCCAGTTGACGTTGCCGCGGAGCGTGTTGATCTCGCCGTTGTGCGATATGTAGCGATACGGATGGGCGCGCGGCCAGGACGGGAAGGTGTTGGTCGAGAAGCGCGAGTGGACCATGGCGATGGCGCTCTCGACGCGCTCGTCGGCCAGGTCCGGATAGAAGACCCGCAGCTGCGAGGCGTTGAGCATGCCCTTGAAGACGATCGTGCGGCAGCTGAGCGAGGGAATATAGAAGTCGGCGCGCGCCGGTATGGCCGAGCGCGAGACCGCCTTCTCGACCAGGCGCCGAACGATGTACAGCTTTCGTTCGAAGGCGAGATCTTCGACCAGGCTCTCCGGCCGGTCGATGAACACCTGGCGGATCAGGGGTTGGGCGGCCCGGGCGCTCGCGCCCAGGCTCGAATTCTCGGTCGGAACGTCGCGCCAGCCCAGGAAACGCAGGCCTTCCTCGGCGACGACCTGCTCGAAGAGGCGGAAGCAGTCCACGCGACTGACCCTGTCCTGGGGCAGGAAGACCATGCCGACCCCGTAGCCGCCCTTGCCGCGCAGCCTGACGCCGGACCTGTCGGCGACGTCGGCAAGGAAGCGGTGGGGGATCTGGATGGTCAGGCCCGCACCGTCCCCGGTGTTCTTCTCGGAGCCGGTGGCGCCGCGGTGTTCCAGGTTGACCAGGACCGTCAGGGCATCGCGCACGATCGAGTGGGAGGGGCGACCGGCAATGTCCACGACGAAGCCGAAGCCGCACGCGTCGTGCTCGAACGCGGGCTCGTAGAGACCGCGGGCTCTGGATCCGCCTGTCTGCCTCAACTTGCGCCGTCCTCGTTCAGGTCCACCGGCTTCGACCGGGCCGATCCGCGGCGGCGACAGCGGGGCCCGCTCCTGACCAGGAGCCCTCTGCCGTCGCGGAAAGCTGAGTGTCGAGTAGCGAGAGGCCCCAGGTCAAGGCTAAGAAGGTTGCGAATCGGTAATGCTCCGGACGGACGTGCCCGCCCCGGGACTCCGGCGTTGAAAGCTACTCTGGACGGTCGGGCCCGCCGAAGGGAAGAATCGCGATAGACTTCCGACGCCTCGATGCGGTCGCTCCGGAGGGGTGCGGGCGCGGGAGGCGAGCGGTCCATGGCCGGTCCGGCATCGTCAGGAGGATGCGCATTGTCGCCACAGTCGCGCCGCGGGAAAGCAGTGCCGCAGAGCCATCGGAAGTCGTCGTCTTCGAACAAGGCCCCGGCGACCCGCCAGACCGCCGCCGCGGCCGCGCCCGTAGAGTCGGTCGAGTCCGGGGCAGAGGAGCGTTTCGAAGAAGCCGCACCGATCCAGCCGAAGCGCGCGGCGAAACCGATCCGCCGCAAGCGCGGCCTGAGCGGCGCCCGGCACAGTTCGGCGGCGAAATACGGCAGCGAGTGGCTGCGGGCCTACGCGCCCCTCTTCGCGGTCGCGGTCGTCGCCTTCTTCGCACTCTGGGCCTGGGTCAGCTTCGGGCCGCACACGCCCACGCCGGCCCAGAACTGGACCAGCATCGAGACGGCCTGGAAGCCGAAGGTGGATGCCGACCTGAAGAAGGTTTCCACAGCGGTTGCCGCGGACAGCTTCCAGGGGCAGCTGAAGGCCTACGAAGCCCTGAGCGTCGACATGAAGGGTTGGATGGGCGCTCTCGGTGCCGTCACGAACTGGGAAGATCCGAACGCGACGCCGAACCTGAGCCAGACGACGACCGCGACCGACGCGATGTCCGCGCTCACCGCCGACGGGCTCACTGAATCGGTCCTGCTCGACACGATGTCCAAGGCGAAGACCCCCAACGACATCCTGGCCAGCAAGGATGAACTCCTGGCCGACCAGCAGACCTTCCTGTCCGACTACCACGCCGCACGGGTAGCCATCTTCGGGACCGTGCCGGCCTCTGTCCCGGAGCCGAGCGTGGCCTTCCCGCCCGGCACCTACGTTCCCACGCCGTCGCCCGTTCCCTCCGGTAGCGCCGGCCCATCGACCTCGCCCGGCGCTTCGGCGTCGGCGTCGACCGCCCCGACCGCCTCGCCGTCGCCGAGCCCTTCGCCCGCCCCGTCGACCTCGCCCGCGCCGTCCTGATCGCCGGAGATCGTCGACTCGCCTGCGAGTGAGCCGGCGATCAGGACGTTCGGAATCGGGCCGTGCCCCGAGCGTCTTTCTCGAGGCCTTCCGGCGGTTTTCAGCGGCGCCTCCGCACCGGTACGCAGGCCGGTAGTCCAAAGTACGGCTTGTGGCAGTTGGGTGCGCTCTGTACGGTTCGCGTCGCCCTCGGGTCCGGTGGGCAGCGCACCTGGCCGGACTCGAGCACCGTTGCGAACGCAGAGGTGATCGATGACCGTCGTTGCCGCGAACGAACTGGGTCCCATGCTCACGGCCAGCGAAGTCGCGCAGATGCTCCACATCCACGTCAACACCGTGAAACGCCTGGGCGACCGGGGCGAGCTGCCCTTCTACCGGGTCTGCAAGCGCGGCGACCGCCGGTTCCGGCTCGATGACGTCATGAGGTTCCTCGAGACGAACCGCTGACCCAGACCCCGGGTCGGCCGGAGGCCGGAACGCGGGCCGCGTGCCTGAATCGCCCCACGGCTTGACCAGCGACTGCCGCCGGCGGCCCTCAGCTGCCGCGCGGCAGGGAGCGCAGGGCGGTCGCGAACAGGTCGACGCCGGTCGAGATCTCGGCCGCCGTGACGTCGATCGGGGGCAGGAACCGGATCACGTTGTGGTGGGTACCGCAGTTGAGCACCAGCAGCCCCTGCTCGGCGCAAGCCTGGATGAGCGCTTCGCAGGTGTGGCTGTCGGGGTCGCGGGTGGCGCGGTCCTTCACGAGTTCGACGCCGATCATGAGGCCGCGGCCCCTGACGTCGCCGATGCGGTTGTCGGCGGCCATGAGGGCCGCCAGGGCGGTCTTCAGCTCGGCGCCCCGTTCGGCCGCGTTGGCAACCAGGCCCTGCTCGGCGATCGTGCGCATTACAGCGACTCCGGCCGCGCAGCTGACCGGATTGCCGCCGAAAGTCGTGCCGTGGGCGCCGACGCCCCAGCGCTCCTGCAACTCCCGGCGGGTCACGATAGCGCCGACGGGCAGGCCGTTGGCGAGGGCCTTGGCCACGCAGACGACGTCGGGAACGATGCCGGCGTGCTCGAAGGCCCACATCCTGCCCGTACGGGCCATGCCCGACTGGATCTCGTCGGCGATGAGCAGGATGCCGTGCTCGTCGCAGAGGGCGCGCAGCTCCCGCAGGAACGATGCCGGGGCGGGGTTGAATCCGCCCTCGCCCTGGATCGGCTCGATGATGATGGCGGCCACGGACGTCGGCGGGATCTCGTGGCCGAGGAGCGTCCGGAGCGCACCCATCGCGCCGGCCGTGGCGGCCGCCTCGTCGTCGCCGAAATACCGGTAGACGTTCGGGAAGGGGGTCAGGTAGACCGACGGCAGGAGCGGCTCGTAGCCGAGCCGGTAGTTGATGCTCGAGCTCGTGACCGAGGCGGCGCCGAAGGTCCGGCCGTGGAAAGCGCCTCGGAAGGCGATGATCCCCGGTCGTCCGGTCACACGACGGGCCAGCTTGAGAGCGGCCTCGACGGCTTCCGCGCCGGAGTTGCCGAAGAAGACCGTATCGAGCGGATCCGGGCAAGCGTCGGCCAGCATGGCCGCCAGCCGGCCGACCGGCTCGATGTAGCCGAGAGCGTTGCAGACGTGGAGCAGCTTGTCGGCCTGGTCCTTGATGGCGGCCGTCACCGCCGGGTGGTGGTGTCCCAGCGAGGTCGTGGCAATGCCGCAGGCGAAGTCCAGGAACCCGCGCCCGTCCGAGTCGTACAGCGTGTGGCCCTCGCCGCGGCTCCAGGAACGCTCGTAGTAGCGGCCGAGGATCGGCGACAGGTGCGGCTTTGAGATAGCCGCGTAGTTGCCGGCGGCGGCCAGCTCGTCCATCTCCGCCGCGGTCAGG
Source organism: uncultured Chloroflexia bacterium (assembly GCA_963713795.1). Classification (GTDB taxonomy): domain Bacteria; phylum Chloroflexota; class Limnocylindria; order Limnocylindrales; family CSP1-4; genus Fen-1039. Next base: position 220,953 of record CAVQNC010000010.1, read on the forward strand.
TCGTGGGCCGGGCCGCCGGACGGGGTCATGGCGGCGGAGGCGGGGACGGCGTGTTCCTGGGCGGTGTCCATGACTCGGGCTCCTCAGAAGAGACGGGTCGCCGGTCGGCTGCGACCTGCGGGGCCTCCCGAGTATAGGGGCAGCCGCTCGAGGGTTGCTCCGCGGGGCCGGCCCCGCCGGCCGCGATCACGTAAGGTTTGGGTATGCCACTGCCGAACGGACCGCGTCCGTGGTTCGGTCTCAGCCCGGAGACGCTGCGCTTCCTCGAGATCCATCCCGTCCGGGCGATATCGATTCCCGGCCGCGCCTGGCGAGACTTCGGCGACTCCGTGATGCTCTACTCGGCGGGCGAGAACGACCCGTTCTTCAACCGCTTCACGGCCGTGCGCTGGCCCGAGGATCCGCGCGAATTCGATGCCCGGCTCGGCCAGGCTCTCGAGCTCTTCGTGGCCCTCGAACGGAACCCCTATTTCTGGGTGATCCCCGGCCTGTCCACGCCTGGAGACGTGGTCTCCCGCCTGGCCGCCAACGGTTTCGTGGATCAGGGTGGTGGATACGACATGGTCCTGCTCCGCAACCCGGATGGCGAGCCGGAAGCGGCGCTGCCCCACGAAGCCGTCCTGGAGCGGTGGAACAACCCGTCCGAGGCGGACCGACCAGCCCTGGCCGAGGCACTTGCCCGGGTCATCGGCGAGGCCTTCCGGATCCCGGGGGACCGCCACGAGAACCTGGTCGCGGAGATCGGCCTGACGCTGCGGCAGCCGACCTTCCACGCCTATCTGATCCGCGTCGACGGCGAGCCGGCGGCCACAGGCGAGCGCTACACGTTCGACGGCGCGAGCTACGTCTCCTCGATCGGTACACGCCCGCAGTGGCGGGGCCGTGGCTTCGGAGAGGCGATCACGCGAGCCCTGGCCCGAGACTCTGTGGCAGCCGGGCACGATCTCGTCTACCTCGGGGTCTACGCCGAGAATGCGCGGGCCATTCGACTGTACGAACGACTCGGATTCGGGATACTGGGGCCGAGGTCGTCGGACATGCTTCTGGAGCAACCGCGCTGGCCGGCCGCAGCCGGCTCGCCCGACGGAACGATCGGCTGAGCGCCGGAGGCGCGATCATTCTCACGGCGGACGACCGTGTCTCGCGCAGCCGATAGATTCCGCGGCGTGCCGGCCGAGATCCGCGGAGATCTCCGGAGCGGCCGATGTCAGGGAGTGAGATGACCCAGAGCGGCCAGCCGGTCATACGGGTCTCCGGCCTCAAGAAGTTCTACGGCGACGTCAAGGCCGTCGACGGAGTCACCTTCGAGGTGGCGCGGGGCGAGGTCTTCGGAATGCTCGGCCCGAACGGCGCCGGCAAGACGACCACGATCGAAGTCCTGGAGGGCCTGCGGCCGCCCGACTCGGGCACCGTCGAGGTCTTCGGTCTGGACGTGTGCCAGCATCCGGACTCGATCAAGCAGCGAATCGGCGTGCAGCTCCAGAGCGTTTCGCTCTACCCGCGGCTCACCGTCACCGAGTTGCTGGACCTCTTCGGCAGCTTCTTCAGGCACTCCGTGCCCACGAAGGAACTCATCGACGCCGTGGATCTGGGTGAACGAGCCAAAGCCTATTCGATGAACCTCTCGGGCGGGCAGCAGCAGCGCCTGTCGATCGCCCTGGCCCTCGTCAACGATCCCGAGCTGATCTTCCTGGACGAGCCAACCACCGGTCTCGACCCCCAGGCTCGCCGCTCGTTGTGGGATCTGGTCAAGCGGCTCCAGGCGGGGGGCAAGACGGTGATGCTGACGACCCACTACATGGAAGAGGCCTCGGAACTGTGCGACCGCGTGGCCATCATGGACCACGGCCACATCCTGGAGATGGGTGCCGTGCCGGAGTTGATCGGTCGGCGGTTCAAGGAGCGGGCGGTCTTCTTCGACTCGACCCCGAAGCTCGCGGTCGATCAGCTGGCCCGCCTCGGCGGCGTGACCCGAGCGACCCAGGAGGACGGCCAGACCGTTCTCTACTCCCGGGCCGTGGCCGACACGATCGGAGGCTTGCTGGCGATGGCCGACGGCCTGAACGTCGAGCCGCACAACCTCGGCATTCGGCAGGCCACCCTCGAAGACGTCTTCCTCGACCTGACCGGTCGAGCACTGCGCGACTAGGAGCCGACCATGAAGACTCTCATCGGCCTCACGGTCGCCAACCTAAAGGGCCTGACCCGCGACCGGGCCGCGCTCTTCTGGACCTTCTTCTTCCCCATCATGTTCGTCCTGCTGTTCGGCGTGCTCTTCTCGGGCAGCAGCAACAGCACGGTTTCGGTCGGTTGGGTGGACCAGGATGGGACCCGATCGTCGGCCGACCTCCGCCAGCAATTCGCCAACGTGCCGCTGCTAACTCTCCAGAACGGAACGCTGGAAGACGAGAAGGCCGCCATGCAGAAGGGCGACATCTCGGCCATCATCGTCGTCCCGAGCGGCTTCAAAACCGCGGCCGATCGGAAGGCCTCGGTGGCCATCCAGCTCTACACCGACCCGGCCCAGACGCAGACGACTCAGGTGGTCCAGGGAGCCGTCACCCAGATCGCGAACTTCTTCAACCTGCAGCTTGCGGGCGGTTCCGAGGTTGTGACCGTCAGCCAGATGACGCTGAGCTCAAGCAACATCTCGACGGTCACCTACCTGGTGCCGAGCATCCTGGCGATGGCCCTCATGCAACTGGGCGTCTTCGCCGCCGTGCCGCTCGTGCAGCAGCGGGAGAAGGGGATCCTCAAGCGGATGGGCGCCACTCCGCTGCAGCGCTGGAAGCTGGTCGCCAGCAACATCCTGCTCCGCCTGATCGTGGCCGCCGTCGACACGGTGCTGATCATCGGCATAGGCGTAGCCGTGTTCCACATAGACCTTGTCGGCAACATCGCGGCCGCGGTCGGCTTCGTCTTCCTGGGCGCGGGCGCTTTCCTCGCCCTCGGCTTCATGCTGGCCTCGTTCCTCAAGACGGAGGAGCAGGCGACGGGCGTCGTCCAGGTCGTCCAGATGCCGCTGATGTTTCTATCGGGCATCTTCTTCCCCTTCGACTTCATGCCGGACTTCCTTCGATCGATCGCGCGCCTGCTGCCGCTGACCTATCTGGGCGATGGGCTGCGCCAGACGATGGTCAACGGCACGCAGGTCGCCCCACTCGGAATGGACGCGTTGATCCTGGCCGGCTGGCTGGTCGTTTGCCTCCTGGTGGCCGCGCGCACGTTCAGCTGGGAATAGGCGGGGGCGCTCTCCGCTCGTCTCGCACAGGGGCGGGCCCGCGGCGGCTGATGCGGCGGACGGCCGGCCGCCGGTGCCGGCGAGATCGGGCACGGGCAGGGATATCGCCGCTGCCTGGTACTTCTGCCGGCCGGCCATAGCCCAGGTTGCCCAGGCGGCCCCGGTCGAATTGGCGCAACCGGGGAATAGAATGGCGCCGTCCGATGGGCCGGGTACGCTACGTGGCCGATCTCCGGCGGGAGTCCAATCGGACCTTCAGGGAGGAATGAGATGGCGACCGGATCGGGCTTCTGCCCGAACTGCGGCACGGCTCTGACCGTCGCAGGGCAGAAGTTCTGTGCAACCTGCGGAGCAACACTACCGGCCTGGGCCGCCCCGGCGGTGCCGGGTCCGCCGCCGGCGCCACCGGTCGAAGCCGCTCCGCCTCCTCCGCCGGCCTGGGCCGTTCCGCCGGCGCCACCGGTCGAAGCCGCTCCGCCTCCTCCGCCGGCCTGGGCCGTTCCGCCGGCGCCACCGGTCGAAGCCGCTCCGCCTCCTCCGCCGGCCTGGGCCGTTCCGCCGGCGCCACCGGTCGAAGCCGCTCCGCCTCCTCCGCCGGCCTGGGCCGTTCCGCCCTCCGCCAGCGTTCAGCCGCCCGAGCCCCCGGTCGACTACGCCCCTCCGCCGGCGTGGGGGGTTCCGCCCTCCGCCAGCGTTCCGCCGCCTCCATCCTGGGGCGCCCCGGCCGGGGCCTACCCCACGCCGCCCGCATCTCCCGGCTACCCGACGACCGCGCCCGGCCAGGGCGGCTCCGCGAAATCGCGGACGAGCCCGGCGTTGCTCCTCCTCGCCCTGGTCCTGATCGCGGCCGTCGCGGGTGGGGCATACCTCCTCACGAACAACTCGAAGAACGGCGGCGCCGGCAGTTCGAGCGTGCCAACCCTCGCGACCAACGGCGGGGCCGGCACGCCGGTTGTCACTACCGGCCCGGGCGCGACCGGCCAGCCCGGCGCCTCGACCGATAACGGCTCGGCCCTCGGCGGAGCGGCGGACGCCCTTTCGAACATAACCAGCTACAAGTTCAGCATGACCCTGGCCGGCGGCGAGTTCGACTCGATGCTCTCGGGCCTCACCGGTGCCGGGGCCTCGAGTGGCACGCCGTTCACCATGAGCGGCACCATCACGGAATCGCCGACCAAGGCCGCGGACATCACGATGGCCGGAATTCACATGATCGAGGTCGGAGGCTACGACTACATCGACCTGAGCGGCAGCGGCACCTACATCAAGACCGCGGCGTCCAGCTCGAGCCTGGCCGATTCGATGTCGCCGGCCTCGATGTTCTCGAGCGCCATGGATACGTCCTCGGCCAGCGGCTGGTCAAACGTTGGGTCGGGCACGAAGAACGGCGTGGCCGCCGACCATTACCAGGCCGACAGCTCGGCCCTGGGCGACTATGGGTCCTCGCTGGGCATCTCGGACGCCACCTGGTCGGCCGATGTCTGGATCGCCCAGACCGGCGGATACCCGGTCAGCATGACCATCCTCGCCACCGCGAGCGACAAGACCGTAGCCTACGAGATCAAGTTCGACATCACCAACATCAACAGCCCCTCGAATCAGATCACCGCTCCGTCGAACGTGATCGGTTCCTAGCTCGCTCCCGCGCGGTCGACGCGCGAAATCCAGCGAATCGTGGAGGCCCCGGCCGATCGGTCGGGGCCTTCTGATGGCTGCCGGACCTGCGGCAGCCTGGCGAGGAGGCCGCTGGCCGGCCGATGACGTCCGGCGGCTCGACAGGCCCCGGGCCCATGGCTGCCGCTGTCGTAACCCGCCGCCATCGCATGACCCCGGCTCCAGTTGCGAGTGCGGCCGCCCCTCAGGCTCCGCTATCGGCGGCATTGCCGCAGCTCGCCGATGCGCTTGACGATCCGTTCAGAGGCCTGGGCGACCTTCTTCGGGCCGGGCGGCTCCTGTGCATAGCGTGGAACGCGCTCGAATTCCTCGCGAGTGAGCGGAATCTCCCATAATTGCTCGACGGCATCGACCAGTTCGACGTCTCCGTGCGCGCCGGCTTGCGTCTTCATCCGCATGACGTGAGCGAGCGCTACGCCACACCATGTCGGCCCGGTCCGATCCTGCACGAGCGCCAGGTAGCTCGCGAGATCGTCCTGGATCGTGCCGAGCATGTTCGATTGGCTGCGACGATCCATCTCCGCCTCCAGCCCGGCAAAGGGTGCGCCCCGCCGGCCCCGGCGAGCCCGCTGCTCCGTACCGGGAGCGTAGCGTACGGCGCCGAATAAGAACCGTTGGAGTCTATGGCGGGAGGAGCGCTGCGGGTACCCGCACGCGCTCACTTGGCGCGGCCAGTAGCTTTCCCAGATGCGGGGACGTAGCCGTGCCAGGCAGAGGGGGCCACCGATCGGCACGATGAGCTGCGGGTCGGTGTCTCCGAAAGCGACGTTGCGACGAGCGCGTCGGGCGCGTATAGGGAGCCGACTTCGAGCACGGAGGCTTCGAGGCCCGGACCATAGCCGGCGCGAGCCTCCGGCGTGGGAGCGGCCGCGGTCAGCGGCCGCGAGACGACCAGCGCGGCGCACCGGCCGAGGATTCCGCGCTCGCCGCACGGCGGGAGCACGAAGAGATCGGTGCGAAACGACTCGGTCGCGAGCGGATGGAACTCACGCGGTCGTCCGAGGTGGTACTCGACCGGGCTGCCTTACTAACCGACGTCAAGCCGCGGGTTCAACTCAGGGCGCACGAGCCCCTGGCCGTCCTCGTGGCGTCTGTGGCGCCCGGCTTGTGAGTCCGGCTACTTCTTGACGTAGATTGTCACCGGCGGGACCATCCCATACCGCTCCATCGCGGCGGCCAGCTCGGGCGAGGCTCCAGTGGTCTGCGCCGCCTGGAAGGCCGCCATGTCGGGGACGTCCCAGGTGCTGGCGACGCGGTTGCTGCCATCCATCGCGACGTAACTCGCCCCGTCCGACGCCAGGGCCGACAACTGCGCGATCATCTCCGGCTTGAACTTAAGCCAGGCCTCGACATCCTTGACCGCCGCCGTGACCACAATCTTGGGCATGCCATCTCCTTCGGGAGGGCGTGCCTAGAAGCCTGATGGCGGGGACGCCGACCCAGTGCGACGGCGACAGCGTGGGCGTGCGCAACCTCCCTGTCCCGCACAAGGAGAGGCGGACCACAGGGTGAGCCGACGCGGCCGTCAGGCCGACGCCTGCCGCCACGAGTGAGCGGATAGCCGACCGAGAACGTTTCTCTCACCCCGCTCCATTTCCCGACCAGGGTCGTGACCAGATGGCCTGCCACGCCGCCGCGGTTGACTGCATTTCGGCCAGGCCCGACGATACCGGGCCATGAGCGAACAACACCATCTCGCCAGCGACGAGCAGACCGGCACGCTGCCCGGGTCGGAAGAGACCAGCGAAATCGTCGGCTTCGGGGGACTTGGAGCCAAGCTCAACTGGCTACGAGCAGGTGTCCTCGGCGCGAACGATGGTGTGGTTTCCGGGGCGGGAATCACCATCGGCGTCGCGGTGGCCAACCCGTCGGCCCTGCCCGAGATCATGCTCGCGGGTGTCGCCGGCCTGCTGGCGGGCGCCTCGGCCATGGCCATGGGCGAGTACGTGTCGGTCTCCAGTCAACGCGACACGGAGGAAGCCGTCATCGCCAAGGAGCGCCACGACCTCAGCCAGTCGCCACACGAGGAGTTCGAGGAACTGGTGGAGGTCTATCGCCGCCAGGGGTTGTCCGAGGTGACGGCCCGGTCGGTCGTGAAGGAGCTGAGCGCGCACAACCAGCTGGGAGCTCACCTGCGCGCCGAGTACGGCATCCATCAAGACGAGTTGACCACTCCGTGGCATGCCGCGTTCGCCTCAGCCGTTTCATTTACCGCGGGCTTCATGCTGCCGTTGGCGGCGATGGCGCTTTGCTCGGCCGAGGTCCGGATACCGGTCACGGTGATGGTCGGCCTGGTCGGCCTGCTGATCACCGGCGCCGTCAGCGCGGTCATCTCCGGCTCGCCGATGGCTCGGCCGATCCTCCGGAACATCGTCGGCGGGTCGATCGCCATGGCGGCAACCTGGTCGATCGGCCATCTGTTCGGGGTCGGGGCGAGCTGACCAGCAGACGCCTACCAGCGTTCGTCATGGACGACGGCCTCGAGCGGCTTGCGGCCGCCGGCTCGCTTTGGCCAGGTCAGGGCCTCCGGCTTGAGTGGATAACCGAATGAGAGAAGGAACTCGCACCAGCGGTCGGCGGGATAGCCGAGGAGTTCGCGGGCCAGGTCCTGGTTGTAGACCGTGGCCGGCACGCTGCCGATGCCGAGCTCCCAGGCGGCCAGGGTCATGTTCTGGGCCGCGCGGCCGAGGTCCCACATGATCGAGTACGGGGCATCGTGTGTCGCCGGGTCTGGCACGACCAGTGCCACCGCGGCGGCGGCCCCGGCCAGGTGGCCGGCGTACGGACCGACCTCCGCGAGGGCCACGAGGTGCTCGCGATCGGTGCAGACGATGAAGTCCCAGTTCTGCTGGTTCTTCGAGCTGCCCGACCGGCGCCCGGCGTCGAGTATGCGGCGGAGATGAGCCGGCTCGAGCGGCCGGTCCTCGAACTTGCGTATGGCTCGGGTTGTGTCGATTGCCTGCCAGGTATCCACTTGAGTGTCTCCGTTGGGGCGGCTTGTGATGCGGCGCCCGATGGGTCAGGAGCCGGCTTCGGGTGGGTCGGTTCGCGCGGTCTCCGGCCCGGTCGGTGGATTCCGGGTCGCCTGCGCGCCAAACCCGTAGACCGGGTCCGCGGGCCGCACCACGACGCAGGCGGCGGCACGGCCACCGGCTTCTTCGGGCGGCACCGGTCCGCCCAACGACGCGGCGAAGAACTCGGCGATCTTGCGCCGGCACCCGGCGTCCTCGTAGAGCCAGCGGTGGCCGAACTCCGGCAGGATGAGCACCTCGACCTTTGGGTCGTCGGGCCCCCGGCTGTCGGTGGCCGCGCGCTCGATGAGCCGGACGTGGTCGGCCGGCACGCCGTGGTCCTGCGCGCCGTGGACGAGAAGGAGCGGGCCTCGGTACTTCGCCGCCGCAACGACGGCGCTCGCGTCGGCCAGCGAATGCCGGCGCGGCGCCAGCAGGACCGCGGCTGTGATCCAGGCGAGGGGAGTGGCGACCGGCTCAGGGATCTTCATCTCGGCCATGTCGAAGGTCCGGCGCGTCATCCGGACCAGGTCCGCCGGCGCGGAGAGGCTTGCAACCGCCGCGATCGCGGGCTCGCGGGCAGCCGCGACGATCGCTCCCGCGGCGCCGAGCGAATGGCCGAGGACGCCGACGGCCGACACTTCGGGCCTGGCCGCCAGCCAGTGCACGGCCGCCACGGTGTCCTCGGCGAACTCGGGGACGTTCATCGGCAGGGTTTCGGCCGGGTTGTCGCCGTGGCCGCGGACGTCGAAGACGAGACAGTGGAAACCGGCGGCGTAGAGGTACCGAACGTGGGCGAATGTCCGGCCCCGGTTCGACTCCCAGCCGTGGACGATGACGATCCCCGGGCGCTGCCCGGCGGAGGCGCCGGGCAGGGGAGGCGCGCCCGTGGCGGCGGCGGGCCCGCTCTCTGCGGCGGCGGCTCCGGCGGCGGCGGCTCCGGCTGTGGCTCGCGCGGCACGACGGCGCCTTGGTGGCGGCGAGTCGGCCGCAGCAGGAACGAACCAGCCGGTGAGGTCGTGGTCGCCGGCCGATACTGCCACATCCTCGAAGGCCAGCCCGAATTCCCGCGGCGAGGTTTCGACCGGGCTACCCCCCGGCAGACCCACCCTTTCGCGGTAGCGCAGTGCGAATCGGTAGACGGCGGCCAGGCCGGTCAGGGCGCCGACGAAAAGGATCAGCCGAAGCCACCGGGCTCGGCTCGTGCGTTTCGGTCGTGACATGCGAGTAGGGGACGCCACGGGAACCAACCTGTCAAGAGCGGCTCCTGCGGGAGCCATCGGGCCCGTCCGAACGCGCCTTTTGGCCGGCCCGCTTCGAAGGGGCAGCCTGGCCCACCCGCCGATCCCGGCGTGACCGGTCCGACCGGTAGACTGATGAGATGCCACGGAACCCCTTCACCGTTCTGGGATTGCCGCTCGACGCCGGCACGGAGGCCATCAAGGTGGCCTGGCGTCGCCTTGCCCGCCAGCATCACCCGGACGTCTCGGTCGGCGATCCCGCCCGAGAGCTGCACGCGAACCGGACGATGGCCGAGATCAACGCCGCCTACCAGGAGCTGCGCGACCCGATCAGGCGGCGCGCCCACCGGGAGGCCGCCGCGCGAGCGGCCCGAGGCGGCGCTCCGGTCTGGACGAGCGGGGTGGGGGCGGCCGGCGGCGCCGCGGCCGATCGAGGCGCCGGCGTTCCATCCGACGGCCCCAGGCCGGGCGCGCGGCCGGGCGCCGGGCGGCCGGTCACGGCCCGCATCGATACCAGCGCCCTGCTGAGGCCGCGCAACTCCACGCTCATGCCGCTGGATCGGAGTCCGCTTCCCGGGCTGCCGCCACGCCCTCGGTCGGTCGAGGGGCATGAGCCGCCGCGTGCGTCCACGCCGACCGGGCCCATGTTCCGCCGCCGCGGCCCGACCATGGAAGCCGACCTTCCCTCGCCGGCGGAGGCCATGGAGACGCGGCTTCGGTTCGGGAAGTTCGCCGGCCGGACGCTCGGCGAAGTGGCGGCCATCGAGCCGTCGTATATCGAGTGGATCGTGCGCACGATCGACCGGGATCCGGAGGTGAGCCTGGCGGCCCGCGTGGTATTGCGCTACGTCGGATCCGCCCCGATGAAGCGCCCCCGGCTCGACACCTTCGTCTCACGCGGCTGACGCCGATTGCCCGGTCCGGTGCCGGGCGGCCGATCCGAGCGACGAAACGGCCCGCCCGGCGACCCGGACGAGCCGTTCCATCTCCCTGACGGATATGAGAGCGGGGCCGCCGACCGACGCCCCATGATGGCCGATCAACCTGGTTGCTCGGGTCGTGACCTGGTCGGGCGACCTCCTCGTACGAACACGGTTCGTCTGAAGAGCGGATGGTCGCCTGTGACCGGGCCCGTGTCCGACGCCCCTGGTGCGTTCGTGCAGTGGTGTCGGCGGCCATCTACCAAACTAGCGGGCCGCGGTCGAGCCGCAATCACCCTTCGGAGCACGACTTGACAACCCTAAGTCCGGCGCGGACAGGCACCGGCCGCGGCCCTTGCGGCTCTCGGGGCCCTGGGTGGGGCCGGGCACCGATCGTGGGCGCCCGCCCCGGGCGATGCGGCCGCCCGCGACCATCGCGCGGCCCCAGCGCTGACCCTGCCGCGAAGGCCACGCCGCCAGCCTGCGCAGGTGCGCCCGCCCGCGTACCATCGCACGCATGTACGTGGACGGCCTCTCCTTCCTGGACGAAGAGCGCGACGCCTTCCGGCCGTTTGAAGCCCTGCTCGAGCTGACCGACGACGAGCTCGAACGGCCCCTGGAGGGAGCGCACGGCTGGACCGGCCGGGACCTGATGGCTCATCTAGGCGTCTGGATCGAATGGTGGCTCGAGATTGCCCGCGAGCTGGCGGTCAACCCGGTGAGTCCGGCCTTCGACCGGCTGGCCGCGATCGGCAAGGATTGGGACGCGCAGGGTGACGAGCTGAACGCTCGATACCGGGCCGAATGGGCCGCCCTCCCGCTGGCCGAGGTCCGGCGCCGCTTCTCGACGATGCCGGGCGAGTTGCGCGGCTACCTGACCGTCGTCCCGGAGACGCGCTGGCTCAAGAATCCGGATCACCTCAGGTCGCTGCTCGGCAACACGACGGAGCACTACGCCGAGCACGAAGCCGACCTGCGAGCCGTGCTCGCTGCCGCCGGCCGTTGAGCCGGCCGCTGAGCCGGCCGCTGAGCCCGGCGCCGGCCCCGGCTTCGGTCGTTCGGGCCGGGGCACGATGACCCCCGGGAATTCGCCCGCGATATCGACCGAGCGGCTGATCCTGCGGCGCTGGCGCGAGTCGGACCGCGAGCCGTTCGCGCGCCTGAACGCCGATCCGGAGGTCATGCGGTACTTCCTGAGGCCCTTGAGTCGGGCGGAGAGCGATGCCTTCGTGGATCGCATAGAGGCCCGTTTCGAGGAGCGTGGCTACGGCCTCTGGGCTGTCGAGCGTCGCGGCGACGGCGCCTTCCTGGGCTTCACAGGACTCGCCTACCAGACCTTCGCGGCTCGCTTCACACCCTGCGTCGAGATCGGGTGGCGCTTCGACAGATTCGCCTGGGGACACGGGTACGCCACGGAGGCGGCCGGCGAGGCGCTCCGCCTCGGCTTCGAGGAAGCCCGGCTCGACGAGATCGTCTCGTTCACGTCGCTCGGAAACGTCGCCTCCGTGCGAGTCATGGAGAGGATCGGCATGCATCGCGACCCGGCCGACGACTTCGAATACCCAAACCTGCCGCCCGGCCATCCCCTCCGGCGCCACTTGCTCTACCGGCTCAAGCGCGAGGAGTACACCAGATGACAGACGAGCGACGTCCGATTGACGAGGCCTCGGCCGAAGGCGCCTCAAGCGCGGTCGAGAGACTGGCCGGCGAGCTGGAAGGCGTCCGTCGATTCGAGCGCGGCGGCGCCGTCGAGTACGACCGGGCCGGCGTGGTCTTCGCGACGCGAGAGTCGGGCACCCTGACCTTCCGATTGCGCCCGGAGATCGCCGAGGTGGCGCTGAAGACTCCGGGAACCGGTCGCTCGACGCGTGGGTCCGGGTGGGTCGCGCTGGCGGCGACCGAGGGCGGCGCGTTCACTCGGGACCGCGCGGCGGCCTGGTTCGAGAGCGCGTGGCGCCTGGCCGGGGAGGAGCCGGGGGCCACGGTCTGACGGCGGTCGGCGCCGGCCAGACCGGCCCGGCCGGACGAAACACGAACCCGGCCTGAGGGGGTAGGCCGGGTTCGTAAGGACGGGACCGAGGGGGAGGCCCCGTTGGGTATTCGAATGCTGGCTCGGGAGCGTTCAGCTCGAGGCGGCTTTAGCGTACTGCGAAAGGCCGAATCGCGCCTCGAACTGCTCGGCCGGCATCGCTCCGACGACGGCCATGGGCTGCTGCCCGGGACGGAAGAAGGCGATGGTCGGGATGGTCATGATCTGGAGCGCCTGGGAGACGCCCGGGTTGGCGTCGACGTCCATCTTGACCACGTCGATCGCGCCGGCGTACTTGTTCGCGATCTTCTCGAGTTCGGGAGCGACCATCCGGCACGGACCGCACCATGTCGCCCAGAAGTCGACGATTATCGGGCGTTCCGCGTTCAGGACGACCTGCTCGAAGGTCTCGTCCGTTACTGCTTTGACTTCGGCCACCTGGCGATGGTCCTTTCTACCTGACGGTACTTGACTGGCTCTTCACGCTCAGCCCGCGATCGACTGCAGGAGCCGGCACGCTTCGAGGACCCGGGGATCCGCGAGGCGATAGTAGATCGCATTGCCCTCCCGCCGCGTCAGGACGAGTCCTGAGTTGCGAAGGACGGCAAGATGCTGGCTCATGTTCGGCACGTGGCAGCCGACCTGGTCGGACAGTTCGCGCACCGAAAGCTCTCCGTCGGCGAGCGACTGGAGGACGCACAGGCGCTTGGGGTCGGCGAGGGCCCGCGCCACCGCCGCGCTGCGCCGCCTGGCGCTCTCGAGATCGCTTACGTCGACCATGGGCGGAGTTTACAACAGCTTGCGCAAAGACGCAAGCAGTCGGTCGGCGCCGCGCCGCGCGGCTCCACGGCGTACTTCGGCGTCGTGAAGCTGCCCGGCCTTCGGCCGGTGGTTCATGGCCCCCGGGCGATCGCGGGCGGCGAGGGGAAATGGGGTTCGGGCACAGCCGCGCCCGCTGTCGGGCGGGCCGGTCCGTCCGACGATTGTGGGGGTTGGTGAGCCTGCCGCACCCGCGGCGCGGACTGCTTGCCGTGTGGCTACGATGGCGTCATGGAAGACGGCGGCGCGTTTGGTGGCGGCTTCGGCGCTGGTTCAGGCGGCGGGCCCGGCGCCCAATGGGGAACCGGAGTGGGCGGCGACATGCGTGACCCGAGACGGGCGGGCGCTGCCGGCGGCTTCAGCCCCGGGCAGCTCCAGGGCCTGGCGAGCGTTTTCGGTCTCGCGGGCATGCCGGGCCGCGATGCCCGTGATCCTCGCGGAATGCGGATCGACGGCCGCGACGCCCGTGCCGTCCGGCTGCAGGCCGGTGGGGACGCGACCCGCGAGGCGGGCGGGAAGCTCGAGACGATCGAGATCCACGGCGAAGGCAGGCCGGCCGGACCGAACACGACCTCCGAGCCGGCGACGGTCGCCATCGACTCGACCGGCCTGACTCTCGAGATCGGGGCCGGTCGGCCGATCCGGGCCGGCTACCGCGACATCAGCCTCATCGCGATACAGCAGTCGACGGTGCTGCTCGTTCTCGGCGAAGGCCCCGATGCGATGCGGTTCATCCTCGAGAAGTTTGCCGACCGGCTCGGGCCGATGGTTCGGTTGCTGCGCGAGCTTCGTTTGAAGCAGCGCCTGACGGACGGCCTGGTCAAGGTGCCAGACGACCCGGCCGAGCTGGTCGAGTTTGCCTGGGCGCCTACCGCGGCGCCGCTTGGTCCCGGCCGGGACGGACCGGCCGCGGCGACCACCGGGGTAGGGCAGCTCGTGATCCAGCCATGGGGTTTCGTGGTCTGCCCGCTCGACGAGCGCGCTACGTGGATCCACTTCCGGCGTGCCTCCATTGCCACCGTCAAGATCTCCGGCCCCGGCGACGTCGCCATCGACGGCGATCCCGGCACGCTGACACTGCGCGGTCTGGGTGCCGCGGCGACGCGCCTCCACGACACGCTTGCGAAGCTGCGTGACGGCGCCTTCGCGGATGCCGCCGGCTTCGTGGACCAGTTGATGACCGACGCGCCGTTCGGGGTCCGCCAGAAGGCCTCCGATCTTCTCGTCGACGGCCGGCCGATCCGGCCCGACGCCTTCGGAAGCTCGGGCTGGCCCGTAGTCGAGACGGCCGTGCTGGGCGAGCCGACCTTCGCCGAGAGCTACCAGTCGCTGTGCGCGACGGCCGGACCGGCGGCTCCCCGGTGGGTCGCGATGGCGCCGGTGGATCCGGGCGGCAAGGAACCCAAGATCTGGTTCCTCATCGCCATGCCGGGCAACCTGGTTGCCCTCGAGCTGGTGACGGCCGGCGCGCACGCCACGTACTTCTACCGGGTCATGCCGCGGGCTCAGTACGCGGGTGAGCCGCCGGAGAAGCTCGGCCTGGCCGGCGAGAAGGCCGTTCGGGACATCAGCCAGGCGCTCGTCGACTGCCGTTTCCTGCGCGAGCCGATGGCGCTGCCGGAGGATCAGCTGCGTCTGCCGAAGTACCTTCGCTACCGGCTCGCTCTGGCCGTGCTCCCAAGCCTGGCCTGGGCCCGCAGCCGGTTCGTCGCCCGCGTCGTTCACCGCGATCCCACCAGCTGGTCGGCCGCGGTCGCGGACCTGGTCAAGTGGCACTCCACGGCCCGGGACGAGGCGGCCGAGTGGCCGGGTCGCGCGGCTCAGGAGAGCCAGATCGCCGCTGCCGGCGGCGACGGGGGAGCCGACGCCGGTGGTGGAGCCGGGGAGGCGGACTCCCTCGCGGGCGCCGCCGAGGATACGTCTGAAGGCGCCTTTGGAGGCGCTGCCGGCGGCGCGCTCCGCGGCAGGGCCGGAGGACCGGGAGGCCCTGCAGCCGGAGAATCGGGCGACCCGGCAGCCGCCGGAGGACCGGGAGGCCCCGTGGCCGGAGAATCGGGCGAAGTCAAGCCTTCGGGCACTTCAGGCTAAAGGAGCGGACGATGCCGACGTTCAAGCACCCGTGCCCGTATTGCGACAAGTTCATCGACCGGGCGGTGCGCGCCTGTCCGTTCTGCGGCCAGGTCGATCCGTTCGCGCCGAAGCGATGTCAGAACTGCCAGAAGATCGTCGAGGACCCTGCCTGGGTGGTCTGCCCCTCCTGCGGTCAATCGTTGATCGCGCCGCCACCCGGTGCGGTCGTCTCCGGCGGCCCAGCTGCCGGGGCAGGCGCCTCAGCGCCGACCGCAGCAGCATCGACGGCTTCAACCCCACCTCAAACGGCAGGGTCGGCCGCGGCCTCTTCGGTTGCCCCGCCGCCACCTCGGCCGCCGCTCTCCGCCGACGCGGCTGTACCGGTGCTCAAGTCGGCGGGTCCGTGCAGCGGCTGCGGTTCGCCGCTCCCTGCGGGCGCTCGTTTCTGCACCGTCTGCGGAACCGTAGCGGGGTAGGCGCGGCCTGATCTGCGGCTCTCCGCGGCGCCCTGCCCGCGGCAGTGCGTTCGCCAGCATCCCCCCGCGCCCGCGGGCCCGCATGAGTCGGCCTCCCCGGCGCCCGATGGGCACTTCGCCCGCCGGCCTGTGCTGCCCGGGCGCTGCCCCGCCCGATAGCCACTTCGCCTGGTCACCACTTCGTCCGCCGGCTTGCGCTGCCCGGGCGCTGCACTGCCCGGGCGCTGCCCCGCCCGGTGGCCATTTCGTCCGCCGGCCCGTGCCCCGAGCGGCGTTTATGCGGGATGTCCGTACCGCGGGCGCTAATGACGATCCCTGGCTGGGCGTCTGTGTTCGGCTGCCTGTGGGGAGCCTTAGTCCTGCCGCGCAGGCTCGGGCGGACGCGAAACGCAAGCGAAGCGGGCCCCGAGCGGCGGCGGCCTGAGCGGCTAGGTACGGCTGACTCCGAGGTTCGGTCGATCGACCGGGCCCATCCCGCATAGCGCCCGTACGGCGGGAATCCAGCTCAATTGGACGGCACCACGACCGGGCGGAGCCGGCATCGGCCGGCGCGCGCTGGGCCCCGTCTCGTCAAACGCCGCTAGCCGACTTTTTGGCCGCAGTTCCCGCAGAAGCGAGTGTCGGCGGCCAGCTCGGCCCCGCACTTGCTGCACTTCGGTGTTCCCAACGGCGTGCCGCAGTTGCCGCAGAACTTCTCGCTGCCGATCGGCTTGCCGCAGTTGGGGCATTCCGTCGCGCGGGCGCTCAAGTCGCCGGAGAAGACCTGCTGGCCCTGCATCGCCTGGCGCATCTGGTTCAGTTCGACCGACGACCGCTCGGCCTCCATCTCGGTGGCGAGGTTCGGGGCGCAGTTCACGCACAGGCCGCGCTGCTTGTTGAAGCAGGTCTCGTCGACCCAGTTGTTGCACCGAACGCAGCGGTGGAACAGCGGCATGATCTCGTTGGAGGCCTTCTGCAGGGCCTTGTCGCGGGCGTCGCGGTCGGTGATGTTCTGGGCCGCGTCGGCGGCGTTTCGCGCTCCCCAGAGCCCGCCGATGACGCTGCTCGCGCCGCTGAGGATTGAGGCACCTGTGCCAAGCAGATTCTTCTGCCACTCGCTTCTGTAGCCGCTGCCGCAGATGTCGCAGCGGAACTCGAACTGGTAGCCCTGGTTGGTCGAGAGATCCTGGTAGTTGCTGGTGAACGGGGTGAAGCCCGGCATTCGACCCACTCCTGTGGCGGCCGCTTGGCGGCCTCGGCTGCAACGGTTGGTGCCCGCATGTTACCGCCAAGGGGCGGCGGCGGGCAGTGGAACTGGCGGGCTACGACTAGGGGAGTGTCGCCGGCTCGAGCCTGGAGAGAAGCGTCCACGGGGCGTTGCCCAGGCCAACGCGGAGGAGGTACACGCCTCTGATCTTCGCCGGGTTGCCCGCCGGGGTCGACCCGAAGGTTGTATAGGCGGCTTCTTGAACCTCGATGGAGGAAAGGATGTTGTCGTCCGGGCGAACAAGCCAGCTCTGGCTGCAGCCGCCGAGCCTCTGGATGTCGCAGAAGTTGAACCAGTACTCCAGCAGCGCATCGACCGCGATGATCTGGCCCGCCTGGGGGCCCGAACCGGCTTTCGCGCCATCCACCGTCCAAACGAAGCCCGAAGTCGGTGTCGCAAGCGCGCCGAGTACCGACACCTTGCCGCCCGAGCCGACACTCACCGCCCAGTAACCTTCGGGAGCGATGGTGCCGCAGGCGGCGCCATTCGGTGTCACGCTCTGCTTCGAGCATCCCAGGTCCTCCGGGACCGGACCCTTGACGATCGCGATCCGTCCGACGAGATATGCCGGATCGGCGGCCCAGAGCGTCGCGAACTCACCCTCCGTCAGCGGCCGGTTGCCGGACCCGAGAAGGCCGGTCGCGGCCGAGGCGATCGGACTCGTCGGGGTTGCGAGCGGTGCGACCGGAGTGGCCGGCGGAGCGGCCGTAGGCGTCGGGACCGCCGAAGGAGGCGCGGGACTCGGCCCCGGCACCGAAAGGTCGGCGACCTTTGCCAGGACGAGCCCGCAGCCCGGCCCGGCGAGAGGCGAGGTCGTGCACGCTTCCGCGCTGCCGCCGCCGCGGACCACGTAGACGCTGAAGACGGCGCTGCTCGGAAGATCATCGATCAGGCGCATCCCGCCGGCCTGGACGAGGCGCTCCGGCACGGGCGGGAAGCTGCCGGTGTTCGAGGATGGTTGGGCGTTCGGGTCTTCGTCGGACATCCAGTCCACCGCGCACTGATCCGCGCCATCCGGATTGAGTGGATCCCCTCCATCGGTGGCGATGTAGGTCGGGCACGCCATCGGATCGGTTCCCAGCCAGCCCCGGACCAGGAAGGTGGATCCGCCGGCCGGCCACGTATCGGCCACGGAATAGGCGAGCTTCGATGAACCGGCAGGGGCGATCTCGCCTAGAAGGCCGAGATAGCCCGGCGCGAGGTAACGGAATGCGTAGATCCCCGGGCCGGTTGGGCCGGCCACGCTCGTCGTTGCGAGAGGCCCGACGACGCACAGTTGAGGATCGAAGCCCTCGACTACGCCGACGGTCGGCCGGGCGTCGAGAGGGCAGGCGTCCCGCTGGGCGTCGATCGTCACGGAAGCCACGACGGTGGTGTCGACCGGCAACTGCTGCTGGGCCAGGACCCGAACCAGCTCCTCGGTCGTAAGCGCGCGATCCGTTGGGTATTCGCCGCTTGGCGTAGGCGTGGGCGATGGCGTGGCCGTCGCCGCCGGCACGTGCAGGGATTCATCCGCCACCCTGGCCAGGACGAGCCAGAAGCCGCAGCCGACGCTGCTCTGCGGCGGGGAATCGGGGCACGGCCCTACGGCGCTGCGTACGACGTAGATCCCGTGAACAGGTGCGGCAGGGTCGATCGAGTCGATCAGGCGCATGCCGCCGGCCTCCACGCGGCGCGCGTTGCCACGCAGGGAGAGCGGGTCGTAGCCGGGCGCGGGCGAGGCGGCCCCGAACTTGTCGTCGGCCGCGATGCCCGGCGCTGTCGGACTCGTGCCGAGCCAGTCGTCGTACGGGCAGTCGTTGCCGCTGGGGTCGAGGACATCCCCACTCGTCGGCGTGGACGCGCACGACTCGGTCAGCTCGTCCGCCCCCAGCCAGCCGTCGACGAGGAACGTCTTCCCGAGCAACGGCCAATCGTCGGTGGCGCCGAAGGTCAGGCCGGTGGACGGGAGCGTCAGCTCACCGAGCAGCCCCAGGTAGCCCGGTTCCAGGTAGCGGAAGGCGAAGGTGCCCGTGACCTTGGCCGGGGAGGTGCGGTCCGAGCTGAGAAACACGGTCGTGTCGGCGCCCATGACGCAGACCTGCGAACCCATGCCCTCGACGACCCCCAGCGTCGGGTAGCGATCCATCGGGCAGACGTCGTTCTTCGCATCGACTATCACGTTCGCCACGAGCGTCGTGTTCGGGGTCAGCGGCGGCCCAGCCAGCAGAGACGCCAGTTCGGGCGTCGTCAAGGCCGCGTATAGCGTGTTGCCGGCCGGCGACGTCATGAAGCGCGGAACGGCGACGACTGCCGCCGCAATAACCACGACCAGGGCCACTGATGCCGCGGCGGCCAATCGCGCCGTCCCCATTGCGACGGGACCAAACCTGAAGCGGGCCGGCCGCTCGACGGAGACGGCGTCGACCGCAGCCGAAACCCTCGCCACGAGGCCCTCGGGCAGCCGTCCGGCCGAACGGCGGGCCAGCTGCTCGCGGATCTGCGGGTCCATCGGAGGAAGCTCGCCGTTCATCTCGACTCCTTCGCCAGCGCCGACTCGAGAGCTGCCCGGGCGCGGTGTAGCCGGGACTTGATCGTTCCGGCGGGAGCGCCCAACGCGGCCGCGATCTCGGCCACGGGGCGTTCCTGGAGGTGATGCAGAACCAGCACGGCCCGGTCATCGATCGAGAGTCGGGCAAAGGCCCGATCGAAAGCGTCGGCATCGGCCGTCCGGTCGTCGAGCGGGCGTTCGCGGGAAGCCGGCTCGTCGCCGTCCGCCGGGTCGAGCAGGGCGATCTCGCGGACCTTCGTCCGGCGGCGCCGCCGGAGCTGGCCCCGGCAGGCGTTGAGGTTGATGCGCCCGAGCCAGGCGTCGAAGAAGTCCGGATCGCGAAGTGCGTCGCGATGGCGCCAGGCCGAGATGAAGGTCTCCTGGACGGCGTCCGCGGCGTCGGCGGCGTCTCCGAGGATGGCGAGCGAGGTCCGGTACACGGCATCGATCCGACTGCGTACGAGGGCATCGAAGGCATCGCGGTCGCCCGATCGGGCTCTCTCGACGAGCGCTCGCTCCATCTGCCTCCCTCTGACTGCCTCTACTCGTATCGATGCTCGCGGGGCGCTCCCGGTTGCATCGACTTCCGGGCCGCCGCCGACCCGCGCACCCCGGCCGCCGCCCGGCCACGCGCCGCCGCCGCGACCCACGCGCCGCCTCCGCGACCCACGCGCCGGGGCCGGCCGCAGGCCGGTTGCCGCTGCGACTCAACTTCAGGCGCCATACTTTCGCCATGGCCGACCACATCGTCCCGCTCGAACGATTCCACGAAGCCAGGCGCATCCTCGAGGGACGCATCGAGCGCACGCCAATTCTGTCCTCCGCGACCGCCGCGCGCGTGCTCGCGGCGCGTGGAATCGGCGTGGCCGACGGGCGCGTTTACGCGAAGGCCGAGCACCTCCAGAGGACCGGCGCGTTCAAGATCCGCGGGGCCCTGAACAAGCTGGGCGCGCTCACGCCCGCGGAGCGGGCCGCCGGCGTGATCACGCTCTCAGCCGGCAATCACGCCCAGGGAGTGGCGCTGGCGGCGCACGACGCCGGCGTCCACGCGGTCGTGATGATGCCGGCCGGCGCCGTCCGCTCCAAGGTGGAAGCGTGCCGCGGCTACGGGGCCGAGGTGATCCTCTTTGGCGAGCACGTCGGCGAGACCTGGGCCCGCATGGACGAGGTTCAGGCCGAGCGCGGGCTGACGTTCGTGCCGCCCTTCGACGACCCGTGGATCCTGGCCGGGCAGGGGACCATCGGCCTGGAGATCCTGGACGACCTGCCCGACGTGGACGTTGTCGTGGCCGGGATCGGAGGCGGCGCGCTCTGTTCCGGGACGGCGGCGGCTATAAAGGAGACCCGGCCCGGGGTGCGCGTCTACGGCGTGGAGCCCCTGACCTCCAACTCGATGTCGCTGGCGCTGGAGCGCGGGGAGATCGTGAGGATCCAGCCCATGTCCGTCGCCGACGGCCTGGGTTCACCGTTCGCCGGGGAATGGACCCTGGCCATGACGAAGCGCTACGTGGACGGGATCGCCCTGATCGACGACGCCACGATCCTGGCGGGGATGCGCTTCGCGCTGGAGCGGATGAAGCAGCTCGTCGAGCCCGCCGGGGCGGCGGCACTGGCCGCGGTCCTGTTCGGCCACGTGCCGATCCACGACGGTGAGCGGGTCTGCGTGGTCTTCAGCGGCGGCAACGTCGACCCCGGGCGGCTGGGCGAACTGCTGGCCGGCGCCGCGCCGCTCGAGGTGCCCGCGGCTGGGTAGGGCGGCGGCGCGCCGCCCAGGCCCCTCACCTGGGTCGGCGCTCAGTCCACGCCCAGGTCGTGGAGCCGCTCCTCGTCGATGCCGAGGTGGTGGGCCAGCTCGTGGACGACCGTGACCCAGACCTCGTGCTCAAGCTCGGCCGGGTCCGGGAAATCCTCGATCAATGCGGCCTGGAAGAGCGTGATCTTGTTGGGCACGAAGGCCCAGTCGGCGGCGTACTCGGTTCTCGGGATGCCCTCGTACAACCCGTACAGGCCCTCGTCGGGGCCGAGGCCGGACTCGCGCAGCTGCTGCCGCGACGGCTCGTCGTCGATGACGATGGCAACCTCGTCGAGGGCGCGGGCGAACGGCTCCGGTATGGTGTCGAGAGCGCGCTGGACCAGCTCCTCGAAACCGGCCGCCGGTCGAGCAATGCGGCGGCGGCGCGAGCTGCCCCGGGGTCTTTTGGCCATGCCCGTATGCTACGGCCCGCGCCGGCCGGGCACCTCCCGCGACTCGCACCTCCGCTCGGCGTAGGATTCGAGCGAAGGAGCCAACGATGCCGACCGATCAGCCGTCCGAACGCAGCCAGCTCGACCTGGAGGCGCACGTCCGCCAGCTGGTCGACGAGATCGAGCGCGGCGAAGAGGAGGACGGCGTGGCGGCCGCCGAGAAGCCGGCGGCTGGGCCGCAGGCCGCCCATTCCGGGGTCGTCGAGAGCGCCGTGCGGCAGATCCTCATCGAGATCGGCGAGGACCCGGATCGCGAGGGCCTGCTGCGGACGCCCGAACGAATGCACAGGATGTGGCTCGAGCTGACTTGCGGCTACCGCGTCGACCCGGATCGGCTGATCAACGGCGCCCTCTTCGATGTCGGCTACAACGAGATGGTCGTCGTCAAAGGGATACCCTTCTACTCCCTGTGCGAGCACCACATGCTGCCGTTCTTCGGCACGGCCGCCGTCGGATACCTTCCCCGCGGGCGTGTCGTCGGACTCTCAAAGATCCCGCGGATCGTCGAGATGTACGCGCGGCGGCTCCAGGTCCAGGAGCGCATGACACAGCAGATCGCCGACTTCCTGCAGGAGCGGCTGAACCCCTACGGCGTGGGCGTGGTCATAGAAGCGGAGCACCTGTGCCTGGCCATGCGCGGCGTCCAGAAGGGCGGCGCGACGCTGGTCACGAGCGCAATTCTCGGGACCTTCCGGGCGAGCAAACAGACTCGCGACGAGTTCATGGCCCACCTGGAGCGGGCGGTGCCGCGGGTTTGATCGGCCCATCCCGGGTTCGAACCACAACGAAGCGGGTTCATGCGGAACAGCAACAAAAGGGGGCGCGACATGGACATCGATCCGAGAGAGCCGAATCCGCACGTGGAGCCGTGCGTTTCATGCGGTGAAGAGACGGCGATCGGGAGCGTCTTCTACTCGGACCGGCATGCGGCGGAGCTGCCGGACGGGACGCGCGGCTATCTGTGCTCGGAGTGCGTCAAGCGCATTCGCGCCAGGGGGCATCACGAGGTTAGAACCGACCCGCGCGGCGTCGAGGGCTCTGTCATCGTCCTGGCCCAGGGCTGGTTCTAGGCCGCCGCGTCACTCGGCCGCGAGACACGCAGCGGCGGCTCGCGAATGCGGCGGCCCGACGGGCGCACGCGGTGTCGACAAGCGCCCGCCGAAGTCCGCCGCCGCTATCATGCGGCCATGACTGATCGACCGCTCAAGGTTCTCATCGCCAAGCCCGGGCTCGATGGGCACGATCGTGGAGCCAAGGTGCTGGCGCGCGGTCTTCGCGACGAAGGCTTCGAGGTCGTCTATACCGGCCTGCGCCAGACGCCCGAGATGATCGTGACGGCCGCTCTGCAGGAGGACGTCGACGTCGTCGGGCTCTCGATCCTGTCCGGCGCGCACATGACGCTGGTGCCGCGCGTCTGCGCCCTGCTGCGCGATCGAGGCATGACCGACGTTCTGGTCACCGCCGGCGGCATCATCCCCGACGACGACGTGCCCGCGCTCAAGGAGAGTGGCGTCGCCGCGGTCTTCGGGCCCGGCACGACGATCGCCGAAGTGGCCGACTTCCTGCGCGCCAACGCCCGGCCGCGGGACTAGCGCTGACCGGCGTGGCCGAGCCGCACGACCCGTCGATCGACGTGACCAACGTCGCGGGGCGTGCCGACGACCTGTGCGATGCCGCCCTGGCCGGCGACCGCCGGGCCCTCGCGCGGCTGCTCACCGCGGTCGAGAATCGCACGCCGATCGCCGAGGCCGCCCTTCGCCGCCTCTACCCGCTGGCTGGCCGCGCCCAGCTGATCGGCATCACCGGGCCCCCGGGCGCGGGCAAGAGCACGCTCGTGGCAGCGCTCATCGCCGAGCTTCGCCGGGCCGGCCGGCCCGTTGCCGTCGTGGCGGTCGACCCGTCCAGCCCGATCACCGGCGGCGCCGTCCTGGGTGACCGGGTGCGGATGCAGGCCTACGCCGGTGACGACGGCGTCTTCATCCGTTCGATGGCCTCGCGCGGGCACGCGGGCGGGCTCTCGCCCGCGACGACGGCTGCGGCCGTCGTCTTCGACGCGGCGGGCTTCGACGCGGTCCTCATCGAGACGGTCGGAACGGGCCAGAGCGAGGTCGAGGTAGCCGCCACGGCCGACACGACGGTCGTGGTGGAGGCGCCCGAGATGGGCGACGAGATCCAGGCCATCAAGGCGGGCCTGCTGGAAGTCGCGGACCTGGTCGTGGTCAACAAAGGTGACCGGCCGGGGGCGCACAGGACCGCCGGCCAGCTCCACGCCATGCTCGCCGATGCTCCCCGGCAGGGACGGCCGGGACGCCCGGCGCCGAAGCATCCGGACGTTTTGGTGACCACCGCCGCGACCGGCGAAGGCGTGCCCGAGCTGCTCGCCGCGCTGGATCGCCACCGCGACTCGGCCCGGGAGGGCGAAGGAGCTACGGCCCGCATTGCCCGCGCCGAGGCGCAGATCTGGGCGGTTCTATCGGACCGGCTCCACGACCGACTGCGTTTTATGGAGGGCGCCATGGGCGACGCCCTGTCGGGTGCGGGAGAATGGGCCGGCGCCGGCGCGAACCCCGCGGCGGAGCTGCTCCGGGCCGTCGCCGCGCACGAGCTCGACCCGTACGCCGCCGCCGATCGGCTGCTGGCCCTGTTCATGGGGTCGTAGCGGTCGTCGCTCAGGTGCTTACTAGCCGGGGGCCGCTTCGTTGGTCGCAAGGACTTCCTTGACGATTCGAACGACGTCGGCAATATCGAACGGCTTGGCCAGGAGCCGGATGCCTCGCTGGGCGGCAAAGGCGCTCAGTTCCGGGTTGAGGACGTCGCCGCTCATGAACACCGCCCGGCAAGCCAGCTCCGGCCGTAGCTTGACCGCCGCCTCGTAGAACTCGGTGCCGTTCATCTCCGCCATGCGGTGATCGATCAGCATCACGTCGAAGCCGCCGATGCTGAGGATTCCATCCCAGGCCGCCGCGCCGTCCGCATACGGCAGGACCTCCATCCCCGCCGACATCAGAGCCTTCCGCAGGAAAGCTCTGATGGAGGGCTCGTCGTCGAGGACCATGACCCGCGGGCGGGGCGCGGCAGAAGCGGCAGCGGCAGGAGGCTGGGCCGCCCCGGGCGAGGCCGAAGGCACCGCCGCCACGGGTGCTGCCGTCTCCGATGGGACCGCCGGGGCGGAAGCTGGGGGCGTCGTCGCGTCCTGTCCGCCCATAGCTCCGGCCATTGAGTCCGGCGACGGGGCTGCCGCCTCCAACTCCGCCCGTTCCTCGTCCGTGGCCGATTCGCCGGCGCGGGGCTCCTGGTCGACGCCGTGGCCGGATACCGGCAGCTCCAGGATGAAGCTGCTACCCACGCCACCCGGGCCGGGCTCATACCAGAGCAGACCACCATGCGCGGCCACGATCCCGAACGAAACCGACAGGCCCAATCCAGTGCCCTCGCCCGGACGCTTGGTGGTGAAGAATGGATCGAACAGGCGTGGCCTCGCCTGTTCCGGCACACCGGGGCCGTCGTCGCGAACCGTGATGCGGACCCGGTCGCCGTCTTCCCGCGCCCTGTCGGACCTTGAGCCGCTCGTGGACGGCCGCGTCTTGACGAGGCTGGCCCCAAGCCACAAGTGCCCGGGCGTACTGCGGTCGCGGCCGCGCAAAGCCTGGATGGCATTGATGGTCAGGTTGAGGAGAACCTGCTGCAGCTGGGCCCTGTCGAGGTCGACCTCGGGCAGCGACGCGGGGATATCCACCTTGACCTTGATCTGGTTGGTGTTGAGGGCGTAAGACTGGAGCTCGAGCACACTCTGGACCAGCACGGCGATAGACGTGGGTCGCCGTTCGGGCGGCCGCGCCCGGGCGAAGTCGAGGAGGTTCTGGACAATGCGCCGCGTCCGGTCGGCCTCCTGGACGAGCAGCCCCGCGTCGTGCTTCATGTCCTCCGGCAGCCGGTCGTCGCCCCGCATCAGCTGGCTGAAGGCGATGATGGCGGCAAGTGGATTGTTGAGCTCGTGGGCCACGCCCGACACGAGCACCCCGATGGCTTCCATCTTCTGGGCTTGCAGCAGCTCCCGGCTGAGGCGCTCCTGGTCGGAGAGGTCGCGAACGAGTTGCAGGAAGCGCCGCTGGCCGCCCAGCTCCACGACGCGGACCTCGACCTCCACCGGGAACTCCGACCCATCCGTCCGCAGCCCGCGGTCCTGGAAGGCGCCTCGGCCCTGCGCCCACACTATCTGCCGGCGCCGGGCCATCTCCCTTTCGTCGGCGGCGACGAACTGGCCGAAATAGCGCCCGAGGATCTCACCCCTGTTGACGCGGTAGAGGCGGACGGCCGCCTCGTTGACGTCGAGGATCGTCCCGTCGAGGGCGGAGACGAGCAGGGCGTCGGGCGATTCCTCGAAAAGGGTCCGGTATCGTTCCTCGGAGGAAACGAGCAGCTCGCGCAGACGGTAGTTGAAGAGTGCGATGCCCGCGATCCTGGCCACGGAATCGAGGGCCGATTCGTCGAGCGGAAGCATCGCGGACGACGAATCGAAGAAGCACACGATGGCCCCGGCCAGTTCCTCGCCGGTTCGGATCGGGATGGCGCCGAACGAACGGAAGCCGCTGGTGCGCGCGAGCGGCAGGATCCTCTCGTTGACCTGCCCGGGTACGAAGTCGCCCAGGACGCTGCCGCTCCCGGACAGCAGCAGGCCCCCTCCCGGGGCATCCTGGGCGGGCACACCCTTGAGCCATTGCCGGAACGCGCCGGTCTCTCCGGCGACGGCCTGGGTCTCGAAATGGTTGCCCGACTCGATCAGCAGGTAGCAAACGCCCTCCGCGCCCAGGGCCTCTCGGACCAGGCTCACCGTCCGATGGGCCAGCTCCTCGAACGAACTCGCCTCCTTGCCGATGCGCGTGAGTTCGTCGAGGGTGTCGAGGCGGTGGCCGAGGGCACGCTGTGCCGCGGCACGGTGGAGCAGCTCCGACCGAAGCCTGAAGTTGGCCAGCGAGATGCTGGAGACGCGAGCGATCGGCTCGAGGAAGTGAACGTCGTACTGCTCGCTGCGCTGAGACTCACGCCATTCGAGGTGCAGCACGGCCGCCAGCCGGTCGTCGACCCGAAGAGGCAGAACGGCCTGTGCCAGACGGGAGCCGGGGCCGTCGTCCTCGCCGGTGGACGGCGCCAGCCAGATGCCATCGCCCGCCTGGAGCTGGGAGAAGGGCGGCCAGTCGGCCGGCGGCGTGGACGTCTGGCCGTCGGGCGGCCAGCCGCCACTCCGCAGGCCCACCCACGCGATGGGGTCGACCTTCTCGGACGACGGGTCCACCAGGATGTAACCCCCGCCCGTCGCCCCGGTGGCGAGCACGACCGCGTCGATCGTCTCCTGGGCAAGACGCGTGAGGTCGTCGGTCGAGGCGCCGAGGAGGGTCAGCTCCTGGAGCGCCCGCAGTTCGGCCGTCAGTCGGCGCTGATGCTCGGCCGCCTCGGCCAGGCCCTCGCTCATCCGAACGTTGTCGTAGGCGATGGCGAGTATCCGGCCGACTGCCTCGACGTTCCGCTCGTCCGCATGCGGCGCCTCTTCGTCCAGCCTGGAGAAATAGCACAGGAAGGCGCCGACCAGCCGTTCACCCGTTCGAACCGGGAAGACGGCATGCGCGGTGACACCCATGGCGATCATCCGTTCCAGTTCCGGCTCGGCCTGGGCGGCGTCGACGAGCCGCTCGAGGAATGCCTCGCCGTGCCCAGTCGACGACAGCCGGCGCCAGAAGTAGAAGGACTCGACCGGCCGCGACTCGACCAGGTCGCGCATCGATGCGGGGAGACGGTGCGAGGCCACCACGTGGAAGTGGCCGCGTTCCGCATGGACCACGAAGCCGAAGTCCGCCTCCAACGCGCCCACGATTCGCTCGAGAAGAACGGCCGCGGTCTCCTCCTCTGAGTTTTCCCCCTGTGGCAGGAGGGTCAGGCTCATCAAGGTTTCCAGCTGGGTCGTGAGCCGCCGTTCCTGCTCGAGGCCGTGCTCGAGGCGTTCGAGCAGGCTGGTGTTCTCCATCGCGTTCGCAATCTGGGAGGCGAATTGAAGGATCGTTTCGTCGGCAGGGCGGGCCCAACCATCCCGACGTGAGGCCAGCCCGAGAACGCCGATCGATTGGTTTCGGGCGCGGAGGTCAACCAGGAAGCCCGTGGCCGCTCCTTCACGCGCCAGCGCCACCGCCAGCTCAGGGCCTTCGCCGAGGCCGACGAGTGTTTCGATGGCCACGATCTCGCCCGGCTCCTCAAGGGATTGGCTGAGGGCCGGAACGTGTGCGGTTCGCACGGCCTCCAGGGTCTGATCGCTCAATCCCAGGCTGGCTTCGATTACCTGGTGCCCGTCCGCCCGGGTGGCGATGATGCCCAGATCGGCCGATGTCACCTCACACAGGTGCGACAGGGCGGCGGCGGCGGCCTCGTGGCGCGTTTGGGCCCGCCCGATGGCCACGGCCAGGGACCCGAGAGCCGCGACCTGGGATTCGACGGTGGCATGGGCCGGAGCACACTCCAGAGCTCCATTCTGGAGGCGGTTTCGGGGGCGATCGCGGCCGAGTCTCCCGGCATCCGACGGCTCCGGGGAATCCCAGAAGAGAGCCGCCATGCCGGTCCGTCCGTCGGGGCCGACCTTCACCGGCTCGACGTGACCTCGCAACCAGACGTAGCGCGAACGGCCGACCCGGGCCCGCGTCAGGCCATGCCACCCGCCGGGCTTCGCCGCCGCCGCCCGGATCTCGCGGCCCGAAGCGCCGGGGCCGCCGACGATGGCGACGAGCTCCGTCCAGCGGCGGCCGATGGCCTCCTCAGGGGTAGGGCCAAGGATCCGGCAGGCATGGGCATTCCAGCGGACGACGATCCCCGCCTCGTCCGCCACGACGATTCCGGCCTCCAGCTGGTCGAGCAGCTGGAAATCATCGACTACCAAGCTTCGAGCCACGCACCGCTGTCGAGGGCGCGACGGACCGCCGACCTCACATGTCCAGTCGGGTCTCCCATCGCCGAGTCGTATGGTAGCCCCTGGCTCGGTCCTGTCTGTAGAGTTCGGGAGTCCCGATGCCGCCTAATGCATTCGGAGGAGCGGCGGTCGGCGCCGCGCCGCCTGTCGTTCGCAGGAGGCCCGGCTGGCCGGGCCGGGGCCGGTTGCTGTATCCTTCGCGGCCGTGGGCCCGTAGCTCAACGGTAGAGCGGGGGACTCTTAATCCCTAGGTTCAGGGTTCGAATCCCTGCGGGCTCACCAGATCCTGAGCGTGAAACGCCCCTCCCGCGTCCCGGGAGGGGCCTTCGATTCTGTTGAGCCGCTGATCTGATGCTCGATCGGCTCGGCCCCGCGGAGTACAGCGAAGGCGCCCCGGTTACACCGCCGGGGAACGTGCCCGCCCGCCGACCTGAGCGGGTCTCCGGGGTGGTGCGCCGGCCGCTCCCGGACGCCTCCTCCGTCCCGCTCGGTTCCGCGAGCGGCCCTCTGTCCTCCGCATCCACCCAGGCCTGCCGGCCGGCGAGTAGCCCAAATGGCGGTGCGCCACAGCACCGAAGTACTGGACTCGTCTAGTACTTCCTGCCTACCATGCCGCTCGAGAGAGTCCATCTGGCCAGAGAGGTTGGAGGCGGTGAAATGAACGAACTTCTGGTGGCTGCCGTCCTGGCCAATCTGGCGGACCTGGCGACGTTCCTGCGGGTAAATCCGACGCTGATTCCGGGCAATGAGACGAGTCCGATGCCGCTCGTCTTCGGCCAGACGGCCGGGGCCCTTGCGGCGAAGATGGTGATGGCCCTGGTCATCGTGGTGACAGTGGTCGCGTTCCGCAAGCGGCCTCGAACGCAGGGTGTGCTCCTGGCGATCTACACCGGCATCGCCGTGGTCGGGGCGGCCTCCAACGTCCTGCTCGGCTGACGATCGAGGCTCAGCCGCCCGCGATATGCGAGCCCCGACGATCTCGCGGATTTGCCGGCCGCGGCGGGCCAATGCCGGGTGGCTCCGGACGAGCCTTCGCCGCTGCCTGTAGAGGCGATCGAGGCGACTCGAGCGCCGGCCCCGGCCCGGTCAGACCGACTGGGCGATCTCTATCCGGTTTCGGCCGCTGTGCTTGGCGCCGTACAGAGCGGCGTCGGCCCGGGCAAAGAGCGAATTGGAGGTGTCCTCCGGATGAGCCAGCGCTCCGCCGACGGAGACTTGCACCGTCGCCGACGTACCTTCCGAGCGAACCTCGGATTGCGCCACGAGAACCCGCAGGCGCTCGGCGGTTTCGACGAGGCCCGACTCATCTGGCGACTCGACGAGGACGGCGAATTCCTCGCCGCCCCAGCGCGCCACAACGTCGCCGGCCCGCACGGCCCCGTGGAGAGTCGCGGCGACGCCCGTCAGCACCGCGTCGCCGAAGCGGTGGCCGTACTTGTCGTTGATCGCCTTGAAGTGGTCGATGTCGACTATAAGCAGCCCGAACCGCCACCCGTAGCGGGCCAGGTTCTCGATCCTGCCGGCCAGGGCGGTGTCGAAGAGTCGGCGATTGGGCATGCCAGTGAGATCGTCCGTGAGGGCGTCGCGGCGAGCCCGGTCGGCATCCTGCCTGGCCCGCAAGACGGCCGAGTCGTCTGAGAACACTTCTACCGCCCCGACGATGGCCCCCTCGGCGTCTCGGACCGGCGAGGTCCTCACCCGCACGGGCTTCCGGAAGCCATCCGCATGACGCAGCCAGACCGACACCTCGCGCGGCTGCCCGTCGCCCATCGTCGCCGCCAGGGGACAGATCGTGAAGCAGAGGGAGTTCCCGTCGGCGTCGACGTGGTCGAGCAGGTTGTCGAAGCAGTGATGCCCGACGACCTCCGCGGAGGCATAGCCGGTGATCCGCTCCGCCCCGTGATTCCAGTAAGTGATCGCCCGATCCGGATCCACGTAGTAGACGCCGTCGGCGAGGTTGTCGACGATGGCCTTGTGGAACTCGTTGTCGAACTGGTCGGCTGTCATGACGCGGACTCCGGCAAGCCGCGGGTATCCTCACAGATGACGATCAGGCACGCGGTTTTCAGCCTACTACGACGCCGGACGCGGGGCCGGCCCGCGCGGCCGTACTCACCTGGCGCAACCGAGGCTCGCCCTGGTGACATCCTGGGCGGTCGCCGACGCGGTGCGACGGCCACCACCGGGATGGTAATGTCCACCCGCGCGCCGGGCAGCCGGTCCGGCCGCCCGTCGAAAGCCATGGCCGGCCACCGCCGGCCATCGACCGGCAGGTCGTTACCCGCATCGCACGCACGAGGCGGACGTGAGGGCGCGACCGCCAGCAGTGGCAGCCTGGAGGAGAGTCGTGCGCTACGGTCATTTCGACGACGAGAGGCGCGAATACGTCATCACGCGTCCCGACACGCCGCTGCCCTGGATCAACTACCTGGGCAACGAGGCCTACTTCGGGATCATCTCGAACACGGCCGGCGGCTACTCCTTCTACAAGGACGCCCGCCTGCGCAGGCTGACTCGCTACCGCTACAACAACGCGCCGCTGGACCTCGGCGGGCGCTACGTCTATCTACGGGACGACGATTCGGGCGAGTACTGGAGCCCGAGCTGGCAGCCGGCGCAGCGTGAGTTGGACGAGTACAGCTGCCGGCACGGCCTTGGCTACTCGATCATCGGTTCGACGTACAAGGGCATCCGCGGCGAGACCCTCTACTTCGTCCCGCTCGGCGAGAACCTCGAGGTCTGGCGGATCCGCGTGACGAACGAGCGGTCGACCAGAGCCAGGGTATCGCTCTTCGACTCGATCGAGTTCTGCCTGTGGGAGGCCCTGGAAGACAACACCAACTTCCAGCGCAACTACTCGACGGGACAGGTCGAGGTCGAGGACGGGGTCATCTATCACAAGACGGAGTACCGCGAGCGGCGCGACCACTTCGCCTTCTTCGCCTGTTCGGCTCCGCTCGCCGGCTTCGAGACCCAGCGCGACAGCTTCTTGGGCCCATACCGCGGCTGGGACCGGCCGATCGTGGTCGAGCGCGGGGCAGCGACCGATTCGATCGCGCACGGCTGGCAGCCCATGGGCTCCCACCACGTCAAGCTCGAGCTGGCGCCCGGGGAGACGAAGGAAGTGATCGTCCTGCTCGGCTACCAGGAGAACCCCGCCGACGACAAGTTCGATCCGCCCGGCTCGCAGACCATCAACAAGAAGCGAGTCAAGCCGGTCATCGCGCGCTACCTGCAGCCCGCCGTCGTCGAGCAGGCCTTCACCGACCTGCGCGACCACTGGACGGGTCTGCTCGGAATACTGCAGGTCCGCACCGGCAGCGAGCACGTCGACCGCATGGTCAACATCTGGAACGCCTACCAGTGCATGGTGACCTTCAACATGTCGCGCTCGGCCTCGGGTTTCGAGTCGGGCATCGGCCGGGGCATGGGCTTCCGCGACTCGAACCAGGATCTGCTTGGTTTCGTCCACATGGTGCCCGCGCGGGCTCGCGAGCGGATCCTGGACATCGCCGCGACGCAGCTCCCGAGCGGCGGCGCGTACCACCAGTACCAGCCGCTGACCAAGCGCGGCAACAACGACGTGGGCGGCGGCTTCAACGACGACCCGGCCTGGCTGGTGCTGGGTGTGGCCGCCTACCTGAAGGAGACCGGCGACGCGTCGATCCTGGACGAGGCCGTCCCGTACGACAACCAGCCTGGCACAGAAACGCCGCTTTACGAGCACCTGCGGCGATCGATCCAGTACACGCTCGACCGCCTCGGGCCGCACGGCCTGCCGCTGATAGGCCGGGCCGACTGGAACGACTGCCTGAACCTCAACTGCTTCTCCGAGACTCCCGGCGAGTCGTTCCAGACCACCGAGAACAAGGAGGGCGGCGTTGCCGAGTCCGTCTTCATCGGCGGGCTCTTCGTCCTGGCCGCGAACGAGATGGTCGCGCTGGCCGAGCGGCGAGGGGACGCTGCCGAGGCAGGGCTGGCCGCGGACGCGGCCTCCGCAATGACGAAGGTCGTCGAGACGGCCGGATGGGACGGCGACTGGTTCCGCCGCGCTTACGACTACTTCGGCCGCGTCGTCGGGTCGAAGGAGTGCGCCGAGAGCCAGATATTCATCGAGCCGCAGGGCATGTGCGTCGTGGCCGGGATCGGCCTCGACGACGGCATGGCCGAAAAGGCGCTGGCCTCCGTGAGCGAGCGGCTGGCCACTCCCCACGGCATCGTCCTGAACAACCCGGCCTACACGTACTACCACCTCGAGCTTGGCGAGATCTCCACTTATCCGCAGGGATACAAGGAGAATGCCGGGATCTTCTGCCACACCAACCCCTGGATCATGATCGCCGAGGCGATGGCGCATCATCCGGAGGCCGCGCTGGACTACTACATGCGCATCAACCCGTCGGCCCGCGAGGAGATCTCCGAGATCCATCGCTGCGAGCCGTACGTCTACGCCCAGATGATCGCGGGCAAGGACGCCCCGACCCACGGCGAGGCCAAGAACTCGTGGCTGAGCGGCACCGCGGCGTGGAACTTCGTGGCCATCAGCCAGTGGATCCTCGGCATCCGGGCCGAGCACGACGGCCTGCGCATCGACCCGGTCCTGCCCGCCGATTGGGGCGGCTTCACCGTATCCCGCCGGTTCCGCGGCGCAAGGTACGAGATCAAGATTCACAAGCCGGCGGGCATGACCGGCCGCGTGACCCGGCTGACCATCGACGGCCGCGAGATCGTCGGCAACCTGGTTCCGCTTCCGAGCGGACCGGACCAGTCGTTCGATGTGGAGGCGTTCGTCGGCTAGGATTCCGCCCGCGTCAAATGGCGACAACGCTCGGCGCCGGTCACCCGGCCGACGGGGAGGCACTTGAATGTCAGAGGTCCAGGCGCGTCCCGGCGCGAACGCCTACGGATATTTCGACGAGACCGCGCGCGAGTACGTCATCACCAGGCCGGACACGCCCACGCCCTGGCTCAACTACATCGGCGAAGGGCGCTACGGGGGCATCGTCTCCAACACCGGGGGCGGGTTCTCCTTCGATCGCGATCCGCGCAACCGGCGCGTCAGCCGCTATCGCTACAACTCGATCCCGGACGACCAGCCCGGCCGATACGTCTACCTGCGCGACCAGGAATTGGGCGAGTACTGGAGCCCCACCGCCCGGCCGACGAAGGTCGGGCTGGACGCCTACGAATGCCGGCACGGCACGGCCTACACGCGGATCTCCGGCTCGTTCAAGGGCATCTCCGCGGAGATCCTGTATTTCGTGCCGCTCAGCCCGGTCGACGAGCCGGTTCCGTGCGAGCTGTGGGTCCTGAAGGTCCGCAATGACGGCTCGAGGCCGCGGCGCCTCCGCTCGTTCAGCTACGTCGAGTTCAGCCTTCCGGACGCCTACAACGACATGACGAACCTGGACTGGGCCCAGCACATCGTCTTCAGCGGCTGCGAGGGCGGCCTCATCCGGGCCGGCACCAAGTTCAACCCGCTGGTCGAGTTCTTCGCGAGCAGCGAGATCCCAACCGGCTACACCTGCGACCGCGAGGACTTCGTCGGGCGCGGCCGCGACCTGGCCGACCCGATCGTCGTCGAAACCGGCTCGCCCTCCGATGCTCCATCGCCGCGCGGCAACAGCATCGGCTCGCTCACCCACGACATGGAGCTGGCCCCAGGCCAGGAGCGCCAGATCGTCTTCATCATGGGCGCGACCGAGCGCCCGGCCGAGATCGGCCGGGTCGTGGCCCGCTACTCGCAGCCGGCGGAGGTCACGGCCGCGTTCGTGGCTCTCCGGGACGACTGGGACGCCTATCTGTCACGCTTCACCGTCGAGACGCCCGACGCCGACACGAACGCGATGATCAACTTCTGGAACCAGCTCCAGTGCCGCACGACGCTGTACTGGTCGCGTTTCGTGTCCGGCTACGAGACCGGCCTGGGCCGGGGCATGGGCACGCGCGACAGCGGCCAGGACACGCTGGGCACGATGCACACGGTGCCGGATCATGCCCGCCGGATGCTGACCACGATCTGGCAGATGCAGTTCGCCGACGGCCACACCTGGCACCAGTTCTATCCGCTGACCCTGGAGGGCGGGCCGGGCCTTGCGGCCGAGTACCCCAGGTGGCCGCAATGGTTCAGCGACGACCATCTCTGGCTGATCATCTCGGTCTGCGCATACCTGCGCGAGACCGGCGACTTCGACTACCTGGACCAGAAGGTCCCCTACGTCGACCACGCGGAGGAGACCGTCTGGGAGCACATGCTCCGGGCCGTCGACTTCACCCTTGACCACCTTGGCCCCCACGGCCTGCCCCGGTCGGGCTTCTCCGACTGGAACGACACCCTCAACGTCGACCACGGCTCGGGCAAGGCCGAGAGTGTCTGGACGGGGATGCAGTTCTGCCGGGCCCTGCTGGAACTGGCGGAGCTGTGCGAGAAGCTCGGCCGGCCGGCCGAGGCCGGGCGATTCGAGACGCGGCACGCGAAGATGGCCGGAGCGATCAACGAGCACGCCTGGGACGGAGGCTGGTACGCGCGCTCCTTCGACGACGACGGTCTGCCGATCGGGGTCTCCGGCGCAGCCCACCACGCCATCGACCTCATCCCACAGAGCTGGTGCGTCCTGGGCGAGGTCGCCCCGCCT
This sequence comes from uncultured Chloroflexia bacterium, assembly GCA_963713795.1. Taxonomy (GTDB): domain Bacteria; phylum Chloroflexota; class Limnocylindria; order Limnocylindrales; family CSP1-4; genus Fen-1039. The sequence continues at coordinate 256,038 of CAVQNC010000010.1, forward strand.
GAGCGTGCCGAGCAGGCCATGGCCGCGGCGGACGAGCTCCTCAACACGAAGTTCGGCATCGCCCTGATGTGGCCGCCATACGACGGCGCCGACCCGCGCGTCGCCGGCACCTCCACCTATGTGCCCGGGGCCAAGGAGAACGGCGGGATCTTCTGCCACGCCAACACGTGGTCGATCGTGGCCGCGGCGATGCTCGGCCACGGCAACCAGGCGTACAGGTACTACCGCCAGATCCTGCCGCTGGCCCGAACGGACTCCGACCTGTACAGGGCCGAGCCTTACACGTATCCGCAGAACATCTGCGGGCCGGCCCATCCGTCATTCGGGATGGCCCGCAACGCCTGGTTGACCGGGACGGCGTCCTGGACTTTCGTGGCGGCGACCCAGTGGATCCTCGGCATCCGGCCGACATACGATGGTCTCAAGGTCGCGCCGGCGATTCCGTCGGCCTGGCCGGGCTTCAAGGCCCATCGCGAGTTCCGGGGCACGGCCTACGAGATCACGGTCCGCCGTCAGGGTCCCGGCAACGCCGTCTCGATGATCGTCGACGGGACGCCGGTTCCGGGCGACGTCGTGCCGCGGCCGGCTCCCGGGACGCCGACGGTCAGCGTGGAGGTGGTTCTCAGATGAGTGCAGGGATCGAATCGACGGACGGCCTGCCCGGCACTCCGGGCGACTACTTTGGTCGACCCACGCGACGTCTCGAGGGCGCCCATTGCTGGGTGGAGGTTCTCGCGGAGGGCGGGCCGCGCGTCCTTAGGTTCGGCCGGCGAGGCGGTCCGAACGTCTTTGCCGAGACGCCGAAGGCGACCTGGGACGCGGGCCACGGGACCTACGAGCTGCTCGGCGGGCATCGGTTCTGGTTCGCGCCGGAAACGGCCGATTGCAGCGTGCCAGATGCCGCCGGACTGGCTCTGACGACCCTGCCCGGCGCGCCCGGGCCGGCCGTCCGGCTGGTCGGCGCGGTCGAGGCTCCGACCGGCCTGCGCAAGACCATCGAGGTTCGGCTCGACGCTGATACCGCGGCGATGTCGCTGCGCCATGTCCTCGCCAACGAGGGTTCGCGTACGCTCGAGATAGCCCCGTGGCCGGTCACCCAGCTGCGCCTCGGCGGCATGGCGGTGGCGCCGCTGCCGCCGGGAGACGAAGAGCCCTCTTCTCGGCCGAACCAGCTGGTGGTGCTGTGGCCGTACGCCTCCGGGTCGGACGACAGGATAGAGATCGGCGATCACCGGCTGACGGTCTTCGCCCGGCCGGCCAAACCGATGAAAGTCGGCTGCCTGAGCGCCACCGGCACCGCCGGCTACCTGCTGGATGGGCTGCTAGTGATGCTGAGGTTCACTCCGGCCCGCGGTTCGGTCCATCCGGACCTCGGTTGCAACCTCGAGATCTACTCCGACGAACGCACGATCGAGCTGGAAACGATCGGCCCGCTGGTGAGCCTCGCGCCCGGTGATTCCGTGACTCACGACGAACGGTGGGAGATCAGCGAAGTGGGGGAGGACCTGGACGCGGCCGCGGTTGAGGCGCTACTGCGGGGGCTCGCGGAGGAGTGACCGGGCCCGTCTCGGCGGAACAGCCGGAGCTGGTTGTCGATGCGCGCGCCTGGCTCGGCGAGGCGCCGCTCTGGGACACGGACCGAAGGATCCTGTGGTGGGTCGATATCCTCGGCGGCCTGGTCCACGCCTTCGACCCGGCGACGGGTCGCGACGATGTGATCGAGATCGGTCAGGTCGTCGGCGCGGTCGCCCTCCGCCGGGACGGGGGCTTGCTCGTGCTCGGCCAGGACGCGATCCTGGCCGAGCACGAGACCCGCCGCATACGGCCCCTGGCGGCGTTTGATCGGGAGAGGCCGCCGCGTCGGACCAACGACGGGAAGCCCGATCCGGCCGGGCGGCTGTGGCTCGGCCGGATGACCTTCGACCACGCCGCGGGCATGGGGTCTTTGTGCCGGTTGGATCGCAACCTGCGACCGGAGACGGTGCTTGACGACCTTTCGATTCCGAACGGATTGGCCTGGAGCCCCGATGGGTCGACGATGTACTTCGCGGAGTCGATCAGTCGCGAGGTCAGGGCGTATCGCTTCGAGGCCAAGTCCGGCGAGATCTCGGACGGCCGGCTCCTGGCCAGGATCGGACCTGGCCTGGGGCTCCCGACGGCTGCGGTACCCGACGGACTGACGGTCGACGCGGAGGGGTTCGTCTGGGTGGCGGTGTGGGGTGGCGGCTGCGTGATCCGAGTCTCTCCCGCCGGTGAGGTCGCGGCCCGCCTCGACCTTCCCGTCTCGCAGGTCTCGAGCGTAGCGTTCGGCGGGCCCGACCTCATGGACATGTACGTAACGTCGGCCAGCGAAGATTTCGATGAGGCGGACGCCGCCAGGGAGCCCGTCGCCGGCGGGCTATTCAGGTTCAGGCCGGGAATCCGCGGCCTGGCGCCGGACCGGTTCGCCGGCTGAGGCGTCCCTCGTGCCTCGTGCCGCGTGCCGCGTCCCTCGTCCCTCGTGCCGCGTGCCGCGTGCTGCGTGCCTCGTGCCGCGTGCCTCGGAACGCGCCTCTGGAACTCTGGCGCGGGCCCGCGATCCACGAGAAGTGCCGTCGATTGCGTTCCGGCCGATTGAGGCGCAAGCTGGACCTCTGTCCGACCCCCGTGCCGATGCCTCGGCTCCGAGACTGCGTCAGGCCGGCAGCTGGACGGCACGACATGACTCACGCCATCGGCCAGCCCGCCGGCCGCGATGTGAGCGCCGACGAACGGCTCAACGAGCAGTTCCACACATTGCTGCGCGAGGCGGCGGACAAGCGAGAGGGCCGAGCTCGAACTCAATCCAAGGAGGATTCGGCCGCGGCCGCCGAGGAGTCCAGGGCTCTCTTCGCCCTGGCCCGCGGCACGCCGAAGCCCGAGTCCCGCCGCTGATCGAACCGTCGCGCAGATCCGCCCGCCGTGGGCCGGAGTTCGGAGCCGCGGTCCGACCTGCCGGGCTCGCGAGCCGGGATGGCGATGTGATTTCAGGACCTCTTCAAGATTCGCCGCCTATTCTCTTGCCAGTTCCTCCTCCGAACTCACCTCGAGGACACCAGTGACGGGGTGTCCTCTCTCAGATAAAGCGGTCCGGGTCCTCCCTCCCCGGGCCGCTTATCTTTTGCCCTCGACCGCTGTCGCGTGTGGACCGGCCGGGCTGCCCATCCCAGCTGAGCGTCACGGGCAGACGATGCCGCCGAACTGTCCGCGGGCATGGTCGACGCGGACGCGCCGCGCGCCGCGGCCGCGTCGCGGCCGGGGCAACCGGCAGGTCGACGGCGTTGTAGGCTCTGCAGGTGCCGGACTACTACGAAGTGCTGCAGGTTCACCCACGCGCGGAACCAGAAGTCATCCGGGCCGCGTATCGAACGCTCGCGCGCAAGTACCATCCTGACCTTGGCGGGGATCCGCTCCGGATGATCGCCCTGAACGACGCGTGGGACGTGCTTGGCGACCCGGCCCGGCGAGCCGAATACGACGCCTCGCGGTCCAGGGCGGCGACCGCGTACCCGAACGGCGCCCAGTCGTCCGGGACGGCGGCTCGTTCGGACCCGGGTGTCGCCCGGGAGCCGGACTCCTCCTCGGCCGCGCCACGGCCGGACGCCGCCCGGCCGGGGCAGACCTCGGATGTGACCCACGCCGGCCCACCGCCGGGCCGCCCGTCGGGAACCGTGCTGGACTTCGGCCGCTACGCCGGCTGGTCGCTCGGCGAGATCGCCCGCCACGACCTGGACTACCTGGAGTGGCTCCAGCGGGCGACATTCGGGCGACAGCTTCGGGCCGAGATAGAGCTGCTGCTCCAGGGTCGGCGCGGATCCGCGCCCCGGCCGCAGTCCGGGCGGGGGTGGCGCGGGCGCTGAACCGAGCCCCGGGCCGGAAGCGTCCGACGTCTGACTCCCTCCGGGGTGTCGCCGCTGGAGGACCGGCCGAGCCGAGGCGACGAAGCCTCCGTAGGCCGGCCGCGACGATCTTGTGGATGCCGGAGTTGCGCGACCGGGAATCCGGTGTCGAGCCAGCGCATTCGCCCGGTGTGTGCGACGCCCGGTCGCGTAACGTCCGACGTCAGGACCATACCGAAGGCGGCTTATCTCCGGCTTATCTCCCCAACCCGGGCCCTCGTGGGAGGCCCCGCCTCGCCCTCGGCGTGCGCGGGGTACCATCAAAGACATGAACTTCGGACTTTGCCTGAGGAACACCGGCCCCGGATCGAGCCGGGAAGCGATCGAGGCCGGAGCGGAGACGGCGGAGCGCCTCGGCTGGGATACCGTCTGGACGACCGACCATGTCCTCGTGCCTGGGTCAGCGGCGGCCGAATACGGGCGGACCTTCGAGGCGATTGCGACCCTGGCCTGGGTCGGGGGCCGGTATTCACGCCTGAAGCTCGGCACGAGCGTCATCGTCGTGCCGCAGCGGAACGCGGTCCTGCTGGCCAAGGAGCTGGCCACGCTCGACGTGCTGAGCGACGGCCGCCTGATCGTCGGTGTCGGTGTCGGCTGGAACGAGACCGAGTACGCGAACGTGGGTGCGTCCGATCGTTTCCACCGGCGCGGGGCCTACCTCGACGAGACGATCCGCCTCTGGCGCCACCTCTGGTCGGGTTCGTCCGAGCCATTCGAAGGCGAGTTTCACGCCTTCCGGGATTTCACCTTCGGCCCTCTGCCGGTCAGTCGCGAGCGCGTGCCGATCATCGTGGGCGGCGGTGCCCCGGCGGCCTTGCGCCGCGCGGGCGTACTCGGTGACGGTTACCACTCAACCCGGGCAACTCCGGGAATCCTGGCCGAGCGGATCCCGTTCCTTCGCGCCGCCGCCGCGTCGGCCGGTCGGCCGATGCCGGCGCTGTCGGCCCGAATCGGGGTCTCGCGGGGGCGATCCGAGGGGGTCGTCTACTCGCTGGCCGACCCGGAGAAGATCATCGAAGACGTTCGCGCGTTCGAGAGCCTCGGCGTCGACCACCTGGCGATGGTCTTCGACGATACCGAGCCGGGGCAGCTGGCGGCCGCGATCGAGCGGTTCGACGGCGAGGTCGTCCAGGCCCTTGCCGGCTGAGCGGCTTCGCAGGGCCCGCTGACGCCGCCGTCGGCCACCCAGGTCGACACCCCTTCCGCGGGGTCGACTCCGGTCGTGCTAACCTACGGCCAGCCTTTCGGCCGGTCCTGTGAGGCCGGCGTGGCGGTCCGGAGAGGCCGCGGAGGAGTAGATGGACATCTGCGATCTCAACCACCGCGCCTCGCCGGCCGGTGGCTTTTTTGTCGGCCCCGTGGGCGCCGCCGCGTCGACGTCGTCGTGCCGAACACCGTGAAGCTGCCGCCGTTCCCGCGCCCCAGCTCGGTCGTCGACCCCAGGGTCGGCGATTACGGTCCCGCCCTCCTCGCCCTCGAGGACGGCCGCATCTTCCCCGGCGTCGCGTTCGGCGCGCAGCGTTCCGGTGGCGGCGATCTGGTGGTGAACACCAGCCAGACCGGCTACCAGGAAATCGCCACCGATCCCTCGTACGCGGGCCAGCTCGTCGTCATGACCTATCCGCTGATCGGCAACTACGGTCGCCTCCACTATGACGACCAGTCGGAGCGGCCCTGGCTTCGCGGCCTGATCGTCGCCAACGCCACGGCCGCAGTCCTCGACGACGCCCGGCAGCTGGCGACCATGCTCCGCCAGGCGAGCATCCCGGCGATCGCGGGCGTGGATACGCGGGCCCTGGCCAGACACCTTCGTTCGAGCGGCAGCCTGCGGGCTGTCGTCACGGCGCCCGGCGAAACCGACCCGGAGGAGGCCCGCGACCGCGCCCGAGCGGTGGCGCGCTGGGAAGACCAGGATTTCGTTACGCTCGTCTCCCCGGCGGCCGCACGCGACGAGGGCGAACTATCCGAGGGGGGGCCGCTCGTGGTGATCCTTGACTTCGGCCTCAAGACGAACATCGTGCGCAGCCTCCGGCGCCGCGGGGCTCGAGTCCGGATCCTCCCCCATACCGCTACTGCCGCCGAGGCCCTGGCTCCCGACGTCGACGGCGTCGTCTTCTCCCCGGGCCCGGGCGATCCGGCTCGCCTTGATGGACCGGTCGCGCTCGCCCGCCGGGTCATCGCCGACGGCCGGCCGCTCCTGGGGATTTGCCTGGGCCACCAGATCGTCGGTCGCGCGGCGGGAGCCGGCACTCGCCGGCTCCCCTTCGGCCACCATGCCGCCAACCACCCGGTGAAGGACCTGGAGACGGGCCTCGTCCAGGTCACCGCCCAGAACCACGAGGTCACGGTGGTCGCGGAAACGCTGCCGGAGGCGAGCGGCTTCGTGGTGAGCCAGATCGACCTGAACGACGGCTCCGTTGAGGGGCTCCGCCACCGCACGCTCCCGATCGAGACGGTCCAGTATCACCCCGAGGGTGGTCCGGGTCCCCTCGACGCCCTCGCCGTTTTCGATCGGTTCGTGAAGGCGGCGCGCGCTCGCCATGGGGGAGGAGAGCCCGTCCCGACTGTCGGGGCAGTGGAGCCGCTTCACCTGGGCACGGCCGAGCTCCGGCGGCGCCTGCAGGGCATGAGCTAGATCCCACCGCGATCCGCGCCGGCGGCCCGACTAACCGCGCGCCCTGCGGGCGGAAGGGGAGACCGCCCGAGTTCCGCTGGCGGAACGGCCGGCGCGGCCAGACCGTTCGGGTGGCGCCGTCGGCTGACCGCCACTCGGTCGGGCAGTTCGGTTGCGCTCGACGCGACCGCGTCGTCGTCATGCCGACTCGGATACCGTCTCGGGAGAGATACGGGACGGAGGGGCGCAGGAACTAGAGTGCCCCCAATCGCCGGAAGACTCGGAACGGAGGCGGCGAAGGAGGAGATCCAGATGGACCCGTACACCGCTCGCATCCTGAACAAGGCGCACATCTCCGAACTTCATGCCGAAGGTGCCGCCAACCGACTCGCCCGATCTCACGGCGACAGTGTTGCCAGGTCGCCGCGCCGCGCGGAACCGGCGGGTCGCCGGGTCCAGTCCGGTCTTCGAGGTGCTCGCCTCTCCTGGGGCGATCGGGTCTGGGCCGTCATCCGCCGAGGCATCCCGGCCCGAACGGTCTGATCGGGCCCGGGGCGAGCGCGTGGCGGGCGAGCGCCGTCCTCAGTCGCCCCAGGAAACCCGGACGCGGCGCGCCATGCCGGGCAGCGGCATCGACTCGGCCTCCGCCTCGACCGCTTCGCGCTCCGCTCGCGAAAGCCGACGCCACGACTCGATCGTCAAGTCGGCCTGCGAGCGCCGCCAGGTCCCGACGATTTCGCCCTTCACGAGGACGGCGCCGGGCCAGACCCGAGGGGTCCAGAGCGCGCGACGGTGATCGGTATCGGGCACCAGGATTTCCCGGTCGGCTCCCTGAAGGAGGAAGTACGCGTCCCCGCTCGGGAGAAGCCGCGCCGGCGCGGCGGGTCTGCCGGCGGCCCGGAGCGTCGGCTCATCGGCTGCCAGGATCCACGCGTCGCCGCCCGGCGTTCGCACGGGCGTCAGTGATCCGTCGAGCGCGTCGAAGGCGGCGCGGCCGGCCGTCCGTGGCCTTATGCCGGCCCAGTGGGCGAATCCAGCGGACGTTGCCGGTCCGAAGACGTGCAGGTACCGGCGCGCCAGTTCCAGGCGCGCCTCTCGCGGGTCGACGTCCGGCGGCGGCACGGTCCAGACGGGGGGCTGACGCGCCCCGTCCCAGCGGATCAGCACCGTGCCGGTCGCCGCCGCGTATCTCAGGCTGTTTGGGTGTACGCCGAGCGCGTGCCCGGCCTCACTGCAGCTCATCTGTTGGCCGTCGAGGAAGGAGTTCAGCCGCCGCGCCAGGTCGTCAGCCCGGCGCCGCCCCTCGCCGCCCTCGGGGAGCCGTCCGAGCGAGAAGACCGCGAGGTCGGCTGCGGCGACAACGTAGACAGCGAACCGTGGGCCCCACAGTTGCACGAGTGACGGGTCTTCCCACGCCTCCGATCCGGTGCCGTGGACGCGGGCATGGATCGACAGGAGGGCCGCCCGCGGCACGCTGTCCTGCAAACCCGCCCAGGCTGCCCGCCGCAGCGACTCGGGGCCCGCCGGCAGCCGTTCGTCGAGCGCACCCACGAACCGTCGGTGCGCGAGGATCTGTTCCCGCGTCAGCTCTAGCCGGGCCGTCTTCACGTCGGATGTCCCTCTTGCGTTGGGCGATTGAGCGATAGGGACAGTGTGATCGTGCGCGGGAACACCGGCGACGCCGCCCGGGATTGATCGCGCCACCGTCAAGCGGTGCTATTCTTAGCACCAGTACAAGGGTGCGCAAAGGAGGTCCGGATGCGGCGAACGGTCAGGTTCTCCGAGGACGTGGTTCCCATCGGCGACCTCAAGGTCAACCCCGGGAAAGTGGTAAGGCGGGCTGGCGAGTCGGGCCGCCCAATTCTGCTCACGAGCCGCGGGCGGGGAGTGGCAGTCGTGCAGACCCTGCCCGAGTTCGAGGCGGCGCAGGAGGAGCGCGAGTTCATGCGCGCCGTCATCGCCGGTCTATTCGACCTGGAGCAAGGCCGCGAGTCGTCCCTGGAGGATGCCAGGCGCCGGCTCGGCCTCGACTGAGATGCCGACGCGGATCTGGCTCGCCGAGTCGGCTGTTCGCGACCTCGAAGCCGTCCGCGCCTGGTATGTCTCCCAGTCGGCCCCGGATGCCGGCGAACGACTCATCCGTGAGATCGTCGCTCCGCTCAACCAGCTCGCCGAGTTACCTGAGAGCGGGCGAATCGTGCCCGAGTTCGATCAACGGTGGCTACGCGAGCTCATCCGGCCGCCCTTCCGCATCGTTTACCGGGTCGAGCCCGGCCGCGTCCGTGTCGTCCGCGTCTGGCGCACGGATAGGTTGATGGCCGACCGCCCGGACGAAACGGCCGATCGAGATTCATCCGGCGTTGGTCGACATCTCGCGGCCCGGCGGAAGCCGGGATGATCTGGCCACGCTTCGACAAGGGGGCAGTAGCAATCGACGCGACCATCGCTATCCCGCGGCCCGGCCTGTCCAGGTCCCGTCGTGCTAACCTACGGCCAACCTTGAGGCCGGGTCCGTGAGCCCGGTGTACCGGTCCTGAGAGGCCGGGGAGGAGATCGATGCGCCCGTGTAAGCTGAACCACCGCGCCCGCGAGGCCGGTGGCTTTTTTGTATGACGGACGAGCCCTTGACGCTCCCTGCAACTCAGCCTTTCGCGGCGCCGCGCGCGGAGCGGCGCAAGCCGAAGAGCGCGCTCATCATCGGCTCCGGCCCGGTCGTGATCGGGCAGGCGGCCGAGTTCGACTACGCAGGCACGCAGGCCTGCCGGGCCCTTCGGGCCGAGGGGGTCCGGACGATCCTGGTCAACTCGAACCCGGCCACGATCATGACCGACGCCGAGGTCGCGGACGCCGTCTACCTCGAGCCGCTGACCGTCGAGGCCATCGAGCAGGTCATCGCCAGGGAGCGGCCGGAGGGGCTGCTCGCCGGGCTCGGCGGCCAGACCGGGCTCAACCTGGCCGTCGCGCTGGCCAAGGCCGGCGTCCTCGAGAAGTACGACGTACGCCTGATCGGCACGCCGCTCGAGGCGATCGAGATGGCCGAGGATCGCGAACTCTTCCGCGACCTGCTTGACCGGATCGGCCAGCCTTACGCCCCCAGCTGCATCGTCGACGGCGAGACGGACGAGCAGCGCGATTCGGCCGCTCGTGAGGCCCTGGCCGAGATCGGCCTGCCGGCCATCATCCGGCCCGCCTTCACGCTTGGCGGAACCGGCGGCGGCATCGTCGAAACCGAGGCGGCCTACTGGGAGCGGGCCCGAACGGGCCTGCGCCTGAGCCCGATCCATCAGGTGATGGTCGAGCGCTGCCTGGTGGGCTGGCAGGAGATCGAGTACGAGGTCATGCGCGACGCGGACGACACCTGCATCGCCGTTTGCTCGATGGAGAACGTCGACCCGCTCGGCGTCCACACCGGCGACTCGATCGTCGTCGCGCCCGTCCAGACGCTGCCGGACCCGGTCCACCAGCGGCTTCGCTCGGCCGCCCTGTCGATCATCCGGGCCCTGGGCGTCGAGGGCGGTTGCAACGTCCAGTTCGCGCTCTCGCCCGACTACACGGAATACGCGGTCATCGAGGTCAACCCGCGGGTCAGCCGGTCCTCCGCGCTGGCGTCGAAGGCGACGGGCTACCCGATCGCGCGCGTCGCGGCCCAGATCGCAGCCGGCCGCCGGCTGGCCGAGATCCCCAACGTCGTGACCGGCACGACGGTCGCGGCCTTCGAACCGGCTCTGGACTACGTCGTCGTCAAGCTGCCGCGCTTCCCGTTCGACAAGTTCCCCACCGCCGACCGATCGCTGGGCAGCCAGATGAAGGCGACCGGCGAGGTGATGGCCATCGACCGAACCTTCGGCTCGGCCCTGAACAAGGCGCTGCGGGCGCTCGAACAGGCCGGCGCAGGCTTCCTCGCGGAGAACGCGGCCTGGCAGGCCACGCTCGACTACCTGATGGAGCCGGCCGTGGCCCAGCCGATGGTGACCGTCGACGGCGGCGGGCTCCTGTGCGAGGCCAGGGCTCATGCCGAGCGGGCCGCCTACCCGATCGTGCTCAAGCGCTTCCTGGCGCCGTCCGACTCGCGGCTGTGGCGGATCCTGGCCCTGCTGCGGCGCGGCATGCCGGCGGAGCGGATACGCGGCGTGACCGGCATGTCGGCCTGGTTCCTGCAGGAGTTCGAGCGGGCGATCGCCCTCGAGCGCGAGGTCCGGACGATGGGCGAGCGCATGACGGATCCGCGGGACGATGAGACTGCGTCGCTGCTGGCGACGGTGAAGCGCGCCGGGTTCGGCGACCGCGAACTGGCGCAGATGGCGGGAGTCACGGCGGAGTCGATCCGGCTCGCTCGCATGGAGCTGGGCCTTGCCCCGGGCTACGCGATGGTGGACACGTGCGCGGCGGAGTTCGCGGCGGAGACGCCGTACTTCTACGCCACGTACGCGGCGGCCGGGTCGGAGCCGGAGCTGCCGCCGGTGGAGCGGCCGGCGGCGCTGGTGATCGGCTCGGGGCCGGTGCGGATCGGGCAGGGGATCGAGTTCGACTACTGCGCGGTCCAGGCCGCCGCCGAGCTGCGCGAGCGGGGCTGGCAGGCGGTGATGATCAACTCGAACCCCGAGACCGTCTCGACCGACTTCGACGCCTCTTCCCGCCTGTACTTCGAGCCGCTCGACCCGGAGAGCGTCCGCTCGGTCGTTGAGGCCGAGTCGCCCGACGGCCGGCCGCCCCTTCCGGCCTTCGTCCAGTTCGGCGGCCAGACACCCCTGAACCTGGCCGCGCCCCTGGTTGCGGCCGGGATACCGCTGCTGGGGGCCAGCCTTGAAACGATCGACCAGGCCGAGGACCGTATCCGCTTCGCCAACCTGGTCGAGTCGCTGGGCATCCCGCAGCCCGAAGGCGGCATGGCCCGCTCGATCGAGGAGGCCCTGGCCCTGGCCGACCAGATCGGCTACCCGGTCATCGTCCGGCCCTCGTTCGTGATCGGCGGGCTGGCCATCGACTTCAGCTACTCGCCCTCGGACCTGGTGAACCAGCTGGCACGCGCGGCCGTCGTCGACCCCGACCGGCCGGTCCGGATCGACCACTACCTCGAAGGCGTCGAGGTCGACATCGACGCCGTCGCCGACGGCGAGACGGTGTTGATCCCGGGCCTACTGGAGCACGTCGAGCGTGCCGGCGTCCACTCCGGCGATTCGGTGGGCATGTTTCCGCCGCAGACCGTCTCGGCGTCCGACCAGCAGCTCATCGTCGAAGCGATGGACCGGATCGTGCGGGCGCTGGACGTCCACGGCCTGGTGAACGCCCAGTTCATCGTCCGCGACGACGGCGTCTACCTGATCGAGGTCAACCCGCGGGCGAGCCGCACCGTGCCCTTCATCTCCAAGGTCACCGGCGTGCCAATGGTCAAGCTGGCCGTGCGGATCGCCCTCGGCGAGACGCTGCGAGAGATGGGCTGGGGGAACGGGCTCCTGGCCCCGCCGCCGCTCGTCGCGGTCAAGGCTCCGGCCTTCTCCACGGCCAAGCTTCGGGGAGTGGATCCGTCCGTCGGCCCGGGCATGCAGTCCACGGGCGAGGTCATCGGGATCCACACCGACCCGCGAGTGGCACTGGCGAAAGCGATGCAGGGCGCGGCCCTCATCCCGCCGCGGCCCGGCGCGGACGGCGCGCTGGCCCTCATCTCCGTGGCCGAACGAGACCACGGCGATCTGCCGCGCGTCGCCGCCGCGCTCGCCCGGGCCGGTTATCGGTTCGCGGCTACCTCCGGAACGGCCGCCGAGCTTCGGTCACTGGGCCACGAGGCCCAGGTCGTGGCGAAGGTGGGCGAGAAGCCGGCTCCCGGGCAGACTCCGATCCTGGACCTGATCGCGGGCGGCACCGTACGGCTCGTCGTGAACACGCCGGCGCCCAGGTCCGGCCCGGTCCGCGATGCCGCCGAGATCCGTCTGGCCGCGACCGCGGAAGGCATCCTGTGCCTTACCGCGATCGAGACGGCCGTGGCGGCGGCGGAGGCACTGGACCCTGACCTGCGCTCGCGCCTGGCCGAGGTCAGGCCGCTCGGCGAATGGGTGCCGCAGCCGGGTCTGCCGAGGGGCGCCGTCACGTTCGCGTGACCATGGGGTGATCGCCGATCTCATCGGCGCGACCGGGACAGCCTGAGAACCTGCTTCGTCTATTCGGGTATGGTGACGCCTGAGATAGTCGAGGGAGGGGCCGGCCAGGTGCTCGAACGAGTCGGCGATGCCCGGGTCGTCGAGGCAGTCGACGAGAGCTTCGAGGCGCTGTACCGGCAGCGCTATCGGGACGTCTACCGATACGCTCTCCTGATGCTTCGGTCCGCCCAGGATGCCTAGGACGTGGCCGGCGAAACCTTCCAGCGTGCATACGTGGCCTGGAGCTTCGGCCACGGTCCCGCCGGGCAGGCGCTGCCGTGGCTGCTCCTGATCGCCCGCCGCCTGGTCATCGACCGGAGACGCCGGCAACGGCTGATCTCATGGCTGCCTCTCGGTCTGGTGAAACCGGCGAACGAGCCGGCGGCCGGCGCCGACGCGGGCCGCTCGGAGTTCTGGCTGTGGTTCGACCGCTTCGCCCGCGAGCTGCCGACCCGGCAGCGTGAGGTCCTTGTCCTGCGCTATCAGCGCGATCTGGACGACGAATCCATCGGCGAGATCCTGGGGCTTTCCGCCTCGGGTGTTCGCTCGCTCGTGGCGCGCGCATGTGAAGCGTTGCGCCGAAACCGGAGATCTGGCGATGAACGAGAACCCCGGCAACGTGCCGTCTCCGACGGACGGCGAAATCCTGGCCCGGCTCCAGATCCGGCTCGCGGCCATCGAGCCGCTCATAGCGCCGCCGCCGGCCTGGCGACCGGAAGTGCCGGCGCCGTCGATGGGCGGGCGGAGGGATCGGCTGAATGCCCGTGTCCGGCCACGTGCCGCGGCCGGCTATGGCGCGGCCGCGGCGGTCGCCCTCGTGGCGATCATCGTCGCCGCCTCCTTCGCGACGCAGGGCCCGCGCAATCCGGGCACCTCGGGCGAGAGTCCAACGGCGTTTGTGCCCGTTACGACGATCGTCTACCAGCTGGTGACGCCTGCGGGAGTGGAGCCGACGGCCGCGGAACTCGAGACGACGGTCCAGATACTGGAGGACAGGGCATGGTCGGTCGGCGACTCGAATCTCCGCGCCACAGCCCAGCCGCCGGACCGGGTTTCCACGAGCTTTGCCGGAGTCGTCAACGCGGCCGCGCTCGAAAGCCTGCTGGGCCAGACCGGGAATCTCGAGTTCGTGCTCCTGCCGCCCGCGGTATACGGCACGGCAGGCTCGCCCGGGACGAAACAGGTCCCGGCCGATGGCGAGACCATAGATCGGGCGCTGCCCGCCCAGTTCACCGGGTCCGATCTGGACCCCAGCGGCTATGCCCTCTCCACTGACCCCGGCGGCCCCGGCTACCTGGTCGACTTCGCCTTCAAGCCGGCCGCCGCGGCGGAGTTCGCGACCTGGTCGGGGGAGCACGCCAACGACTACTTCGCCATCGTGCTGGACGGCAAGGTCCTTTCCGCCCCGTACATCTACTCGCAGATCGACGGCGGCCGGGGCGAGATCAGCGGCGTCCGTACGGCCGAATCCGCGGACGACCTGGTGACGATCCTCCGCGCCGGCCCGCTGCCGTTCCCGTTGCGACAGATCTCGTCCAGCACGAGCACGCCTGGTCCGCTTACGGCCGGGGGGCCGACGCCGCCCGCGGCCGGACCGAGCTCGCTGACGATCGGCAAGACCACTTCCGGCCCGCTGTCGATCATCACCTACCGGCTGGTTCCGCGTAGTGGCGGCGAGCCCACGAGTGCCGAACTGGAGCGGACAGCCACGATGCTCGCCTACCGCCTGGCTTCGATCTTCCCGACCTTATCCTGGCCCGACGCGTCCGGCTCCCCGATGCCGGACCTCACTCAGGCCCAGGGCTTCTCGGTGACCGTGGCGGCACCGGATCGGGTCGTCGTGCGCTTCGAGTCCGACTTCCGGGTGGACGACGCCTTGTCGTTCGTCTGGGACGCCTCGTCAATCCGGAAGTGGCTGGGCCGGACCGGAAGCCTGGAGTTCGTCGAGCTGCCGCCCGGCGTCTACGGCACCGGCGGTTCGCCGGGTCCAAAGCCGCTGCCGACCGCGGGAGCGGCGATCGACCCGTCGCTCGCGCCGTTGCTCACCCGCTCCGACATCGCCTCACTGAGCGGCGGTTTCAGCTCGGCGTCAGGGCCACTGTTGAGGTGCGACTTCACCGAAGCGGGCGCCGCCACGATGGCCCACTACTCCGACACGAGCACGGGCCACTACCTGGCGCTGACGCTGGACGGGATCGTGCTGGGCACAACCGAGATGGCAGGCCAGGACAGGTTCGGGACGCTCCAGATGACGAGCGTGTCGGAGGATGACCTCGTGGTCCTGGGCTGGCTGCTGGAGGCGGGGAACTCGCCGCTCCCGGTGCCCCTGGTGGAGGTCTCCTTCTCGACGACGGCGCCGTCCGGGTCGACCGCCCCGCGCAGCCCTCGAGGCCTTCCGACACCAATCCCGCTCCAGACGCCGATCGCCCCTCCGACGCCGATCCTGTCTCCGACCCCCGGAACGTCCTAGCGGTCAGGCGTGCTCGACGAGGGCCGGGGCTTCGGTCGGGACGGGGACCAGCACCGTATCGAGGCCCGCCGCGACGACCGTATCCGTGCCGCGGAACCACGTCCACAGCAGCGCCGTGGCGATGGTGTACAGGACGATGATCGTGACGAAGTCGACGGCGTAGCCGGCGGTGAAGCCGAGCGTGGCCTGGAGCGCGCTGTAGTAGAGCGGCGCCACCGTCCAGCCGAGCGACCAGAGCATCGACATCCCGGCCGCGAGCGTCGCGCGCTCAGCGGGGGAGACCCGGTCCATCGAGAAGGCGTCGAAGATCGGGCTGCCGGCGTTCATCAACGAGTTGCGCACGGTCAGGGCCACGACCACCGTCCACAACACCGGTGAGAAGCCGAGCACCACGAGAAACGGGATGCTGGCTGCCTGGACAAGCACGATCGATCCGATCCGACCGAACCGGCGCGCCAGCGCCGGCTGGGCCAGGATGGCGACCGCGGTGCCGAGGCTGGCGATCGCGAAGACGGCGTTCACCGCGTCGAGGCCGAGCCCGAACTTCCTCTGGATGAACACGTTCAGGAACGGGATGAGCTGGCCGGCGCCCAGGGAAGTGAGAAAGCCCGGGAACAGCAGCCGGAAGAAGAGCCGGCGGTCGAATATCACCATCCCGAACCGACCGCCCGTTTCCGGTCGCTCGCGGTCCCGGTCGGGACGGTCGTTCGTCAGCAGCAAGACCGTGCCGAGTGAGACGATGCCCAGGACCGCCACGCCGGTGAGCAGGATCTGATAGGGGGCCTGGGCGGACTCAAGTCCGAACTGCGCCGCGATGGCGGTGGCGATCTCCGCGCCGACTACGGCTGAGACAAGTGAGGTGATGAAACCCAGCGCGGACCAGACCGAGAAGTACTCGTTGCGCTGTTCCGGCAGCGTGTGCTCGGCGATGTAAGGGATCTGGACAACCGAGACGACCGCGGAGCCTGCGCCCAGGGCCGCGGCGCCGAGAAAGAGCAGTGCCAGCTGACCGGGCAAGAACGCCAGGAGCGCCACCGCCACGAGGATCATTCCGGCGGCCATGACCGTGCGCCGCCCGAATCGGTCCGAGAGCGCGCTCGCCGGCAGGGCCACCAGCACGCCCGCCAGCATCGACGTGGAGAGCATCAATCCGATCGTGGCGCCCTGCCCGATCGACTCGAGGTAGAGGTTGAAGTCGATCCAGTACAGGCTTAGGGCGGCGCCGAAGACGACCGTCGTCAGCAGGAACAGGCGCGCGTCCCTGCCGAAGCCCGTGAAGCTCCGGATGTAGCGCGCCGCCGCGCCGGTCACCCGGCACCCCCGGCCGCAGGTTCGGACGCGCCGAGGCGCGGCCTGACTGTGTCGCTCGGCGTCAGCCCGCCTGATCGTCTGCGCATGTCGGCTCGGACTTCCCTTGTGTGCCTGAACGGCCGGGATTCCAGCCGCCTCCCTTGGACGGCGGAAGAGCCCGGTAGCTATTGTGGCCGGTCAGAAGTCGATCGGCCGGGCCGACGGCGCTTCATCCCCGAAGGTTCGGCCGACGAGGATCAGTACGCTGCCGATGCGCACGTGGAGGCCCTTGAAACGGCTCGGGTCCGGCACTCGACGGCCGGCCCGGTTGGCCGCCGCTTCGGCTCGAAGCTCGACCGCTCGACCGTTGTTGATGAACAGACGCCCTTCTGGATCGTCAGGCCACATTGTCCCTGTCTCCGCTGTTAGTTTCAACCATCCCGCTAGTTAGCAATCTATCTAACTTCTGGACGTCGGAAGAGTCATGTAGTTCACTCGGGGCTAGTGCGCCAGGTAGGCGCGCAGTTCCACGCCCGCTCCCTCGGCCCGGTCGCGTCGCAGGGCGTAGTACGTGAAGTTGCCCTGCTCGGTGACCGTCACCAGGCCGGCGCTTCGAAGCTGGGCGAGGTGGTGCTTGACCGTGGGCTTGCTGAGTTCCAGTTCGTTGGCGATCTCGGTCAGGTACCTCTCCCGAGCGGCCAGGAGGCGCAGGATCTGGAGGCGCGTCTCGTCGCCGAGCGCCCTGTAGAGGCGCACCGTCGATGCCGGCGGCGTGAGCCGATCGGCCGCTCCGAGGGCGGCGTCCGAGATGGGGTACAGGATCACCTGGGCGTCGCCGACCTTGCTCAGCGAGTTGAAGGGGCGCTCGAAGTAGCCCGGCACTAGAACGATGCGGCGGATCCGCTGCTCCGGTACGAGCCGGATGCCGTTGGTAATCCGCTCGACGAATCCGATCGGATCGCGCGCCGGATCCTCCGCCCCGTGCGAGGCGACGTCTCGCTCGAGCATCCGCCCGATCCTGGCTTCGACCTGCTCGTAGCGGGGCAGCCAGGCCTTGACGACCGCCCTGGCCGCCGGTGCCAGCAGGGCGAGAGGAATCGTCAGGACCGGCTGGCCCTTGTGGGCCTCGAGGGTCGCCTGCAACTCCCGATAAGCCCCGTCGTCGCCCTCGAAAGCACGGCGCGTCACCGCGCCCAGATCGGGGTCGTCGAGGAGTTCGCCCATCATCACCTCGAGCAGTTCGCGATCCGGCATCGCCTCCACGAGTTCGACCGTCTCGCGGGCCGTTCGAATGCCGGGATGCGTGACCAGCGCGCGCCCGATCTCCGACAGGAAACCGGAGCACGTCCGCGCGAGAGCCATGGATCCCAGTTCCGCGGCGACGGCTGCGCTCGAATCCTCCAGCCAGCTGCGATCCTCGGGCAGAAGCTCCGCGGACTCGGTGCATTCGTCGCACATGCTGGTCAGGAAGTCGTACGCGGTCCGAGCGTCGAACTCGACGCTCGGCAGCTGCGCCGCCGTGAGGCCGGGCCGAACGAGTCCACCGGAACGAGCCGGGCGGCGAGTCGGGGTCTGCGAGCCTGCCACAGATATGTCGTCCTCTAACTGCTGTTAGATGAAACACTAACACAGCCGCGTCGCGTGTCAAGGGGCGCGAGCGCGGACGTGGATCGTGAGGCCTCCGGAAGCGAACCCAAGCCCGCCACGAAGCGGGGCCCGTACAATGCGGGGACCGCGGTGACCGCCGCGGCTCCGCGCCGCGTCTCTGGAGGAACTGGACCGCATGACCGCCCCGAGCGTCACGTTCACGGACGAGCGTCTGGCCAACGGGCTGCGCCTGATCATCTCCGAAGACCACCTGGCGCCCGTGGTGGCAGTCAACATCTGGTACGACGTCGGCTCCAAGCACGAGGTCGCCGGCAAGACCGGGTTCGCCCACCTCTTCGAGCACGTCATGTTCCAGGGCTCGGCCCACATCGCCAAGACTGAGCACATGGCCCTGGTCCAGGCCGCCGGCGGGACCCTGAACGGGACGACCTTCCTCGACCGCACCAACTACTTCGAGACGGTGCCGAGCCACCAGCTCGAACTGGCGCTCTGGCTCGAGGCGGACCGGATGGGTACGCTCCTGAGCGCGCTCAACCAGGAGAACCTGGACAACCAGCGAGACGTCGTCAAGAACGAGAAGCGTTCCTCCTACGACAACCGGCCCTACGGGTCGTGGTTCCACAAGCTACAGGAGCACGTCTTCCCGCCGGATCATCCTTACCATCACCCGACGATCGGTTCGATGGAGGATCTGGACGCGGCCTCGCTCGAGGACGTCGCCGCCTTCTTCCGGACCTACTACGCCCCGAACAACGCGGTCCTGTCGATCGTCGGCGACCTCGAGCCGTCGCAGGCTCGCGCCTGGGTCGAGCGGTACTTCGGCTCGATACCGGCCAACCGGGCGATTCCCTCGCTGGGCGACATGAGCCTGCCGCCCGTCCTGGGCGCCGAGGTGAGGGAGGTCGTGGAGGACCGCGTCCCATTGCCGCGCCACTTCTTCGGTTTCAGGGCGCCGGCGATGGGCGATCCTCGCTTCGACGCGCTGGAGGTGGCCTCGCAGATACTCGCCGGGGGCAAGGGCAGCCGCTTGTACAGGCGCCTGGTGCGCGAGGAGCGAATTGCCCAGGACGTCTCATTCTTCTCCCTGGGCCTCGCCAGCGGGGCTTCGATCGTGGCCGGGCAGGCGACGGTTCGCCCGGGCGTCGACCCGGCCGTCGTCGAATCCGCGTTCGAGGAAGAACTCGAACGCCTGGGCCGCGAGCCGGTCACCGATGACGAGCTGGCCAGGGCTCGAGCCTTGATCGAGACGTACGAGCTCGAGGCGCTCCAGCGGGTGGACGAGCGAGCCGACCGGCTCTCCATGTATGCGACGTTGCTGGACGACCCCGGAATGATCAACCACCAACTGGCGCGTTACCTGGCCGTGGGGGCCGCCGAGATACAGGCCGTGGCGGCCGAGGTTCTCCGGCCGGACAACCGGGCCGTGCTGACATACATGCCCGCCGCGCAGGCCACGGGCGAGGGCAGCGACGAGGAGTCCGCGGCATGACGCTCGAAGAGATCCTCTCGTCACGGCCGTCACCCGGACAGCCGCGGAAGTACGAGTTCCCCCGTTTCGAGCGAACGATCCTGCCCTCGGGTCTGCAAATTCTGGCCGTGGACGTGCCCGGCCGGCCGCTCATCTCGGCCAACCTGATCGTCCGCCGGGGTGCGGCCGAGGAGCCGGCTGAGGTAGCCGGAGCCACGGTCCTGGCCGCGCGGGCCATGACGGAAGGCACGGAGCGGTATCCGGGGGTGGAGCTGATCGAAGCCGGTGAGAGGCTGGGCGCCACGCTCCATGTAGATGCCAGCTGGGACGCCTTCAGCATCTCCGTCGACGTCGTCGCGAGCCGCCTGGGCGCGGCCCTCGAGCTTCTGGCCGAACTGGCCCAGAGGCCGACCTTCCCGGATCCGGACGTGGCCCGACTGCGCGACGAGCGGCTCAACGACCTGTTGCAGGTCAGGGCCGATCCTCGCCGCCGCGTCGATCAGGCCTTCACCTCGACGATCTACAGCGCCGACTCGCCCTACGCCCGGCCCGCCGGCGGGGACGAGGAGACCGTCCCAAGGCTTCTCCCGGAGGTGCTGCGCGAGGTCCACAGGACGATCCTCCGGCCGCGTCAAGCCGCCCTCGTGGTGGGCGGCGACCTGGCCGGGCTGCAGATTGCTCGAATGGCCGAGGCCGTTCTCGGCGCCATGGGGACGGCGGAGGGAACCGAATCTGCCGCTCCCGCGCCGGAGCCTCGCGCCGAATCGGCCGTGGATCATCCGATCGTCCGCTTCTACCACCGGCCCGGCTCGGTTCAGACGGAGTTGCGCATCGGACACGTCGGCCTGTCCCGACGAACCCCCGATTTCCACGCCGTGCAGGTCATGGCCGCCATCCTGGGCGGTCTCTTCAACTCGCGCCTGCAGATGAACCTGCGCGAGGAGAAGGGCTACACGTACGGCATCGGAGCGGGCTTCGACATGCGCCGCGGGCCGGGGCCCTTCGCGGTTCGGACCGCGGTGCAGACAGCCGCCACGGTGCCCGCCATCTCCGAGTCGCTGGCCGAACTGCGCCGCATTCGCGACACGCGGGTCACCGCCGCGGAGCTGGACGCCGCCCGGGACTACCTCGTCGGGGTCTTTCCGCTGCGGTTCGAGACACCCGGGGCGGTCGTCGGCGCTCTCGGCGGGATCTTCGTCCACGAGCTCCCGGACGATGAGCTGGCCCGCTACCGGGACGAGGTCGAGGCGGTCACGATCGAGGCGGTCCAGAAGGCGGCTCAGGATCGCATCCATCCGGATCGGCTGGCGATCGTCGCGGTCGGGGACGCCGATGCCGTGGGCGCCGAGCTCGAGTCGGCGGGGTTCGGCGAGCTGGAGGTGATCGCCGAAGAGATTTCGAGCGGCCGCGGCGGGCCCGGTGAGGCCGAGGGGGTCGACGCATCCGAAGAGGTGTTCGAATGATCGTGGTGATCGGACTGCCGGCCTATGCCGACTCGCCCGACGGCGAGCAGTGCGCCGGTGGGCTGGCCGTCGAGGTTGCCGCCGCGGCCAGGCGTCGTGGGGCCGAGGTCGAGCTGGTAGGCAAGGTGGGCAACGACGGGGCGGGGGACGCCGTGGTGGTCGCGCTGGGCAGGCTCGGCATCGGCCACGCCGCGCTGTTGCGTGATCCGTTCCGCCCGACTCCTGTTCTGGCGGCCCCGGCTCCCGCCGATGACGAAGCCGCCGAGGCGGAGGCGGCCCCCGCCGAGGCCAGGATCCTCCCGGAGGATCCGGAGGCCAGGCCGTCTCTCGAGGCCGCCGACGTGGAGCTGGCACTGCGTTTCCTGCCCATGGCAAGAGTAGTGGTCGTCGCGGACCCGCTCGGCGAGTCGACGACGGCGGCCGGAGTCGAGGGCGCGGCCTTTGCCGCCGCTCAGCTGATCGTGCTCGTGCCGGCAGGGGCGGCTCCGCCGGCGGTTCCGGCCGATGCGACCGTTCTCGAGGCGCCCAGCGCGGACGACGGCTCGTTCGGCCGTCTCGTGGGCATCTTCGCCGGTGCCCTCGACGCCGGCGTCGACCTGGGAGCGGCCTTCGGTGAGGCGGTCAACACCGCCGGCTGGGAACCCGCGGGAGAGTAGCGGAGCTTAGGCGCGGGCGGGACTGCCGGCGGCCGGACCGGGAGGGCCCCGCATCCTGTAGAGTGCCGGTCTATGGATCGCGCCACTACCGGGCTGCAATTCGACGGGACTCCCAGCTTTCCGCCGGGGTTCGACCCGGCCGCGCGGGGGCCGCTCGATCGCCGCACCGCGATCGCGGTCCTCTTGCGAGCGGACGACCTGATGGAGCAGGGCGATCCGGAGCACGCCCTGGGTCTCTACTCGCGGGTGATCGGCACGGCCGACCGGGATGTTTCGGCCGCCGGCTTCTACGGCCAGGGCAACGCGCTGTACCGCCTTGATCGCGAGGCCGACGCTCTCGTTTCGTGGGAGCGGTCCATCAGCATCGGCGAGACACCTGTGTCGTACCGGGCCTGGCGCCAGGTTGCCGCCGCCCGCGTTCGAGGTGCCGATCTGCGCGGCGCGCTCGACGCCTACCGCGAGTGCGAGAAGCGGGCTCCGCGAGAGGACCGTCCCGAGATCGCTTCGCGGCTCGGCTGGCTGAACAAGGAGATCGGCAACACGAGCGCGGCGAGCAGGTACTTCGCTCGCAGCCGCGGGGACACGCTGCCGCCCTTCATGACGTATCTGATCATCGCCATCACCGTGGTGACCTCGCTCTCGGCGATGTCTAGCGCCTACTCGAAGAATGGCTTGCTCGATCTCTCGTCGCTGGAGTGGCAGCTGGCTCTCCAGCCCCTGCTCGTGGCCCACGGCGACTACTACCGGCTCCTGTCCGTGACACTGGTCCACGATCCAACCGACATCCTGCACATCATCTTCAACATGTACGCCCTCTGGTTTGCCGGCCAGCTCGTGGAGAAGATGTACGGCTCGTGGGTGATGTTCGCCATGTACTGCGCCTGCGGGATCGCGGCCAGCGCGACCAGCTACGCGTTCGGTCCGGACGGCTGGAGCGTCGGCGCATCGGGGGCCATATTCGGGTTGTTCGGCGTCATCCTGGTCGGCACCCGCTTCCACCACGCCGTCCTCGACGCCCAATCGAGGTCCATCGCCTCGCAGATCGGCGTCCTGATCGTCATCAACCTCGTGATCGGCTTCTCCGGGCTGTTCGACATAGACAACTTCGCCCACGTCGGCGGACTCGTGGCGGGGCTGTGGCTCGGGCTGGTTCTGCCGCCGGGCCAGGTCCAGACGCTGGGCTCGATGTGGCAGGCGCCGCGAGGTAGCCGGTCGCCGCTGCAGACCGCGGCGATCCGCGTCGGCGGCCTGGCCGCGCTCGCGGTCGTCGTCGCGGCCGTGGTCGCCTACGGCACCGCCCACTGGCAGGCGTCGCCGGACTACCAGCAGCAGTTCGCATTGGGGGTCGTACCGGCGGCGCACGTGATCGCCGCGGTGCCCGGCTCCGGCGCCGCCGTCAGGCTGGGCGTCGTTCGCTGACGACCATCAGGCCAGATCGTCGCGAGGGCCGAAACGGTCGAGCACGCGGTACATGTTGCGGCGGTTGAGGCGCGACCGATCCGGCGGCCAGGGCGCAGCTTCGCGTTCGAGCGGCAGTTCCAGCCGGACGGCCCGTCGCGGCGCGGGAAGGGAGACCCCGGGAGTGGCGGCGCCTGGCTGTGCGGCCTCGGTAGCGGCGGCCTCGGTAGCGGCGGCCTCGGTAGCGGCGGCCCCGGTAGCGGCGGCCCCGGTAGCGGCGGGGTCACCACCGGCCGGCGCGGCCGCGTCGGCCGCGTCACCGGGTTCCACGTACTCCGCGCCCTCCGGTTCCACGTACTCCTCGCCCTCGGGTTCTTGGCCGGCCCGAAGCCGTAACGTCCACCACACATCCAGCCAGGCCGGGGTCACGAAACGCTCGTCCAGCGGCCCGAGAGCCAGGTAGTCTGAGCGACGGAAGGCCAGCCATGCCCCCTCCAGCGCCGTGGCGTCCGTGGCTCCGGCGGCCGTGGCGGCGTCGTCCGCGGCCAGCCGCACGAGAGCATTGGGCCGCAGCGGACCCGGCTCGGCCGCGACCAGCCCGAAACCACCCGCCGCGGCCGCCTCGGGATCCTCGAGCGCGGCCGCAAGAGGACCCAGGGCGTCGCCGGTTGGCCGGGCCGTGGCGTCGGCCAGCAGCACGAACTCGCCGGTGGATCGTCGCAGGCCGACGTTCAGAGCGGCCGCATAGCCCAGGCGGGACGAGGTCCGGAGCACTTCGATGGGTCTGCCGCCGGTCGGGGTCCGGTCGGGAGTGTCGCCCTCGAGGGCCGCGGCCTGTGCCGCGCTCGGATCGTTGGCGACGACCACGACCTGGATGCCGGCAGGAACGTTGGAGCGCAGGGCGCCGAGGAAGCGCGACAGGCGCTCGGGTTCCTCGGACGCGATGACCGCCACCGTCCAGGCTGCCGTGGCCGGCTCGTCGAGCAGGGACGGCACCGTCGAGGCGGAGCCGTACCGGACCTCTCCGCCGATCTCCATGCTGGGCGGCGCGGCCGGACCGACGCTCGTCCTGCTGCCGTGATCGGTCACTCGCCAGCCGGCCGCTTCTATCTGCGCCTTCAGGGCGTCGGCGCGACGCCAGTCGCGGCGCGCGCGAGCCTCGGTCCGTTCACGAACGAGGTGGGTTATCTCCGCCGGCGGCCCGGCGGGGGAGGTGGGGTCGCTCACGAGTTGAAGGATAACGGCGCGGCGGCCGGATACGTGGCGCGGCGGCCGGCGATGGCGCGGCCGAGGTGTTGCGGCGGAATGAGAACCGCGCTCGGGCGCCGAGCGCGCGGGCGGCCGCCTGCGCTCGCGGTGACCGACGCTACTGCGCCTCCGGCGCGGCCGCCACCAGCGGCACCAGCGGCATCAGGACGGTGACGCGGGCGCCGTGCGGGGCGATGTTCTCGGCCCAGGCCTCGCCACCGTGGGCCCGGGCCAGCTCGCGGACGATGGCCAGCCCCAGCCCGGAACCGCTGCCACTGCGGGACGGATCGGCCCGGAAGAAGCGATCGAAGACCTTCTCGGTGGTGCCGGGCGGGAAGCCCGGCCCGTCGTCGGTGACGCTGAGAGAGATGCCCGGCGGTCGGCCGGGTAGCGCCAGAGACCCAGCCCGCAGCCATACGTGGCCGCCCCGCGGCAGAACCGAGAGCGCGTTCTCGATGAGGTTCTGAAGGATCCGCTCGACCGCCAGCCGGTCGGCGGTGAACCTCAGCTCCGCGTCGCCGGGAGCAGCCTCGGCCACGTCCACGGAGATGCCCTGCGCTGCCGACCGGCTCTCGAACCGGTCCGCGGCCCCGGCAATGAGCGCCCCCGCGTCCAGGATCTCCGGGCGGAGAGCGGCGGGGCCTTCCCGCAGCCGTTCGACGACGCCCAGCTCCCCGACAAGCCGCTCCAGCCGTTGCGCTTCCTCGACGATGGTTCGAGCCGCCGAGGCGGCCCGGTCACCTCTGACGGTTCCATCGGCGATGGCCTCTGCGAAGCCGCCGATGCTGGTCAGCGGCGTGCGCAGGTCGTGGCGCAGGCTGGCCAGCATGGCCGTCTCTTCGTTCCGGGTTGAGGCCAGCTCGTGAGCCATGGCGTTGAACCGCTCGGTCAGGGCGGCGACCTCGTTCGGCCCTTCCAGCGGCAGAGCCTCGATCTCGCCCGAGGTAGCCGGCAGGTCGCGCGCCGCCTGGGCGAGTCGGCGCATCGGTCCGGTCACCGATCGCGCCAGCAGCCAGGCGATCGGCAGGCCGACCAGCAGCAGGATGATGACGACGATCAGCAGCGTTCGGAGGAGGTCGCCCAGCGCCTGCCTGGTCGACGTGTCCGGCAGCGCGAAGAGCAGCTTGACGCCGGCGGTTCCGCCGGCGTTCGGGAGTATGTAGACGTACTTGCTGCCGTCCGACAGGGAATATGTCCCCGACGGGTTCTTCACACCGGTCGCCACCGACTTGGGCCAGTCCAGCGAGGACGGCGTCCCGGCGACGACTCGCAGGCCGCCGTTCGGCCCTTGAGCCAGGACGAATCCACCGTCGGCGACGATGGTTGTGGTCGAGTCCTGGACCCTCTGCTCCAGCCGGGCCAGGTCGGCCACGGGATTGCGCAGGAGGGATGCCTCGAACGCGACGACCTGGCTGCCCAGGGACTGCGTGATCTCATCCCGGTGCGCGTCTCGAAGAACGACGAACAAAGACGTGCCGACGGTGACCAGCAGGGCGAAGCCGAGGGCGGCGAACGCCAGGAAGATTCGCTTCGTCAGGCTGCGCGGGATCATCGTCGCCGCCTAGTCGGCGGGCGGGGGAGGGGAGGCGGCGGCCGCGCCTCTCGGCGGCGGCACGAGCCGGTAGCCGATGCCGCGGATCGTCTCCACCTGAGGTCCGTCGTCCCCGAGCTTCTTGCGGACCTCGGCCACGTGAACGTCGACAGTACGCGTCTCGCCGGGAAAGTCCGTGCCCCACACGTCCTCGAGCAGCGCGTCGCGGCTCAACACCACGCCCGGGTCGCGGGCCAGCGCGGCAAGCAGGTCGAACTCGCGGGCTCGCAGGTCGAGCCGGCGGTCGCCGACCGAGGCCTCCCGCCGGCGCGGATCGATGCGCAGGTCGCCGACCTGGATCGGCCGCCCGCCCTTCGCGGTGGCGTCGGTACGGCGCAGGATCGCCTTGACCCGGGCGACAAGCGCCCGCGGGTTGAAAGGCTTGGTGACATAGTCGTCGGCGCCGAGCTCAAGTCCGACGATGGCGTCGATGTCTTCGGATCGCGCGGTCAGCATCAGGATCGGCACGTCGCCACGGCGGCGCAGCTCGCGGCAGACCTCGAAGCCGTCCATCTTCGGCAGCATCACGTCCAGCACCACCAGGTCCGGGCCCGTGCGTTCGTACTGCGCCAGGGCCTGCTCGCCGTCGCCGGCGGCCACGACGGCGAAGCCCTCCTTCTCGAGGTACAGCCGGACCAGCTCGACGATGTTGCGCTCGTCGTCGACGACGAGGATGGTCTTCATGCGCCGAGCATACGTCGGTCGATGGGCCGCCCGTCGCGGTTGTGTAAGGCGGAAGTAAGACGGGTCGAGGCGCGGCCCGCGGCCCTCCAAGTCGGACGCCCGGCGCCCGGTCGCTGCGGCCCGCTCGCGTCGGGGTTGGCTCAATCTCACGGCCATGCCATCGAGCCCACGCGCGCGGGATCGCTCGGCCTGCCCCGCCGCGCCCTCGACCCGCTACGATGGCGCGGCCGCGCTTGCGACCGCGAGGCTCGCCAGAACAGGCCAGGAGGAACGATGCATCTGTCCGGAGAAACCGAGATCGCGGCCAGCCGGCGGCGCGTGTGGGAAACCATCAGCAACCCGAACCGGGCGGCCGCCTCGAATTCGTCGGCCGCGGCCCAGGTCGAGAAGATCGACGACCGGCACTACAAGGTGACCGTCTCGGCGCCGTCCTCGATGATGCCCGTGAACGTCGTTCTCGGCCTGGAGTTGACGGAGGTCGACGAACCGTCTCGAATCGCGGCCGCGATCGAAGGCGCGATCATGGGCGGGCCCATTACCGGCACCGGCTCGATCGAGCTGGTCGAGCTCGGGCCGAAGCTCACCCGCGCGGCCTGGAGCGCCGACGCCGCCCTGGGTGGAATGCTCGGTAGCTTCGATTCCATGGTGCAGGGACCCGTCCAGAGCGCCGCCGACCAGGCCTTCGCGTCTCTCAAGGCTCGCCTGGAAGCCGAGGAAGCGGCCGCCGGAGCGTAGGCACGGAGTGAATCGCCGGAGCCGGCCTGAGCGCCGGTGGCGGCCGGCCTGCGCAGCGTCGCGGCGACGGCGGGGCCGGGATCGAGCTACTTCTCGCGCGTGTAGGTTCCGGTCAGATATGTCTGGGCCAGGATCTTGACCGTCAGCGCCGTTCGAACCTGCGCCGCTGAGGGCGTTCCACTGAGCCCCAGGCGCGAGGAGAGCGCCCACAAGGTGAACCGGTAGTGATGAGTCCCGGAGGGCGGG
Organism: uncultured Chloroflexia bacterium; assembly: GCA_963713795.1. GTDB lineage: Bacteria > Chloroflexota > Limnocylindria > Limnocylindrales > CSP1-4 > Fen-1039. The sequence goes on from CAVQNC010000010.1 coordinate 283,560, forward strand.
CAAGGCCCGCCGTAGCCGGCCCGGCCGAAGTCGTTTCGGCCCTGCGGGGCGATGGCGGTCGGCTTGACGCCCTCCGGCAGCGACCCGCCGGGCCCGCCCGGGATGTCGAAGATGACCCAGTGGATGAACCCGCGTGCGTCCGGGTCGTCGACGATCAGCGCGAACGAGACGGTTCCGCGGGGCGCGCCTTCCCAGGTCAGGGCCGGGGAGACGTCCGCGCCGTCGGAGGAATGCCGCACGGGGATCGCCCCGCCGTCGGCGAAGCTCGGACTCGAGAGCGCGAAACCGGCCATCGATGTCTCCCAGGAGGAAGCGGTTGCGGGAGCCGTCGGCGGCCCCTTTTCCGGTAGAGCATGACGCAAATGAGGGCTCCCGCGCCAGCACTTCGTCGGCACGGCTGCGAGGGCGGTCATCACCCGGGCAGCCTTTCGTCGACGGCTTAACGGGCCGGTTCGGCCGCGAGGCCAAGCCGTCGGTCCATCTCGGCGCGCGTCGGTCCCGGTTGCCGCCGGCTCTCGCCCAGTGCCCGGCCCGCTGACGAAGGTGGCGTTTCCGCCGGCTACGGAGCGGTTACGGCCTCGGCCAGCCACAGCGGGAAGCTCGTGGTGCCGTTCTGGCCGACCAGGCCCAGCGCATTCGGAAAGAGGAACTCCGACGTAGCCCAGGAGCCCCCGATACCGGGCAGCCCCGGCATCATGTCGGTCGCCCCGCTCGCCGCGAGCGGCTGCCAGGATACGCCGTCGGTCGTCACCCAGAACGTCTCACCGTTGCCACCGGCGTAGGAGTAGCCGACGATCCGCCGGCCGTCGGAGGCCCTGGGAATCACGGGGTTGCCGGCCGTCGCGGGCCGGGCGGTCCAGACCTGCCCGTCAGCCGAGATCCAGCCCGTCGAGCTCTTGGAGGCACCGCCCCAGGCCACGAGTCCGGTGGCGCCCACGAAGACACTACCGATCTCGTCGCCGGTCGCCGCGGCCGCACCCTCGACATTCGCTGCCTGCCAGGCCTTGCCGTCCGACGAGAACCAGGCGGCCGGTGTGCCGCCGTCGCTGCCGGAGTAGACGCAGCAACGTGGCTCAGACCCACCCGTGTATCCGGTGACCACCCAGCCTCCGAAGGCTGCGGCGACCGCGTCGAAGTGGGGGCTCGCGAAGATGTTTTTCGGAAGGCTCTCGCGGGTCCATGCGATACCGTCGGCCGACGTCCAGATTCCCGGCTTGGTCCAGCCTGTGTCGCCGACGAGGAGGAGGCCGCTCGGTCCGGCGGCGACATCGGCGACGGTCGCGCCGGCGAGCACCGCCGGTGTCGGCGCGCGTTTCCAGCTATGCCCGTCGGCAGATGTCCAGATGGCCGTCGGCAGCGGATCGCAAACCATCCCTTCACCTTCCGGCGGGACGCAGTGGAGCACGCCCGAAGTGCCGATTGCCACGAGACTCGATCCAACCGGGAGCACGCGCTGTATCGAGGAGTCGCCGGCCGCCGGCACGTCGAGCAACGTGCGGGTCCAGCTGTGCCAGTCGGATGAGAACCAGGCCGCCGCCTGGCCGCGGCTCTGTGGTGTGCTCTGGAGCTGGCCGACGGCGACGTAGCCGCCACCCCAGGCAACGACATCGAAGACGCTTTCGTATGGCGCCAGCTCCACGGGCGCCTGCCAGTCGAGCCCGATCCACGATCCATGAGCGGCGCTCGACGCCGCGGCCGGGCTCGGGGTGGCGACGGCGGGTGAGGGGGTCGGCGACGGGGCGGCACTCAGAGACGCGGTGGCATCTGGCGACACCGGCGGAGCGGTTGTCGAGGAGGCGGTACACCCCGAGAGCAGCACCACGAGCACCAGAAGGAGCAGCGCGCGCACCCTCGACGACGTCGACCGATTGCTGGTGTGTTCCGCTGCCCGCTCCATCACGACCCCCCGGATGCTCTGCCACTGAACGCGACTACGACGCCGGCGTCAACGGGCGAGTGACGGGTGGAGGCTTACCCGAACCTCTTCAGCTGTCAACTCTGCCCGGCGTCCGCCCTCGCAGCAAGAGGGCTCGGCACACTGGATCGACGAGCCTCCCCTATTCCCAGCCGCGATAGATCTTGCGGGCCATGCTGTCGGCCGCGGCGTTGCGGACCGCCTTCTGGAACCGGCGAGCCCGCTCGCGGCGCTGGGGAGTTGCCGGCTGGTCGGCCAGCTCGTGAGCGAGACGCTTGTAGCTCTTGAGTCGACCGGCATCGAGCCGCCCTTCGGCGACCGCGGCCCGCACGGCACATCCCGGCTCGAACTTGTGGGAGCAGTCGGCGAACCGGCAGCCGCCGGCAAGCTCGAGGATCTCGGCGAAGGTTTCGTCGACGCCATCTTCAGCACTCCACAGCCCGAGCTCGCGCATGCCCGGAGTGTCGAGCACGAGCGCCCCGCCCGCCAGGCGGAAGATCTCGCGATGGGTCGTGGTGTGGCGGCCTCGGCCGTCGTCCTCGCGAACCTCCCGCGTTACCATCAGTTCCTCGCCGGCCAGCCGGTTCAGCAGGGTCGACTTGCCGACACCCGACGAGCCGACCAGGGCCAGCGTCCGGCCGGGCTCGAACCAGCGGGTGACCGCCTGCAGACCGGTCCCTGTCCGCGAGCTGAGCGCCACGACCGCGACCCGAAGCTCCACTTCCAGGCGTGCGACGGCGGCCTCCGGCTCCCGGACGAGGTCCGCCTTGGTGAGCAGCACCACCGGCTCCGCGCCCGACTCGCGGCCCATCGCGACGTACCGCTCGAGGCGTCGCGGGTTGAGGTCGCCGTTGAGGGACGTGGCGATGAATACGGTGTCCACGTTGGCGGCCACGACCTGGGCGCCGGGCCGCGGACCGGCGGCGCGCCGCCGAAACGCGGATCGGCGCGGCAGGACCGCGTCGATCCTGGCCACTCCGTCGTGCGGCGAGTTGACACACAGGACCCAGTCGCCGACGGCGGGAACGTCGCCGTCCGGCGCTTCGTGACGGAAACGCCCGGTCAGCGACGCCGCCATCTCGCCGGTATCGCCGGCGATGAGCCACAGGCCGCGGTGTTGCGCCGTCACCCGGGCCGGCCAAAGGTCGCCGGCGTCTGAGCGTGCCAGCTCGGCCGCCCACCGTTCGTCCCAGCCCCAGGCCGCCAGGGAGTGGGGGAGCGGCGCGCGGGCGAGCCCGGAGTCGTCGCTCCCAATTGAAGCGGGAGTCATCTCAGCCAACCCTCTTGAGCTTGCCGGTCCGCTTGGCGTAGCGCTCGGCACGGCCGAAGCCCCACAACCCGAGCGGTATGAAGACGAAGGCCATGACCAGGAGCGGCCACAGGTCGGGCAGCAGCTGCGCAACTGACGCGCCGTCGATCAAGGCGCGCCGAACCGCGTCCAGGACGTACGTCGCCGGGGAGACGCGCGATATCAGCTGCATCCAGCCGGGCAGGATCGTGGTCGGGTAGTAGACCCCGCTGACCAGCAGCAGGCACGACTGCAGGACGAAGACCATCTGCGACCCGCGCTCGACCGACATCATCGGCAGGATCGCGGCGAGCATGCCGATGCCGATGAAGCTGGCCGATCCCACGACCATGAACAGGGCCGCGGCGGCGACGTTCGCGCGGCCCAGGTCGAGCGAGAAGAAGAGCGCCAGGACGATCAGCAGGATCGTGGTATGGATCAGGCCGTAGACGACCGCGTAAAGGGCCGATCCCAGCAGCTGGACCGAGCGCCGCACGGGCGCCATCATCGTGTATTCGAGCGTGCCCTCCCAGCGCTCCCAGGTGATCGTGTCGCCGATCGACTGGAAGACCACCGACAGGTAGTTCCAGAATACGGCGCCGACCACGAGAAGCATCAGGAGCCGGGCGCTGCCGACCGACTGCCCGATCAGAGAGACGGACAGCGCGCCCGCGACGGCGTAGACCAGGAAGGCGACTTCCCAGCCCAGGTAACGCTTGGTGAGGTTGAAGTTGCGTTCTACGAAGGCGTAACTGGCACGCGCTTCGCGGTTGAGTGCGATCACGGTTGTGTCTCCGTACGAGCCGCCTGCGCGGGCCTCGTAGTTGGGGGCGCCGCCCGGCGCCGGCCCGGAACCGCCCATCTCGCGATCGGGGTCTCGGCGCTCAGCGACGGGCGGCCAGTTGGAGGGTCGAATCGGCCGCGAGCCTCGACCCGATCTGGATCAAGCCGTGGCCGACTCGTCTGCGGATGGAGCTTCGAGGCGGCGGCGCCGGATTGCCGATCCGGAGCTGGAGCCTTTGCTCGATCTCGCGTTGACGTTCGTTGTGTATGGCGCGAGCCACGTCGTAGTGGATGAACACGGGAGTTTCCCTTTCGGAAGTGATGTGCAAGTTGGAACGGTGGTGCGCCGCTGCGTAGCGCCGCGAGGTATTCGTCATCTGTGTCGCTCTGGCCTATTCGGCCGGGTCGGCTTCGCCCTCCTCGACGTCGTCGTCGAGGGAGCGGCCGGTGTACTTCATGAACACGCTCTCGAGCGTCGGCTCGGCGCCGGTCTCGATGGCGATGTCGGTCTTCAGCCGTTCGGGCGTTCCTTCCGCCGTCAGCCGGCCGCCGGCCAGGATTCCGATTCGCCCGCAGAGCCGATCGGCCTCGGCCAGGTCGTGCGTCGTGAGCACGATCGTGGCGTCGTGGTCGGCCTGGAGCTCCTCGATGAAGGCCTGAACGTCGAGCTTCGAACGGGGATCGAGCCCCGTCGTCGGCTCGTCCAGCAGCAGCAGCGCCGGGCTCGTCAGGAGTGCCCTGGCAATCGCGACCTTCTGCTGCATGCCGCGGCTCATCTGCTCGAGCGGCCTGTTCATCCGCTTCTCGCCTATGCCGAGCCGGGCCAGGATCTGGACCGCTTCACGGCGTGCGACCGCGGGATTGAGGCCGTAAAGCCGGGCCGCGAACGACAGGTTCTCCGCCGGCGAAAGCTTCTTGAAGAAGGCGGCGTCGACGCTGACCCGATTGATCAGCCTCTTGACCGCCATCTCCTCGCGAACGAGGTCGTGTCCGAAGACCTCGACCCGGCCCTCGTCCAGCGTGAGCAGCCCGCTCACGAGCCGGATGAACGTGGACTTGCCGCTACCATTCGCTCCCAGCAGTCCGTAGATCTCGCCTCGATCCAACCGGATCGAGACGTCGTCCACGGCCATGACGGGAGGCTTGCGCCGATCCACCTTGAAGCGCTTCGTGGCGTGTTCCACGAGAAGCGCGGCCGGCCCGGCCGGCAGTGGCCTGAGAATGGGCCGGCTCGGGGCCGGCGATTCGATTTGAGTGACTGCCGCGATGCTCATGTCACCTCCCCCCAGGGATGGCGCTCGCGGAACTCGGAACCGCGAGCTGGGTGGGAGCGGGTTGGGCTCGCGGCTCGCCCTCGAGAGAATCGACCTCGAGAGGGCATGAAAAAAGCCGGGGGCCCGATCTGGCCCACGGCTCAGAGGTTCTTACCGGCGGCTCTGCCGCCTGGCCTTACCTCTCGGTGGGCGCAGATCTCCCGCACAGGGCGAAGCTGCCGCTCGCCTGAGCGGTCCTCGCCGGTGCCTTAGAAAGATCGCGCACGACTCACCTCGTTATGCGGCTGCCTGTCTGGCAGACCCGCGGAGGATAAGCGACGGCTGCCCGTACTGTCAACGACGTATTACTGGTCCGCCCGGTCGGCCTCCGGAGCGTCCAGCGTCTCTCTCACTATGCGCAGGAGCGCGGTCGTGGTGAATGGCTTGGGGACGTAGGCCCGAGAGGCGAACAGGACCTGATCGACAGCCGGTGCAACGTAGCCGGAGATGAAGAGGGCCCGGATTCCCGGCCGGAGGCTGGCAACCTGCCGTGTCAGGTCGGGCCCGTTGAGGCCGGGCATGACGACGTCGGTGACGAGCAAATCGATCGCCGGCTCGTACGTGCTCGCGAGGCGGAGGGCATCCAGACCGTCCGAAGCCGCGAGGACCGTGTAGCCGTGGTCGGTCAGCACCCGGCGGGCGAACTCCCGCACCGGCGCCTCGTCCTCGGCGAGCAGAATCGTCTCCGAACCGCCCGTAGCCGTCGCGGCCGTCGCGGCCGCAAGGGTCTCTGTGCGCTGCTCCTCGACAGCGGGCAGGAGGATCCTGAAGGTTGAGCCCCGGCCGGGTTCAGACTCAACCGTGATCGCGCCGCCCGACTGATGCACGATCCCATGGACGGTAGCGAGGCCGAGGCCGGTGCCCTCGCCGGTCGGCTTGGTCGTGAAGAACGGCTCGAAGATCCGGGCCTGAGTGGCCTCGCTCATCCCGGATCCCGTGTCGGACACGGAGAGTTCGACGTATGAGCCCGGCTTCGCCTCTGGGATGCGGGCCGCTCCGGCCGCGTCGAGTTCCACTGCCCTGGTCGCGATCAGAAGGGTGCCGCCGGCCGGCATCGCGTCGCGCGCGTTGACCGACAGGTTGACGATCACCTGCTCGAGCTCGCTCCGGTCGACCCGGATGTAGCCGGCGCCTGAGGTCGCCCGGACCTCGATCTTGATGTGCTCGCCGATCAGGCGTCGGAGGAGAGGGAAGATACCTCCGATGACCGCGGCCGGGTCGAGGACCTCGGGTCGAAGGACGGCCCGACGGCCGAAGGCGAGCAGGCCACGGGTGAGCTCGGCGGCCCGGTCGGCCGTGGCGATGATCTCGTCGAGATCGGCGCGCCGTTCACCCTCGCTGGCCGCCGGGTCGCGGGCGAGCTCGCCGTAGCCGCGGATCGCGGTCAGCAGGTTGTTGAAGTCGTGGGCGATCCCGCCGGCGAGCTGGCCGACCGCCTCCATCCTCTGGGCCTGGCGCAGCGAGGCCTCGAGACGCAGTTGCTCCGTCAGGTCCCGCACGTACGCGACGTGCAGAGTGGAGTCGCCAACCGGCAGATGCTGGATGACCACTTCCGCCGGGAACACCGAGCCGTCCTTCCGGCGCTGCCTCGTGGTAACCCGCTGGATGACGCGCTGACGGGTCCGTTCGAACTCGGCCCAGCGCGCCGCCCATGCCTCGGGCGGGAAGGAGGGGTCGATGTCCCAGATGCGCACGTCAGGGAATTCTTCACGCGTGTATCCCAGCAGCCGGCAGGCCTCGTCGTTGGCGTACGGGATGCTCCCATCGGACCTGATCCAGAAGATGGCGTCGGACGCCTCGTCGATGGAAGTGCGGAACATCTGGAGGACGTCGGCGGCGAGGCGCTGCTCCGTGACGTCGGCGATGGCACCGACGGTGCGCACCGGCTGCAGCCTCCCATCGAGGCGCTCGAAGAACGTCTGCGAGCGGGAGAGGAGCCACCGGACCTGGCCGTCAGGTCGGATAATGCGATGCTCGACCTCCCATCGGCCGTCGCCTGCCGGATTGTGCGCCCGGGCCACTGACTCCATGACCCATGCCCGGTCGTCCGGATGGACGAGGTCGGCGAAATCGTCCAGCGTGACCGGCTGATCGGCTCCCCAGCCGTGGATGGCCCGCTGCTCAGGGGACCAGTAGATCTCGTTCCGGACCTGGTCGTGGTTGAAGATGCCCAGGTTCGCGACGAGAACTGCCTGGCGCAGGAGTTCTTCGCTCGTCCGCACCGCTTCTTCTACCCGACGGCGATCCGTGTTGTCGCGCAGGACCGACAGGACGAGGGAACGCCCATCGAGCACCACGCCGTTGTGGGCGATCTCCGCGACCAGGATGTGCCCGTCTCGGTGTCGGAAACTGACCTCCCGATGGGCGCGCTCCGGGTCCGAGGCGCCGCCTGCCAGGGCCTGCGTCGACGTGCCGAGATCGACGTCCGTTCCAAGCTCGGCCAGGGGCACTCCGTCTAGTCCGCCCGGAGGCCAGCCGAGCAGTGCCTCCGCTCGGGCGTTGGCGAAAACGATCGTGCGCTCGCCGGCCACGATCGCTCCGTCCGGAAGCGTGTCCAGGAACACGCGGTAAGCCATCAGCGCTGGCGGCAGGGGCTCCATCTATGGCGTTACCGACCGGCACCTGCGCGGCCGCCGGACCGCAGGCGGCCGGCCCCGGTTGGCCCCCAGGATCGTGCAGGTGGATCTGGCGGATGGGTTCTCCCCTGCGCCGGCGCAGCTCCGGCGGAGCGCTTCACGCGGCGCGCTGAGGAACTCAGTCGGGAAGCCTCGGCTCGGCCTCGATCTCGAGGGGATCATGTCCGGGGATTGTGGCCAGGTCTGGCACCGCGGTCAACCCCGCCCACAGGCCGTCGGCCGGGTGCGTACGCATCCGACGGCCGGTCGCGAGCGACGTGTCGCCGGACGATTCGCTGCCTCCGGCCACTCGCGGCCGCGACACGTCGACCGTGCCGCGCGCGATAGCGGCCGCGACGGGCCAGTCGCGAGGCACATGGCGGGCGTCCTTTCGGCCGGGAGGCCCCCCGGCTTCCCAGGGCCCGCCGCCCGAGCCGCCGCCAGGGTCCGTTCAATGGTCCGCCGGCCCGGCGCTCGCGTCCGAATGTTGCGGTCGAGGATCAGCAACATTGGTGATGAGTCCGGTGCCTCCGGCTTGCTACGATGGCGCCGATCTACCATGCCCCGGGGGATTTACGGCGAGGTTTGTCCGTGGCGCGCCCTCCCCGGGTCCGGCTGGCCATCCCAAGAGGAAAGATCGCGTCGATCGCGGTGATGGTCCTCTGGCTGCCCTGCCTGGCGGCCGGCATGTGGGGTTACTACTCGGAAAGCGCGGCCTTCCAGAACTCGCTCGAAGCGGTCACCTACGTCTGGCTGCCGATGCTGATGTTTGCGGCCATGGCGGTTGGAGTGGGTTGGCGGCCGGTGGGCATCCTGGTCGCCGTGGCTCTCCTCGATGTCGAGGCGGCCCTGTTGGGCGCCGGCGAGCCGATGGTTCTCCCCTTCGTCGTGGCCGTGCCGCTCATCGGTGTGGCGATCTCGGCTCGCCTGGTGCCCCTCTCGTGGATGAGAATCCCATACGTCGCGGCCTGGGCCGGCAGTTCGATCGGGATCACGCTGGCGGTCTGGCGGGCCATCGATATGACGGCGCCTTCGCTGATCGTCGTGATCCCGGCTTTCATGATCGTAGATGCGGCCGCACTGGCCATGCTGTGGCGCCTGGACACCGGTAGGCTGCGCGCGGCTCATGCGGCCGCGACGGCGGAATCACGCGTGCGCGACCTGCTCGACGGCGTCGATCTGATCGCGGTCAACGTCGGCGCGGACTCTCGCGTCGACTACATCAATGACTTCGCCCTCAGGCTGACCGGCTGGACCAGAGAGGAAGTCATCGGGGCGGACTGGTGGGATACGTTCGCGACTTCGGAACGCCGTGAGGCTTCTCGAAGTCGATGGGCCGGCATCATGAACGGCCGGGTCGTCATGGATCGCGCTCGCGAGAGCACGATCAAGACGAAGTCCGGCGAGGCTCGCCTGATCCGCTGGAGCCACGTGACTCGACGCGACACCGATGGCCACGTGGTCGGCATGGCCAGCCTGGGGGAAGACATCACCGCCATCCGGGCCGCGGAGAACGAAGCACGGCGTGGTGCCGAGCTGTTGTCGAAGCTCGTCGTCAGCTCGCCGCTCCCGACCGTCGTCCTTGGTCTCGATCGAACGGTTCAGCTCTGGAACCCGGCCGCTGTCGACCTTCTCGGCTGGGCCGAGGCCGAGGTCGTCGGCAAGCCGATACCGCCGGGCACGTACGCGAACGACCGCTGGGCGATCGCGCGAACCTTTGCCCGGGCGCGCAAGGGCGAGGCGCTCGACCACGAGCTGGTTGAGCTGAGCCGGCGGGACGGACGGGTAGTCCGAGTCCGCCTCTACGGCGGCGTGCTCCTGGACAGGGAAGGGCGGCCGATGTCGGTCGGGCTGCAGGCGGTCGACGTCACCCTCACTCTTGCCATGGAGGAGCAGCTGCGTGAAGCGCAGAAGATGGAGGCAATCGGCCGCCTGGCCGGCGGGGTTGCCCACGACTTCAACAACAGCCTCACCGCGATCAGCGGGTTCGCGTCGTTGATCGCGAGCGGATCCGGCGAACCGGATACTCGGGAGGCCGCCGAGACCATCCTCGGGGCCGCCCGGAGGTCCGCCGACCTGACGCGCGAGCTGCTGGCCTACTCGCGCCGGTCGATGCTCCAGCCGCAGGTCCTCGACGTCAACGAGCTCGTGGGTTCGCTCCGGCCGATGCTCCTGAGCCTGCTCGGGGAGGACATCTCCGTCGTGATCGAGACGCGCGTGCCGCGAGCGATGGTCCGGGTCGACCGAGGCGGGCTCGAGCGGGTGATCCTCAAGCTGGCCGCGAACGCTCGCGACGCGATGCCCTCCGGCGGGCGGCTGACGATCTCCACGAGCAGGAGAAATGGTGTCGCGCCCTTCGTGTCACCCATGCCGCGGCATGTCTCCATCTCCGTGTCCGATACCGGCGCTGGCATACCACCGGCTCTTCACTCGCAGGTCTTCGACCCGTTCTTCACGACCAAGCCGGTGGGATCGGGGACCGGCCTCGGGCTGGCGATGGTGAAGGGCTTCGTCGTTCAGTCTGGCGGCGATGTGGCTCTTCGCTCGGAGCCCGGTCGGGGCACGGCGATCGACATCCTGCTGCCCGAGGTCGCCGACCCCCGCGAGCCTGCGACCGTCGAGCCGGCACGGCCGGGCGGGACGGCGGCCGCCGAGACGATCCTCGTCGTCGAGGACGAACCGGCCGTCGCGGCGATCAGCTTCCAGGTCCTCAGTCGGGTCGGTTATCGCGTGCTGCTAGCCGACAGTGGAGAGAGCGCGATAGGCCTGCTCCGCAGCCAGACCGGGCCGATCGCGCTTCTGGTCGTGGACGTCATCCTGCCCGACATGCGCGGGCCCCAGCTGGTGGAAGTAGCCCGCACCGTGCACCCCGAGTCGGCCGTGCTGTTTGCCTCCGGCTACTCCGCCGATTCCTTCGCCCGCCGCGTCGATCTGCCGTCCGATGTCGACCTGATCGAGAAGCCCTACGAGCCGGAGCAGCTGCTGAGGCGCGTCCGGGAAGCATTGGACAGGAGGTCGCCCAGTCTCGCGTGACCTGCAGCCGCCTTGGGATCCGGTCCGGCCGGTCGCCGGGTCCGAGCGACCCGGCCGCCGCCGTCCGCTCGGCGGCGCCGGAAGGTACAAGCGGCAGGGTAGGGTTCACTTCGACCCGTGTACCATTCACGGGCCATCCATAGATCAAGTCCCCGGCCGTCCGGCACGCCCGATCGGCGGGCGTCGACGCCGGGCATCCGCAGGAGAAGATACGCATGCCCAAGGTTGCCGGCTCCGTCAAGGAGCTCCTCGCCGCCCTCGACGGCATCGCGCGGATCGAGGGTGACCGCCTCGTCGTCGTGGACGAGGACGGCCTCCGGACGCGCGGCATCTACGATCTCGCCTGGACCGCCACTTTCAGCGCCGACGAGGCCACGGTGGAAGCCGCTCGCTGGATCGTCTGGGAGGCCAGCCAGGCGGTCGGGGCTCGCTCGGCGAGCATCCAGGACCTCTACATGGCCCGCGCCCGCGGCGAATACGAGGGCATGACCGTCCCGGCCATCAACCTTCGGGCGCAGACCTTCGACATGACCCGCGTCATCCTCGAGACTGCCCGCAAGAACGACAGCGCGGCCGTCATCTTCGAGCTGGCCCGGTCGGAACAGACATACACGTTCCAGCGCGTCTTCGAATACTCGACCAGCGTCCTGGCCGGTGCCATCGCGGCCGGCTGGAAGGGCCCGGTCTTCATCCAGGGCGACCACTACCAGTTCAACGCCAAGAAGTACGCGGCCGATCCCGAGAAGATGACCGAGGAGATCCGGAAGGGCTGCCGCGACGCGATCGCCGCCGGCTACCGGAACATCGACATCGACAGCTCGACCCTGGTTGACCTGTCCCACGCCACCATCGACGCGCAGCAGCGCGAGAACTACCTGCGCGCGGCCGAGCTGACCGCCCTGATCCGCTCTCTCGAGGTCGACGGGGTGACCGTCAGCGTCGGCGGCGAGATCGGCGAGGTCGGCAAGAAGAACTCAACCCCCGACGAACTCAAGGCCTATCTCGACGGCTACCGCCTCGAGCTCGACGCCCGGGCGGCGGCCGCGATCGGCCTGTCGAAGGTTTCCGTCGCCACCGGGACTAGCCACGGCGGCACTCCGCTCCCGGGCGGCGGCGTGGCCGATGTGGCCCTCGACTTCAACGTCCTGGCCGAGCTATCCGTGGTCGCCCGCGAGTACGGTCTTTCGGGCGCCGTCCAGCACGGCGCATCGACCCTGCCGGACGACATGTTCCACAAGTTCCCGGCAACGGGCTGCGCCGAGATCCACCTGGCCACCGGCTTCCAGAACGCCCTGTACGAGAATCCGGCCTTCCCGGCCGAGCTCCACAAGGCCATCGAGGAATGGTGCTTCGCCAACGCCCTGGACGAACGGAAGCCCGACCAGACCGACACACAGTTTGTCTACACGGCTCGCAAGAAGGCCATCGGCCCGTTCAAGCGCCAGCTCTGGGATCTGCCGACTAAGGACGAGATCCTGGCCTCGCAGGCTGCCAAGGTCGATTTCCTGTTCAAGCAGCTCGGGACCCCCGGCAGCCGCGCCCTCGTCGAGAAGTACGTCAAGCCGGTCGAGTACCACAGGCCGATCCCGGAGATCGTCAAGGCCGTTCTCTAGGTTCGGTTTCTCAGCCGCACTCACGAAGGGCGCCCCGGCGAGGGGCGCCCTTACTCTCGCGGCCGGCGGCCGGCGGCCGGCGACCAATTCCCACGCCGCCGGTAGTTGCGCGTCGGTATGCGTGCGGCGCCGCGCGCGGCCGCCGGATCCGGTGCGGCCGGCCCTGCGTCCGCCTCTGGGGCGTCGGAGGGGGCACACCGGTCGCGGAGGATGCAAATCCGTCCGCCGCGTCCGCTACGATCCGCTGATGAGCGAGCGCAGCCCCTCCCAGGATGAGCTCATCCGCTGGCGCGATCTGGCCCTCTCGCTCTGCGACGAGGCAGATCGGATGGCCCTGGCCGGGTTCCGGCGGAGCGTCCGGGTTTCGACCAAGCCGGATCGGTCGCTCGTGACCGAGGTCGACCAGGCCATCGAACATATGATTCGGGCCCGCCTGCGGTCCGAGTTCCCCGGCTGCGGAATCGTCGGCGAGGAGGAAGGCAGCGAAGGGCCTGGCGCCGGCCTCTGCTGGTACGTCGACCCGATCGACGGTACCCACAACTTCGTCCGCGGCGTGCCCGTGTTCGCTACCCTGCTGGCGGTCGCGCTCGATGGCGAGTTGCGGCTGGGAGCCGTCAGCGCGCCGGCGCTGCGGGAGCGATGGGTGGCTTGGCGGGGCGGGGGAGCCTGGCGCCGCTCGGACCGTATCTCCGTCAGTGCGGTGGCAACGATCGAGGAGTCGCAGCTGCTCTACGGCAGCAGGACCGAAGACATGCGCTCGGGCCTCATGCCGGGCCTGGACTCGACCCTCGCCGAAGCGTGGCGGGAACGTGGCTTCGGGGATTTCTGGGGCTACATGCTGGTGGCCGAGGGCGCGGCCGAGGCCATGATGGAGACTGGCGCCCATCCGTGGGATTGGGCGGCGCCGCTGGTGATCGTCGAGGAGGCCGGCGGCCGCTTCACCACCGCGGCGGGGGTTCGGGCCATCGACGGCGCATCCGCCGTCGCCACGAACGGTGTTATCCACGAGGAGCTACTTCGGCGTCTGAGCGGCGTTGCCTCCTCATGAGGCGATGGCCTCGGGAGCAGATAGGGGGTCGAAATGGGCGTCAGCTACAGCGGCGACGCGGGCATCACTGCCGTGCTGTTCCTGCTCATCTCACTGGCGGTCACCTGGCTGATCATCTACTCGGCCGTGCGTGCCGCCACCGGACATGCCCTCGATCGGATGAAACCCCGCTTCGTCGCCGGGGCGACCACGACCGACGAAGGAGTCCGGTTCGTCGTCTCGAACGTCGGGTCGGCGCCCGCCGTGGATCTCGTCGTGCGCTGGCTCGACCGGCCGGCCGGCGAGCCGCTGGCGCGGACGCCTCTGCTCGGTGTGAATGCCACTCTGGAGTGGACGCTCGCCCCGGCCCCGGCCCCGGCCCCGGCCCCGGCCGCGGCCCCGACGCCGGCCCCGGCCCCGACCCCGGCCCAGGACGAGACCATGGCGATCCGGAGGCTGCGCCTCGATTGGACTCGCGATTCCGACCCGGGGCGTGAGTTCATCTATTGCACGGTGCTCGTGCCGTCACGACTTGGCGCGACGGAATAGTCGCCCATCGCCGGGTGGGCTACGATGCTCTGGCGCATCGGTCCCGAAGTGAGATCGCACCCGAACCGCGCACAGGAGGCAGATCATGGGCGACAAGACCCCCAAGCGACCGCCGAAGGTCAAGAAGCCGAAGCCGGCCGCCAAGCCGCCGACCAAGGGCGCGTAGGTGGCGCCGACGAAACCACCGTCGCATCTCTCCGGCGTCAACCGCCGGTACAGGCCCCGCGAGCTGGAGCTCGCGGAGGGCGGCCGATTGATCCTCCATGGCAACGGATCGATAAGCCAGACCGACGCGGCCGGCGAGACCCTGGGCACGTGGGCGACCGGCGATCCCGATTGGGCCCGCCACGCCATACGATTCGGTCTTGTGCCGCACCCGGAGACGGTGGCGCCGCACGGTCGTCGCGTCGCCGAGCCGCGGCCTCAGGGCGGCTAGCCTCACGTCGCTCGAGGCGCGGCCTTGACACCGGTTGAGTAGCATCTACGGTAGATCGCAGCCCGTAGCCACAACCGGAGGTTTCATGGCCGCGCCCATCCGTCCCGCCGTCTTCTTCGGAGCGCGGCTGCTCGACGGCCGGTCGCCCGACTTGATTCCCGACGGGGTCCTCGTCACGGACGCGAAGGGTCGCATCGTCGCGGCCGGGCCGGCTGGTTCCGTGGCCGCCCCCGAGGAAGCCGAGCCGATCGACGCTACTGGCCTGACGATCCTGCCGGGCATCATCGATTGCCATGTCCACCTGAGCCTGCGCCTGGAGCCGGTTGCCGACCAGGTCCAGCGGTCTGCCACGGACCTGGTCGTGCGTGCCCTCCAGACCGGCCGGGACTTCCTCGAGGCCGGCGTGACCACCGTCCGCGACGCCGGATATGCCCCCGCCGGGATCAAGCGTGCCTTCGCGAGTGGCGCTTTCCCGGGGCCACGCACGCAGGTGAGCTGCACGCCGCTGTCGCAGACGGGCGGTCACGGGGACGGCTGGACGCCATCCGGCGCCGTCCTGGACACCGACGTCAGCGATCTGCCGCCCGGCATTGCCGACGGCCCGGACGCGGTTCGGCGGGCGACACGCCTGCAGATCCGGGCAGGTGCCGACTGGATCAAGGTTATGGCCACGGGCGGCGTCCTCTCGGCGGCCGACAGCCCGGACGCCAGCCAGTTCACGATCGACGAGATTCGAGCCATCGTCGAAGAGGCGACGGCGGCCGGCATCAAGGGCACCCTGGCGCATGCCGAAGGGACGAGCGGCATCAAGAACGCGCTTCGAGCCGGCATCACCAGCATCGAGCACGGCGACCTGATCGACGACGAGGGGATCGACCTGATGCTCGAGCGCGGCGTTCCTCTCGTGCCCACCTTCAACATCAACTTCATCCTGATGGACGAGGACCGCGTGGCGCGAGGCGACGTGCCGCCGTGGGCGATCGAGAAGATGCGCTACCTCTTCAAGCAGCAGCAGGCAGGTTTCCGCCGTGCCGTCGAACGAGGCGTGCGGGTCGTCATGGGCACGGACAGCTTCAACGGCATGTACCCGCCGGCCGAGCTGGCCTACATGTCGGAGTTCGGGCTCGGGCCCTTCCGCGCCATCCAGGCGGCGACGAGCGAGGCGGCCTCGCTCCTCGGGCTGGCCGACCGCGTGGGAACGCTCGAGCCCGGGAAGGAGGCCGACCTGATCGCCGTCTCCGGCGATCCACTGGCCGAGCCCGGGCTCTGGCGCGACCCGGCCAGGATCGTCCTCGTCATGCAGGGTGGCCGGATCGCGGCGGATCGCCGCGGGGCTTGAGCGGTGTTCTTCACCTGGGCCGCGGCGGTGCTCGACTCGTGGCTGGCGGTCAGGCGGGGTCTGGCGGACGCCTTCGGCGCGAAGGGGCGCCTGGGCGACGCGTGGCGCGCTCTTCCCGGAGATCTGCTGGGCCTCGCCGTCATGCGAGGCTGTGGCATCGACGCGCCGACGCGGCGTGTCGTGACCGGCGACGTCACGGCCGTGCTGGTCGAGGATCCGCGGGTCGGGCGCTGGTTTCGCGCCCAGCTGATCCCCGTCCAGGCCCAGACCTTGGGCCGCCACGTCGTGGCCAGCGCGCCGGTCCCGGCCAACGTGCTCGCCCACGAGTGCGAGCACATCCGCCAGTGGGGCCGGTTCGGGCCGTTCTATCTGCCCATCTACTTCGGGTCGTCGGCGCTCGCCTTCCTGCGGGGGCGGCGGCCCTACTGGGACAACGTCTTCGAGGCCCGCGCCCGGGAGCGCGCCGATCGCGACACTGCCGCCGCGCCCGACATCGAACAACGCTGAGCTTCGCTCCCACGCTCAGGCGCACGGACGGTGCGAGGGGCTTCGCGGGAGTCCTCGCCACCCATTTCCTACCAAAGCCGTAGGATATTCGGAGAGAAGCCACGTCGAGCCGTCGACGCGCCACGAAGCCAGACTCGAGGTAGCACGCCGAATGCCCGCACTCACCGAAGCCGCAGTCCTGAAGGCCCTCTCGACAGTCCAGGAGCCCGAACTGGGCGGTAACCTGATCTCCCGGAACATGGTCAAGCAACTCGTCGTCGACGGTACCCGCGTGGCGTTCACGATCGAGCTGACGACGCCGGCGTGCCCGCTGAAGGACGAGATCCAGGCCCGCATCGAGTCCGCCCTCAGACCGATAGGGGCAGAGCAGATCGAAGTCGAGTGGGGAGCCACGGTCCGGCGGTCGACGCCGTCCAGCCCGCAAATGCTGCCGGGCGTGAAGAACATCATCGCCGTGGCCTCGGGCAAGGGTGGCGTCGGAAAGACGACGATCAGCGTCAACCTGGCCGTGGCCCTGGCCCAGGCGGGCGCATCGGTGGGGCTCCTGGACGCGGACATCACCGGGCCGAACATCCCGATGATGATCGGGGCAGAGGGCCAGCCGGTGGCCAGTCCCGAAGGCAAGATCGCGCCGATCGTGGCCAACGGTGTGAAGGTCATCTCGATCCAGTTCTTCCTGCCGGAGGGCCAGCCCGTGGTCTGGCGGGGGCCTCTCGTCGGAGGTGCGATCCAGCAGTTCCTGCGCGACGTGGACTGGGGCGAACTCGACTACCTGGTCGTGGACCTGCCGCCCGGCACGTCCGATGCCCAGCTGACCCTGGCCCAGTCCGTTCCGCTCACCGGCGCGGTGCTCGTGACGACGCCCCAGGAGGTGGCTCTGGCCGACGTGGCCAAGGCCCTGGCCATGTTCAGGCGCGTCAACGTGCCGATCCTCGGTCTCGTCGAGAACATGTCGGGCTTCGTCTGCGCGCATTGCGGCGAGGTGACCGATCTCTTCGGCCGCGGCGGCGGGGAGCGTTATGCCGCCGAGAACGGCGTCGACTTCCTCGGCGGAGTGCCGCTCGACATCACGGTCCGCCAGGGCGCCGACGTCGGCGTCCCGGCCGTCGCCCAGAGCCAGCCCGGCCCGGCCGCGGCCGCGCTCAACCACATCGCCCGCGCCATCGCCGGCAAGGTCAGCGTCCAGGCCGCGCGAGAACAGCCGGTGTTGACCATCTCGTAATCTCGGCCTTTCCGAGCTTCATCCGAGGCGTAAGATTCGGGGCGTCCCAGGGAGTTTCCCGATGCCCTGTCCCGACTGCTCAACACCCACGGCTCCGGGCGCCCGCTTCTGTCACCAGTGCGGCCGGCGTCTCGACACGCTCGCGGACGGCCTGAAGGCCGGCGACAGGCGCGTCGTCACCGCGCTCTTCGCGGACCTCGTCGGCTACACGCGCCTCGTCGACGAACTCGATCCCGAGGAGGTCAGGGCCCGAGTCGACGGCGCGCTGTTGGGGCTGGCCGAGGCCGTCGTCCACTTCGGAGGCTCGCTCGAGAAGTTCATAGGCGACGCCGTGCTGGCCGTCTTCGGTGTCCCGGTCGCACACGACGACGACGCGCTGCGGGCCTGCCTGTGCGCGCTGGAGATGCAGGCGTCCCTGGCTCGGTACGTCTCCGGCGGGGATCAGCCGATGGAGTTGCGCATCGGTATCGCCACGGGCGAAGTCGTGGCCGCGGTCCGTGAGATGGCCGGGACGAGGTACGTGGCCCTGACCGGCGATCCGATGACGACCGCCTCGCGTCTCCAGCACCTCGCCGAGCCTAATGAGACGCTCCTCGACGGGGCGACCGTCTCCGCGGCGGAACCGCGCATCGGCGTCGAGCGCGTCGGCGAGCAGCTGCTCCGCGGCCAGCGTCAGCCCGTCCAGGTCCACCGCCTGCGCAGCGAGCGGCGAGTCATCAGCCATCCGTGCCGAAAAGCTGCTCCGCTGGTCGGGCGCCGCACCGAGAAGGTACGCATGGTGGAGATGCTCCGGCGGGCCGCCGCGACGGGCCGTGGCGGAGCAGTCCTGCTTCGTGGCGAGCCCGGCATAGGCAAGTCCCGACTCCTGTGCGAGATGGAGGACGATGCCAGGGCGGCGGGCTTCGCCTGGATGTGGCTCGACAACGCGCCGCACGGCATGGCCACGCCGTATCGGGCGGTTCGGAACATGGTCGACTGGCTCGCCGACGAACAGGGCGTGAAGGCGGGCATCGTTGCCCGGAGGCTTCTGTTCGGCGACGACATCGCTCCCGACCTGGATCCGGACATGTCCCGGCTGATGCTCGGCGCGATCGTCGCCCTGGCCAAGGACTCCGAGATGCAGCTCCTGCCCGAGGAGGGCTGGGAGTCGGGCATCGCCGGCCTGGTCGATCCGGAGGAGTTCCAGGTCGGTCTCCGCCTGGCCACGGAGCTGTGGGTCAGCCGGCTTGTCGCGGACAAGCCGCGCTGCATCGTCATTGACGATTTCCACTGGATGGATCCGTCCAGCCGCGTGGCCATGGACATCATGGTCCGCCTGGCGGCGGACTTCCCGGTGGTGGTCCTGACGGGCTCCAGGCCTCCGGCCAGCCCGGACTGGGCGGCCCTCTCGCACGTCGAGGTTATGGACCTTCAAGGCCTCGATCAGGCCGCCACCGAGGAGCTGGGCGGGGCCGTTGCCGGGGCCGCGCTCGACCCGGAGTCGGCGCGCTGGCTATACCAGCGGACGGCCGGGAATGCCCTCTTCGTCGGCGAGATCATGAGGACGCTGCGCGAGACCGGTGGGCTCGAACCGGCAGGCGAAGGTGTGAGGATCGATCGCGGCGCCGTCCGGCGAGCCGTGCCCCTCAGCCTGCGGGCATTGCTCGGGGCGCGGATCGACGCCCTGGCGCCGGCCCAGAGAAGCGCCCTGGAAGTCGCCTCCATCATCGGCATGACCTTCCCCGAGCGGTTGTTGCTGGCCCTGGGCGGTGACGCGGTCGAGGGCGTGGACCTGGGCGAGCTCGCGAACGCGGGAATGGTGATCGCGGCCGATGAGTCCGGGCTCCCGTCCGGCATGTGGCGGTTCCGCCATCAGCTCTTCCTTGATGCTGCCTATGGGCGGCTGCTGGCCGACAGACGGCGGATGCTCCACGGCGCCCTCGCCGATCTCCTCGAGGTCGATGATCCGCGGGCCGAGGCGGCGGAGCTGGCCCGCCACCGCGTCGCGGCTGGCGACTCCGAACGCGCGCTTCCTCTCCTTGAACAGGCCGCTCGCGAGGCCGCGGCGGTCGGTGCCGCGACGGAGGCGGAGACCTTCGCCAGGGCGGCGGCCGAGATCAGGGAGGCCAGGGCCGCCGCCGTCTCATAACCGCCGGAGCGCAATCGCGCCGGACGGGCCGATCGCTGCCGCCGGGCGCCGGCGCTACGGCAGCGGCATCGAGGCCCAGACGTCGGCTCGCCAGGCATCCGCGGCCATCTTCGCCTGACCCGCGAGCGATGGGTGGAAGTAGTCGTACGTGCTCAAGTCCGCCGCGGTGAAGTCGGACTCGGCCAGCAACGCGGCGTTGTAGGTGCAGTACAGCTTGCCCGTCGCGGCGCCTTTCTCGATGTCGCCGCATGTCGACTTGAGGCCGGCGTCGTACGCGGAGAGGTAGTAGTTGGCCTCGGCCGTGGTCGCCGGCCCGGCCGTGCCCAGGTATGGCGGGCAGCGATTCGAGTTGCGCGGCAGGAGGAGCGCGGCCCGCGTGGCCGGGTCGGCCTGAGTCACGGCGTGGAAATGGGGGAAGTCGGGGACGGCCAGCATCAGGATCCGGCTGCCGGGCGGCAGCCCGGCTCGAAGGATTGCGAGGGCCGCCCCGAGCTGCCTGTCGAAGGTCGCTACCGCGGTCTTGGGATCCGAACAGAGATCGTTGGTCCCGAGCTCGAACGTCACGTAGGCGATCTCGCCCGGCGCCAGCTTCTCTGCCGCGGCCACGACCAGGTCGGCCTGTCGGGTTGCGTCGATCATCTTCCTGCCGGACGTCGCGGCGTCGACGACGACCGGGGAGGCGCCCAGCGCCCGGAACCGCTCCAGCAGGCTGAAGACGCCGTCGTTCGCGTCCGTGCCCACCACCCAGGAGAACTGGGGATGGTCGTAGCGGTACGCGGGCGAGACGCTGTAGGCCTGGCTGTAGGAGTCGCCGATCGCGGCCAGCAGAGACGGCAGCTGCGGGGCCGTGGGCGCGGCCGTGGGCGTTTGCGTCGGCGCCGGCGTCGGGGGCGTGGTCGCGGTGGCCGTCGCCGTGGGCGTGGTCGACGGGCCGGGCGACTCGGCCGCCGTCCGGGATCGAACCGGGCTGGGCGTCACGCCCGCCGTCACGAAGACGCCTTCGCCGGCCAGCGCGATGCCGGCCACCAGGACCACGACCGCCACGGCGGCGACGACGACGGCCGGCCGGCGTACGGTCAGACCCGGGGGGATCCCGAGTCGTGACCGGCGCCACGGTCGCGACTCCCGGGCCGGCTGCGACGGCTGCGACGCCAGCGGCGGTCGCCCGGGCTCAGCCGGGACGGTGGGCGGACCGGGAACCTCGGGCCCTGGTTGGGCAGAGGGCGGCCTCTCGCGTCCGGTCCAGTTCGGATCCATCCCCAAATCGTATAGGCAGCCGCCGCGAAGCGGGCGCAGCGCCATACGATCCGGCCCCGAGATCGAATTCGCCTTCTCCGGCGGGCCCCTGCGTCGCTAGGATGTGGACATGCTGCAGGCGGATTTTGCCATCGACGCGCTGGGCCGCTGCCGGCTCTTCGCCGGGATGGGCCAGGAGCCCCTTCGGGCGATCGCGCGGACGTTGCGCGCCCGGCGTTTCCGTCGCGGCGAGGTCCTGTTCCACGAGGGCGACCCCGGCGACGCTCTGTTCGTCGTGGCGTCGGGTGCGGTCAAGGTCGTGGTCCCGTCGGAGGAGGGCGAGGAAGCGATCCTGGCTACGCTGCGGCGCGGCGACTTCCTGGGCGAACTGGCCCTGCTCGACGGGGCCGCGCGATCCGCCAGCGCCGTCGCACTCGAGCCCACCGAGACGCTCGCTCTCCCGCGTGAGCAATTCCTGGCACTCGTCGCCGCCGAGCCGGCGATTCGTGACGCGCTCCTCGCTTCGCTGGCCGGCGAGCTGCGGCGGCTGACCACTCACGTCGCCGAGCTGCACTTCCTCGACCTGACCGGCCGCCTGGCCGCGCGCCTGGCGCGCCTGGCCGAGGAGAACGGCGAGCGCCGACCCGACGGCAGCATCCGGCTGGACGCGCCGCTGACCCAGAGCGACCTGGCGGCGATGATCGGGGCCACTCGCCAGAGCGTGAACAAGCTCCTCGGCGAGTTCGAGGCGGACGGGCTGCTGGTGATGGAGCGCGACAGCATCGTGGTGCCCAACCTGGAGAGGCTGGCCAGGGCGGCGCGACGGTAGGCCGAACGCTTTCGCGGGTCGGGCACCGCCGGGCGGGCGGTCGCGCTCGACCAGCCGGCTCCGCGCCCCCGCGCCTGAGCTTCAGCCCGCGGAGATCACGCCCTCACGGCCGAGTTGCAGGAGCTGGGCGCGGCTCTCGTCCAGGTGCTGCGTCGCGATCCCGAAGAGGCGCTTGAGAAGCATCTGCGATTGAGCCGACCCGCCCGCGAGCAGCGCCAGCAGACCCGCCGCCGGCATGGAGATGAGCGTCGCCGGTCCGATCGCTCGCGCCGTGGACAGGGCCGTGGGATCCTCCCGCAGGGCCGACCAGCCGAGCAGGTCGCCGGCATGGAGGGTGGAGACGAGCACCCAGCGATAGTCGTGCCGAACGCGGAGCGCCAGCTGGCCCTTCTCGAGCCAGTGGACCTCGGAGATCGGATCGCCGATCTCCACGAGGGTCTGCCCGTCGGCCAGGACGCGCCGCACGGAGGTCAGCGCCAGGGTCTCCAGGTCGGCCGCCGGCAAGCCTTCGAAGAGCGGCAGGCGCGCCAGCTCGGCCGCACCGATTCTTTCCGTCGCGCCCATTCTTCGCTCCCGCTCCAGAGCCGCCCAGTGGTGGAACCTTCGGGCCTATTGTCCGCCAGATAGCGGCGCCGCGCTGCCCGGCTGCGGCCTGGATTCGCCCCGGAGGATCCCGTTCAGGAAGTCGGCGGCGGCAATGCCGGCGCGCCGCCGGCCTTCGGCGCCGCCGAGGAAGGCGGTCTGGCCCGACTCCGAGGCGCCCCAGGGGCCGACCGCGGCGAGCTGAACCCGCGTGTCTCCGCCCGTCTCGACGGCCCGAACGGCCAGCCCGACCGAAGCGCCCGCCTCCTGCCTTGCCGTGGCCGCCAGCTCGGTGAGTGCCATCTCACCGCTACCGTCGAAAGCCGAGAGCGTCCGCGTCGCCCTGAGCCATCTGGCTTCGCCGAAGAGCCTGGCGGCGGCGCCGCCGGTCCCGGCCTCCACCAGGGCCACGTCCAAGCCGCGCTCGTCCAGGCCCCGGCCGAGGACGGCGGGCCACGTGTCGTCGCCGTAGCCCCAGACATACTGGCCGACGGCGGCCAGTACGGCGGCAACGGCCTCTTCGACCAGTGCTTCGGCCGGACGGCCCCCGGCGGCCACGGCAGACACCCGGACGTCGACCGCGTCGGCCCTCGCGTACGTGGCGACGACGGGGTTCTCGGCGCGGAGAAGCCGCTCACCGAGGAGGGCGGCCACGGTAGACTCGCCGATCCCCGCCAGTCGGTACGTCCGCGTGGCTCGGTCCTGCCCAAGGCCGCGGTCGCGGAGCCGCGGCAGGACCCAGCCCTGCCACATCGCCCGCATCTCGCTCGGCGGTCCGGGCAGCGCCAGGACGACCCTCCCGCCGGGCCGATCCACCCACCAGCCGGGAGCGGTGCCGCGATCGTTCGGTATGGCCGTCGCCGAAGGGATCAACCAGGCCTGCTTGAGGTTGGCCTCCGGGAAGGGAATGCCGCGCCGATCGAACAGGTGGCGCAGCCACCCGGCCAGCTCGGGGTCGACCGCGGGCTGTTCGCCGCAGACGGCCGCGATCGACTCGCGGGTCAGGTCGTCGGGCGTGGGCCCGAGGCCGCCGGTCGTGATGACGAGGTCCGCGGAGTCGAGAGCGCCACGCAGCGCGGCCACGACCGTGCCAAGCCGGTCCGGCAGGGCCGAGATCCAGGCAACTTCGACGCCGGCCTCGCCCAGGGAGCGGGCCAGGTCGCCGCTGTTCGTGTCGCGCGTCTCGCCGGTGGTCAGTTCGCTACCGACGGCGAGCAGGACGGCTGTGTGGAGCGGCCTGGCCGGTGGAAGTGGAGTCTCCATGGCGGGAGTTTACGGGCAGTTGGCCGGGTCGGCCCGGCGGCCATTGCCGGCGTCCGCCGAAACGGTTCCTGGCGCTGCTATGATCCCAGTACTGTTGACACCTATCCGAAGGAGGTCCCTTGGCTGATCGGTCCTCCTCGAACGATTCCTCCTCCGCTCCCGGCGCCGCGAGCCGGCCCGGCGCCGGAACCGCCGGCGCCTCGCCCGGGGCGTCCGGGGCCAATGCGGCGCCCGCAGGTCCTCCACCCGGCCTGGGCGAGCAATTCGGCCGGACGCGCGCCGCGTTGATCGGCCTCGTCCGATCCCACGTCAACCTGGCGCGGGCCGAGTTCTCGGAGATCGCCGGCGAAATCAAGCGAGCCGCCGCACTCGGCGGCGTCGCCCTGCTCCTGCTCTTCCTGGCCGGGATGCTCATCGTCGTCGGCCTTCTTCTGTTTCTGGGCGAGGCGATCTTCGGCTCGATCGGGTGGGGTCTTCTCGACGGCTCGGAGCTTCTCCTGGGCGTGGCCGCCCTGCTCGTCCTCGCCATCATCGACCTTAACTGGCGCCGAGCCGCCGCGGCCTTCGTGGTCGCCCTTGGAGTCGGCCTGGTCGTCACCGGCGTGCTGGCGGTCGACTGGTCCTACGTCAGCCACCACTACTCGGGCATGCCGTCGTCGATCGTCCTCGCCCTCCTCGCCGGTGCCGTGCTGATCGGCGCCCTGGGGATCGTCCTGGGGGCGGCCTTCGGTCGAGGTCCGGCGATCGCCGGCCTGATCGCCGGCTTCGTCGTCGGCCTGCTGCTCGGGCTGCTCGCCTCGGCCGACCCGGGCCCGCGGGTGGCTTCGGCGATCGGCGTCGCCGCGCTGCTGCTCGTCTGGCCTGTCGTGGCCGCCGTCATGGTGCTCCGGCACGGCATCGATACCGCCAAACTCAAGGATCGCTTCGTTCCCGATCAGACCATCGCGACAACCAAGGAGACCATCGAGTGGGTGCGCGAACAGATGCCGCTCGGGCCGAAGTCGTAGCCAGCCGCCAGCTTCTGCTGGACGAGGTCGTCAGGCTCGAGGCCGCCGGCCGGTCGGCGATCGACATTCCGGCCAAGGTCCGGCGCTCCCCGGGCAAGACGGTCGCGCTGGCCGCCGGGACCGCCTTCGTCGCCGTGGGCGGGCCGAAGAAGACGTTTCGCGCGGTCCGCCGGGCGATCCTGGGACCGAAGGCCGACCTGCCCAAGTCGATGCTGCCCGAGCAGATCGACAAGGCGCTGCGGTCGCTCGGCGGCGACGGCGATCGCGTGCGCGGGTTGATCGAGCGCGAGTTCGTCGACTACCTGGAGAAGAACAAGCCGGTTCGGGACGCCCGTGACCTGCGCGGCACGATCTCCGAACTGGGCGGCAACCTCCTCCGGCCGGCCACGTCCGAGGCCGGCAAGCGGCTCGCGAAGGAGCTGTTCAAGCCCGAGGGCGGCAGCTTCAACGAGGTGATGGATCGGATCCAGGCCCGGCGGGACGCGCGCAAGTCGGAAGGTGAGGGCGACTCGGGCGGCGCCGCGAGTACGTCCGGTTCTGCCGCGGCCGGCCAGGGGCCCGGGAGGCCTTCCTCGCGCTGGGTCCGCCGACCGGCCGGTCGCGGGAGCCCGCGCCCTCAATAGCCGGATCGCCGCGCCGCTGGCCTGCGCCGGGTGCGCGCCCGGTCGGCGCCGCTTCGCTAGACTCTGTGGCCGCGGGCGAGTGGCGGAATGGCAGACGCGCCAGCCTTAGGAGCTGGTGCCGGTAACGGCATGCGGGTTCGACCCCCGCCTCGCCCACCAGGTTGTCCAGTATGCGAACCTCGGACGCCGGCACCCGGTAGGTGGGCCGGATGTCGAGCGGCGACACGACCCGGATCTCCCCGATCAGGACGCGCAACAGTGCCTTGGTCCGCAGCGGCGAGCCACTCGCCAGAACGTCTCCGAGGGCCTGGCTCAGGGCCCACGACACGAGACCGACATCGACGGTGGCCGGCGCCGGTTCGACGGCCGACTCACAGACTAGGGCCGTCTGGACGGCGGCCAGCTGGGCCTGCAGCTCATCGACGCGGCTCTGCAGGAGTCCGGCCCGCAGCTCGCCGGCCTCGAAGCCGGCCACGTAGCGATCGATCTTGCGGCGCAGCTCGGCCGCATGGGCCTGCAACCGGTCGCGCTCGGCCGCCCGTTCGGCGTCCCGGCTCCGCATCTTCGCCCGGGCTTCTTCGAGGGCCGCACCGACCAGGCTCGTGTCGGCGTAGACCTCGGTCATCTGGCCCAGGATGGCCTTCTCCAGCTCGTCCTTGGGCAGACGCTCCTGGTCGCAGGCACTCGGTCCCCGATGCAGCCTGGAAGAGCAGGTGTAGTAGGCGTAGAGCTTGTGGCCCCGGCCGCGAGCGCTGGCTCCGACCATCGGATGGCCGCAGCGGTCGCACACGAAGCTCAACGTGCTCAGGAGGTACTCGGTCGGGTTGGTCCGCCGGACGGCCGGCGAGGCGGCCCGCTGGGCCAGGATCGCCCCGGCGGACTCGAACAGCTCGCGCTCTATGAGCGGCTTGTGCGGGCTCACTCGCCAGACATGGCGGAAGCTGACTTCGCCGATGTAGGCCCGGTTGCGCAGCAGGGCCAGGACGCTCGTAGAGGACCAGCGAGCGCCGCCGCGCGTGCGCACACCGGTAGCGTCGAGCCAGGCGGCTATCGAGCGGGCGCCCTCGCGGGTCCCGACGTAGCGGGCAAAGATCGAGCGCACGATCGGAGCCGTGGCCGGGTCCGGCCGCAGGAGCGACTCGCCCCGCTCCTTGCGATAGCCATAGGGCGGCACCCCGCCGGTCCATTCGCCGCGGGCGGCCTTGCGCTCCATGCCGGCGCTGATACGGTCCAGCATGGTCGCGCGCTCGAACACAGACCACCTACACCTACGACGACGCCGGCAACAAGACCGACGAGACCGATCCCGCCGGCCTGGTCACTCACTACACCTACGACGGCTCGGGCAACGTCCTGACCGAGACCGACAACTACGTCCCCGGATACAGCGGCTCCGATCCGACCGTCAACGCCACGACCACCAACACCTACGACGACTCGGAACGCCAGATCACCTCTCAGGGTCCGAACGGCGCGGTCACGCGGACCGTCTATGACGACAACGGCAACGTCTGCCGCACCATCGAGAACGACACGGTCGACCCGACTGGCTACACGAACCCCTGCACGGACCCGCTACCGGCCGGCAGTGAGACTGCAGCCGCCAACATCGACACGCAGAACACATACGACGCCGACGGCAACAAGATCGCGGTGAGCGCGCCGTCGCCGGCCGACGGCGCGACGCCGGCCACACGGGTCACGACCGACTACGCCTACGACGCCGATGGCCACCTGTGCCGCGTCCTGGAGAACGCGAGCGTGAGCCTCGCGGCCCTGGCGGACCCCTGCACCGACGCCCTGCCGGGCGGAACCGCCCAGACGACAACGGAGAACGTCGAGACCCGCTACAGCTACGATGACAGCGGCAATCTCGCGAGCCAGTTCAGTGCCGGAGACGCATCCGCCGGCGATCTCGCGGGCACCACGAGCTATCTATACGACGCCGAGGGCCGCCTGACGAGCCAGACCGACCCTGACGGCAACACGACCACGTTCAGCTATGACGCATGGGGCAACAAGGCCAGCGAGACCGACCCAGGGCCCGACGGCGGCACGACCTACTGGTTCTACGACACCGCGGACCGGCTCTGCCAGCGCGCCGCCCTGGCTGACGGAGCCACCTACACCGCGCCATCCCAACCCTGCGCCGACGCCGTCACCGGGGCCACCATCGACACCTTCTACGCCTACGACGCCGCCGGCGACCAGACTAGCGCCAAGGACGCCCTATCCGGCGAGACGATCAGCTCCTCCTTCGACGCGGCCGGCCGGCCCTTGAGCGTCACCGACACCGGCGGCGCGGCATCGGTGCCGGCCACGACCTACGCCTACGGCTTCGCAGCCGGCACATCGACCGACCGCGCTGAGACCCGGACCGATCCCTCGGGCAGCTACGCCTTCGACACCGACCCCTATGGCCGCCAGAGCACCCTGATCGATACGACCCAGGTGAGCCATCCGTCGGGCGACCCGTTTGTCTGGACCTACGACGCGACCGGTGCGGTGTTGAGCGCGGTCGCTCCGACCGGCAACGTGACGAGCTACACGTACGATCCGCTGGGCCGCCTGTCGGCCCAGAGCACGACCGGGGCGTCCGGCTGCGCCGGCTGCGCCGCCTACACCTATGTCTACAACGCCGCGGGCGACCAGATCGGCGCCACGAGCACGGTCAGCGGCGACGGCGCCAACGGCACCAGTTCCTACACCTACGACCCGCTGTCGCGCCTTACGGGCTACACCCCGCCAGCCACATCGGGCGCGCCGACCCAGACATACGGCTGGAACGCCACGCCCGACCGGACCTCGATAACCAACGGTCCGACAGGCGCGCCGGCCACCACCACCTTCGACCCCGCTAGCCGTCCCAACAGCGGCTCCTACACCAGCGACGCCAGGGGTCAGATCACGACCGTGCCCGGCACCCACAGCGGCGAGACGCTCACCCTGTCCTGGGACCTGCTCGGACGCCTGAGCCAGGTATCGAGCAGTCTGGGCACCGTCACCGACTACGCCTACGACCCGCTCGATCGGCTCGAAACCATCGCCGCCGGCGGCGTGACCACGAGCTTCTCCTACGTTGGGCTGACCGATGCCGTCGCCCAGAGGACGGTCGCCTCGGGCACGAGCACTCTCGTCACCAAGGCTGCCACCGACCTAAATGGCACCGAGCTGTATGAGTACACCTATGACCCCTCCACCTACGAGGCAGGCGTGACCGTCCTGACTCCGCTTTACCTTGAGCGCGACGCCCACGGTGACGTGACTTGGACGACCGACGAGACCGGCGCACCGACCGGCCATGCCAGCTACGACCCCTTCGGGAACATGGTATCGGTCTCGGGCTCGATCCCCTCGGACCGCTGGCAGTCAAGCTACCAGGACGACTCCACCGGCCTGTATTACGTGGTGGCCCGCTGGTATGACCCGACTCTGGGCAGCTTCCTTTCGGTTGACCCGATGACCCAGGATCAGACCGACCCGCAGGCTCGCGATCCCTATGCCTATGGGGCAGGTGATGCGGTCGATGCGACCGACCCGAGCGGCCAGTGCTCCTACTATGCTGACGGTTCTTATGGGTGCGCTGCACTGGTACCACCCAGCTTCTCTCTCGATACCAGCGTGGTGGGCATGTTCGCCGAGGCGAACGGCTCCTCCTCTCCGACAGGAGGTTGTCCCGGGTTCCGTGGAATTTGAGTTGAGGGGAGGGTCCTCCAGCCCGAGGCGTGAAGTGTCACGCTTTGGGAGACCTGGAAGTCGCACTGGAGGAACCCATGCCATCCTCGCACGTCTCGTCTGGTCCTGAGAAGCCCGCCCGTCGTGGAGTTCGCCGCCGACCGGCAAAGCTGGTCCATCCGCTGCCGATCGAGCTGACCGATCGCCTGGAAGGACATCTGGCCACCTTCGCGGCGCACATGCGCGAGGGCCTTCTCGCCGCCTCGACCGCGGTCGGCCTCGAAGTCTTCGAGGAGCTGATGAGGAGCGAGGTCGACGCTCTGGCGGGTCCAAAGGGCAAGCACAGCTCCGATCGGTCTGCCTATCGCCATGGCAGCGAGACAGGTTCGGTCACTCTCGGTGGCCGGCGTCTGGCGATCCGACGGCCTCGCGTTCGGAGTGCCGACGGCGAGACGGAGCTCCCGCTCACGAGCTATGAGGCCGCGAGCGCCACTGACCTGCTCGCCGAGGGCATCGTGGCTCGCATGCTCGCCGGTCTCTCGACCCGCCGCTATGGGGCAGGTCTCGAACCGGTCGGGCGAGCCATCGAGGAGCAAGCGCTCGGGGTGAGCCACGCCGCGATCAGCCGGCGCTTTCTCGCGGCCACGGCCGAGCGCCTGTCCGAGCTCCTCGATCGCCGTCTCGACGACCGGCGCTACCTCGTGCTGATGCTCGACGGCTGGAACCTGGGCGAGCACCTGCTCGTGGGCGCTCTGGGCATCGACTCCGAGGGCCGAAAGGTGCCACTCGGCGTGGTCGAGGGCACGACCGAGAATGCGGCAGTCGTGAGCTCACTCCTGGCCGATCTGCGCGATCGCGGTCTCGACGTCAGCGAGGGCGTCCTCTTCGTGGTCGATGGCGGGACCGCCATCGGTTCGGCCATCCGCTCCTTCTTCGGCCGCGGTGTCGCGGTCCACCGCTGTCATCGCCACAAGGAACGCAACGTGCTCGAGCATCTCCCCGAGATCGAGCGGCCACTCGTCCAGCGCCGTCTTCGGGCGGCCTGGGCGGAGTCGGATCCGGCGGTGGCCAAGGCCGCTCTGGAGGCTCTCGCCCGCAGTCTCGCCCATAACCGGCCCGGTGCCGCGGCGTCGCTTCGGGAAGGGCTGTCCGACACGCTCACCCTGACGCGCCTTGGCATCGCGGGCAGCCTCCGGCGGACACTGGAGTCGACCAATCCGATGGAGTCGATGGTCGAGATCGTCAAGGACCACGCTCGGCGGGTGAAGAACTGGGAGAGTGGCGAGATGGCCCTGCGCTGGTCGGCCGCAGGGATGCTCGCCGCGCAGGCTCAGTTTCGGCGTGTCCAGGGCTATCGCGAGCTGCCAATCCTCGCTGCGGCCCTCAAGCGTGAGCTGAACATCGAGGAGGCGCAGATCCTGACGAACTGACCGCTATCATCAGCAACCGCTGGAGGTCCTCACCAGACCAAATTCCACGACGAGCGGGACATCCTCTCCGACAGACCCGAGATGGAAGATATGTGGCGCGGGAGCCGCCAGGGTCGTCCTGGCCTTCATCGGCAACAACAGGACATACCTGAGCGCTGCCACTCCGACGAACGACCCCACCGGCTATGCGTTCATGCAGTACTTGGCCTTTGGCGCCCACCCACGCTGGTGGACGAAGTCTCAGAAGGGTCTGTGGAATGGGTCAGGCGAGGCCATCGGGGACATGGTGGATGTGTTCAACTGGGAGTACTACGGCGAGGCTTCGAGCATGACGTCTGAACTGAACCGCCCTGGGAATCGTGGAGACTCCCGGAATTGGAATCAGGCGGCGTTCGCCTCTTCTAGTTGGCGATAGTAGGCCTCCTCGAACTCGGCCGGCGGGATGTCGTCGCAGGTGCCGTGAAGGCGTTCGGTGTTGTACCAGTGGACCCACGCCGCGGTCGCGAGTTCGAGCTCCCCGAGCGTTCGCCAGCGTTTCCGGCGACGGATGAGCTCGGCCTTGTAGAGCCCGTTGACCGACTCGGCGAGGGCGTTGTCATACGAATCCCCCTTGCTCCCGACGCTGTTGACAGCCTTGGCCTCATCCAGGCGCTCGGTGTAGCGAATGGCCAGGTATTGAACCCCGCGATCGGAATGGTGGATGAGCCCCGGCAGCTCGTTGCCCCGGAAGGCCAGAGCCATCTCGAGGGCGTCGAGCGCGAGATCGGTCCGCAGACTCGCGCTCGTTCGCCAGCCGACGATGCGTCGGGAGAAGGCGTCGGTGATGAAGGCGGTGTAGGCGAAGCCGGCGTCGGTCCATACGTAGGTGAGATCGGCCAGCCAGAGCCGATTGGGCGCGGATGCGGTGAAGCTGCGCTCGACGAGGTCCGCCGGTCGAGCGGCCTGGTCGTCGGGCCGGGTCGTCCGGATCGTCTTCTCCCGCGTGACTCCCTGCAGGGCCACGGCCTTCATGAGGCGGGCGACCTGGTCGCGTCCGGCGTCCATGCCGAGGCGATGGAGGGCCTTCCAGACCTTGCGGGCCCCATAGACCCCAAAGTTGGCCCGGTGGACGCGGATGATCACGTCTTTGAGCATCGTGTCGTTCACGGCCCGCGCCGATGGGGGCCGACTGCGGGCGGCGTAGTAGGAGCTGGGGGCGATCGCCAGTTCGTGGCAGATCGGCTCGACCCCGAACGAGTCACGGTTCAGATCGATGTAGCGGGTCACTTCTGCGAGCGGCGGTCGAGCTCCGCCCCGAAGAAAGCTGCGGCGCTCTTGAGGATCTCGTTGGAGCGGCGCAGCTCGCGGTTCTCCTTCTCGAGCTCGACGGTGCGCCGGCGTTCCTCGGTCGTGAGGCCAGCGCGAGCGCCCTTGTCGACCTCGGCCTGGCGGACCCACTGGCGTAGCGACTCGGTTCCGATGCCCAGGTTCCGGGCTACGCGGGTGACGGCTCCATTGCGCTCACCGGAGGACTCGATCGTCTCGAAGACCATCCGGACGGCGCGCTCTCGAAGCTCCGGCGGGTAGCGGTGACGGTGGTCGTGATTGCCTTGGTTCTCTGACATTGCTCCATCATCCTCCAAGAGATGGAGCCTCCATCAAACCCAGGGTGGTTCAGTACAACCCGGCGACCGGTACGTTTGTGGCGACCGGATCGATGAGCTACCCGCGAGCCAACAACAGCGCGACGTTACTTTCCGACGGCCAGGTCCTGATCGCGGGTGGCAATACGGACCGTTCTTGTCAGTTGTTCGATCCGGCGACCGGCAAGTTCAGCCCGACTGGATCGCTCAAGACCTGGCGCGACAACGCCACGGCGACGCTGCTCCAAGATGGGCGAGTCCTGGTGGCCGGTGGCGACCAAGGTGACATCGGACCCGGCCAGCTGATGCTCGCCTCGGCCGAGATCTACGACCCGGCAACCGGCAGGTTCAGCCCGACCGGATCGATGGCCGCGGCCCGCACACATCACACCGCGACACTGCTGCCCGACGGCCGCGTCCTGATAGCCGGCGGCTATGAAGTAGACCATGGGCTGCTCAGCTCGGCCGAGATCTACGATCCGGCGACAGGCCGGTTTACTCCCACAGGCTCCATGGCTGACGCCCGCAATTACGCCACGGCCACGCTTCTCGCGGACGGTCGGGTCCTGATCGTGGGCGGCAACGTTGGCCCCAATACCACCGCCGAGATCTACGACCCGGCGAGTGGGACGTTCAGTCCGACTGGCTCGTTAGTGACCGAACGCTCCGGCTCTGCTACGGCTCTACTGCACGATGGCCGAGTCCTGGTCGTGGGCGGTAGCCACGAGCAAATCGGCGCGCTCACCTCAGCCGAGGTCTATTGGCCGTAGCGGCTGTTGTCCAGTCAACGTTGATAGCCTCATGGCGAGGCTGGCTAGGACGGCGGACCTAATACTCCGTGGGTTGCGTTGAGATGACCTCAGCGGGCTAGTGTCAGCGACCTCTTGATCGTGCCCACAGCTGGGTTCGCATACTGGCCAGTCTCCTCCACCAGGTTGTGCGGCGGCTGGTCCGGGCGGCAATATGGTCATTTACAGAGTTGAATCCGATCAGATTGCGCGGCGACGCCGGCCTCCGGCCTTCGCGTCCCGCCCTGAGCGCGCCCCCGAACCTACCGCCAGAGATAGGCGAAGGTGGCTCCCGACATCGCCACGGTGAAGGCCGTCAGGGCACCGAACGTCAAGGCCGGCCGCCACCCACTGACATGGCCGGGAACGCGCCTCCGAGCGGCGGCGCGCTCTTCGAGGTCCCAGGCCTCCCAGCGGCCGACCCCGATCCGGGCGAGGACCAGGAACGCTACCGCGATGATGGCGACCCCGATGGCCCACTCGCCGACGAGCGGCAGCGCGCCCGGCCAGCTCGCGGCCTGAGACAGCCCATCGAGAGGGCCGGCGATGATCTCGTGGCCCGGGATGGTGGCCCACCACCCAGCGACGTCGGCCCCGAGCCGGCCGGGTCCGGCCAGCCGCGCAAAGCCCGCGACTCCGGCCGCGCCCAGCAGGGCAGTCGCCGTGGTGACGGCGATCGGGATCCCGGCGCCCAGCGTGGCGATCCACCGCCACAGGGCCAGCACGGCCACGCGCTGGCGCCGCCAGGCCAGCCGGACGGTGCCCAGGCTGGTGTCGCGGAAGAAGCGCAAATCGGCCGGGGTGCCGTTGGGCGAGTCGATGTGCTGGAGGAGCGGGATCAGGAACTCCTCGTCGTTGTCCCAGTAGGAGCCGTGATCCTCCAGGATGCTCATTCGGTTGATGGTCTGGTGCGACTGGTCGGCCAGGGATGCCCCGGTCGGCGGTTCGATCGGGCCGGCCGGCGCCGGATCGTACGTGGACCAGAAGTCGGCCCAGCGAAGATCCGGCCGCAGCTTCGAGAGGTCGCCCTCGAGCCGCGATCCGTGCGGCAGGCCTTGATAGGCATTCTCGATCCGCCAGGCCAGCTGCAATCCCTCGCCCAGGGTGATCAGCTTGTCGACCTTCACGTCCATGAAGGCGGGGTCGCACAGTGTCGTGAAGCTGACGATCGCCCCTCCGGAATGCGCTACGACCACAATCCGGCCGCAGCCCTCCGCGTCAAGTCCTCGAATGGCGGCGACGAGCCGTGACCGGACGTTGGCCGATTGGATGGGGTCGCTGATGATGTCGGGCAGCTCCCCGAACCAGCGGGTCAGGAAGTTGTCGGCCGTCCTGAGGGCGGCCGCGTTCTGTATGGGCCCTATCGGGATCGCCCTGAAGGGCGCGTAGACCCACAGGACGACCCGCCCCATGATCAGGGCCGGGCCGAAGGCCAGGATCGTCAGTTCCTTCTGGATCCGGTCGAGGACGTCGACCCAGTCCGTTCGCCGGCCCGACACGGCGTCCAGGACGAGGCCGCTGTGCTCGTAGGTTTCCGTGACCTTGGCATAGGCGCGGGCCTGACCGCGCTGCTTCGCCCATGAGGCGACCCGGACGCCGTAGCTGCGGCGGATTCCGGCCATGATCCCGGGCAGCGCCTGGCGGACGTAGGCTGTCATGGAGCCGAGCCCGGGGGCGCGGGTCGTGGCTGCCCACCAGGCCTCGGTCATCACCCAGGTCTGCGCAGGGTGGCCGTCGTACTCGGGCACGTCGACCTCCAGGATCGGGAGCCTGGCCCCCGAGAGGTCGTATTCGCAGCGCCTGACCGGGTCCGGCCCGAACCCGTGCGCCTCCCGCCAGTCGCCCAGAACCTTGACGATGGAGCCGGACCAGTCGAGGAACGTCTCGCAGGCCGGCTGCGTGCCAATTCCGTGGACGAAGACGACGCCGATGCGGTCGAGGTCGACCTGCCGCGCCGAGGCAGGCTCGCCGGATACGACCGGGATCGCCGCAGCGTCGCGCCCGGGCCGGCCGGTCGCTCCGGCAGGGTCGGCCGCTCCTCGGACGATCAAGGGCCGCGCGGAAGTCTCCATGGCGACAAGGTATGGTGCGATCGACCCATGGTCCATCACCCAGCTGAAAACGTGCCGCCCACCGGCACGGTCGCCGCACCTCCGCTCGTGGCCCGGGCCGGCGGCGGATGAGCGCTGGAGGGGATGGAAGCGGCGGCCGCACCTCCCGGCAGAGATAGGCGCGCGGCCCCGGTCGTCGACGGCCACGGCACCTATAATCGGCCGACGATGCAGACCACCAACACGCCCCTTCCCAAGTCACGCCTCCAGCTCGAGTTCGAGCTTCCGCCCGAGCGACTCTCTCGAGCCATAGACCAGGCCGTCGGACGGCTCGGTCGCCAGACCCGAGTCGCCGGCTTCCGCCCGGGCAAGGCTCCGCGGGTCATGCTCGAGCGGGTGCTCGGGCCGACAGCCGTCCTCGACGAAGCCGTCGATCACCTCGTCGAAGAAGCCTATCGCGAGGCCGTTCGCGACCAGGATTTCCTGCCGCTGACTTCGCCCGAGGTGGAAGTGACCCAGAGCGAGGAGGGCAAGCCTCTCCTCTTCAAGGCGATCGTCCAGGTTCGGCCCGAAGTCACGCTGGGCGACTACGAGAACTTCGGCTTCAAGCCCGAGATCAAGCCGGTCGACGAGACCATGGTCGAGAAGGTCCTCGACGAGCTTCGCGACGGCGAGGCCACTCTCGAGCCCGTCACCGACCGGGGCGCGGAAAAGGGCGATTACGCCGTGATCTCATTCGCCGGCACGCGCGACGGGGCGCCCTTCCCCGGCGGCTCGTCCGAGCGGATGCCCCTGGTGATCGGCCAGGATCGCCTGATCCCCGGTTTCGAAGAGAACCTCATCGGCGCCGCCGTGGGCGACGAGCGCGAGTTCGACATCACCTTCCCGGAGGATTACCAGGAAGCCTCCCTGCGCGGGGCGACCGCGCATTTCTCCGTGACGATCAAGGAGTTGCGCCACAAGGTCCTGCCGGACGCGGGAGACGAATTCGCCCGCTCGGTCGGCAAGTTCGAGGACATGGCCGCCCTGAAGGCCGAACTGCGCCTCCGGCTCGAGGCCGGCGCCCTGGACGGCGCCCGCCACGAGTTCGCAGACAAGATCATCGACTACGCCACGGCCAACGCCACCGTCGACCTGCCGGACGTGCTGATCGACCAGGAAGTCGAGGTCATGCACGACGAGCTGCGCTCCGCGCTGGCCCGCCAGGGGCTCAACGAGGAGACGTACCTCAAGGTCGTGGCCAAGACCGACGAGGAGATGCACGCCGAGTTCCGACCCCAGGCCGAGAAGCGCGTCAAGACTCTCATGGTTCTCTCGGAGATCGCCCGGGCCCGGGGCGTGGAAGTCCCGGAGACGGACGTCGACGGCGAGATCGACCGAGCCCGGTCTCGCTACGCGGGCAACCCCAACCTGGTCCGGTACTTCGAATCGGAACGTGGCCGAAACTACATCCGGAGCACGTTCCGACGATCGCGGACCGTGGAGCAGCTCGTCGACGAGTGGCTCGCGGCCCATCACGATTTCCCGCGACTGCCCCACATCGAAGAGTCAGATGCAAGCTCGCCCGTTGCCCAGGCGTCGGCGGAGGCCGCCGCGTCGATCGGGGCGACCGATCCGGGGAGCATCACGCCGCCGGAAGCGGCCGCGCCGACGGGCGCATAGCCCGAATCCCGCGAAGGAGACGATCCGTTGCTCGTGCCGATGGTCATCGAGTCCTCGAGTCGGGGCGAGCGCGCCTACGACATCTACTCGCGGCTTCTGCGCGAGCGGATCATCTTCCTGGGCGACACGGTCGAGGACAACGTCGCCAATCTGGTCATCGCCCAGCTCCTCTTCCTCGACGCCGAGGACCCAGAGCGGGACATCAGCCTCTACATCAACTCGCCCGGCGGGGTCATCACCAGCGGCCTGGCGATCTACGACACGATGCAGTACGTCCGCGCGCCCGTGAGCACGATCTGCATAGGCATGGCCGCCAGCATGGCCGCCGTCCTTCTCTCCGCCGGCGCTCCCGGCAAGCGTTTCGCTCTGCCGCACAGCCGGATCATGATCCACCAGGGGTCGGGCGGCTTCCGCGGCAACACCCCGGACGTCTTCATCCAGGTCAAGGAAATGGAGACTCTGGTCAACACAAATCACGAGATTCTCAGCCGGCACACCGGCCAACCTATAGAGAAGATCATTGCCGATACCTCCCGGGACTACTTCATGTCTCCAACGGAGGCCAAGGAGTACGGCATAATCGACTCCGTCTACTCGGCCACGGGATCCCCGCTGTCGAGCAAGGAGACAGTCGGCACAGCGACTGGCGGTGGAGAGGCGGCCCAGACCTCGGATGAGGCCGTCGGCCCCGAACCCGCCGTCGAATAGCGGGACGCAGGCTCGAAGGACAGGCCAGGCGCGTGACTACCACCAAGAGCGGTCCAAAGGTCCCATATCGCTGCAGCTTCTGCGGCAAGAGCCAGGAGCAGGTCCGCAAGCTCATCGCGGGCCAGGGCGTCTATATCTGCGACGAGTGCATCAACCTCTGCCAGGAGATCATCGAAGAGGAGATGCTCGAGACGCCGCGCGCCAAGCCGCAGGCCGCCAAGCTCCCGAACCCGCGCGCGATCACGACCTCCCTCGACCAGTACGTCATCAGCCAGGAGAAGGCCAAGAAGGTCCTCTCGGTCGCCGTCCACAACCATTACAAGCGGGTCAACGCGGGCCACCAGATCGACGACGTGGAGCTCCAGAAGTCGAACATCCTGCTGGTAGGACCGACGGGCTCGGGCAAGACGCTGCTGGCCCAGACGCTGGCCAAGATCCTGGACGTGCCGTTCTGCATCGCCGATGCCACCTCGCTGACCGAGGCCGGCTACGTGGGCGAGGACGTCGAGAACATCCTGCTCAGGCTGATCCAGGCCGCGGACTTCGACGTCGCCAGGGCCCAGCGCGGCATCATCTACATCGACGAGATAGACAAGATCGCCCGCAAGGCGGACAACCCTTCGATCACCCGCGACGTCTCCGGCGAGGGCGTCCAGCAGGCGCTCCTCAAGATCCTGGAGGGAACCCTCGCCAACGTGCCGCCCCAGGGCGGCCGCAAGCACCCCCACCAGGACTTCATCCAGATCGACACGACCAACATCCTATTCATCTGCGGCGGTGCTTTCGACGGCCTCGACAAGATCATCGAGGAGCGTGTAGGGAAGCGGTCGATGGGTTTCGGGGCCGAGAACCACATGCCCGAGATCGACCGCGAGAGGATCCTCGAGCGGCTCATGCCGGAGGATCTCCTCAAGTACGGCCTGATCCCCGAGTTCGTGGGGCGGCTGCCCGTGGTCGTCACCCTGACGTCGCTGACCGCGGAAGACCTCGTTCGAATCCTGACGGAACCGAAGAACGCGATCACGCGCCAGTTCCAGAAGTTCCTCTCGCTCGACAAGGTGGACCTGGTCTTCACGCCGGCCGCCTTGCAGGCCGCGGCCGAGGTCGCGATCACGCGCAAGACCGGCGCCCGCGCCCTGCGGTCGATCGTCGAGGAAGCGCTGCTGGACGTGATGTTCGACGTCCCGGATCACGGCGAGATCCGAAAGTGCATCATCACCGAGGAGACGATCCGCCAGGCCCGTCCGCCCCTCCTGCTGACCAAGACGCAGGTCGACGAGGGCGTCGACGAGACGAACTACGGCGAACTGCTGGCGGAGCGCGGCCAGAGCGCGTAGAGGCCGCGGCGGGCGCCGGACGGCCTGAGCGCGTTACGGGGCGGAGATCAGCTTCATGCGTGGCGCGACCGCTATGTAACCGCGCGCCGGTCGGCGGCAGCGCGTCCGGTCGCGGGTGACGGCTTCCCGCGTTGATCCACGCTCAGATCGCCCCGCAAACCGTCGCCCGGCCTGATCGCATCCCGCTTCGGTCGGGGCCGGTCGCTGAGAGTAGTCACCTGGCGCCTGAATCGGGTCACGCGCGGCCACCTGCTGCCATACCGGCTCTGGCGACATCGCGCTGGCCCATGAGGGCGCTATGTCGCAAGGGGGCGGGGCAAGAGGCGTCGAGGCCGGGATAACAAGTGGTCCGCGACTGAACCGGCCCGCTGACCAGGCGCACAGCTTGGCTGCTGGAGCACGAGCCGCCGGCGTCTGACAGACACGGGCGCTAGAAGCCGAAGGGGATGATGTACTGATCGATGTTCTGGGCGTTGAAGATGAACGGATGGCCCAGAACCACTTCGTTGTTGGCGCCGATCGTGTACGGCTGCCCGCCGTGTAAGGATGGGTCCGACGGCACGGTGAACGTCTCGCCCGGGGTGCCCTTGATTTGTCCGGTCAGGAGGCCCACGGCCACCGCATAGGCGAGGTAGCCGAGGTCGGTCACGTTCCAGATGGCGAACTCGGGTGCTACACCCGAGTGGACATAGACCGCCATTTCCTCCGGGGTACCGATGCCGGTGACGAAGACCGAGCCCGCCTTCTTCTTGCTCGCTACGATCTGTGCTGCGGCCACGATGCCCGCGGTGGTCAGGGCGACGATCACCTTGAGCCTGGGGTGATCCGCAAGCATGGCTTCGGT
Organism: uncultured Chloroflexia bacterium; assembly: GCA_963713795.1. Classification (GTDB taxonomy): domain Bacteria; phylum Chloroflexota; class Limnocylindria; order Limnocylindrales; family CSP1-4; genus Fen-1039. The sequence continues at coordinate 322,985 of CAVQNC010000010.1, forward strand.
CTGCCTGATGGTGGTGGCCCCGTTCTCATCGCCGTAGTAGATGCCATCGAGCTTGAGGCCGGCGTATTTGGAATCCAGAAGCGCTGTCCCCATCGCGGCGATCCAGGCGTTCTGGTCCGCAGCGGTTTGACCTGCCGAGAGGATGGCGATCTCGCCGGCGCAGTTCGGAGCTTCGTCGCAGGCCATATGGGCCAGCGTTTTGCCCATGGACGTCGCGTCCACCGGTTCGACGAAGACATGGTAGGAGCCCGGCGCCGGGCTCGAGTCGAAGCCGACGACCTTCACACCGGCTGCCATCGCCTGCTCCATCGCCGGGGCGTCCGTCGTCGGGTCGTCTGGCGCGATGATGATCGCCTGGGCGCCCTGCGTGGTCACCGTTTGGATGACCGGGCTCAGTTGCGACGGGTCTGCGCCACCGCCCCAAACCTCGTAGACGGTGCCGCCTAGTTGGAAAGCCGCGTTTTGCGCCCCCTTGAAGGCGGCGTCGAAGTACGGGTCGTTGATCTGCCTGGGGATCACGGCGAAGCGGCCCGTTGTGGGTCCCACGATGGTTTCCACCGACGCCGCCGGAGAAGTCGAGGGCGACACCACCGGCGGCGCTGTCGTGGCCGTAGCGGTAGCGGCCACGCTGTCAGTAACTGGTGGGGTTGTGGGCGTCGTGACCGTGGAGCCACAGCCCGCCAACACGATCGCGAGCGCCATTCCGGCCGCCGCTCGCGGTATATGATGGAGCATCTTACGGCTCACGATCAGGCATTGTGGACCACGCCAATCCCACCTTCAAGGGTTGCCGCGGGAGCGGGCCAGGCCTTGATCCGCTAGTCGAGTTCGAATGAGTCCCGAGAGGAGCAGTCCGACCAGCGGGTGCTCATGTCCCTGGGTACATCCGCCAACACTGGCGCACGACAGCGGCGCTTTCCACTGGTGGCGTCGGGGGCGAGCCGATCATGGGCAGTCGCCCGCACGGGTGATCTCACCTTGGGGGGGCGGGCTCCTGTGGCGCAGGCGCCGGGCGATGGCGATGGTGAGCAGACCGAACGTCAGCGAAGCCGCGTTGGAGACGATCAGGGCCGGGTTCCCCAACGCCAGGCCGTAGCTGAACCACAGGACAAAGCCGATCTGGAGCACCGACAGGTATCCGATGGATAGGTCCGCACTCGAGCCGGTCACGCGCATTCGGCGGACTTGGAGCAGGGGAGAGACGGCCATTGCAACGCCCCAGGTGGTCGCTGCCAGGGCCAGGAAGTCGGTCATCGGCGCGAGCCTCGACTGCGCTCTAGCCGACGGGCCGCGCTCGCAGGATCGAATGCGGGAGCGCACAGCGCGGCTTCCGATGATACTTGAACGAAGGCTGCCCTCGTGGCGTCTCCATGGGCCCTCGGGTGCCATTGGCGCACTCTCGCCATTGACAGAGTGCCGAGCCCAACCTCTTCATGGGTCCGGCGAGGGCGACCGACCGGGAAGCAGCGACTGCATGAACCTGGTCAGCGGACCTCCCCGATCGGCGGCAGGGACATCTCCAGCACTTCCGACAGGTGGAGCGGCCGTCGCCCCGTCGACTGGGCGATCTGCTCGCGACAGCTGAAGCCGTCGGCGACCAGGATGGCATCGGGCGCGGCCGCGCGTACTGCGGGCAGAAGAGCGCGCTCGCCGATCCGCATCGAGAGATCGTAGTGCTCGCCGCGCTCGAAACCGAAGGCGCCGGCCATGCCGCAGCAGCCGGGCTCCGGCTGGCGCGGATCCAGGCCGATCGACCGCAGCGCCGCTTCCTCGGCCGCCATGCCGACCAGCGCCTTCTGGTGGCAGTGCCCGTGCAGGACGGCCGGGACGGCGAGGCGGCCGCTCAGCGCCGGCCCAAAGGCGTCGGGGTTTCGGGTTACGAATTCGCCCAGGCCGACCACCAATCCGTCGAGCCGCTTCGCCCGCGGATCCGCCGGGAACAGGTTCGGCAGCTCGTCGTGGAAGACCGCCTCGCAGGAGGGCTCGAGAACCACGACCGGTACGCCCGAGTCGAGCTCCGGCTCGAAGGCGTCGAGGATCCGGCCCAGAAGACGCCGCCCCTGCTTCAGGAAGCCGCGGTCGTACAGCGGCCGGCCGCAGCACAGGTCCGCCCGCGGCACCTCGACCGTGAAGCCGGCGGCCTGCAAAACTCGCAGCGCCGCCGCTCCCTGGGACGGAGCGAAGCCGTCGGTGAAGGTGTCGGCGAAGAGGACGACGCGCCGGTCGGCTCCGCGTGCGCCGCCCAGGTCCACCACGCCGACGGCGAGATCCCGGCGGAACGTCCGCTCGGCGAAGCGCGGCAGCCGGCGATGCGAGTCGACGCCCGCGACGAGCTTCGCCAAGCCGGCAATGCCCGGCGCCGCGCCCACCGCATTGGCCATGCCCGGCGCGATGCGCGCCAGATGGGCCCACCAGTGGATCAGACCCATCGAGTAGGCCGCCCGCGGCCGGATCCGGCCGGCGTAGTGGTGGGCCATGAACTCGGCCTTGTAGGTCGCGACGTCCACCCCGACCGGGCATTCGCTCTTGCAGCTCTTGCAGGCGATGCACAGGTCCAGGGCCTCGCGCACCTCGTCGCTGCGCCACAGGTCCGGCAGAGCCCCGCCTTCCAGCATCTCCCACAGCAGGTGCGCCCGGCCGCGGGTGGAGTGGCGCTCTTCGCGCGTAGCCTGGAACGTCGGGCACATCGCCCCGCCCGACTCGCGGCGGCACTTGCCGACGCCGACGCACCGCGCGGCGGCGGCGGCCAGCGATCCGCCGTCCTCGGCGAAACCGAAGGTCGTCCTTGGGTCGGCCAGCGGCACGGCCGGCCGCAGGTCCGCGTCGAGCGGCAGCGGGTCGACGACCTTGCCGGGGTTCATCCGGCCGCGCGGGTCCCAGATCGACTTGAACTCGCGGAACGCCGCCACTATCTCCGGCCCGAACATGCGCGGCAGGAGTTCCGCCCGCGCCTGTCCGTCGCCGTGCTCGCCCGAGAGGGAGCCGCCGTGCCGCACGACCAGGTCGGCCGCCTCCTCGACGAAAGAGCGGAAGTCGCGCAGCCCGGCCGGAGTTCCGAAGTCGAAGGCGGTACGCAGGTGCAGGCAGCCGTCCCCGAAGTGGCCGTAGAAGGTGCGTTCGAAGCCGAAGCGCGCGATCAGTTCATCGAGCTCGCGCATGTACCGGCCGAGGCGCTCGGGCGGGACGGCCGAATCCTCCCAGCCGGGATAGGTGGGCGGCTTGCCCGGGACGACGGCGGTGGCGCCGACGGCCGACTCCCGCAGGGCCCACAGCGCCGCCTGTTCGGCCCTGTCGACGAAGACGCGGGCGCTGCCCGAGCCGAACCGTTCCGCAACGGCGCCCGCCTTGCCTTCGGCTGCGCCGGCGTCGTCGGCCCCGAACTCGACGAGCAGCCAGCCGCCGCCCTCCGGCAGGTTCGCGATCGCCTTCAGGCTGAGGTTCTGGCGCCGGCAGGCTTCGACCAGCCGATCGTCGAAGCCTTCGAGTCCGATCGGGCCGGTCGCCAGGATCTCGGGCGAACGGTCGGCCGCCTCGAAGATGTCGTCGAAGCCGACCACCAGCAGCGCGCGACCGGGCGGGCTGGGCACGAGTCGAAGCGTCGCCTCGAGGATCGTCACGCAGGTGCCCTCGGTCCCGATGAGAGAGCGGCCCACGTCGAAGCCGCGCTCCGGCAACAACGCGCCCAGCGGATAGCCTGAAACCAGCCGCGGCAGCCTTGGGAAGCGCTCGCGTATCAGGGCCCCATAGCGGTCCCGGAGGGAGTCGAGGGAGCGGTAGATCTCGCCCCGCCGGCCCGTTTCCGCGCTGAGGCGTGCCAGGTCGGCGTCCGATGTCCGGCCGACCGTCAGCCGCAGGCCGTCGTAGGTGAGCACCTCGAGTGACTCGACGTTGTCGCTCGTCCGCCCGGCCATGATGGAGTGGGCGCCGCACGAGTCGTTGCCGAGCATTCCGCCAAGCGTGCAGCGGTCGTGCGTGGCGGGATCGGGACCGAAGGTCAGCCCATGCCGCTCGGCCGCCGCGCGGAGGTTGTCCAGTACCACTCCCGGCTGAACGCGGGCCACGCGGAGGTCCGGGTCGAGCGCGAGGATCCGGTTGAGGTGCCGCGAAACATCCACGATCACGGCCGCGTTCGTGGCCTGGCCGGCGAGGCTCGTGCCGGCGCCCCGCATCGTCACCGGCGCATCGTGGTCGTAGCAGACGCGGATCGTCTCGGCCAGATCGGCCGCATCGAGCGGCCGAACCACGCCGATCGGAAGCTGGCGGTAGTTGGAGGAATCGGTCGCGTAGAGGGCCCGATCTCCGGCTCCGAACTGGACCTCGCCGCGGACGTGGGCGCTCAGGTCGGCCGCCAGCGCGTCTCGGGCCGCGAGAAGAGCGGGAGGGCGCCTGGGCATGGTCCGGTTGGCCGCGGCGGGCTGGTCTTCCACGGCATGAGGATACCGGTTCGTGCGACCGCTTCGGGGCCCGGAACCGGGTGGCCGCCACGGAACGCCGGAACGGGCACGCTGCGAGGGCGGCAGGTCTGGCCGCGGAGCCGTCATCGGCCTGTGCTACGATCGCCGTCTTCACGGCGTTGACCGAGAGGAGTAGCGCCGCCAGCCGGCGAGGAGAGAGCGGGGCCGCTCGTGCGGGGTACGGGCAGGCTGAAAGCCCCGCAGCCGGACCGGCGCGAACGTAGCTCGCGAGCCGTGCGGGAGGCGCCCGATAGCGCGCCGAGAGGGCATTGCCGGGGCGGCGGAAGGTCGCCCGGCGACCGTGTGGTGGATCCCACCGCAGCACGTCGCCATCACGGCCGCCGGGATGACCGGCAGCCGGGCGAGGCCGAACCAGCAGGTGGTACCACGACCCGTTCGTCCGCTGGACGAGCGGGTTCTTTCGTCGACGGAGCGAGCAATGACGGACATGATCAAGAGGAAAGCGGGCGAGGCGGCCGAAGAGCCCGGCCTGCCGAAGGCGTACCAGCCGACCGAGATCGAACGCGCCGTCTTCGAGAGATGGGTGGCCGCCGACGTCTTCAACCCGGACGGTCGGGGTTCGCGCTCGGACTGGACCAAGCAGCCGTTCGTCATCATCCAGCCGCCGCCCAACGTCACGGGCTCGCTGCACCTCGGCCACGCCCAGCGTTCCACGGTCGAGGACCTGATGACCCGCCATGCCCGAATGCAGGGCCGGCCGGCCCTCTTCCTGCCGGGCCTGGACCACGCCTCCATCGCCGCCCAGTACGTCCTGGACAAGCAGCTTCTGGCCCGCGGCGAGACCCGGCAGTCGCTCGGCCGCGAGAAGTACCTCGAGGCCATGTGGGAATTCGTGCGCGAGACTCGCCAGACGATCCTGAGCCAGCAGCGCCGGGTCGGCGCGTCGCTCGACATGACGCGGCTCCGGTTCACCATGGACGATGTTTCCGCGAGGGCCGTCCGCGAGGCGTTCCTGCGCCTCTACCGGGAGAATCTGGCCTATCGGACGGAGGCTCTCATCCACTGGTGCCCCGGCTGCCGGACGAGCGTCTCGGACCTGGAGGTCATCCCGAAGGAAACCACGGGCAGCCTGTGGACGATTCGCTATCACCTCATCGATGAGGCGACCGGCGCGCCGGACCCGGACGCCTGGATCGCCGTCGCGACCACGCGTCCGGAGACGCTGCTGGGCGACACGGCGGTGGCCGTCCATCCCGACGACGCGCGCTACGCCGCCCTGATCGGTCGCCGGGCTATGATCCCGTTCGTTGATCGGGCCGTCCCGATCATCGCCGATCCGGTTGTGGACCGGGCCTTCGGCACGGGCGCCGTCAAGATCACCCCGGCGCACGACCAGGACGACTACGAAACCGGCAAGCGGCACGGTCTGGCCATGATCACCGTGCTGGACGACGTCGCCCGGGTCAACGAGAACGGCGCGCGGTTCGCCGGACTGGACCGCTACGAGGCTCGCCGCCAGATCGTGGAGGCCCTAGAGGCTCGCGGCGACCTCGAATCGAAGAGGTCCCACGAGATGCTGATCGGCCGCTGCCAGCGATCCGACGACGTCGTGGAGCCGCGCCTCAAGACGCAGTGGTTCATCCGTGTGGCGCCGCTGGCCGAGGCCGCGCTCGCCGCGACACGTTCGGGCACGACGCAGATCCTCCCGGAACGGTTCGTTAAGGTCTGGGAGCACTGGCTTACCGAGATGCGCGACTGGAACGTCAGCCGCCAGCTGTGGTGGGGCCATCGAATTCCGGCCTGGTACTGCCTCGACGGACACACCACCGTGACCGCGGACCCGGCCGGTCCCAACGCCTGCGACGTCTGCGGCCGTCCGGCCCCCGAGCTCCGCCAGGACGAGGACATCTTCGATACGTGGTTCAGCTCCGGCCTGTGGCCCTTCTCGACGCTGGGCTGGCCGGAGACGACGCGCGACCTCGAGCGCTTCTATCCGGGCTCGGTCATGGAGACCGCGTACGACATCATCTTCTTCTGGGTCGCCCGGATGATGATGCTTGGCATCCACCTGACCGGTGAGGCGCCTTTCCATACCGTCTACCTCTCGGGCCTCATTCGCGATCCGTACGGTCAGAAGATGTCCAAGACCAAGGGCAACGTGGTCGACCCGCTCGAGACCATCGATGTGGTCGGAGCGGACGCGCTGCGCTTCGCCCTGGTAAACGGGACCGCGCCGGGGAACGACTCCAGGCTCGGCCCGGAGAAGCTCGAGAACTCGCGCAACTTCGCCAACAAGCTCTGGAACGTGGCGAGGTTCGTCCTGGGGGCGAGGCCGGCGTCGATCCCGGCCGGGGCTGCGCGTGAGCTGCCCGACCGCCGCCACGCGGGGCCGGCCGATCGGTGGACCATCTCGCGCGCGGCGGCGAGCGTGGCGGCGGTGGATCGGGCCATGGCCGGGTACGCGTTCGGAGACGCCAGCCAGATCCTGTACGAAGCCGTGTGGAACGAGTACTGCGACTGGAGCGTTGAGCTGGCCAAGATCAGGCTCGGTGACGAGAGCCTGGCCGCGGCCGACCGTGAGGCCACGTGGTGGACCCTGGTTGAGGCGCTCGACACGTACCTGCGGCTGCTGCACCCGATCATGCCCTTCATCACCGAGGCCATCTGGGAGCGGCTGCCGCACGCCGCCGGAGACCCGGCACTCCTGATCGTGGCCGACTGGCCTACCGCCCGGACCGAGGCGGCCGACGCCGCCGCCGAGGTCGAGGTCTCGGCCCTGATCGATCTGGTCAGGGCGGTCAGGAATGCCCGCGCGGAGGCCCGGGTCGAGCCCGGCGCATGGCTGCCCGTGGACGTGTACGTGCCCGAGTGGCTGGGCCCGACCTTCGATGCGCTTCGGCCGGCGATCGAGCGCCTGGCCCGGGCCCGGCCGGTGCGCCGCGAACCCGACCTGGAAGCGGTCAGGGGGCGAGTCGAAGGCGGTCTGGCGGTCATCGCCGGCGAGGTCGAGGCGGTCGTCCGTCCCGAGGCCAAGGACGAAGCCCAGGAGGGGCGGGACCGGGCCCGCCTGGAGCGGGAGCTGGCCGAGGCTCACGGGCTACTGGCGTCGGCGCAGGCCCGGCTGGCCAACGAGGCCTTCACCTCCAAGGCGCCGCCGGCCGTGGTGGATAGCGCCAGGGCGCGAGCGGCCGAACTGAGGGAGCTCGTCGCGCGACTCGAGGGCAGACTTTCGTAACCCCGGAAGGCGCCCGTCGGGCGGGTTCCGCGCGGTGGCGTCGCGAGGGGAGAATCGGCGGGCCGAACGCGGGCGCCGTGGACAGGCGAGGCGGACGCGCTGCTAGGATACGTACAGGTCAGCGCTGCCTCTCATGGAGGGAATGTGCCGCTCTTCGGGAAGATCAACCGCTCGGGCCGAGATCAGGCTCCGCCGCCGCCTCCGCCGCCGGCGGACGTGAGTTCGCATGAGTTCTCGCTGAAGCTGTCCTACTCCGCCAAGTGTTCCGAGGGTGTGCGTCTGAAGGCCGGACCCGGCCTGGACGAACGACTGCGCAGCATGCTGGCTGGGTACGTCCAGGGCGAGCCGGAGCTGGTCGAGCCGCTGCCGGCCGCATTCGCGCAGGCCTCGCCGTATATCGGCCGGATGCCCGGCAGCGGTCAGTGGCTGCAGTACCACCATAAGCGGTCGCCGGTGACGCGCCACGCGCTCGTCTTGCTGGAGTCGGTCGACGCGATCGATCCGGTCTACGAAACGTTCGTGTGCGGTCTCCTCTCCGGCGAAACCGACACCACGGGTTACCCCGAGTACAACGCCATAGTAGGAGGGGTGGTTTCCCATTTCGACGAGGTGACAGGGGATCTGATCGTTCGCGCCGTCGTCGGCTGGGGCGGCAAAGGCGTTCGAGGCGACACCGACCGCAACGCCGCGGGCGTTCTGGCCGGGCTGTTCAACAACATCGCCGGGGACACTCATGCCGTCGGCACGGTTTCGTTCGACAGGCCGACGCCGTCCCCGGGCGCAGGCGGCATCGCCTGTCCTCACTGTGGCTTCAGCTCGGGCCTGGAGAGGGCCTTCTACTGTCCGAAGTGCGGCATGCGGATGCTGCGCGGCTAGCGAGTGGTTTGAGGATCAGATGCCGCTCTACGACTACGTCTGCGCGAACTGCGGCTACGAGGTCGAGGTCATGCACTCCGTGCACGGCCACGGTCCGTCCACGTGCCCTTCATGCGGCGGACCACTGAAGAAGGCAATCGTGGCCCCGGCGGTCCATTTCAAGGGCAGCGGCTGGGCACGGAAAGAGCGGTCCGGCTCCGCCAGGCCGAGTCGCGTCACGTCGGGTGAGTCTGATCGGAGCCAGGGAGGGGCGTCCGAACCCTCCGCAAGTGCGACCGCCGGACCGGCCGCAGGCGATTCGGCCGGCGCCGATCCGGCCGCCAAGGACTCGGACTGACCGATGCCGAAGCCACCGTCCGACTGGATCTCACTCTCGGAGGCGGCCGAGCTGCTCGCGTCCTCGAACGTGAAGTTCACTCCCGGGACGATCGGGCGTTGGGCTCGCGGCGGGCAGCTCCAGAGCATCAAGCTCGGGAATAGACGCTTCGTTCGCCGTGCCCAGGTCCGGTCACTGCTCCGGCCCCACGGCCTCGTCCACGACGAAGACCTGCAGCCGGGGCTCTTCGAGGACCTGGAGCAGTAAGGCCGTCGCCGTCGGCCGATCCGTACCTCCGATAGCGCGCGATCCCGGCCCAGATCCGGCCGCGCCGGCTCGACCATGTCGGTATCGTCGCCCCGGCCGTCTGACGGCGACGGAGTTCGGTTCGGCCTGGATTCGGCCGGATCGGTCCCGGCCTCAGGCCTGCTGCGTACCGCAACGGCGGCAGAAGCGGGCTTTCGTCGAGATGGGCAGGGTGCACTCGCGGCAGACGCGCACCGCGCCCCGGGTGAGCACTTCATGGGACGACTGGACCCACATTTCGGCCATGGTGGGCGCTGAGCCTTGCAGGGCTGCCACGACCGCCGGCAGGGCCACGGCGTCGGGACCGGGCCAGGGAGCGCCCGGCTGCTCGTGGCTCGGCCAGCGCGCGCCGAGAGGCGGCCACTGATTCGCGGGCTGGGTGGGCGGAGTATCGGCTGCCTGCCGGGACGGAGAAACCGGAAGCGCGGCAGCGAGGCCGTCGGCCAGGCGTCGATCCGGCACGTCGTAGGCGCGGGCGGGTGCGGGCTCGGCGGCCTCTCGCTGAACCCGCAGCCACAGAGGAGCCTCGGGCGCAGGGGACGCGCGGCGGGCAGATGCCGGTGCTGCCGGGTCCGGAAGCGGCCGGTAAGTCGATGCCGGGTCGGGCGCCGGCGAGGTCGCGGCTGTTTCGGGCGTGGTCCGGGCTCGAGGGTTGACTGCCGGCTCTGCCGGGGGCTGTAGAGCGGGGGCAGGCTGGCCCGGACCGGCAGCTGCGGATGCATTGAGGACCATCGGCGGCCGACCTTCTCCTTCGGCTGCCGGCGTCGCCGCGGATTCCACCGCCGAGAGACGCAGCGCAACGGCGGATCTGGAGTCGAGCCCGACCGGCTCGGCCTGGAGCGGCATCGATCTACCATGACGGTCGAGCCCCTGATCACCAGTGGCCGGCTCCGCCGAGGCCGCAGCCGGAACATCGAAGGCAGGCTCGGGCGTCAGGTCAACGGCGGGCTCCGGCTCGGCCGCAGTCGCCGGAACCGCTTTCTCCGGGGCGATCGCTTCCGTACTGCAGGGCTCGGGCATCGATCGACCCGCAGGACGGTCTCCGTGAAGCCACCAGTGGCGTCCCTCGAGCGGCCGCTCTCCCCAGGGAGTGGCGAAAGGCCAGGCATCGCCCGAGGCCCGGCCTCTCCGCGACCGCCGCGCGGGCGGCGTGGTCGATGGCGCGGCGTCTATCTCCGGCTTGTGCCGGCCCAGCAATCTGGCTACCAAACCGGCCGGCCGGTGCGCCTGGGGCCGCGGCGACGGAGGCGCCAGCGGCGGCAGGCTTTGAGTCGTGGACGTCCGGCGGAGAATGCGCGAGGCCGTCGAGGGCCGGCTCTCGACCGGAGCCATCCCGTCCGCCGACGTGTCGCCCGACTCGTCGGCCACGGCGGGCTCATCGGCAGGCGAGGACGCGAACTGGGCGGCCCGGAGATCCGACTCGGGCGTTTGACGTGATTCCTCGATCGAGTCGTCGAGCGTCCAACCGGGCGCGTCGGATTCGTCGTCGGCCACGGGGCCGGCGGCGTTCCACCAGGTTTGTCGCTCCTGGAGCAGCGGCGGCATCGTCACGGCGTCCGGCTCCGAAGCGGGATGTGGTGCGACGTCGCCGTGGCTCAGCTGCGCCTCGACGAGTTCGAGTTCTTCGGGCGTGAGGGTCATCTCTGAGGCCGCGGCGATCTCCGGCGCCGGAGCCGTCTCCTGGGCCGGGACCGTCGGGATCGTCTCCAGGGCGACCCAGTCGGCCGTGGGGCGTGGACCGGCCATCCCCCAGTCATCCGTCCGATCGACCGAGACGAAGATGCCATCTCCGGTTGTCTCGAGCGACGGCCCGGCGTGCGGGTCGTCGACCAGGTCGATCGCCGGCCAGGCCGCCTCGGCGGCCCGGGGCAGGCTCTCCGTCAGTGGCGCCGGCGAGACGGTGGGCTCGCCGGCGGACTCGGGCGAGCAGGAGAGACACTCGCCAGTCGTCGAGTTCCAGCAACGATCGCAGGCGTATTGCCGGCAGGACAGGCAGAAGTTGAACGTGCGGTGGAAGGCCTGCGTCATCCGGCTCGACGCTTCGCGGTCCTCCTCCGTCCGGGCCAGCTCCATCGACTCGGCGATCGACTGGCCGTCGGTGAGTACGAAGTACTTGAGGCCTCTCGCCAGGACGCGAGCTCCTCTGAGCGGACCCCTGGGCGCGTTCGCGACGAATGCGTAGCGGGCGCCGCACCGCTCGCAGAACGAGTCGGTCAGGTTGGGCATCGTTGCTCCGTAGTCCTGCAGGCCAGGTCGAGCGCCGCCTGGACAACGCTCCGGGCGGAGCCTACGCCGCTTTCGGCCCGGCGGGGTGAGGCCCCCTCGTACTCGCGAACGGGCCCGAAGGTCCCGTCGCCGGCCTACCCGAAGGCAATGAGATACCGCCTCCAGGTGTTCTTCGAACAACAACAGCCCTTGCGGCGTCATTGGTAGGGGAGCCCTGAAGAAGAGCCGAGCGCCGACCGGAGGTGCGTTCGCCGCAACGATACGGATCCGTCTCACACGCAACGGCCCAGTCGTCTCGGCGTAGTATGTGGCGGCCTTTCGCCGTGCGCGGCTGAGGAGGCCACGCACCCAGGGCTCTGCGAATGGTTCGCGGGCCGGTATCGCCTTCGCGTCTTGAAGAGAGAGTCATGACCACGATCCATGAAACCGGCGAGAGGGTAGCCGCAAACGTCGAGAGGGTCATCATCGGAAAGAGCCACGAAGTCAGGCTCACCCTGGTTGCCCTGCTGTGCCGCGGCCACCTGCTCATCGAAGACGTTCCGGGGACCGGCAAGACGATGCTCGCCAAAGCGGTGGCGCGCAGTCTCGGCTGTTCCTTCAGGCGAATCCAGTTCACGCCCGACCTTCTGCCCTCGGATGTGACGGGCCTTTCGATCTACAACCAGAAGACCCAGGAATTCGAGTTCCGGCCGGGACCGATCATGGCCCAGGTTGTTCTTGCCGACGAGATCAACCGGGCGACGCCGAAGACTCAGTCCGCCCTGCTGGAAAGCATGGAGGAGCATCAGGCCACGATCGACGGCACCACGTACCAGATGCCCGAGCCGTTTCTCGTCATCGCCACCCAGAATCCGATCGAATACGAAGGCACGTTCGCCCTGCCGGAGGCTCAGCTCGACAGGTTCATGCTGCGCATTCGTCTGGGCTACCCGAGCGCGGCCGACGAGCAGACGATAATGGACGAACAGAAGCTCAGCCATCCGCTCGACGACCTCAAAGAGGTTCTCGACGTGTCGGACCTCCTGGCGCTGCAGGCCGCGGTACGCGAGGTCTACGTCGATCCCAGCGTGGCCGAATACATCGTCAGGCTCGTGAATGGGACTCGGACGCATCCCGACGTGTATCTCGGTGCGTCACCGCGTGGGTCGCTGGCCCTGTATCGGACCGGTCAGGCGCTCGCGGCGCTGTCAGGGCGCGATTACGTGATCCCGGACGACATCAAGGCCCTGGCGGAGCCAACTCTGGCCCACCGGCTGATCATCAAGACGAGCTCGTCCATGCACGATATCGACCCTCGTCAGGTCATCGCGGAGCTGCTGAACACGGTGCCTGTGGATGCCGGGGCGACGGGCGACCAGCGCAAGGGCTCCTCGATCCGATCTCAGGCGGAGGCGGCCAGACGTGGCGCCGCCGGCAGTCCGGCTCGGTAGTCGAGGGGGCCTGGTCCCGTGATCCGGCGGCTCCAATTCCTGGTCGTCGCGGTCGTGCTCCTGGTCGCGGCGTTCTCGACCGGCCTCGGGTTTCTCTTCTACGTCGTCTACCTGGGGCTGCTGGCGATCGGAGGCAGCTACGTATTGACGCGATTCGGGCTGGCCGACCTGGAGGCCGGCTACCGGGTCGACCACAGGCAGGGCCACGTCGGCGACGATCTCAGGTCCACCTACAGCATCTCCAACGCCAGCGGCTTTCCGAAGCCTTGGCTCGAGGTCTACAACCCGACCGACCTGCCGGTGCCGCTGCCCGGTCGGGCGCTGAGCCTGCGCTCGTGGGCCCAGCGCTCATGGATCGCGATCGTTCCCCTGACGCGCCGAGGTACCTTCAGGATCGAGCCGATGGTGGTCAGGACAGGCGACCCCTTCGGGTTCTTCGAGGCGGCGGCCGCGGTTGGGCGCCCGACCGTCGTGACCGTGTTCCCGCGCGTGCTGGCACTTCCGCGCTGGCGCCTGCCGAACGCGTTCCTCGAGGGGACGCACTCGGCCCCCGAGCGGACGCTCCAGACGACCCCCCTGGCGACGACGGTTCGGCCGTATGCGCCGGGCGACAGCTTCAACCGGATCCACTGGCGGACCACGGCTCGCCTGGGCGAGATCCAGGTCAAGGAATTCGACCTTGAACAGACCGCCGACCTCTGGATCTTCGTGGACCTCGAAGCGAGAGTCCAGGCGGGCGAAGGCGACATCTCCACGGTCGAGGAGGCGATGCGCGTCGCGGCTTCGATCGCCCACGACGCCATCATGGAGAACCGGGCGGTCGGGCTTACGACGAGCGGCCACCGCCTGGTCTCGATACCGGCGGATCGTGGCCCCAGGCAGCGCCAGAAGATCATGCAGCTCCTGGCGGCGGTCGATGGAGACGGCCGCACGCCGCTCGCCGAGGTGCTGCTGCATGGACTGCCGAAGATCAGGCGCGGCATGACCGCCGTCATCGTCACCGCGTCGCGCGAGCGCGGATGGGTCCGCACGCTCACATCGCTGCGGGCGAGAGGCGTGGCCGCGGCGGTCGTGGCGCTCGACGGCGCGAGCTACGAGAACCCCGGCCGGCAGATTCGCGGCGGCGGGTCCGACGCCGATCCGACCGCGCAGGAGCAGCGGGCGCTGCGCTTTGCCCTCGCCGAATACGACGTGAAGACGTACGAGGTCCATGCCGGCGACAACCTTGGGGCGGTGCTGGCATGAGCGCCCTGCCAGTGGCGATGAACGCGGCGCCGCAGGCGGCCCGCAAGCTGGACGGGCGGGGGCGAGCATGACCACCGCCGGCTGGCTGGCTCCGGATCGGGAAGAGACCTACCGCGCGGGCCAACGCTCCGGCTACGAGGACTCGCGACTCGTCGATCGGATCAGCGACCGATTGCGGCCGGACGAAGGCTGGATCAGCGTCCCGCTGGTCCTCTTCCTCGCCGGGACGATGGCCTGGTCGATCGCGGACGCGCGCTGGGTTCTCGGCCGGGACAACCTGACGAGCTTCCTGATATGGGTCGCCCTGGCCGCGGCCCTGTGGGGCTATCTGAGCGCGCGACTCGACCTGTCGCCGTGGGTGGCCCAGGCGCTGGGCTGCGTCATCGGGGCATTCGTCCTGATCGAGGCCGTGGGAGCGTCGCTGCCGGACGCCACTCCGGGTCTGGCAGGCTGGTTCCGCGCCACTGCAAGCTCGGTCGGACAGGCCTACCTGGACCTGACCTGGCGCCACCTGGCGACGACGCTGCAGTACGGCCACTTCTGCCTGATCCTGGGGATCCTGGTCTGGGGCACGGCCCAGGCCGCCTCGTACGACATCTTCGGGTACCACCGGGCGGTCAACGGCGTTCTGCTGTTCTCCGTCGTGTTTATCGCCAACATGGCTCTGACAATCCAGGACCAGCTGGGCGGCCTCGTTCTCTTCAGCGCCGCCGCCCTGGTCCTCCTGCTGCTGGCCCACGCCGCCGACGAGCGGTCCAGCTGGCTGCTCCACCGGATCTGGCGTGGGCACGACTTCCAGGCGCCCCACCTTCAGGGCGGGCTCGCCTTCGCATCGATCGCCGTCGTCGGGTCGCTGATCCTGACGTCGGTAGCCAGCTCTGCCCCACTGGCCAGCACTTTCGACGGCTTCGGCGCCAGCCTTCAGAACGCCCTCGGCGGCCTGAACGGCTACCTTCCGAACGGCGGCAACAGCCGCTACCAGCCGAGCGCTGACTTCGGGACGACCGCTCCGATCAGCTCGGTCTTCCGAGAGGCCACGTACGACGTCTTCACCGTCCGGGTCTCCACCGGCTCGGTCTCCTTCCACTGGCGGCTGGTGGCGTACGACACCTTCCAGTCGGTCTCGTGGTCTATGGGCTCACCAACGCGCCAGGACCAGGTGATCGCCGGCGGCACGCTGGAGTCCGGCACGCAGGACCTCGTCGGTCCGAACACACCCGGTCGAAGTGCCGTCTCGTTCGTCGTCCACGTTCAGGACGCGTCGCTCAAGCACCTGGTAGTGGCCAACGAGCCCGACAGCGTCAACGCGGGTGTAACGCGGACGCTGGTCGGCGGCGCTTCGCCCAAGGCCAACGTGGCCGGGCTGGCCACCGCCGCCACCGACTACACCGAAGAGGCGTTGGTGCCAAACCTTGACCTGAACGGCACGGGCCTCACGGAGTGGCGGCTCAGCCACGCCGGCACGAACTACCCTCCGGGGCTCCTGGCCACGTACACCCAGGGCACCAACCTGGTCGGATCGGACGGCAGGGCCCTCCTCGCCGAGATCGCCGGTTGGGCTCACTCGAACGGCAACGCCTTCAACAACGAGTATCTCGTTGCCAAGGCGATCCAGTCGTACCTGCAAAGCGACAGGTTCCAGTACAACACCGACATCTCCGACCTGATGCCGCGCTGCGCGGGGCTCTCCACCGTGGACTGCTTCGCCTTCATCCGGGAGGGGTTCTGCGAGCAGTACGCCACGACGATGACCATGCTGATGCGGCTGGACGGGTACCCGGCGCGTTACGTGGAAGGCTACCTGCCCGGCTCCATCGACAAGAACACACTCGTCCAGGAAGTCACGAGCCAGCAAAAGCACTCGTGGGTGGAGGTCTATTTCCCGACCTACGGCTGGATCCCGTTCGACCCGACCGGCGGGGGCGTCGGCCAGCCCACCTTCCTCGTGCCCGGGGCCCCCGTGTCACCGTCGCCGTCCCCGTCCACTACGGCCACCCCTGCGCCCGCGAACCCCACCCCGCGTCCCAGCAACGGCCAGTCGGGCTCGGCGGGCGGTGGGACTTCGGGCGCCGGCGGCGCGGCGGGCGTACTGGTGCCGTCGGGGATCGCGGTCGCGCTGCTGTTGGGACTCTTCGTCGCCTGGCGGCGGCGCCCCAAACGGCTCGACGAGCCGGACGCGGTCTATCGCAACGTGGTCAGGCTGGCGAGCCGGCTGGGTTACAGGCCCAGACCGACCCAGACCGTCTACGAGTACACCGGCATGCTGGCCGACGTCGTGCCCGGGGCCCGCGACTCGCTCGGCGTGGTGGCCATGGCGACGGTCGAGACCACCTACGGACGGCGGCGGCTCGATTCCGAGCGCCTGATCTCGCTGGCGACGGCACAGCGAATCGTCCGGGGTGCTCTGTTCAGGCTGGCTCTGAAGTTCCCGCGGCGAGGCGGGCGCGCGGGACCTTAGCCTTCCCAGGCGGGCCCGATGGCTGGCCCGATGGCGGGCACGATGGCGTGCGCGATCGGTCGGGCGCGGCCCCCTTTCCGGCACCCCGGCGCCGCGGACGCGGCGTGGGTGAGCCAGACGGCGCGATCGAACTCGCCGAAGCCCGGATGGCCGTCAGAGGGCGCCGCTGCGGTCTCGTTCCGACGATTCCCCGGCGGGCGGCCCCGTTTCGGCGCCCAGGTGGGAATCCAGGTTGAGCGAGCGCATGACCGCTCGCCCGGCGCGAATCTCGACGACGCTGATGGCCCCGAGGCCGAAGTCGAAATTCCAGAAATGGCCGAGCGGCAGGCCCAGGAGGGAGCAGACGACCACACGGAACACGCCACCGTGGCCGACGATCAAGGACCATCTGCGCGGATCCGGCCCGGCGTCGTCATAGCCCAGGACCTGATGCCGGTCGAGCGTGCCCGGAGAGGTTCCGTCCCGCATCTCCGCCAGCAGGGCCGCGAGCGAAGTCTCGACCCGAACGGAAACCTGCCGCAGAGTCTCGCCGCCGGGGGCGGGGAATCTCGTGGGCCAGCGCCGCCAGCCGGCCAGCGAGCCGCCGAATCGAGCGGTGATCTCCGCGTCGGTCAGGCCTTCCCAGGAGCCCTGCGCGATCTCCGAGAAACCGGAGTCGGGGCGGAGTGGGGGAACGGCTCGGCCGGCCGAAGCCATCGCCTCGGCCACGAGCTCCGCGCTCCGGCGCGCCCGTCCCAGCGGCGAGTGGACGATCGAAAAGGGCGCGGCGTCCGGGATCGGCAGCGGCGGATCGTCCGCCGGCGCGGCCAGGCGCCGGCCGGCGAGGCTTGCCTGCCGTTCGCCCAGGCTGGTGAGAGGCGCCTCCATGGCGCCCTGGAACCGATTCTCGACGATGAACTGTGTCTGGCCGTGGCGAAGCAGCACCAGGACCGCATCGAGACCGGACGGTATGAGCGGAGCGGCACCCGACGGCCGCTCCGGTTCCCGCGGCGTGGAGTTCAACGGTCGATCGCGGCCCGTATCGACCACACGTCGATGACGGCCGGGTGACTTCGGATCTGGTCGACGACCGCGTCCGGCACCTCGTCGTCCACGGCCAGGAGCATCAGGGCGTCCAGGCGAGGGGCGGTTCGGGCCAGGGTCATGGAGCTGATGTTGACATCCGCCTCCCCGAGCATCAAGCCGATGCGACCCATCGTGCCCGGCTTGTCCTGATGCCGAGTGAGGATCATGAAAGGCGCCGGCGCCATGTCGAGCCAGCTGTCGTCGATCCGAACGAGCCTGGGCTCGCCGTTGGCAACGGTTCCGGCGACGACGGCGGTGCCGGTATCGCCCTCGACGGTCAAGGTAACCAAGGACGCGAACGTGCCCGCGTCGTTGGTCTTGCGCTCATTGACGGTGATGCCTCGGTTCCTGGCCAGGAACCCGGAGTTGATCAGGTTGACCCGCTCGCTCGTGGCGTTCTCGAGAATCCCGCGCAGAGCTGCTGCCGTCAGCTGCGAGGCGTCGTGGGCGGCGAGGTCGCCGGCGACGTGGACGGTCAGTGTCCTGACCCCGCCCCGAAGGTACTGGGCGGCGAAGCGGCCGAGAATTTCGGTCAGGGGCAGATATGGGGTGATCGCCCGTGACGTCTCCGGCGTCAGCAGGGGCGCATTGACCGCGTAGCGTGCCGAGCGGCCGGCGAGCACTTCGATGACCTGCTCGCACGCCTCCTCGGCCACGCGAAGCTGGGCTTCCGCGGTGAGGGCCCCGAGGTGTGGCGTGAGGACGGTGTTCGGCGCGGTCAAGAGGGGAGAATCGACCGGGGGCTCCGGGTCGAAGACGTCGAAGGCGGCCCCGGCCAGCTTGCCGTCCGTGAGCGCCTTGGCTACCGCGGCCTCGTCGTATACGCCGCCGCGGGCGACGTTGACGAGCATGACGCCCGGCTTCATGCGGGCGATCTGCTCGGCCCCGATGACGTGCCTCGTGGCCTTGTTGAGGGGCACGTGGACGGTTATGACGTCCGACTGTTCCACGATCTCGTCGAGATCCACCGGCGCGATGCCGTGGAGGGCGGCCTGCTCGGCCGTCACGAACGGGTCGTAACCGATCACGTTCATCTCGAGGCCGCGAGCCCGATCGGCCACGGCCTGGCCTATCTTGCCCAGTCCGATGATGCCCAGGGTGCGGCCGCGCAGCTCGATGCCGGTGAAGGCGCTGCGCTTCCATTCGCCGCGTCTCATCGACGCGTCCGCCGCCGCGGTCTTGCGGGCGAGCGCCAGCATCAGGGCGATCGTCTGCTCCGCCGCCGAGACGGTGTTTCCGGTCGGGGCGTTGACCACGACTATGCCGGCCCTCGTGGCCGCGTCCAGGTCGACGTTGTCGACGCCGACCCCGGCTCGCCCGATGACGATGAGGCGCGTCGCGCGGGCGAGGATGTCGGCCGTCACCTTGACCTGGCTGCGGACGAGCAGCGCGTCATAGTCGCCGATGACCTCGGCCAGCTCGGCCGGGCTGAGGCCCGTCCTCTCGTCGACGTCGTGATGCGCGCGGAGGATGTCGAGGCCCTGCCTGGCCAGGGGCTCGGCAACGAGGATCTTCATGTCGCGCTCCTTACTTCACGAGGCCGAGGGACTTCAGCGCGGCGACCTGCGCCGCCTCGACGGCCGCGCCCGGCTTCACGGGCCGGCCGAGCTCGATCAGGGTCTGCTCGAGCACCGACATGGCGTTGAGGATTGCCGGCACGGTCACGTGGCCCAGGTGCCCGATCCGGAAGATCCTGCCCTTCAGGGCGCCCTGCCCGCCGGCCACGATCAGACCGAACTTCCTGAGCGTGCCGTTGAAGGCCTTCCAGTCGAGATCCGCGGGTATCCAGGCACCGGTGACCGTGTCGGAGGCGTAGGCCGGGTCCGCCAGGAGCTCGAATCCGAGGGCCGTCAGGCCGGCTCGCACGGCTGCCCCCACGGCGGCATGGCGCTTCCAGATAGCGTCGAGACCCTCCTGCTCCATCAGGGTCAGGGCGGCGTCGAGCTGGAACATGATCGCGACGGCCGGCGTCCACGGCGTCTGGCCGGACTCGGCGCTGGTCTTGTGGGCGGCCAGATCGAAGTAGAACCTGGGCATCTTGGCCACGGCGGCAGCCTCCCAGGCGCGCGGCGAGACCGAAACGAAAGAGAGCCCCGGCGCGACCATCCAGGCCTTCTGCGAGCCGCTGACCACGACGTCGAGGCCCCAGGCGTCCGTTTCGAATGGGACCGCCCCGAGGCCGCTGATGGCGTCGACGATGATGAGAGCGTCGGGGGCCAGCTCCTTGACCGTCGCGGCGAGCGCCTGGATCGGGTTCGTCACGGCCGTGGAGGTCTCATTCTGGGTCATCAGCACGGCCTTCCAGGGTCCGCCCGCCGCCAGCGCCTCGCGCACAGCGGCCGGATCGGCGGCCTTGCCCAAGTCGAACGAGAGCTTCGTTACGGCCGCGCCGTACACACCGGCGATCTTCGCGAAACGATCGCCGAAGGTGCCGATGCTCACGGCGAGAACCTTGTCGCCGGGGGACAGGAAGCTGACGATCGCCGACTCGAGGCCCCCCGTTCCCGCAGCCGTCACGATGAGGACGTCGTTGTCGGTGCGGTAGAACTTCTTGAGTCGATCGATGATCCCGTTCTGGAGGGCGGCGAACTCGGGGCCACGATGGTTGACCATCTGGCGCGCCCCGGCCTCGCGGACGACGTCCGGAAGCGAGGTCGGTCCGGGGATCCGAAGGTTCGGTTCGAAACGGTTCACAAGTTCCACCTCTGTGAGGGCACGGGATGTCGCGGCATCGTACCGGGTGGTCCGCCCCTCGGCCAGTGTGGTATATATGACAGCATATGCAGAAGCGAACCACGATCCTTATCGACTCCGACCTGCTGGACAGGCTGGATCGGTTCGCGGCCCGGAGCGGCGCGACCAAGACTTCGGTCCTGACGGCCGCCGTCGAGTCCTATCTCGAGGCGCACGACACGACTCCGGACCTTTCGTTCCTCGCGGTCGGGCGGAGTGACCACGGGCGGCTTTCGCTCGACGGCCGCTCGATAGCGCTCCGCGAGGCCGGCCGGCGACCCGGGCCGGACGAGGCTTGACGGGTGGCCGTACTGCTGGACTCCAGCGCCGTCCTGGCCGCCGCGGATCAATCGGACCTGAACCATCGCGCCGCGCTGGCCTGGTTCGGGCGAGTCGGCGAGCCGTTGCTGATCGGCGCGTTGAGCCTGGCCGAGGTCGACCTGCTGCTCCAGAGGGAGCTGGGACTGAGGGCGACGTTCGCGCTCCTGAAGTCCGTCGCGACCGGCGCGATCAAGGTCGTCGCCCCGACGACCGCGGACCTCGTCAGGGCCACGGAGCTGATGCGCGAGACGACCGAGTACCGGCCGCGGCTGACAGACGCGGTCCTGGTCGCCACCGCCGAACGCCTTGGCATCACGCGTGTGGCCGCGTTCGATCGCCGGCCGATTGCCATCTTCAGGCCGAGGCACGTTCGCGCCCTGGACCTGGAGCCGTAAAGACCTCGCCGGGGCGCCCGGTTCAGGCCGGTAGCAGGTCCTTGAGCATAGCGGCGTCCACGGGGTCGTTCCGGACGATGCGCAATCCAACCCACTGGACCTCGGCTCGGCCGCGGTCGCATTCGGGCGCGGTCGCCGCCAGAACCGGCGGAGGCGGGGATTGCCTGGTCAGCATGGCCAGGATCACGTCGTACGGCTGCGACGTCCGGCGCTCTACGAGTTCGGCGATACGGGCCGGGTCGTCCTCGAACCGCCGAAGCTTGGCCCTATCGAGCCGCGGCCACAGGAGCAGCGCTCGCTCCGTGTAGAACGAGGACGACGGCTTGAGGGCCCGGCGCGCGACTCGTGGAGCTGTCCGCTCCACACGATGCTCATAACCCCTGTACGGAGCCTCCGCGCCGCCCGACGGCGCGACAGCGTGAGCTCGCGACATGGCGTTTCCCATGTTCAATGCCGGAGACGCAATAGAGTGTTCGGCCGGCCAGGACGGACCTGTAGCGTCGCTGCCACCAAACCCGTATCAGTTTCATTACATCCTGGCGGGCCGGCCGCGGCGCCGCGCGTCGAGCGGCGACTGCCCCAGCTCCGATGTCCGGATCCCGAGTTGAGGATTGGGCCCAAGTGGAGCGACTTCTCGAGGCAGGCTGCTCTCGGCCGGGGCAGGCTTCAATACCCCGATCGAGGAAGGCCGACTGGGCCGGGCGGTCAGGTGGGTTGGTCCGCTGCGCCCGGCCTCTCGGCGGCCTCTCCGCGCTCCTCGTCGGCGATCTCACGCAGGCTCTCCCGGCGCCGCCGCATCCCCTCCGATCCGGTCGTCATCGGGTCCGGCCTCGGCTGCCCTGCGGCCGGTATCTTGTGACGCCGGGGCGCCCTTCGAGCCGCGGCCAGCCGTTCCAGCCGCTCGCCGATCCTGATCTCCGCTCCCTGGTCGCCCGGGTAGTAGTAGCGCCGGCCGACGAGGCCGTCCGGCATGTACTGCTGATCCACGTCGTCACCCTCGAAGTCATGCGGGTAGACGTATCTGCCCCGGCCGGCGCCGCTCGAACGGAGGTGTGCGGGCACGGCCAGCGAGCCCCGGGCCAGGACGTCGTCCATGGCGGCGAAGTAGCCCCGGCCGACGGCGTTGCTCTTCGACGTGACGGCGAGCATGACGGTCGCTTGAGCCAGGGCGTACTGGGCCTCGGGCAGGCCGACCCAGTCCAGCGCCTGAGCGGCGGCGACGGCGACCTCGAGGGCCCGCGGATCGGCCAGCCCCACGTCTTCGGACGCCAGGATGATCAGCCGCCGCGCGATGAACCGGGGATCCTCGCCGGCGGCGATCATCGATGCCAGCCAGTACAGCGCCGCGTCGGGATCGTTCCCGCGAATGCTCTTTATGAAGGCGCTGACGGTGTCGTAGTGGCCGTCGCCGGCACGGTCGTAGGCCAGGGCCCGCTGTTGCGCGGCCGCCTCGACGTCCTCCAGCCTGGGGGCGACCCGTCCTTCGGCGTCGCGCGCCCCCTCCGAGTCGGCGATCGAAACCGCGCCCTCGAGAACGTTGAGGGCCTGGCGTGCGTCTCCGGCGGAGAGGCCCACGAGGTGTTCGAACGGCTGACCGCCGAGCGAGACGCCGCCGGCTGGGCCGAGGTCGCCGGCGAGACCCCGCTCCGCGTCCGAAAGGGCGCGCCGGACGACGGTCGCGACCTGATCGTCACTCAAGGGCTCGAGGCGATAGACGCGTAGGCGCGACAACAGGGCCGAGTTGACCTCGAAGTACGGGTTCTCCGTCGTGGCTCCCACGAGAGTGACCGTCCCGTTCTCGACGTGCGGCAGGAGTGCATCCTGCTGGGCCTTGTTGAATCTGTGGATCTCGTCGATGAACAGGATCGTCTGCTGGCCGTTCAGGGCCAGCCGCTCGGCGGCCTCGGCCACCAGGGCGCGTACCTCGGCGACTCCGCTCATGACCGCGGAGATCGTGACGAGGCGGGCGCCCGCGGCACCGGCCAGCACGCGGGCGAGGCTGGTCTTGCCGCTGCCGGGCGGGCCCCAGAACAGCATGGATCCCAGATGGCCGCCCTCGATGGCCCGGCGCAAGGTGCCGCGCGGACCGATGAGCCCCTCGTGCCCGACGAGCTCGTCCAGCGTCCTGGGGCGCATGCGGGCGGCCAGCGGCTGGCGGCCCGGCGGCGGCACGAAGGCCGGCTGCTGGGCGGCCGGCTCTCCGGCCTGTGTCGGTCGGGTGCGGCGTGTTGCCATGGTCCGATGCTACACGCCCGCCGGCTTCGCGACAGTCGAGGATGGGGCGGCCGCCCGAGGAGGCGCCGAAAGGGTCCACGGCGGCCGGGTGCGCCGGGAACGTTCCGCCCCGGGCCTGTACGATGCGCCCCAATGCCAAAGCCCTTCCGCAGTCGAATCTCCCGCGGCGGTTTCCCGGGCGGCGCGGCCGTCGAGCCGCCGCAGGCGCCGGCCGTCCCTGTGAGTACGCGGGCAGAGATGCTCCAGCGGGTTATCGACGCGTTCGACTCGCTGGTGGTGGTCGTGTCGCCCGATTGCAGCCTGTGGCTGTGGAATCGACGGTGCGACGACACTGCGGGGGTTCCGCTGGCCGAAGCTGCCGGCCGGCCCATCTGGTCGGTCGTTCGCCTGCCCTCGAAGCTGCGGCCGGCGGCAGAGCAGGCCGTCGACCGGCTTCTGGCGGGAGAGGAACGCAGCGTCGAGTTCCTGTCTCTCTGGCTCCGCAAGGATGGCCGCAAGGCCCGGGTCGCGTGGACGGCGCGGCTGGTCGACTGGGGCGACGACCTTCGCTTCATTGTGGCCACCGGTGTCGAGACGACCCGAGGTCACCGCGTGGCCCGTGAAATCGCCGAGACGGAATCGCGCTTCGAGACGCTCCTGGAGGTCCTGCCGGACCCGGTGATCGTCCATCAGGACGGCCGGGTCGTCTTTGCCAATCGGGCGGCCGCGGAGATGTACCGCGCTGGGAGCGTCGAGGATCTGCTGGGCCTGTCCGTCATGGAGTTCGTCGCCCAGGAGCATCGAGGGCTCGTGCTGGACAGGATGACCTCGATGCGGGAGACGGGCCAAGTCGTACCGATGGCCGAAGAGAGTCACCTCAGGCTGGACGGCAGCGGCTTCGACGTGGAGGTCGTCGCGGCGCCGGTCACCTTCGACGGTCATCCCGCGATCGAGCTGGTCGCCCGCGACATCACGACACGCAAGACGACCGAGGCTGCCCTGCGAGCCAGCGAGGCTCGCGTTCGCGCGGTATTCGACCAGTCCTCGCTCGGCATGCTGCTGGTCGACAGGGACGGGCGCTCGGTCGAGACCAATGCCGCGTTCAGGCGGCTCCTGGGCTACGACGCGGCCGAACTAGGCCGTCTCACGGTTGCCGACTACACGCACCCGGCCGACGTCGAGGCGAGCGTGAGGCTTCTCAGGGATCTATTCGCGGGCCGCAACGACGGGTACGAGCTGGAGAAGCGCTACGTGACCCGGGGTGGTCTGGAGATCTGGGTACGCGTCCACGTCTCCCCGGTCCGGGATGGTTCGGGCGTGCCAGAGGTCGCCGTTGGAACTGTGGAGGACATCACCGCGCACAAGACCCTGGAGGACCAGCTGCGCCAGTCTTCGAAGATGGAGGCCCTGGGAAGGCTGGCCGGAGGCGTCGCCCACGACTTCCGAAACACGCTGCAGGCTGTCCTCGGATTCGCGGAGCTCCTCGTGGACTCGCTCGAAGGCGATGAGCGCGCGGCGGATGCCGTCCAGATTCGCGAGGCGGCGCTCCGGGCGACGGAGCTCACCGATCAACTGCTGGCCTTCGGCAGGCCGAGCAAGCGGGCCCAGGAACCCGTGGACCTGAACTGCCGCATCGAGGCGATGGCACCCATGTTGCGGCGCCTGCTCAGCGAGGACATCGACTTCGCGACCCGGCTCGATCAGTCCGTGGGTTCCATCGACGCCGACCCGAGCCAGCTCGACCAGGTGGTAATGAACCTCGTCGTGAACGGCCGCGACGCGATGCCGGCCGGTGGCTCGTTGACCGTGTCCACCCGAGCCGTCGCCCCGGGCGGGGTCGTCGGCCGCGGCGGCGCCGGCAAAGGCTGGGTGCGACTCGAGATAGCCGATTCCGGAACCGGCATGGATCCGGAAACGCTCGAGCACATCTTCGAGCCCTTCTTCACGACGAAGACAAAGGGCAGGGGAACCGGTCTGGGCCTGGCCACCGTCTACCGCATCGTCCAGCAGATGGGCGGCCGGGTGTGGGCCGAATCGAGCGTGGGCCTGGGCTCGCGCTTCGTCGTGGAACTGCCACAGAGCGACGCACTTCCGACGAAGGCGGACGCCGGCGGGAACGTCCCGGCCCCGGCCTCCCGGACCGGTGGGACGGTTCTGCTTGTGGAAGACGAACCCTTCGTTCGTGACTTCTGCAGGCGGGCGTTGTTGGCGGACGGGTACCTGGTCCACGCGGCGGGCCCGCGCGAAGCCCTGGCCGCGGCCGACTCGATCGGTTCGTCGCTGGACATCCTCGTGACCGACGTGGTCATGCCGGATTTCGACGGGCCGACGATCGCGGCCGCCCTGAGATCGCGCCGCAGCGATCTGAGGATCCTGTTCATTTCCGGCTATCCGCGCGACCTGGGAGACGAGCTTGCGGGCCCCGCGGCTGCGGGCGCAGTCCTGCCCAAACCGTTCACACAGCGGGAGTTGTGCGACGCCGTGCGCCGGGCTCTAGACCGACCGGCTCCGGCCGGGTAGCGGGCCGGCGTCCCCGACGTGCCGGGAGCTAGCTGATCGTGACGACGTGGACCAGGTCGATCAGGACATAGAGAACGGCCATCGTGGCCGCCAGGGCCCCTCCGATCACCAGGATGCGCCGCACGTCCCGGACCACGTACGCGTACTCCTCGGCCGCGCGGGCGGCCAGCAGACCCTGGCTGCCGGCCCGTCCCGCCCGCGTGGTATCGCTGGTCCGACCACGTTCGCGCGCTCGAGCCCGACCGGCGTCGGCGTCGCGCTCCTGGGCGACGATCTGGGACTCCAGCTCCGCGGCACGAGCTTCTTCGGCGGCCGACAGCGCCCCGGCCGGTCGGGCCGGGGGACGTGACTGGGGTCTGGCCGGACTGCGCCTGTCGGTATGCCGCTGGCCGGGCCGGTTCGATCCGCGAGTGCGCTTGGCCATGTTCTGTGAGAGGCCTCCGTAGACTCAGTCGTTGGCGAACGCGGGGCGAACGTCGCCGGTGGTTCCCTGCAAGCTTTCGCTCGCGTCGAGGATAACATCCTGCCGGGACCCGCCGGGCCCGCCATCACTCGACGGCGCCGTGGGGTTGGGCCGCCAGGACCCATCCGCCGGGGGCTGGTAGACTCCGGGCGATCGAGCGGAGGTACGTGTGATCGACTTCTTTACCAGCAACGTGGCTGCCATCGTGTTGGTGGTGGCGGGCTTGTGCCTGCTTGCGATCGTGATGATGCAGTCGCTCCAGGTCAGCAAGCTCAATCAACGCATCGGCCAGATAACCGGAGGGGTGGAGGGCGGCGATCTGGAGGAGATCCTGAGCCATCACCTCGAGACAGTTCACCAGGTCGGTCGCGACCTCGACGAACTGACGGCCAGGATAGCGATCCTCGAAAGCACCTCTCGCCACCACTTCACGCGTCAGGGACTGATTCGATTCAATCCTTTCCCGGATACCGGCGGGAACCAGAGCTTCGCTCTGGCCTTGCTGGACGAGTCGGATGACGGTTTCATCGTCAGCAGCCTGCATTCCCGAACCGGCACCAGGATCTACGCCAAGGCGGTGACCGGCGGAAAGGCCGATACGAGCCTGTCGGCCGAGGAGCAGGAAGCGATAGACGACGCCAGGTCCAAGCGGCCGGCCCGCCCGGCAACCCCGGCCCGCTCCGCCGCCGCCGGCCGGACCGCGGCGGTCGCGGCCACCCCGGTGGATGCGCCCGCGCCGCCGGCCCGATCGCGGACCGTTTCGACGCCTCAGCAGCCTCCGGCGCCCAATCCGGCTCCCGTGGCGGACGCACCGGCCGCTCCCGCTGTGGACGTGGCTCCAGTCGTGGCTCCAGTCGTGGCGGCGGCGCCGGTGGAGTCGACCATCCCGGCGCGTGAGATGGCCCACCGACCGGCCGGCGAGCGGGCCAAGGGCCAGGAGAAAGCCCCCACCGAGGCTGCTCCGGTGGACGCCGCGCCGGTCGCGGACGAGCGCGTCGATCGCAAGCCGGGGGTACCGCCAGCGGCCTTGGGGCAGCACTAGGCGGTCGACCCAGGCTGTGACACGTGAGATGTCACTGATCCCGGCGAGTCTTTCGGCATGACACGCCGGGGCCGTCGGTCGTCCACACGCGGGCCTGGCCCACTCGAACAGATACCGGTCTGGTGGTCGCCCCCCGAGTCGGACGAGCGAACCGCGGACGCTCCGAACGGAGTGGAATCCCTTCTCGCCGGGCTGAACCCGGAGCAACGGCGGGCCGTTTGTCATGGCGACGGCCCGCTGCTCGTCGTCGCCGGGGCCGGAACGGGCAAGACCCAGGTGATCACTCGCCGCATTGCCTGGCTCATCGCCACTCGCAGGGCTCGCCCTTCCGAGATCCTGGCCCTGACCTTCACGGACAAGGCCGCGGATGAGATGCAGACCCGCGTCGACCAGCTCGTTCCGTACGGCTACACGGACGCTGCCGTGTCCACCTTCCACGCCTTCGGTGACCGGCTCGTCCGTGAATTCGCGCTCGAGCTGGGTCTGCCCACCGACTCCAGGGTCCTCTCCCGGCCTGAAGTCGTGATCTTCCTGCGCGAGCGGCTCTTCGAGTTCGAGCTGGACCTGTACCGGCCGCTGGGGGATCCGACGCGGTTCCTCGGGGCCCTCGCGGCCCTGTTCAGCCGCTGCAAGGACGAGGACGTCGCGCCCGGCTCGTACCTCGAGTACGCGGCCGGCCTGGCCTCGCGGGCGGCCGAGTGTCGTTTAGGCCCTGCGGGCGATCCGGCCGCGGCCGACGCGGCGGCCGCCCTGGAGGAGGAGGCCCGCCGCCAAAGCGAGCTGGCCCGGGCCTACGATCGCTATCAGACGCTGCTGAGACAGGCCGGCCTGATCGACTTCGGAGACCAGGTGAGCCTCGGCCTGAAGTTGCTTCGTGAATCGGC
Source organism: uncultured Chloroflexia bacterium (assembly GCA_963713795.1). Classification (GTDB taxonomy): domain Bacteria; phylum Chloroflexota; class Limnocylindria; order Limnocylindrales; family CSP1-4; genus Fen-1039. The sequence continues at coordinate 351,129 of CAVQNC010000010.1, forward strand.
CGCGGCCAGGGTCGAACTCCAGCGCCGTTACCGCTACATCCTGGTGGACGAGTTCCAGGACACCAACCGCGCCCAGTCGGAGCTTGTGGAGCTGCTGGCCGCGCCCCACGGCAACGTGACGGTCGTAGGCGACGACGATCAGTCGATCTACAAGTTCCGCGGCGCCGCCATCAGCAACATCATTGAATTCAAGCGGCGTCATCCGCGGGCCCGCCAGATCGTCCTGAGGCGCAACTACCGGTCGCGGAGTCCGATACTGGATGCCAGCTACCGCCTGGTCAGGTTCAACGATCCGGACCGGCTGGAGTTCCGAAACGGGATAGACAAGCGGCTCGTCGCCGAGCGGCGCGGGGCGGAACTGCCCGTCCGTCACCTCGTCTTCGCCACCGGATCGGAGGAGGCGGACCAGATCGCCCGGGAGATCGCGGGTCGGATAGGCGGCGGGGCCCGGCCTCGCGACTTCGCCATCCTGGTCCGGACGAACGCCGACGCGGACCCGCTCCTGCGCAGCCTGAACCTGGTGGCCGTGCCGTGGCGTTTCTCCGGCAGCTCCGGGCTGTACGCGCGGCCGGAGATCCGGCTGCTGCTGGCGTTTCTGCGAGCAATCGCGGATCTTTCCGCCAGCGTCGACGTGTACGCCCTGGCCGCGTCGGAGGTGTACGGCCTGGGCGGGCCGGACCTGACGGCGATAGTCAACAGCGCTCGACGTCGCAACCGTGCCCTGTGGGAAGTTCTCGAGGAGCTGACCCGTCAGCCCGGACTGCTGCGGCTAGCCCCGGAGACACGCGCCGCGCTGGAGCGCCTGGTGGGCGACCTGCGGCGCTTCACCGACCTGGCTCACGAGCGCCCCGCCGGAGAGGTGCTCTACCGGTTCCTGCGGGAGAGCGGCCTGCTGTCCAGGCTGGCCTCCACGGACTCGGTGGCCGCCGAGGAGGCGCTCCAGAACATCGCTCGCTTCTTCGACATCATCCGGTCGCAGGCAGACCTTCTACCGGACGATCGCGTCGTCTTCGTGGCCCGGCACCTGCAGACTCTCATCGACGCCGGTGACGATCCGGCGACGGCGGAGGTGGACTCCGAGGCCGACGCGGTCGCGGTGCTGACCGTGCACAAGGCCAAGGGCCTCGAGTTCGCGGTCGTCTTCTTGACGGGCCTGGTCGACGGCCGGTTTCCGGCCCGGACGCGCCGCGATCAGCTGGCCCTCCCGGCGGAACTCGTCCATGAGACGCTCCCGGAGGGCGACGCGCACCTCGAGGAGGAACGACGGCTCTTCTACGTGGGCATGACGCGGGCCCGGGACGAACTGGTGCTCAGCCACGCCGCCGATTACGGCGGGCGGCGGGCCAGGCGCGTCTCCCAGTTCGTGCTCGAGGCGCTCGACCTGCCGGCGTCGGCGGCGACGGGCGCGGTCGCCGATGTCGCCGCTCACGCGCCCCTCGAGCGGCTGGCCGGATTCGAGCCTGTCGCAGGGCCGGTCGAGCCCGGCCGCGAGCCGGTCGAGGGGCCGCTGTCCCTGAGCTTCTACCAGGTCGACGACTACCTGACCTGCCCGCTGAAGTACAAGTACGTCCACGTTCTCCGGGTGCCGATCGCGCCTCACCACTCCATCGTCTACGGCTCCGCCCTGCACCAGGCCGTGCAGGAGTTCCATCGCCGCCAGGCACGCGGCCACCTCATGACCGAAGAAGAGCTGCTCGAGGCCTTCGATCGGGCCTGGTCCAACGAGGGCTTCCTGACGCGCGAGCACGAGGAGGCGCGTCTGGCCGCCGGGCGGGCCGCGCTGCGCCGGTTCCGCGAGGATCAACTTCGGCCCGGAACCATCGTGCCGGCCTACGTCGAGCGTGAGTTCAGCTTCAGCCTGGACGGAGACCGCGTCCGCGGCCGGATGGATCGCGTCGACATCGAGCGGCTGCCGGAGGACGCGTCGGATGCTCGCGCGGCCGCGGGGGCGGGACAGCTCGCGGATGCCGTCGCGCCGGCCCTGCCCGGCCTTTATCCGGAGCACGTCACGATCACCGACTACAAGTCGAGCGACGTCCGCGACCCGGTCCGCGCCCGGGAGCGGGCGCGGGAGTCGCTGCAGCTCCAGATCTACGCCATGGCCTACCAGGCCGAGACGGGCCGGCTGCCGGACGTCCTGCAGCTCTGGTTCCTCGAGTCGGGCCTGGTCGGTCGGGTCGAGGTGGACGAGAAGCGGCTCGTGCGGGCCCGGGAGTCCATCCGCCGAGCCGCCGGGGGCATTCGAGCGCGCCGGTTCGAGGCCACGCCCGACTATCTCGCGTGCGGGTACTGCGCCTTCCGTGACATCTGCCCGGCGAGTGCGGCCAGATGATCGACGGCATCCGGGCCATCACCTTCGACTTCGGCAACACGCTCGTCCCGTTTCCGGCCGCGCCGATGTCGAAGGTCGTCGACCTGACGGCGGAGACGGCCGCCGGGCTGGTCGGCTGCCCGGCCGGTGAATTCGTGCGCGTCTGGGGCGAGGAACGCCTCCGCCAGTTCGCCGAGGATGTTCCCGAGGGCCGCGAGGCCGACATGGACGTTCGTGTCGTAAGAGTCCTGGCCAGGCTCCGAGGCCGGCCCGCGCCGCCCGCGAACGAGCGCTGGGACGACGCCGCCATCCGGGCGTACACCGACCCGCGCGAGATCGAGGCGATCCTCGACGCATACGCGGCCGCCTTCGTCCGCAACACGCCGGTACCGCCGGAGATCGGTCCCATGCTCGAGAGGCTGGCCTGCGACCGCCGCCTGGCGGTCGTCTCGAACTGGCCGCTGGCTCTTTCGATCGACCGCTTCCTGGAGTTCGCCGGGTGGCGCCGCCACCTGGCGGCGGTGGTCGTATCCCAGCGAGTAGGGGTCATCAAGCCCCGCTCTGGGATCTTCGAGGCGGCGGCCCGTGAGATCGGTTTCGTCTCGGGCCCAGCGATCCTGCATGTCGGCGACGACCTCGGGGCCGACGTGGTCGGAGCCCACGGTGTCGGCTGGAGGGCGGCCTGGGTCCTGGTCAAGCCGGAGGACTCGCCTCTGCCGGTGGCGCCGCCGGTTCCGGGGGCCGAGCCAGACCTCACGATCGATACAGTCCTGGATCTCGAGCGGGCGCTTGGGCTGCCCTAGTGTCCCGAAGCGTAGCAGGCTAGGCAGTTCGGCCGTTCGCAGCTACGATTCGGTGCATGCCGAACCACCCAGCCCCTCCACTTGTCATCAGCGAGTCCGAACGAGCGTCACTGCGGGCCCTCCTGCGAGCAGGCACGACCGAGCAACGCCTCGTGATGCGAGCCCGGATCGTGCTCGCCGCCGCAGACGGGACCGCGAACGAACGCATAGCTGCGCAGCTCGGAGTCCATCGGATGACGGTGCTGCTGTGGCGCGGACGCTTTCTCCGTGAACGCATGGCGGTCTGGCCGATGCACCCCGACCTGGCCGAGAGCCGACCTACGATCGGGCCGCTCGGGACCGGGTCATCGCCTTCACCCTGGAGCCGCCGCCTTTCGGGACTACCCACTGGAGTTCGCGGGCAATGGCGGCCCGAACCGGCATCAGTGTCACGACCGTCCAGCGCATCTGGGCCGAGGCTGGCCTGAAGCCCCACCGGGTCGAGACGTTCAAGTTCAGCACCGATCCCGAGCTCGTGGCCAAGGTCCGCGATGTGGTCGGTCTGTACCTGGCTCCACCGGAGCGAGCCATCGTCCTATCGGTCGACGAGAAGACTCAGATCCAGGCTCTCGATCGCACGGCCCCGATGCTGCCCATGAAGCCTGGCCAGGTCGAGCGCCATACCCACGACTATCGGCGCAACGGCACCACCCACCTGTTCGCCGCACTCGAAGTCGCCACCGGCAAGGTCACCGCGCAGGCGAGGGCTCGCCACACGGCCGCCGACTTCCTCGCCTTCCTGCGTCAGGTCGAACGGGCCTATCCCGAGGCTGAACTCGCGGTCGTGCTCGACAACGTCAGCTCCCACAAGACACTCGCCATCCGAGAGTGGCTCGAAGCTCATCCGCGAGTGAGCTTCCACTTCACGCCAACCAGCGCGTCGTGGATGAACCAGATCGAGACCTGGTTCGGCATCCTTTCCCGTCAGGCTATCCGCCGGGGGAGCTTTCGGTCGGTCAAGGAGCTGATTGCGATGATCACCGCGTTCACGGTCCAGTGGAACGAAGGCTCAACGCCCTTCCACTGGGTCAAGACCGCCGACCAGATCCTGGCCAAAGCAGTGCGCAAGCCGTCAGCGATCGGCAAATCGGGGCACTAGTCGGCAACGGCTGAGTAGACTGGCGGGGTGGGAGCGAAGGATCGGCTGGGCAACTGGTTCTTCATCGGGGCTGCCGTCGTCGCATGGTTGGTGGTGGGGCAGATCGTGACCACGACCTATCCGCAGGGCAGCCCAACCTCCGGGCTCCTCGGCGCAGCGACGATCGGCCTGGCCTGCGGCCTGACAACGGTGCCGCTCTTCTGGCTGGTGGCATTCGCACGGCATCGTCGGATCGCCCTGCTGGGCGACTGGAGCCGGGCCATCCGGCGAGGCGCCTGGGTGGCAGTCGTCATCGCGCTGCTGGTTGCGCTTCGCATCCAGTCGGTCTTGAGCCTGCCGATCGCCGTGTTCGTCGTCGTGCTCGTCCTCATGGCCGAGATCACCCTCTCCATGGAACGCTGATCGGTCGCACCCGGGAGATTGGTTGGGGGCCTTGGGCTCGCCCGATCCGTGGTTCGTGGCGGCGTTCGCGGCACGGTTCGGCCGGCGCTCGCGCGCCCCGGTGGACGTGATCCAGACGCGCTAGGCTGTACGAGATGGCACAGCCCAAACGCGACCCCAAGACGCAGGCCGCCCTGGCCCGGCTGTACGACCTCGACCTCGTCGAGGATCCGGGCGACCTGGATCTGTACCTCGCGCTGGCGGCGCGGACCGGTGGGCCGGTCCTGGAGATCGCGGCCGGATCCGGCAGGGTGGCGGTACCGCTGGCGGAGGCCGGCTACGAGGTCACCGCCGTGGACATCGACGCGGCGATGCTCGCGCGGGCGCAGAAGGCCGCCGCGGGCGCAGGGCGGGCGGTGGAGAAGCGCGTCGAGCTGATCCAGGCCGACCTGATAGGACTCGCTCTCCCGGGTGGCGCCAGATACCGGCTGGCCATTCTGGCGTTGAACTCCATCCTTCTGCTCGACACCCGCGACATGCAGGTTGCCGCGCTGGAGGCCATGGCCCGGCACCTGCTGCCGGGCGGGATCGCCGTCGTCGACGCCTGGCTGCCCGGCGCCGACGAGCTGGCCAGGTACGACGGCCGCCTGGGCCTAGAGTACGTTCGGTACGAACCCGAGACCGGTCTTCTGGTGACCAAGACCGCGGCCGCTCAGCACGAGCCGGCGACCGGCAGGGTCGTGCTGACCTCGTTCTACGAGGAGGGCGAGCAAGGCGGCCCGGTCAGCCGTTGGGTCCGTGAGGATCGCCTTCGGTTGCTGAACGCAGACGATCTGAGTGTCATGGCCCAGTCGGCAGGCCTCGATCCCGAGGTTGTGGCGGGCGGGTACGACCTTGATCCGATCGGGCCCCAGGACGATCGGGCAGTCCTGGTAGCGCGGAGGCGGGGGGAACCCGCCCCGCGAGCTTGATATAGTCGCTCCGTGGCGAACCCCACCTCCATCCGTTTGCTAGTCGCGGAAGACGTGCCGCAGGTCAGCCAGCATGTCCGCAATCTCCTGAGCGTCCAGTCGCAGGTGCAGTTGCTCGAAGTCCTGAGCGACGGTTCGAAGGTCCTGGAGGCGGCGAGGCAGCTTCGGCCGGACGCGGTAATGGTCGATCTGCTGCTGCAGGGCAAGATGAAAGGCCCACAACTGATCGAGAAGCTCCGGGATTCCGGCCTAGACATCCCGGTCGTTGTCCTGACCGTGCCTCAGCACCCCCTCGCGCGTGATCCCAACCGCGGCATCGACGCCGTGCTGACCCTGCCGTTCAGCGGCTTCGAGCTCGTCAACACGCTCAGCCATGCCCTCGTGGACCGGCAGGCCCGTGTCTCTGGTGCCTGCAGGGTAGTTTCCGTCTTCTCGCCGAAGGGCGGCGTCGGGAAGACGACGATCGCGTTCAACCTGGCCGTCTCGCTCGCTCAGATGGGCGTGGCCACGGCCCTGATCGACGGCAGTCTCCAGTACGGCGATCTTCGAGCCCTGCTCAAGGTGCCGAGCGACGTGCCGTCGATCCTGGACCTGCCCACCGACCGGGTCCAGGAGTCCGACATTCGCGACGTGATGTGGCGGGATCCGGCTGGCATCGACATCCTCCTGGCCCCGCCGCGTATTGAGATGGCGGAGATGGTCACCCCGCGCGACGTCGAGAAGACGATCTCGCTGCTGCGGCGGCTCTACGAGGCCATCGTCATCGATACCCCCGCCTCGCTCTCCGAGGCGACCCTGGCTCTGCTCGATGGCTCGGACGTCGTCCTGTCGGTCGTGACCTACGACTCGACCACGATCCACAACACGATCGCGGTCGCCGAGGTCTTCTCCTCGATCGGCTACTCGGCCGAGAAGCTTCAGTACCTGGTCAACCGGTCCGACTCGAGCGGCGGCATCGGCCGGGACGAGTTGATCCGGGCGCTCGCGCGCCGGCTCGACTACGAGGTCGTATCGGATGGGCGCCTGGTCGTCGGCGCGAACAACGAAGGCATGCCATTCGTGGTCTCGAGCCCGGACGCGGCGGTCAGTCGCGACGTGCGACGCGTGGCCGAGGCTCTCATGGGTCGCACCGCCGGCGCTTCGGTGAGACACTGAGGCCGTGTCCGATCAGCGTCCCATAGGCGTATTCGACTCAGGCGTCGGCGGTCTCACCGTACTGCGGGAGATCCTGCGCCGGCTCCCTTATGAGTCGACGGTCTACCTCGGGGACAACGCGCGTGCTCCCTACGGGACCCGCGACGACGACGAGGTCCGGCGTTTCAGCGTTCAGGCCCTCGACGCACTGGTCCGGCGCGACGTGAAAGCGCTGGTCGTCGCGTGCAACACCTCGACGTCGGTGGCCCTCGGCGATTTCAGGAGGCGCTACGACCTGCCGGTCCTCGGCGTCGTTCGGCCCGGGGCGGCAGCCGCGGCGCTGGCCACGCGAAACAGGCGCGTCGGGGTGATAGCCACTCCGGCCACCGTTCGTTCGCGGGCGTACTTCAACGCGATCAAGGACGAGAACCCGGCCGTGGAGGTCTACGAGCACGCCACACCCGGTCTCGTGCCGCTCGTCGAGGCCGGCCGCCTGACCGGACCAGAAGTCGAGGCTGCCGTCAGGCGGGCCGTCGCGCCGCTCCTCGGCGAGCGCGATGGAGATGGCGACTTCATCTTCCCGCTGCCGCCATCGGCGCGGATCGACACGCTGCTCCTGGGCTGCACTCACTACCCGCTGCTGCTGGGCGTGCTGCGCGATTGCGTGGGTGACGGCGTGGCCATCGTCGATTCGGCCACCGCGACGGCCTCGTCGCTGGCCGAGCTGCTTTCCGTCAACGCCCTGGAGGCGCCCGGCACGACGCGCGGCACGGCTGCCGATGCCGGGATGGCCGGGCACGAGCCGCCGGACGAAGCCGTGCTGGCGCCGACACATCGCCAGCTGACGACCGGCGACGTTGCGGCGTTTCGATCGGTGGCCGAGCGAATGTTCGGGGAAGACTTCCCGGAGATCGGCGCAATCGATCTTGAGGCCGGCCCGGCGTGAGAGACGACCCCTCGAGGGCGGATCGGGACGATCGCGAGCGGCCGCCTCGGCGGGTCCGTCCTGGCTGGCGTCGCGACGCCTTCATGCAGGCCGGCTTCCTGGTCGGGGCAGCCGTCGGTGCCGCTGTCACCGTGCTGGGCCGGCGCGCCGAAAACGCCGCGAGGCGCGGGCTGATCGACTGGAAAGCGGTCGAACGGCAGGCTTCTGATCGCGTCAGGAAGGCCCCCGGCGCACTCGATTCCCGGGAACTGGAGCGCGCCGCGCCGATCTACGCCGCCGCCATGGCCGAGATCGTCCCGGCCTTGAGCCGCGCCCTCCACGCCGAACTGCCCGGGGTCGTTGAGCGGAGCGGCGTCGTCGACCGGGAGACGTGGGTCCATGCCAACGTGGCCACTTTCGAAACTCTCATGAGCAAGGTCGAAGCGGAACTGGTCGAGCAGGTGCTTCCGCCCGGGTCGGGGCTGATCAGATCGGGCATGGCGATCGCCAACCGGATGGTTACGACCCGCCAGTTCGGCTTTCTGCTGAGCTTCCTCGGCCAGCGCGTGTTGGGCCAGTACGACCTGGCGCTCCTGTCGGCGGAATCCGCCCCCGGCCGGCTCCTCTTCGTCGACGAGAACATCCGGCGCACGGCCATGGCGCTGGACGTGCCCCTCAATCCGTTCCGGACGTGGATCGCGCTGCACGAGACGACCCACGCCTTCGAATTCGAGGCCCATCCGTGGCTTCGGCCGTTCCTCGCCTCTCGACTCGAGCGCCAGATGCGGTCGCTGTCGATCGATGTCTCGACCCTGAACCGCGATGCCCTGGGGAGATTGGGTCGGGCCCTGCGGGGCGCCGGCACGGGCGACAACTGGATGGAGGGGCTGATGACGCCGGACCAGCGTGTCGAGTTTCGCGAAATCCAGGCCGTGATGAGCCTGCTGGAGGGTTTCGGAGACTACGTCATGGACGAGGTCGGGCGCGACCTGGTCCCGGACGTGGAGGTCATCAGCGCCAGATTCCATGAAAGGCGGGGCCAGCGGACGGGCTTCGAGCGCGCCATGATGAGACTGACCGGAATGGACCTCAAGATGGAGCAATATCGGAAGGGAGAGGAGTTCGTCGCCGCGATCGCCGCGGCCCGCGGAGCCGAGGCGCTGCAGGCCCTGTGGTTCGGCCCGGAGACGCTGCCGTCACCGCAGGAGATAGATCAACCGTCGAGTTGGCTGGCACGGGTGCTGCCCAGGCCCTGATCGGAGCCGTCCAGCAAAGGGGACGCACATGTTGACCGGAAACCGCGAAATCGTGGGACCAGGACATGGGCCGGGCGGCTCACCTCTCGCGATCGCCATCAGCCCAGTCCTGACCGGCCGTGACGCCTTTGGGTCGATGCGCGAGAGGATCCTCGCGGCGGCCCCGGGAACCAGGCTTGTGCCGCTGAGCGCGGACGGCCTCGCCGACGAGCCGCTGGACGAGGTAGAGGTCCTGTTGCGGGGCTGGTCCCTGGGCGGCGACCCGCTCGACCGGTTGGTCGGAAGGGCCCCGAGGTTGCGCTGGATCCATTCCGTCTCGGTCGGCGTGGAGTCCGTCCTCACTCCCTGCATCCGGCTCCGCGGCCTGACGGTGACGAACGGCCGCGACGTCTTCAGCCGGCCGATCGCCGAATACGTGATGACGATGATCCTGGCGGTGTGCCGCTGCCTGCCCCAGCTGATCGAGCTGCAGAGGGAGCGAACCTGGCAGCCGATCGAGGCCCGGGAACTCGGGCAGACGACCGTCGGCCTCGTCGGCCTGGGCGGTATCGGCCGCGAGGTGGCGAGGCTGGCCCGACCGTTCGGTCCGCGCATCGTGGCCGTCCGGCGACGCCCGAATGCCGAGCCCGTGGACGCCGTCGAAGTCCTGGGCGGCGTCGAGGCGCTGCCCAGGCTCCTCTCCCTTTCGGACTTCGTCGTCCTGGCTCTGCCGCTCACGGCCGAGACAGAGGCACTCATCGACGACGAGACGCTGGCCGCCGCGAAGCCCGGAGCCTGGGTCATCAACGTCGCCCGCGGCGGTCTCGTGGACGAACTCGCGTTGCTGCGGGCCTTGCGATCGGGGCCGCTCGGCGGCGCCGTCCTGGACGCCTTTCGCGAGGAGCCGCTGCCGGAGACATCGCCGTTCTACCGGCTGTCGAACTGCATCGTCACGCCCCATACGAGCTGGTCGAGCGCCGCGGTCCTGGACAGAACCTTCGAGGTCTTCTGCGAGAACCTGCGCCGCTATCGGGCGGGCGAGCCGCTCAGGCACGTGGTCGATCTGGACGCGGGCTACTAGGACGGCCGTCGGGCCGGTCGATCAGGAGTTTTGGCCGGCCGACGCCGGCCTCTCGGCGATCGACCCGGAGTTGCGCCGGTCGACGCCGGCCTTTCGAAGTTCGACCCGGGCTTCCCGTCGTTCGACCCGGAGCTGCCCCGCCGATCGATCCGGACCCGGCGGCACTCCGGTAGCATGTGCACGGCGCGGCTGCGTCATGCGGAGGAGGCTACCGGCACATGCAGATCGCCATCGTCGGGCTTGCCGGCTCGGGCAAGACCACGGTCTTCAACACGCTTACGCGAGGCCACGCCCAGACCGGCGGCTACGGCGGCATGGAAGTGCACGTCGGAACCGTCAAGGTCCCCGATGAACGGCTCAACACGCTGGCCGAGATCTTCAAGCCCAGGAAGATCGTTCACGCGGATGTGACCTATTTCGACCTCCCGGCCCCGCCTGCCTCGACCGACGGCCGGGTCGGAACCGAAGAGCTGCCGGCCGACCAGCTGGCTCGCCTGCGCGAAGCCGACGCGCTGCTGCACGTGGTCAGGGCCTTCGAGGACGCGGCCGTGCCGCATCCGGACGGACCCGTCGACGCCTGGCGGGACCTGGAGCGGATGGACCTGGAATTCACGCTGGCCGACCTGTCGGTGATGGAGAAGCGCATCGACCGGCTCAAGGCGGCCGGCCACCACGGGACCGCGGCCGAGCGAGACGCCAACGACCACGAGCTGGAGCTGCTCGAGCGGCTCCATCGGCCCCTGACGGACGGGAAGCCGCTGCGCGGCGAGAAGCTGCTGCCGGAGGAGGAGAAGTCGATTCGCGGCTTCCGGTTCCTGACCCAGAAGCCGGTCCTCGTCCTGCTCAACGTCGGCGAGGCCGACCTGCCGCGAGAAGCGGAACTCGTGGCCGGCATCGCCACCCGCTACAAGCAGTCGAACACGATGGTCGATGCCCTCTCGGCCAAGATCGAGATGGAGCTCGGCGAACTGGAACCCGATGAGGCCGCCGTCTTCATGGACGAGCTGGGCCTGGCGGAGTCGAGCCTGGATCGGGTCATCCGGCTCAGCTATCAGCTGCTCGGCCTGATCTCCTTCCTGACGGCCGGGCCGGACGAGGTCAGAGCCTGGCCGATCCCCGACGGCTCGTCGGCGGTGGATGCGGCCGGCGCGATCCACACCGACCTGGCTCACGGCTTCATCCGGGCGGAGGTGGTGCCGTACCACGACCTCGTCGAGTTGAGGTCTATGGCCGAGGCGCGCAAGCACGGAAAGCTGCGGTCGGAGGGGAAGACCTACACGGTCAAGGACGGCGACGTCATCGAGATCCTCTTCAGCAAGTAGCGCGTAGCGGCCAGTGCCGCGGCCGCCCGGGGCCGCGGCAATCGGTCGTTCCTCTTGAGAGCTTGCCCGAGCCGGCCGCCACACCCGCCGAGAGTCCGCGTCCGCTGCCCGAGCCGGCCGCCACACCCGCCGAGAGTCCGCGTCCGCTGCCCGAGCCGGCGGCCACACCCGCCGAGAGTCCGCGTCCGCTGCCCGAGCCGGCCGCCACACCCGCCGAGAGTTCCGCGTCCGCGGCCCGAGCCGGCCGCCACACCCGCCGAGAGTCCGCGTCCGCTGCCCGAGCCGGCCGCCAGACCCGCCGAGAGTTCCGCGTCCGCGGCCCGAGCCGGCCGCCAGACCCGCCGAGAGTCCGCCAAGAGTTGCGTATTACTACTGGCAGTATTGGTAAGTCGAGCCGCGCTTCGGCATGGGCGCGGATCTTCTTCTTGTGGCCTCCGAGCTGGGCACGCTGAGCGTCAATCCAGCCGCAAGGCGACGAAGGTCGGCGCGTGTAGGCCGGATCCGCCGCTTACCAATACTGAGATTGGTATTGCGCAAGAATGGGCCCACGGCCCGCCTCGGGCGCGCCTCGGGTCCCCTGCGTACCGCTCCGACGCGGGCGACGACACCGCCCCGCTCGCCCCGCTCGGCCCGCTCGCCCCCGCTCCGCCCGCTCGCCCGGCCGCCTCGCCTCAGTTGATGTGCGAGTCCCCGCCTGGAAAGTCGACGAAGAGGCCGCGATAGTCGGGCCCATCCTCGTCGTCATCGTCGTCAGAGTCGATGCTGGCCAGGTAGTTGTCGTCGTCGATCTTGGAGACGTTGACCGAGGCGCTGAGGCGATCGTCGGAGATCGGTATGAACTCGTAGTCGCGCTCGAGCTCCTCCGCGATGGCCTCGATCAGGGTGTCCTGGTCGAAGGAATCCTGGACCCTGTGCCTGATCTCCTGGACCAGCTCGAAGAAGGAGTCGGCATCCATTTCCTCCTCGCGAACGAGGAGCACGTCGGCGAAGATGTCGTCGTCGCCTTCGCGAAGTTCGTAGAAGAACACGGCATGACTCCGGGAGGAGGTTGCTCTGGAAACGCGGCGAGTATACGCCCCACAATCGTACGGACAGTCCGCCCGGCCTGACCTCCTGGTCGTCGGTGCCGCTTCGCGGGACCTGACCGAGGAGGATCCACGAGGCTGGCGCCTCGGCGGGGCGGGCGCCTACTGCTCCCTCACGGCCGCGCGGCTCGGCCTGCGCGTGTGCTGCCTGCTCGGCGTCGACGACCGTGCAGCCGCCGCGGAAGAGCTCCTGCTGCTCGAGGCCGCCGGCGTCGAGTTGCGGCGGGTCGAGCTCGATCACGGGCCGGTCTTCGAGAACATCGAGGCGGGCGGTCACAGACGGCAACGCTGGTTCTCCAGTAGCGACGTCATCCCGGTGGCGGCTCTGCCGGACGGGTGGGAGCGAGCGCGGGCGCGCCTGATCGTCCCCGTGGCCGGCGAGGTCGGCGAGGACTGGGCGGCGACACGCGAGGTGGACGGGGGCGCAACTCTTGGCGGAACTCGCGGCGGGTCTGGCGGCCGGCTCGGGCCAACGGACGCGGACTCGCGCGCCGGGACGGGCTTCGTGGGCGTCGGCTGGCAGGGCATGCTGCGCCAGTTCACCGCCGACGGTTGGGTGTCGCGGACCGACCCTCACCCCTCTGCGCTGCTGGGCTCCGCCAGCCTCGTCGTCGCGAGCATGGACGACCTGGGCCGGGGCGCGGCCCTCGACGATCTTCAGGCCCTGGCGCCGTCTGCGGTCATCGTGCTCACTGCCGGGGAGGGCGGGGGCCTGGCCCTGGGCAACGGGGCCGTGCGGCGCTACGCGGCCATCCCTGCGCAGCGAACGGTTGATGCCACGGGCGCCGGCGACGTCTTCCTGGCCGCATTGACCGTCGCCTGGTTGCTGAGCGCGCAGGTGGCCACTCCGGGCGCGTTGCGATTCGCCGCGGCGGCCGCGTCCTGCTCGGTGGAAGGTGCCGGACTAGCAGGCGTGCCTGCTCGGGCCCAGGTCGCCGCGCGGCTGCGCCAGGCGGCTTCGTCGCGGGGAGACGTCTGAGCTCTTCCCGGCGCGCGCGGGTCGAGCCCGGGCAGAGACGATGGCGCGCCTCAACTCACGCGGGGCGGCGCTCCATGCGGCGGGCCAGCCGGGCGCGGCGTCCGGCCAGGTCGGCTTCGAGGGCGCGGCGCTGCATGGCGTTGCCGTGGCCCCGGCTGCGGTACAGGGCCAACAAGGCCTGATCCGTGGCGGCCCAGGCGCCCTCCAGGTCGTGCCCGCGGTGCTCGCGCTCCTTGGCCAGCTCTATCCAGCCCAGGCCGGCGAGCGGTCCCGGAGCGGTCACCAGGCGGCTCCACGCCACCCCGGCCTCGGCCAGGCGGCCGCCGCGGCGCAGCAACCGAGCCAGTTCGACCGTGGCCATCGCCACCTCCGGATCGCCGCCGTCGATGGGCCCACCGGCGATCTCCAGGCAGGCAACCGCCTCGTCGATGCGTCCCTCGTGACGGAAGAGCCGGGCCAGCCGTATGAGATCCCCGGGCGGCGCCCAGCGCCGGACTTCACCCTCGCCGTAGCCTCGCTCGAGGAGAGCCAGGATGCGTCCCAGCGTGACCACGTCCTCGGCGTTGTGGCGGGCCACGACCCGGATCGGCCCGGCCGGCCCGCCGCGCAGGAACGAGTGGTAGACCGCCGGTATCTCCCACGAAGGAATGTCGGGCGCGCGATGGCGGCGGAGGAGGTGCCGCTCCACGGTCTGCAGGCGCGCGTCGGGCAGTCGATGGCGGAAGAGCCGGCGCACGAGGAGCAGCAGATCAAGGTGGCCGTCGAGCGCCGGCGGCACGCGGCGCCCCATCCGGAATCTGGTCTCCAGGAGCGGCCAGTCGAAGCTGCGGCCGTTGTAGGTCACGAGATGGGCGCCGGGAGGGGTCTCCGCGGCCAGCGCGTCCAGCAGGGCGGGTTCCTCAGAGTGGTCGGGCAGGAGCAGCTGGACGAGTCGCAGCCGGTCGCCCTGCCACCAGCCGATCCCGATCAGGAAGGCGACGGTCCCCGCGGCCGACCCGAGCCCCGTCGTCTCCGTGTCCAGGCAGAGGAGGGGAGTGGTCCGCGCCGGCATGCCCGGGAGCGCGGCCAACCGCTCCCGATCGATCGGCAGGTATACAGGCCGAAGCTCCCGCCGGACGTACCAGCCGTTCGGCGTCTCGATCGCGTCCCCGGAAACGGCCGAAGCCAGGCGCTCGGCCAGCGCCCCGGCGTCGACACGGCCCGCGTCTCGCCAGACCGGCTGGGGCGGGCCGTATGCCTCGCCCGCGGCCACGACGACGGCGATCGCCCTCCGGATCTCCGGGTCCGCCTCGCCGGACCGATCCGATCGGTCTACGGCGGAACGTTCGCGGCGCAGGCCCTCCAGGTGCCGCTGGAGCCTCGTGCCGTCGACGGTCATGCCGCCTCTCCCGGGGCCGCTCGTCCCAACGCGGCATTAGGCGTCGCCGCCGGCACCAGGGATCGGAGCAGCCTGAGGGCGAGCGCCTTTGCGTCGACATCGGGTTCCAGCCGGGGGCCCGTGCAGGCGGGGCAGCCGCTCTCGCAACCGCATCCGGCCAGCAGGTCGGCGGCCCCGGCTACCAGCTCGTCGTGGCGGTCGAAGAGCCGTTCCGAAAGCCCGACGCCCCCGGGCACACATTCATACAGGTACACGGTCGGCGACTGGTTGTGCGGCGACCTGACCTGGCTGACCAGGCCGAGATCGCGCGGGTCCACCATCAGGAGCACGGCCGCGACCGCCTGGATCGCCCGCCCGAGGCCGAGCAAGGCGACGTCCAGGTCGGAGTGCCGCCACCCATCGGCGGCGGACCCGAGCATCAACCAGTAGGCAGTGGTCTGAAGCTCCAGTTCGGGCAGGTGAACCGGGCCCCAGCCCAGGTTCTCGTCGGTCCCGAACTTGAGCTTCTTGAACATGCTTACCAGGCTGGAGACCATGACCTCGCCGTGGGCGCGGTCTCCACCGGTCGCCGTCGCCGTGGCGAAGGTCTCGAGCGGCTTGAGCGTTACCGCTCGATCGGCGTAGGTGTAGTGATCGACGTCGACGCGGCGGACGTAGGCCTTGCGTTCGTCCCAATCCAGTCTGTCGACGTGGAACTGGACCGACTCGTGCATGTAGATCGCGTCCTCGTGGACGAGAGTCTGGGCCGCGAAGATGTCGATCTCGCCGATCACACGTGGCCGGTCCGGCGTCGTGTCGATGATGACCACGTTCTCCTCGGCGGCAGCCCGCAGCGAAACCGACGAAGCGGGGAAGTTCTCGTTCGACCAGTACCACCTGTCGTCGGCGGCGCGGCGCACGAGGCCCTCCTCGGCCAGAAAGGCCAGCAGCGGCTCGGCTTCGCCGGGCCCGAACCGCTCGCCCGGCTCGAAGGGCAGCTCGAAGCAGGCCGCCTTGAGGTGGCCGAGCAATACGTGCAGGTTGTCCGGGTCGAGACGAGCCTCCTCTGGCGCAGAGGAGAGCAGGAACTCCGGGTGCTCGACGACGTAGCGGTCGACCGGGCCGCCCCCGGCGATGAGCACCGAGACGCTCCTGCCCTGGCGCCGGCCGGCGCGGCCCATCTGCTGCCAGGTAGCGGCGATGGAGCCCGGATAACCGGCCAGGATGGATACGTCCAGCTGGCCGACGTCTACGCCCAGCTCGAGGGCGTTGGTGGTCACGACGCCGAGCAGGTCGCCATCGCGCAGCCCTCGCTCCACCGCCCGCCGCTCGGTGGGCAGGTACCCGCCACGATAGCCTCGCACGCGGGTCCGCGGCCCTTCGCCCAGGCGCAGCGCCTCCCGCAGGTTCGACAGCATCAGCTCCACGCCCACGCGAGAGCGGCCGAAGACCAGGGTCTGGCGGCCGGCCCGGAGGAACGGGAGGGCCCAGCGCGTTGCCAGCGCATGAGCCGAACCGCGCGCCCCGGTCGCGGGATCCAGAAGCGGCGGCTGAACCAGGACGATGTCGCGTTCACCGGATGGGGCGCCGTTCCTGTCGACGACCCGGGCGGGACGGCCGGTCAGGAGTTCGGCCAGCTCGCCGGGATTCCCGATCGTGGCCGAGCAGCACACGATGACCGGGTGAGATCCGTAGTGGGCGCAGATCCGGAGGAGCCGTCGGAGCACGTTGGCGACGTGGCTGCCGAACAGGCCGCGGTACGTGTGCAGCTCGTCGATGACGATGATCCGGAGCTGCTCGAACAGCTGGAACCACTTGGTGTGATGCGGCAGGATCGCGGCGTGGAGCATGTCCGGGTTGGTCACGACGACCTGGCCGGCCGACCGGATAGCGGAACGGATGGGGTTGGGCGTGTCTCCGTCGTATGTGGAAGCGTTGATGTGCAGCCCCGCCGCCCGGCTCAGCTCACCAAGCTCGGCGACCTGGTCCTGGCCGAGGGCCTTGGTGGGGAAGAGGTAGAGTGCCCGGGTGGTCGGATCGCCGGCCAGGGCCTGCAGGGTCGGTACGAGGTAGCAGAGCGATTTGCCCGAAGCGGTCGGCGTGACTACGACCACGTCCTGGCCGTCCCGGACCGCCTCGACCGCCTCGGCTTGGTGACGATAGAGTGCCGCCACGCCGCGGCTCTCGAGACCCGTACGCAGGCCGGGATCCAGCCATTCCGGCAGCGGCACTAGATCCGCCGGCCGGGCCGGCAGATGGGCGTGGTGCACCACGCCGCTCGAGATCGACGGCTCTGCCAGCAGGTGCTCCAGGACGGCCTCGACTCCGGCCGGCTCGTAGTACCTCATCCTCCACCTCAAACAGAACACCCGTGCGAAATGCTCGCCCAGTGTAGCAGGCTGCGCAAGCGTGGACGCGTGTTGACACGTCAGCTGCCGAAAGCTACGATCGCGGCATGGTCGGACATGAGACGGATGTGGCTCGGGAAAGCCTGTCGGCGCCGGCATCGTCCGCGCCGGGACCTGTGATTCCGATCACGAAACGCCGGCTGGCGCTGCTCGTGGGTGGCCTCGTGGCGCTCTGGCTCGTCGGGTTCTTCGCCCATCAGGTCGGGGAAGCGGCCTCGGCGGCCAGCCAGGCCGATCAGATGCGGGTCAAGAACGAGGCCGCCGCACGAGACGTCGCCTCGCTCGCACAGGAGCTCAAGCTGGTGCAGGAACCGGCGTTCGTTTCCGAGATGGCCCGCGGGTACCTGCTCGGATCGCCCGGGGAGATCCCATTCACGCTGGGCCCAAGCGCGCCGCCCCTGCCCGCGAATGCGCCCGGCTCGGTTGGTATCAAGCCGGTGGCCCCGGCTCAGAAAGTCAGTCCGCTCGAGTCGTGGCTCCAGACCCTGTTCGGGTCGCAATCGTAGCCGCCTGACGCTGGCCTCCAGTCATGAACCCCTCCACGCCCGCCGGTCGCCGTCCCCTTAAAGTTGGCGTCCAGCTCCCCGAGATCGAGCGGCCCGTCCGCTGGCCCGAGCTGGCCGCGATGATCCGGACGGCCGAGGAGGCGGGCTTCGACTCGATCTGGGCCGGCGACCACTTCCTGTATCACATGCCGGACGGCGCGGCAGAGGCGCCGTGGGACGCCTGGTCGCTCCTGGCGGCGGCGGCCGCGATCACCACGCGGGTGTCGCTCGGCCCGCTGGTGACGCCGGTCGGGTTCTACAATCCCGCGCTGCTCGCCAAGAAGGCGGCCACGGTCGACGAGATCTCCGGCGGGCGGTTAATCGTGGGGCTCGGAGCAGGCTGGAATGAGGTCGAGTTCCGCGGCTACGGCGTGCCGTACGACCACCGTATCTCCCGCTTCGAGGAGGCCTTCACCATCATCCGGACGCTCCTGCAGGAAGGCGAGATCGACTTCGAAGGGCGGTATTTCAGCGCCCGCGACTGCCAGCTCGTGCCCCAGTCGCGACCAGGAGGGCCGCCGCTCCTGATCGGCTCGGTGGGCGAGCGAATGCTCAACATCACGCTGCCCTATGTGCAGGCCTGGAATGTCTGGCACACGGATACGGGCAACAGCCCGGCGGGTGTTCCGCCACTCAATCTCCGGGTGGCGGCGGCCTGCGCGAAGGTAGGACGCGACCCGGCCACCGTCGACGCTACGGTGGCGGTCCTGGTGCGCGCCCCCGGCGGAGTCGGGCGCCGCCAGGGCGATTACAGCGCGGGCACGACCGAGAACGCGCTCCAGGGCCCGTCGCAGGTCATAGCCGATGAGCTGCGCGCCTACGCCCGAGCCGGCATCAAGGAAGTCCAGCTCGTGATCGATCCGATCACGGCCGCATCCATCGAGGCGCTCGCCCCGGTGCTGGAGATCCTGGACCGAGGCTGATCATCCCGGGCCCGAATTTATCGGACTGATTGGCGGACTACGGCGTTGCCCCGGTCCAGCTGCCGCGGCCGCTGCACAGGTCGAAGCCGACCAGGCACGAAGCTCCGTTGTTGCCGCTCGTAATGTCGCGGAAGGCGATCGCCGAGCCGTAGACGTAGGCCGAGTTGACGACCACGCCGGCGTCGGCCGACCGTGCCGCCCACATGGGCGACGACGCGCTGGTGCCGCCGACGACCCACCAGCCGGATCGGCCGCTGTAGCGCTGGCTGTCGTACACCGAGACGCCCGAGTTCGGGTCGGCGTCAAGCGACACGTCCGGAGTCGCGCGCTTGCCTGAGCAGTTGACCTGGGCATAGCCGCTGAAGGCCAGTTGCGCGGGCGTGGCGGTCTCATAGGCGCTGCAGCCTCCGCCGCCGTCGGCCCAGCCGGTCTCGGAGGTGAAGGCGCCGCTCGCGTTGAAGTGCAGCGTCGTGCCGCCGACGGAGATGACGTTCGGGGAGGACGAGGGCCACTGGGCCGGCAGCCCGCTGTCACCGGCCGAGACGAAGAAGCTCACGCCGGCGTGGACGAAGTGGGAGTCGTAGGTGGTCTCACTCCTCGACTCGCTGCCGCCCCAGCTGTTGGAGACGTACCGGGCATTGGCGGCGGCGTAGTCCTCGGCGGCCATCAGGTTGGCGGTGCTGGCCGAGCTGGCCTCGACGAGCAGGATGTGGGCTCCGGGAGCGATGGCGTGGGCCCACTGGACGTCCAGGCTAATCTCAAGCGCCCAGCCGGAGTTCGATTGCGGGTACCTGCTCGACCCGGTCTGGCTGACCTTCTTGAAGCAGCCGTTGGCCGTCGTGCAGGCTGGCAGCCCGAACTGGTTGCTGAAGACCGCGAGATCGCTCTCGGCGGTGGGATCGTCGTAGGCGTCCACGAGTGCGATGGTTTCGCCCGACCCGGCCGTCGCGCTGGTCGAGAAGCCGTACACGGACTGGATCGTGGCCGGAGAGAGCCCCGACGGGCCGGTCGAGGCCTGCGGCCAGATTCGGAGCATCGGCTGGGCCAGGCCGCCGGCCGATGCGGCCGAGGCGGAGGCCGGCATGGCCGCGAGCAGGAGGCAGGCCGACACGATGGCGAGTAGCCGTTTCATCTCTGTTCCCCGTGCGGTTATGGAGCGGATCGGGCTGAATATATGAGTCGCGCAGTACCGGCACAAGTCCGCTTCGAGTTCCCGGCTGCCGCGGCCGCTCGCGTGCCGCTGGGTGGGCCCGCCGATGCCGCCCGATGGCCGCGGCGTGCGCCCGCCGATGCCGCCCGATGGCCGCGGCGTGCGCCCGCCGATGCCGCCCGATGGCCGCGTCACCACTGCCTGGCTCCCTCCAGGTCCATCCGTTACACTACGCCGCGCTACGGCGGAGTAGCTCAGTGGTAGAGCAGGGGACTCATAAGCCCTTGGTCACAGGTTCAAATCCTGTCTCCGCTACCATCGATCGTCGCAACGGCCCGGGCGGCGCTCGGGCCGTCTCGTCTGCTCGGGGGCGGCGTCGTGGGATAGTGACCCGCCACGCTTCGTCCTCCCGGCGCTCGCCGGGCCACTGGATGGGACGCTCCTGCCCGGCCCAGAATTCAGCCGAACGCAAGCCTCCGTCCGGCAGTCTTTGACTATAAATCGTCTATCACCCGTTCCGCGGCTTGCCACCGGCAGGCTTCGGACGCCGAGCCGGGGCGCCCTTCACGCTGGTCGTGAGGTCCTCGGGCGTATACTGCGGCGGCCGATCGGCCTCGGTCCGACCGCCAGACCCGGAGGATCCGTTACACCTTGAACACGCGTTTCTTGCGCAACGGGATCGTGATGCTCGTTCTCGTTGCCGCCACAGCCGCGCTCCTTTACGCGCTGATCCAGCCGTCTCAGCCTACTTCGAAGAGCTACTCGGACTTCTGGAAGGACATGACGAGCGGCAACGTCACGACTATCGTCCGCCAGGGCGACACGCTGACGGTGACCGACGCCGGTGGGACCCAGTACACCGTCCAGGATGACGCCCCGGCGAATGGCGACTTCCAGGTGTTCCAGAGCTGGAACGTTCCCAACCTGAAGTCGATCAGCTACACCAACAACCCGCCGCCCGATACCGGCTGGATCGTCCTGCTGATCAGCACGGTCGTCCCGGTCGCGCTGGTCGTCCTGCTGATCTTCTTCTTCATGCGCCAGGCCCAGGGAACAAACAACCAGGCCATGAGCTTCGGCAAGAGCCGGGCCCGGATGTTCCTGGGCAACAAGACCGTCGTGACTTTCGCGGACGTGGCAGGCGTCGATGAGGCCAAAACAGACCTGCAGGAGGTCGTCGAGTTCCTGAAGTACCCGGAGAAGTTCAACTCGCTGGGTGCCCGAATACCGCGCGGCGTGCTGCTCGTCGGGCCTCCCGGAACAGGCAAAACCCTGCTCGCCCGGGCCGTAGCCGGCGAGGCGGGCGTGCCCTTCTTCTCCATCTCGGGATCCGAGTTCGTCGAGATGTTCGTGGGCGTGGGCGCCAGCCGCGTCCGCGACCTCTTCGACCAGGCCAAGCGCAACTCGCCCTGCATCGTGTTCGTGGACGAGATCGACGCGGTCGGGCGCCAGCGCGGCGCCGGGCTGGGCGGTTCGCACGACGAGCGCGAGCAGACCCTCAACCAGATTCTGGTCGAGATGGACGGCTTCGACACGAATACGAACGTGATCGTCGTGGCCGCCACCAACCGGCCGGACGTCCTCGACCCGGCCCTCCTGCGGCCCGGCCGCTTCGACCGCCAGGTCATCCTGGACCGGCCGGACCTGCGCGGACGCATGGCCATCCTGAAGGTCCATACCAAGGGCAAGCCGCTCGACAAGACCGTGGATGCCGAGAACCTGGCCCGCCAGTCGGCCGGTTTCTCGGGCGCGGACATCGCCAACCTGGTGAACGAGGCCGCCATCCTGGCCGCGCGGCGCAACCGCAAGGTCATCGGCCAGGCCGAATTCAACGAGGCCCTGGAACGGATCGTGGCCGGGCCCGAGCGCAAGAGCCGCATCATCTCCGACGCGGAGAAGCGGATCATCGCCATCCACGAAGGCGGCCACGCGGTCGTCCAGCGGATCCTGCCCAAGTGCGATCCGGTCAACAAAGTCACGATCATCAGCCGCGGCATGGCCCTCGGTTACACCATGGCCCTGCCGATGGAAGACCGCTACCTGCAGTCCAAGACCGAGTTCGAGGACAAGATCGCCGGCCTGCTCGGCGGCAACGCGGCCGAGCGGCTCATCTTCGGAGATACCACGACCGGCGCCTCGAACGACATCGAGAAGGCAACGGACCTGGCTCGCCGCATGGTCACCGAGTGGGGCATGAGCGACAAGCTCGGCCCGCTCGCCTTCGGCAAGCGAGACGAGATGATCTTCCTCGGCCGGGAGATCGGCGAGCAGCGCAACTACTCGGACGACGTCGCGAAGATGATCGACGAGGAAGTCCGCGCCTTCGTCGAGCACGGCTACGCCCGCGCCACTCAGGTGCTCACGGAGTACAAAAGCAAGCTGATGGCCCTGGCCGACAAGCTCATCGCCGAGGAGACGGTCGAGGCCGAGGAGTTCGAGAAGCTCTTCGACGACCTGCCGCCGAAGGAGAACATGCACGGCATCGTCCTGGTGATGCCGGGCTTCCCGGGCTTCCCCGCCTCCGGCACGCCGGCCTCGCCGACCCCGCCGGCGGCGACTCCGCCGGCCTCCACGCCGACCCCGGAACCCAGCCCCTCCTAGGCTCATCGCGTCCACTCGAACCGGGCGGCCCGCGGCCGCCCGGTTTCTCGTTTTGTGCACGCCGTGCCTGTCCGGGCACGCCGAGGTCGCCTCGCTACAATCTCGATCGAGAAGTCGTAGGAGGAGAACCCCTTGCCGGACATGGACGTCACCCGAGCCGACGACGCGGCCCTGGATCGGTTCCTCGATGAGACGCGGGAGGCTCGCCTCGAGTCGTACAAGGCGCTGCTTCGCATCCCGAGCATCTCGGGCATTCCCGCCCACGCCCCGGACTGCCGGGCCGCGGCCGAGTTCGTGGCCGCGGATATGCGCGCGGTCGGGATGGAGAACGTCGAGATATCCGAGACGGGCGGCCATCCGGTCGTCTACGCGGACTGGCTCCACGCCGCCGGCAAGCCGACAGTGCTCGTCTACTGCCACTACGACGTCCAGCCGGCTGACCCGCTCGACCTCTGGGAGTCGCCCCCGTTCGTACCGGTGGTGAAGGACGGGCGGATGCTGGCGCGTGGCGCGTCGGACTGCAAGTGCCACGTCAGCATGCACCCGCGAGCGATCGAGGCCTTGATGCGGACGCGAGGGGCCCTGCCGGTCAACCTCAGGTTCGTGATCGAGGGCGAGGAGGAATCGAGTTCGATCCATCTCGACGCCTGGCTGGAGGCCAACAAGGCACGCCTGACGGCCGACTTCGCCGTGATCTCGGACACGGGTTTCTTCGAGGGCAACCTTCCCGCGCTCACCGTGGGCCTGAGGGGTCTGGTGTACTTCCAGCTCGATGTCACCGGCAGCCCGATCGATCTCCACTCCGGCGTGTATGGGGGAGCGGTCGACAACCCAATCAACGCGCTGTGCGCCATCGTCGCCGCCCTCAAAGGCCCGGACGGCCGCATTCGCGTTCCCGGCTTCTACGATGACGTGGTAGAGCTCACGGCGCGGGACCGCGAGGCGCTGGCCAGGCTGCCGTTCGACGAGGAGGAGTACCGGGAGTCCCTCGGCGTCGCCGCCCTGCATGGAGAGCCGGGCTATACGACTCTCGAGCGAGCCGGCGCCCGGCCGACGCTCGACGTGTGCGGCATCTGGGGCGGCTTCGAGGGCGAGGGACCAAAGACGATCATCCCGGCTCATGCCCACGCCAAGATCAGCTGCCGACTCGTGGCAAACCAGGATCCCGAGAAGATCTTCGGGCTCATAACCGGCTACATCGAGCAGGTTGCGCCCAGGTCTGTTCGATACTCCATCGAGCGGCTGGGAGACGGGAGGCCGAGCCTGACTCCGATCGACGGGCCGACGATCCAGGCGGCGGCCAGGGCGCTCCAGGCCACCTTCGGCGCGGAGCCCTTGTTCACTCGCGAGGGCGGCTCGGTGCCGGTCTGCGCCAGCTTCGAGTCGATCCTCGGGCTGTCTACGGTTCTCCTCGGTTTCGCCCCTCCGGACGGGCACTTCCACGCCCCCAACGAGTGGATGTCGATGGCCAACTACGAGACCGGCATCCGCACGATCGCCCGATATTGGGACGAGATCGCCCGCCTCGACACGATCTGAGCCGGGCCCGGCCCGCCACCAGGGCGCGCCGCCGCACTAGCCCAAAAGGCTGAGGGCGCCTGTGCGCTCTGGCCGAGTGCCGGGGTCATCCCCGACTGGTACGATGCCGCGAGTTCGGCTCCGCATGGATCGGGCGGGAGGCATTTATGGCAACGACCGATAAGCGCGCAAGCTTGGAGTCCGCCCCGGATCAGCCGACCTGGCGGCTCGACACCGACAACGGCAGCATGGTTCCGCGCTCGGCACTGGATGTCCTGGTAGATCTGAGCGACCACCTTGCCAGCGGCCGTTTCGGCGAATACCAGCCCGTTCCGCTGGGGTTCGGGATGCTCGACAAGACGATCGGCGGTGGGCTGCGGGTCGGCGAGCTGATGCTGATAGGCGGAGCCCAGGGCACCGGCAAGACCACCATGGCTTTGCAGATGGCCCGTAACGTTGCCTCGAGCGGCCAGGCGAACGTGCTCTACATATGCTTCGAGCACGAAGAGCAGTACCTTCTCAACAGGCTCGTGGCCCTCGAATCGGCCCTCGTGCATCTGCCCCAGAAGACCGGCGCGATCAAGATCCAGGATGTCCGCAGGGAGATCATGGCGTCGTGGATGGGCGAGGGAACCGGTGGGGCGGGCCTGGCAGCCAACCAGAAGCTCCGGCCCAGCCTGGATCGGATCGCCCGATACGGCCAGAACCTTTTCCTCCTGCGCGGCTCCCAGACCGCCAGCACCATCGAGAACATCCGCAAGCTGGTCCAGCAGCACCGCGCTCTTTCGGGCGATCGGCGTCTGCTCGTGATCGTGGACTACATGCAGAAGGTGCCGATGCACCCGGAGCCCAACACGGAGGCGGAGAAGGTTACCTTCATCGTCAACGGCCTCAAGGACATCGCCCTCTCCGAGCAGGTTCCGATGATCTCCATCGTCGCCGCGGACAAGGAGGGCCTGAAGGCCCAGCGCCTGCGGAACCACCACCTCCGCGGCTCGTCGGCCATCAACTACGAAGCCGACATCATCCTGATCATCAACGAGAAGTACCACGTCGTGGCCAAGGTCAACATCGAGTTCAACCCCTACCAGGCCCAGCGGTTCCGCGATTGGATCATCCTCACGGTCGAGAAGAACCGCGGCGGTCAGGACAACATCGACCTCGAGTTCGAGAAGCACTTCGAGTACTCCTGCTTCGATCCGAACGGGCGGACCGTCCAGGAGAAGCTCATCGAGGAGCGGCTATACAACGACTGACGGAGGGCAGCCGATGAGCATGGACGGGAGGCCATCGGTCGGGGGCCCGCCGCGCGGGAGCCGAGGCGGTGCACGCCGGATGTTCACGCGCCCGGCCGAGGACCCGGCCGGCACGAGCCGGCTCTTCGTCGCGGTCCCGGTGTCCGACGAGGTCCGGTCATCTCTGCGTGGGCTGATGGAGGCCGTCGCAGGCGGGTCGATCGACGACCGGACCTTCGGCCAGCCACGCTGGGTTCGGGTCGATGGGCTTCACCTGACTCTCCGCTTCCTCGGCCCGACTCTGGACGAGAAGCAGCCGGCGCTCGCGGGGGCGCTCGTCGGGACCGCGCGAGGCGTGGCGCCGTTCCGCATCGTTCTGTCGGGAGGCGGAGCGTTCCCCGACATGCACCGGCCCAGGGTCCTGTGGATCGGGATCGGGGAGGGCGCGGCGCAGCTGGGGGACCTTGCCCGGCGGCTGGAAGCGCAGCTGGCGCCGCTCGGCTGGCCGCCGGAGGGAAGACCATTCGCCCCCCACCTGACCCTGGCCCGGACCGACGGCGTACCCGGCGCTGATCGGCGAGCGGACCGCCTGGCCGAGCTTGCGGCGGGCCTGAGCCTGAGCTGGCAGGCCGATCGCGTCGTTCTGTACAGGAGCATGCTGGGCCGCGGCCCAGCACGATACGAGGCGGTCGCCGAGTCGCCTCTCGCATGACCCGCATCCGGCAGGTGGCGTCATCCGCAGGTAGTCAGGCACCGCTGCGCGCCGCAACCTTGCGCCGGCACCTCGGTAGCCGCTAGGCTTTCCCGGCCACAGTCGTGTTGGGGCGACCTCGGGCACCTAGCAGCCAGTGTCGCCGGTACGCCGGCGGGAGGAGTCGGATGGTCGAACGCACCCGTTTCACGCTGGGCGAAGAGCAGATTCCGAAAGCCTGGTACAACATCTCGGCCGACCTGCCGGTTCCGCAGGCGCCGCCCCTCCACCCGGGAACTCACCAGCCCCTGGGCCCGGCGGATCTCGCGCCGCTCTTCCCGATGGCCCTGATCCTGCAGGAGGTCTCAACCGAACGGGAGATCGAGATCCCGGATCCCGTGCGGGACCTGTACAAGCAGTACCGGCCGAGCCCCCTCGTCCGCGCTCTCCGGCTCGAGAAGGCTCTCGACACTCCGGCGCACATCTACTACAAGAACGAGAGCGTCAGTCCCGCCGGCAGCCACAAGCCCAACACGGCCATACCGCAGGCCTTCTACAACAAGGAAGAGGGCATCAAGCAAATCGCGACCGAGACCGGCGCGGGTCAGTGGGGCAGCGCGCTGGCCTATGCCGGCGCCATGTTCGGACTCGAGGTCAAGGTCTACATGGTCCGGGCCAGCTACGACCAGAAGCCGTACCGGCGCCTGATGATGGAGACCTACGGGGCCAGCGTCGTCGCCAGCCCGAGCATGGAGACGGAGGCCGGCAGGGCCATCCTGGCCGAGCATCCGAACAGCTCCGGTTCACTGGGCATCGCCATCAGCGAGGCGGTCGAGGACACGGTCAAGCGCGACGACACGCACTACTCGCTGGGCTCGGTTCTCAACCACGTCATGCTCCACCAGACCGTCATCGGCCTGGAGTCGATCAAGCAGATGGAGATGGCGGGCGAGGAACCCGACATCATCATCGGCTGCGCCGGGGGCGGCTCCAACTTCTCCGGCCTCGCCTTCCCGTGGTTGGGGATGACTTTCCGGGGTGGTCGCAAGTACCGGATCATCGCCGTCGAGCCGGAGGCCGCGCCGAGCATGACCCGCGGGCGGTACGCCTACGACTACGGCGACACGGCCAAGATGGCCCCTATGGTCAAGATGTACACGCTGGGCCACGACTTCATTCCCGAACCAATCCATGCCGGCGGCCTGCGCTATCACGGTATGTCGCCTCAGGTCAGCCTTCTCAAGCACGAAGGCTTCATCGAGGCCCGCAGCGTCCACCAGCGGCCCTGTTTCGAGGCGGGCCTGCAGTTCGCCAGGACGGAAGGACTCATTCCCGCGCCGGAGTCGACGCACGCCATCCGCGCCGCGATCGACGAGGCCCTCGAGGCCAGGAAGACCGGTGAGAAGAAGGTCATCCTCTTCAATCTTTCCGGCCACGGCTACTTCGATCTCAGCTCTTACCAGCGTTATCTCGCCGGCGAGCTTGAGGACTACGAGTATCCGGCCGAGGAAGTCAAGCACGCCCTGGAGGCTGTCGAGGCCTGACCTGGAACCGGCAGAAGGAGAAGAGCCGCGCCGATGGCGCGGCTCTTCTCGTCGACGGGCGCGGGGCGGGATCGCGGCGGCAGACCGCCCGAGAGATGCAGGCGATCGGGGGAAGGGGCCGCCGGGAGCGGCTCGGAGCGGGTCGCCCCGGGGGGAGCGAAGCGACCCGCCGATACGACCACTTGCCCGAGTGGTCGGCGTATCGCCGTTGCCGGCGAACGTTAGGGATCTTCGCGGTGGAGGGGCGGATCGGTCATCGCCAATCCGGCGTATTTGACGTGGCCTGTTTGGTGCCCCCGCGTCTGCGCACTCCCGCCCGCTCCGTTCGCGAGGGATGTCGCAGGATCGGCCGGTGCCGCCTGGCATGCGTGAATTGTGGTCGGACGCTCTGGACGTCCGCTCCGGCCGCCGTTCCGGGGTCGATCGTCAGAAGAGGCTGTCGTCGGACTTAGGCGGCTCAACGAGGCGATGACGCAGCGCGAACGCGACGGCCTCGAGCTTCGAATGGACCCTCAACTTGCCCATGATGTTCTGGACATGGGTCCGGAGCGTGTTCGGGGCGATGTAGAGGCGCTCGCAGATCTCCGGCGTCGCCAGACCCTCGGTGAGGGCCTTGAGCACTTCCAGCTCGCGCGGCGTGAGCGGCTCTATCTGGCGGCGTTCGGTGCCTCGTTCTCTGGCCGCGGCCACACGCTGCGCGATTCCAACGATGACCGAGCGCGGCAGAAGCGTCTCTCCGGCGTAGGCGGCGCGAACCGCGCTGACGACCTCGTCGATGGCCCGGTCCTTGGTCAGATAGCCGTCCGCGCCGGCCTGGATCGACTCGAGGACGGTCTCGTCGTCCGTGAGGGCCGTGAGCATCACGACGCGGGCCGCGGGCCAGCGGGCCTTTATGGCCCGAGTTGCCTCCGCGCCCGTGCCGTCGGGCAGCCGGTAATCCATGAGGACCACATCCAGGCGCTCACGCGCCATGGCCTTTGCCTCGGCCACGCTGCCGGCGACGCCGACGACGAGGATGTCCGCCTCTCGACCAAGCATCTGCGACAGAGCCCCCGTCAGGAGCTGATGGTCGTCGACGAGCAGGACTCGGATGGGCCGCGCCTCACCGTACAATTCGGTCATCTTCGTGGTTGCCCTCTTGACGGCAGAAAAGGCAGGTGCATGGTCAGAGCCCTTCATCCACCCGCCGTAGCGCATTCTAGCCAGACTTGCGACATGCGCACTAATCCGTTCGTGAACGGCGCGCGGTCGTGACCCCTTGCCCGATCGGGGCCCAGCCGATGTCCGTTGGCGGGAAGGGCAGTCGGCGCGGGTTTCTCGCCGCGGCCCGGCTCTTCGCTGCCGCGCCGGCACGTCGGTGCGGCAGCACCAGGCGCAACCGGCCGTATTGGGCGCGGCCATAATACGTCCGTGCGAGTCTCCATCGTCGGTTTCGGCCTGATCGGCGGGTCCATCGCCCTTGCCCTGCATGAGCGGGGCGGGGCCGGGCAGTGGCACCTGACCGCGTGGAGTCGCAATCCGACTCCCATCCGCAAGGCAGTGGCGGACGGCGTCGTGGATGTGGCAGCGGGCACGCTTGAGGAGGCGGTCGGTGGCGCCGACCTCGTCATTCTCGCGGCACCGCCCCTGACCTGCCTGAGCCTGGTCGATGAGCTCGGCGGGCCGTTGCGCAAAGCCTTGAACGACGACTGTACCGTCACGGACGTGGCCAGCGCCAAAGCCCGCATCGTCGCCCGTGCGGACGACCTCGAGCTGCCGTTCATCGGTGGCCATCCCATGGCCGGCCGTGAGGTGAGCGGATACGGTGCCGCGCTGCCGGATCTCTTCGTGGGGCGGCCGTGGGTGACCGTCCTCGGCCGGTATGCCAGGTTGTGCGACGGTGAGCGAATCGGAGAGCTGATCGACGTCTGTGGTGCGATCCAGATTCCGATGCCGGCCGGCGCCCATGACGACGCCGTCGCGGCGATCAGCCACATGCCGCTCGTGGTTTCCGCCGCCCTTGTCGAGGCTGTGGCCGGCGGCCCGGGCGAGACCGAGCAGCCGGACTGGCGGGCCGCCGAGGCACTGGCGGCAACCGGCTGGGCGGGCATGGTTCGTCTGGCCAGGGGAGAGCCGAGCATGGGCGCCGGCATCGCCGCCACCAACTCGGCTGCCATCGCGCGGCGTTTGCGAGACATTCGGGCCGTGCTCGACTCCTGGCTGGAGCAGCTCGAGCGCGACGGCGGCCCCGACGTGGATACCCTTCTGGCCCGTTTCGCCTCGGCCCGGGAGCGGCTCCGGGAGCCCGATCGAAGGTGACCGACGGCGGGGGAGAGTTCGTCTACGCTGTTCCGCGGGACCTCCTGTTCTCCGGCGTCGACCCGTGGCTCGGCGTCAAGCGCGAAGGCGTCGAAGCGGTGCTGGCGCGGGCCGGCGGGTCCGGCGGCTTCGTGTCCAGGGCGGCGGCCGAGACCGACACTTCGCTGAAGCAGATAATCCCGTACCTGGTCCTGCTCGACGGCGAGCGCATCTTCCTGATGAAGCGGACCCGCGCCGGCGGAGATGCCCGGCTCCACGACCGTTACTCGATCGGCGTGGGCGGGCACCTGAACCCGGGCGACGGCGGAATCCTGGGCGGTCTGGCGCGTGAGTGGCAGGAGGAGATCGAAGCCGACTTCACGCCCGAATTCAAGTTCCTGGGCCTGCTGAACGACGACACGGTCGATGTCGGCCGCCACCACCTCGGGATCGTCTATCTGGCGGAGGCCACCGGCCGCGCGGTCGGCGTCCGGGAGACCGACAAGCTGACCGGATCGTTCGAGGGGATCGACGCCCTTCGCGCGGTGTACGACCGAATGGAAACCTGGAGCCAGCTCGTCCTGGATGCCATCACCGGCCCGGCGTTCCACGGGCCGGAGTTTCGCGCCGCGGATCGCGCCGATTTCGGATGAACCGATCGTCAGAGTCCCGAGTCAATCCCATGAGCGACCCACTCGGGCCGTCCACAGAGAGCGGCATGTTCGCGAAAGAAGCGTATCTGACCAGCGAGCCGGTTCGGGCGAGCGTCAAGCCCGCGGTCGCTCGAGACCAGGCCTTCGACACGGCCTTTGTCGCGGCGCTCGAGGGCGAGCTCGCGATGGCCTACCGTTTCGCGGGCTACCTCCTCGCGGACTCGGCGGAGGCCCAGGACGCCGTGCAGGAGGCGTCGGTCCGAGCGTGGCGCGGATGGAAGGACCTTCGCGAGCGCGATCGCTTCCATGCCTGGTTCAGCCAGATCCTCGTCAACGTGTGCCGGACGCGGCTTCGGCAGCGCAGCAGGAGGCGGGCCCTGGACGTGGACGACGTCGATCTGGAGAGCGCCGACCCGTTTCGGGCCGCCCTGGCGCGTGACACGGTCGGCCGGGCGCTCTCCTCGCTGAGCCAGGAGCTGCGCATGGTCGTCGTGCTGCGCTACTGGGGGGAATTGTCGCTGGCCGAGATAGCGGACCGCCTTCGGATCCCGGTCGGGACTGTCAAGTCGAGGCACCACGCCGCCCTGCAGGCGTTGCGCCGGCGGATCCAGCCGCGGGAAGGGGGCAGTCGATGAACGACTTCGACCGCGACGACGGGCTCGACCTGGAGATGGACCGGCGACTGGCCGCGCTGGCGCGGAGCGGGCGCGAGCCTGCGCTGCCGGACGCGCTAGCCGCTCTGCCGTGGAGCGTGCAGCTCGAAGCGCCGGCGAGGAGCTGGGCAGGCTTCAGGCGGGCGATGGGCGGCGGCTTCGGCGGCTTCCGCCGGGCCGGGCTGGCCTTCGCCAGGCTCGCGGTCACGATCGCCCTGGCCGGGTCTTTCCTGCTCCTGGTCGGGAACGTCCGTTCGGCCGGTAGCGCGGCGGACTTCGTCCAGGCCGAGTCGACGCCGGGCCCTTCAGGCGCCGTGGCGGCGCCGGGAGCTCCGGAGGTGGTGATCGTCCCGACCAGCGGCGTCGTCGACGACGTGATGGCGGATTACGTCTCGGGTGCCATCAGCCGGGCCGTGTCGGACCGAGCGGCGGCCGTGATCGTGCAGCTCGACACGCTGGGCGGCAGCGAAGAGGCGATGCAGCGAATCGTCGAGTCTCTCAACGCCAGGATCCCGACGATCGTGTGGGTCGGTCCGGCCGGGGCCAAAGCCGCCAGCGCCGGCACGTTCATCACCCTGGCCGCCAACCTCGCCTACATGGCTCCCCAGACGAACATAGGCGCGGCCTCACCGGTGGCCGCCAATGGGGCCGACATCGCCGCTGCCTACGGCCAGACCGAAGCGGACAAGGTCATGAACGACGCCATCGCGTACATGACTGGCATCGCCAAGGATCGCCACCCGCAGGCCGTTGCCTGGGCTGTGACGACCGTCCAGTCGGCCCAGTCCTATTCGGCTCAGCAGGCCCTGGCCGCCCAGGGCGTCAACGGCATCGCCTCGAGCATCGCGGACGTGCTGAGCCAGGCCAACGGTCAGACCGTTACGACGTCGGCCGGCCAGGTGGTGATCCACACCAAGGGCGCAACCACGGTCACGATCAACCAGGACGTGGTCCAGACGTTGCTGCAGACCCTGGACGACCCGAACATCGCCTTCGTCCTGCTCGTGATCGGCGTCCTCCTGATAGCGATCGAGTTCTTCCATCCGACCCTGTTCATGGGCCTGGTGGGCGCGCTGTGCCTGGCCCTTTCGTTCTACGGCTCCGGCAGCCTGCCCTTGAACGTCCTCGGCGTCGTCCTGGTCGTGCTCGGGATCGGCATGATCGTGCTGGAGCCCAACATACCCAGCCACGGTCTGCTGACCATCGGCGGCGTGGCCGTCTTCGTCGTCGGAGCAGTCGCCTTCTATGGATCGCCGGGCCCGTACCTGCCAACCTCGGCGGTGGCCCCGCCGATCATCGCCGTGATGGCCGGAGCCGCCGCCGCTTATGGCTTGCTTCTCGTCGGCACGTTGATGCGGATGCGGCGGCAACCCTCGCCGGTCGGCGCCGGCCTGGTCGGCGTCGAGCGGATCGTCGGGCAGGTCGGGCAGGTTCAGGCGGATCTTTCCCCGGTAGGCACCGTCTACGTAGGACGCGAATCGTGGTCGGCCAGGATGAAGGACGGCAGGTCCGCCGCGCGCGGGACCAGGGTCCGCGTGGTCGGCCAGGATGGCCTGACACTGATCGTAGAGGAGACCGGCTAGCCGTGCGGCTGGCCCACGTCTGGAGCAACCAAGGCAGGTCGGCCGCCGTCGGCGGCCAATGACAGGAGGTTCGGCATGGACTCGGGCAGCGTGGCGCTGGTAGCCCTGATCGTGGTCGTGGGGCTGCTGATAGTCCTGGCCGCGGTATCGGTCAGGATCGTGCCTCAGTGGGCCAAGATGGTGGTCTACCGCTGGGGCCAGGCCGGACCGAACCTCGTCCGCAACCCGGGTCTGCGATTCCTGGTCCCCATCGCGGACCGCGGCATCATCGTCGATCTGCGAGAGCAGTTCATCGAAGTTCCACGCCAGACGGCCATCACCAAGGACAACGCCCCGCTCGGCGTCGACTTCCTGATCTACTGGAAGATCGTCGATCCGCTCATGAGCCAGATCAACGTGGCCAACTTCGCCGGCGCCCTGCAGGGTGTCGCGGCGACGTCGCTCCGCTCAGTCATCGGCGACATCCCGCTCGATGCCGTCCTGTCCGAGCGGGAGAAGATCAACGAGACGCTGCGGCTCAAGCTGGACGAAGTCACCGAACGCTGGGGCGGCAAGGTCACCACCGTCGAGATCCGCGAGATCCTGCCGCCGCCGGCGGTCCAGGAGGCGATGAACCGCCAGCTCTCGGCCGAGCGAACCCGGCGCGCTGTGATCACGGAGTCAGAAGGCACGAGGCAGGCGACGATCAACGTGGCCGAGGGCGACAAGCAGTCGGCGATCCTTCGGGCCGAAGGCGATCGACAGGCGGCCATCCTGCGGGCCCAGGGTTTCAGCAACGCCCTCAAGACCATCTTCGAGGCGGCCCAGGGCATAGACCAGAAGACGATGGCACTGCAGTACCTCGACGCGCTCAAGGCGCTGGGCAGCGGACCTGCCACCAAGTTCGTCATCCCACTCGAGTTCACCCAGCTGATCGGACCCATCGGCGCGATGGTCAAGACCGGTATGAGCAGCGGCTCCGGCGACAAGCCGTAGGATCCGGAGCCACGGGGCGCACGGGGCCGCGGGCGCGCGGCGCCCGTGGCGCTCGGGTTGCGCAGGGAACGTACGGGCCGCCCATCGGGTTGGGCGGATGACCGGCCGCCCGCGGTTGGTTGCACAACAGGGCTGCGCCAGTCGGTCGGCGACGCCTCCGGCGCCCCGGCTGCCTATAATCTGGCGGTTCGTCCCGAGTGTGTGCACAAACGGGGGC
The DNA here is from genome assembly GCA_963713795.1 of uncultured Chloroflexia bacterium. Lineage (GTDB taxonomy): Bacteria > Chloroflexota > Limnocylindria > Limnocylindrales > CSP1-4 > Fen-1039. Next base: position 384,824 of record CAVQNC010000010.1, read on the forward strand.
GCTCGTGCGCCACCTGCACGTCTTGAGCGGTGGGATCCGCACAAACAGGGTGTAGTGATGGCCGTCAGGATTCTTGTCATCGATGCCGACCCGACCGTTCAGCGCGCGCTCGGCCACGCGCTGTCGCAGGCCGGCTACGAGGTGTTGTCCTCCGTCGACGGCCCGGGAGGGCTCAAGAGCGCCCGATCGGACAAGCCGGCACTGGTCCTCGTCGCGGCCAATCTGCCCGGCGTCGACGGCTTCAACGTGGTCTCCCGGCTGCGCATCGAGGACGGCCCTTCTACGCACACGCCCGTGATCGTCCTGCTGGCGGAGAACGAGGCCGAGTCTCGGGGCAAGGCTCTTAGGTCCGGCGCGGACGACTATCTGATCAAGCCGTTCCACCCGGCCGAGCTGATGGCTCGCATGCGCAGTCTGCTGGCGCGCTACAGGCCTGATGAGCAGCACGGCCTGCCGGCGGCGCGAGGGGCAAACTTCATTCCGGCCGCGCAGGCGGCGCCGAAGAAGCGGGAGCCCGCCCGTATCCTGGTCTTCTACGGCGCAAAGGGCGGCGTGGGAACGACGACGCTCGCCATCAACTCCGCCATCGCGCTCCACAGGGAGCTTGGGCGGCGGGTCTGCCTCGTCGACGCGAATCTCCAGTTCGGAGACCATCGAGTCTTCCTGGATATCGGGCTGGACCGGCTGAGCCTGGTGGATCTTGCCGCCGCGCCGACCGTGGACATCGAGCTCATTCGCCAGATTCTCGTCAAGCATGAGTCGGGCGTAGATCTGCTGCTCGCCCCGCCCTCGCCCGAGACGGCCGAACTCGTCAACCAGGATCACCTCCCGGAGATCGTCAGCCGCATGGCGGACGACTTCGACTACATCATCATCGACGTCGACAAGCGTCTCGACGAAGTCAACCTGAGGGTGATGGACGTGGCCGACGCGATCTTCGTCGTGATGACGGCCGACCTGCCGTGTCTGAAGAACGTCCGCATGGTGTTGGAGACGATCGGGCACCTCGGCTACGCCGATGAAAAGGTCAAGCTGATCCTGAACCGCTCGAACGCGTTCACAGGGATAAACGTCAAGAACGCGGAGAGCGCTCTCAAGCGCCGTATCGACTACCAGGTCCTCAACGAGTACCGCTCCGCGATCAGCGCTCTCAACAGCGGGTCGCCCTTCATGTTCGCGAAGGCGGACTCGGTACTCGGGCGGAACGTCATGGACTTCGTGAAGGCAATGGACAAGGACTTCGACGGGGCGCCGCACGGACCTCGATCCGGGCGATAGGCCTCGGCGGCCGGGAGCACGAGTGGCGCCGCGCGGGGCGGCTGGGTGACGGCTCGATAAGCGGCAGGTGAGCCGCGACGTATAGCGTCGGCGCGTGCTAGCGACCCTTCTCTCGGCCACGTTGAACGGCCTGGACGGCTGCCTCATCAGGGTCGAGGTCGACGTGGCTCCCGGCCTGCCCGGCTTCACGATCGTCGGGCTCGCCGACACCGCCCTGCAGGAAGCCAGGGAACGCGTACGAGGCGCCATCCGGAACAGCGGCTACGAGTACCCGCCCCGCCGGATCACGGTCAATCTGGCCCCGGCCGAGCTTCGCAAGAGCGGGGCTTCGCTGGATCTCGCCATAGCCCTCGGGATCCTCGTGGGGTCCGAGCAGGTAGCCGCGATCGGCCGTTGGGCCGTCCTGGGCGAGCTCTCGCTGGGCGGCGAACTGCGCACGGTTCCCGGGCTGCTGCCGATGGTCGCGGCTCTCGCTCACCGGCGCGTGGGCCGCGTCGTCGTACCGCTCGATGGCCTTGCCGAGGCGAACCTCGCCGGCCGGATCGATGTCGCCGGTGCCGCCTCGCTGGCCGAAGCCGCGGCCCTGCTGCGCGAACGCCGCGGCCGGGCGCGCAACCTGCCGCCGCGGGTGGAACTCGCTGCCGGCGGCCCCGCTGAAGCCGGATCCTCGGGGGGCTACCAGGCGGGCGTCATCACTTGCGATCCCGGCCCGGACCTGGCCGAGGTCCGCGGCCAGATGGAGGCCAGGCGGGCCATGGAAGTCGCCCTCTCGGGAGGGCATTGCATGGTGATGATCGGCCCACCTGGTTCCGGCAAGACGCTCCTGGCCAGAACGGTCCCCGGCATGCTGCCTCCCCTCGACGACGAGGAAGCGCGACTCGCGACGATCATCGCGTCCGTCTCCGGCTCCGGGTCGCTGACGAAGCTGATCCGGACGCGGCCCTTCAGGTCGCCCCACCACACCATCTCGTACGCGGCGATGGTCGGCGGGGGACCTCACCTCTCGCCGGGTGAAGTGACCCGCGCGCACAACGGCGTGCTATTCCTCGATGAGCTGCCCGAGTTCGATCGAAACACGCTGGAGGCTCTGCGCCAGCCGCTCGAGGATGGCCAGGTTGCGATCTCCAGGGTCGGGCACTCGGCGGTCTTTCCTTCGCGGTTCCAGTTGATCGCGGCGATGAACCCGTGCCCGTGCAAGTGGGAACTACACCCGGGAAGCGGTAGGTCACCACGGCCCTGGCGGTCTTCCTGCCGTCTTCGCCGACCGCCGTGTGGACGATGATCCCGGAGAGGAGCCGGACGATCTCCTGACGCTCCTCGTCGGGTAGTCCCGCGTCCAGTCGCGCCCGGACTTCGGAAAGGAGGTCATGGACCTCTTGGGGCACGATCTCGGCGCTGGGAGCCTGTAGCGCGCTCAGGCGGGCTTGCAGGGCGGTGCGCTCCCCACCGATGCGCTCGAGTTGCGACTCGAGTTCAGGATCGGTCAGGTGGCCCCGAATGCGCAGGTCGATGGCCGTTCGGCGCTCTGACTCCAAGGTCTCCAGGCGACGAGTCAGAGTCACCGCCTCGGCCTCGGCGATCGCGCCCTGCGCCTCCCGCTCGGCCTGGCCGTCGAGTTGGTCGATCACATCGCCAGGGTTGCGCAGCCAGGCCTCGATGTCGTCCCAGACGGCCGGCTCGATCCTGTCGGTCCGTACCGACACGCCGAGGCACTTGCCTGGGATCGGTCCACGCTCCACGAGCTGACCGCCGCAGCGATACCAGCCCACGTCCTTGCTCCAGGAGCCGACGTAGGTCAGGCCGCAGATGCCGCACTTCATCGCACCCTTGAGCAGGTAGTGGCGATCGGTGTTCTTGGCGCAGCGGCGGTTGCGGGCGAGGGCAGCCTGGGCCTCGTCCCATAGGGCAGGGGAGACCAGGCCTTCGATCGGGGCGACTATGACCTCGCGGTCACGCTTCTTGGTCCGCCGACCGTACGAGAGCTGGCCTTTGTAGATGGAGCCTCTGACCATGTTGCCGACTAGGCCGGCTCGCCAGATGCTCTGGGTCTTTCGGGCCCTCACGCCGGTCCCTTCGCGGGCGCACGCGGTCGGAACCCCGAGGTGGTTGAGTTCGGTTGCTGCGCGACGGCAACTCCAGCCCTCTAGAGCAATCCAGCCGTAGATGCGCCGAACGACCTCGGCAGCAGACCAGTCGCCCCATATCGGCGTCTCGTCAGGCACGGGGCGGGCGGACCGCTTGATGCCCTCGATCCTGTAGCCGAGAGCTATCACCCCGCCCGTGTAGCGGCCCTCCCTGGCCGCCGTGTCCATCCCGTCGGCGCTGCGTTCGTGGAACACTCGGTGCTCGTTCTGGGCGAGGGTGGCGAAGAGATCGAACATGAACGGTGTGAGGCGGCCTTCTCGGAGGGTGACGACCGAGACGTTGAGCCCTTCGAGGCGGCGGCCCGTGGCGGCCGTGTCGGCGAGGTTGCGGCCGAGCCGGTCGAGCTTGTAGAGCCACAGCTCGTCAATCTGTCCCGCCTCGGCTGCGGCCAGGAGCGCTCTCCCGCCGGGTCGATCGGCAAGTGGCTTGGTACCGGATACGCCATCGTCGCTGAACCTGGCGACGACCTCGACGTCGGGCTCCCGTTCGAGCCAGCGGTCGAGCTGATCGGTTTGGGTCTTGATCGTCTCGCGCTCGCGTTGGTCGTCGGAGGAGACGCGCTCGTAGGTCGCGACCCGCCGGACTGCCGGAACCCTCGCCGCGAGCTTCATCGGGCACCTCCCTGACCGCGGTCGGGAAGCTGCCGTGGGAGGCCCAGCACCACCCGGAGGGCAGCCACCATCGTGTCGCGGTCCGGGTCGTATACACGCTCCAAATCGAGGGGTCGTGCAAGTCGACGACCAAGCCGGGTGGTCAGGCCGTTGGCTCGGGCGGGGCCCAATGGGCGCCGACGGCGGCCAACGGCTCCTTGTCCCTTGGTCGTCGCTCGCCGCTTAAGAAGCCCCGACACCGCCACAAGCCTCCGCAGACCAGTCGCGCCCGACGGCGCTAACGTGGAAAGCGTCTCAGCAGGTGTAAGGGCTTAGATATGGTGTACGTATGCAGTACGAGCCTGACTCGATCATCACTGAGTTGATCGACGCCACCGAGACTGGCGCGCCCCGGGCGTGGCGTCAGGCGGGTCTGTACCACTCGCCGGGCCGGGCCCTCGAACTCAAGGACGGCAGCATCAGCTGGAACTTCGAGGTCCACGATGCTGGCGGCTTCCTCGTGTTCAAGCCCACGTTTCTGGCTGAGTTTGTAGCTCTCGCCAGGTCGGGGGTGGCCGACGAGCAGATCCTGGTCTATGCTCAAAAGTGGGGTCTGCTTGAACTCTGTCCTGAGGGTCTGCCCCGAACCCACGATCAGAGTTCGGTGCCGGCGAGCCTGGCGCACGCAATGCAATTGACTCCAAGGGCCCGCTGCGACCGAGGGGGCGTGGGCGACCCCGAACGGCTCGAGTGGTGGCGTTACTGGGCGTCCCAGGCTGCCTCACTGGGCGCGATCGTGGCTGCCCTTCGGCTCGGCGACCGTGCCGATCCTCACGACTGGGAGGCCATCCTCGCGCCGGGGCCGTGGGCCGTCGGATCGGACTGGGAGCGTGTCCTTTCGGGCGTCGCAGATCAGCTCGGCTACCTCCACGGCATCAAGACCATCAGCCAGCAACGCCAGCTGGCGGTCCGCGCGCTACAGCGCTGGATCACACTCGCGAACCTGCGCCCCGAGATCAAGTGGGCGAGCGGCATGAAGGTCAGGGTCGAGTTCCGACCGGCGAGCCTGTTCGGCGCCCTTGGGCTGCAGATCGTCTTTCTCTCAGCCGACATCGATGGCCTGGCCCTGTGCGACGGCTGCCACGCCATGATCGTGCCCGCCCGTCGCCCGGGCTTCCCCGCGCAGCGTGTCTACTGTGAGCATTGCCGCGCGGAAGGCGTGCCTCAACGTGAAGCCAGCCTCGCCCACTACCGCCGCCGCTCGGCCGAGCCTGCCTTCCGTCAAATGGAGGCAGACCGACAGCGTCGCCGTCGTGCCGACAAGCGAGCGACGGACCCCCGGTAGGGGGGTTGTCGAGCTAATCCGAACCGAAATCATAGACCCGGGCCCTGGTGCAGCAACCTCGTGCGCGAGTTGTTTTGGCGCTTTTACGCGGGCCGGATTCTCGGGCCGTCTCGATACGTTAGGCATCTCGGCCACGATTGGGCCGACGTTCGGGTCGATGTGCCCCAAATCGGCCGAGGTGGTCGCGATATGAGAGGCACTTGCGAGATGTCGAAACTCTCGGGGCTCTCACTGGGAAAATGCGCCGTCTATCTGCGCAATTGACTGTCGGCAGGGACGCCGTCCACTGGGGTGGCCCGGACGCCGACTCGATCGGCGAGGACCCGGGCGGTCCTTCTCCGGGGCGGCAGGGTTTCGCGAATTGGGTCGCGCCTGCTCACCGGGCATCGCCGCGGCGAGGCCGGACATCGCGGCTCCGGTCTGAGTTGAACGGCGGCCGAGTCAGTCGTTAATGGGAGCTTGCTACGATCGCGAACGATGGGCCTGAACAGTCTCGAGGTTGTCAGCGCGACTCTCGAGGCCCGCAGACCGGCCGAAGTTGAAAGGGTGGTCTCGCCCATGAGCCTCGCATCTGTTCGACTGGAGGCGGAGGGCTGCCAACGCTGCCCGCTTGAGCAGAGCCGCTGCAAGGTCGTCTTCGGGGGCGTGAACGGCTACCGCGGCATCCGGGCCGACTTGATGCTCGTGGGCGAGGGTCCCGGCGCGGAGGAAGACGCCCAAGGGCTCCCGTTCGTAGGGGCCGCCGGCAAGTCACTCGAGGCGTTGCTGGAGCAATCCGGGATGGACCGGAAGACTGCCTACATCACCAACGTTGTCAAATGCCGTCCGATCACGCGCCAGGACGGGCAACCGCCGACCAACCGGGCGCCCGCTCCCAGAGAGATCGCGGCCTGCTGGGAGTATCTGCAGTCCCAGATCAGCCTGGTCCGCCCGCGCGTGATCGTCGCTCTGGGTGTAACCGCTGTCGTACGCCTTCTGGGCCCGGGATCTCAGGTTGGGACCAGCCGCGGCCCTGGGCACTTCCACGACCTGGTCCCGGTGGTTGCCACCTACCATCCATCGCCCTCCTCGCTCAACCGGCGAGCTGGCCGGCGCGAGAGGGTTGTCGAGGACCTCAGGCTGGCCAAGCGCCTCCTGGATACGCCTGAGGAAGCGCTGCCCCGGACCGTTGGCGGGATGTAGCGACGGTCGCCGCGGGACAGGCAGGTTCAACACGACGGCGGGCGTCAGGAGCGGTCGGGCGACCACCGGACTCGACGGTTCTCCTGGGGCCCGAGCGATTGCCCTTCTCGATCAAGAAGGCGTAGAGGGCCTGGTCCCAGACCGACGGGTCTCCGCTGGTCAGGGCGGGGAGGGGTTGAGCGGTCATCGCGGGCGCCTTGTGTGCGAATTGGTCGTCGTTTTGACTCACTCACCCTGGCGGCAATAGCAACACCATCGAAACGTCGTGGGCGGGAAAACACTCCGGAGTCCTACCGCCTCGAAGGTGGCGGCCGGCACGGTCCCGACGGCGGGTCGGGGTACAAAACCCGAGGTTCTCGACTGCAAGTGGGCATCGTCTGGGGCAGCGGAATGGCCGGTTCGGTTCGACCATGGTCGTGTTCGCCTCCGGGTCGGGGATGGTGGTCCGGATCTTGCGCCGTCGGACGACGGCCGGCGAGGCCGCGCAGCGCCATGAGGCGGGCCACACGCTTTCGCCGACGCCCTCTCCTTCGCGGGCCAGGGCGGCGGTGATCCGCGGTGAGCCGTATGTGGCGCGACTCTTGGCGTGGATCTCGACGATCTTGGCCTCGAGCTTCGCGTCCTCGAGGGCACGAGGGCCCGGGTGGTGGTGATGCCAGCCATAGAAGGCGGAGCGAGAGACCTCCATCAGAGCGCAGGCAGATGCCACGTTGCGCTCTGCGACCTTCTCCGCCTCGATGAACGGGTAGACGCTCATCGGGTCTCGCGGGCGAAGAAAGCCGCTGCTCGCTTCAGGATGTCGCGCTCCTCGCGCAGGGTCCTGTTCTCGCGCCGCAGGCGGGCGAGCTCCTCGCGCTCGGCGCTTGTCAGACCTTCGCGGCGGCCGGCGTCGATCTCGGCCTGGGCGACCCAGCGGCGGACCGCGGTCTCGGACAGATCGAGGTCTTGGCCACCGCGCCGACCGAACGCTCGCCGCTGCGGCAGAGCTCGACGACCTGGGCCTTGTACTCGTCGGGGAACGACCGTCTCGGTCGTCGCTGCTGTTCCATGACCACCATGATGAACATCCTTTCCCGGCCTGTTCGGCCGATGTCAGATGTCCGTCAAAGCGGGGCAATGCCCGGCGAAGCAGGGGTCGAGCCCCCGCATTTCGGGCACGGGTACATGGTCAACTCGGTCTTTGACATGCGACCTCCTCCCGATCTTGTAGCTCAACCCAGACCCACCCCAGTCTAGCGGGGTCAAACCATCTAACTGAGCCCGTCTCGGTAGCCTCTCCACGCTCAAAGCACGTCGGTATGACCCGGATGACTTCGGATCAGGTGATGTGTCGCTGTCACCATCACCCGATCGTGGCGGACTGCCGTGGCGACGAACTCGCGCTACAGTTGCTTGGACGCTAGGCGACTGTCAAACTCCCATTGCCTGGGCACTACCGCCGCTGGTGAGATGACCGCTGGTTGGCGCTTACGCCACATCGCCGATGGGGGAGCCAGCAGATGACGATCCATTCTCGAGCCGCACGGGACATCGAGGGGTGCAGCATGGGTCTCTTAGGACGGCGCCGCAGGCCGTTCTCTCGGGCGGTCCGCTTGAGCTTGGCGGGTCTCCTGGTAGCCCTGGCCGTCACGGGCTGCTCGGGAAGCTCGACGATGGCGTCACCGACAGGCAGTGGGACTGCGATACCGCTGGCGACCCTGACCCCGACCCCGACCCCGACCCCGACGCCGACTCCCACCGCTTCGCCGAAACCCGCGCCCGGTTTCAGCGTTACCGGTTCCATGACCGCCAATCGCGAGGGGGCCACCGCGACGCTGCTCTCCGACGACCGGGTGCTTGTCACAGGCGGGGAGGACATAACGAACTCGTTCGCACCTTTCGCTTCAGCTGAGCTATATGACCCCAAGACCGGCACCTTCAGCGCGACCGGCTCGATGAGCACCGTCCGTGTCAATCACACGGCCACGTTGCTATCCGACGGCCGAGTCCTCATCGCGGGCGGCCGCGTCAAGTTTGACGCGCCTGCGCCGCTCGCCTCAGCTGAGCTGTTTGACCCCAAGACCGGCACCTTCAGCGCCACCGGCTCGATGGTCGCGGGGCGCTCCGGCAGCACCGCTACGCTGCTCTCAGACAGCCGCGTCCTCATCACGGGCGGCGGAGGGCTCTCCTCGGCCGAGCTGTACGATCCGACGACCGGCAAGTTCTCGTCAACCGGCCCCATGAGTACCGTTCGCGACCTGGACACTGCGACTCGGCTCTCCGACGGTCGCGTCCTCGTCGCGGGTGGCGAGAGCCGTAGTCAGGAAGGGCTTGCGTCAGCCGAGCTCTATGATCCGTCGACCGGTAAGTTCGGTCCGACCGGGTCGATGACAGCCGGTCGCGAGCAGTACACGGCGACTCTGCTAGCCGACGGCCGAGTCCTGATGGCGGGAGGCTTGGATTCGAAACGCAAGGTTCTCGCATCGACGCAGCTGTACAACCCGGCAACCGGCAAGTTCAGTCCGAGTGGCTCCATGGCCGGAGGCCGTTTCGGTGACACCGCCACACTGCTGCCCGACGGACGGGTCCTCGTCGCAGGCGGGCTGAAAGACACGACGACAGGTGTAGCAATCGCCACTGCCGAGCTATATGACCCGACTTCCGGCACATTTAGCTCGATCGGACCAATGGCTGAAGCTCGTGTCGTACAGACGTCGACCCTGCTATCGGACGGTCGAGTATTGATCGCGGGCGGCCGAACTACGTCAGCCGAGCTATATCAGTCGTAGGATTCGACGCGGCAATGACCCTACCCTGACTTGGCTGAGAGACAACCTCCTGCCGGACGGAGCGTCCCGGCGCCGTCCCCACGCCATGGCTTGATCGTGCCGGCATCTCGGGCCGGGAGGAGCGTCGTCGAATGCTGGCCACTCTGATGGAGCTGAAGCCAGTACCGCCAGCGCGCGGACAGATCACCGACGCTAGGCTTGTCCTCGACGTCAAGGCCCGCCAAGAGAGCGGGCGCCTGGCGGATGACGTCAGCAAGCAGCTGGCCGTCGAGATGGGGAGGGCACACCGCGATGATCATGGACCGGCTTCTGGGCCGGCGGCCCAAGGCCCCCAATCTCACGAAGAGATACGTTGGCGTCCGCCACAAACGCGGCTACGGGCAAGCGTTCATCGAGGAGGCAGGGCAGCGCCGCTCGCTGTCTCTGGTGGACGGGGATGGGGAGATCCGATGGGGGCCCGACTCGATCCCTGCGTGTACCAACCTTGCTGTGTCCATTCTTGGCGACGCCCTGGGAGAGCGAGCGGAGGCGCTGAAGGAGGTTGCCGCGGGCCAGCCTTTGGTGGAGGAGCTGTTCATCAGGAGGGTCATCAACAAGCTCCCGCCTGATCATGTCGGGAGGAAAAGAGGAGAGGATAGCTGGACTCTCTCGTTGGAAGACGTTACGGCCTGGGCGGAGGCCGCGGCGCTGAAGCAGCGACTACCACGAGTCTCTCACGGCGACTTTGTGGGTAGCTGGGACTCCTCGGAGGAGATGCTCGAGAACATCCGGATCAACGAGGACGAGGCCCGACTGGAATCCACGATGCTGCGTGTCGAGACCGCGATGATGCGCAAGATCGTGGCTGACCGACCTTGCCGCACGTGCAGTGGAAGCGGAGCCGTTAGCGAGTGCCCTACTTGTCGTGGCAAGGGGACTATCTACGGTTCCGGACCAGACGGAAGGCCCGGAGGGGCCAGCTGCACGACGTGCGGTGGAACTGGCCGTAATCTAAGGGAGAGCGCGTCGTGCCCCAGCTGTTCAGGCACCGGATTGGCAGAGTAGGTCACCGGCCGCGGCAATCGGTACGCGGTAACTGATCCGATGCAACTCTCGGCCAAGGGAGATTGGGGACGCTGTGACCACATCGCAGTGGACTCGCGAGTCCGGACCTCGCGCCTGCTAGGCTTGCTCTAGGCGGAGGCGTTACCGGGAAATCTGGGCACTCAGGCTCGGCGGTCAAGCGGAGCACGCGACGCGATCCGGGGACGCTCACACTCAGCGGGGAGAGGGAGCAATGGACCCAGGCGGCGACGATGCCTTCACCGATCTCGGTGACTGGCTGGTCGAGGATGCTCAAGGGCTCGCGCCGTTAGCCCCAGGTGATGTCATCCACATCCTGCGGTCGGAGGAGCTGTGGGCCTTCGAGAGCACGTCCGGAGAGCTGCTCGGCTCGTACTCACGACGCGCGAGCCGAGGGCCCTCACCACGAAATCACCTCGTAGCCTGCAACGTTTCGAATGGCAGCTACCTGCGCCTCGAGCACCTTTCGCCGGACATGAACGAGACTCCAATCGCATCGCCATTCGACGAGGCGTCTTCATCCCCGGTTGAAGTCGATCCTCGGAAGCCGATCAGGGACTCTATTGAGGCGCGGACGATGGAAGGCGTTCTGCCGAATGAAGCTGCTGAGGCTCTTCGTCCGGTGTTAGCGCCGGCCGAGACGATCCGAGCCTCTTTTCCTGGTCCATCTGGCTCAGCTGTCGTAGTCTCGGATCGCCGCGTCTTCGTGTTCAAACGCCTCATTGGCAAGGGGGCAATGCGCGCCTGGCCACTTGCTTCGGTAATCGACGTGTCGGTGCGCCCGAACCCGCCCCACAGCATTGCCCTCCTGGTGGTCGAGATTGTCGGCGACGCAAAGAAGCCGGAGATACTGAGCCCCAACGTGATGGCAATCCCCGGCCGCGGCTACGAACCAATGCTTGCGGCGCTTCGTCAGGCTGTCGTCGAAGGTCAGTCGCTGGCAGCGAGTCGGGGTGTCGAGATCCATGGTGGGGAGCTTTCGGCCCTCACCCACGGCTGGACGGTGACCGCGGTCACGCGCACGTACGAAGGCAGCGAAGCCGGCAGGCGCATGCTGGCGGCAGAGACCCAGGTTCTTGGGTTGCACGGCTACGTCCCTGCGAGTCAGAGTCAGGACGGAGGGCACATCCACGCGGGCCGCATTCTGATGACGGGAGGTCTGAGCGTGCTGGCCGGCAGCGCCGGCACGCGCTCCAAAGGGTCGATCATTGTGAGCTTTCACCGACCGCCGGCAGTTGCTGGGCCGATCGACATACCAGATCAAATTCGGAAGCTGGCCGACCTCCGCGACGCGGGGGTCCTCACGTCGGCCGAGTTCGATGCCAAGAAGCGAGAACTCCTGAGGCGGATGTAGGGGCTAGCGAGGTCGGGCTCCGCCCGGTTGAGCGTGGCTGTGCCGTTCGTGGGACGAAGTGCGACGCCGATGTGCACCCTATGCGCGGATCGTGACCTTTGGGGCTTCGATTGGGGTGCGCCGCGTTACCGTCCGCGACCGCCGCCGGTCCGCCATACATCGTCGGTGGGCATTCCGGCGGGCCAGCCTTGGTGCCTCGACAACGCCTTGCGTCGCGCGAGTCCCGGTGGGAGCCGACTGCAGTCGTTGCCAGGCCTATGATGGCCACGCGTCCGCCCGCCTGTATGAGAGGTTGCTCATCGGAGGCTAGAGGTCAGACGTGTCACTCCCGAATCCGCCATCCGGGCGATCCAAGATCTTCGCGAGCCTCATGCCGCCCGAGGTCCGGGCCACCCTGGAATCGGCCGGCGCGACACTCACAGCCGACCCGGCGACCGGTGCGCTCAAGTTCGCGCTCAATGGCTACTTGTTTGCCCGGATCGAGGCTGATCCGCCCGCCGTCGTCTGGGCGAGCCCGGCCTTCGGGCAATTCCTGGGCACGCTGTTCGAATACAAGGAGTGGGCAGAGGAGACCCTCGCGGCCAAGGGCATGGCACGTGATATGGTCCTGGCTCGCCCCAAGGCGCCGCCTGATCTCGCGGAAGCTCAGGCTGCAGGACTCACCGTGAGCCGGAGCGGCAACGGGCTCACCGGGTACAGGACCAGTCTGAGTCATCCGGCGCTCGGCGAGTTCGTGCGACTTGGCGCGGTCGATGTTTCGTTCTCCTCGCCCCAGGTGTTCGTGCCATTGCGCTTTCTGGTCGAGATGGACCGCCTGTTCACTCCGGTTCCATACGGAACCGGTTCCGATCAGTTCAGCCTGAGCCCCTACATGGCTGGCGTATACAACGCACGCCTCAGAGATCTGGCTCCGGTCTGTCGCGACATTGGCGTCAGGATCGGAACCATGTCCATTACCAGCGCGGACGCCGAGGGAGGCAAGGAGGCAGCGTTCGATGTGGACCTGGAGTGGGACCCCGATGAGAATCCGGACGCCCGCATGGAGGCCTACCGGGCGGTCTTGGCGGCCTACGGGCCTGATCGCGACATGGTTCGTGTCCTGATCGATTTTCACGATCTTCTTGATGGACGAGCCGGGCGACTGGTAGCCGACACATCCGATCTGTCCCCCGAGATCGTGAGCGACGGACCTGCGTTCGATGCATTCGCCATATCCCATGCCCACGGGCTCTACGGCGAGATGCGCCGCCTGTGCGATCTGTGGGAGACCGAGATCGGCTACGTGGACTCAGACCTGCGGGCGCTCATCAAGAGCGAGGGTGGTCCGGCTGCAGCGAGAGCTGTTCTTGCCGAACCTGAGCAATCCGTCGTCATTAGCCGTCTGGCGGCCGCCGACAAGATCACCATGAGTGTGGAGTATCTTGTCCTGCGCCCGGAATGGCGGTCTCTGTTCACCGCCGACGAGCGCAGAATTGCATGGAGTCGGCTTTCGGCCTGCGGCCTGGAGCTGGACTACCCCTACGTCTAGGGCGGTAGAGGCGACCGAGAATCCTCGGCGGGCGTCGGCAGCGTGGTGGGCCGTGGCGGCCCCGTGAAGCTGTCACGGAGCGGTTGATCCCCTCACCGTCTCGGTCGCGCCAACGGCATCGTGTACCACCCCACCACCTTGGGGTGAAGCAAGACACCGGCGCATGCCGCGCCAGTCGTCAGACTGGCAGGCGTCACGATGTTCGCGTCGTGTGGGATGACTGCCGCCGCGGCTGATCGCCAGATGGCTGCCGCATCCATCTCGTTCTGGCTACAGTAGTTGCGGGTGATTGACCTTCTCGCGCGACCAGACTCAGGGGGACTCCCACATGCTGACCGGCCAACTCCGCAGCCAGATCGACCGCATCTGGGACGCCTTCTGGTCCGGCGGCATCTCCAACCCGCTCGAGGTCATCGAGCAGATCACCTACCTGCTCTTCCTGCGCCGGCTGGACGACCTGCAGACGCTGGAGGAGAACAAGTCCGCCCGGCTCAAGCAGCCGATGGAGCGCCGCATCTTCCCCGAGGGCAAGGACGCCAAGCGGCCGCCCCTACGAGGACCTGCGCTGGTCGCGCTTCAAGAACTTCGCCCCGGCCGAGATGTACGCCGTCGTGAGCGAGCACGTCTTCCCGTTCCTGCGCACGCTGGGCGGCGACGAGTCCACCTACGCCCACCACATGAAGGACGCGCGCTTCACCATCCCCACGCCGGCGCTGCTGGCCAAGGTGGTGGACCTGCTCGACGACGTGCCGATGGAGGACCGCGACACCAAGGGCGACCTCTACGAGTACATGCTCGGCAAGATCGCCACCGCCGGGCAGAACGGCCAGTTCCGCACGCCCCGCCACATCATCCGGCTGATGGTGGAGATGACCGCGCCGCAGCCGACCGACATCATCTGCGACCCGGCCTGCGGCACGGCCGGCTTCCTGGTCGCGGCGGGCGAGTACCTGCGCGAGCGCCACCCGAGCCTGCTGCACGACGCGAAGCTGCAGCGAGCACTTCCACCACGGCATGTTCCACGGCTTCGACTTCGACAACACCATGCTCCGCATCGGCAGCATGAACATGCTGCTGCACGGCGTCGAGAACCCGGACATCCGCTACCGCGACTCGCTGGCGCAGGACCACGCCGGCCGACGAAGAGGCCTACACGCTGGTCCTCGCCAATCCGCCCTTCGCCGGCAGCCTCGACTACGAGAACACCGCCAAGGATCTGCTGCGATCGTCAAGACCAAGAAGACCGAGCTGCTCTTCCTGGCGCTCTTCCTGCGCCTGCTCAAGCCCGGCGGCCGCGCCGCGGTCATCGTGCCCGACGGCGTGCTGTTCGGCTCGAGCAAGGCGCACAAGGACGCTGCGGCGGATGCTGGTCGAGGAGCAGAAGCTCGACGCCGTGGTGTCGCTGCCCGAGCGGCGTGTTCCGGCCCTACGCCGGCGTCTCGACCGCGATCCTGCTCTTCACCAAGACCAACTCCGGCGGCACCGACCAGGTCTGGTTCTACGACGTCGAGGCCGACGGCTGGAGCCTCGACGACAAGCGCACGCCGCTGCTGTCCGAAGACAAGCTCGGCCCGGTGCCGACGCACGGCGCTCACCGCCGAAGAGCACGCCAAGAACAACCTGCCCGACGTGCTGGCGCGCTGGGCCGCAGCGCGACGGCGCCGAGCGCGAGCGCCCGCGCACCGCCCAGAGCTTCTGCGTCCCCAAGGCCGACATCGCCGCCCAGGGCTACGACCTCTCGCCTCAACCGCTACAAGGAAGTGGTCCACGAGGAGGTCGAGCACCGCGCGCCGCAAGGAGATCCTCGCCGACCTCGCGAAGCTGGAGGAGGAGATCCAGCAGGGGATGAAGGAGTTGGAGGGCGATGCTGAAGTGATACTCTCGAAGCTGTCGATCTGGCTGGCGCATTATCCGACTCGGTCGGCTCAGATGATGTCGTGGCAGCTTCTCGACAGCCTGCGACGGCCAGTAACCGATTCGATCGTCGGCCCGGGCCATATCCGTACACGGCAGCAAGTGGCCAGCAACGTGGACGATCGATGACTTCCTGTTCGATGAGCCGCTCGCGATCTGCTTGCGGAGGACGGCGGACATTTCGATAGCCTGACAGAGGCATTGCTTACCGGATATCGGGCAAGACCTGGGTCGCCAACCATGCACATGTCCTACGCCCGAAGCCGGCAAATGAAGCTTGCGTTCCTGTGTCGCGTTCTGCGAGCAACTCATGACGTAACGCCGTTCGTAACCGGAACAACTCGGGGCAAGCTCATCGCAAGCTGGAGCCGAGATCGCTCGTTCCCCTGCCGCCCTTGCCCGAGCAGCGGCGGATTGCGGAGGTGCTGGACCGGGCGGAGGCGCTGCGGGCCAAGCGCCGCGCCGCCCTCGCCCAACTCGACACCCTCACCCAATCCATCTTCCTCGACATGTTCGGCGACCCCAGCCACGAATCCAAGCGGTTGGCCATTCGCCGATGATCGATCTGGTCGATCCCGAGCGACCGATCAGTCACAGGGAATAACTTCATGCGCCGGACCTGACAATCCCGGGAGTCAGATATGTGCGAGTCGTCGACATCAAGTCGGACGAATCGATACTCTCCGGCTATCCGAACGAGCGACCGAGGGCCATCTCTGCGATGAGTCTGGCCGTGCTCGCTTCTGAGGCCGGGATCGATCTTGATTACCTGCATTCGCGGGCAGCCGTGGGTAGCATGGCAATCGTCCCATGCCAGACCTCGAAGTGAGCGAATCAATCAGCAAGATACCGCTCGCCTCTCAATGTGGAGCTCAGTCCCATCTTCTATCTGCGAGCTGTCTTCGCACGGCAAGCGCTGATCAACAATGCGATCGATGAGCATCCATGAAAGGTGCTTGCAGTCCGAGCAAGATCGCGGTTCGATGCGAAGATAATGCCTGATATGCCCGCCGCTATCGCGCTGCAGCATGAGTTTGCCGAGCCGTGTCGCGGCGGTCGAGCGCTCGAAAGCCGCCCATGCATCCTCACTCGCCGAACTCGAGGCCCTCTTCGCCTCGCTCCAGCATCGCGCCTTCCGGGGGGAATTGTGACGTGAGTGCCGTTCCGCCGTTCCCAGAGGGTCAGATTGAGGCTCTCGCCGTTGTGCTGGGGGAGTGCGGGACAGGAACGGACATCACGCATGTGTTGAATGATCGCGGTCTCCCGGACAACTTCGGCGAAACGACGAAGTGGAGGCGTTTGTACGCGATCTTCCTTGAGAGCCCAGCGCAAGGATCAGTCGGCGAATCGCGTACTCGACTTCGTTCGAGCCTTCCTCTTGCCCGTCCGTTTCGTTGGTCGCGGTGAGGAATTCGAGGACCCGGCGACAGGAGCTGAATAGGATCCTATCGTTCTCGGGCACTTGAGTACGGTAAGTGACGTGCGAGTTCAGGCGCACTGAAGCAGTGCCGACGCTGGACGAGGCCGAGGTGCGGGCGAGGACCATCCAGGCCAAGTTCAAAGGGCGGCGGATCCACCCCGAAGTCCTCAAGTATTGCCGCGCCGAGTTGATGCGGGACGATTACTTCCACGCGGTATTCGAGGCTTCGAAGGGGCTTGCGCAGCGAATCCGAGAGATGTCCGGCGCCACCGGGGACGGCGCCGCGCTTGTGGAACAGGTGTTTTCGCTCGAACAGCCGCTGCTTGCATTCAACTCCCTGCGGACCGATACGGAGAAGTCCGAGCACAAAGGCTTCGCCGCTCTTCTGAAGGGGTGTTTCGGAGCGGTGCGCAACCCATTGGCTCATCAGCCAAAGCTCCTGTGGCAAGGGAGAGGACGACGCCGCTGACTACCTGACTACTTGGATCTCGCTCCTGCATCGGAAGCTGGACGACTGTGTGTCCACTCGAACCGGGCGGGGCTGACGTGAGCCAGTTCGCCTTCCTCCAGCGCGAATGGCCGGCTGTGTTCGAGGCCGCGGCCAGGGCCGAGGCGGCGGTGCATCCGGACCCGCGGGCGGCCTGCTTCTACGCCCGGCGGGCGCTCGAGCTGGCGGTGGCGTGGGCATACAAGCACGACGCCGCGCTGCGGCTGCCCTACCAGGACAACCTCTCGGCGCTGATCCACGAGCCGACCTTCAAGCTGGCTGCGGGCGAGGCGGTCTTCAACAAGGCGCGCGTGATCAACACGCTCGGCAATCGCGCCGTCCACAGCCACAACGCGATCCCGCGGACGACGCGCTGGCGGCGGTGCGCGAGCTGTTCCATGTCTGCTACTGGCTCGCCCGCACCTACGCGCGCGAGGCGCGACCGGCGCCGGACCTGGCCTTCGACCCCGGCGCTCTGCCGAGGACGCGCTCGTCCCGAAGCAGACCGCCGAGCAGCTGCAGCAGCTCGAGGCCGCGCTGCGCGAGCGCGACGAGAAGCTCGCCGTCGCTGCTGGCCGACGAGACCGCGCTCGACGAGGAGCTGAAGCGCCTGCGCGCCAGGTGGCCGAGGCCAAGAAGGCCGCGGCGGCGCAGCCCGACACGCACGACTATTCGAAGCCGAGACGCGCGACTACTTCATCGATCTGCTGCTCAAGGAAGCGGGCTGGCCGCTGCGACCAGGCGCGCGATCGGGAGTTCGAAGTCGCCGGCATGCCCAACACCCAGGAGCAAGGGCTTCGTCGACTACGTGCTCTGGGGCGACGACGGCAAGCCGCTCGGCCTGGTCGAAGCCAAGCGCACGCGGCGCGACCCGCGCGTGGGCCAGCAGCAGGCCAAGCTCTACGCCGACTGCCTGGAGCGCCAGTTCGGCCAGCGCCCGGTGATCTTCTACTCCAACGGCTACGAGCACTGGATCTGGGACGACACGAGCTATCCGCCGCGCCGGGTCCAGGGCTTCTACAAGAAGGCCGAGCTGGAGCTGCTGATCCAGCGCCGAGCCAGCCGCAAGCCCCTCGCCTCGGCCGAGATCAACGGCGCGATCGTCGAGCGCTACTACCAGACGCGCGGCCATCCGCCGCATCGCCGAGGCCTTCGAGCGCGACCACGACCGCAAGGCGCTGCTGGTCATGGCCACCGGCGCGGGCAAGACCCGCACGGTCATCGCGCTGTGCGACCTGCTGATGCGCTGCAACTGGGCCAAGCGCGTGCTGTTCCTCGCGGACCGCGTCGCGCTGGTCAAGCAGGCGGTGAACGCCTTCAAGCGCCACCTGCCGGACTGCGTCGCCGGTGAACCTGGTCACCGAGAAGCGACGCCGAGGGCCGCGTCTTCGTCTCCACCTATCCGACGATGATGGGGCTGATCGACGAGACGGCGGACGGCCAGCGGCGCTTCGGCGCCGGCCATTTCGATCTCGTGATCATCGACGAGGCGCACCGCTCGGTCTTCCAGAAGTACCGCGCCATCTTCGACTACTTCGACTCGCTGCTGGTCGGCCTGACGGCGACGCCCAAGGACGAGATCGACCGCAACACCTACAGCCTGTTCGACCTCGAAAACGGCGTGCCGACCGACGCCTACTCGCTCGAAGAGGCGGTGCGCGACGGCTTCCTCGTGCCGCCGAAGGCCGTGTCGGTGCCGCTCAAGTTCCAGCGCGAGGGCATCAGGTACGACGAGCTGTCCGAGGACGAGAAGGACCAGTGGGACGCGCTCGAGTGGGACGAGGAGGGCGACGGTCCCGGACCGCGTCGAGGCCGCGGCGCGTCAACAAGTGGCTGTTCAACAAGGACACGGTGGACAAGGTGCTGGCGCACCTGATGACCCGCGGCCTGACGGTCGCCGGCGGCGACCGCCTGGGCAAGACGATCATCTTCGCCAAGAACCAGGACCACGCCGAGTTCATCGCCGAGCGCTTCAACGCCAACTACCCGCACTACCAGCGGCGAGTTCGCCCGCGTCATCACCTTCAAGACCGAGTACGCCCAGAGCCTGATCGACGACTTCTCGAACAAGGAGCAAGGCGCCGCACATCGCCATCTCGGTGGACATGCTCGACACCGGCATCGACATCCCCGAGGTCGTGAACCTGGTCTTCTTCAAGCTGGTGCGCTCGAAGACCAAGTTCTGGCAGATGCTCGGCCGCGGCACGCGCCTCTGCCCGGACCTGTTCGGGCCGGGCAAGGACAAGGAGTTGCTTCCAGCTCTTCGACTACTGCCGGAACCTGGAGTTCTTCAGCCAGAACCCGGAGACGACCGAGGGCGCGGCTGGGCGAGTCGCTGGGCAAGCGGCTGTTCGTGACGCGGCTGGAGCTGGTCGAGGAGCTGGACAAGCGCGTGGGCGCCGGTCGCCGGCCCGGCGGCCGCGGCGACAGCCATGGCGCCCTACGGCGACCCGACGACCGAGGCGGAGGTGCGCGGCGCGCTCGGCCGAGTCGCTGCATCGCGAAGTGGCCGCGATGAACCTGGACAACTTCGTCGTCCGGCCGCAGCGGCGGCTCGTCGAGAAGTACGCCAAGCCCGAGGCCTGGGCGTCGTTGTCGCGCGAGGCGCTCGCGCGAGCTGGCGCACGAGGTCGCCGGCCTGCCGGCGGAGCTGGACGCGGAGGCCGAAGAGGCCAAGCGGTTCGACCTGCTGATCCTCAACCTGCAGCTGGCGCTGCTCCGATCCGAGCCCGGCTTCGAGCGACTGCGCGATCAGGTCAAGGCCATCGCCGGCCTGCTGGAGGAGAAGTCCGCCATCCCGATGGTCCGGGCCCAGATGGCGCTGATCCAGGACGTCCAGACCGACGAGTGGTGGGTCAGGACGTCACCGTCCCGATGCTGGAGCTGGTTCGCCGCCGCCTGCGCGATCTGGCCAAGCTGATCGAGAAGCAGAAGCGCCGCGTCGTCTTCGCCGACTTCGAGGACGAGATGGGCGCCGAGGAGCGGGTCGATCTGCCCGGCCTCGCCGCCGGCTGGGACTTCGAGAAGTTCCGCGCCAAGGCGCAGGTCTTCCTGCGCGAGCACCAGGATCACGTCGCCATCCGGAAGCTGCGGATGAACAAGCCGCTGACGGCCGGCGACCTGGCCGAACTGGAGCGCATGCTGGTGGAGAGCGGCGTCGGCGGGCCCGATCAGATCGACCGCGCCAAGCAGGAGTCGCACGGCCTCGGCCTGTTCGTCCGTTCGCTGGTCGGCCTGGATCGAGGCGCCGCCAAGGAGGCCCTGGCCGGGTTCCTGTCGGGCAAGACGCTGGGCGCCAACCAGATCGAGTTCGTCAACCTGATCGTCGACCACCTGACCGAGCACGGCGTCATGCCCGCCGCGCTGCTCTACGAGTCGCCCTTCACCGACATCACGCCGCGCGGCCCGGACGGCCTCTTCGCCTCGGCCGAGGTGGACGAGCTGATCGCCACGCTTCTGCGGGTCAGGGCCACGGCGGTCGCGGCCTGAGGCCAGGCTGGAGGAACGCCGAGCCCGCACACGATGAGCAGATAGTCCCAATCGGAGTTGCCTGTCCCGACTGATTCCTCGGTGGAGTGCTCGCTAGACTTGCCAGGGCAAATGCGGCACGTTCACGGGCGACAATCTCGAATGGTCTGTGGCCGGCAAGGCGACGGTTTCGCCCATTGTCTACGCCCAGCCGAGGGAGGCTAACTCATGGGCCTGAGTCATTCTCACGGGGTGGTGACCATCGAGCAGGGGAAGGTCGTCAACGCGACCCATGGGAAGAACCTGGTTACTCGCAAGGAGTGGCAGAAGGTAGACCGGATCCCCGTCGCAGGGATCAGGAACGTGTTGGTGCAGAGCCGGGATCGGCTGACGTTTCAGTTCGAGGCGATGGACGTGCGAGGCAAGGCAGTCCTGAGCATCGAAGGCTGCACGTCCAAGCCAGAGCTCGACGCCTTCTTCCGTGAGCTTGTCTCTGCCAACCCCAACATCGTCGTCGAGCTCGCCCATCCCAGCCACGGTCTGACCGATCTCGAACACGAGGCTGCCGAGAAGGAAGCCAAGCGCGCCATCAAGTTCAACGAGGAAGAAGAGAAGCGACGCAAGGCCGCGTTGGGTCTCCGCCCCGAGGTCAAGGTCAAGATCTACGACAACCACAAGGACTACGAGCACGACGCAAAGAAGATGTCCAAGGACGGCTGGATGCCGGAAGGTCAGACAGGAGGCCGGGGCGGAGCGTCCCTTGCCGGAACCGGCGCCAAGATCCTCCCCAACTGGCTGGGGCTCGGGGCCATCACGGGTTTCAGCCGCAAAGGCGACAAGATCACGGTCACGTGGGTCAAGCAACCGCCGGGCTTTGTCCCAAAGGATTACCTCGATGTGCCCGAGGTACCCGCGCCCAGGGTGTTTCCCCACGAACCTATTTCCAGGCACGACTCCTCCAGCCCGTTCAAGCGCGGTCAGGAGTTCTTGGTCGGCTGGGCTCTGCCGGTAGCGACCCGGACCGTGCCGCGCCTATAACTCCGGAGCCCACGGCACCTCCGCCCGACCAGTCTGCCGGCGCGCCGGAAATGAGCATTGGGGACAAGCTCCGCCAACTGGCGGCGCTGCGTGACGACGGGATCATCTCGGCCGAGGAGTTCGAGGCGAAGAAGGCGGAGCTGCTTCGCGCCTTCTAGATGCGACCTAACCCGGCCGCTGCCATCGTCCCACTCCCGAGGTCTGGCGACTATCCAGCGATCGTGCTGGTCGGAGTTCGCGACCTGAGCGGTCATGACCAGGGTCTGGGAGGCCAGACGGGCGTTCGGTCAGCTGCCGTGGCTGGACGGGCTCAATTCCTGCGAGTTGGGAGACCCCGATTGGTCCTCGATTGCTCCGGCTCAGCTGCGACTCTGCCGGCCTCCCAAGGGTACGCCCTCCCACATTCTGGACAGTACGGGCTCGGCTGCGCCATAGCAGCGCCAAGCACGAGAACACCCTCGGCGATGTAGTCGCCTTGAATGGGTTTTCCGCAGCCTTCACAGGCGCTTATCGCTGGCTGCCCGCATTGAGGACAGAATGGCTTGTTGAATTGGGGTCGACTGCCGGCTCGGTCATTGATGACGTGGCCTGACCGACAGACGACGGCGGTGTCGTAATGTCCCATGACGTTGCCAGCATGCGAGTGGGATACGGCGCATCGGCAGCGGCGTCACGAGGGAGGCCAGACAACAGGATGGCGAAGGAGTCTGCGGCAGCCTCTGATGGTGAGGCTCAGGATGTCGCGGCCGAGGCGACGAGCCCGGTGGGGGGTACAGACGAAGCCGAGCTACGGGAGTGGCATCGGCGGAATTGTCAGATGTTCGATGCCTTTGGCGCCCAGGTAGCACAGGTGATCAAGGTCGCCCTGCGAGAAGTTGGCATCCAATTCCAGGACGTGTTCAGCCGCACCAAAGGTGAAGAGAGCTTTCTTGAGAAGGCCAAACACTACGACGACCCTCGGGCGGAGGTTCAGGACCTCGTTGGATTGCGCGTGATCACCTATTTCAGCGGGGAGATCGACCGCGTTGAGCAGAGGCTAAACGCCCTCTTTGCGGTCGACTCGTCGCTCACCGCAGACAAGGGTAGTGATCTGGGGCCGGATCGGCTCGGATACCGTGCGCGCCATTTCGTCTGCAGAATTGGACCAGATCGAGAGCAACTCGCCGACTGGAAGTCGTTCAAGGGGATCCGGTTCGAAGTGCAAGTCACCACTGTCTTGGGGCATGCGTGGTCAGAATTCGAACACGACCGAGGCTACAAATATCGAGGCCAGCTTCCGCCAGAGCTCGAACGTCGACTTAATCTGGCCGCAGGGCTACTCGAGGTGGCGGACCGTGAACTCGATGCGCTTGCTAAGGAGATCTCAAGGTATACAGCGGAAGTCGCGGAGACGATCGGTCGCCGAGATGGGGCGCTGGCGAAGATCGACTTGAATGCCATCTCTTTGCGTGAGCTCCTGCTGGAACGGCTCCCTGCCTCGGTCGCGTCCGGCGCGATTTAGCCGGATTCCTCGAGCCCGGACTCCTCGGAGTTGGCCTGTCCGAACTCCGGGCGTTTGGCGTCCGGACGCTCGACCAGGTGGCCGACCTCATCCCGGCTTCCTACGACAAGCTTCACTCGACGATCATCTCGGGAAACACTCTAATCGGCGTCGTGCGCGATCTGATGATGATTGCCGACGCTGATCGGTACTTCGCGGTGGCCTGGAGAAACTCATGGCATGGTTGGCTGCCGGACAACCTAGTTCTTCTGCGCAAGTTTCATATCGATACGACTGGGCTCCTGAAGCGGTATGGCTTGTTCATCGACAGCGAAACGTAACCGTCTGGACAAGGCGAGAGAGGTCGACCTTCGGTGTCGATGCCAGGCGCTTCGATTTGCCTGACTCTGGGGACCTGTCACGCACGAAGGGTGCTTGGTTTCGACCTTCAGGGCCGAGGTCCGCCTGCTGAGGTCCTGTTTGTTAAGTAGGTGCAACTCGGACCTCTTGGGCCCCAGCCCAGCCATGGGGCGATCTCCATGACGCGACCCGGTCAAGATGCCGCTCGTCGAAGTTCATCGCGGCTGAACCAAGAGGTAGACCGCACGATCATGGCGTCGGATATGGATGCCATTCCGCTCCGGGGTCCGCAGCCGGCCCTCGACCGCAGCACTAGCCGGGCCCGTGCCAGGTACCCAAGCTCGCCGATACCGTACCCGCCGGATTTGGGCGACTCCGTGACCCTGCGCCAGCACGTCGCATCACCAGCCGCCCAACGGCACGCCCTTCGTTTCAGCCTCTTAGAAGGGGCAACGCCGATTGGGGACACCACCCATACTGGTAGCGACACACTCCTGACTCGGGAAGTGAAGAGGCGGACGGGAGGACGTCGTGGCTCGAAGGACACCCGCGGAGTTAGTGGAGGCTCGAAAGGCTGCGGCGGCAGCACGAGCCGAGGAAGCGAGAGCCCAGGCTGAGGCGGAAGATAAAGCAGAGCGCGAGCTCAGGGCCTACAACGAGCGGCTGCGAACGAGTCGAGAGAAGCACCGGCAGCTTGTCAGCGCGGCCGACGGGATATACGACGAGATCGACAAGCTCAGTCGGAAGTGGCCGACCGTTCCAGTAACCGAGCGGATGGTCGCCAGAACGAACAAGGTGCTAACCGAGACCAGGGCACTGTTCGCGGACGAGCCGGACATGTTCATCGATGGTCTCGACGACATCGTGTCCGCGGGCAATCCACCGGAAACACGCGATGTGGTGCTGATCCTGCGCGAAGCCAGGGATGCATTGACCCGGTACGAAGCTAAGTACGACGCGGATTGGGCCGAGATGGCCGAGCACGACGACGACGAGGACGACGAGGACGATTAGTTGTCCGCCTCGCCAGCGCACCTCCCTCTACCGGCTGGGTTTGGCCTCCCGCTGAGCCAGGCCGAAGCCGACTTTGTCATCCCGGATCTTGCGTGCGACATTCCGGTTTGCATTGACCCCTTCTTGCTCTACAAGAGTCGGGACGAGGGGCTGCGCACGCTGCATGACCAGCTCCTGGCCGTCTTCCGCCACGGCTTCTCGCTCTACGAAGCAGGCGATCGGAAGAGTCTCAACCGTCTGATCGACTTCCCGGAGGTGAATGCAATTGGCTTCGGCTACACGATCGGTGGCATCGGTGGCAGCGGACTTGGCTGGCACCTTAATCAGCTCGTAGTCGATCTGCTCGAGTCAAGCGAAGAGGTCCGGACAAGGGGCCTCAGACATGTCGAAGAGCTACAACTCCTCTCGGTCGGGGTTGGCCCCGATCGGGTGAGCGACATCGCCGCTGGAGTGCTGAAGATCTCGCTCGTCGACTACACGCAGCGGCAAGCGGCGCTCTGGCACATTCCGATCACAGCCGGGGTCCCGCTAAACCACTACCTGGACCTCGAGGACATGGAGTGGCGCGACGGGTACTTCGACCTGCCCGTCAATCCGTTAAGCGGTAAAGCCTTGCTCCTCGTCCCTCGCCGGATCGTCCGGCTCCTGCCCTGGATCAACTACCAGGACTTCTACGGCAACGAGGCCAAGCTCCTCCTGCCGCCGCAGCCGCGGCTTCCTCGCTACCCAGGCATGAGCGCTGTCAAGCGCTACGAGATCGCCAAGACGGAACTCGTGCAGAAGGTGCGGCAGAGACCTGCCGTCTTTGAGCAGTACGTGGGCCGAAAAGAGCATGAGGCGTGGAAGGCGGAACCTTTGCTGCCGGACACCCAGGCGGAAGAGGAGCTACGCGCGACCGGCGCGGACCTGCGAAAACAAGCTCAAGGCTCTTCCAACCGGCGTCGCCGCAGCGGCGGACTACCAGCGACTCGTCTATGAGATCCTCAACTTCCTCTTTGAACCCGAGCTGACCGGTGGGGACCTTGAGGTCAGCACCTACATGGGCACGGAGCGCCGCGACATCATCTACTGGAACGAGGCCGAGCACTCGTTCTGGAATACGTACGCGACACCTACAACAGCCCCCTGGTCATGTTCGAGTGCAAGAACGTGGCCGCCCTTGAACTCGAGCACATCAACCAGACCGCCACCTATCTGGGTGCTCGACTCGGGATGCTCGGGTTCATCGCCACTCGCGAGAAGGCGAGTGACGCTGTCCAGCGGAAGATCTACAGCGTCTACAACGACTCGCCGGCCGTGCCCCGAAAGGTCGTCTTGGTCTTCAGCGATCCCGACATGGACACGATGATCGCGATGCGCGCGTCCGGCCAATCTCCCGTGCCGTACGCACAGGGCCTCTACCGCCAGCTACGCACGAAGGTCGCAGTAGCACGAGACGACGAACGAGGCGGACCCGACCCGGCCGGCCAGCTTCGAGGTCGCCGCTCGTGGGGGCGGCGACCTCATCAACGCAGCGACATGCCATGGACGCACCTTCATCCGAGTCATAACGATGCAGCCATAGTGCTGCGGCCCGATCCTCGTGATCGCTGGTAGCGTGGAGACGGCGGGCCCTGAGTAGACTGAGCTCGCTTGATCATCAACAGTAGGGGCGTTCAGGCACGAGGAGCCCGATGGGATTTGACGTTGCCGTGGCCGCCGGCGAAGTCGCTTTGCAGTTCCTGGCACCAGCGGCTGCTGTCCTTGGTCATCTCGCGGGGGACCGCGTTCTCGGCCCGCGTCAGACTCGCGCGCTTCAGCGGGCCATCCGTACAACCGCGGCCGACGTCGCTTTGCGACACAAGCAGGTCTTCCAGATAAGCGCTGAGATCGACCTTCTCAGCGCAACTCAAGTTGCGGACGAGATCGTTGGCCGCGCATGTGGCGGATCCACAGACGCTTGGCCCCGGTCTTCCGCGCGCTGGAAGGAACTGTACGGCCAGGAGGACGAAAAGGCCCTGTATCCGTTCTTGGAGGACTTCGCCAGAACTCTGGGCTCGAACATGGCGAGCAGCCAGGACCTCCAGGGGCTGGTCGCTGCAATGGGCATTCTCTCGGTAAACGAGGGCATCCGCCGGATTGAGGCGCGCATCGGCGTCAGCAGGAACGCCCGGCTGCGTGACCCAGGCCGGGCTCCATACCCAGGCCTGGCTCCCTTCGATCGAGCCGACGGGCCCTTCTTTGGGGCGAGAGAAAGAAGTGATCGAAACGGCGGCTCTTCTCGATCCCGCTGTGGCTTTCGCAGGCTACCGCCGATTGGTCTTGACGGGCAATTCCGGCGTAGGTAAGTCGTCCTTCGTTCGGGCAGGTCTTATTCCGCGTCTCCTGAGGGTGGTTGCTGGACCGTGATTGAACTGAGCCTAGAAACGGCAGAGCCGTCGGGGCGCTTGCCGATGCGCTGAGAAGTGATTTCCGTGTGGCTGCCGTTGGCAATCTGCTCGAACTCGATCAGGAAGCGCGCCGACAAGGGACATGGGTCCTGGTCGTAATTGACCAAGCCGAACGGCTGGTCGCTGGGGCCCGCGAAGACGCAGAGCGACTCATCCGACAAATGAACAAGCTCGCGGAGGATGCTTCGGGCAGGATCTGGACCGTATACGTCGTTCGTGCCGAATTCACTGCAGACCTACTTGCTTCGGTAGGCATGACCGAGACGAAGGCGATCGCAGCGCTTGAACCGCGCCAGATGGCCCTTTCGATAGAGAAGCCCGCGGCTCTTGTTGGCGCTCGTTTCGAGCCAGGCCTAGCTGCCCAGATCCTGGCAGATGCCGGAACCGGAGACGCTCTGCCACTCCTCTACTGTCTTGCGCGAGTTGTGGGACCACGCCGCGGCGACAGACCCGAACGCGCCCTTGTTCACAATGGAATTGTACGAAGACCTCGGGCGGGTTCACGGCGCGATTGCACGCAAAGCCAAAGTTATCGCTGAGAAGATCGGCGAGCGGACCGTCGTAGACCTCCTGATTCACCTTGTTGCGCTCGAACCGAACCATCCCCACTTCCCAACCCTGCTCTTTGTCGAGCCTCAGCCGTGCCAATAAACGGGTTGCACGGGCTTTGGCTGAAGCCCGGCTTGTGACCATTGGGTCCGACGGTCGGCGTTCACAGTCGGTCACCCTTGCGCACGAAGCCGTCTTATCGGGGTGGCCCGCGCTCACGGCGGAGATAGAACGGCGACGCCCGGATCTGGAATACCGAGACTCGCTGAGAGCCACCGGGCCAGATCTTGGGACAGGTGGGTCGTAACAATGACGACTGTCTGTCTGGAGCCAACCTGGATGACGCCCGCCGATGGGCTGACTCTCATCGTGGTGAACTTGACCCGCTTGTGCGCGAGTACCTCAGGAAGTCGGCAGAGTCGGCGAGCTGGTGTCATGGAGGCGGGGCCAGGGCGTATCGGAGGCCGCGGCGCCTCGCCCCGACCCGCGGTACACATTCGCGAACTTCGTCGTAGGCTCGGCCAACCGCCTCGCCCACGCCGCGAGTCTGTCGGTCGCGGAGCGCCCCGGTCACGCCTACAACCCGTTGTTTCTCTACGGCGGGGTGGGCCTCGGCAAGACGCATCTTATGCACGCGATCGGCAACGCGATTGTTGAGCGTTTCCCACGAAAACGCGTTGTGTACGCAACCACTGAGCAGTTCACGAACCAGTTCATTGTCAGCATCCAATACGGACTCATCGATGCGTTTCGCGAACGCTACCGGCGGGTGGTGTCCTCCTTCTTGACGATATTCAGTTCATCGTCGACAAGGAGAGGACTAAAGAGGAGTTCTACTACACCTTCAATGCAATGCACGAGGACGGCAAGCAGATCGTCCTTTCGTCCGACCGGCCGCCCAGGGAAATGCTTACGCTGGAGGGGCGGCTACGGAGCCGGTTCGAATGGGGCCTGCTCGCGGACGTGACGGCGCCTGACTTGGAGACTCGGGTAGCCATGCTTGAGTCTAAGGCGATCGCCGGGGCGATCCCTGTTAGCTCCGACGTGCTCGAGTTCATCGCCCGCAAGGTCCTCAGCAACGTTCGAGAGCTTGAGGGGGCATCAATCGAATAGCGGCGTACGCCAGCATCGGAGGAGTTCCGATCACAGTAGAGCTTGCCCAAGCGGTGCTCTCGGGGTGCTCTACAACCCCAAGAAACGCTTCGCCACGCCCGATGAGATCACCCACGCAGTCGCGGAATACTACGGTGTCGAAGTCGTTGACCTCAAGAGCCAGAAGCGCGACAAAGCCCTTGCCGTGCCTCGTCAGGTCGCCATGTTCTTGATGCACGAGGAAACGGAGATGTCGCTGTTACGCATCGGGGCTGAGTTCGGTGGACGTAGCCATCAATCCGTTGATCCACGCCTGCGACAAGATAAGGCGCGAGATGGTGATCCTGGATGAGCTCCGGGATGAGGTGGTGGCGATCCTGGAACTGGTATTCGCGCACTAGCCGAGGCACCTCCCGTGGCGGCGAACGCAAGCGTGCGCCGGTCGCGCCGCGCGATGGAGTCATCGTGGAGGTCGCAGTGTGTGGCATCCCTGGCCCGAGCGGTCGCGCAACGGTGGGTCATGGGTTCAAACCGCACCGAGATGCGACTCATGGAGTCGGAGGTCCGACTCCTCTCGAGTCCCCCAGATCGCGATGCGCGTGGTTCTGACGATCCACTCCGGTAGCCGACACGGAAGCCTACAAACCGTTTGGAGTCAGGAACCCAAACCTGATCTGCAGGTGCGCCAGCGGCCCGCCGACGCATCTCTCCAGCTCCCGCAGCAAGTTCATGTTCTCCTTCTCCAAGGCAATGAAGTTCCAATCGGCGCTTCCGACCTCGAATTCGATCTTGGATGCGTCCTCGTCGCCCATCCCGGACGGCCTGGAGATGGCGGTACCCTTCGGCACGAGTACCTGTACAGTCGCATTGGCTGGCGCTGCGCTGTCCCAGCCGTAGGTGACTTCCTGTGTCACAGAGCCGTCGAGATTCGGATCGGATCTCGTCGGTCTGCGTGCGCACAGGAGAGCCAGGAAACGCGAGGGTCAGAGTCAGACTCCCGTCAGGATCATTCTGCGCCTTCTCGATAGTGCCCGCGTAGAACCCAATGTCCACGCCATATGGATTGAGGGAGGACAATGGTCGGCCGTTGCCCTGAACGTTTATGCTCGCGCCGCTCTTGGTCTTTTGGTTCAGGGGGAAGTGATCCGGAGCCTGACTCTCAGCCGCAGCAGTTGGGGACGCTGGACTCCCAGAGTCTGGGCAGCTCGGTCGGCCAGGTCGATGGCGTAGTTGAGGCCCAATGCACCGCCGGCCAACAGGGCAACGACGACGAGAATTCCCGGCCGCTGCGCGCAACATTCGGCCGCCATTGAGACAGGCATTGGGGCCAGCCGCTCCAACCCACGCTTGGGATGAACTCTCTCGATTCGTCAGCCCGGGTCCGTGACGCCCAACCCGAGACAGCCAGTCTAGCATCGTGGAGTGGCCATTCTCATGCCTGGGAAGAGCACATCAAGCGGAGATCCGCCCCCCTCGGCCGTTTCCCGCCGTCCGCTATGCACCTTCACCCGTATGGTGTCGGCGTGAGCCCGCTACCGCGACCACGATCGTTCCATGGTGTCCGGGCGGCCGGGCGCTGTGACGGGCCAGGAAGTCGGCCGCCCAGTTAGAATTGGGCCGGCGTGGAGGTGGGCTCGAGCGTCGCCTGCCAGCGTTGGTTCGTGCCATTCCGCAGGCATGGGAGTCTGCGGCGGCGGGGGTAGGTGGGTTAAGTGCTGCTCGACGAAGCCATTACGCAGCAGATCCTTCAGGCGTGGCGCGCCGACGAAGAGCACCCCTTGCGGCATCGAGACAGGCGAAGAGTTGCCGCCAGTGCCGGCCGTCCGGCACTTCATTGACGAATCCTTCCTCGCGACGCTTCGCGACGAGGAGCTCACGCCCACCAGATTTTCGGCTACCTTGCTGACCGTCGCCCAACTCACCGACGCCGTCGGCCGGTCACCCGGCTGATCTTGCCTTGAGTGCGCCAGTCGAATATACGGCACCGTCGATAGCCAAGATCGCGCCTGCTCCTGGACCCCGCGACTGGCGAGCCTTGTCGTCCTAGGGGAGCGGCTCGGCGAGCCGCTCAGACGCCACGGCTTCTGGCTGCATGCGCCATCCAGCGATCGGTTCACCGAAATCCCAGTCGCGATAGCGGGAAGCCCGTCCGCGCGTCTGGACTTCCTTACGTTACTTGAAGGCCGCGGATCGCTCTTGGTGGCTCGCGGCAACTCGCTGATCGGCGCGGTGCGAGACAGCGACTTCGTGCCGGCAACCCCAACGCCGTTCATCAGCCGGTCACTGGGTGGGCACCTCATGCGGCTGTTGCAGACGGACGCCGATGTGAACTTCTGGCGTGTCGCGCATGACGCTCTGGAGGTCCTCCTGTCGGAGGCGGCCCTTCGAGGACATGGGGGCACCATTGCCATCCCGCCCCGCGGGGCCGTTCGAGCGGCTGCGGCGCATTACGACCCAAAGCATTCATTCTCGGAACCATTTCGCATTGAGAGCGTCCTTCGGGACCGCGTCGAGCCCAGCGTTCCGGAGGAAAGCTCGACGCCAATGCGCTCATGGCAGAGCACTAACACAAATTGCCCGTCGGCGGTTGGCCTACCAGATGCTGCAGGGGATCGGCCAGCTGGCAGCTCGTGGATGGCGCTCTCGTAATCGATTCGGGGGTTCACCGTCTTGGCCTTTGGGGCTACCTTGGAACGGGGACGCCTCAATGGCAGCCTTCCGGGCCGTGGTTGGACCCGACGGCTTCGGACGAGCAACCGGTGCCGCCTTCGAGGTGGGCAGGTACGGAAAATACGACATTCCTCGGCGATGCGCTTCGCGGCGACTGTCCCAGACTCCGTCGTGTTCGCCATCTCTAAGATGGCCGGTCTGAGCTTTCCGGCCGCCGCGACGAAGCGACTGTCGAGGTCTGGCCTGACTGCAGGACATCCATGTTCATCTGAGGGGCTCGGCCTGCTCTGTTCACAACTGGGGTTCCGTCGCCTCTAGGTCCGTCACCATGAGTGAATAGCGCGCTACTTCTTCGGGGTAACCTTTCGGGAGCGCTCTGCGGCTTGCGTCTCGCGCTTTCCTCGGATGTCCTGGGGTTCTGGAGGTCCTGTCCAGCCTTGCTCAGATCGGCCTTGCTCGGCTTCTTGCCAGCCATTCCGTTTCCCCTTTTCCGTTGGCCGCGTTTGCGACGTGACTTCGCAATGACCAGTACCAACGGTCGGATTTTACCCTGCGAATACTGGCACCACGATCAGCCGGGCGGAGAACTCGTGGAATGGGCAAGCATGTCTAATCGGTTGGGGTCACACTCTGGGAGTGGGGACTGATCGGGGCCGGGGTAGGCCGAAGAATGAACGAGCAGCCAGGGCTGCCGAAGCGCAGGCTGGGCAGGCTGTGCGCTCGAGCGAAGCGCCCGGAGACCCTGATGCTACGCGCTCCTGTTCAGCGAGGCTGTGCGTGCCCTGTCGGCTCAAGAGGCGTCGCTAGACGAACTTCGAGTCAGGGCGGGCACCATGCTCTCAGCCGCCGGAGTCATCTCAGCCTTTCTCGGGACCGCCACACTGACGATAGCCTCGGGCTTGAGCACCAAGGGCCCCGACGCTACAGCTTGGTGCTCCGTGTTCTGATTTACGCCGGGGTGCTCCTTTCTTGATCGTGCTGATGATTGCGTCGTCGGCGCTATTCGTGAGCCTGCTTCCAGCCCGGAGTTGGATCTTCCGAGTGGGTACGCGAGACCTACTCCGGGACTACATCGAGGCGAAACAAGCTGCCACCATGCCGGAGTTGCACCGCTCCCTTGCCTGGTACCTTGCGGACGGCGAAGCCAAGAACGCCAAGGAGCTTGAGAAGCTGTACGGACGATTTAGCTGGGCTGCGGTCCTGTTCCTCGCAGACCTTGTGGCCTGGCTCGTTGTCTTGAGCTCGGTCGTGATCGTGAGGCTGCAATCATGAGTACCGAGAAACCGGCTCCACCCCCACCCCCACCGCCGAAGCCGGCGCCGCCATCGCGACCAGACCCGACGAGACCCGTAAAGATCAGCACGCCTGGGCCCAAGCCAACCACAGGCAACGGGCAAGGGCGATAGCGTGCCGGACAAGGCCGGCGATGGGGATGCGCACAAGGGGGATCCCCATCCGCCCAAACGTGACAACCCACTCCACAAGACCCACAAGATCAGCGAGGCGGGTGAAGCAGGGAAGACCCTGCGCGACGGCGGGACCCTGTCGCAGAAGAACAAGAAGACTCCGGGCGGCCACCACAAGAAGTAGGGAGAGATCTCACGATGGCCCAACAGCCCACACCGCAAGGCGGAGACAAGAAGCCGACAACTGCGCCGCAGACCGGCCCGCATGCTCCGTCTCGGCCAAATCCAACGACAACGATCACCAAGCGGGAAACGCGAAACCAAGCCGCTAGAGGCCAAGTCCCCGTCCTGGAGCGCGAACGACCGTCGGGCCGCGTCAGTGATGAGCCATGCTGCCGAGGAGGGCCAGGAACAGGAACAGGGCAACCACCATGAAGAGGCAGCCCCCGCAGCCGCCGACCATGCGACTGAAGCCGAGACCAAGACCAAACCCAAAGCCATGCTTAACCGAATCGCCAAAGGCACCGGGCGGGGGCGGGGCGGTCCAGTACGGCACGGGTGGTGGCTGATATGTTGGCTGCTGTGGTACTCCCGGCGTCGGTTGGGCGAACTTCGTGCCGCAGGATGGGCAGAACGCGGTGGCCGGACCCACGGCTCTGCCGCATGAAGGACAGGCGTACCACTGAGGTGTCACGAGGGCCCCTTCTCCGGAAAGCACGTCCACTGTACGCCGACCGAGCAAAGAATTCCGCCTTCAGCGCGGCCTGGTGTTTCGGAAGGCGGGTAGGCACTAGCTAGGCTGGGAAATCTCAGACGGATCGAGCTCCATGGCCCGCGGTGCCAGCTTCCGCCGCACCCAGCCGGCGGCGATGTCGAACGCCTGGCGGCCCTCGCCGAGCTTGTCGAGCGCCTCGGCCTTGGCCGGCTCGACCAGGTCGGCCACAAGTCTGCCGTCCGCCGGGAGAGGGCTTCGGGGTCCGGCGGGGCAGCCGGCGGGACGCCGTCGAGCTCGGCCAGGCGCACGGCCATGTCCGCGATCACTGGGTGCTCCGAGCTGCTCTCCCAGGCGGCGGCCACGTCCGGGAAGAGCGCGTCGTGGCCATCGAGGTAGCGCCCTCGACGAGCGAGCGTGCCTCCTGGGCCGCGCGAAGCTCGCTCACCCGGTAGACGAGCAGGTCACGGAGTTGGCCGAGCCACCCGATGTCCTTGCGGCTCTGCGCTCTCGCGCCTCGGACGTGAGCAGGGCGAGCTGGGCCGAGAGCGCCGCGTCGATCAGGCCCTCACGATCGACAAGCTCGTGGGCGGTCACGTTGATCCGCATGACCAGCTCGAACCGAAAGACGGTCTCGCGCAGGGCGCTCCGGACGGCGGCTCGACCAGCTCGGGCCGCTTGCCGCGCATGGCCGCCGGGCCCCGTGGACGGCCTCCCGGGCCAGCCGATCCAGCGGAGCAACCGGGGGTCCTGGGCCAGCAGCGAGGCGACGTAGGCTCGCATGTCCCCGAAGGCATGGGCCTCGGCCAGCCAGCGCAGGACGAGCTGGGTCGGCGAGAGGGTCTCCTCGATCTTGGCCAGCCGTCGTCGAAGGGTCATCGGGTGGCTCGGCCTCCGGCGGGAAGGCGGCGTCCTCGTCGGAAGGCTGCTGGCCAACCGCCGCTTCCAGGGCGGCCAGGCGCTCCTCGAACTCGCCGACCTTGAGCAGGTTGGTGGCCGCCACGGCGGTCGAGATCAGGGCGCGCAGGCGGGGGATGCCGTTGTCCAGACCCACGCCGTCGGTGACCACGATGTCCAGGAGCCGGCGGATGCCGGCCACGGTGTCGAGTCCGGGCAGGTCGTAGGCGACCGCGATCGTGCCTTCCTTGCGCCGGCGCAGGCCGCCGAGCTTGCGAGCCTCGGCGGCTTCGGCTGCCCGCTCGGGATCGTGGGCGAAGCAGTAGGGCCGGTCGCGCAGGGGCGCCATGGCGCAGGCTTCGCCGTCGGCTTTGGCGTAGGCGCAGCGGCGTCTGCATTACCATCGGATTACCAATGGTTATCAACGACCGCCGGCAGAGCGGTCGGACGAGGGGCGGTCACCATCTCGCCATAGTGTCGGTCGCTCACAGCGGGCTCCAGCCTGGCCCGGC
>CAVQNC010000011.1:0-11012 GCA_963713795.1 uncultured Chloroflexia bacterium
GGGTAAGGCATAGGCAGCCGCGCGGGCGCGCAACGTCCGTTGCTTTGGAGTGAGGCCGACAACCATGTGCGACTCCAGCCCGACGCCTCAACGTCTGGCGAGTCACCCGGCTGGGCCTCTACGTGGTCCCCAGTTGTCGGAGGAACTTCGATCTGTGCTCTGATTCTAGCACGCCGATTGTGCGCGGTGCTTATCTACCGCCCATATCAGGTCCACGGCCTGCGCATCTTGGATACGTGGACGGCTTGGCCTCGGTCACATATGGGCTCGGGACAGTGGACGTAGAAATCCGTTCGTGTCTTCAGTCCGCCAGCCGATCCCCGAACGATGCTCCCGCCGACCTCGACCGAAAGGTTGTGCCTGATGGGGTCAGTGCGCCCCGGCCTCTTGGGCGGTCCATATTGCGGGAGCCCCGTCGCCGCGTGGATAGTGCCTCTGGCCACGAGGCGCGACGAAAGGGCGACATACCAGCGCGGGTTTGGGTCGCGTCCGGGTATGTCTCTGTTGCTGGCTTCGGCGAGACGACTTCCGCAGGCGTAGCAGTTCGCAAACGTCCAAGAGCCGTCGCCGTCGTAGACGGCCTCTCGTGCCTCGGTCATAGCCGGTCGGCTGGGGAGCGGTAGTTCGCGCGGGCTCGCTCATCTGCCGCGCTCGCTCCGTAGCGGTTCAACATCTGGCGGCTGCGCCAACCGGCTAACCGCATCAAGTCGCCTTCCTGCCCACCGTCGGCCAACCACGTATGCGCGAAGCCGTGACGGAATTGATGCGCGTGAATTCTCGGGAGACCGGCAGCAGCAGCGCGTTTGGCGATCATCTGCCCGAATGCCGAGACGGTCAGGGGGCCATCCTGCCCGAGCCACAGTTCCTCACGGTCCGCGTAGCGGTGGCTCTTGCGTAGACGTAGGTACCGGTCGATCGCAATGGCAGTCTTCGTGCCGAAGCGGACGGCGCGGGTGTGTCCGCCTTTGCCGGTGACGTAGGCGAGGCGGTCTTTCAGTTCGACATCGGCGAGCTTCAGACCCGCCAGTTCGCCCCGGCGGATGCCGGTATCGAACAAGACGTAGAGGATCGCGGCATCGCGGCGGTCCACGATCTCCCGCCCGGTCGTGGTCTTGAGGATCTTGAGGAAGTCGGCATTGGCCACGAGCGGCACCGGCTTATCGGGGACGCGGGGAGCCTTCATCTTCTCCATCGGGCTCCGGTCGATCTCGTCTTCCTCTGCCGCCCATCGCCAGAACTGCTGCAAAGCCCTGAATTCAATCGAGAGGGTCGCCGGGGCCACCGTCTCGCGCCTCTCGGCGAAGTAACTCTCGACGTGTTCCCTCCGGACGGCCCGCGTACCGGTCGGCATGCCCTTGGCTTCGAGGTGCCCGATCAGGTGATCGAGCGCGGATAGGTAGATCCTGCTGGTCTTCGGCGATCGGTCGGCCGCAAGGTGCAGCGCGAAACTGTCGCGTAGACTGAGGAGCGCATCGGGCGCCCGAGTCGAGGTTTGCACCATGATTCACCACCTACTGTTAGTTGCTCAGTTGCTCGACGTGCTAACTGTAGAGCGGGCGAATCAGGGGGTCAAGACGAGACTTTCACGCTCAATGTGAGCAACCGCCTAGTGTCCCCGT
The DNA here is from genome assembly GCA_963713795.1 of uncultured Chloroflexia bacterium. Lineage (GTDB taxonomy): Bacteria > Chloroflexota > Limnocylindria > Limnocylindrales > CSP1-4 > Fen-1039. Next base: position 1,620 of record CAVQNC010000011.1, read on the forward strand.
AGCTCAGTGGATAGAGCGGCCGCCTTCTAAGCGGCGGGTCGTGGGTTCGAATCCCGCCGGGGACGCCAATCCTGCGTCAGAGCGCTCCCCGCGAGTTCCAACGCGGCCGAAATGGCCTCGCGCTGGCGGTCGCGCGGCATGCCGTACCAGGGCACTCCCAGGACGACACGGTCGGCGACGCCCTCCCATGCCCGGAGCCGGTCGAGGGCCTCGTCCGGGCGCCCCGCGACGGCGACGGCGTCCAGGAGCTCGTCGTCGATGAGCTCGGTCATGCGGTCCCGGTCGCGGTTGACGAAGGCTCGCGGCAGGTCGCGCGGTAATCCGCCGCGGCCGTGGAGCTCCAGGATCGGCTTGTACGAGGGGGTCGTGGCGTAGAAGGCGATCTGGAGTCGGGCTGCCCGCCGGGCCTCGTCCGGATCGTCGCCCACCGAAACGAGAGCCATCGCCGTTATCGGGCAGGAGCCGCCGGACCGACCGGCGCGCTCCAGCCCCGCGTCGACGGCGGGCCGGACCAATTCTCGCAGGTAGCGCGGCGATGCCAGGGGATGCCCGAGCAGCCCGTCGGCGACCTCGCCACAGACGCGGGACATCACCGGGCCGACGGCCGCGATCAGGATCGGCGTGTCGCGGCGCGCCGGCCGCGGCGGGCCGTGGAAGGTCGGCATCGTGATCCGGTAGGCGGCGCCCTCGTGGGTGACGGACTCGCCGCGGTTAGCCGCCCAGACCGTTCTCACGGCCTCTACGTACTCGCGCATCTGAGGTCCGGCTCGGTCGACGCGGACGGAGAAGCGCGCCTCCAGGACGCGCCTGACCTGCGGGCCGAGGCCGAGCATGAAGCGGTCGCCCGACATCTCGTCCAGATCCCAGGCCGTCATGGCGGTGATGGTGGGCGAGCGGGGAAACGCCAGGGCCACGGCGGTGCCGACCCCGATCCGTGCCGTCGAGGCGATCGCCGCCGCGGCCTGGACGAAGGCCGAACGGTCCAGCTCCGCTAGCCAGACCGACTCGAGTCCGGCCGACTCGGCCCGCCGGGCGAGGTCCGCGACCTCGGGGATGGGGCCGCCGATTGCGACGCCGACTTTCATGGACCGACTCTAGCGCCCGGGCGGGTCCGCTTGCTGTGCGACGGGGCGCGGGGTCGGCGCTCCGGGAATGCGGGCTCAGCCGAGGCTCCGGGTTCGCGGCTGGGCTGACGACCCGCGGGCCGCAGACCGGCTACTGGGGCGACGCCACCACCATGATGCGCAGGTCAGTCATGTCTTCGATGGCGTAGCGGATCCCTTCGCGGCCGAGGCCCGAGTCCTTGGAGCCGCCGTAGGGCATGTGGTCGATGCGGTAGGTCGGCACGTCGTTGACGATGACGCCCCCGACCTCCAGTTCCTCGAAGGCGGACCAGGCGTGGGCCAGGTTGTTCGTGAAGACGCCGGCCTGCAGCCCGAAACGGCCGTCGTTCACGGCTCGAACCGCGTCGGCGAAGTCGTCGAACCGGAAGGCCACGACCAGCGGCGCGAAGGCCTCCTCGCGACACACCCGAGCCGCGAGCGGCACGCCCGTCAGGACGGTGGGTGAGAAGTAGAGTCCGTCGGCCGTGCCGCCGGCGAGCACTTCCCCGCCCATGGACCGGGCCTCCTCGACCCAGGCCAGGGTCCGGTCGACCGCGGCCGCGCCCATCATCGGGCCGACGTCCGTCGCCGTGTCGAGTGGGTCGCCGACCTTCAGCGCGGTCGCCGCCTCGACGAAGCGAGCCATGAACTCGTCCCAGACCGCCTCGTGCACGAAGACCCGCTGGACGCTGATGCAGACCTGGCCGGCGTAGCCGAAGGCGCCCGCGACGACGCGCCGAACGGCCCAGCCGAGGTCGGCCGACCGATCGACGATGACGCCCGCGTTGCCGCCCAGTTCGAGCACGACGCGCTTCTTGCCGGCCCGCGCCTTCATCTCCCAGCCGACGGCCGGGCTGCCGGTGAACGTGAGCAGCTTAAACCGGTCGTCCGAGACGAGGCGATCGCCCAGGTCGCGGGTCATCGGCAGGATGCTGACCGCGCCGTCGGGCAGGCCGGCCTCGGCGACGATCTCGGCCACTGCGAGCATCGTCAGAGGATCCTTCGAGGGCGGCTTGAGGACGACCGGGTTGCCCGAGGCGATGGCCGGGGCGAGCTTGTGCGCGGCCAGGTTGACCGGGAAGTTGAAGGGGCTGATGGCCGCGATCGGGCCGATCGGGAAGCGGCGGACGACCCCGGTCCGGCCGCGCGAGGCGGGGTTCAGGTCGAGCGGGATGACCTCGCCGCCGATCCGCTCGGCCTCCTCGGCGCCGATCCGGAAGGTCAGCACGGCCCGGTCGACCTCGGCCAGTGAGTCGCGGATCGGCTTGCCCGACTCGGCGACGATGAGTTCGGCGATCTCCTCGCGCCGCGCCGCGATGCCGGAGCTGATGTGGTGCAGTGCCGCGCTCCGCTCGAAGGCGGGCATCCTGCGGGTCTTCTCGAAGGCCGCGACAGCGGCGACGACCGCCTCCTCGTACTGCTCGGGAGTGGCCAGGTACGTGGCGCCGGCCGGCTCGTCTTGCCGGGCGGGGTTCGTCACGACCAGCCGGTCCGGCGACTCGACCCAGCGGCCGGCGAGGTAGATGGGATGCGGCTCCAGGCCCGGGGCGGGCGTCATGCGCGGCCCCCGGCGGGCGAGTCGTTCGGAGTGGGAGCGGCCATTTCGTCCTCCGAGGCGGTCGTGCGCCCCGTCAGGCCGTGGCGCCGCATTTCGGGCAGACCAGCCGGCTCAGCGTGCAGTCGAGGCCGCAGCTGGACCCTCGGGCGCAGATCTCGCACCTTGGGTTGTTGTGCTCGGCGAGGGCCGGCTCGCCGCAGCGGTCGTACCAGGTTCCCTTGCCGGTGCGCCGCAGGCGATCTCCGGGGCTCTCCATGAGGCGGAACGAACCACGAAACTCTACGACGGTGCTCACAAGGGAGACGATACAGCCTCAGGGCTTCCAAGGGTTCGCTGTCGCGGCAGGAGAACGGCGAAGCGGGGACCGCGACGGCCCCGCTTCGTTCGGGTGAACAGGGCGGCGCGGGGTCAGGCCGGCATGCCGGCGCGCTCCTGCGAATGCTCCTCGACGACGAGCGGCTGGCCCGTCTCGATGAGGGTCTTGAGGCCGGAGAGGATCTGCGACCAGCCGTGCTCGACCTCGCGGTACGTCTTGGTCTCGCCGTCGAAGTCGTCGTGGACGAGCGTCAGCCGGCACGTGTCGCCCAGCTTCTCTATCTCCCAGGTGACCCTCGAGGGTCGCTCGGCCGCCGTCTCCGGCTCGTAGGTCATCGTGAAGCTGTGGACGAGCCGGCGGGCCGGATCGATCTCGAGGATCTCGCAGTCCAGGGTGGTCTGGCCGTGATCCAGGTAGACCAGCCTCGAGCCGACCTTCCAGTCGGATTGGACATCGGTGCCGAAGTAGTAGAGGCGCGTGTCGGCCGGGTCGGTGATGGCCCGCCACAACCGCTCTGGGGTGGTGCGGATGAAGATCTCGTAGACGTGCCGGGGTGCGATGCCCATCGGTTCTTCCTCCAGGTGAGCCTTCAGCGCGCTCAGCTGCGCGACGATCGGCTCGGAATAGCGGCTGATCCAGCGATCGTGCACAAGCCGGATCGGAACGGGGTTGAGGTAGTGGAGCTTCCGGCGGCCGACCCGGCGGGTGGTAACAAGACCGGCCTCCTCGAGCAGGCGAAGGTGCTTCATGACGCCGAAGCGGGTCATGGCCAGTCCACCCTGGAGCTCGACGAGCGATTGGCCATCTCGCTCGAAGAGGCGGTCCAGGAGAAGCCTGCGGCTCGGATCCGCCAGCGCCCTGAAGACTTCGTCCACGCCCGGAGATTAGGTGACCATATGGTCACATGTCAATCGAAGTCGCGGCCTTCGGGACGAGGTGGCGGCCGGCCTGGGCACCGGCCGGAAACCTGATTGGCGACAGCGGCTGCGGCGGGCGGCGACTTCGCGGGACGCGTCGCGCCGGCGGCCGGCACGGCCGCGCGCGCCGCGCGATTGCGGGCGAAGGGTGGGAAGCGGATCCGAGGCCGGCTCGTCCCGACAACCGGCATGACCCCGGGACCGGCACCTCCGTGCGACCGCCGGTCCCCGTACCGTCGTACGGCGGCCTCGAACGGCGGGAGGTGCTACCGTCTACTCCGCTCACGTCCGGACCCCGGGCGGGAACTCTCTACTCGACCACCGCGCGGCAGGATTCGCCGCCCGTACAGGGGAACTGTTGTCGGATGAGCAAACGCTGGCGCGGATGCCTGCTCGAGATCCTCGAGACGGTCCTCCTGACGGTCATCATCTTCTTCGTGGTCCACCAGTACGTGGCGGAGCCGCGCGAGATCTCCCAGGAGTCGATGGAGAACACCCTCCAGCCGAACCAGTTCGTGCTCGTGGACAAGCTGACTCCCATCTTCACCGGCTACCACCGGGGCGACATCATCGTCTTCCAGCCGCCCAAGGGCTTCCAGGAGAACGGTTCCGACGTCCCGTTCATCAAGCGGGTGATCGGAGTCGCCGGAGATCTCATCCAGATCCAGAAGGGCGGCGTGTACGTCAACGGCGTTCGGCTGGTCGAGCCGTATGTGTACGACGGCCAGCCGACGAACCCGACCACCGGGGTGTCGAGCTGGCGGATCGGTCAGGGCCAGCTCTTCGTCATGGGCGACCACCGCGAGCAATCGCAGGATTCGCGCGCCTTCGGCCCTATCCAGGTTTCGAGCGTGATCGGGCGGGCCTGGCTGCGCTACTGGCCGTTGTCGAGCTTCGGCTGGGTCGGGTCGGCCCAGTACTCGGGCGTCCCGGACGGGTCGCCGCCGCCGTCCGGCCAGGTGTCGCCCTCGGGGCTCTAGTCAGCAGGGCGGCGCGAGGTCTCCGAGCCAGCCGGGATTCGGAGCCCGCGGACGTCGCTTCACCGACCGGGACTTCCTCAGACCGCCTCGGCCAGTTCGTCGGCGTCGGGCTTGCGGGCGGCCAGCCGTTCGACGACACCGAACCATGACCGTTCCAGGGTTTCTATCTCCATCTCCTCGGCCATGACGTGCTCGAGAGGATCACGCAGCAGGTGGTCGGCCATGCGGCGGATCGTGAAGGGCTCGAACAGGCGCTCTACCGCCCGAACGACCCGGTTCGGGCTGCGAACGTGCTCGACGAGCAGCAGCTGTCCGCCGGGGCGCAGGACCCGCACCGCCTCGGCGACGGCCCGCCTGTCGTCCGGGATGGTGCACAGGACGAGGTAGAAGACGATCGTATCGAAGTGGTCGTCGGGGTAGGGGAGGGCGGCGGCGTCGGCCTGACGGAACGCGCAGCGCAAGCCGATCTCGTCGGCACGGCGCTGGCTTTCACGCAGCGCGACCTCGCTCAAATCGATCGCGGCCAGATGCACGCCGGGCGGGTAGTAGGGCAGGGTCCGCCCCCGGCCGATCCCCACCTCCAGGGTCTCGCCTTCGGCCTGACCGCACAGCCAGCGCATGTCGGCCGCTCCCCGGGAGGCGGGGCCGGTCGCCGTCCGCCGATCGTAGATGCGGCGAACGCGCTCGGTCTCGGTCTCGTTATCGGGCACTCGCCAAAGGTAGCCTTTCCGTCTTCTGGCGGAAAGAGGTAGGACTTGCCAGGCGATCGGGAGGGGCCTGATCCGCGGCCCGTCGGGCTGCGCAGTGGTATAGGGCGAACCCAGTCGTCGGGCGAGCGGGGGACGGTGTCGACCCGGCTGGTGCCTCGACCATCAACGTTGGGTGGGGACTCCGGGTGCGACCGAATCTTCGAAGCCGGGTTGATTTCGGCCTCGGCCTTCGCGGAACGGGGCCCGGCTAGTAGTCCGGCAGGACCGACTCGCCGAACATCAGGTACTTGTCGACGGCGCGAGCCGCCAGGCGGCCCTCGTTGATCGCCCAGACCACGAGCGACTGTCCGCGCGAGCAGTCGCCGGCTGCGAAGACACCCGGGGTCGTCGTCATGAAGTCGTCGTCGTGGACGATGTTGCCGCGGTGGTCGAGCTTGCAGCCGAAGGCCGCCGGCAGAGTCGGCTCGGGGCCGACGAAGCCCATCGCGATGAGGACCAGGTCGACCGGGAACGAAGTCTCGGTCCCGGGGCATTCGCGCATCTCCGGCCGGCCGCCGTGAGCGTGTACCCATTCGATCTCGACGGTCTCTATCGCGGCGACGTGGCCGGCCTCGTCGCCGACGAGCCGCCTGGTGTTCACCATGTAGCGCCGCGGGTCCGCGCCCCACAGGGCGGCGGCCTCCTCCTGCCCGTAGTCGAGCTTGTAGACCTTGGGCCACTGCGGCCAGGGGTTGTCGGCGGCCCGGGTTTCGGGCGGCCTGGGCAGGATCTCGAGCTGGACGACGCCCTTCGCGCCCTGGCGGACGGCGGTGCCGACGCAGTCGGTGCCCGTGTCGCCGCCGCCGATCACCACCACGTTCTTCCCGGCGGCCGAGATCGGCGTCGCCGGTCCGCCCAGAAGGGCCCGCGTGTTGGCGGTCAGGTACTCCATGGCGAAATGGACGCCCGCCAGATCGCGGCCCTCGACCTTGAGGTCCCGCGGGATCGTCGAGCCTGTGGCAAGCACCACGGCGTCGAACTCCGCCATGAGCTTCTCGGCCGCGACATCCAAGCCGACGGTCGTGCCGGTGACGAAGGTAACGCCCTCGGCTGCGAGGAGGTCGACCCGCCGCTCCACGACCGACTTGTCCAGCTTCATGTTAGGGATGCCGTAGATCGGGTGTCCGCCACTCTGTCGTCTCGCTCGTAGACCGTCACCAGGTGGCCCGCCTGGTTGAGTTGCTCGGCGCGGCCAGACCCGGGGCCCGTGCCGACGACCGCGACCCTCATGCCCGTCCGGGCGGGGCGATCGGGGATGATCCATTCCTCCGAAGGCGCGGTCGACGATCTGACCTCGATCTTCCTGATCGCGACCGCCGGCTTCTGGATGCCGAGGGTGCACGAACCCTCGCAGGGCGCAGGGCAGACGCGGCCGGTGAACTCGGGAAAGTTGTTTCCTGGCAGGCGTATGATCGCTTCGCGCCAAGGCCGCGATAGACGAGGTCGTTCCACTCGGGGATCAGGTTGTGGATGGGGCAGCCCGAAGCGGCGCCTTCGTACAGGAGTGTGCCCGAGTGGCAGAAGGGCGTGCCGCAGTCCATGCAGCGTGCGGCCTGCTGCGGCAGTGTCCTCGCCTCGAAGGCCGGGTGCGCCTCGTTCCAGTCGTTGACCCGCTCGCGCGGCGGGCGGGCGGGGCGGAGCTCCCGCTCGAACTCGATGAACCCGGTCGGCTAGCCCATTTCTCTAAAATCAACACCGAAGCTCGACCAAATAGGCAACAAACCCCGTCAGTTGCCCGACACGCGGGGCGGGTCCATACGTTGTCCTCGAAGGCGGCCATGACGGCCTCCCCCTCCGAGAGCCCCTTCTCGCGCGGCCGCGTCTGGGCCAGCATGACGCGCCTGTAGTCTCTCGGGATGACCCTGATGAACCGCTTGACCGTGGTCGGCCCAGCCCTCGAGCATCGCCTTCGCTCGCGGGCTGGCGGTGGCCTTCACATGTCGCTCGAGGAGATGGCGCAACTCGGCGATCTCTCTGGGTCCGAGAGCGGCAGTAGCTGGACCAGTTCCTTGATGTCGACCGTCTCGAAGCCGTGCTCCGGAGGCTCCGCCCTCGCCGCTGCGCGTCGTGCACGTAGGCGACGCCGCCCGACATGCCCGCGGCGAAGTTGCGCCCGGTGCGGCCCAGGACGAGCACCATGCCGCCGGTCATGTACTCGCAGGCGTGGTCGCCCACGCCCTCGACCACGGCCCCAAGGCCCGAGTTGCGCACGCAGAAGCGCTCGCCCGCCATGCCGCAAATGTAGGCCTCGCCCGAGGTGGCGCCGTAGAAACCCACGTTGCCGATGATGATGTTCTCGTCGGGCTTGAAGGGCGTTCGCGGCGGGGGGACGGACGATCTTGCCGCCGGAGAGCCCTTGCCCAAGTGGTCGTTCGAGTCGCCCTCCATGGTGAGGGTGACGCCGCGCGGGACGAAGGCCCCGAAGCTCTGACCGGCCGAGCCCATGAAGTGAAGCGAGATCGTGTCCTCGCTCAGGCCCTCATCCCGTAACGACGCGTGATCTCGCGCCGAGGCGTGCCCACGACCCGGGTACATTGCGTACGGGGAGTCGGCGTGACCTTCTCGGCCCGCTCCAGCGCGGGTCGCACAGGGGGATGAAGCTCGCGCCGTCGTGAGCCTTGTCGAGCTTGTGGTCCTGGGCCACCACGCAGCCCGGCCCCCCCCGTCGGCGGGGCACGGCGGCTTATAGAGGATTCGGCTGAAGGTCGAGGCTCTTGGTCTTCCAGTGGTCGACCGCGCGGCGCATGTCGAGCCGCTCGGTCCGCCCGACCATCTCGTCGACGGTGCGGAAGCCCAGCTGGGCCATGTGCTCGCGGACTTCCAGGGCGACGAAGCGCATGAAGTTGACGACGTATTCCGGGTTGCCCGCGAAGCGTCGCGCAGCTCCGGGTTCTGCGTCGCGATGCCGACCGGGCAGGTGTCCAGGTCGCAGACGCGCATCATCACGCAGCCGAGGACCACCAGCGGCGCGGTAGCGAAGCCGAACTCCTCGGCGCCGAGCAGTGCGCCCATCACCACGTCGCGGCCGGTCTTCAACTGGCCGTCGGCCTCGACGGCGACGCGCGCGCAAATCGTTGCAGCAGGTCTGGTTGGTCTCGGCCAAGCCCAGCTCCCAGGGCGCCGGCGTGCTTGATCGAAGTCAGCGGGCGAAGCGCCGGTGCCGCCGTCGTGGCCGCAGATCAGGATGACGTCGGCGTGGGCCTTGGCGACGCCGGCGGCGATCGTTCCCACGCCGACCTCGGCCACGAGCTTCACGCGAGATCCGGGCCTCGGGATTGGCGCTCTTCAGGTCGTGGATCAGCTGGGCGAGGTCCTCGATCGAGTAGATGTCGTGGTGCGGCGGCGGGGAGATCAGGCCCACACCCGGGGTCGAGTAGCGGGCTGGCGATCCAGGGATACACCTTGTGGCCGGGCAGCTGGCCGCCTTCGCCGGGCTTGGCCCCCTGGGCCATCTTGATCTGGATCTCGTCGGCGTTGCCCAGGTACTCGCTCGTGACACCGAAGCGGCCCGAGGCGACCTGCTTGATCGCGCCTGCAGCGAGTCGCCGTTGGGCGCGTCTGGAAGCGCGCGGGATCTCCCTCCTTCGCCGGTGTTCGTCTTGCCGCCGAGGCGGTTCATCGCGACGGCGAGGGCCTCGTGGGCTTCCTACGAGATCGAGCCGAAGGACATCGCCGGTCTTGAAGCGCTTCACGATCGCCTCGACGGTCTCCTCCTCGTCGAGGGGGACGGGCTCGGCGCGGCTTGAACTTCATGAGGCCTCGGAGCGTGC